>NZ_AUHZ01000047.1 GCF_000423445.1 Acidipropionibacterium thoenii DSM 20276 | reverse complement strand
CCCTCGGCTTCCGCAACCTCAGCCACTACATCGCTCGGTCGCTGCTCGAAGCCGGCGGATTCAGACCCGCGCTACACCCTCGTTCGTGAAGAGCCCGGTATCCTCAGGCGACATGGACGTCGATCACGCAACCGAGAGTGGGGCAACGGGGGGGAGAGCTCGATCATTTTCAAGCTGGCCCATGCCCAGCAGCCCAGCCCCCATCCGGCGCGACCCAGCCTTTGCGAGCCTGTGGGAAGAGCTTGTCTACCGTGACGCAGTACATGTCTCTACCAATGCGGACGCGTTACGCGACGTAGTAGACGGCCCTCCCATCACATTTTACTGCGGGTTTGACCCTACCGCTCCCAGCCTCCACTTGGGCAACCTGGTCCAGCTGATCCTGATGCGACGGCTTCAATTGGCTGGCCACTGGCCCATCGCGTTAGTGGGGGGATCAACGGGCCTAATCGGCGATCCCAAACCAACATCCGAACGCCGGCTCAACGATCGCACGGTAGTGGAACAGTGGGTCGAAAGCCTTCGAGCGCAGATCTCCCGATTTTTGGACTTTGACTGCCCCAATCCAGCGCGACTCGTGAATAATCTAGATTGGACCGCTCCCCTGACCGCCCTCGATTTTCTTCGTGACGTGGGAAAGAATCTCCGTGTTGGCACAATGATCAAGAAGCAGATCGTGTCGTCTAGGCTAGCCGCGGAGGACGGGATTTCGTTTACGGAATTTAGCTATCAAGCCCTTCAGGGAATGGACTTCCTCGAACTCTACAAGCGCCACGGTTGCCTTCTCCAAACAGGAGGCAGTGACCAGTGGGGAAACCTCACGGCTGGAATTGAATTGACCAAACGTGTGGAGGGGGTTTCCCTGCATGCTGTTGGAACCCCGCTGATTACGGACGCCACCGGGCGCAAGTTCGGAAAGAGCGAGGGCAACGCCGTTTGGCTAGATGCGGACATGACTAGCCCCGCGGAGATGGTGAGATTTTGGTTGGATCAACATGAATCAATCATCATCGGACTACTGAAGACTTTCACATTTCTCGGCAGCGAAGAAATTAACGAACTAGAGCGCGGCATGGCTCAGGAGTCGGGCGTCCGCCGAGCTAAAGGGATCCTTGCCTTCGAGGTTACTTCCTTGGTTCACGGCGTGGAAAGAACGCGGCAGGCCTTCAATGGCTCCATCGGCGCCCCACCGCCGGAGCGATCGAGCTAAAGCGCCAGTCAAATGCGGCTCATCCGAATCCAGGGTGTAGTCGGGGTCTGA
>NZ_AUHZ01000046.1 GCF_000423445.1 Acidipropionibacterium thoenii DSM 20276 | reverse complement strand
GGTGACACCGTGAGGCACACGGGAGTCATGCTGTGGGCCCGTCACCACCGGGTGGGACCATCGGTCGCGGTGGCCGTCATCGCCTCGGCGGTCGTGCGCGGACTGGTGCTCCCCATCAGCTCCGACGGAAGCGAGATCGAGGTGGCCCCACTGTGGATCGCCACCGTCTGTGTCGTCCCGTTGCTGTTCATGTTCACCACCGAGACCGACACCGACCGCACCGCCCCACGATCCCTGACGGCCCGCCGGTGGGCCCTGCTGGGCATCGCTGTCCTCACGAGCGCGGTCATCGCCCTGGCAGCCTTCCCCACCACCATCGGCGAATGGGGACTCATCGCCACCTGGCGCGACGCCGTCGCCCTGCTCGGGCTGGGCCTGCTGAGCCTGGCCGTCCTGCCGCCGGCCGCCATCTGGGTGGCCCCGCTGGTCGCGGCACTGGCATCGATGATGTTCAGCTGGCCGCTGCACCCGGGACTGTCCCTGGGACTGTGGGGAGCGCTGCGCGCCCCGGCCGACCTGCTGCTGGACCCGGGCGTGCCCAATCTGAGTATTCCGCTGTGCCTGCTGATCGGGGCGGCCGGAGTCGTCGTCCTCGTCAACGGCCTGACATGGACCCCACGCCCAACCGCCCCCGATGGGCGACCCCACCACCGCACCGTGACGCCCCACCGCTCCAGTGCCCGGGCCGGCATCAGGAGAGCCTCCCTGGCCGTGCCGATGGCCTGCCTGGTCGCCGTCGTCTCGGCCTGGCCGTGGGTGACGTCGCTGTCGTGGTGGGGCGGCAGCCCCAGGCTCCTGCTGGCCGGCGAGATCCCCGCCTCGTTCTTCATCGCCATACCCTGCGCGGTACTGGCCGGCGTGGTGACAGGCCAGTACCGCTGGCGCAGCGGAGTCGCGGTCTGGCAGAAGCTGTCGGGCCGCCCGGCCTGGACACTGCTGGGACGGGCCTGCGGTGCCGCAGCCCTCACCACCGTCATCGCAGTGGGGGCTCCGGCCCTGATCCTGGCGCTCATGTCCACCTGGGATCTGGCCTCCCACGGAGTCGGGGCGAGCGTCGTCGTCACCGAGTTCCTCGCCGGATGGCCACCCACCCTCATCGTGCTGGCCGAGGTGGCCGTCGGTGCTGTGCTCGGTGTCTGCGCCGGCTGGTGCAGTGGGCGGATCTGGATGGCCCCGGCCTGCCTGCTGCTGGCCCTGGCGGCGATGATCGCCACTCCCCGGCCACCGAGCCAGGACGTCGACCAGCTGTGGGCCGACCGGTACGGGTACACCACCTGCGCCACTGTGACCGGCCACGACGTCACGGTCTGCGCGCCCGCACCCGACAAGGGATACCTGCCGGCTGCCGTCACCACCGTCTCGCAGATCTACGACCAGTCCGCCCACCCCGAGGCACTACCCCGGCTGATACACCTGACCACCACAGGCACCATGGGCGGCGGCATGCACCCCATGGGCCTGGAGCACCCGCCGGACCTCGGGGCCGCTCCGGGACGCGGTCTCACCCCGCCCACAGCTCTGGGGTCGGCGGCAGGCGACTCGCTCACCTACTCCACCCAGGCCTGGTGCGC
>NZ_AUHZ01000045.1 GCF_000423445.1 Acidipropionibacterium thoenii DSM 20276 | reverse complement strand
GAACCCGCCGGTCTCGAGCAGGGATCTGGCGATGTAGTTGGTCAGGTTGCGGAACCCCAGCGCCGAGCCGCGCAGGTGCTCGAGCCTGCCGTTGAATCTCCTATGTTTGTCAAGTCGTCGCGAGCTGGGCTCGGGCTGCGGTGTTGAGGTGTCGGTAGATCTCGCGGGCGAGGTATCGCTTGAGGCAGCGACGGATCTCGCGGATGGTGCGTCCTTCCGCTGTGCGGCGCTCGACGTAGGCGCGGGTGCGGGGGTCCATGCGCATGCGGGTGACGATGGCCATGTGGAGGGCTCGGTTGAGGCGTCGGTCGCCGCCGCGGTTGATGCGGTGCCGGACGGTGTTGCCCGAGGATGCGGGGATCGGGTTCGTGCCGGCGAGGCTGGCGAACGCGGCCTCGGACCTGATCCGGCCCAGGTGTGACCAGGATGTCAGCGCGACTGCGGCGGTGATCGGGCCGATACCTGGTTGATCGAGGAGGCCGCTTGCAGGGCTCTGGCGGACGAGGTCGGTGATCCGCTTGGTAATGTCTTTGAGCTCAGTGTCGAGCGCGGCGACGCGCTTGGCGAGGCGGTTTGCTTCGCCTCGGGCTGTCGCGGTGGCGATGTCTTCGTCGCGTGGCTGCCATGCCGCGATCATGGCGATCTGCGTCGCGGTGAGGGGCCGGCGGGCATCGATGCCGAGATCGACGACGCGCAGTAGCGCGGTGAGCGCGTTGATTGTTGCGGTGCGCTCGGTGCTCATGTGATCACGGGAAGCCAGCAGCACCTTGACGGCGGCACGGACGCCGTCGTCAGCGCGTGGTTCGCGCAGATGGCTGTCCTGGAGCGGGAGTGCTGCCGCACCGATGCGGCGAGAGTCGAGCGGGTCGGACTTTCCGATGCCTCGGTTGGCGCGGGCGTTCATGCGAGGAGCCTCGACGACCGTGTATCCGGCATCGGCTGCGGTGCGCGCCAGGCGTGCTCCGTAGGTTCCGGTGCCCTCGATCACCCAGAGCACGCCAGCATCACCGTCGGTGCGGCGTCCGGCCCAGGCGACGGCTCGTGACAGACCCGCTGTGGTGGCGGGGAACTTGGCCTCATCGAGGATCTCACCGGTGGGGCAGGCCAGGATTGAGATGGCGTGGTTGCGGGCGTGGGTATCCGCGCCGATGACGAACGGGCGGGTATGGGCGACGATAGCCATGGCGATCGACGTTCCTTTCTTCAAACGGACAGGGTCACGGTCGCTGAGCGGCCGACGCCAGTCCGGGAAGGGGTCACGTCGGGGCGAATCTGTGATGGGCCACGACCCCGAGGGGGTCGGGCAGTCTCCTGATGAGGTCACCGAGGTGGGCCGGATGGCGCCGGCCGCGCCGACCCGAGCGGACAATTCAACGGAAAGACACCGCGAGCGGGCCAATTGCTTCGAGAGTCACACCCCGGTCGACACGACCGACATCCATCCTGACCAGCCGGTCCCAGACCAGCCGAACCCAGACTCACAGATCGCCTCGGTGGGCCCGTTGGAGGTGCTGGGCCGGTCGAAGTAGGCCAGGACGTCGGCGGCGCGCTTCTTCAGCGTCCTGCCGAGCTTGGTGA
>NZ_AUHZ01000044.1 GCF_000423445.1 Acidipropionibacterium thoenii DSM 20276 | reverse complement strand
CCTGGGCTTCCGCAACGAGGTCCACTACCGACTCCGAAGCCTCCTGGAGACCGGAGGGTTCAGACCCCGACTACACCCTGGATCCTGAAGAGCCCAATTTCCACTGGACAAGGAGGGCGTGATATGCGCGCAGTCACTTGGCACGGCAGACGGGACGTCCGCACTGAGACCGTCGATGATCCGGTCATCGTTAAGGATCAGGACGTGTTGGTGAGGGTGACCTCCACGGCCATCTGCGGGTCGGATCTGCATCTGTACGAGCTCCTGACGCCGTTCATGACTTCGGGCGACATCCTCGGCCACGAGGGGATGGGGGTGGTCGAGGAGGTCGGATCGGCGGTGTCATCGGTCAGGCCCGGCGACCGGGTCGTGGTGCCGTTCAATGTGGCATGTGGGCACTGTGATATGTGCCATGCCGGCCTGCAGTCCCAGTGCGAGGTGACTCAGGTCTCCGCCTTCGGCACCGGTGCCGCGCTGCTGGGCTACTCGAAGCTGTACGGGTCGCTGGCCGGCGCCCAGGCGGAGTTCGTCCGGGTGCCCCGGGCCGAGTACGGGCTGATGAAGGTTGGCACGGACCTGCCCGATGAGCGCTACCTGTTCCTGTCCGACATCCTGCCGACGGCCTGGCAGGCCGTGCGGTACGCGGGGGCCACCGCCGGAAGCTCGGTGGCAGTGCTAGGTCTGGGACCGGTGGGCCAGCTCACCGCCCGCGTGGCGGTCCATCTGGGGGCCAGGGTGTACGGCGTCGACCCGGTCGCCGAGCGACGCGCGATGGCGACCCGCCACGGCGTCACCACCTTCCCCGGGGCTGAGGACGCCCGGGGCCCGATGCGCTTCGACACCGGTGGGCGGGGGCCTGACGCCGTCATCGATGCGGTGGGGATGGAGGCCCATGGAAGCCCCGTCGCCTCAGCGATGCAACGGGCGGTGGAGATGCTTCCGACGCAGGCTCAAGAGAGGGCGATGACCTCGGCGGGAGTCGATCGGACGGCCGCCCTGCGCGCCGCCGTGGATCTGGTGAGCCGGGGCGGCACGGTCTCGCTGGCGGGGGTCTACGCCGGGATGGCCAGCCCGATGCCGCTGATGGAGATGTTCGACAAGCAGCTCACGGTGCGGATGGGCCAGTGCAATGTGCGCAGGTGGACGCAGGACCTGATGCCCCTGGTCGAGGATCCGTCCGACCCGCTCGGCCTGACGGATCTGGTGACTCACAGGCTGTCGCTGACACGGGCCTCGGAGGCCTACCGGGTGTTCCAGGGCAAGGAGGAGGGGTGCGTGAAGGTCGTGCTGGACCCGTCCGCATGAGCACCGGGACGCCGATGGGGCGGTGGCGCCCCGGGCGGGCCAGCGGTAGGCCCGCCGCGAGGAGAGACGCTCAAGGACGAGGCATATGAATCAGGCTGTGCAGCATCTTGGAAGAAACATCACCGCTGCGAGGAAGGCCCGTCGCTGGACCTTGGCGCAGTTCGCCGCCGAGCTGGCGTTGCGGGGGACCACCGTCACCGAGGGGCAGGTGGAGGAACTAGGTGTACTTCCCCGTGACGTTGTGAACGCGGGCTGAGGGGGTCTGGCCGCCGATCCCGGTGTGGGGTCTGTGGTGATTGTAGTGATGGAGCC
>NZ_AUHZ01000043.1 GCF_000423445.1 Acidipropionibacterium thoenii DSM 20276 | reverse complement strand
ACGCCGCCACCCGGGTGGGCGGTGAATGCAGTGGCGGTCGGTACGGTGACGTCGCGTTCTCGCGCCGCGTCGACGATCGCGCGGGCCAAGGGATGTTCGGACCCGGACTCGACAGCGGCCGCCATGGCCAGCACGATCTCGGCGTGGTGGCCGGCGACGACCTTCTGGTCGACGAGGCTGGGATGGCCCTGGGTCAGGGTCCCGGTCTTGTCGACCACCAGGGTGTCGATCTTCTGCAGTCGTTCGAGTGCTTCGGCGTTCTTGACCAGGACGCCATCGCGGGCTCCGCGACCAACCCCGACCATGATGGACATGGGTGTGGCAAGGCCAAGCGCGCAAGGGCAGGCGATGATGAGCACGGACACTGCAGCAACGATCGCGAACGGTAGCCGGGGCTGTGGCCCGACAGTGGCCCAGACGGCGAAGGTGATCAGTGCGATGCCGATCACGACCGGCACGAACACAGCGGAGATCTTGTCGACGAGCCCTTGGATGGGGGCTTGGGAACGTTGCGCCTGGGACACGAGGTCGACGATGCGGGCCAGGGTCGAGTCGGCGCCCAGGCCGGTGGCCTCGATGACCAGGCTGCCGCCGCTGGTGATGGTGCCGCCGATCACACGGTCGCCGGGGTTCTTGTCAACAGGTACCGGCTCGCCGGTGATCATGGATTCGTCGACGTAGGCGTGGCCGTCGACCACGATGCCGTCTGCTGGGATCTTCTCACCGGGGCGGACCCGGCAATGGTCGCCGACCTGCAGGTCCGCGGATGGCACTTCCTCTTCTTCTCCGTCGGGGTTGATGCGGTGCGCGGTGGCTGGCGACAGGTCCAGCAGGGCGCGGATGGCACCCGAGGTCTGGTCGCGTGCCCGCAGTTCGAGTACCTGCCCCAGCAGCACCAGGGTGATGATCACGGCGGTGGCCTCGAAGTAGACGCCGACCCGGCCACCGTCATCACGCATGATGGCCGGGAAGATCCCCGGGGCCAGGACGGCGACCACACTGTAGAACCACGCGGCACCCACACCGAGGCTGACGAGGGTGAACATGTTGAGGTGCCGGCTGGCCACTGATCGGGCGCCACGTGCGAAGAATGGCCACCCGGCCCACCACACCACGGGGGTGGACAGCGCGAGTTCGACCCAGGGCACCCACGCCCCGACGGCCAGGGCCGGGACCATCGCCAGCACCACCAGGGGCAGGCTGAGCACGGCTGCCACGCGGAGACGGCGGCGCATGTCTGCCAGCTCTGGGTTGGGTCCGTCGTGGACGCCCACCGAGACCGGTTCGAGCGCCATGCCACAGATCGGGCACTCGCCCGGCCCATCCTGCCGGATCTCGGGGTGCATGGGGCAGGTCCATTCGCCATCGCGTGGGCCGGTGTCGGCCTGTGGTGGCGGGGCGCTTTGCCCGCCGTGCTCTTGGTGGGCAGCAGTCTGCCCGGGGTGGGTGTGCTGGTGTGCTGCTGGCGCGGGGGGCTGTCCGTCCGGTTGGAGGAACATGCCGCACTTGGGGCAGCGGCCAGGGTGGTCACTGGTGACCTCGGGGTGCATGGGGCAGGTGAAGGAGTCCCCTTCAGCCGTGATGGGCTCGTCGGGTGGGGTAGGGCTGGTCATGGTCTTCCTCGTCCGTTGAGTGGTGGTGCTCTGTGGTGCTGGTGGGCGCGTGGTGCGAGGTTCTTGGCTCAGTGGTGATCGGCCCCGTGGTTCATCATCCGCATCATGAGCCACATCATC
>NZ_AUHZ01000042.1 GCF_000423445.1 Acidipropionibacterium thoenii DSM 20276 | reverse complement strand
CCTCCAGCGTCGTGGGCCGCCAGCCCAGTGGTTCGTGGGCAAGCCGTCGGACCACGGTGTCACGTGGTCTCCCTTCGCAGCCGCAGCGCCGGGTGCTGAGAGCGGCGAAAAGGCGATCAAACGCGGAGAAAGTCGCTGAGTCGTACCTGGTCTGGCATTGCGACTACAGGCTGATGCCGGCAATGCCGGCAAGTACGATCACGGCGCCGATCAGACGCCGGGCGAGGTGTCCTTCGCCGAAGAGATGCCAGGCGAGGAGCGCGCCGATCACGATGGATGCCTCCCGCAGTGGCGCGACGAGTGCCACGGGTGAGGTTTGCATTGCGGTCAGCACAAGGATGTACGCGAGCGGGGACAGCACTGCGACCGCGGCGATAGGCGCGCGATTTACGCGGAGGGTGTTCGCGAACGCTGCGCGGCGTCTGATGATGGCTGGAGCCAGGAATACGACCTGGACGACGAGCGTGCCGGCGTAGTAACTGACGGGTGCGAGCTCGATGGAGCCGATCGCGAACGCGTCCCACAGCGTGTAGGCGGCGATCGTGGCCCCGGTGGTAGTACCCCATGCGATGCCGCGGAGGGGGCGGCTGCCCGTTCTCTGAAAGGGGTTGCCCGTGACGACGAGGATGCCTGCGAGGATAACGAGCGCTCCGATGATCGCCAGCGCCGTGGGGCGTTCTCCGAGCAGGAAGATAGCGATCACGATGGTGAGCAGCGGCCCCACGCCGCGAGCGATCGGATAGACGACTCCGAGGTCGGCTCGGTCGTAGCCCGCCTGCAGGGTGAGCGAGTACGTCAGGTGCAGGGCGGCGGACACAGCCGCAGCGGCGACCAGGGCCCAGGTGATCGGCTGCGAACCGGAGACGGCGGCACCGATCGCGAGCGGGAGACACAGGATCGCGGAAGCGGTCGTGTAGGCGCCCACGAACAGCAGCGTGTCGCCCTTCTTATACTTCGATACGAGGTTCCAGCCAGCGTGGGCGACTGCGGCGACGAGGACGATCGCAACGGTGACTGGTGGCATCAGGTGATGTCGGGCAGGTCGATCCCGGCCCGTTCCGCGCGCGAGACACGGTCGGGATCGCGCAGTGCCAATGCAGCTGCGAGAGCGTCGACGACGACAAGCTGTGCCAGCCGGCTCCCGGCAGCGGCCATCTGCGTCGCCAGCGGCGCGCCGCCCACGACGAGTGCGACGGCGGAGACATCGGTGAGTGGTGTGCCGTACTGGTTGGTGATGGCGATGACGGTCGCGTCGGCGGTCACGGCGGCGTCGGCGATCGCGACGGTCATGTCGGTACGACCGGTCGAGCTGACGGCGACGACGACGTCGCCGGGGTCGAGCAGGCGTGCCGCGATCATCGCGGACTCGTGATCGACGACCCCCGATGTCCGCACGCCCAGCGAACGCAGCCGGAACACGACATCGGCCGCGACCGTCGCCGATGGGCCCGCACCATAGGCGAGGAGTTGCCCCGCGCCACGGATCGCAGAGACCGCCTGGTCGAGAGCGTCCGGGTCGATCGCGCCGCTGAGGGCGGTGAGCGCGTCGATCCCTGTGCGCGCTGTCGTGTCGATGATCGTGCGCGTCGAATCGGTGCTCGTGAGCGTGTGTGGCGGGGCGAAGAACTCCGCTGTTCCGCGAGCGCGGGCGATTTCCAGCTTCAGTTCAGCGAAGCCCGAGAAACCGATTGCGCGGGCGGCACGGATCACGCTTGGTGCCGAGACCCCTGCTCGCTCGGCGACTTGCGCCGTCGTGCTCCTTCCCACGAACAACGGGTCCTCCAGCACGAGGTCGACAACCTTTGCCTCGCTTGCCACCAGCCCCGCACTCCGCGCCTGAACCGTTCCGAGCCAGCGGCGCAGCGGATCCTCGGCGGTAGAAACGGAGTTACTTGATGATATTGCCATAGGTAATAGCGTAACATTGACGCATGGTGACAGAGCAGCAACCGAGTTCTTTCAGGGAGCGCAAGCGCGTTGGAGTCGTGGGCCCGGGAGCCATCGGGACGACGGTGTCCGCACTCCTACATGAGGCAGGCAACACACCGACGCTCTACGGTCGCACGCCGCGAACAGGGCTCACCCTGATCGACGGCGACCGCCGGATCGTCGTTCCCGGCCCCGTGCGCACCGATCCTGCTGCGCAGCCCGAGAAGGCGGATGTGCTCTTCTTGGCGGTCAAGGCCACCCAGACCGCGGCGGCAGCCCCCTGGCTGCGTGCTTTGTGCGCCCCCGGGACCGTGGTCTGCGTGTTGCAGAACGGCGTCGAGCAGATCGCTGCCGTTCGACCCCATGTTCCTGAGGGAGTAGAGGTCGTCCCCGCGGTCGTCTGGTTCCCGGCGCAGTCGCAGGAAGACGGCACCATCCTCCTGCGGGGCGAGCCCCGGCTGACGCTTCCCGCATCACCGGAGGCGGAGCGCATCGCGGATGTCCTGCGCGACACGCGCTGCCAGGTCGAACTCGCGGGCGACTTCACCACTCTCGCCTGGCGCAAGCTTCTCCAGAATGCCGCTGCCGGGCTCATGGCGCTCACCGGTCGGCGTGCCGGCGTGTTCACCCGCCCTGACTTCGCGGACCTCACTCTCGACTATCTGAAAGAGTGCCTGGCCGTTTCGCATGCGGAAGGAGCAGCACTGAGCGATGACGTGCCCGCTGCCATCCTGGCCCGCTTCCAGGCCTTCCCGGCTGATATGAGCACGTCGATCCTCACCGACCGAGAAGCCGGCCGGCCGCTCGAATGGGGTATCCGCAACGGCGTCATCTCGCGTCTGGCGCGCAGACACGACATCCACACGCCGATCAGCGACGCCATCACTGCGCTCCTCGCCGCCACAAGCGACGGCCCCGGATGACCCGGGACGCTGCTGCTCCGGCTCAGCGTCCGGAGAGATTACGGGCTCTTCCCAGATGAGGGTGTAGCGCACGTCGCGCGGCGGGCCGGCGCGTCGGTGGCCGGATAGAGGTCGAGGTCTCCCGAGGATGAGAGCTCC
>NZ_AUHZ01000041.1 GCF_000423445.1 Acidipropionibacterium thoenii DSM 20276 | reverse complement strand
GCGGTGGTGGATGGACTCGCGTCCTATCAGCTTGTTGGTGAGGTTGTGGCTCACCAAGGCGTCGACGGGTAGCCGGCCTGAGAGGGTGACCGGCCACATTGGGACTGAGATACGGCCCAGACTCCTACGGGAGGCAGCAGTGGGGAATATTGCACAATGGGCGAAAGCCTGATGCAGCAACGCCGCGTGCGGGATGACGGCCTTCGGGTTGTAAACCGCTTTCACCAGGGACGAAGGGCCTTTCGGGGTTTGACGGTACCTGGAGAAGAAGCACCGGCTAACTACGTGCCAGCAGCCGCGGTGATACGTAGGGTGCGAGCGTTGTCCGGATTTATTGGGCGTAAAGAGCTCGTAGGTGGTTGATCGCGTCGGAAGTGAAAACTTGGGGCTTAACCCTGGGCGTGCTTTCGATACGGGTTGACTTGAGGAAGGTAGGGGAGAATGGAATTCCTGGTGGAGCGGTGGAATGCGCAGATATCAGGAGGAACACCAGTGGCGAAGGCGGTTCTCTGGACCTTTCCTGACGCTGAGGAGCGAAAGCGTGGGGAGCAAACAGGCTTAGATACCCTGGTAGTCCACGCTGTAAACGGTGGGTACTAGGTGTGGGGTCCATTCCACGGATTCCGTGCCGTAGCTAACGCATTAAGTACCCCGCCTGGGGAGTACGGCCGCAAGGCTAAAACTCAAAGGAATTGACGGGGCCCCGCACAAGCGGCGGAGCATGCGGATTAATTCGATGCAACGCGAAGAACCTTACCTGGGTTTGACATGGATTGGTAACGGTCAGAGATGGCCGCCCCCCTTGTGGGCCGATTCACAGGTGGTGCATGGCTGTCGTCAGCTCGTGTCGTGAGATGTTGGGTTAAGTCCCGCAACGAGCGCAACCCTCGTCCACTGTTGCCAGCAATTCGGTTGGGGACTCAGTGGAGACCGCCGGGGTCAACTCGGAGGAAGGTGGGGATGACGTCAAGTCATCATGCCCCTTATGTCCAGGGCTTCACGCATGCTACAATGGCCGGTACAAAGAGTTGCGACACTGTGAGGTGGAGCGAATCTCAAAAAGCCGGTCTCAGTTCGGATTGGGGTCTGCAACTCGACCCCATGAAGTCGGAGTCGCTAGTAATCGCAGATCAGCAACGCTGCGGTGAATACGTTCCCGGGGCTTGTACACACCGCCCGTCAAGTCATGAAAGTCGGTAACACCCGAAGCCGGTGGCCCTACCCTTGTGGGGGGAGCCGTCGAAGGTGGGACTGGTAATTAGGACTAAGTCGTAACAAGGTAGCCGTACCGGAAGGTGCGGCTGGATCACCTCCTTTCTAAGGAGCTTTCATGGGCCCTGTGCTCACCGTGTGGTGGGCGGGGGGTTGATGCTGCTGCCGGGGTTTCCTGGTGGTGGTGCTTCTGTGGAATGTTGACTGAAATTTTGGGCGCACTGTTGGGGTTCTGGGGTATCACGCACGTGTGTGTGGTGTCTGGCCGGCTCCTCGGCTGCGCGGGTCTTCGGGTTCGTGTGGTGGGTGTCTGGTGTGGTGGTTGAGAACTGTACAGTGGATATGAGCATCTTTGTAGAATTTTGTATGTGTATTGCAAGCTACTGAGTGCGGTCGGTGGATGCCTTGGCACCAAGAGCCGATGAAGGACGTTGTAACCTGCGATAAGCCCTGGGGAGTTGGTAAACGAACTGTGATCCGGGGATGTCCGAATGGGGAAACCTTGAATTGCCGGAGTCATGTCCGGTGACCCTGCCCTGAATGTATAGGGGTGTGGGAGGGAACGCGGGGAAGTGAAACATCTCAGTACCCGTAGGAAGAGAAAACAATAGTGATTCCGTGAGTAGTGGCGAGCGAAAGCGGATGAGGCCAAACCGTGTGTGTGTTCAAGCCGGCAGGCGTTGCACGTGCGGGGTTGTGGGGTCTTTCGTGTCTGACTGCCGTCAGGCGGACCAGTGAGAAATGGTGTGTGAAGTCGAATCGTCTGGGAAGGCGTACCGGAGTGGGTGAGAGTCCCGTAGACGTGAGTGCACCACTGGTGAGAGTCACCCCAAGTAGCGCGGAACTCGTGAAATTTCGCGTGAATCTGGCGGGACCACCCGTCAAGCCTGAATACTCCTTGGTGACCGATAGCGGATAGTACCGTGAGGGAATGGTGAAAAGTACCCCGGGAGGGGAGTGAAAGAGTACCTGAAACCGGCCGCATACAATCCGTCGGAGCCTGCCTTTGGGCAGGTGACGGCGTGCCTTTTGAAGAATGAGCCTGCGAGTCAGTGGTGCGTGGCGAGGTTAACCCGTGTGGGGTAGTCGTAGCGAAAGCGAGTCCGATAAGGGCGACAGTCGCGTGCTCTGGACCCGAAGCGGTGTGATCTATCCATGGCCAGGATGAAGCGACGGTAAGACGTCGTGGAGGTCCGCACCCACTTCAGTTGAAAATGGAGGGGATGAGCTGTGGATAGGGGTGAAAGGCCAATCAAACACCGTGATAGCTGGTTCTCCCCGAAATGCATATAGGTGCAGCGTCGTGTGGTCCGTGCCGGAGGTAGAGCACTGGATGGTCTAGGGGGCCTATCAGCTTACCGAAATCAGCCAAACTCCGAATGCCGGTACGCAGAGCACGGCAGTGAGACGGCGGGGGATAAGCTTCGTCGTCGAGAGGGAAACAGCCCAGATCATCAGCTAAGGCCCCTAAGGGGTGGCTAAGTGGAAAAGGATGTGGAGTTGCGGTGACAACCAGGAGGTTGGCTTGGAAGCAGCCATCCTTGAAAGAGTGCGTAATAGCTCACTGGTCAAGTGATTCCGCGCCGACAATGTAGCGGGGCTCAAGCCATCCGCCGAAGCTGTGGCAGTCGGTCCTTGTGGTCGACTGGGTAGGGGAGCGTCGTATCAGTGGTGAAGCGGTGGGGTGACCTGTCGTGGAATTGATACGAGTGAGAATGCAGGCATGAGTAGCGAATGACGGGTGAGAAACCCGTCCGCCGAATATCCAAGGGTTCCAGGGTCAAGCTAATCTGCCCTGGGTGAGTCGGGACCTAAGGCGAGGCCGACAGGCGTAGTCGATGGACGACCAGTTGATATTCTGGTACCGGTGTAACACCGTCCGTGTCGAGGCGTGTGATGCTAAGCGTGCGAGTCACCGCGTGGGGTCTCTTTGAGGTCTTGTGTGGTGGTGAGTGTGTGAACCGATCATGTAGTAGGCAAGCTGCGGAGGGACGCAGTGAGGTAGCTCAACCCCAGCGATGGTTGTCTGGGGCTAAATGTGTGGACCGTCTGGTAGGTAAATCCGCCGGACATATGGTTGAGGCATGATGGCGAGCCCACAGTGTGGGTGAGTGAGTGATCCTGTGCTGCCGAGAAAAGCTTCGTGAGCGAGGTGTTGTACCGCCCGTACCCTAAACCGACACTGGTGGATTGGTAGAGTATACCGAGGCGATCGAGAGAATCATGGTGAAGGAACTCGGCAAAATACCCCCGTAACTTCGGGATAAGGGGGGCCCGAACTGTGTACAGCCCGTGCGGCTGGTAGCAGTGAGGGTCGCAGAGACCAGGGGGAAGCGACTGTTTACTAAAAACACAGGTCCGTGCTAAGTCGTAAGACGATGTATACGGACTGACTCCTGCCCGGTGCTGGAAGGTTAAGGGGAACTGTCATCACCTTCGGGTGTGAAGCGGTGAACTTAAGCCCCAGTAAACGGCGGTGGTAACTATAACCATCCTAAGGTAGCGAAATTCCTTGTCGGGTAAGTTCCGACCTGCACGAATGGAGTAACGACTTCCCTACTGTCTCCACCATGAACTCGGCGAAATTGCAGTACGAGTAAAGATGCTCGTTACGCGCAGCAGGACGGAAAGACCCCGGGACCTTTACTATAGTTTGGTATTGGTGATCGGTGCGACTTGTGTAGGATAGGTGGGAGACTGTGAAGCAGCCACGCCAGTGGTTGTGGAGTCATTGTTGAAATACCACTCTGGTCGTTCTGGTTATCTCACCTGGAACCGTGATCCGGTTCAGGGACAGTGCCTGATGGGTAGTTTGACTGGGGCGGTCGCCTCCTAAAAGGTAACGGAGGCGCCCAAAGGTTCCCTCATCCTGGTTGGTAATCAGGTGTTGAGTGCAAGTGCACAAGGGGGCTTGACTGTGAGACAGGCATGTCGAGCAGGGACGAAAGTCGGGACTAGTGATCTGACGGTGGCTCGTGGGAGCGCCGTCACTCAACGGATAAAAGGTACCCCGGGGATAACAGGCTGATCTTGCCCGAGCGCTCACAGCGACGGCATGGTTTGGCACCTCGATGTCGGCTCGTCGCATCCTGGGGCTGGAGTCGGTCCCAAGGGTTGGGCTGTTCGCCCATTAAAGCGGCACGCGAGCTGGGTTTAGAACGTCGTGAGACAGTTCGGTCCCTATCCGCTGCGCGCACAGGAATCTTGAGAAGAGCTGTCTCTAGTACGAGAGGACCGAGACGGACTGACCTCTGGTGTGCCAGTTGTTCCGCCAGGAGCATGGCTGGTTGGCTACGTCGGGATGTGATAACCGCTGAAAGCATCTAAGCGGGAAGCACACTTCAAGATGAGGGTTCCCACAGATGAATCTGGTAAGGCCCCCGATAGACCATCGGGTTGATAGGCCGGACGTGGACGCACTGCAAGGTGCGGAGCTGACCGGTACTAATAGGCCGAGGGCTTGCCCTCACAACAATCTACAAACGATCGCGCATATCCACTGTGCGGCTCTGAACCACCACACCCCCCCAGGGGGTGCTGGTCCAGGAGCCCCTGACAACACCACCCCCTCGACCCAGGTCGAGGGACGTGGTCCCATAATCTTGTGCCGGTGGCCATGGCTGAAGGGAAACACCCGGTCCCATTCCGAACCCGGAAGTTAAGCCTCCACACGCCGATGGTACTGCCCACGCCAGTGGGTGGGAGAGTAGGACGCCGCCGCACAACCCACTTAGAACAAGCCAGGCCCCGCACCACAGTGCGGGGCCT
>NZ_AUHZ01000040.1 GCF_000423445.1 Acidipropionibacterium thoenii DSM 20276 | reverse complement strand
CGGTCTACCAGCAGGTCGTGACCGCCTACCGCGCCCAGAACACAAGCGAGGGCCGGCAGGTCATGGAACGCCTCATCAACGCGATCGCCACCAGGGTTCCCAAGGCCCTACCCGAGGTCATCACACTGGGCCACACCCTGGCCACACGTGCTACCGACATCCTGGCCTACTTCGACCACCCCGGCTCCTCCAACGGGCCCACCGAGGCCATCAACGGCAGACTCGAACACCTCCGCGGCATCGCCCTGGGCTTCCGCAACGAGGTCCACTACCGACTCCGAAGCCTCCTGGAGACCGGAGGGTTCAGACCCCGACTACACCCTGGATCCTGAAGAGCCCGTCAAGTCCCGTACATCCACTGCACCACTGTCCTCACTGGCTGATCTCGGAGCTCATCACAATCGAGGGCGTGGGCTGGGTTTGACACCGCACTCGAGGAGTCCGTGGACAATGTGGTGGGTGAGGTTTCGAAAGCCCGAGGCGGTTTCGCGCAGGTGTTCGAGGCGGCCGTTGAGTCCCCTATATGTGTCAAGTTGTCGCGAGCTGACCCCGTGCTGCGGTGTTGATGTGTCGGTGTACTTCGCGGGCGAGGTAGCGCTTGAGGCAGCGACGGATCTCATGGGGGTGCGTCCTTCGGTGGTGCGGCGCTCGACGTAGATGCGGGTGCCGGGATCCATGCGCATTCGGGTTACGATAGTCATGTGGAGCGCTTGGTTCAGGCGTTGACCACCGCCGCGGTTGATGCGGTGCCAGACGGTGTTGCCCGAGGATGCGGGGACTCTTTCTCGTGAGAGAAGTACATCCCCGTCACGGCGCTGGTGCCGTGACGGGGATGTGGAGTGTCTCAGGGCGTGACCTGGATCTCGACGATCCTGCCCCTGACCAGCTCGGCCTCACTGATGGTCAGATCGAAGCCACCCACCGGGTAGCGGGGATCGGTGGAGGCCACGACGATGACGTCCCAGCTCGCATGGTGACGCAGCCTGGGGCCGTCGTCGATCGGGGCGTAGGGGTGCTCGCGGTAGGCCACCACGACGACCCGGCCGTTCTCGGGGAACTGGGCGGGCAGCTCGATGAGCGAGCCGCGGGGAACCCCGGTCACCTGGACCGGAAGCCCCGACAGGAAGTGCGAACGCGAGCCCTCCGGAGCCGCGGCCAGCCGGGCGACCTCTTGCTCGGGGGTCTCCAGAAGGGACAGAGTCGATCCGATGAATGCCATGATCTGCTCCTGGACTGTGCGATGTGGTGTGGTGCCGGTTTGGACCGGTGCCCGGACCCGGTGTTCGTGGTTGTCCCCGGGTTGGAGCACTCCAACCCCCGCGATGGACCTGCGTGCGGTGAGTGATCAGCGGTCCCGGCCCGCACAGACCAGATCCTGGCGGTCGATCTCCCCTGTCCCCCCACAGGTCGGGCAGGGCTCGTGGGTCGCTGGGCCCGGCAGGCTCCCCGACCCCGCGCAGTCGGGGCAGTCGATCACGTCGGTGCCGCAGCAGCGCACCTGGTCTGCGGCGCTGTCCCAGTCGTCGGTGCTCATCGGATCTCCTGCGGGCCTGCCTGAGGTGCCGGTTGTACTGGCTGTACCGGGGGTGCCGGCAGAGGCCTCAGGGTGCGGTGGAGGTATCCGTCATGGTCGTGGACCGGATGGTCCAGTCCTCTCAGAGCGTCCATGACGGTGCCGGTGGGGGTGCACACCAGCAGGGGGACGTGGGCCGGGATAGTCTGGCCGGCCGGTGCGGGGTGGGCCAGTGCCCACAGTGATCTCAGATGGGCCGAGGATGACATGACGGACTCCTTCCTGCTGATGGTGCTCACGGGTGAGGGGTGATGATCTTGACCCGGCGGTCTCCCTGGCCGGCGCGGATGCGCCGGACCAGGTCCTGACCGGTCACCGGGACGGTGGCGGTGGTCCACGCGTCGCGCATGACCCAGGCGTCCCGGGGTCCGGGCCGGTACCACACCAGATCACTCTGGAGGAACAGCGTGCCGGCGAGTGCCCCGGTCAGGTCGCGGGGATCGATCTCCGCGATGTCGCGCCACCTGCTGGGCATGTGGACTACCGTCAGACGCCCGACGGCGATCCGGACGATGTCGGTCGCCGACAGACGCGCCGGGTCGCCGATGGCGTACCACCAGCCGTCGGTACTGGACTGCCAGGTGTGGTCGAACTCGTCGCATACCAGGCTCCAGGCCGGTAGGTCGAGCAGGGTGAATGTGAGGTCCGGGCTGCCGGACCCGGGGCCGGGCAGGTCAGGACGTGAGAGGGTGCTGCAGGACATGGGGTCTCTCCTTCGGATGCGGGACGACCCGGCGCGCGCAGTAGCCAGCTGTCGCGTGCACCGGTGGTGTCTGGATCGGGTCTCAGCGGTTCACCGGGACCGAGCGCCCGTCGATGACGGCTCGCTCGACGGTGGCGATGCCGGCGTCAGTCTGGGCCAGGACGGCCAGCCAGACATCCGGGGACAGCTCGGCGCGCACGACGTGCTGGCGGATCCGCCCGCCGAGGATGTGCAGAGTGAGGTCGACCGCCTCCAGCCCCGGGTCGCGGCGAACCTGGTCCCAGCTCGCAGCGGTGAGGGTGGCAGTGCCAGCAAGTCCAGCCATGACGATCAGTGCTCCTCGGACGTGATGTGTGTCATCGCCTCCTCCGAACCGGCTCTGCCGGTTCCCGTTCACCCAGAGGACCCCGGACCCGCCCTCGGCACGCTGATGGTCATCGCGAGAGACACCACCGCCCCGCAGCAGCTGCTGCGGGGCGGTGCAGTGATCGTTCACTGCAGACCACATGGGACCGAATCTGTGTGCGACCAGGTCCACACGGTCCGGATCAAGGCCGAGTCCCGATGGGTGGTGGCCGGGGCAGACTACGACCTCGATGCCACGACAGCGCATGTGGTCGGCCCCATGATCCCCAGCCTCGGCGATCATGGCTCAACCTGTGGGCTGACTGCGGGGGCCTGCAGGGCCATCAGGGTGCGGTGGAGGTATCCGTCATGGTCGTGAACCGGATGGTCCAATCCCCTCCTCGCATCTATGACAGTGCCCGAGGGCGTGCGCACCAGCAGTGGAGTGTGTGCCGGGACGTCGAGGTCCGGCGGTACGGGGTGGGCGCTCGCCCACAGGGATCTCATGTGGTCCGCCGATGACATGATGCTCCTCTCTGGGGCGCACTGAGTACAGGTGTGGCGGTTGTGACGTGCTGATCGGACCAGCCGGCACGTCACGTTTGCGCAGATCAGTCAGGACGAACATGCCGCCACAGATTCTGCGGAGTGCTGACCGGGGTCAGCCCCCTGATCTCAGATGCGCGCGAGGACTCCCGCGATGAGCAGGTCCTGCACGCCCTTCGGCAGCGCGTCATCGAGCATGATGTCGGTGGCCACGATGAGTGCGTCGAGCTCGGAGGTGGACGGTGTAACGGTGCTGTTCGTGTGAGTGTCCATGATGGTGATCACCTGGGATGACAGAGCAGAGCGGACCAGTACTGATCTGATCCGGAGATTTTCCCGGATCGGGCTTCCCCGATCCCCAGCTGTGCCCCATCCGACGTGAGCACTGATGTGACAGACAGTCATCACAGTGATGACAGAGCAATGTCATTGAAATGCACCACACAACACATTGCGAGTACTGACGCTTGTCATCGTCCAGGCATGGCAAAGAAACGTCACGGCATTGTCACGAGAAATGCACCGGTGTAACTTCTGCGATTCCGTGACGTGGAAAACCTGCCTCCTGTGATCGGGGTCCACCGGTACTCACAACCTGGGTGTAGATCCAGTCAATGACATCACCGTCAGCGCAGTCGTCGGGACAAATGCTGACCTCGCGTGGCAATCATCGGGGAAGAGCTCGGCCGGTAGCCTCCAGGTGGGGCCAGATCATCATCTGCGCGCCCCGGCAGGTGAGGAGACGGCATGGAGCGTACAGATTCCGTGGAGGCGCATCCGGAGCAGACTCCGCGCCGCCGTCTCTGCCGGCGCGGATGGCGGCGGCTCCTGTGGTGGACCGGACTGGCGATCCTCGTCGGAGTGTGGGGCATTGCCGAGACCGTTAGTGGTTTTGGTTCGCCGTTCTGGATGATCGGGCCATTCATCACATCAGCGGCTCGACTCATCGAGGCCGGCACGCTCGTCGGCGCGGGGGCGTGGATCGCATGCCTCTGCCTGTGGGCCTTCGGGCCCCACATCCGCCCGCTCGGACTGGCACGCAGAATCTGGAGAGTCGTCTGCATCGTGATGATCATCGTGACGGCAAGTGTCTTCCTGATACTCGACGGCGCCATGGCCCTTCTGGAGGTTGACAACGCGAGACAGACGTTCCACGTTGTTCCCCCGGCCAGTCCCGGCGGATGTCGCGTGGTGCTGTGGCGCACTCCCGACTCCGGTTACGGACAGAGCACCTGGGTGTATCTGAAGACTCCTGGATCGGCGACGCTGCAGTCCCTCCAAGGCGTTGCCGATGTCAACCCGGATGCTCCGGAACAGGATCTCCGACTGACCCTCACCTGGTCCGGAGAACAGGGACATCTGCTGGCACAGGAACTCAGCCCTCCTGGCAGCACCTGGAATCCCTACCCCTCTCCGATCACCTGCCCAGCTCGATGAGGAGCCGGGCACCTCATCACTGTCGAACCCGATTTCAACGGTGCGGATCTAGCCACAGCCTCCACAGCCTCACACATCACCATCGCCGGCAGTCCTCCCGAGACCGGCGGATCCACACCCCGCCGGTCTGTGGATCGTGCAGAGCTCGTTCAGGTGATGAGGTCGACGGGAATGTCCCGGCAGGCAGCACCCACCGATCCGAATCGGATGCTGCCTCCTCCCACCGGCTGGCCAGCCGACGGACCGTCCCATGCCGTCGAGAAGGACACGGGTTCGGCCTCCATCCCCTGATATGCCCGGACGTAGCCGGAGCCGAAGGGCGCGATACGGCCGACCGAGACCCAGCAATGACCATGACCGACGACACCACCCATCTCGGCGCACACCCTGGTCGATTCCGGGTACCCGAGGATCACCTCGAAGAATGTGGCACCCCACGCCGACTCCGGACCCCGGGCAGTCTGAGACATCGTCAGAGTGTGTCCGAAGGACGGGGTGCCCGAGCGCCAGGACATCTCCACACGGTCCTCGACCCGCGTCACCTGCCCGGACCCCAACCGCATGGTGCCCGAGATCGAGAAACTCCGCGACACCAGACCCTCATCACCCGACTGCCCGGGGGTGG
>NZ_AUHZ01000039.1 GCF_000423445.1 Acidipropionibacterium thoenii DSM 20276 | reverse complement strand
GCCGCGAGCTGATGGCCCGGCTCATCGACTCGATCAGCACCGGCGTCCCCAAGGCCCTGGTCGAGATCACCAAGCTCGGCAGGACGCTGAAGAAGCGCGCCGCCGACGTCCTGGCCTACTTCGACCGGCCCAGCACCTCCAACGGGCCCACCGAGGCGATCAACGGCAGGCTCGAGCACCTGCGCGGCTCGGCGCTGGGGTTCCGCAACCTGACCAACTACATCGCCAGATCCCTGCTCGAGACCGGCGGGTTCAGACCCCGACTACACCCTGGATTCGGATGAGCCCGTGAAGTACGACTTGATGTAAATCGGCCGTCAGTGTTGGTGAACCAGGTTGGGTTTCGCTCCTGTGGTTGTGACTGACGGTGAAGCAGTCTCGGTATCCATGGGTGGAGACGGCTGACTGTTCGTGAAGCGTCGGTCGATGCCCCTTCGGCGGTCAGTCACTGGATGGCCGGTAGCGGCCTTGGCCGGCCAGTGCGGTGTAGAGGGTTTGTCGAGAGACGTTGAGGTCTCGGGCGATCTTGGCTTTGGGGACGCCGTCGGCGATGTGGCGGCGCGCCTGCTCGATCTGGTCGGCCGACAGTTTCGGGGTCCGGTCGTAGACGCCGCGGGCTTTGGCCAGGGCGATGCCCTCGGCCTGGCGTTCTTTGATGGTGGCTCGTTCTAGTTGGGCCACCGCACCCAGGATGGTGAGCATGAACTCGCCCTGGGGGGAGTCGGTGTTCAGGGCCGGCTGGTCGATGAACTGGATCTGGACGTCCTTGTCCTTGAGGTGGTTCACCAGGGCGAGGAGGTCGGTGGTGGAGCGGGCGAGCCGGTCGGGGGACTTCACTCGGACGAGGTCGCCGGAGCGCACGTAGGCGAGCATGGCCTGGAGCTGGGGCCGGTCGGTGGTCCTGGCCGAGATCTTCTCGGCGAAGAGCCTGTCGACGGTGCCGATGGCTTCCAGTTGTCGTGCGGGGTTCTGGTCGGTGGTCGAGACTCTGACGTAGCCGACGGTCTGCCCTGAATGTCCATTCACACCTAAACCCTACGGCAGCGTCGTCCATTATGTCTGAAACCGGCATGGTTGGACACGTGTTTGCGTGGGCTGGGGGAGTGTCTGGTGGGGTATACCCCGGTGGGCGGAATGGTCAGGTTGCTCATGATTGTGAGTCGCAACGCTCAGTGGCGTGGTTCCGCGATCGGTTGATGGCCGATGTCCACAACGACCAGTGACGAAGTAGCTGAGGAACCGTGGTGTCCGGGTGGTGCCGGGGAGGAGTGGACGCGCGGGGTGGGGTTGGCTTCGTGGTTGTCGAACATGGGTTACGCAGCAGCAGGTGTCGCCTGGCTCAGCTTGCCGTCGACGAGTTGGACGACGCCGTGCATGCGGGGAAGGTGCACCAGGTCGTGGGTGACAAGCAGAGTGGCGGTGTTCATCTGATCGGTGAGGTTGAGGATGAGCTCGATGATGCTGGCTCCACGCTCTTGGTCGAGGGCGCTGGTGGGTTCGTCGACGAGCAGGACGCGTGGTTCGTTCATGAGAGCGCGAGCGATGTTGATGCGTTGACGCTGCCCGCCCGAGAGCTGGTGAGGGCGCTTTCCTCGCTGGTCACCGAGCCCCACTGCGTCAAGTAGTTCGTCGGCCCGTGTGGCTGCCAGAGAGCGTGTGCGCTTGCTGTGCTTGCTGCCGAGCTCGTTCATCACGGACAGCTGCTCGTGCGCGGTCAGTGAGGGCAGGAGGTTCGACTGCTGGAAGACGATCCCGATCGTGTCTCGGCGGAGGTCGGTGGCCTCACGTGCGTCCAGCGTCGTGGCGTCGACGTCGTCGATGAAGACCTGCCCGGAGTCAGGTCGGATCAAGGTGGCGGCGACAGCGAGAAGGCTTGACTTCCCCGAACCGCTGGGGCCGGTGATGCCGGTAACTGTTCCAGGGTGCGCGGTGAGAGAGACGTGGTCGACGGCTGTGATGTGCGAGTCGCCGTCGGGGAAGGTGAGGGTGACGTTGTTCAGGCGGATCATCGGTTGCTCCCGAGGGCGGTGAGGGGGTCGGCGGAGGTCACGGAGCGGAGAGCGAATGCGGCGCCGGCGAGACCGAGGATGGTCATGATCAGGCCGGGAAGGAGAGTGGTGATGGGGCTGAGCAGGAAGGGCAGCGTGGTGCCGGCGAGGGCACCGAAGACGGTGACGATCCCGAGTCCCGTCCCGATGCCTATGAACAGGACGATGAGGGCTTGACCGAGGGCGTCACGGATGAGCGAGGTCGTGCTCGCGCCGAGGGCTTTGAGGACGGCGATGTCTCCCTTGCGCTGCATGGTCCACACGGTGAAGAACGCTCCGATGACCAGCCCTGAGATGCCGAAGAGCATGGCGACCATCAGCACGAGGGAACCTATCTCGGACCTGAAGGCGCTCAGCGCGGTCAACGACGCGAGCGTGCTCTCCGACGTGGTGGCTGTTGCGGTCTCGGCCGCAGACCAGTCGGGATCACCTGTGACGGCCAGGACGGTGGCGTAGGCGTCAGGGTCCCCTGTCGCGGCCGCGTACTCCTGCCAGTCGTGAAGGGTCATCTGCACGACGGGGGTGTGGCTGTACCACCCGTCACCGGCCACCGTGGCGACGGTGTACGTGGTTCCTGCGACCACGACCTCGTCACCGGTGCTCACCGCGAGGGCGTCGGCTGCGGGCTCTGACAGTGTGAGCGTGCCGTCGCGTGAGGGTGCGTTGCGGTCGAAGGTGGCCTGGACGCCGAAGATGGCGATCGCGGCACGCGCGGTGTCCGTCTCTGCCCTGGTCTGACTGATCCCCACGGGCTCAGCGGTCGTGACTCCGGATGTCGAGGCCCAGGCGGTGGCCTGTTGCTCGGTGATCGCAGAGTCGGAGAAGCTGGCGGCGGTGTCTCCAGAGAACACGACCCGGTCGGCGGGGAGCCCGAGTATGGCCGAGACGTTCTGGGTGGCCAACCCTCCGGTGAGCCCGCTGAGGAAGCCGACGAGGACGGTGATGAGAGCGACGACCGAACCGATGAGGACGAATCGGCCGCGGGCGAAACGCAGGTCACGCAAGGCGACGAACATGATGGGTTCCTTTCCGGCCACCGGGGCGATGACACCCTCGACTCTTCCGCGTGGCGGCGTTCGGGTCATCGCTCGTCTGCACCCTCGAGGGACGCGCGGACGATGTACTGGCCGATCGTCCTTTCGGAGGATGACCAGTGCGGGGTCGACGCGTAGCGTTCGGCCCATGACCCATACCGCGCTGACCCCCGTCTTCGTGGGCTTGCGTACCGGTCTGCACGCTCTCTTCGTCGCCCTGGCAGTCCTGGTGATCGCTCGCGCTGCCCTGGTGTGGAGCCCCAGCAGCGCCATCGTCATACCTCTGGCCGTCGTGCTCCTGGTCACGTATGCGCTGGGAGGCATCCTCGCGCAACCGGCGGGGTCTGGCGGTCGGGGGCGGGTGTGGCTGGGGGTGCTCACGCTCGAGTGGGTCGGCCTCATGTGGCTGAGCTCCGATGCCGCCTACCTGGTCTTTCCCTTGTTCTTCCTCTATCTCCATCTCCTTGGGCGGTGGTGGGGCTCGGCCGCTGTCGCCGCGTCGACGGTGCTTGCTGTCGGTGCGCTGGGGATTCATGGCGGGTGGACCGTCGGTGGGGTCGTCGGTCCGTTCGTGGGTGCCTGCGTCGCGCTGCTGATCGGCTTGGGATACCAAGCCCTGGCCCTCGAAGCGACTCAGCGCGAGGCGCTGATGAAGGAACTGCTCGACACCCGTGGACAGCTCGCCGCGACCGAACACGAGTCCGGGGTCCTCGCAGAACGCGCTCGCCTGGCACGAGAGATCCACGACACCCTCGCCCAGGGCCTGTCGAGCATCCAGATGCTCCTGCACGCTGCCGAACGCGCAGACCCGGGCCGACCGGGACTAGAACACATCCAGCTTGCCCGCCAGACCGCCGCCGCGAACCTTGCCGACGCCCGACGCTTCATCCAAGAGCTCACCCCACCAGAGCTGGACGATCAAGGTCTTGGCGGAGCGCTCCGGCGTCTGGCGATCTCGCAATGGTCCACGCATGGTGTGGACGTGAGCGTGCGCGTCTCCGACACGATCACCCTCCCGATGCACCTGCAGACCGCGCTCCTGCGCATCGCACAAGGAGCCATCGCGAACGTCATCCAGCACGCTCACGCCACGAAAGCCACGATCACGCTGGATGTTGATCACGAGACGATGCGTTTCACGGTCGCCGACGACGGCACCGGATTCGACACGCTCGAAGCACAGGACACACGCCCCGGAAGATCAGACTCGTTCGGCCTCCAAGCCACCAGGGAACGCGTTCACCAGCTGGGCGGCACTCTCACCGTAGATTCTGCTCCCGGTCGTGGAACGACCCTCACAGTGACGCTCCCCCAGGAGGACCCTCGATGATCCGCCTCGTGATCGCCGACGACCACCCGATCGTTCGCGCAGGCCTGGTCGCCCTCTTCGGGATGGAAGAGGACTTCACCGTCCTGGCCGAGGCCGCCACACCCGAGGAAGCCATCTCTGCTGCCGAACGAGAGAACCCAGACGTCGTCCTGATGGATCTCCAGTTCGGCACGCGCGCGACCCTCACGGGAGCCGACGCGACCCGCCAGATCCGGGCCCTGCCCGCCGCGCCCTACGTCCTGGTCTTGACCAACTACGACTCAGATGGCGACATCCTGGGGGCCGTCGAAGCGGGCGCCAGCGGCTACCTGCTCAAAGACGCGCCCCCGCACGAGCTGATCGCCGCAGTACGAGCCGCCGCAGCTGGCGAGAGCGCTCTGGCACCCGTCATCGCCTCACGACTGCTCGACCGTCTCCGCGCCCCGCAGGTGAGCCTGAGCAGTCGGGAGATCGAGGTCCTCGAGCTCGTGGCCGCGGGCCGGTCCAACACAGAGGTCGCCGCAGAGCTGTTCATCAGCGAGACCACCGTGAAGTCCCATCTGGCCCACATCTTCTCCAAGCTCGATGTCGCCTCCAGGACCGCAGCCGTCTCCGCCGCTCGACGCAGAGGAATACTGCGCTAGGTGTACTTCCCCGTGACGTTGTGAACGCGGGCTGAGGGGGTCTGGCCGCCGATCCCGGTGTGGGGTCTGTGGTGATTGTAGTGATGGAGCCAGGTCTCGTAGGCTGCGGCGCGCTCGGCTTCGCTGGCGTAGGGCTTCGCGTAGGCCCACTCGACGGCGAGGGTGCGGTTGAACCGCTCGACCTTGCCGTTGGTCTGCGGCCGGTATGGCCGGGTCCACTTGTGCTTCACATGGTCGCCGAGCGCGTCAGCGAAGGCGCCTGACCGGTAGCAGGAACCGTTGTCGGTCATCACCGCGGTGACTGTGACGCCCAGGCCTGCGAAGAACGCGT
>NZ_AUHZ01000038.1 GCF_000423445.1 Acidipropionibacterium thoenii DSM 20276 | reverse complement strand
GGTTCGTGGGCAAGCCGTCGGACCACGGTGTCACGTGGTCTCCCTTCGCAGCCGCAGCGCCGGCACCACTGGTCGGGCTCGACCACCTGGCAGGCCAATACGGCACGATCCGGCTCGAGTCGCTGCCCGGTGACAACGAGGCCGAGTTCGTCGAGGCGGCAGAAGGCAGTCAGGTCGGGGCTGGCGAACGCATCAGCGCGCCCGCCGACGGAAGCGTCGTGCACGTCGAGGTCTTTCGGGCTGAGTGTGTAGGAGCTCTCATCCTCGGGAGACCTCGACCTCTATCCGGCCACCGACGCGCCGGCCCGCCGCGCGACGTGCGCTACACCCTCATCTGGGAAGAGCCTCGAAACCGGCACCAACTCCTACCGCCTCGCCCACACCCGAGCCCGGCACCAGACGCCCGCCACAGGCGCGTGACATCGATCATCTGCCGAATACAGCGCGCGTGGAGCGGGCACAGCTGCTAGCTTTCTGCGCGTGCCTGCGTCGACCAGTGAAGAGTCCCATGAGCCCGACTCCGCATGCGTGTTTTGCGGAATCGTGCGAGGCGATGTCCCGGCATATGTTGTAAGTGAGAACGAGCTGGCTCTGGCCTTTCTCACACTGCACGACAGCGCCTTGGCCCCCGGCCACTGCCTTGTGATCCCAAAGGTCCACTGCGTTGGTGTTCAAGACGCCGATTCGGATGCACGCCATGCTGTGATCGACCTCTGCCACGACCTGGCCCAATCCGTCACAGCCTCCGATGCTGGCTCCGGGACCAACCTCCTGAGTGCCTGCGGGCCTGGTAGCGACCAGTCCGTCCCCCACTGGCACATGCACGTCGTACCCCGCCGAGCGGGAGATGGCATCACCACCTGGCCCGAACATGACTCCGCTGTCACCGAGCAGGCGCACGTCGAGGCGGGACAACGGGTGGCTCGGGTGCGGGCTGGCCACTGACATCGCCGCCCTATCTGCCGCGAACAGCTTGGATGCCCGCACCGTAGGATCGCGATCGTGAGCACTCCATCTGTCGTGGTCTTCGACATCGACGGCACCCTGATGGATCACGCCGCCGCGGCACGCTCCGGCCTGGAGGCATGGGTCACCGGCATGGGCCATCCCATGACCGACGCCCTGGCCGCAGCCTGGAGAACAGCCGAACAGCGACACTTCAACGACTGGCGGGACGGCGAGATCAGCTTCGCCGAGCAACGCCGTCGCCGGCGCGCCAACGCCGACCCGATCAGAACTTGAGCATGGGCTTCGATCTTGCTCGGGAAGGTGCGCCTACTTCACGTCACCCCGCCGAGCGCCCTCCACAGGTTCTGATCATTGCTCATCAGCAAGCGTTACTTATAGAAGTCAGCGGAGGCGAACCAAACGTTCTGGTACGCGCAATGGCGAATGTTCTTGACCTTCCATCCCTGGTTCTTGTAGTGCTCGCGCAAGTACCAGAACTCCTTGACACAAGACTCATAGTGCCTGTGGCTACCTGTGTTTCGGTGGATCGTCTTCACCGCCTGGGCTTCGGGCGCTGCGGTTCCGGAGACGATGAGTCCTGCGCTCATCAGCGCAGCCAGCCCTAGCGCGCCGGCACGGTTGAGCATGCGAGTCATGTGTTCCTCTCATAGGGATCTTGGCTTTTCAAGATCCTATGAGATTAAGGGTCACCCCTCTCTAGAGTCGCCACAACGTGTGCGGTGTCGGGGCTGCTGTGCCGGAGCTGGGGTACTGCAGATGAAATCAGTCCCCGACGGCGTGAACCCCAGGGGACCGGCTCTCCCATGGAGCGGCCATGCAGTCCGGCAGCCCGAGCGCCGGTCAAATGCGCGATCCGTAGGTCGCTGTCGAGGTAGCTCGCGAGGTCATCTGCACTCTGCGCCTCCTGGATCACGATCCGCATCGGCGACCGCACACGCTTCTCGCCACCCAGATCGAAGGCGCGCGACGGGTTCCACAACAGCCGCTTCGGCAAAGTGACCTCAGCTGCCATCGAGCCCTATAGATCGTCGAGTGAGTCAGGCCGCACGAACGACGGCGGATGCGACGTGCTGCGCTCTAGTTTCCACTCTTCGAGGACCGCGAGGCGTTCGCCATCGGAGAGGACGCCGGCGAACGGGCTGTTCTGCCGCGTTGGGCTCCTGCTCCAACGTTCGGTGCCCCAGGGACATCTGGAGTCGCACTAGGTAGCCGTCGGGGTCCTGTACGAGGAACTGGCGAATGCCCGCCTCTTCGCTCGGGCCGATGCGGTACCACTTCTCTTCTGGCTCCATGAACAGTGGCCAGCCCGCTTCGCGTAGCTGCCGGAGTTGATCGGCGACATCGGGCACGGAGATTTGGAAGTTGATCCCGCGCCCCAAGGGTGGGTCGAAGGGTGCCGTTCGCCATGTCCTGCCGATGTCGGCTTGGTCGAGCATGAGGTGGGCGTCACCCAGGGCGAGGTAGGCGAAGCCTTCCTCGGGCCTGTCGTAGAGCACCTTGAAGCCGAGCAGGTCACGCCAGAACCGGACGGACACTTCGCAGTCGGTGACGGACAGCTCGGGCACAAGGGAAGGTTCGGCACTCATGGGCACCAGCCTCGCAGAGGGCATCCCCGGAATGCCCTGTGCTGCTGATCTCGCGTTAGCTGGGGCCAAGTCGGGCCGTCATCCCGGGGCCGGATGGAGTTGACATAGCCACGGCAGCCGGTAGATGGTGTTGAGCCGAGGGTTGAAGATGCCCATGCAGGTGACGGTGCCGAAGATGTCCTGACCCGAGTGGTGGCCCATGAGGTAGTACATGAGCAGCTGCAGGGTGTTCTCCTTCGTCGGCGGGTTCTTGGAGACCTTGATGTCCCACAGGGTGTCGGCGGTGAGCAGGTCCCCGTCGCCCTGGGAGACGGTCTCGGTGTAACCGTCGGGATCGAAGTGGAACCCGTCGGCGACCACGGGGCCGACGGAGGCGATAAAGGCCGTGATGCGCCGCACTATCGTGGCGATGCGGTCGAGCGGGTTCATGACCGGGACGCGTTGGGGAGCCCTTCGACCGCACCGGTCTTGAATCCTGCGAAACCGGCGGTGGCGACCACCTCAATCCGCTTCGACCACGACCTGGGACGGGCGGCGAGCCACTGTGTCAGCACCGGCT
The DNA here is from genome assembly GCF_000423445.1 of Acidipropionibacterium thoenii DSM 20276. Taxonomy (GTDB): domain Bacteria; phylum Actinomycetota; class Actinomycetes; order Propionibacteriales; family Propionibacteriaceae; genus Acidipropionibacterium; species Acidipropionibacterium thoenii. Next base: position 2,827 of record NZ_AUHZ01000038.1, on the reverse strand, counting down.
TCCATTGGTGCGATAGCCGTGGTGTCCTGCTGTCGCACCCGGAGTATTTGTTGTGCCGCACACGGATCAGCAGCGTCGTGCGCCGATGTCCAAACGGCTCGTGCCAGCCGACTCACCACCGAGTCCCGCGTCACGCCCTTCACGCACCCATTGGTCCAGCGTTTCGATACGACACTCAATCACCACCATTCGCGGTTTGAGGCGCTGCCCGACAGCCACAATCCAGAGTTCATCACGACGGCAAAGCTCATCAGATCAGGGGCCGCGAAGGCAGGGTTATACACGTTGAGGCATTCCCGATCAGCGGTGGAGGAATCTTCATCCTCGGAGGGCCTCGACTCCTACGTAAGAACCGACGCGCCGGCTGAGCTCACACCCCATTCATACCCTCGATTGTGATAAACTATCGGGGATCTCTACTCGTGCTCGACGAGGAGAGCGACGACGAGGGTGTGATAGTCCATGGCGAGCACCGAGGCACCCGGGAATCGCCACACATGGGCTTGAATGGGTTCCCCGTCCATGGAGACGACAGTCGTCGCATGTGGCGGAGTGCGATTCCACTGCTCGGCACAGGAGACGTTGTCCCGGTGGAAATAGCGCGCCACTTCGGCGATGACCGCATCATCGCATTCGAGATCAAGCCACTCGAGCAGGCCCTCAATGGTGCCCATGAACTCGTCCCGATCCTGATGCTCATAGGCCGGCGCGGCCAGATCACTGATGGGCCCTAGCGCTGCGATGGCCCACCGGCCCGAGGCGTTGCGCGCCACAGCGGTCATGGCTGGATCACTGTCGGACAACTCGACCGGTCCATCAATCCCTCTGAACCAGAAGATCCGACCCTTGTTCAGGTTCCAGAGCTGGAGCACAGCGTCACCGACTTTCCGTTGCAGACATCCCACCCACGAATACGGTTCGTTTGAGTGACGCCGTCAGTCCACTTGACCGTAAGCGCGAACATCGGATAATTCACTCCAGAACTCCGATTCTCGAAATTCCAGGAGTAATTTTTCCTAGATGTCAGTGCGCCCGACACTCCCGACGCTGACGCACCGTAACGACACGTATGATCAGTGGAAAGGGAGACATTCACACCACAAGAATACCCGTACCGCAATGACCATCGAGGACCTCCGGCCTTGAATGTCGTGGCGACCGTGGTCAGAGTCCATCGCTTTGACGAGCCTCCCTGTATGTTCTCTTGCCACACTGCCTGAACTTCCGAACTAAGCGTGCAGTTTTTGTTCACGCAATGATAGTTGCCGAAGTAAATGTTGGAAGACTTGAATCGATAATTATTGAGCCGCTGCCCAGGTGGGCGATGGTACCCTCCTGGGACGCCAGATGCCGACAGGGTTTTAGGGGTCGAGGGATTGAGCGTACTATTGAGACGATTGATTTCAGCCGGAGAGACACTCTACTGGTAATGGTTTCGCGGCAACCGCCGATATCGTGGAGGACTCTGCCACGGGGGACGCGTTGTGAGTAGTTGCGGGCGCGGCTTGTGCGGGAGTGGAATAGATCGATCTGGCAACAAGAGATCCGATCGCCATGACCGAGAGTTTACTTGTGCAGTTCACCATGTCATCCTCCATCGGAGGTGTGGCTATCGTCAAGTGGCTCTTCAGGATCCAGGGTGTAGTTGTGGCTTGACTGTGTGTGGATCGGTTGTCACTTCGCTGTGAGGACGGGGTGCGTGGGGGAGGGCCCTGCGGAAGGATCGGAGTGTTCAAGTCCCGTTCCTGCACCACAAGGCCCTCATGTCTCACGTTACCTTCACCGCCCCTGACCTGACCACGTTCTGCTGTCTCGATGAGCTGGGCCTGGAGGTGGTCGGCCAGCACATCACCGCCGAGCGGGCCGTGGTGGCCTGCCGGGTGGTCGAGGCTGACGACTGGTGCCGGCGGTGCGGATGCCAGGGCGCTCCGCGTGACACGGTGATCCGGCGCCTGGCCCACACCCCGTGGGGCCATCGGCCCACGATCCTGCAGGTCCGCGTCCGGCGTTACCGGTGCACCGGGTGTGGTCATGTGTGGCGCCAGGACACCAGTGCTGCGGCCGAGCCGAGGGCTACACTGTCCCGCGGCGGGCTGGCCTGGGGGCTGGAAGCTCTGGTGCTGGATCATCTGCCGGTCTCGCGGATCGCAGCATCTTTGGGAGTGGACTGGACCACCGCCAATGATGCGGTCCTGGCCGAAGGCCGGCGTCTGTTGATCGATGATCGGCACCGTTTCGACGGTGTGGAGATCATCGGGGTCGACGAGCACGTGTGGCGCCACACCAAACGCGGTGACCGGTATGTCACCGTGATCATCGACCTCACCCCGGCACGAGACGGCAGCGGGCCGGCCCGGCTGCTCGACATGATTCCCGGACGCTCCAAGAAAGTGTTCAAGGCGTGGCTGGCCGGCCGTGACCAGGCCTGGCGCGACCAGATCCATATTGTGGCGATGGACGGGTTCACCGGCTTCAAGACCGCCGCGGCCGAAGAGGTGCCCGACGCGACAGAGGTGATGGACCCCTTCCACGTGGTCCAGTTGGCCGGCGACGCCCTGGATCGGACTCGTACCCGCGTCCAGCAGGACACCTGCGGTCACAGGGGCCGGAAAGGAGACCCGCTGTTCGGGGTCCGCCTGACTCTGCACACGGGCCGTGACCTGCTGACCGACCGCCAGGCCACCCGTCTGGAGACTGTGTTCACCGATGACGCTCACGCGCCGGTCCAGGTCACCTGGGCGGTCTACCAGCAGGTCGTGACCGCCTACCGCGCCCAGAACACAAGCGAGGGCCGGCAGGTCATGGAACGCCTCATCAACGCGATCGC
>NZ_AUHZ01000037.1 GCF_000423445.1 Acidipropionibacterium thoenii DSM 20276 | reverse complement strand
GGACTCTAGACAAGCCCTATCCTGCCAAGTCAGGAGCACTTTCGCCTACCCGGCGACCACACCTCCGGCACTCACCGATGAAACGCCGAGGCTAGTCGATATGCGGGTGGAACTGCCGCCATGCCATGTAGCCGCCGACCGCCAGGCACAGCGCCATGGGCAGCAGTCCGTAGCGTCCGAGAAACACCAGGGCGGTGACTCCCAGAGCCACGAAGACGACGAGCACCCCGATCCCCACTCCGACTCTGGCGGCGTGCCGGCGCCCCTCTGGGGCGATACGGCTCTCGGGGTTGTCGCCCAGCAGTATCTGGGACCTGCGGCCCTCGTAGGTCCGTTCGTCGATCGTCCCCTCGTAGCGCCGCCGTTTGAGGTCGGCGATGAGTTCCTCCCTGGTGCGCGGGTCCATGTCACTCCCCTCCTCCGCCGGGCGCCTGTGCTCGGGCTAGTCGTCCAACGACCTGGTCGGCTGGGCGGAATACAGCGACTTGGAGTTCGTCTCACCGAATCGCGGGCCGCCCTGCTGACCGGCATCGTCGTTTTCAGTCATGATTCCTCCTCGGGAGATAGCTGCAACCATCATGCGAACCAGCGCGAGAGGGTTTCAAGCGGCCCCTCATGCACATGCGACCAGGCCCGCGAACTCATGTGCATTGACAATGTCTTGGGTCGCAGCGTCCGGCCCATAGCGTGGCTTACGTATACAGCTCCTTGATGAAAGCGGGCCACAATGCCAGAAGATCACGATGTCGCCGAACACCACGATGTCATTGTCGTCGGCGGCGGGTGCGCCGGGCTCTCAGCCGCCCACACGCTTCAGGAACACGGGATCGACTACGTTCTCCTCGAAGCCGACAACCGGACCGGAGGCCGGGTCGGCAACAGGACGGTAGGCCCGTTCACATGGGCGATCGGCGCCACTATGACAGAACCGCAGTGGGACACGACATTCAGGTACCTCGATGAGTTCGACCTGCTCGACCGGGTGCAGAAGGTCGATTCCCAGTGCTTCGGCTTCTGGAACGGCGAACAGACTCGCTTCCTGTCGGTCGGGCGCGGCATGAGGCTGCGCAACCTTCGGGACTTCCTCACCGAGGGCGGGTTGCCGGCCCGGGCCTACCCGCAGGCCGCGCGGCTGGCAGTGGCCCTGCTGCCGCGGATGCTCAAGGTGCTCACCTCCGGCACGGGTGATCGCCAGCTGCCGGGCCTGGCCGGCGTCGAGGCCGCGACCTGCGAGGAGTTCGGGCTGCGTCACGGCGGGACCGAGGTCACCGACCGGCTGCTGGCCCCCTACATCGGCACGATGCTGTTCGGCCAGCTTCCCGATGTCAGCATCGCCCATCCGGTCGCGGCACTGTCCCTGATGCGGGGGATGCGAAGCATCGATGGTGGCATGGCGGTGCTCACCGACAGGCTCTACGACCAGGTGCGTGACCACGTACGGCTGTCGACGCCGGTCGAGGAGGTCGTCATCGACGACGGCGCGGTCCGCGGGGTGCGCACGGGCGAGGGGATCATCGAGGCCGCCGACGTCATCTGCGCCACAGACGCCCACGTCACCTCGCGGATCATCCCCGACCTGCCCGAGGCCGTGGCAGCCGACCTGTCCAGCTGCACATACAGCTCCACCTACAACTACGTCTTCGGGCTGGACCGCCGGGTCGTTCCCGACAACTTCGTCTCCCTCATGATCCCCCACAGCACCGACTCTCTGCTGGTGCGCGTCTTCGACGAGAACTCCGGCGCCTTCGGCTCCCGCGGCCCTGCCGGCACCAGCCTCATCCATGCGTTCACCGCCGGCTGGTACGACGGCAGGCTCAGCGCGATGACCGAGGACCAGCGCCGGGCAGCGGTGATCAGCGAGCTCCAGCGGTTCATCCCGGACTTCCCCGATGAGCCGTCGACGACAGACGTCGTGCGCTGGGATCGCGCGGTGTGCCAGCAGCCTCCCGAGCACCTGGCGGCAATGCGCGACCTGAGACAGCATCACTGGCAGGACGTGGAGGGGCTGCATCTGGCCGGGGAGTACCTGTTCGTGGTCTCCTCGACCGAGGGTGTTCTGCTCACCGGCAGACAGGCCGCGCTGTCGGTCGCCGCCGACCTCGGCGCGCCTGTGGCGAAACCCCAGCCGTGAGCCTCAGCGGCTGGAACCGGTGGTGACCCCCGCGATGAAGTGACGCTGCCCCAGCACGAAGATCACCAACATGGGCAGTGTCACCAGCAGGGACGCCACCATGACGTACTGATAGTCGCCGTGCCCGCCGGCGGTCGGGGAGTACATGGTCATGGCGTGAGATATTCCCAGCGGCACCGTGTAACTCGTGGGATCGCCCGAGTTGAGATAGATGAGCGCACCGGTGAAATTGTTCCAGGCCGCCTGGAACTCGAACATGAACACGATGATCGCGCTCGAGCGCGACAGCGGGAAGGCGATCCTCCAGAACAGACCGAAAGCCGAGCAGCCATCCATTCTGGCGGCTTCGAAGAGGTCGCGCGGAAGAGTCATGAAGAACTGGCGCATCAAGAAGATGTAGAACGCGGATCCGAACAACGAACCGCCCCACAGGGGAACATTCGTGCCGAGCCAGCCGAGGTTCTTCCAGATGAGGTAGTTGGGTACCAGCGTCACCGCACCGGGAAGCATCATCGTCGCCAGCAGGACCGAGAACAGCGCTCCCCGTCCCGGAAAACGGAAGTAGGCGAAGCCGAACGCCACCAGAGAACTCGATATCGTCACCAGAACGGCCGAGGCCAGGGCGATGAAGATCGAGTTGAGCATCCAGTTGCCCAGCGGGAGCTCGTGCCACACCAAGCTGTAGTTCTGCGGGCTGAAAGTCTTGGGGATCAGACGATTGTCGAAGACCTGCCCGCGTGGCTTCAGGGACGCCGCCAGCAGCCAGGCGAAGGGGTACAGGAACAGGGCGGAGAAGAACAGCACCAGCGCCCATCGCACAGCCGCACCCAGATGACGCAGCGGCCGCCGGGAACGCCCGGGCAGTGCCAGCGCCGCCGGGTTGGCGGGCTGCTCGGCGACCATTCGCTGGCGCCCTCCGAGCAGCTCCTGGGCAGAGGTGGGAGCCGCGGCTCCCCCGCCGTAAGGGGTCCGCTGCGGCACCACCGGCTCGGGCTGGGCGCTCACCGGTCACCTCCCTCATAGAAGACCATGCGCCTGCTCACCCTCATCTGGATGGCGGTGATCACCAGGATGATGACGAACAGCAGCCACGCCATCGCCGCCGCCCGTCCGAAGTTGAACTGCTCGAAGGCCTGCTGGTACAGGTACACGCCGTAGAAGCGGGCGGCGTCGGGGACGCTGGCGTTCCCGTCGCGGTAGAACAGCAGGTACGACTGGTCGAACACCTGCAGCGCGGCGATCGTGTTGACGATCGTGAGGAAGAACAGTGTCGGTGAGACCAGTGGCACCGTGATGCGCAGGAACTGCTGGGCCGGCGAGGCCCCGTCGGTCGCAGCCGCCTCGTAGTACTCGCGCGGCACGTTCTGGAGCGCTGCCAGCAGGATGATCGTCGACCCTCCGACCGACCACAGCGTCATGACGACGATGGAGGGTTTCATCCAGTTCGGGTCGGCCAGCCACTGGGGGCCGTTGATGCCGAACAGCCGCAGCACGGTGTTGATCGCGCCGCTGTTGCCGTTGAGCAGCAGCAGGAAGACCGACGCCGTCGCGACCGTCGGCGTCATCTTCGGCAGGTAGAACAGGGTACGGAACAGGCCCGAGCCGCGGCCGATGCCATTGAGCAGGCAGGCCAGCAGCAGTGCCAGCAGGATGTCGAGCGGCACCGCCAGCACCGCGTAGAACAGCGTGTTCCCCAGCGATTTACCGACCGTCGGGTCGCTGGCCAGCAGCCGGTAATTGTCCAGGCCGGCCGGAGTGCCCGTGCCGCTGGCCACGTCGTAGTGCTGGAAGGACAGCACCAGGCTCCACGACATCGAGATGACGGTGAAGATGAGCAGCCCGATGCACCACGGTGCGATGAACAGATACCCTGCGCGCGCCTCGGAGCGGCGCAATCTGGAGGGGCGGCGACGCGGCCGCACCTTCCGGCCGGGCTCAGGCATGCTTGCCGACCGCGGTCTGCTGCCAGGCACGGGTGGCATCGGCCTGGGCGTCCTTCAGCGCCTGGGCCGGCGTCTTCTCGCCCGCCAGGCTGACCGACACGGCGTTGCTGAGCGCGTCCGAGATCGCCTTGCCGGCGGCCGACCCGCCGAAGGAGACGGGATTCTCCAGGGTCGTGTAGGAGGCGTTCACCAGCTGGTCGAAATCGGCGTTGCCCGAGGACTTGACGAACTGCCGGCGGACCGCCCGGTCGGCCGGCGGGGAGGCGGTGAACAGTCCGGTGTTGATGGCCCCTTCGGCCTTCACCTTCTGCGCCCGGGCCCGCCCGGCCGCCACCCAGGCGTCGACCGAGGTGGCCTTGATCGCCCAGCTGCAGGCCGCCGAGGGATTGCGGCTGCCCTTGGGCACCACCAGGGCCGTTCCTCCGGCGAAGCCGATGGATTGCCCCGACACCGATTTCACCGGCACACCGACCGGTGAGACCTTGTCCTGGGTGTTGGACAGCACGTTGGCGTACCACTGGCCCCAGGTCTGGGCGCCGACCTCGTCGGTGACGTACTGGTTCTGGTCGCCGAAGACATCCATCGAGTCCTTGAAGGACTTGATGGAGGCATAGCCGCCCTGGGCGTCCATCACCTTCTTCATCCAGGTGAGGGCCTGTACGTTCTTCGAATCATCGAGAGTCGGGCGTCCCTCATCGTCCATCGGGGCGCCGCCGAAGACCTTGAGCCACATCGCCGAGGAACCGGGCAGGTCGAGATCCAGACCCAGAACGTCGGGGCGGCCGTTACTGGCGTGATACATCTTGCGGGCGATCCCCACCAGAGCATCGGGCCGGCTGGTGTCCAGCTGCGCCGCCGTGACCCCCGCCTTCGCCATGACGCGCTTGTTGCCGATGAGCATCGATGTCTGGAACGACTGCGGCACCCCGTAGATGTGCCTGTCGTAGGTCACATCCTTGATGGCGGCGGGATAGTACTGCTGGGCCGGCCGGACGCCGTGCAGGCTGAAGCACTGCTCCAGCGGTCGGATGAGCCCCTTGTCGGCGAGGGTGCCCACGACCGTGCGGTCCACCGAGAGAAGGTCGGGCACCTGGCCCGACGCCGCCTGGGCGGCGAACTTCTGCGCATCGAACTCGGTGGTGTCCATGCTCACCTTCACCGGGCTCACGGCCCGGGTGGCGAGGTCGCTGCGGCTCCTGGCCACCTCGTCGGAGGGGTTGAAACCTCCGGTGCGGAGGGTTCCCGACAGCTGAGTGCTGAAGCCGCTCGACGACGCGCTCGCGGCGCCCGGCTCGTCCTGCGCCGCCGGATTGCATCCGACGGTCAGCAGTGCCGCCGCCACGACGACCCCCAGAACACTTCTCCCACCTGCCATCCCACTCTCCTCCTGTGCGTCTGCGGCCGGTCCCCGGCCAATAGAAGTCACAATCCGCCGGATGGGCGGATACTGCTACATCCACAAGGGTGAGAAGTGCGTCCCCCGGGGCCGTGTTCAGGGCCGAAGACGCGCCACCGGGTCGTCGGCCGCGACCTGGACCCCCCAGCGTTCACGCCACGGGTCCCGCTCCCGGTAGCCGTCCATCGCCACCCAGGCACAGGACTGGGCCAGTTGGCGCTCGAGCTCGTCCCGTTCGATCTGCGGGATCTGAAGGTCTCCCTCCATGTAGTCACGCAGCTCCTCGGCGGCGCTCTCGTAGTTCGCCGCGGCCTGCATCAGGTGCTTCCTCGCCTCGATGTAGGCGTTGCGCCGGCCGGTCCACTCCAAGGTGCGCTGGAAGTCGTCGGGAGAGGTCATCATGGCGTCGACGGACGTGGTGAAGGTCTCGGCGACCGCCATCGCCTCGGTGAGACCGGGCTCGCGGTCGCCGCGCTCTAGTTGTACTTCCCCGGGAGGTTGTGAACGGGTGAGGTAGCGAAG
>NZ_AUHZ01000036.1 GCF_000423445.1 Acidipropionibacterium thoenii DSM 20276 | reverse complement strand
TCAACGGCAGGCTCGAGCACCTGCGCGGCTCGGCGCTGGGGTTCCGCAACCTGACCAACTACATCGCCAGATCCCTGCTCGAGACCGGCGGGTTCAGACCCCGACTACACCCTGGATTCGGATGAGCCGCGATAGCGTCGAGGTCGCGGCCGGTTCGTCGTTCAAGCTCGGTGTGCAGCCTGGTCGCTACGGCTGAGGCGACCCGGTGGAGAGAGGGTCTCACGTTGGGTTCCGCGGAATATACGAGGACGATGTGGCGCGCGCCGGGGGTGTGCCGGCAGGCGTTCAGCGCGTCGAGGCCGGCTTGTCTGAGCCGCGCCCGGGAAGCCCGTCGGTTCGTGATGCCGGTGAGGTCGCATCCCCAGACGACTGTTCTGATCCCGGGCTCCGGTGCCGAGTGGTCTTCCTCTGTCAGTTCAGGGAGCGTGAGGTCTCCGGCAAGGAGGATGCGTGAGGTCATGATGTGTGCACGCTCGTCAGTGTTTGGGCGATCAGTGCGGTCGCCGCGGCGGGTCCGTCTTCGCGCAGCATGGCTTCCGCCGCGGCTTGAGCTTGCGGTGTCCGGTCGACGGCGTCAGCGATCGCACCTTTCACGCGGTCAGGGGTGAGGTGATTTCGGTGCAGCGCCGGTCCGGTGAGTCCGGCGTGCTGGAGTCGGCGGGCCCAGAATGGTTGGTCGGCGAGGAAGGGAACGATGATCGACGGCGTCCCGGCCCTGGCCGTTGCGTGCACGGTGCCCGCACCGCCGTGATGGATCGCGACTGTAGCCGCCCCGAGCACATGCTCGTGCGGCACGCTCTCGGCGATCAGCACATCGGGTCGCAGGCATCGATGTGGCGGTTCGAGACCTCCCCAACCGGTGGCGAGCAGGAGGCGGAGGCCGGCTGCCCGTACGCTTTCGACGATGGCTTCGGCCCGGGAGACGGCGTCTCCGCCGTGCATGGACCCGAACCCGGCATACACGAACGGCGCGGGGTCTGAGAGGAACTCCCGGACGGCAGGCGAGAGTGCCGAGGGCGCAGGGGGCGCAGGCCAGTCGCCGGTGAGGTGCGTCGTCGAGGGCCAGTCCGCCGGGCGTGGCAGCAGCGTGGGCGACACGGCGATCAGTGATCCGGCCGGCGACGCGACCCGGCGCGAAGAGGGAAGGCCGAGTCTGCGTCTCGCCGCGCGGATGTCCGCGGCGAACAACCGCTCCCCCAGTGTGACGGCGTGATAGCTCAGCCGGTTGCCGACCGCACCGAGAGAGCGACTCGCCACACCGGGAGCGGGAAACTCGCGCGTGGGGCTGAGTACGGGCGTGAACCCGACGTCGAGAGCGGGGATGCCGAGGCGCTCGGCGACGACCGGGACGGTGAGCAGCTTGGGATGGAAGACGATGATGTCCGGCTGCCAGGACATGGCGGTGTCCACGACCCGTGCGAGCATGATGCTCATCGCGGGCCGGATCTGTTCACGAAAGGCGCGGAGACCGTTGCGCGATTCCTGCGTCATGCTGGTCAGTCGCCGGAAGCCCACGCCGAGGCTGGCGACGTCGATGCCCTCACCGGGGATCGGATCGTCGGGCGCTGCGACGCGGACCTCGTGCCCTGCCTCCTGCAGCACCGCGGCGAGGCCGAAGAACGGCTCGACGTCCCCTCGGCTCCCGGCCGTGGCCAGCAGGACCCGGCCGTGGCGAGGAGCCGAGGACGCGTTAGGCATCGTCGTCTCCGATGCGGGCGATATCCCGGTCCGGCTGCCCGTCCTCGTTCATGTCCGCGTTGCGTGCTTTGCGGGCGTCCCATCGCAGCATCATCGCGGCGGAGATCGCGGCGATGAGGGTGCCGATCAGGATCGCGATCTTCGCACCGTCGGTGTGTTCGGTGTCGGGGAACGACAGCTCGGCGATCAACAGGGACACGGTGAATCCGATTCCCGTCAGAAGCCCCACGGGGAGGAGATCACGGATGCCGATCGCGTCGGGCAGTCGCAACGGGGTGAGCTTGGCGACCAGCGCGGTCATGCCCAGCACGCCGAGGAGCTTTCCGAGCACGAGCCCGGCGACGATGGCGAGCACGACCGGCTGGCCGAGGATTGCCGCGGGCCCCTCGCCGTCGATCAGAGACACACCGGCGGAGAAGAACGCGAACACGGGCAGGGCGATGCCGGAGGAGAACGGGCGGATCGCGTCATCGAGCCGGTGGGTTCGCGGCTCCGGCTCGCCGTGGATGATCCGGGCAGGAACGGTGAAGCCGAGCAGGACTCCGGCGATGGTCGCGTGCACGCCGGATGCGTGCATGAACCCCCATGCGGCCAGAGCGAGCGGGACGAGAAGCCACCACTGCGGGCGCCGCATGCGCACCATGACCCCGAAGAGGACCACGAGGCCGAGAGCGCACGCCAGGGCGATGATGTCGATCCCGGTCGTGTAGAACACCGCGATCACCACGATCGCCAGCAGATCGTCGACCACGGCCAGCGTGAGCAGGAAAGTTCGCAGCGCCCGCGGCAGCCCGCGGCCGAAGATCGCCAGCACGGCGAGAGCGAACGCGATGTCGGTCGCGGTCGGGATCGCCCACCCGTGCAGGGCCTCCCGATCCCCGGAGACGAGGATCACGCTCACGAAGAACACGGCCGGCAGGATCATCCCACCCACCGCGGCCAGGACGGGAACGGCCGCCTCCCGCGGACGGCGGAGGCTTCCGGCGACGAGTTCGTGCTTGAGTTCGACGCCGACGACGAAGAAGAACACCGCCAACAAACCGTCGGCCGCCCAACTCGACAACGAGAGGTCGAGATGAAGAACGGCGGGACCGAGGGTGATCTCCGACAAGGCAGTGTAAGTGTCATGCCACGGCGAGTTGGCCCAGAGGAGAGCGAGTGCGGCCGCGGCCAGCAGCAGGAATCCGCTGGTGGTCTCGAGCGTCACCCATCGCCGCACACGGCGGCGGGCGTCACGAACACGGGTCACTGGCGTCATGGGTCTCCTCTGGTCACACCGCCGGCGGGTGTCGCCGGCGTCGATGTCGACCAGACTTCCCGACGCGCCGGAATCCACCTTACGTGACAACTCGACAGCCGCGCGCCGGCAGGCGCGCCGGGCCGTCGCCGTTGGCTAGTCCCTCCTCGTCCCGTCGTATCGTTGTCGGCGTGCGACATAAGCAGATCCTGGACAAGCTCGCGATCGGCCAGATCCCCGCGACCGTGGAGGACGAGGTCGCCCGTCTCGCGGGCACGAGCTTCATCTACGCCAAGCACGCCGGGCATCGGGGAGCACGCTATGAGGACGTCGTCCCGCGCCTGATCCGCCGATGGTCGGGACTGCTCGATGCCGACCACTCCGATTCGGACCGGATGCTCGGCCATCAGGTCGCCCTGGCACTCGCCACCTGCCTGCACCAGGTGGGGCTGATCGACCCGGAGCTGAGAGAGCGCGCAGTCTCCGGAATCGCCGAGCTGAACGCCCGGGTCTGGCTCAGTGACGTCTTCGAGCGTCAGTCGGCGGACGTCGCTGCGCTGCTTCGTTCCGCCCCCGTTGCCCTGACGCGCCGCCCTCCGACGCGCGAGACGATCACCTTCACCCGGCCCGGCGACCTCCTCGCCATCCGTACCGGGGATGTCTATGTCATCGGGCATGTGCACGGCGACACGGCGTTGAATCAGGCTCCCGTCGTGGAGCTCTATGAGACGACCTTCGCGCAGCTTCCGGAACCGGATAACGTGGTCGGCTCGCGGGCAGCGGGAGAGCAACGGGGCGACGGCCCCGCGTCGGTGAGTGTCCTTGGCGTCTTCGGGCTGCGGCATATTCCGGACCCTGCCGAGCAGATCGTCCTCATCGATGTGGCGCAGAAGACACTCCCCGATCGTTCGCATCTCGTCGACCGCGGCGTGGGCTGGACGGTTCGGATCTCTACGATCTCCTCGACACGGCAGCCGAGATCGCCGCACGCTGACCTGCTCGGGACCGTGCGCGCGCAGGCGACCGATGCTCAGTCGCCCTTCTCGGTGTCGCTGATCTTCTCTCGGGTTTCTCGTCGAGAGGCTCGCCGCTCTTCGCCGACCGTCAGCGAGGCGTCTCCGGAGGCGATGTGGGTGGGGTTCCCCGGGCCCTTGGGTTGGATGCGTCCCGGTTCGAGCGTGCGGGTGACGTCCTGGGCGGTGACGATCGGGATCTGTCCGGTCGCGGTCTCGTACCATTCGGTGAGGGCGGGATCGTCGGTGTCGATGCCCGCTCCGGCGCCTTCGTCGGCGGCGACCTCGGCGGCTTCGAAGACGAAGTCGTCACCGTGCTCGGCGATGCCGCGCCGGACGCCCTGCGCGATCGCGGCACGCGCGTACCGGTAGCGGAGTATGTAGGGGTCGGTGCGCAGTTCCTTGGCCCAGGAGATCATGATCCCGATCACGATGATCGCGAACGGCAGCGCCGAGACGACCATGATCGACTGCAACCCGGACAGCGCGGTCTGCCCTCCCGCGAGGAGCAGCGCGAGGGCTGCGGCGCCGAGGAGAACGCCCCAGGTGATCGTCACCCACGTCGACGGCTCGGGCTTGCCGCGCTGACTCATCGACCCCATCACGATCGCGGCCGAGTCCGCGGAGGTGACGAAGAACAGGATGATGGAGATCATCGCCAGCACGGACAGGACCACCCCGAACGGCAGCGCGCCGAACACGGCGAACAGGATCGCCTCCGGGGATCCGGCATCCGCGATCCCGCTCCCCTGGGACTCGAAGAGCATGGTCGTGCCGCCCATGATCCCGAACCACACGATGCACACGATCGAGGGGACGACGATGACGACGGTCACGAACTCGCGCAGGGTGCGGCCGCGGGAGATCTTCGCGATGAACATGCCCACGAACGGTGTCCAGGAGATCCACCAGGCCCAGTAGTAGTTGGTCCAGCTGGCCATGAACGCGGCGGCGTCGTTGCCCTGGGCGGGGTTGCGCAGGAGCATGGTCCATAGCTCGCCGAAGAACGCGGAGACGCTGGCGGGGATCATGTTCAGCAGGAACAGGGTCGGGCCGGCGATGAAGATGAACACCCCGATGACCGCGGCGATGACCATGTTGATGTTCGACAGGGCACGGATGCCGCGCTTGATACCGGAGACGGCGGAGACCACGAACGCGGCGGTGAGGATCGTGATGATGACGATGAGCCCCGCGTTGCCGAGGGGGCCGATGCCGGTGACGACCTCGACGCCGCTGGCGATCTGCAGGGTGCCCATCCCGAGGGTGACGCCGGTGCCGAACAGGGTGACGATGATCGCGAACACGTCGATGACCGCGCCGATCCATCCCTCGGTGCGCTCTCCGAAGATGGGGCGGAAGATCGCCGAGATCAGCGGCGCCCGTCCCCTGCGGTAGGCGGCGTAGGCGATCGCGCCGCCGACGAGCGCGTAGAACGCCCACGCCATCGGGCCCCAGTGCAGGATCGACTGCGCGAGCGCGTCGAGCATCGCATCTCTGCTGCCCGGTTCCGCCGTGAAGCCCGGCGGCACGTCGGTGAAGTAGGCCAGTGGCTCGGCGGGGCCCCAGAACAGCAGGCCGATGCCCATGCCGGCGGAGAACAGCATCGCGATCCACGACACCGTGGAGAACTCCGGCGACTCGTCGTCGGCGCCGAGGCGAATGCCGCCGGTCCGGCCGTAGCCGACGACGAACATGAACCCGATGGTCGCGATCGCGAGCAGTGAGAACAGCCAGCCGAAGTTGTCGGTCACCCAGCCCAGAGACGCCGCTCCCGCGGCGCTGATGCTGTCGGGGGCGAGGAAGCCCCAGACGACGACTCCGAGGACGAGGACACCGGCGATCCCGAAGACAGCCCAGTTGGTACTGAACACGCGCGGCGTGTCCTCGACCCCGATCCCGGGGGATCAGCGCCGGATGCGTCACCTCCTTGAGGATCGTCTTCGGTGATCTCTTTCCCGAGCCGGCGCTTGGCGTCTCCGTGTCACGTTTCCGGCTCTTCCCAGATGAGGGTGTAGCGCACGTCGCGCGGCGGGCCGGCGCGTCGGTGGCCGGGTAGAGGTCGAGGTCTCCCGAGGATGAGAGCTCCTACACACTCAGCCCGAAAGACCTCGACGTGCACGACGCTTCCGTCGGCGGGCGCGCTGATGCGTTCGCCAGCCCCGACCTGACTGCCTTCTGCCGCCTCGACGAACTCGGCCTCGTTGTCACCGGGCAGCGACTCGAGCCGGATCGTGCCGTATTGGCCTGCCAGGTGGTCGAGCCCGACCAGTGGTGCCGGCGCTGCGGCTGCGAAGGGAGACCACGTGACACCGTGGTC
>NZ_AUHZ01000035.1 GCF_000423445.1 Acidipropionibacterium thoenii DSM 20276 | reverse complement strand
GGAACTCCCATCATCGGAAGACCCCGACCCTCACACCCACCCCGACACGCCAGCCAGACTCAACCCCCCGCTACACCCCGGATCGCGAAGAGCCAACAAAGGACACCACAGACCATGGCCAAGATTGCCAATGACGTCACCGAGCTCATCGGTGGCACCCCGCTCGTGAGGATCAACAAGCTGTTCCCGGATGCCAAGGCCACCATTCTGGCCAAGCTCGAGTACTTCAACCCGGCATCCAGCGTCAAGGACCGGATCGCCAAGTCGATCGTCGACGCCGCCGAGGCCTCCGGCGATCTGAAGCCCGGCGGCACCATCGTGGAGGCCACCTCCGGCAACACCGGCATCGGTCTGGCCCTGGTGGGTGCGGCCCGCGGCTACAAGGTGATCATCACCCTGCCCGAGACGATGTCCAAGGAGCGCCGCTCGCTGCTGCGCCTGCTGGGGGCCGAGCTGGTCCTGACCCCGGGCGCCGAGGGCGTCCCCGGAGCCAACAAGAAGGCTGCCGAGATCGTCGCTGAGACCCCGGGCGCCATCCTCGCCGGGCAGTTCGACAACCCGGCCAACCCGGCTGTCCACCATGACACCACCGGTGCCGAGATCTGGGAGGACACCGACGGCACCGTTGACATCCTGGTGGCCGGCATCGGCACCGGTGGCACCATCTCGGGTGCGGGCAGGTACCTCAAGGAGAAGAACCCCCAGATCAAGGCGATCGGCGCCGAGCCGGCCGAGTCCCCGGTCATCACGAAGGGCCAGAAGGCTCCCCACAAGATCCAGGGCTGGGGCCCGGGCTTCGTGCCGGACAACCTCGACAAGTCTGTCGTCGACGAGATCCTGCTGGTCCCCGGTGACGAGGCCATCGAGCTGGCCCGCCGGGCTGCCTCCGAGGAGGGAATCATCACCGGTATCTCCGGCGGTGGCGCACTCCAGGCTGCCGCCCAGATCGCCGCCCGCCCCGAGAACGAGGGCAAGGTCATCGTGACGGTCATCGCCGACACCGCCGAGCGCTACGAGTCCACCGACCTCTTCAAGGGCTACCTGGACTGAGCCGCGTCGACAGCGCGCACCACCGACGCCACCTTGTGCAGACTCTCTGCCAGGGTGGCGTCGTCATGTGCTCCGAAGCCGATCACCAATCCGTGCTCGGTGCCCTGACCGCCCCAGTAGGAGGACAGCGGGGCGACCCCGACGCCGACCCCGGCGCAGCCGCTCACCAGCGCCTCCTCGTCGGCCCGGCACACCAGCACCGCCTGCAGCCCCCCGACGACGGGTTGCAGAACGGCACCGGGCAGTCCTGCCAGGGAGTCGACCACGATATCGCGGCGACGCCGGTAGACCTGCCGCATCCGCTGGGTCCGCCGGCGCAGCGCTCCGCTGGACAGGTAGCCGGCCAGCGCCTCCTGGACCAGCGACCCGACCGGTTGCCCCAGAGCCTCGCGCTGGCGGGTCATCGGGGTGACGAGGTCTGGCGGCAGCACGAGATATCCGCATGCCACCGAGGGGGCCAGCAGGCAGGAGAAGGTTCCCAGCAGCACGGTGATCTCGGGGGCGGTGGCAGTCAGGGCCGGCAGCGGGGAGCCGATGTGGCGCACCTCCGAGTCGAAGTCATCCTCCACCAGCCAGCACCCACGGCCGGCCGCCCAGCTGGTCAACGCGGTACGTCTGGGGGCGCTCAGCGATCCGCCGTAGGGGTACTGGTGACTCGGAGTCACCAGGACGGCGTCCAGATGCTGCTCGCCGGGCCCCGGCAGGCGGTCGGTCCGCAGACCGTGGCCGTCGGTGGCCAGGTCGACCAGACGATCGCCCAGCGCCGAGGCCACCTTGCGCATGCTGGGGTAGCCCGGGGATTCGACGCCGATCCTCAGCGGCTGTTGAGAGCCGCCCCTCCAGAGTCGCAGCAGCGCCGACAGGCCCTCGCGCGCACCGGCGCTCACCATGATCTGCTCCGGGGTCGTGATCAGGCCGCGCATCTGGCGCAGATGCTCGCAGATCTGGGCGCGCAGCGCCCACAGTCCCAGCGGGTCGGTCAGTTCGGCCGGGAAGTGGCAGGCCGCTCCTCGCCATGCCCCGCGCCACACCGAGGCGGTATCGGGCAGCCCCGGGCGCAGGTCGACCAGCACCGGGCGCCGCGCGGGTCCTGACCGCGGTGGGGCTGCGGAAGGTGCGGGATGCAGTCCGTCGAGGTGTGGGTTGACCGCGGTGCCTGAGCCATGCGCGGCCACCAGGTAACCCTCCGCCTGGAGCTGGTCGTAGCAGGCCATCACCGACCCTCGCGAGAGCTCCAGGCCGATGGCCAGCTGCCGGCTGCTCGGCAGTTGATCTCCGGGGCGAAGGTGCCCCGACGTGATGAGGAGGCGGATCTGGTCTGCCAGCTGGACCGGCAGACGTCGCGCATCCTGGCGATCCAGGCTGAGCGGGAGATCAATGACCAGGGAGCCTCTCACGGGTCCAGTGTGCACAGCCAAGTGGACCATTGCAACTGGTCATATTTGGCTCTTGGGTTGGGCCACTTCGTGGCGCTTGGATGGAGTCCATGGCATCAGAAAACGCACAGAACGCACCCAGGGTCGGCACCACGCGAGTCAAGCGTGGCCTGGCCGACATGCTCAAGGGAGGCGTCATCATGGACGTCGTCACTGCCGATCAGGCACGCATCGCCGAGGAGGCCGGGGCGGTCGCGGTGATGGCACTGGAGCGAGTCCCGGCCGACATCCGCGCCCAGGGCGGGGTGGCGCGGATGAGCGATCCCGACCTCATCGACGCCATCATCGACGCGGTCTCGATCCCGGTGATGGCCAAGGCCCGGATCGGCCACTTCGCCGAGGCCCAAGTGCTTGCCGCACTGAAGGTGGACTACATCGACGAGTCGGAGGTTCTCAGCCCGGCCGACTACTCCAACCACATCGACAAGTGGGCCTTCGAGGTGCCCTTCGTCTGCGGTGCCACCAACCTGGGGGAGGCGCTGCGTCGGATCACGGAGGGGGCGGCGATGATCCGTTCCAAGGGGGAGGCGGGCACCGGGGACATCTCCGAGGCGGTCAAGCATCTTCGTACCATCCGCAGCCAGCTCAACAATCTGGCCAGCATGGATCCCGACCAGCTGTACCTGGCCGCCAAGGAGCTCCAGGCGCCCTACGACCTGGTCAGTGAGGTCGCCCGCACCGGCAAGCTGCCCGTGGTGCTTTTCGTGGCCGGAGGGGTGGCCACCCCTGCCGACGCAGCCCTGGTGATGCAGATGGGGGCCGAGGGAGTCTTCGTCGGTTCGGGCATCTTCAAGTCCGGTGACCCCGCCAGGCGGGCGGCTGCCATCGTCCGGGCCACTGCGGCCTACGACGACCCGGCAACCGTCGCCGAGGTCTCACGTGGCCTGGGCGAGGCGATGGTGGGTATCAATGTCGCCGACCTCCCCGCACCGCACCGGCTGGCGGAGCGTGGCTGGTGAGGGTCGGCGTGCTGGCCCTCCAGGGGGGCGTGAGTGAGCATCTGGAGATCCTTCGGGGACTGGGAGTGACGACCGTCGAGGTGCGCCGGCCGGCAGATCTGGAAGGACTCGACGCCATCGTGCTGCCCGGCGGTGAGTCGACGGTCTTCGACAAGCTGGCCCGCGCCTTCGGCCTGGCGGGTCCCCTCAAGGCCGGGATCGAGGCGGGCCTGCCCACCCTGGCGACCTGTGCAGGGCTGATCTACCTGGCCAGGCGGGTGCTGGACGCCGCGCCGGGTCAGCAGACCCTCGAGGTGCTCGATGTCACGGTGGCGCGCAATGCCTTCGGAAGCCAACTGGACTCCTTCGAGACCCGGCTGCAGGTGGAGGGGGTGGCTGAACCGGCGCCGGCCACCTTCATCCGCGCCCCCGTGGTCACCGAGATCGGACCCGATGCGCATGGTGTCTGCCGACTGGACGACGGGCGGACAGTAGGTGTGCAGCAGGGGGCCATCACCGGGTATGCGTTCCATCCCGAGGAGAGCGGGGATCCCCGGCTGCATATCGCCTGGCTGAACTCCTGGTAGCTCACCGGTACTCTGGTGGCCGTGGGAAGTGACCTTGTACTGGGCCATGGCGGGCTGGCTCGGCCGGTCTGGGCGGCATCCGACCCGCTGCTGCGCGAGTACTACGACCATGAGTGGGGGATGCCGGTCCGCGATGAGCGTGGGCTCTTCGAGAGGCTGTCGCTGGAGGCCTTCCAGTCGGGCCTGTCCTGGCAGACCATATTGCGCAAGCGGGAGGGATTCCGCAGAGCCTTCCGCAACTTCAGACCGGAGGCGGTCCGCCGGTTCGCCGCCGACGATGTCGAGAGACTGATGAATGATTCCTCGATCGTGCGCAACAAGCTCAAGATCGATGCCACCATCCAGAACGCCAGAGCCACCATCGCGCTGCGGGCCGATGGCGGACTGGCGGAGCTGATCTGGTCCTACCAGCCTGAGACCACCCCGGGGCCGCGCACCCTCGCCGAGATTCCAACGGTCTCCGCCGAGTCCCGAGCTCTCGCCAGGGAGTTGCGCTCGCGAGGTTTCAGGTTCGTGGGTCCCACGACCATGTACGCCCTGATGGAGGCTGTCGGTATCGTTGACACCCATCTGGTGGGGTCCTGGCGCCGCGGCAGCTCCGGGGTGTGGCCCGGCGACCCGGCGAGTCGCCATTACCCGACCGACAGCGACTAATTCCTCGCGCGTTGAGCTCGAGCATGAGCCCGCTGCGACTGTATTCGCACATCTCTCAAGTGTTGCTTGAGGGGTCGCTGAAGACCTCTCAGGATGCTCAGTCACGCCGCGGTCACCGATTTCTGTGTCGCGGGGGAACCACACAGATTCAGCCAAAACACGTTGTGAGAGTGCTGTTAGACGTCCGCTGGAGATGAATACCACCAGTTGTAATCACATCATTGTCATTAGCACCCCGCGCCCGGCGTGTTGCATTCTCTGAAGCCTGGAGGGTCTCTTTCTGAGTGGTCACTGAACACCTTCTTCACGTACATTTCCGGTAGTCGCACTCGATTAGCCTGGCGGAAGGAAGTAGGACTGATGGGATCTGCACACACACTGAGGATCAGCGTCGCAGCCATCGCCTCGGCAGGGCTGATCGCAGGCTGTGCCCCACTGCCCGGCAACCAGGACGGCCAGGGAACCCGGCGGGTCGACAACCAGGGTCCGAGTATCCGCGAACAGGGTGAGGCACTGACCCAGCTGGTCAGACCCCGCGGTGCCACAGCGACACCGTCGGCTGCCGCGACCTCGGCGTCATCCAGCCCAGCGTCATCCGACCCTGCGACCGAGGCCCCCTCGGCCGCAGTCTCGTCGCCGGCAGCCTCGTCATCGGTCACGGCGTCAGCTCGGGCGGAGAACTCCACCGCGCCGAGTGTTGTTGAGCCCGATGAGAACGTTGAGCGCCCTGAGGACACCGAGGCTGAGGAGGAGTCCACGACTGAGGACTCGACCACGGAGGCTGCGGCTAGTGCCGCGCCGGCGGCCGAGGGAACGGCCAGTGCCGCACCGGCGACCGAGGCCGCCGCCACCACCGCACCGACCACTGCCGCCACATCCGTGGCCGCACCGACGAGCGAGGGAACGGCCAGCGCTGCACCGACCACGGCCACCACATCCGCCGCCACACCGACGACGGAGGCCTCAGCTTCTGCCGGGTCGGCGCAGTCGGGTTCGACACCGGCCCGGGCCAGCAGCTCCCAGCCGAGTGCCTCCCAGCCCGCCACCAAGGACGTGCATCCGACTGCGGCTTCGTCCAGCTCTGCCGACTCCCAGGATTCGACGACCGCCACGGTGAGCGTCTGGGCCACGGAGTACCTCAATGTCCGTAGTGGTCCCTCGGCATCGCTGCCCAAGCTCACCATCCTGCACCCAGGCCAGAAAGTCGTACAGACCAGCCGGGTCGCGAACAACTACCAGCAGATCCTGGTGGACGGCCAGACCGGCTGGGTCCAGGCGAAGTACCTCACCACCTCCGAGCCCGCAGAGTCCAGTCAGTCCGCGGTGGCATCCTCCGCCACCGCCACCGGGAAGTCCGGGGCCAGCGGACAGGCGAGCACGCCCTCGGCTGCCGGCAGGTCGACGCAAACCTCCTCACCGGTGGTCTACGGCGCCTATCTGACAGCCAACGTCAACCTCCGCAAGGCTGCCGGTACTGATCAGGACTCACTCGGGGTGCTGCCTGCAGACAGCCGCATCACTCTGCGCGGAGTACAGATCGAGGGTTGGACGCCGGTGGCCGCCGATGGGAGGTCAGGCTGGGTGAAGTCGTCCTTCCTGACCGCGGTGGTGCCTGCGCACCCGGTAGCTGCCAAACTCGCCCTGCCTGTCCCCGCGACCGGGAGGACGACGGTGGGCGACGCTACGAAGACTCTCGCGGGTGGGCCCACGGCGTCGAAGGCCGTGGCAACGAAGTCTGTCGCGACGCCGGCTGTCGCCACGAAGGCCCTGGCAACGACGAAGGCCCTGGCAACGACGAAGGCCGTGGCAACGACGAAGGCCGTGACGACGAGTGTCGTCGCCAAGAAGGCCTCGGCATCGTCGAGCAAGAGGATTGTGTATGCGACGGTGGATCTGAATGTGCGTGCGGGTGCGGGTACCGGGTATGCCAAGGTGGGTCGGATGGTCAGGGGTGCTTATGTGGGCACTCGGGGTGCGTCGGTCAATGGTTGGACCCCGGTGAACTTCCAGGGCAGGTCGGCGTGGGTCTACTCGTCCCTGATCTCCACCAC
>NZ_AUHZ01000034.1 GCF_000423445.1 Acidipropionibacterium thoenii DSM 20276 | reverse complement strand
ACGCATGGTCACCGCCTACCGCGACCCCGACCCTGCTCGCGGCCGAGACCTCATGAACAAGCTCATCGCCAGCCTCGCCAGCGGCGTCCCAGCAGCGCTGGTCGAACTCCGCACACTGGGCCGCACGCTGAAGCAGCGGGCGGTCGACGTGCTGGCCTACTTCGACCGGCCCGGCACCAGCAACGGTCCCACAGAGGCGATCAATGGCCGCCTCGAGCACCTCCGCGGATCAGCCCTCGGCTTCCGCAACCTCACCCACTATGTCGCCAGATCCCTCCTCGAAACCGGCGGGTTCAGACCTCAGCTACACCGTGGATTATGATGAGCCCGTAATCCCGACATTCGAGGAGTGTTCTCTCAGTATGACGAGGTTTACAGGTGGTTCATGCTGGACCTCGATCTCTCAATCTGGAGAATCCCGTGCGGGAGACTTGATATTTCGGGGAATAGCTGGGTGGAACTCACGTCCGAGGAGGATCGGAAATACCGGGAATCGTTCAGGTTGTCGCATCCAATTCCGAAAGTGACACCGCTTCCTCCAAATTTCCCGCCAGTGTCGGGTTATGCATACGTATCATCGCTTGATCCTGGTGTTTCGGGGTTGTAGGAATCATCCGTCCAGCCCCTGACTGAAGCAGCGGTTTCCGGGTTGTTGGCGTTTGCGGTTCAGGAGTAGCCCAAGAATGCGTGGCGCCGGCAAGCTGGTCTTCGATGGCTTTCTTGTAGCCGCGCAACGGGTCCTGACTCGTGGCCCGAATACGGGCCCGAAACGTGTCACCTCGTTGCTTGAACCAGTTCATGTACACCGCGTCGGATCGGCCCGGCGCCCGGTCGAGCAGCCTGGTATGGGTGCGTCCGTGCCTGGCATAGGCAAGGTCGACCATCCGGGTCAGCTCTTTCGGACCGTGCTCGTTGATGCTGACGTGAAGTCCCACCTGCCGGGACGGAGCTTCACCCGGCTCACGGCCTGCTCGACATGGATGACTTGTTTTCTGAGCTGGATGTCGCGGCGGCGCAACCCTCTCGCCTCGCTCGAACGCGGTCCGCACCAGACGCACACCATCAGCGCCACCCGGTAGTGCTCGGGAACCGCCCCGATGTGGGCCATGTCTGGGCGGGGGTCAATGCCTCGACGGTCGCCGCTGAATGGGACGGGACCGGTTTCCCGGCTCCCTTGAGATGGCAGGGATGGTCTCGATGAACCCGTCGTCGACGGCATCCCTCATCACCGAGGGCAGTAGCTGTTAGGCCCAGGCGTTCTGAGCCGGTGTTCCACGGTCCAGATGGTCCCACCAGGTGGCGAGGTCGGCACGGGTGATCTCGTCGAGCCGCTTGCGTCCCAGCCAGGTCCCGGTGATGCTCAGACGGGCGTCCTTGCGGTACAGGTCGACTGTGGTGGGTGCCAGTGGTTTGCGGACGCGTCCCGCACGGCGCAGGATGACCGTCTCGATCCACTCGGTGACCGTGGGGTGCTGTTCTCACGGGCCTCGGCCTCCAGTGCCTCGGCCCATCGTTGGGCCGGAGGGGTCCACAGTCCCTGGCTGATGAGCTTGCGCTCCTCCGACATCCACCCCTCGGCGTACTCCCGGTCGACGAACGTGCTCGGCGCAACGTGCCTGTGGTGATCAGGACCGATGTAGCGGGCCTGCCAGTTCCCACTCGCCAACTTCCTCGTCCTGCCGAACGTCCTCCGGTGACTCTCCCGCCCTCCTCGGTTGATGCGGTCGGTCCGTGCCCAATACGAGCCCAATGAAACCCGTCTCGTGCCCATTCATGCCCCCCCTGTGCGGACTTCCTCGTAAATGACAAGTAGCCCGTGACTAGGTGTTGAACCTAGTCACGGGCTACTTCTCCGTGTGTCCGAGAGAGGACTTGAACCTCCACAGCCTAAAACGGCCACTAGCACCTCAAGCTAGCGCGTCTACCAATTCCGCCACCCGGACCGGGCATCGACGAGGAGCTGAGCGCACCGCGTCACAGTCATGGAACTTTATCCTGATCGATCCGGGTCCCGCAAATCTGGTACCGGCGATGGACCTGCGGCAGTCGCGGGGCGGACCTGGTGGCAGAATCCGACTATGGATCCAGTCACTGCGACGGCCATCATCCGCCTCTCCGATGGACGCACCATCTGCGGCTCAAGGCACACCCGGTTCGGAGCCGGGACTGTCGACGACACACCCTTGGAGGCACGACGATGAATCAGCAGGTAGACACTCAGCCGATCAGCGAGACCTGCACCCTCACTCTGGAGGGTAAGGAGTACGTCTTCCCGGTCCTGGTCGGAACCACCGGCAAGAAGACCATCGACATCTCGGGTCTGAGGGAGTCATCCGGGGGGATCACGACCTTCGACTCATCCTTCGCCAACACGGCGTCCTGTTCCTCGGCGATCTCCTGGATCGACGGGGAGAAGGGCGAACTGACCTACCGTGGTATCCCGATCGAGACGATCGCCGAGAAGAAGATGTCGTTCACCGAGACGGCCTGGCTGCTGATCTTCGGGAAGCTTCCCACAGAGGCCGAGCATGAGAACTTCGGTGGGCTGCTGGCGGAGTACTCCGCGCTGCACCGGTCGATGGAACTGCACTTCAACGCCTTCCCGCCCAACGGGCACCCGATGGCGATCATGTCCTCGATGATCAATGCGATGAGCACTCACGACCGTCCCAGGATCACCGACGAGGAGTCGTTCACCGAGTCGGCGGCGAAGCTGCTGTCCAAGGTGAGGACGATTGCGGCCGCGTCCTACAAGGCCTCGGTCGGGGAGCCGAATATCTACCCCCGCCATGACCTGAAGTATGTGGAGAACTTCCTCCACATGATGTTCTCCCTGCCGTACCGCAAGTTCGAGACCGATCCGGTGATCTCGGACGCCCTCAATCTGTTCTTCGTGCTGCACGCCGACCATGGTCAGAACTGCTCCACCTCCACGGTGCGGATGGTGGCCTCCTCCGGGGCGAACCTGTTCACCTCCTGCGCCGCCGGGGTGTGCGCCCTGTGGGGCCCGCGGCACGGCGGCGCCAACGTGAACGCCGTCAAGGGTCTCGAGGACATCGCCGACTCGGGTCTGACTCCCAAGCAGTACGTCGCCCGGGTCAAGGACAACAAAGGTCGTATCCCAGGTTTCGGGCACCGGATCTACCGCAACTGGGATCCGCGAGCCAAGATCCTCAGAGCCACCTGCAATGAGTTGCTGGACAAGCTCAACCGCATCGATCCGCTGTTGGACATCGCCCAGGATCTGGAACAGGTCGTCCTCGACGACGACTACTTCATCGAGCGCCGGCTGTACCCCAACGTGGACTTCTACTCCGGCATCGTGCTGCGAGCGCTCAACATCCCGCTCAACATGTTCACCGTGATGTTCTCGATCGGTCGGATGGCCGGCTGGATCGCCCAGTGGAAGGAGGTCCACGACGATCCGAAGGGACGTATCGACCGTCCACGGCAGCTCTACCGCGGCCCGGCCCTCACGCCATGGATCCCGATCGAGGAGCGCGGCTGACTCTCAGCGCAGCAGGTTGGGCCCGCCGGTGATGTCGTCCAGGGCGGCGGTGATCGCGGCGGGCAGGCTGTGCTGCTCGGCGTCCAACAGCTCCGTCAGCTGAGACGGGGTCCGGGGGCCGACTATCGCCGAGGACACCTGCGGGGCATCACGAACCCAAGTCAGTGCCACCTGGGCGGGGGTCAACCCCAGCCCTGTACCAGCCCTGGCGACCGCCTCGACCACGGCCCGCGCCTTCTCGGTGAGATAGGGCTCGACGAACCAGGACAGCTGCTCATTGGCCCCGCGGGAGTCGCGTGGGGTCCCGCCCCGGTATCGGCCCGCCAGTACTCCCCGGCCCAGCGGCGACCACGCCAGCACGCCCATCCGATGATGGTGCGCGGCGGGGACGACCTCGATCTCGGCCCGGCGGGCCAGCAGTGAGTACTCGACCTGGTTGCTGATGATCGGCATCCGCGACAGTCCGGCCCGCTGCCATGTCGCCGCGGCCGAGGACTGCCAGCCCACGAAGTTGCTCACCCCGACATATCGGGCCATTCCCGAGCGCACCGCATGGTCGAGGGCCTCACAGGTCTCCTCGAGGGGAGCGTCCCCCCAGGCGTGCACCTGCCACAGGTCCACATGGTCGGTGTGGAGACGTCGCAGGGACCCCTCCAGATCTCTCAGCATCGCTGAACGGGAGGTGTCCACCACCCGATTGGCACCGTCGACGGTGAATCCGGCCTTGGTGGCGATCACCAGATCGTCGCGGTCGACATCGGAGTGGAGGGCTCTGCCGATGATCGTCTCGGCGGTCCCTGAGCCGTATGCCGGGGCCGTGTCGACGAGACTCCCGCCGGCCGCCACGAATCGTCTGAGCATGGTGCGGGCATCACGCGAGTCCGTCTGGGCTCCCCAGGTGAGGGTCCCCAGACCCATCCTGGAGACCCTCAGTCCGCTGGCACCCACCGTTCTTGACAGCATCTGTCTCCTCCTACCGGCCGGCACGGCGACGCCTGCCCACAATAGTGGTGACTGTGCCTTCGATGTCGTGGACCGCACCGGATGTGACGAGGACAGCGCACGGCTGTCGGGTGTGTCCGAGCCCCTACAGTGTGGGTCATGACCCGAGTCACCCACCGCTACCAGCACCCTGACCGCTTCGTGTGCGGGACGGTCGGCTGGCCGGCGGACCGGGTCTTCTACCTGCAGGTCAGGCAGGACGATCGGATCACCACCGTCAGATGCGACAAGGAGCAGGTGGATCTGCTGTCGGGACATGTCGACCGAATCCTCGACGATCTCGCCCGCCTGACGGCAGGCGTACTGAGCATTCCCGATGCCGTCGAGGAGCCCGATGACGCCGACCCGCTGGACTCCCCGCTCGAGGAGGAGTTCACCACCGGGGCGATCGCGATCTCCTGGGACAACGCCGGCAATCGGCTGGTGGTGGAACTCTTCGCGGTCAGTGAGGACGAGATGATGAGCGCCGACCCGCAGTTGCTGCTCTATGCCAGCCCGGAGGATGCACCGGACTCCGTGGAGGTGCACCTGAGCCCCGCCCAGGCTCGGGAGTTCGTGGCCCGATGCAAGGCACTGCTGGCCTCGGGGCGACCGGCCTGCCCCTTCTGTGGTCAGCCCGTGAACCCGGGTGGCCACATCTGTCCGCGCTCCAACGGTTATCGCAGGCCGCTGTTCCTGTAGGGCGGGCCGATCTCAGGGCCGGCGTGGCCGGGCACCCGGTTCTGGCACAATTCGCATGACGTCGTCGGCCCCAGGAAGGGCGTTCTGATGGGTGAGATCATCATTCGGTTCCTCAACGCCCAGCTGGACGTCGGGTTGGGCAGGCCGATCCTGTGGCGGGAGATCGTGGGAAACCTGTTCGGGCTGGCCTCCGCGCTGGGAGGGGCCAGACGCCGGGTATGGGCCTGGCCGGTCGGCATTCTCGGCAATGTCCTGCTGTTCACGGTCTTCCTGGGCGGTGTCTTCCACACCCCCCAGGATCTGGACCTGTGGGGACAGGCCGGGCGACAGGTGTTCTTCATCATCACCTCGGTCTACGGCTGGGTGGTGTGGGCCAACTACCGGCGCAGCCACGCCGAGTCCCAGGCGGCGGTCAAACCGCGCTGGGCCACCGGCCGCGAACGTCTGGTGGCGGGGGCCGTTGCCATCGTGATGCTGGTGGTGTTCTACCTGGCACTGAAGGCGCTGGGCTCGTGGGGTCCCGGAGCCGATTCCTGGATCCTCACGGGCTCGATCCTGGCCACCTATGGGATGGCCCGAGGATGGAACGAGTTCTGGTTCGTGTGGATCGCGGTCGACCTGGTGGGCGTCCCCCTGCTGCTGTCGGCGCACTACTACCCGAGTGCGCTGATGTACTCCTTCTATGCCGCGTTCTGCATCTTCGGATTCGTGACCTGGTGGCGTTCGGAGCACCGACCCGCAGATGAGGCGGTGGCCACGGCGGACAGCTGAGTCCGACCGCAGACTGGTCGATGGGCAACCAGGCGGATCTTCTCGGCTAGGCTGAACAGAGTGAGTAAGACATTCGATGAACTCTTCGCCGAGCTGTCCGAGAAGGCCAGCAGTCGTCCCGAGGGCTCGGGCACAGTCGCCGAGCTGGATCGCGGAGTCCACGCGATCGGCAAGAAGATCGTTGAGGAGGCGTCCGAGGTGTGGATCGCCGCCGAGTACGAGGGCAATGACCGCACTGCCGAGGAGATCAGCCAGGAACTCTACCACCTCCAGGTGATGATGATCAAGCAGGGCATCAGCCTCGACGACGTCTACAAGTACCTCTGAGCCCGACAGGACCGACGTGCACGATCAGGACGCGCAGCTGCGCATCGCCGTTCCCAACAAGGGAGCACTCTCCGAGGCTGCCGCCTCCCTTCTTCTGGAGGCCGGCTACCGACAGCGGACCGACCGCAAGGATCTTCGGCTGTTCGACGAGGAGAACGGGGTGGAGTTCTTCTACCTGCGCCCTCGCGACATCGCCATCTACGTGGGGGAGGGGACCCTGGACCTGGGCATCACCGGTCGGGATCTGCTGCTCGACTCCGGGTCGCCGGCCATCGAGGTCAAGGGCCTCGGTTTCGGCCGCTCCCGTTTCCGGTTCGCAGCTCCTCGTGAGCAGCAGAACACCGTCGAGGGACTGGCCGGAAAGAGAATCGCCACCTCCTACCCGGGACTGCTCACCGGCTACCTGGATCAGCAGGGAATCTCTGCGAAACTGATCCATCTGGACGGGGCTGTGGAGTCCTCGATCGGCCTGGGGGTCGCCGATGCGATCGCCGATGTGGTGGAGACCGGCACGACCTTGCGCAGGGCCGGCCTGGAGATCTTCGGTGAGGTCATTCTGGAGTCCGAGGGAGTCCTCATCAGGCGTCACGGGTTCGAGGGCGGTCCCGATTTCGACCACTTCATGAAGCGCATCGAAGGTGTTCGGGTCGCCCGCAACTACGTGATGCTCGACTACGACATCCCCGAGGCGGCCCTGGAGGCCGCCACCGGAATCACCCCTGGGCTGGAGTCGCCGACCGTTTCGCCGCTGTCTCGTGGCGGCTGGTACGCGGTGCGCGCGATGGTCCCGAAGACTCAGGTCCAGTTCCTGATGGATCGGCTGTGGGATGCCGGGGCACGAGCGATTCTCTCGACTGATATTGCGGCCTGCCGCATCTGAGTGCTGGGTGGCCGCCGCATCTGAGTGCTGGGTGGCCGCCGCATCTGCCGGCGGAGTGGTGCATCCGGTTCAGTCGATGCCGCGGTCCTTCAACAGGTTCATCAGGTCACGGTCCTCATCGGTGAAACCGGCCTTGTCGGGATTGTCCGAGGACTTCACGGCCTTTGCTGGTCGCGGGGAGCCGGACCGCGCTGCCGGGCCAGGGCTGACGGCATTGGCCCTCTTCCGCTCGAGCCGACGCTGCCTACCCTGCTTCCTGGTGACGGGTTCGATGTAGCCGGCGCCGAGCCAGCCGATCACTCCCACTGCCGCGACTGCCAGACCGACCCATGACGTGGTGTCCAACCGGGCAGTGCGAATCCAGTGGATCGTCTGCTCGATCCAGGCGGTGATCAGGCGGGTGAGACCCAGCAGCCACAGCCCGACAGGGACCAGGGCTGCGGCGACACCACGCAGTAGGCTGCGCATCGAATGACGGCGCAGCCACATCCACACGGCCCAGCCGAGTGGCAGTGCGATCAATACGACGGACGCGACAATGGTCGCGGTGGCCTCACTCATACCTCAACTGTTGCACATCCACGGTAGCCTGCGGCCCGTGCCAAGTCTGTTGACGCCGATCAGCGGGGACCGGGGTGAACCCGACCCGCGGGTACGCACTGCGATCGCCTCCGCGAGGGCTTCCAGGAGCGACTACCTCGACGCCGTGGTGGCTCTGTGCTCGGCACGGCTCTTCATGGCGGTGATGGCACCGCCGCGTCCCGATGAGGACCAGGAGGAGACCGCCGGTCTCGATGATGCGGCGATCAGGCCGCGCGTCGATGAACTGGGGGCAGTGCTGCTGACCCATCCCGATGGCACCACGGCGTTGCTGTGCTTCACCGGGCTGGACGCGCTGACCGCCTGGGACGGAAGGGCCAGGCCGGTTCCGGGCACTCTCGATGACCTGGCGGCCACCGTGACGGAGGCCGACGCCGACGTCCTGCTCGTCGATGTCGCCGGCCCGGTTCCGATGACCATCGGCCCCGATCTCATCGACCGGCTGTCCGGCGGACACCGCCTGGTGAAGGTCGCGGACGGCGGCTACGGCTGGATGAAGGTCGACGGCTGACCGCTCCGGTCGACGCTCGGCGCGGCCTGCCAGGCCGCCGGAGGACCCACAGTTGCACTCCTGGCTGCCGTCGGGTAACGTTCTCCGAGCTGTCCGACGATGGCTCCTCCTGCTGGAGGAGGTCGGGAAGATGACGCCGGGTTTGACTCGGAGGATTCTTCCGGGTAATGTTCGGATGGTTGCGCCAAGCCGGGGTGTGAGTCCTGGTGCGGGTCGTGTGTGATGTTTGAGAACTCAACAGTGTGTCTATTTTTTAGTCAATAATTTTGTTTGTTGATGCACAACTTGGTTGTGTGTCGGATTTATTGATTCCTTTGATTGATTTCGATTGATCATCTGATGGAAGTCAGTTGGTTTGTTGGGGTTTGTTTTGGATTCTTTGATGTGGTTGCCTGTGCTGCTGCCTGTTGTTGTGGGTGGTGGTTGGTGATATTTTTTCATTGGAGAGTTTGATCCTGGCTCAGGACGAACGCTGGCGGCGTGCTTAACACATGCAAGTCGAACGGTAAGGCCCTTTCGGGGGTACACGAGTGGCGAACGGGTGAGTAACACGTGAGTAACCTGCCCATCACTTCGGGATAACGCTGGG
>NZ_AUHZ01000033.1 GCF_000423445.1 Acidipropionibacterium thoenii DSM 20276 | reverse complement strand
GAAAGCCGGTTCGGTGACGAGGTGGGCCTCGAACTACGGTCGATCAACGGCAGCCCTGCCCGGTACCTGTCGGCCCACCGCTTCACCGTCGCGGGCGAGCACTGGAACCGTTCCGCCGCCCGCCGCAACGACCAGCCCTGTTCCACGACGAGAACAGCAAGACGACGACGCCCTTCCGGTGTCAAGGGTGCCTTAGCGTGAGTCACGAAGACCTCCGTGGTCAGGAGAGTGAGTGTGGTAACCCATATCCTGCCCGGAGGTCTTCGCTACCTCACCCGTTCACAACCTCCCGGGGAAGTACAGCTAGCGGCTGGACTCCGACCTTCCAGCACTGAGCCCCGCGCGCCGGATCCGGTGCCGCTACGGTGACCGCGAACACCTGGCCGGATGTGCGGATCCGGTGGTCCGGCGGCCCGGCACCACGAGCTGCGGGGAGAGATATCGTCGGCACCTACAATCGGACCATGCCCGATCAGCCCAGGAAGCTCATTCTCGCTGCCCCGCGAGGCTACTGCGCCGGCGTCGACCGCGCGGTGGTGACCGTCGAGAAGGCTCTTGAGCGTTACGGAGCACCGGTCTACGTACGCAAGCAGATCGTCCACAACCGCCATGTCGTCGAGGACCTGATGGCTCGTGGCGCTGTTTTCGTCGATGATCTCGACGAGGTCCCCGACGACGCCCTGGTGGTCTTCTCGGCCCACGGGGTCTCCCCACAGGTCAAGCAGGAGGCCCAGCGACGTGGACTTCGGACCATCGACGCCACCTGCCCGCTGGTGACCAAGGTGCACCACGAGGCCCGTCGGTTCGCCACCGACGACACCCAGATCGTGCTCATCGGCCACGCCGGTCACGAGGAGGTCGAGGGCACCACCGGGGAGGCTCCCGAGCACATCACCCTGGTGCAGGGGCCCGAGGAGGTCGCCGATCTGGAGCTGGATCCGCAGCGACCGGTCTCCTGGCTGAGCCAGACCACGCTCAGTGTCGACGAGACCGCGCAGACTCTCGATCGGCTGCGCCAGCTGCGCCCGGACCTGCTCGACCCGCCGTCAGACGACATCTGTTACGCGACCTCGAACCGGCAGTACGCCATCACACAGATCGGCGCCCACTGCGATCTGGTGATCGTGGTCGGATCGGCCAACTCCTCGAACACCGGCCGGCTGGTCGACGTCGCCGTGGCGGCCGGCGCAGGAGCTGCCCATCGGGTGGACGACGCTGCCGAGATCGACGACTCCTGGCTGGACGGGGTGGCCACGATCGGGGTGACCAGTGGGGCATCGGTGCCCGAACAGCTCGTCCAGGATGTGTTGGCAGTGCTGGAGGCCAAGGGCTGGCCGCCGGCAGTCGAGGAGTCCCTCATCGAGGAGTCGATGACCTTCGCCCTTCCGCCCCAGCTGCGCAGCCGCCGCACCAGACCGGCGGCCACCGGAGCCTGATGGTCCCGGCTGCTCGACCAGCAGACGGTGCGAGGCGGTTTCAGGGTCTCAGGAGGCTTGGCGCTGACCCGCTGGGTCGGTGGGCACGCCGGCGGTGGTCTCGGATGGCAGCGCCTCGGGATCTGGGATCGCCGGGGCGGTGAGCTCCGGCGCAGTCATCGGCCTGGTCGCCTCGGAGGCCGGCGTCGGGGATGGCAGGTCGGAGGTCGTCACACCCATCTGCTCGAATCTGCGCGCGCTCACCAGTACCCGCGTCTCCAGGGAGCCGACCGCAGAGTTGTAGCTTCTGACAGCCCCGGTCAGCGAGCGCCCCAGCCGATCCAGATGACCCGACAGGGTGGCCAGCCGGGAATGCAGATCCCGGCCCAGAGCGGCCACCTCGGCCGCCGAACGAGCCACCTCCTGCTGGCGCCAGGCCAGTGCGATCACCTTGAGCATCGGGATGAGGACTGCCGGATCGGCCAGCACGATATTGCGCCGCGAGGCGTACTCGTGAAGGTCCGGCATCTCGTCGAGGGCAGCCTGCAGGAAGGCATCCGAGGGCAGGAAGAGGATGACGAACTCGGGGGAGTCGATCTCGGTGCGCCAGTAGTCCTTGGCCGAGAGCTGGTCGATATGACCTCGGACGTGACGCGCGAAGTGCGCTAGATGAGCGGCCCGCTGGTCAGGATCGTCGGTGCCGGCAGCGTCCAGGAAGGCCGACAACGGCGTCTTCGCATCGACGTGGACGCACCGGTCACCGGCCATCCGGATCGTCATGTCGGGGCGCAACGGCTCCCCGGAGGCCACCGTGGTCGACTGCACCTCGAAATCGCAGTGCTCGACCATCCCGGCCAGCTCCACGACCCGGCGCAGCTGCACCTCCCCCCAGGCGCCGCGCACCTGCGGTTTGCGCAACGCAGTGACCAATGATGCGGTCTCGCGGCGAAGGCCCTCCCCGGCGGCGTTGACCATCTCCACCTGTTTGCCCAGCGAGGCCGTCATGGAGGCCCGCTGCTGCTCGACCTCACTCAGACGCCGCTCCAGCTTGTCCAGAGCCGCGGCCACCGGCGTCAACAGGTGCTGAGTGTCGGCCACCGTCCGCTCCGCGGCCCGATCGGCGCGCAGCTGCTGCACATTGAGGGCCTCCGCCGACAACGCCTTGAACCGGTCGGCCATCGCGTCGCGATCGGCAGCGGTGATCTGGGCACGCTCCTCGGCGGCCTGGCACTGAGCCTCGGCCACCTCGGTGCGGGCACGTTGCGAGGCCGTCTCGGAACGGCTGCGCAGCTGGCCGACCAGCCATCCGATGACCAGTCCGAGGACCAGCCCGATGCTGAGCATCACGATGTGGGAAGCGCTCATGGTGACAGCCTGCCAGCCGGCACCGACACTTTTCCGGGTGCTGTGGGCGGGGCCGGGGATCTGCCGGCAGTCGGGTGGTTGAATGGCCGGCGTGTCAGCACAACTTCTGCCAGGCTCCGCCGCCGATGAGTCGGCCGAGGCGCGATTCGCCGCCCACATCGACGACCTCATCTCCTTCGTGAGGGCCTCCCCGACCTCCTATCACGCGGCCGCCGAGCTCTCCCGGAGGCTGGACCGGGCAGGTTTCCACCAGCTCGACGAGACCTTGCCCTGGGCCGCGGTCGAGGGCCGGCACTACGTCCTGCGCGACGGAGCGGTGATCGCATGGCAGACGCCGGCTTCGATCAGTGAGAAGACCGCCTTCCGGATCGTCGGCTCCCACACGGACTCGCCGTCGTTCAAGCTCAAGCCCCACGCCACCACCACCAACTACGGCTGGCAGCAGGTCGGCATGGAGGTCTACGGCGGGGGACTGCTCAACTCCTGGCTGGACCGCGACCTGGGGCTGGCCGGTCGGCTGGTGACGCGCGACGGCGAGGTCCATCTGGTGCGCACCGGGGCGATTCTTCGGATCAGCCAGCTCGCCCCGCATCTGGACCGCAGTGTCAACGAGGACCTGAGGCTGGACCGCCAGCGCCACCTGATGCCGATCCTGTCGGTGTCGCGGCCGGATCTGGACGTCGAGGACCTGCTGTGCGAGGAGGCCGGCATCGATCGGGCCGACCTCGGCTTCCATGACATCCTGGCCTTTCCCACCGAGTCCCCGGCCGTGATCGGCCCCCGTCAAGAGTTCCTGGCCAGCTCCCGGCTGGATAATCTGTCCTCGGTGCACTCCTCGATCGCTGCGATGGTCGGCGTCGACCCCGCCGACGACATCGCGGTGATGGCCTGCTTCGACCACGAGGAGGTCGGTTCGGCGACCCGCTCGGGAGCCTGTGGCCCCCTCCTTGAGGACCTCCTGGTGCGTCTGGCCGAGGGGCTGGGCCGGGTCGGTGCCGGGTATCGCGCGATGATCGCGCGATCCTCCTGCATCTCCTCTGACGCCGGCCACGGAGTCCATCCCAATTACGTCGACAAGTTCGACCCGACCAATCATCCGCTGCTCAACCAGGGGCCGTTGCTCAAGGTCAATGCCAACCAGCGCTACGTCACCGACGGTGTCGGAGGGGCGCTGTGGATGCG
The DNA here is from genome assembly GCF_000423445.1 of Acidipropionibacterium thoenii DSM 20276. Lineage (GTDB taxonomy): Bacteria > Actinomycetota > Actinomycetes > Propionibacteriales > Propionibacteriaceae > Acidipropionibacterium > Acidipropionibacterium thoenii. The sequence goes on along the minus strand of NZ_AUHZ01000033.1, from coordinate 5,273 downwards.
CGCCTGCCAGGCGGCGGGGGTCCCCACCCAGGCCTTCGTCTCCAACAACTCGGTGCCCTGCGGCTCCACCATCGGGCCACTCACCGCGACCCGGCTGGGGATGCTCACCGTCGATGTCGGCACGCCTCTGATGTCGATGCACTCCACCCGTGAGCTGGCCGGGGTCGCGGATCTGAGCTACCTGAGCTCGGCCCTGGGGGCCTACTGGGCGGGGGCCTGAGAGAGCTTTCCCGAGACGGCCTCGGTCTGCCTGAGGGGGCAGGCCGGGATGCCGGTAGGCCGACCGTGTCGTCAGTCGAAGTCGGCTATCACAGCTTCTTCATCTGGCACATCTTCTGGAAGGCCTCCGGCTCGCTGATGTCCGGCATCTTCTCGGGCACCACCTGCCAGCTCACCCCGAACCGGTCCTTGCACCACCCGCACTGCTCGGCATCGGGCTGGGTGGAGAGCACGTCCCAGAGCCGGTCGATCTCAGCCTGGTCGGAGCACAGCGTCATCAATGAGATTCCCTCATTGAAGGTGAAGTCCTGGGGAGCGCCCGAATCCATCGCGGCGAACCACTGGCCCGACAGGGTGAAGTCGGCATAGGCCAGGGCCCCCTGGGGCTGGGGACCGGCGGAGCCGGCGTCCGGCAGATCGGAGTACGGGAAGGTGTCCCCGCGCTGCGAGTCCTCGAAGAGCCAGGTGTAGAGCTCGATGGCCTCCGAAGCCTGGGTCCGGCCGTGGGGATACATCAGCATCGGGGTCACGAAGGGTCGCGGCTCGTCGCCGGGCTGGCTTGTCATCAGCTGCCAGTTGACGCCGTAGCGGTCCTCGACCCAGCCGTAGTGCGGGGAGAACGGGTAGGAGCTCAGCTCCATCCGGATCAGGCCGCCGATGAGCAGGCGCTTCCAGATCCGGTCGAGTCGAGCCTCGGCATCGGCGTCCCGGGACGGGTCGAAGTGCACCAGGAAGGAGATCGACGGGTTCGGGCGGAACTCCGATCCGGCATTGATCGCCGAGAAGGTGAGATCGCCGATCCGGAACTGGATCTCCAAGGTGTCGCCGGCGAGGGGCTGCTGGAAGTCCATCAGACCCTCGGTGGGGTAGTTGATGGCTGACAGCTCCTCGCTGTCGTCGAAGACGGACAGGTAATGGTCCACGGCCTCGCGAGCATTGCGATTGAACCAGATGGCCGGGATGATTCGGTGTGCCATGGGCCGACGCTACGCGCCAGCGGGTCAGCTGGCCGATAGCAGCCGCAGCGCCCCGGTAAGATGGGCCGACGTGGCACTCACCATTGGAATCGTCGGTCTCCCCAATGCCGGCAAGTCAACCCTGTTCAACGCACTGACCCGCAACGACGTGCTGGCGGCCAATTACCCGTTCGCCACCATCGAGCCGAATGTCGGGGTGGTCGGTGTGCCGGACGCCCGCCTGGACACGCTGACGAAGATGTACAGCTCGGTCAAGACCGTCCCGGCCACGGTGTCCTTCGTCGACATCGCCGGCATCGTCAAGGGCGCCAGTCAGGGCGAGGGGATGGGCAACGAGTTCCTCTCCAACATCCGTGAGGCCGATGCGATCTGCCAGGTGACCCGTTGCTTCGATGATGATGACGTCAGCCATGTCGACGGCAAGGTCGACCCGGCCTCGGACATCGAGACGATCACCACCGAGCTGGTGCTGGCCGACCTGCAGACCCTGGACAAGCAGCTTCCCAGGCTCCAGAAGGAGGCGGCGATTCGCAAGGAGTCGCGGCCCAGGGCAGCAGCGTGGGAGGAGGCTCAGAAGGTCCTCGAGGAGGGACGGACGATCTTCTCGGCCGGACTTGATCCCGAGCCCCTGCATGATCTGTTCCTGCTCACCACCAAACCCTTCATCTACGTCTTCAACTGCGATCAGGACCAGCTCGCCGACGAGGCGTTCCAGGCCACGATGTCCGAGCTCGTCGCTCCGGCCGAGGCGATCTTCCTGGATGCCGAGTTCGAGGCCGAACTGGCTGAGATGGAGCCCGAGGACGCCGCCGAGTTCCTGGCGGATGCCGGCGTGACCGAGCCGGGCCTGGACAAGCTGGCTCGGGTCGGCTTCGACACCCTGGGCCTGCAGACCTTCCTCACCGCAGGTGAGAAGGAGTCTCGGGCCTGGACGATCCACAAGGGGTGGACCGCACCGCAGGCGGCCGGCGTCATCCACACCGACTTCCAGAAGGGGTTCATCAAGGCCCAGGTGGTCTCCTTCGACGATCTGGTCGCCTACGGCTCCGAGAAGGAGGCCCAGGCCGCCGGCAAGCTGCGGCTGGAGGGCAAGGACTACGTCATGCAGGACGGGGACGTCGCGGAGTTCCGTCACAGTTAGCGGTGTGGAGGAAGGAGATAGCATGCTCGGACAGCTGCAGTTCGACAAGGACCGTGCGTTCTACATAGGGCTCAACAAGGTCGCTGATGCGCGGGTAGCTGGTGCGCACTTGATTCCGGATCAGACCTACACTTCGAAGGCGAAGTTGAAGGCGGCGGGTGCTGTTACCCCCGCCGGGGTAGTTGGAAGCTTATCCACGAGCAGTTCTGTGGAATCTGGCGTCAGCTCCATCCCCGTGACTGATTCCGCGGACCGAGCCCAGCTTCTAGTGTCCTGAGTCGGAAGTTTCTGGTTAGTCCTGGTAGACTCTGCTCATGCCGAGGCCCACAGTCGAACCCGTGCACCTGACCGATGAGGAACGAGCGGTCCTGGAAAGCTGGACCCGCGGGCGAGTACTGGCCGCCTGGCGCACCAGACGAGCCCGCATCATCCTCGAACTCGACAACGGAGCCACCATCGGCCGGGTCGCCGAGCTCGCCGGCTGCTCGCGCACCACGGTCAGCAAGTGGCGCGCCCGTTTCGCCGCCGACCGCCTCGACGGATTGGAGGATGCGCCCCGGCCGGGGCGGCCCCGGGCCATCTCCGATGAGCAGGTTCAGGCCCTGATCGACCGGACCCTTCACTCCAAGCCCGCCAACGGGGACCGGGCCTGGTCGACCCGCAGCGCCGCCGGGGCCGCCGGGATGAGCCAGTCGATGGTCTCGCGGGTGTGGCGGGCCTTCGGGCTGAAACCCCAGGCCGTCGACTCCTGGAAGCTGTCTACCGATCCCGACTTCGTCGACAAGGTCCGTGACGTCGTGGGCCTGTACATGAACCCGCCGGAGAACGCCCTGGTGCTGGCGGTCGATGAGAAGACCCAGATCCAGGCCCTGGACCGCACCGCCCCGATCCTTCCCGTCCTGCCGACCAGCCCGGCCAAGGCCTCCCACGACTATGTGCGCCACGGCACCACGAGCCTGTTCGCCGCTCTCGACGTGGCGTCGGGGTCTGTGATCACCGAGCATCACGCCCGTCACACCGCCGCCCAGTTCATCGGGTTCTTGACCACGATCGACAAGGCCGTGCCCACCGACCTGGAGCTGCACCTGGTCCTGGACAATTACTCGACTCACAAGACGGAGAAGGTCCATACGTGGCTGTTGCGTCACCCCCGGTTCCATCTGCACTTCACCCCGACGTACTCGTCGTGGTTGAACTTGGTGGAGCGCTGGTTCGCCGAGTTGACGTGCCGGAAACTGCGGGGCTCGGCGCACCGGTCGGTGACGGAGTTGAAGGCTGACATGCAGGGGTGGATCAAGCAGTGGAACGCAGACCCGAAACCGTTCGTCTGGACCAAGACCGCTGATGCGATCTTCGAGACTCTGGCGTGCTCCTGCACGATCCTGAATCACACCAACGACCAACCCGAAACTTCCGACTCAGGACACTAGCGATCGCGCCTCAGGTGTTCTCGGAAGTATCGAAGCGTTCCGTAACAGTGAATGCCCAGACAGAGTTCGCTCTGGGACAGGACTATCTTTACGCAGGTTTGGTACGATTCCAAGTTCGGACTCATGACGATTTTCGTGAACCGGACCAGCTCGAAACCGCTCCTCGTCTTGGGCTTTGGCTTATTGAGATTCCTGACACAGAGCCAGCTCACGAAGCCCAGTCTGTGACTTGGATTGTGCTCAGCGGCACCGCGGAAGGGCAACTCAAGACAACTTTGGGTGGAAGCGTCTCCGAATGGCGCGGGGGCTCACAGACGGAGCATCTATTCGAGCTCCTGACTGAGAAGATGGCCGGGCGGGCACGCAAGGACAATGATGATCGCTGGTTGCGTGATCCGTACTATGTCCGGGCCGCGCGCAATCTCCTTAGTACCTCGATCGAGCAGCGTGTTGAGATGGCGTTTCTATGCTTAGAGGTGCATGACTGTCCGACCAGCGGCGACGGAGCCGAGGTGAGTTTTCTGGACTGGACTCCTGCGTCAACTTCGCGGGAGGTTCCCGTAAGCAAGGTTGTTCTGGGCACGCCGTACTTTGTGCAGTTTTCGAACGACCCCAAGCGGGAGCTCAGTGATCAAGACCGCAGTCTCTGGCAACGTTTCAAGGAGTTCTTCGGCTTTGGTGAGTGACGAGTACCTGGTTGAGTTCCGCCACGGTTAGCGGTGTGGGGCGGGGAGTAGTTTGATGGATGCAGCAGTTGCCGGAATCGTCGGGGCTATCGCGGGTGGTGTGATTGGTGCGATCGCAACGCTCGCCGCGACAGTTGTGAGTGGCTGGCTATCCGCACGTCAGGCCCGTAACCAGGCGCGAGTCGCACTTGTCCGGGAGATCATGCGCTACCGGGGTGACCAGAAGCGACTCGTGGATGCGCTCAACGAGATACCGCTGATGTTTGGCCATGACGCGGAGTGCGTGCGACTGTTGCGGTCCATGACCGGCGCGGCGTCCGACGGGGCGCGAACGAATGCACTGAGGGACCTCATCATCCGCCTGGCGAAGCTAGCCAAGATCAACAAAACAGTGACTCACTCCGACATAACGACGCCACTCTCATACGTGGAATAGGCGCGTGGTGGAGTTCCGTCACAGTTAGCGGTGTGGATTGGGATTGAGCGCGTAGCTCGCTAGAACTCGGAAGGGTGATCTTCGCAATGGAAGTACGGACTCTAACGGCTCATCATAATCCACGGTGTAGCTGAGGTCTGAACCCGCCGGTTTCGAGGAGGGATCTGGCGACATAGTGGGTGAGGTTGCGGAAGCCGAGGGCTGATCCGCGGAGGTGCTCGAGGCGGCCATTGATCGCCTCTGTGGGACCGTTGCTGGTGCCGGGCCGGTCGAAGTAGGCCAGCACGTCGACCGCCCGCTGCTTCAGCGTGCGGCCCAGTGTGCGGAGTTCGACCAGCGCTGCTGGGACGCCGCTGGCGAGGCTGGCGATGAGCTTGTTCATGA
>NZ_AUHZ01000032.1 GCF_000423445.1 Acidipropionibacterium thoenii DSM 20276 | reverse complement strand
CACACCCGTCGCGGCGACAGGTACGTCACCGTGATCATCGACCTCACCCCAGTGCGAGATGGCACCGGCTGGTTGTGACAGCTTGGTTCGGCCCCGTTGTGACGGCCTGATCTGGCCCCGCGTGCGACTTGCCGGGGTGTTGACGGTCTGAACTGGCCCCACCCCTTCACGCTGGTCCCCATCACTGGGAACCAGTCGCGAGGGCAAGGGAGCCAAGATGGGATCACGAGTGCAGCTGTACGCCGACATCCGCCACGACGCGCGAGTCGATGGCCTGTCCATCCGCGAGCTCGCCCGCAAACACGGAGTCCACCGCCGCACCGTCCGCCAGGCACTCGCCGCAGCCGAACCCCCACCCCGCAAGAAACCGGTCCGCACAGCACCGCGCCTGGACCCGTACAAGCCGGCGATCGACGAGATGCTCACCTATGACCTGACCGCGCCGCGCAAGCAGCGCCATACCGCGACCAGGATCCTGGCCCGGCTGCGCGACGAGCACGGCGCCACCGACCTGTCCTACTCCACGGTGCGGGACTACGTCCGGGTCAGGCGCGCGCAGATCGATCTGGAGGCCGGGCGCCGGGTGGAGGCGATGGTGCCGCAGGACCACGCCCCCGGCGCGGAGGCCGAGGTCGACTTCGGCGAGGTCTACGTCATCCTGGACGGCGTCAAGACCAAGTGCCACATGTTCGTCTACCGCCTGTCCCACTCCGGCAAGGCCATCCACCGCGTCTACCCGACCGGCGGACAGGAGGCCTTCCTCGAAGGACACATCGAGGCCTTCCACGCCCTGGGCGGCATCCCCACCCGCCACATCCGCTACGACAACCTCACCTCCGCCGTCGTCCAGGTCATCCACGGCGGCGACCGGCTACGCGACGAGAACGAACGCTGGGTGCTGTTCCGCTCCCACTACGGCTTCGACGCGTTCTACTGCCAGCCCGGCATCGACGGCGCCCACGAGAAAGGCGGCGTCGAGGGCGAGGTCGGATGGTTCCGCCGCAACCACCTCACCCCCATGCCCGAAGTCGCCACCCTGGACGAACTCAACGACAAGATCCGCGCCTGGGAGCACGACGACAACACCCGCCGCATCACCGGCCACGCCAACACGATCGGGCAGGACCACCACGCCGAGCTGCCCCACCTGGCACCGTTGCCGGCCGACGACTTCGACCCCGGCCTGATCCTCCACCCCCGCGTCGACCGCTCCGCCCTGATCACCGTCCGCATGGTCAAGTACTCCGTCCCCGCGCACCTCATCGGCCAACGCGTCCGCGTGTCCCTGCGGGCCTCGTGCGTGGTCGTGTTCGAGGGCCGCACCGTCCTCGCCACCCACCCTCGCCTCGGCACCCGTGGCGTGACCCGGGTCGAGCTGGACCACTACCTCGAAGTGCTGCGGCACAAGCCCGGCGCGTTCCCCGGCTCCACCGCCCTCGCGCAGGCCCGCGCCGCCGGAGCATTCACCGCGGCCCACGACGCGTTCTGGGCCGCAGCCCGCAAGACCAGCGGCGACGTGGCCGGGACCCAAGCGTTGATCGACGTGCTCCTGCTCCACCGATCCCTCCCGTCCGACGCGGTGATCGCCGGCATCACCTCGGCCCTGTCGGTGGGCGCGATCAGCCCCGACGTCGTCGCCGTCGAAGCCCGCCGCCATGCCACCACCCACACACCCGCCCCAGCCAGCCCGACCAGGGGCGGGACGGTCGTGAACCTGCCACCCCGACGCCCCACCAACCCGCACCAGGTCATCGCGCACCTGCCCGAGGACACCCGGCCCCTGCCCACCGTCACCGCCTACGACGAACTCCTGCGTCGACGCCAACCCGATCCCGCCCCGGCCCCCGCCGAGACTCACCACCACACCCCGACAGGAACCCCATGACCACCACCAGCACCAGCCGCCCCGCGAGCCTTCGCCGACGTCAGGGCCTGACCGAACAAGCCGCGCAGGCCGCGATCGACCAGGCCTGCCGCCGGCTGCGGCTGCCCACCATCCGCGCCGTCGTCGACGACGCCGTGACGGCCGCCACCAAGGAACAACTCACCTACCAAGGCTTCCTCGCCGAACTCCTCCTGGCCGAGGTCGACGACCGCGACCGCCGCTCCACCCTGCGTCGCATCAAGAGCGCCGGCTTCCCCCGCGAGAAATGGCTCGCCGACTTCGACTTCACCGCGAACCCCAGCATCAACCCCGCCACCATCAACGAGCTCGCCACCGGCGACTGGATCCGCCGCGGCGACCCCCTGTGCCTCATCGGGTACTCCGGCACCGGCAAATCCCACCTGCTCATCGCACTCGGCACCGCCGCCGCCGAACAGGGCTACCGCGTCCGATACATCCTCGCCACCCGGCTCGTGAACGAGCTCGTCGAAGCCGCCGACGAGAAACAACTCACCAAGACCATCAACCGCTACGGCCGCGTCGACCTCCTCGTCATTGACGAGCTCGGCTACATGGAACTCGACCGGCGAGGCGCCGAACTGCTGTTCCAAGTCCTCACCGAACGCGAGGAGAAGAACGCCATCGCGATCGCCTCCAACCAGTCCTTCTCCGCCTGGACCGACACCTTCACCGACCCCCGCCTGTGCGCCGCGATCGTCGAGCGCCTCACCTACAACGCCACCATCATCGAAACCGGCACCAACTCCTACCGCCTCGCCCACACCCGAGCCCGACAGGCCGGGTGACACCCTGCAAATAGGCAGTCGCCTACCGCCGGATCCACCAGTTGGGTCCGGCGGGTAGGCGTCACTCCCTGAGTCAGTTGCTGAGAGCGGTGAGCTGTTGCGTGCCGACGGGTTCGCGGGTCTGGGTGGGGATGACGGCCATGCGGTTGGTGGTGGCGGCCACCGCGTCCAGCTGCTGTTGCTCGGAGCGTGCGCGGGTGGCGAGCAGTGGGCTGGTGGGGTGGGCTGCCGCGAGGGAGTTGTTCACGACCCACGCCCACGGGTGGATGTTGGCGCGTTCCAGGTCGCTGGCCAGGGCCTGCGCCTCGGTGACGGAGGTGGTCTCGGGCAGGGTGACCACGATGATCTTGGTGTGGTCGGGGTCTTGGAGCCGCATCAGCGGGGTGGTGACGTGGCCGCGCTGGTCGTCGTCGAGGTGGCGGGTGATGTCGCGGTGGTAGGAACCGGTGGCGTCCATCAGGAGCAGGGTGTGGCCGGTGGGGGCGGTGTCCATGATGACGAACTGGTCGCGGGCCTTGTTCACGGCGCGGCTGAACTGCTGGAAGACGGCGATCTCCTCGGTGCAGGGGCTCATGAGGTCCTCGGCGAGGGCGGCGCGGCCGGCGTCGTCGAGCTTGGCGCCCTTGGAGGCCATGACGTGGTCGCGGTACTCCTGGATGGCCTTCTCAGGGTCGATGGCGCTGACCTCGAGCCCGTCGACGTCGTTGCCGAGGGTGGTCGACAGGTGCGCGGCGGGATCGGTGGTGGTGAGCAGGACCTTCTTGCCGCGCTGGACCAGGGCGATGGCGATGGCGGCTGCGACGGTGGTCTTACCGACACCGCCCTTGCCCATCGTCATCACGAGCCCATGGTCGGCCTCGGCGAGCTGGTCGACCAGGCCGGCGAGGTGCGGCTGCTGGCCGATGCCCTGCCCGCCGGTGTCCTGCGCGTCGGCCTGCGGGGCGTCCTCGTCGTGGAACAGGGTGGCGAGTGCCTCCAGGCCGACCATGTTGACGCTCTTGAGGCTCACCGTGTCGCGGGGCAGGGCTGCCAGGGCGGCAGGCATGGCAGCGAGCGCGGCCTGTTCGCGGTCGTGGATGGCGCGGGACAGGTCGTCGGTGGCGGCCGCGGCGGGCAAGACGCCGTTGACGACCAGGTTGGTGGCGTGGATGTCGAGCTCGGCGAGCTCGTCCAGGGTGCGGGCGACCTCGCGCAGCGTGGACTGCTGGGCCCGGGCGACGAGCACCAGGCGGGTGCTGGTGGGGTCGGTGAGGGCCTCGACGGCGGCGCGGTAGGTGGCGCGGTTCTTCTCGAGCCCGCTCATGGGCCCCAGACAGGACGCGTCGCCCTTGCCGTTGTCAAGGTAGCTGGTCCAGCTGCCGGGCAGCTGCAGCAGGCGGATGGTGTGGCCGGTGGGGGCGGTGTCGAAGATGACGTGGTCGTAGCCGGCGGTGGCCTGGGTGTCGGCGAGCAGGTCGGTGAACTCGTTGAACGAGGCGATCTCGGTGGTGCAGGAGCCCGACAGCTGCTCGGTGATGGCCTCGATCTCCTTGATGGGCAGGACCGCGCGCACCGGTTCCAGGATCTTGTTGCGGTAGGCCTCAGCGGCCTCGTCGGGGTCAATCTCCAGCGCGTCGAGGCCGGGCACCTGCGGAATTGGGGTGATCTTGTTGCCGATGGTGGCACCGAACACCTGGGCGATGTTGCTCGCCGGGTCGGTGCTGACCAGCAGCACCCGCTTGCCCTGGTGGGCGAGGTGCACGGCCGTGGCGCACGCGATGCTGGTCTTGCCGACACCGCCCTTGCCAGTGAAGAAAAAGTGCCGGGGCGGGTTGTCGAGAAACTGGGTCATCACCATCTCCTGAAAGTTCGACTCGGGGTCAGCAGCAGCCGGACACGGTGCTGGTAGTGGCGGGCTGCCCACAGCAGCCAGTGGACGCGGCGGGGGCTTCCTGCTGCGGGCCGCAGCATCCGCCCTGGGGCTGGGCGTCCTTCGTCGGGTTCAGGCCGGCGTAGCGCTCCAGCTCGTCGCGGCGCGGGTGGCGGCCGGCCAGCACGGTGACGTCGTCGACCAGCGTCAGGGGTAGCCCCTCGGAGCCGGCGGCCTGCAGGAACTTGACGACCACGGGGTGCTCCGCGAACTGCGCCGGCTCGCTGGCCAGATTGGCGCGGTGGACGTCCACCCCCTGCGCCTTGAGGGCGTTGACCGCGGCGGTGAAGTCGACCAGCTCCTGGTCGAGGTCGGGGCCGCAGACCCCGGTGTTGCAACACAGTGCAGGTTCGAAGACACGGATGACGGGCATGGGAAACCTCCGGCTCGGGTGGAGGACGACCATCACGCATTGATGACCGTCGATATGAGTGAGCGTGGCACACATATCGACAGGTGTCAATATGAGCGGGTAGCATGTCTGCATGACCGAACTGCTGGAAGCCCCGATGGCCGCCGCCGAGGCCTGCGCGCCGGGTGGTGGCACGATCTCGATGGAGCAGGCGGAACGGGTTGCGCTCGTCGTGAAGGCGCTCGCTGACCCGGTGCGGCTGCGGATCCTGCACCACATCGCGGCCAGCCGGTGCTCCAGCGTGTGCGCGTGCCACATGCCCGAGGTGTTCGGCGTGACCCAGCCGACGCTGTCACACCACCTGAAGAAGCTGGTCGAGGCCGGGCTGGTGGACAAGGAAATGCGCGGCAAGTGGGCGCACTTCACCCCGCGACCCGAAGGGCTGGCCGCGTTGCACGAGTACCTCGCCATGCTGGGCTGAGGCCCGGCGACCCGAAAGGACATCCCCATGCACGTTGTGTGCGTCGGCGGCAGCGATGCCGGCATCTCCGCGGGGCTGCGTGCCCGCGAACTCGACCCGTCGACCGAGGTCACCGTCGTGGTGGCCGGCGCCTACCCGAACTTCTCCATCTGCGGGATCCCCTACTACATCTCCGGCGAGGTCGGAGACTGGCACCACCTGGCACACCGCACCCGCGCCGACCTGGAGGCCGCGGGCCTGCACCTGCTGCTCGACACGCGCGCCACCCGCATCGACGTCGACGCCCGTCAGCTCGAGGCCATCGGACCCGACGACACCCCCGCCCTGGTCGACTACGACGCGCTGGTGGTCGGCACCGGCGCCCGGCCCGTGCGTCCCCCGATCACCGGACTCGACACCCTCGGCGCCGCCGACGGCGTCCACCTGTTGCACTCCATGGGCGACACCTTCGCCCTGGGCGACTCCCTCGAGAAGCTGCAGCCGCGCACCGCCTTGGTTGTCGGCGCCGGCTACATCGGCCTGGAGATGGCCGAAGGCCTCACCACCCGCGGCATCCACGTCACCCAGGTCGAGGCCGCCCCCGAGGTACTGTCCACCCTCGACCCCGAACTCGGTACCCTCGTCCATGCCGAACTCGTGCGGCACGGGGTCGATATCCACACCGGTACGAGCGTCACCGGCATAGCCAAGGGTGCTGACGGCCTGCACGTGACCGGTCAGGCCAGAGACGGCGAAGCCCTGTCGTGGGATGTGGACCTCGTTCTGGTCGTGGTCGGTGTCACCCCCGAGACCGACCTGCTCGTCCGATCTGGAGCCCAGACAGGGCCCCGCGGTGCGGTGCTCGTCGACGAGACGATGGCCACCGGCCTGCCACACGTGTGGGCCGCCGGCGACTGCGTGGCCACCCACCATCGCCTGCTCGGCACCACCTACCTCCCACTGGGCACCACCTCCCACAAACAGGGACGGGTCGCCGGCGAGAACGCGCTGGGCGGCAACGCCCGATTCGCGGGCAGCATCGGCACCCAGGTGCTCAAGGTGTTCGACCTGGTCGCAGCCCGCACCGGGCTGCGGGAGCACGAAGCCATCGCCGCCGGGTTCGACCCCGCCAGCACCACCTCGGCGCCCGACGACCACAAGGCCTACTACCCGGGATCCCACCCCATTACCATCCGCATCACCGGCGACCGCGCCACCGGCAGGCTGCTAGGTGCCCAGCTCGTCGGGCACCTGACCACCGAGACCGCCAAGCGGGTCGACACCTACGCCACCGCGCTCTTCCACGGCATGGACGTGGCCGACATCAATGACCTCGACCTCGCCTACACACCGCCGCTGGGCTCGCCCTGGGACGCCATCCAGATCGCCGCGCAGACATGGGTGACCCAGCACCAGCCAGCGAGCACTCGCACCCAACCCTGACCCCTTGCAGTAATGAGCGCCCCCGCCGAGCGTGAACCCCGGGGGCGCTCCTCAGCGCGCGCTCACCACCCGCCCACACCCCCGACGGGCCAATCGTCAGCACGCCGCCGCCAAGCCATCCCCACCCCCGCCATGACAGGTGACCTCCACCCGGCCTAGCTCCACGGCCGCACCCCGACGCACCCGAAAGGGTTGAATCTCGACGACGAACACCCCGTGACTTGTCATATTGACGGTTGTCTATATGATGAGGACGTTCATATCGATGATCGTCAATGTGAGGTAGTCATGGCCGTAATCACCACCGTCCACACCGACCCGGACGCCCGTGGCGCAGCAGCTGTCCACGCTCGATCGCTACCTGCCCGTGTGGATCCTCGCGGCCATGGTCGTCGGGCTCCTGCTGGGCCGTGTCGTCCCCGGCATCGGCACGGCGCTGGCCGCCGTCGAGGTGGACGGCGTCTCGCTGCCCATCAGCATCGGGCTGCTCGTGATGATGTACCCGGTGCTCGCCAAGGTCCGATACGACCGGCTCGGGACCGTCACCCACGACCGGCGCATGCTGGTCTCCAGCCTGCTGCTGAACTGGGTCGTCGGTCCCTTGGTGATGTTCACGCTGGCATGGACCTTCCTCGCCGACCTGCCCACCTACCGCACCGGCCTGATCATCGTCGGGCTCGCGCGCTGCATCGCCATGGTCATCATCTGGAACGACCTGGCCTGCGGTGAACGCGAAGCGGCCGCCGTGCTCGTCGCGATCAACTCGATCTTCCAAGTCGTCGCCTTCGCCGCGCTCGGCTGGTTCTACCTGTCCGCCCTGCCCTCCTGGCTCGGCCTCGAGCAGACCAGCCTGAACGTCTCCGCCTGGCAGATCGCCAAGAGCGTCCTGATCTTCCTCGGCATCCCGCTGGTCGCCGGATACCTGACCCGCACCCTGGGCGAGAACGCCTGGGGCCGCGAAACCTACGAGCACAGCTTCCTGCCGAAGATCGGCCCCTGGGCGCTGTACGGGCTTCTGTTCACCATCGTCGTGCTGTTCGCCCTGCAGGGCGAACAGATCACCAGCCGCCCCCTCGACGTCGTCCGCATCGCCCTGCCGCTCCTGGTCTACTTCGCGGTCATATGGGGCATCGGCCACCTGCTCGGACGGAGTCTGCACCTGGGCTACGAACGCACCACCACCCTCGCCTTCACCGCCGCCGGCAACAACTTCGAACTCGCCATCGCCGTCGCCATCTCCACCTTCGGTGTCACCTCCGGCCAAGCCCTCGCCGGCGTCGTCGGCCCCCTGATCGAGGTCCCGGCCCTCATCGGACTCGTCTACATCAGCCTCTGGCTGCGCAAACGCTACCCCGTCGACAGCCAGCACTGACCAGCCTTCTCACCCCCACAGGAGCGCCCATCACCACACCACCCACCCAGTGACCCGGCCAACCACACGACCCCGGGCGACCGCCCCCGCGAACGTCCAACCCCAACCCATTCGCTAGAACGATCAACCCAAGAAGGAACCATGCGCTACTACACCTCCGTCGACGGCTACACCATCGACACAGGAAGCAGCCCGTTCACCCCGCAGACCCCCGCGCCCGCCGTCCAGCCCAAGGCCGAAGCGTCGGCCGTCCAGCCCGAGCGCCAAGAGCCCGCCCCCGAAGCGGCTGCCCCGCGAACCTCCGAAGCCAGCAGCGCGCCGTGGAACTACACCACGCGCCAGGCCACCCACATCGACGAGGCCGGCTACAGGGACACCACACGGGGCACCATCGCCACCGACAACACCGACTGGAAGGGCGTCACCCGCGGGGTCGTCAAGAGGCGCTTTCCGCCCCAGCACTGACACCAACCCCATGGCACGCAACCCCACGCGCGTGCCATGGGCCTGCTGGCTCGCTTCGAAACCGGGCGGGTAGGTGTCCGCTATCCGATCCCGAACGGATCCTGTCCGCACGTAACGGGGTGGAGCCAATTGAGGCCGTCATTCCGGGGCCGGATTAGCTTGACACAGCCAAGCTTGAAGAGCGCGGGCCCGAAGGAGCTTCAGGCGGGCTTTCGCACCGCTGGATGGCGACACGGAGGTTGACGCCGAACCCCCCGATGACGGCGGAGAACCCGCGCCGGACGTCCGCCGAACTGATCATGGTCGGAAGGTCACTTGAGCAACGGGTGGGCTGGGTTGAGGCCGAGAAACCCCGGATTCCCCAACGCCGACCTCTACCACCTGCTGACATCAATCAGAATTCTTCCTCGATCACGCAACCACCACCATCGCCACGATCGGATCCGGGCTCATCATAATCCACGGTGTAGCTGAGGTCTGAACCCGCCGGTTTCGAGGAGGGATCTGGCGACATAGTGGGTGAGGTTGCGGAAGCCGAGGGCTGATCCGCGGAGGTGCTCGAGGCGGCCATTGATCGCCTCTGTGGGACCGTTGCTGGTGCCGGGCCGGTCGAAGTAGGCCAGCACGTCGACCGCCCGCTGCTTCAGCGTGCGGCCCAGTGTGCGGAGTTCGACCAGCGCTGCTGGGACGCCGCTGGCGAGGCTGGCGATGAGCTTGTTCATGAGGTCTCGGCCGCGAGCAGGGTCGGGGTCGCGGTAGGCGGTGACCATGCGTTGGTAGGCCGCCCAGGTGACCTCAAGTTCGGTG
>NZ_AUHZ01000031.1 GCF_000423445.1 Acidipropionibacterium thoenii DSM 20276 | reverse complement strand
GAGTACCGGGTCGGCGGCGGGGCGGGGAGCGTCGCTGTCACTGCGGTTGAGCTGGGTGGGGTTTGTGTACATGGTGGTCTCCTTCGTCGTGTGTGGCTGGCTGCCGTCACCATCCAGACTGTCGAGCGTCCATGAAGCTGGACCGGGGCAAATGATGAAGGTTTGACCAAGACGTCGGAGGCATGTGCGGGCATGCGGCGGTGCGGTTCCCGGGGCGACGCGGGAACCGCATCGGCGTGGGCTGGGGTCAGTAGCGCAGGCTGGTCATCATGCCGATCTCGGCGTGGTAGATGTTGTGGCAGTGCAGCATCCAGGCTCCGGGGTTGTCGGCCTGCAGGTCGGCCTCGATGGTCTGCATGGGCAGCAGCAGCACGGTGTCCTTGCGTAGTCCGTTGCTGCCCGGCAGGGACCAGGTGTGGCCGTGGATGTGCATCGGGTGGGCCATCATCGTCATGTTCGTCATCCGCATCCGGACCCGCTGTCCCAGGCTGATCGACAGGGGTGTGTCCTCACCGAACTTCTTGCCGTTGATGCCCCAGGCGTAGGGCTTCATCTGGCCGTTGAGCTGGACCTCGAGGGTCTGCTCCGGTTCCTTGTCGGGCAGCTTGGCTGCGTCGGCGGCGCGCAGGGCGGTGCCAAGGACAGCCTTTCCTCCGAGTTCGGGGATTCGGGTGGTGGCCGGCGGAATGCTGCCGGCGCCGGTCTTGACGATGGCGCGGGCGGGAGTACCGGTCTTGCCCTCGGGGGCGGCCTGCAGCACGAAGACGCCGTCGCCGACGGTGACGGTGGCGTCGATCCTTTCTCCCATGGCGAGGTAGATGGCCGTCGCCTCGACTGGCTGCACGGCGAATCCGTCGGCGTGGGTGATGGTGAGTCGGTGCCCGGACAGGCCGACCTTGAAGATCGTGTCGGCTCCGGCGTTGATCAGCCGTAGCCGGATCTTGTCTCCGGGGCGTGCCGTGAGGGTGCGCGGTGCGGCCGGGATCCGGCCGTTGACGACGTAGTGCGGGTAGCTCACGTCTCCGGCATCGCCCAAGGGGGAACTGCCGTGGTCCATGCCTCCCATGTCGTGGTTCATTCCTTGGGACAGGGGGCCGCTGTTGGCCTTGAAGTCGGCGAAGATCGCATCCGGTGACTTGCCCACCCCATCGGTCCAGTCATCCAGGACCAGGACCCATTCCGCGTCGTGGTCGCCCGGATCGCGTGGGTCGTCCAGCACGAGGGGAGCGTACAGGCCCCGGTCGATCTGGACTCCGCTGTGGGGATGGAAGAAGTAGGTTCCGGCATGGGGTGCGACGAACTCGTAGGTGAAGGCACTCTTGGCGGCGATGGGGTCCTGAGTGACACCAGGCACACCGTCGGAGGCGTTGCGCAGGGCAATGCCGTGCCAGTGCACCGAGGTGGCTGTGGGGAGCTGGTTGTCGACCGTGACCCGGAACAGGTCGCCCGCCTTGCCGCGCAGGACGTTCCCGTCGAGTTCGTCGGTGTAGGCCCAGGTCTTGGCCAGGACACCGCCCAGGTCCAAGGTGACAGGGCGCGGGGTCAGGGTGTGGGTGACGGTCGTCGCCCCGGCCGGGGTGGCGAGTGGTGTCTGGGTCGGGATGGCCCATGTGGCCGGGGTGGTGCTGGCCGGGGAGGGCTGCTTGGCGCCGCATGCAGCCAGGGCGCTGGTGGATGCCAGGCCGAGGCCGGCGAGCAAGGCCTGTCGGCGAGTGATCGTGTTCATGCCCCCGACTCTTCCCGCCCCGCAGTGTGACCGGGTCAGGGAAGTGTGGAGATTCGATCAAGACTTCGTGGCAGCACCAGGCTGAACGACGCACCGCAGCCCACCCCCGGACTGGCCGCCAGCACGTCGCCCCCATGTGCCCGGGCGACGGCCCTGGCGATGGTCAGGCCGACTCCGGTTCCGCCGTCGACGTCACGGACCCTGCGTGATCCTTGGTGGAAGAAGCGTTCGAAGACGTGGGGCACCTCACCGGCGGGTATGCCTGCGCCGGTGTCGCTGACCTGGATGGACACCGAGTCCGTGTCAGACCAGCTCGTCACACATACCTCACCCCCGCGTGGCGTGTGCTGGACGGCGTTGCGCAGCAGGTTGTCCAGGACCTGGCCGATGCGTGCAGGGTCGACATCCACCTCCACGGGGCAGTTGCCACGGGTCACCAGCTGGATACCTGCCTCGGCACAGGCTTTCGCACACGAGGTGACCGCCGATTCCACCAGGTCATCGATGCGGGTCAGCCGTAGTTCCAAGGGGATCCGCCCCTCCTCTGCCCTGGAGACCTCGGAGATGTCGGCCGCCAGCGCCGTGATGCGCTCGTTCTGGCGTTGGAGGACCTCAAGGACCTCCGGCCCATACACGGCGACTCCGTCCTCGAGGCTCTCGAGTGTCACCCGCGTCACGGACAGGGGCGTTCGCAGCTCATGGCCAAGATCGGTCAACATGCGTCGTCGGGTGGCCTCCGTGGCCGCGATCTGGGCCGCCATCCGGTTGAACTCATGGGCCACGGATTCGAGTTCGCGCCCCAGTGGCGGCATGCGCACGGGGTCGTCGTAGTTGCCGTGCGCGACCCTCTCAGCCCCCTCGGCCAGGGCATCCAGCCCTCGGATGAGGCTGCGGTTCAGCACCCATGACGTCACCGCCGCGATCATCATCGCGGCGGCAAGTCCCAATCCCAGGGAGGCCGCACCGGCGTCATGGAAGGCACGCTCGGCATGGTCCAGCACCATGGGCTGGGTGTGCCCGGCCTCGGCCATGTGCTTCTTGAACAACGGCGGGCCCATCTCCAGGGCGGTCAGGACCAGCGTGACGCTCATGGTGACCAGGACGGCGAACTGGGTCCACACCAGCCGTCGACCCCACGACAACCCGGGCCACAGCTCTGATGGCCGTCCTCCCATCAGCCTCGGCCCATCCGGTAGCCCACGCCCCGCACAGTCAGCACGTAGCGGGGATCGGCGGCCTCCTCACCCAGCTTCTTGCGAAGGTGTGCCACGTGGACATCGACCAGATGGTCGTCGCCGACCCAGTCCTCGCCCCAGACCATGTCCGTGAGCTGACGCCGACTCAACACACGTCCGGGATGCGCGGACAGGGCCTTCAGCAGGTCGAACTCGGTGCGTGTCAGGTCCACCGCCACACCATCCATGGAAGCCTCGCGCGAGTCGGGATGCACCACCAGTTCCCCGATCCTGCGGGCGACGGATGCCGAAGCCGTGGATCTCGGGCGACGCAGCATCACCTGGACACGTGCGACGAGTTCGCGCGGGCTGAAGGGCTTGGTGAGGTAGTCATCCGCGCCCACGGACAACCCGATGAGCATGTCCACCTCGTCAGCTCGCGCGGTCAGCATCAGGACGTAGCAGTCGCTGAAGGTGCGCACCTTGCGACAGACCTCCACTCCGTCGAGGCCCGGAAGGCCGAGGTCGAGGATGACGACATCTGGCTGCTCCTCCCGGATCCGCGACACCGCCTCGTTCCCGTCTGCACAGGTGTCTGCGGCCATGCCGGCCCGTTCCAGGTAGTTCTTCACCGTGCCGGCCAGCACCGGTTCGTCGTCGACCACCAGCACCGAAGTGCGCGCCACATCGCTCATGGCTCCACCTCACCACGAGACCCAGCAGGCGTCACCTCGTCGGTTGCGAGGACGGGGACATGTTGTGGTTCATGCTGCCCATGTCGTGGTTCATGCCGGACATGCCACCCATGTCATGGGTCATGACGCTCGACGACGTGTCACCTCCCAGGACTGCCGGATCGACCATCCCGAAGATCATCGCCACGTGGGCCACCACGAGGAAGGCCGCCACCATCGCCACGTGCATCCGCAGACGGTTCTCACTACTGCGGCCCAGGACCCCCGCCTCGAGGAGACTGATCACGAGCATGGGCAGGCCACCGACCAGGTAGCTGAGGACCGCGATGACATCAGCCGGGCCGCGCCATCCCCCATTCATGGTCAAGGGCACCACCGCGTGGACCATCAGGTGCGTCCCGATGAAGACCCACACGGGACCGGCGAGCAGGCCAGCAGCCCGACTGAGCCTCGCCACCCACGGGGCTGCGGGCCGGTCATTGCGGCGCCCCAGCAGCATGACCAGTTCCGTGATCGCCAAGGTCTCGGCCAGGATGACCGGGAGGGCCATGAACAACAGCAGGTTCCACGGTTGCCGCACCGCGAGGAGTTCCATGTAGTGGGTCATCGCCATGCCAGCCATGCCCGAGCCAGCAGTCAGGTCGGGCACGGCCAGGGCCAGCCCGACCGCGGCCACGCTGGCAATTCCCAGGAATGCGAGGGACCCACGAGCCAGGGATGAGGATTCATTCGTCGTCATGCCGCCAAGCCTCCAGGCGGCATGTCGAGCACGAGCAAGACAGTGTGAAGAAATGATCAAGATCCACCGCGAACACCGGCTGTCACCCACCTCCCCCGTCCGGACCATCGATGCCCCGGACCTGTGCAGTACCCGCAGTGGCACAGAAACCCACCAGAAGTCGACCGGCACTCGGTTCGGCCGCCTCTCTGCCGTGCACTTCTCTCGATGGCCACGCCATGACCCGTCGAGTCACAGAGTCTGGCGAGCTCGCGTGTGGGCGAGGCGATAGGAGTGGGTGCCGGTCTCGATGATGGTGGCGTTGTAGGTGAGGCGGTCGACGATCGCTGCGCACAGTCGTGGATCGGTGAAGGTGTCGGTCCAGGCGGAGAAGGACTGGTTGGAGGCGATCGCGATGGCGTTCTTCTCCTCCCGCTCGGTGAGGACCTGGAACAACAGCTCGGCCCCGCGCCGGTCGAGCTCCATGTATCCCAGTTCGTCAATGACCAGGAGATCCACTCTTCCGTAGCGGTTGATGGTCTTGGTGAGTTGCTTCTCGTCAGCGGCCTCGACGAGCTCGTTCACCAGGCGGGTGGCGAGGGTGTAGCGGACGCGGTAGCCCTGCTCGGCGGCGGCGGTCCCGAGTGCGATGAGCAGGTGGGACTTGCCGGTGCCGGAGTCCCCGATCAGGCACAGCGGGTCGCCGCGGCGGATCCAGTCCCCGGTGGCGAGCTCGTTGATGGTGGCGGGGTTGATGTTCGGGTTCGCGGTGAAGTCGAAGTCGGCCAGCCACTTCTCGCGCGGGAATCCGGCGCTCTTGATACGGCGCAGGGTAGAGCGCCGGTCACGGTCGTCGACCTCGGCCAGGAGCAGCTCGGCGAGGAAGCCCTGGTAGGTGAGTTGTTCCTTGGTGGCGGTGGTGATCGCCTCATCGACGACGGACCGGATGGTGGGCAGTCGTAGGCGGCGGCAGGCCTGGTCGATCGCGGCCTGGGCGGCTTGTTCGGTGAGGCCGTGACGACGACGAAGACCGCCCGGACGGGAGCTGCTGGTGTTGGTGGTGGTCATGGGGTTCCTGTCGGAGTGTGGTGATGGGCTTCGGCGGTGGCCGAAGCGGGGTCGGGTTGGCGACGTCGCAACAGCTCGTCGTAGGCGGTGACGCTGGGCAGGGGCCGGGTGTCGGCCGGTAGCGCGGCGATCAGCGAGTTCGAGTCGGTGTGGCGGCGCGGTGGCAGGTTCACCACGGTGCCGCCGCGCTGCGGCGCGGGCGCGGTGTGGCTGACGCTGTGGCGTCGGGCCTCGACGGCGACGACGTCGGCCGAGACGGCCCCGACGGACAGGGCGCTGGTGATCCCGGCGATCACCGCCTCGGCCGGCAGGGAGCGGTGGAGCAGGAGCACGTCGATCAACTCCTGGGTGCCCGCGACGTCGCCGCTGGTCTTGCGGGCGGCAGCCCAGAACGCGTCGTGGGCGGCGGTGAACGCCCCCGCGGCTCTGGCTTGGGCCAGGGCGGTCGAGCCGGGGAACGCGCCGGGCTTGTGGCGCAGAACCTCGAGGTAGTGGTCCAGCTCGACCCGGGTCACCCCACGCGTGCCGAGGCGGGGATGGGTGGCGACCACGGTGCGGCCCTCGAACACGACCACGCACGAGGCCCGCAGACTGACCCGGACGCGCTGCCCGATCAGGTGCGCCGGAACGGAGTACTTGACCATGCGCACGGTGATCAGGGCGGAGCGGTCGACGCGCGGGTGGAGGATCAGGCCGGGGTCGAAGTCATCGGCCGGCAGCGGCGCCAGGTGGTCGAGTTCGGCGCGGTAGTCCTGCCCGATCGTGTTCGCATGGCCGGCGATCCGGCGGGTGTTGTCGTCGACTTCCCAGACACGGATCTGGTCGTTGAGTTCGTCCAGGCTGGCGACCTCGGGCATCGGGGTGAGGTGGTTGCGGCGGAACCAGCCGACCTCGCCCTCGACACCGCCCTTCTCATGGGCGCCGTCGATGCCGGGCTGGCAGTAGAACGCGTCGAAGCCGTAGTGGGACTTGAACAGAACCCAGCGTTCGTTCTCCTCGCGGAGCCGGTCACCGCCATGGATTACCTGCACGACCGCGGACGTGAGGTTGTCGTAGCGGATGTGGCGGGTCGGGATGCCGCCCAGGGCGTGGAAGGCCTCGATGTGGCCCTCGAGGAAGGCTTCCTGCCCTCCGGTCGGGTAGACGCGGTGGATCGCCTTGCCCGAGTGCGACAGGCGGTAGACGAACATGTGGCACTTGGTCTTGACGCCGTCGAGGATCACATACACCTCGCCGAAGTCGACCTCGGCCTCCGCGCCGGGGGCGTGGTCCTGCGGCACCATCGCCTCCACCCGCCGCCCGGCCTCCAGCTCGATCTGCGCCCGCCGGGTCCTGACATAGTCCCGCACCGTCGAGTAGGACAGGTCCGTGGCACCGTGCTCGTCACGCAACCTGGCCAGGATCCTCGTGGCGGTGTGGCGCTGCTTGCGCGGGGCGGTCAGGTCGTAGAGCAGCATCTGGTCGATCGCCGGCTCGTACGGGTCCAGACGTGGTGCGGACCGTACCGGGGTCTTGCGGGGCGGGGGTTCGGCTGCCGCGAGGGCCTGGCGAATGGTGCGGCGGTGCACCCCGTGCTTGCGCGCGAGTTCGCGGATGGACAGGCCATCGACTCGCGCGTCGTGGCGGATGTCGGCAAACAGTTGCACTCGTGACCCCATCTCGGCCTCCTCGCCTCACACCAGTGGATGGGGACCAGCGTGGAGGGGCGGGGCCAATTCAGACCGTCAACACCCCGGCAGGCTGCACGTGGGGCCGATTCAGGCCGTCACAACGGGGCCAAACCAAGCTGTCACAACCACTGCCGGCCGCCGACATCGATGCGGACACGATCGCGGCGGTCAGCCACGACGTCATCGGCTACCGGTGAGGTCGGCGGCATCGGGCATCACCGGCTCCTGACGAGCCCCTGGCCCCGCCGGGGGAGAGGCATCCGCACCGAACCTGTCAGTGCCCGCATCTAGTGTTCGTGCCCCAGGGACAAGGTGAGGCGAGGACTGGTCAACATGGTGATGCTGTTCGACGACGAGGAGACGGTGGCGCTGCCCGAGAGTGTGCACCTGGAGCACATGTCGGTGATGACGGTGCGCGCCAGGGGGTCGAAGGCGTCATGGAAGGTCCTGGCCGGCGACCAGATCATCGGCCGGCTGGACCGCTGGATCACCGGCAGGGGCATCCGGTTCTATGCCGCGACCGCCTACCATCCGACCACCGGGACGCCCATCCGGCTGGAGGCCTCGACCGAGATGTCTGAGCGGATCGAGCTCATCCTGCGGGCCTGGTACGACCCCGAGAGCTACACCGCGCACTCGCCCTGGTGAGACCGGGTCGGACCAGGACAACCGCCCCGGGGCCCTAGGCGACTGGACTACTACTCATGCTGCCGGACGCGCAAGGTTGAGGTCTGCCATGACGATCCGACTCATCAGCGATGGTCCGAACCGAGTCACCTGCTATGCCCTCAGGACGATGGTCAGGCTGTGGTGACCCATGTGGACCCGCCGGCCGGGATGATTGGCGGCACAGGGGTCACTGTTGGGACGGAGTCCGTGGCACGGCGGGACTGAGTCGGGAACCACCTCGGTCAGTGGATCCGCACAGACCAGAATCTCGAGAGCAGCTGAGACAGACCTCGCAGTGGACTGCCGTGGGGGTCATGGTGCAGTGGGGCCGCATCGTGCCGGATCAGGGCGAGTGTGTTGTCCTCGGAGGACGAGGATCGCGTCCTTGTCGAAGATCACGTGGTAGCCGGAGGCAATCGCCGTCCTCAGCGCTGTGTGGGGTTCACTGAGTCCTCCTCCGGTGTCTGACTGTGACATGTCGAGGAGGATGTATGTGGGTTCTGGGCCTGTCGTTCCGGGGACGGTGACACGGTTGGATCTGGTGAGGTGTGTGACGAGTCTGTCGTCGGCGGTCACGCATGTGTTGGCCGGGATGAGTGCCAGTGCCTGTCGGGAGGTCTGGACGGATGGCGAGCTGTGGGCGATGATCTGGCCCGGGAGTTGTGCGAACGGTTCGGCGAGGGGGTTCGCCGTGTGGACCACGGGGATCGTGATGGCAAGCGCGGCGAGCATCGCCCAGGACAGGGGAGTCCGCCATCGGCGCAGAGGCCTGGAGCTGAGTGCGTCGACTGCGGCGATGAACAGGATCAGGAAGATGGGAGCGTTGTAGTGAAAGCGGGGCTCCCACAAGAGCTGTCGTGAGGACCAGAATCGTTCGATGATGAGCGGTGTGGCTGCGATCCATCTCGGTGAGAGAAGAAAGAGGCAGAGAAACGGAAGTGTCAGCCAGCCGATGGTCTGGCGCTTGGTGGCGTTGTCCACCACGAGGTGGAATGCGCCTCCGGGATGGGTGAGAATCGATTGAATCATGGCCGAGGGTCCCGTTCCGAGATCGGGGTAGTCCCAGTAGCCGTAGCTCCCACCGCCCGAGAAATGGGGGATCAGGACGCCGACGACCAGCATGAAGGAGATCGCTCCTGTCAGGATCATCGCAATGCCCACCGCGGGGCGTCGACGGGTCTCGATGGCCGGAGTGTGGTCTCGGTGGGGTTGCACGATCCAGATGATCCCCAGCATCGTGACGACCAGCCCCATGTCCTCCCTCACCCCGATGAGAAGGATCGACCATGCGACGAAGGCGACGGAGCTCCGTCGATCCAGAGCATCGAAGGCCAGGCACAGCAGGGGCATCGCCAGGCAGATCTCGTGGAAGTCGAAGTCGATGAGTCCTTGCAGGGGCCACGACACCATGACCACGAGCACGATGAGACGAGACAGGACCGGTCCCATTCGCCGGTCACACATCCTCACCAGGACAGGGATGCAGGCCGCCACTGCGACTGCTTGGCCCACTAGCAGGACTCTGGGGTCATCCCAAAGCCAGTAGAACGGGGCAAAGACAATCAGTAGCGGATGAAAATGGTCACCGAGCAGATTGTATTGATACCCCTTGATCGGAGAGAAGGGTGATTTCAGGTGTGCGTAGTGCCGCACGGCCTGATCAAAGATCCCCAGATCGTAGCCGCCTGTGCGGAACTGGTCATATCTGATCAGCGAGTACATGGCATATATCCCGGTCGCGATGAGCATCGATACGAGGGTTGCCCCAGTTATTGGTGAGAGCGTCGGACGTGACGTCGATTCGAGAGGATCAGGGCGCGACGACGTGTACAGAACGTGCGTAGTCACCATGTCCTCACCCCAGTTAGATCAAGTCAACCCCATGTCGTCCATTGCGGGCGTGTCGGGTGCTCAGCCCCAGTGATAAGTGGTCGAACCCCTTGGCATTCTCCTTGTGGACCGCATTGAAAGAGACATGACTGTGTTAACCCTGCGCCCGCCACGAATCAGAATTTCATGTTGTCTCCCCCCTGTATGGGTCATTACTGACTGGAACTGAACATAATCTGACTCGAGCCCGCCTGTCAACAGACTAACCCAAATCGGCCAAAAGCCGCTATTCTGGCTCATCACAATCCACGGTGTAGTGGGGGTGTGATGGTGGCTGGCGTGTCGGTCACCGGGTAGGGGTCGAGGTCTTCCGAGGATGGGGGTTCTCACACCAACCCATCGGGAAGACCTCGACGTGCCTGACGCTACCTTCGCGACCCCTGACCTGACCACCTTCTGCCGGCTCGACGAGCTGGGCCTGGTTGCGGTTGGTCAACGACTCGAGCCTGGACGGGCGGTGATCGCTTGTCAGGTTGTCGAGCCGGACGACTGGTGCCACCGCTGCGGCCAGCATGGTGTGTTGCGGGACACGGTGGT
>NZ_AUHZ01000030.1 GCF_000423445.1 Acidipropionibacterium thoenii DSM 20276 | reverse complement strand
GACAACGGTTCCTGCTACCGGTCAGGCGCCTTCGCTGACGCGCTCGGCGACCATGTGAAGCACAAGTGGACCCGGCCATACCGGCCGCAGACCAACGGCAAGGTCGAGCGGTTCAACCGCACCCTCGCCGTCGAGTGGGCCTACGCGAAGCCCTACGCCAGCGAAGCCGAGCGCGCCGCAGCCTACGAGACCTGGCTCCATCACTACAATCACCACAGACCCCACACCGGGATCGGCGGCCAGACCCCCTCAGCCCGCGTTCACAACGTCACGGGGAAGTACACCTAGCGGCTGGGCCCCGACACCTCGGGCTGTCGGTCAAGCCGGGGTCGAAGCTGAGTCGATGGGCCCGTGAGGCCGCAGCGGGACTTTGGCATGCTGGGGGCATGGCTGAACCGTCTTACCGGGCCCGCGCCTGGGCGAGCACCATGTCCGGGCACCCCTCCGATGGTGGCGTCATCCGTTGTCACACCGATTCCGGGGCCCGCCTCGAGGCTGGCCCGGTGGTCGACCGGCAGGTTCGCGAGGACCGCGAGGCCAGCACCCTGCGGCCAGGGGCCACGCTGGCCCATGGTGCCGGTAATCGGGCGATCCCCGAGGCTCCCGACCCCCGGCGCACCTGCTTCGAGCGGGACCGCGACCGGATCGTCCACTCCACAGCCTTTCGCAGGCTTGCCGGCAAGACCCAGGTCGTCGTCCACCCCACCGACCACCAGCGCACCCGGCTCACCCACGCCCTGGAGGTGGCTCAGGTGGCCCGCTCCATCGCCGCTGGGATCGGTGCCAATGTCACCCTGGCCGACGCCATGGCGCTGGGCCACGACTGCGGCCACGGCCCCGGCGGACATGCCTCGGAGGAGGCTTTCGACGCCTTCCTGCCCGAGGGCTTCGACCACGCTGTCTGGGGGGCCGACGTCGCCCTGGTCTCCCTCAACCTGTGCGCCGAGACCCTCGACGCCATCCGCAACCACTCCTGGTCGCGCCCGGCGCCGAGGACGGTGGAGGGGGAGATCGTCTCCTTCGCCGACCGGATCGCCTACTGCGCCCATGACCTGGAGGACGCCCAACGGGCCGGCATCGTCACCATCGCCGAACTGTCCGCGCAGGTGCGAGAGGTCGTCGGCGACTCCCGGCGCAGTCAACTGTCGACCCTCATCAACTCGGTGATCGACACCAGTTGCGCCACCGGGCAGGTGGCGATGGGGGCCGAGGCCGGCCAGGCACTGGCGGGGATGCGCCAGTTCAACTACGAGCGGATCTACACCCGACCGGAGTCCCGGGCCCAGAGCGCAGCGGTCATCGAGGTGCTGAGAGGACTCGTCGACTACTACCTGGAACATCTGGAACTGGTCCCCCAGGAGTTCCTGTCCACCAGTGCCGACCGGGTGCACCAGGTGGTTGCCTATGTGGCGGGGATGACCGACCAGTTCGCCTTCAGCTGCGCCGAACAGTTGCTCGGATGGGACCGCGCCAGGCTGCCCCGCGGACTGGGGCGCGGGTTCTGATCGGGGCCCGGTGGCTCGGATCGATGGCCACCGGGGGCGGGCCCGCCGCACTAGGATGGGGACCCATGGCAGGGCGGATCAACGATGAGGACATCGCGCTGGTCCGCGAGCGGGCCAGGATCGATGAGGTGGTGGGGGAGTACGTCCAGCTGCGCAATGCCGGCGGCGGCTCCCTGAAGGGCCTGTGCCCCTTCCATGACGAGCGGACCCCCAGTTTCCAGGTGACCCCCTCACGGGGTCTGTTCTACTGCTTCGGCTGCGGGGAGGGCGGCGATGTCATCAGCTTCGTGGAGAAGATCGACAACCTCACCTTCGTCGAGGCCGTCCAGCGGCTGGCCGACAAGGTCGGGGTCCAGCTGCGCATCATCGAGGACGGCCGGCCGGGGATCGAACCGGGCCTGCGGATGCAGATCCTGGAGGCCAATGACGCCGCCGCCGAGTACTACCAGCAGCAGATGGTCACCGGCGAGGGGCTGATCGCCCGGCAGTTCCTCGCCGGCCGGGGCTTCGACCGAGCGGCCGCCGAGATGTTCCACATCGGCTACGCCCCCCGTGGCGGCCATCAGCTGCGGGACCATCTGCTGGCCAAGGGGTTCAGCCCCAAGGCACTGGTCAGTGCCGGGCTGGTGCGGGAGAAGGGCTGGGACTTCTTCCAGGGCCGGGTGCTGTGGCCGATCAAGGACTCCGGCAAGTCGGTACTGGGATTCGGCGGACGCCGGGTCTACGACGACGACCGGCTGCCTGCCAAGTACATCAACACCCCGGAGACGGTGGTCTACAAGAAGTCCCATGTGCTCTACGGGCTGGACCTGTCGCGCTCCAACATCGGCAAGAAACGCCAGGCGGTGGTGATGGAGGGCTACACCGACGTGATGGCTGCCCATCTGTCGGGGGTGGACACCGCGGTGGCCGCCTGCGGCACCGCCTTCGGTACCGATCACGCCCGCCTGCTGCAACGTCTGATCGGAAACAACGGGGCCCTCTCGGGGGAGATCGTGTTCACCTTCGACGGTGATGCCGCGGGCCAGAAGGCGGCCCTGAAGGTCTACCAGGGCGACAGCGAGTTCGTCTCCCAGACCTATGTCGCCGTCGAGCCGAATGGGCTGGACCCCTGCGACCTGCGGATCAAGCAGGGACCTGCGGCGGTCCGTGACCTGGTCGCCAGCCGGATCCCGCTGTACCGCTACGTGATGGACAATGTCGTCCACCGTTTCGACCTGGACCGTGCCGACGGCCGGATCGCCGCAGTGCGGGCTGCAGCACCGCTGGTCTCCAGCATCCGCGACAACTCCCTGGTGGACGGCTACCTTCGCGAGCTCTCCCAGATGGTCGGGATGGATGTCGACGAGGTCCGCAGGGAGGTCGCCAGGGCCCGGCGCAACCCTGCCCCTGCCAGGGATCAGCGGCCGCGACTGAGCGTGGTCCCGGATCCTGCTCCCGCGGCCCCCGCACCGACCTCCTCGATGCCCTGGCCCGATCCTTCCGACCGGCGTCTGGCGGCCGAACGCGGGTTCCTCAAGCTGGTCCTGCAGTATCCCCAGCTGTTCGACGCCGGGTGGAACCTGGTCGAACCCGCCGACTTCCGCCACCCCGCCTATCGGGCGGTCTTCGAGGCGGTGTCCCAGGTGTCGGTCGGCGAGCAGGGCTGGGCCCAGGCTCTCGTCGAGGCCACCGCGGATCCGGTCATCAAACAGCTGGAGGTGGCGCTGCTGGTGGAGCCGGTGCTGACCTCCGAACCGGACTCCCGCTATGCCGCCGCCTATGCCGACCGGGTGAGACTGCTGTCGGTCACCGACGACATCGCCGAGCTGAAGTCGCGCCTGCAACGTACCAATCCGACCACCGACCGGCCCGCCTACAATGCGATGTTCACCGACCTGGTGGAACTGGAGGCGCTGCGCAAGGAACTCATCGCCAGTGGCTCGGGAGCACTGGAGGTCTGAACCGCCCAGAGGCAGTTCCGCTGCTGGTAGCTGGCGTCGCTCCCGGGATTCCGGTGGAGCTCACTGAATGGTGAGCTGACCAGGGTCTTTCGACCCGGTCTGGCTCCCCCGACTGGACTCGAACCAGTAACCCTCTGATTAACAGTCAGATGCTCTGCCAATTGAGCTACAGGGGATCAGCGCCTTGACGCGAGAACAGACTTTAGCAGTCGGCACACCGGCAGGCAAAACGACAGTCCGTTGAGCGGGCCCGCGACGCTGCCGCTGTCAGCGCCACTCCTTGCGCAACTCGGCCGTGCGCTCCAGGACCCGGCGTTCGGTGTCCGGATCGGAGAGGTCGGCGCCCTCGCCGGCGATCGCCGTCCACAGGATGTCCTGGCCGGCCAGGCTGCCCAGACGACGCCGTCCCGCGATGACCACGGTGCCGCCGGCGGTCGGGACCGGTTCACGCACCACGATCGAGGCTGTCACGCGGTCGTTGAAGACCTCCGGGAGATCTCCCGGCCGGTCCAGTTCGACCTCGTCACTGTGCTCGTCGAGGAAGGTCCACCACAGCGCCGAGGCGCTCTCCCGCCAGCCGCCACGGACCACCTCATGCCAGGCCACCGCGGCCGCCTCGCCGTCGGCGCCGACCAGCGCCAGGCCCTCGTCGACGGCCACCGCCGTCACCGGCCGGCCGTCGTGGCGGCCGGTGCCCCAGGCCAGCACATGCGGCTCCGGGACCCCGGTCACCGCCGACACCCCGGTCAGCACCTGGGGATCAGGATGAGAGCTTGAGGTCGCGCCGATGGCGCCAAGAAGGCGCCGCCACAATTGAGCCATGGGATCATTCTCGCCGCTCAGGCCGACTTCCTGCTGACCGCCTCCCGCCGGTCACCATCTTCCAGTGAGCGGGCGGCCCAGGCGCGCAACCAGTCCAACGCACTCCTCTCCATCCTGCGCACCGCCCGGGCGCTGATCCCCAGCTGGACTGCCAGCTCCTCGCGTGGCACCACCTGCCCGTTGAAGCCGTAGTGGGAGTCGAGGATGCGGCGCTGCAGCTCAGGCAGCAGGCACCGGGCCTCGGCGAGCCAGTCGGCGTCCACCGCGGTGCCCGGTTCGGCGGGCAGCAGCCCTTCCAGTACCCACATTTCGCCGATCGCGACGTCGGAGCCGCACTGTCGTCGTGCCCGCACCCATGCCACCTCGACATCAAGTGCGGCGGCGATCTCGGTGTCCTCGGCCTGCCGACCGAGCTCGGCTGTCAGTGCCTGCTCCTTGAGGGCCACGATCCGTTCGGTGCGCCGCCGCCAGACCGGCCGCGAGGAGTCGCGGCGCATCGCCTCCTCGGCGATCCTTCTGCGGATCGACGGCCAGGCGAAGGTGGAGAATCTCAGTCCTCGCCGCAGGTCGAAACGCATCATGGCCTCGGCGAGTCCGATGCAGGCGGCCTGCACCAGGTCCTCGACGATGTCGCTGCGGTCGCGTCCCATCGCGCGGGCCAACTTCAGTGCCAGTGGGAGGTTCGCCTGCCACAGCCTCTCCTTGGCCCGGTGTCCCTCGGCGGCGATGAATTCGAGCTCATGGCTCACCGCGTCGGTCCGGCATCTCAGCCGACCGTCACGTACCGCACCGGCCACCAGGCCGGCCTCCATGGCCAGGAACAGGTCGCGCTCCTGGTTCGCAGTGAGGCGGTCAGATCCACCCAGATTGATGTACTCGGCGTAGTCCATGCAGGAAGCGTGAGCGGCCCCGGTGCGCCACGTCGAGTGATGAGCGCAGATCTGTGGACACTCAAAAAGTTGTCCACACCCGTCACACGTCGGCAGTTCTAGTGCTCGAGCAGGTCGCGGTAGTCCGGGTGGTGATCGATCCATCCGGCGATGTAGCTGCACTCGGGCCGCACCTTGCGGCTGCCCTCCTGGCGGACCTGGTCAAGGGCCGACCGGGCCAGTCGGGAGGCGATGCCGCGGCCCTCCTGGGCCGGCTCGACCACCGTGTGGGTGAAGGTGGCCAGGCCGTCGGACAGCTGGTAGTCGGCATGTCCGACGACCTGCCCGTCCAGCAACGCCTCCCAGCGATGCAGATCGGGGCGGTGGACGACGGTGACTTCGGACTCGGTGCTCATGGCAGCTCCTGGTGGCCGTTTCGTGTCGTTGGTGTAAGGTGTCGGGGCACGGTGTGCAGGGTTACCGGAATATTACCCGGTGAGCTGCCACTCATCCCGACCAGGAGAATCCGTTGAAGATCTGAGGAATGGCACCCGCTCCGGCGGCTGCCGTACGGCCCCGCACACCCGAGCACCCAGGATCCTCATGTCTTCACATCCATCGGTCGTCGTCGACCACCTCACCTTCACCTGGCCGGACGGAACACCCGTCCTCACCGACCTGAGCTGCACCGTGCCGGTCGGAAGAACCGGCCTGATCGGCGACAACGGCACCGGTAAGACCACTCTGCTGCGCCTCATCGCCGGTGATCTGGAACCGACCTCGGGCCACGTCTCGGTCACCGGGAGCATTGCGATGCTCAGCCAGGACGTGGCGCGTCGCGCCGATCTGACGGTCGCCGACCTGCTCGGTATCAGCACCGTGCGCACCGCGCTGCGGGCCGTGGAGGCCGGCTCGGTGGACCCCGCCGATTTCACGGCCATCGGTGACAACTGGGACATCGAGCCCCGTGCCCTCGCCGAGCTGTCGAGCCTGGGGCTGGGGTCCGAGGAGTCCCTGCTGGACCGTCCGGTCACCAGCCTGTCGGGCGGGGAGGCCACGATGGTCGCGATCGCCGGGCTGGGCCTGGTCGGCCCGGTGCCGGCCGGTAGAGGTCAGGCGGGCGCCGGCGTCACCCTGCTGGACGAACCGACCAACAACCTGGACGCCGGATCGCGCTGCCGACTCTACGACCAGCTTGATGACTGGCCCGGATCGGTCCTGGTGGTCTCCCACGACAGGGAGCTGCTGGAACACGCCGACACCATCATCGAGCTCGACCCGACCAGCCCGACCGGAACCCGGACCTTCACCGGTACCCTCTCGGACTACCAACTCCAGCGGCAGGCCGAGCAGCAGGTGGCCGGTCAGAGACTGCGCGAGGCCGATGCCCAGCTGCGGCGGATCCGGAGGCAGGCCGCTGCCGACCAGCAGCACCTGGCTCAACGCGACCGGGTCGGTAGGAGTGACGCCGCGAGGTCCGGGATGGGCAAGGGTGCCGAGCACTACTTCGTCAACCGCTCCCAGAAGAGCGCCGCCTCGGGCGCCCAGCGCCGGGAGAAGCAGGCCTCCGAGGCCGCTGCGGTACGGGATCGGGCCGATGCTGCAGCCCGGCTTCCCGATCGGATCCGCGTCGACCTGCCCAGCACCGGCCTGCCGGAGACCCGGCAGGTCCTGGAGCTGATGTCGGGGGGCCACAGCCTGCGGATGGACGGACCTGAGCGGATCAGGATCGCTGGGCCCAATGGGGTCGGCAAGTCGACACTGGTCCAGATCGCCCTGGGCGACCGTTCAGAGGGTGCGGATGCGCAGCTGGAGTCCCGGGCCCTCGCACTGTTCGCCGAGCCGCTGAACGCGGTGCGGACGCCGCAGGTGCCGGTCGGCATGATCGGCCAGCGCGACGATCTGGACTCCTTCGCGACGCCGCTGGATGCGGTCCGTGATGCCTGCCCCGGTGCCACACCGAACCAGGCGAGGGCACTGCTGGCCCGGATGCTGGTCGGTGCCACGATGGCCGGCCGGCCGACCGGGGTGCTGTCAGGAGGGGAGCGCTTCAGGGTCGCGCTGGCGCGCATGCTGTTCGCCGAGCCTGCCCCCCAGCTGCTGATCCTGGACGAACCCACCAACAATCTGGACATCTCCTCCACCGACCATCTGGTCGAGGCCCTGGACGGCTACCGGGGTGCGCTGATGATCATCAGCCACGACAACACCCTGGCCGGACGTCTGAGAGTGGATCGGGTCTGGCAGTTGAGCGCCAGCCCCGATGGCACCGTCATCGAGGACCGGCCGGTCAGTCGCTCTCGAGCTCAGTGAGGAAGGAGTCGGCCCACAGGTCGATGTCGTGCTCGAAGACCTGCTTGCGCATCGCCCGCATCTTGCGGGCCTTCACCCGCGGGGGGTCGTTGAGGGCCTTGAGGATGGTGGCCTTCATTCCGTCGATGTCGTAGGGATTGACCATGTAGGCCTGCTTGAGCTCCAGAGCGGCCCCCGCGAACTCGGAGAGCACCAGCGCCGAATCATTGCGGGACCGGCAGGCCAGGTACTCCTTGGCGACCAGGTTCATGCCATCGCGCAGCGGGGTGACGATCATCAGATCGGCGATCTGGTACATCGCCGCGAGGGTCTCGCGGGGGACGGAGGTGTAGCGGTAGGCGATTGGGCTGCGCGCCAACGAGTCGCTCTCCGAGTTGATCCGCCCGACCATCAGGTCGATGTCGCCGCGCAGTGCCCGGTACTCCTCCACGCGTTCGCGAGAGGGCGTCGCCAGTTGCAGGAAGACCGTCGTCTCGGGATCCAACTGGTGGCTGTCGAAGAGCTCTCCGATGGCGCGGACCCGGCCGCGCAGACCCTTGGAGTAGTCCAGCCGGTCCACCCCGAAGAGGATGGTCTGTGGGTCCCCGAGTTCATGGCGCAGCTTCTCGGCCTCGGCCCGCACCTCGGGCGAGTTGGCCAGATCCCGCATCCCGACGGCGTCGATGGAGATCGGGAAGGCCTTGATGGAGACCATCCGGCCATCTGGCAGGTGGACGCGCCCTCGGGCGCCCTCGACATCGGGCAGCCGCCGCGCCACCCGGATGAAGTTGGAGACGCAACCGGGGAACTGGAAGCCGAGGAGGTCGGAGCCGAGCACCCCCTCGATGATCTCGCTTCGCCACGGCAGCCGGGAGAACAGCTCCGGTGGCGGGAAGGGGATGTGAAGGAAGAACCCGATCCTCAGGTCGGGCCGCAGCTCACGCAGGTACTGCGGCACCAGCATCAGCTGGTAGTCCTGCACCCAGACGGTGGCACCGTTGTCGGCGCGTTCGGCGACGGCCTGGGCGAACCGCCGGTTGACCTTGCGGAAACAGTCCCACCACTCTCGGTGGAAGACCGGCTCGGCGATGCAGTCGTGGAACAGCGGCCACAGCGTGGCATTGGAGAAGCCCTCATAGAACTGCTCGACGTCCTGGCTCGACAGCGGCACCGGGATGATGTCGTATCCCTGGTGGTGGAAGGGCTCGACCTGCTCGTCGGGGGCTCCATGCCAGCCGATCCATGCCCCGCCGCGCGACTGCATCACGGGTTCCAGGGCGGTCACCAGGCCGCCGGGGGAGGTGCGCCAGGACACCTGGTCGTCGTCTCCGCTGACCCGATCCACAGGCAGTCGGTTGGCGACGACGATGAAACTCGCCTTCTCCTGGACGGATTCAGACATGTCAGCCTCTCAGGGATCTGCTGGGCTCCGGGCCCCGTACACCAGCACCGTACCAATGCCCGCCTCCTGAGCCGCCCGATCCGCCGGTGCCGACCGACGGTCGCTGGCGGGGTGTGTGAGGATGGACAGATGAATGAGGCCAGGAGCGATGCGGCTCACGACTGCCGACCCGTCATTCCCGATGGTGGCTGGGTCGCGGTCAGTGCCGCCGGAGAGAACCTGCTCGACGCGATCGCCGCCGACCCGCAGGGCACCCTGTTGGCCACCGATGTCGACGGCACCCTGGCTCCGATCGTCGAGGACCCGGCACAGGCGGCTGTTCCGGATCAGGGCCGCGAGTCGCTGGCGGTGCTGGATGGCCGGCTGGGATCGCTGGCGGTGATCACCGGGCGCCCGGTGGCCCGGGCCGCCGAGATGCTCCGGGCGCACCGGCCAGGACTCGAGCACCTGGTGCTGTTGGGGCTCTACGGCGATGAGTGCTTCGACCCCGCCAGCGGCCGGCTCCAGGTTCCCGAGCCCCCCGCCGTGGTCGAGCGGGCTCGCCGGGATCTGCAGGACGCCGTCGACCGCGCCATCGAGGAGAATCCGGAGCTGGCCGGGGCGATGGTGGAGGACAAGTCCAGCTCGGTGGCGCTGCACACCCGGAGGGCGAGGGATCGCGCAGCCGCCTGGCAGGTGCTGGCCCCGGTGGCCCGCCGGCTGGGGGAGGACCTGGCGCTCACCGTGGAGGAGGGCCGCGAGGTGGTGGAGCTCAAGGCCTTCCAGACCAGCAAGGCCGACGCCCTCAACCGACTGGTGGCCCAGCACCACCCCCGGGTCCTGGTGATGTGCGGGGACGATCTGGGAGACCTGCCTGCGATGGGCGTCGTGCAGCGATGGATAGCAGGTGGTCGGTGCGGGGCCCGGGTGGTGTCCTACTCGGCTGAACAGCCTCAGGTGGCCCAGACCGCGGACGTGCTGTGCGACGGGCCGGCCGGGGTGGCGGCACTGCTGGCCGAGATCGGCGCCCGGCTGACCTGATGACGGCGGGCCGGCGGCCCGGGGACTGTGGTTGCGCCACGGTATCTCACAGTCTGATATTTCATCTCGATATTTGGAAGATTTCAGGGCGGTACTTGGCAACCGCGGGGGGCTGTGGTTATCTAGTCATCGGAACTGAACGGCAGCGTTCCAGGGCGTTTCGAGTCCTGATGCCGGACGGTTGTTTCGACTCGAAGGGACATCTGGTGAATACCGGGCGCACCGCATTCATGGCACACGTTGATCGCGTCGCCGTGATGTCGATGTCGGCCTGTTTCATGTCCCGGTGTCGATGCTGTCGTCGCTGACCCGAGCATTTCGCAGTTGAGGCAGGGACGGTCAACGCGCTCCTGGAGCCCTCGGCCCGGCACTGACCGGATACGAGTCATCGAGGCCCTGTCGGGCTGATCGGACCGGCCACCTGCACCCATGTCACCACATCCGATGGCGCTCAATGCGGAAATCCCCTGACACGACACAACCCCAGTCGCAGCAGGATTCGAAGTTCGTCTCCCGCTCTGTCAAGAATCCAACCCCAACAAAGGGGCTCTTCACGATTGAGGGTGTAGTTGGGGTCTGAATCCTCCGGCCTCGAGGAGACTGCGGGCAATGTAGTTCGTCAGGTTTCGGAAGCCCAAGGCTGAGCCGCGCAGGTGTTCCAGTCGGCCATTGAGGGCTTCTGTCGGGCCGTTGGAGGTGTGGGGGCGCTCGAAGTAGGCCAGGACGTCTGTGGCGCGCCGCTTGAGGGTGCGCCCCAGGGTGATGATCTCAGCGAGGGCGGCGGGAACGCCGCGGCTGATGACCTCGATGACGTGGGCCAGCTGGGCTCGCCCGGCCTTGGGGTCGGGATCGCGGTAGGCGGCCACGATCTTCTGGTAG
>NZ_AUHZ01000029.1 GCF_000423445.1 Acidipropionibacterium thoenii DSM 20276 | reverse complement strand
TTCGACTTGCATGTGTTAAGCACGCCGCCAGCGTTCGTCCTGAGCCAGGATCAAACTCTCCAATGAAAAAATATCACCAACCACCACCCACAACAACAGGCAGCAGCACAGGCAACCACATCAAAGAATCCAAAACAAACCCCAACAAACCAACTGACTTCCATCAGATGATCAATCGAAATCAATCAAAGGAATCAATAAATCCGACACACAACCAAGTTGTGCATCAACCAACAAAATTATTGACCAAAAAATAGACACACTGTTGAGTTCTCAAACATCACACACGACCCGCACCAGGACTCACACCCCGGCTTGGAGCACTTGCTCTACATTACTTGATTCTCACCGACCGGTCAAACCGGCCGGAAGAACCTCGTAATTCTGTCGCTCTATCAAGATCACCGAACTGATCAACAACACCTCTCATTGGCTTGAGAGCTGCATTCTCACATTCGGTCCGCTGTTCCAGCGACCCGCTCGACTTTAGCAGTAACGATCTTCCGTATCAAATCCATCCGATGTCACCTCGGACGCTCCCTCGGAACCGGGCTTCCAGGACCATCGGTCCCTTCCCTCCAGCCCCACAGGGCTCGGCCTACTCTACACACCTGTCACGGGGCCGGCAAGTCTCCGGCCCGGTCAGGATCCGTCTCGGCCTCGGTCGGCTCAGGCCAGCGTGAGCGCTCCGACGGTCTTCTTGCCACGGCGCAACAGAGCGACCTCTCCGTGCAGGAAGTCCTGGGGCGCCAGGCGCTGCTCGGGGTCGGTGATCTTGACGTTGTTGAGGTAGGCGCCGCCCTCGGCGACCGCGCGACGCCCGGCAGATCTTGATTCGACCACACCGGAGGCTGACAGGGCCTCCGGGATGGTGGGCATCTCCCCTGCCGGCAGTGCAACGGCCCCGAGCTCGGCGGCCAGCGCCCGCACGGTCCGTTGATCGAGTTCGGCCAGGTCGCCGCGCCCGAACAGTGCCTTTCCGGCTGCTTCGGCCGCCTTGCGCTGATCGACTCCATGCACCAGATCGGTGATGTCATCGGCCAGGGCATGCTGGGCGGCGCGACGCCAGGGCTCCTCGGCGGTGAGCCTGGCCAGCTCATCGATCTCCTCGTGGGAGCGCGGGCTGAAGACCTTCAGGTAGTCGATGACCTTGGCGTCCTCGGCGTTCAGGAAGAACTGGTGGAAGGCGTAGGCACTGGTGCGATCCGGATCGATCCACACCGTTCCCGACTCCGTCTTGCCGTACTTGGTGCCGTCAGCCTTGGTGAGCAACGGCGTCACCAGACCGTGGACGACGTCACCGGTGCTACGGCGGATGTAATCGGCCCCGGCGGTGATGTTCCCCCACTGGTCCTGGGCACCGGTCTGCAGGGTGCAGCCGTACCGGCGGTGCAGTTCGGCGAAGTCCAGGGACTGCAACAGGACGTAGCTGAACTCGGTGTAGGAGATTCCCGACTCCAGGCGCCGCGCGACGACATCTCGAGCCAGCATCCGGTTCACCGAGAAGTACTTGCCGACCTCCCTGAGGAAGTTCAGCGCCGAGTACTGGCTGGTCCAGTCGTAGTTGTTGACCAGCCGGGCGGGATTGGGCCCGTCCAGATCCACGTACTTGCTCACCTGTGACTTGATGGAGTCCACCCACCCGGCCACCAACTCGGCGTCGTTCATCTTCCGCTCGCCGGTCATCTTGGGGTCGCCGATCAGCCCGGTCGCCCCGCCCACCAGCAGCAACGGGTGGTGGCCGCGTTCCTGGAGCGCACGGACCAGCATCAGCTGGACCAGGTGTCCGATGTGGAGGCTGGAGGCAGTCGGGTCGAAGCCCACATAGAAGGTGACCGGCCCCTGATCAAGATGGGCCTCGAGGGCCTCGCGATCGGTCGAGCCGGCCATCAGGCCGCGCCACTCGAGTTCATCCAGGACGCTGTCCACAGCACTTTCTCCTCTGAGGGTCTTCAAGGTGTCTGCCCAGGACACCCTACCGGCCGGTCGTGACCACGACCTGGTGATATCAGCCCCGCGCCAGCAGCGCAGCCGGCAGCCCGGTCTCGGCCATCTCGCAGAACGCCTCGGCCAGTTCGTGGCCGCTGACCTCCTGGCTGCAGATCAGCGCGATGGTGTCGTCTCCGGCGATGGTGCCCAGGATGACGGCCGAGCCGGCCCGGTCGATGGCCGATCCGAAGTACTGCGCTGCTCCCGGCGGGGTCTTGAGCACCACCAGCGATTCATTGTGCTGCACGCCGGTGCACAGTTCCCGGGTCAGCCTGGCGAGCCGGCTCCAGGCCGGGGATCCGGTGGTGACGTCGGAGGGGTGCTCGCCGGCCGGGATCGTGTAGCAGGGGTTTCCCTCCATGTCGCGGCCGCGGACCGCACCGATCTCCACCAGGTCCCTGGACAGTGTGCCCTGGGAGACCGCCATGCCCTCCTCAGCGAGCTTCTGGCCGAGTTCGGACTGGGAGGAGACATGACCGGCAGACACCAGATCCCGGATCCGTGCCTGGCGCGCGGTGCGCGACGCCGGTGCCCCGCTGCTCCACTCCGACATCCTGGCTCCATCCCGGAGGGCCGAGACCCTCGAATACCATGCACTATTCAGCATAAGTATGCAGTCAGATCTCGGCATTCTCAACTCGGGAGGGGTCCGCGGTGCCGTCGGCGGACAACCCACGAAGACCCGTCACCAGAAGCTCCAGGCCGTCGGTGAAATCCTCCTCCTCGGCCCGACCGTCGAACTGCGCCACCACTCCGAGCTCGTGCAGCTGAGAGCGGGTCTGCTCCTCGATGACATGGCCCAGGATGAAGTGCACGAGCGCCCGGGACCCGTACCGCCTCTGATGGCTGGAGAATCCGTACCGCGCCAGCACTGCCGACACCTCCGCGGCGGGGTCGACCCTGCCCAGCCCGACCGGGAGTGTCGAGGCGACCACCTCACCGCCGTCCCGGTGCCTGAGCAGTGCGGCCCGGAACTGACCGGCCCATCGCCTCACACCCTCCGCCAGCCCGGTGTCGGGCTGCGACCCGACCGCTGTGGGATCGGCATCGGGACGGAGCCTGGAGGCGTCGTCGAGCTCCTGGAGAATCTCATCGCTCACCAGTGCCAGCAGCGTCTGCTTATTGGTCACATGCCAGTACAGGGCACCCGCCTTGACCCCCAGGAGTCCGGCCAGACGGCGCATCGTGAGGTCCTCGAGGCCGTAGCGGTCGAGCACGTCAACCGCCGCTCGCACCACGTCCTGTCGATTCAGTGACATCTGGGCCTTCCTGTCGCAGCTGAACGATGACCGGGTCGAGGTCCGCCGGGTATATTGACCACCGTTCAACTTGAACAGCGTTCAAGAACGCTGGGACCATCGCACTGACGAACCGGGAGCCAATCATGAATCTAGCCGAGATGGTGCAGGCCGGACTGAACCGACGTTCTGCAGACCCCGAGCAGGCGCTGGAGATCCTGCGCAGCCCAGACGAGATGACGATGCCGATCGTGGCTGCCGCCGGTCGCCTGCGTCGCCGTTTCTTCGGCAACCGGGTGAGGCTGAACTATCTGGTGAATCTCAAGAGCGGGCTGTGCCCGGAGGACTGTTCCTACTGCTCCCAGCGGCTCGGCTCCAGGGCCGACATCATGACCTACTCCTGGGCAGATCCCAAGACGGTCGACGAGGCGGTGGAGGCCGGCATCGCCGGTGGTGCTCGCCGGGTCTGTCTGGTGGCCTCCGGTCATGGGCCCAGTCGTCGGGACGTCGATCGCGTCAGCGCCCTGGTCGCCGATCTGAAGTCCAGACATCCCGGCGTCGAGGTCTGCGTCTGCCTGGGATTCGTCGATGACGAGAAGGCGGCCACCCTCCATCGGGCCGGGGCCGACGCCTACAACCACAATGCCAACACCTCCCGCAGCCACTACGGGGCGATCTGCTCCACGCACAGCTATCAGGACCGGATGGACACCGTCGAGGTGCTCAAGCGCAACGGGCTCTCCCCGTGCTCGGGGGTGATCGCCGGAATGGGCGAGACCGATGAGGAGCTCGTCGACGTCATCTGGGACCTGCGCCGCCACCAGGTCGACTCGGTGCCGGTGAACTTCCTGCTGCCCTTCGAGGGCACCCCGTTGCAGGGGCAGGGCCGGGAACTCACCCCTCAGCGCTGCCTGCGGATCCTGTCGATGGTGCGCTTCATCCACCCCGATGCGGAGGTTCGTGCCGCGGCCGGCCGCGAGATGCACCTTCGTACCATGCAGCCACTCGCCCTGGAGGTTGTCAACTCCATCTTCCTGGGCGACTACCTCACCAGTGAGGGTGCCGCCGGGACGAAGGACCTGGACATGATCCGGGACGCCGGATTCGTCCCGGAGGGTCAGGCGGAGGCTTCCCTCGCCGAACCCACCGAGGTGCCGATCCGCCATCGTGGGATCGGCAGCCGGCTGCCGGCGAATGCCTGATCGCCGGGCCCACCCGACCGCAGGAACAGGGCTCCTGCGGCCGGGGGTCCGGCCTCGGGGTCAGGACCGGAGCTCCGCTCCGAAGCGGCGGGTGGCCTCGGCCACTGCGGCATCCCTGATCTGGGCCGCCTCGGCATCCTTGAGGGTGCGGTCGGGGGCCCTGAGCCTCAGATTGAACGCCAGCGACTTACGGCCGGGACCGACCTGCTCGCCGGTGTAGACGTCGAACAGGTCCACCGACTCCAGCAGCTCTCCGCCGCCGTCAACCAGGGCCTGGCGGACCTGATCCTCCGCGGTGGCGGCGTCCACCACCAGGGCGACATCCTCCTTGGCCACCGGGAAGCTGGACAGTGCGACGATCCTGCCACCGGCGGGAGCGGCCGCCAGCAAGGCGTCCAGATCAAGCTCCACCGCGCAACTGCGGGCCGGCAGCCCGAAATCCCTGCAGACCGTGGGGTGCAGCTCTCCGGCATGGCCGATCGTCGCACCATCGGCCATCAGAGCCGCGACCCGGCCCGGATGCCATGGCGCCAGCGGATCGCTGCGCCGCTCCAGGGTGACGCCGACGGCCTGGGCCGCGGCCTGCGCCAGCAGCACAGCATGGGTCCAGTCGGCTGGCACCGCAGGACCGTTCCAGCGGTCGGGCAACCAGTTGCCGGTCAGCACCCCGGCCAGCATCCGAGGCTGATCGGGTAGCGCCGCAGCGATCTCGGCCAGCTCCTCATCGCTGGGTCGGTGCGCCACCGACGGCCGCGGCGCCCTGGCCGGCTCACCGGCCAGGAAGACGGTGCCGTACTCGAACAGCGCGACATCCTCCTGGGACCGCGACAGATTGCGGGAGACCGCCTGGAACAGCCCGGGCAGCAAGCTGGTGCGCAGGTAACAGCGGGTGTCGTCGAGCGGATTCGCCAGCCGCACGGTGCGACGACGCGGATCGGCAGCTGCCAGTTGGAGCCGCTCAAGATCGGAGTCCCCGATGAAGGGCAGCGAGATCACCTCGACGAAACCCGCATCGGCCACCGCGTGCAGGGCGGCCCGGCGGTCGTGCTGGGCCCGGGTGAGTCCACCGCCCGCCGTCAACGGAGGCAGCTTCGCCTCGATCTGACTGAACCCGATCTTGCGCCCGACCTCCTCGACGTAGTCGTAGGGGTCGACGAGGTCGGGGCGCCAGGTCGGGGGGACCAGCGTGAGGGAGTCCCCCATGGCGGTCACCTCGACCTTCGATGCCTGCAGGATCTCGATGACTTGCTCGCGAGAGACCTCCAGGCCGAGGATCCGGCCCGGAAGCTCGCAGGAGATCCGCGTCTGCGGCATGGCTGGCACGGTGCCCACGACGGTCGGCTCCCCGGCTGTGGCACCCCCGAGTTCGACCAGCAGCTGGGCCGCCCGGGCCGCCGCGGCGTGCGCGCAGGCCGGGTCGACACCCCTCTCGAAACGCCGGGATGCCTCGGATCCCAGCTTGTGACGGCGATAGGCCCGGGCCACCGTCATGGGATCGAAGTGCGCGCCCTCCAGGATGATGTCTCGTGACTGGGCGGTCATCTCGGTGCTCGCACCGCCCATCACACCTGCCAGTCCGATGGCTCCGGAGTCATCGGCGATCACCAGGTCGTCGGGATCCAGCACTCGTTCAGTGTCATCGAGGGTGGTGAGTCCCTCACCCTGGGAGGCCTTGCGGACCACCAGGGT
Source organism: Acidipropionibacterium thoenii DSM 20276 (assembly GCF_000423445.1). Classification (GTDB taxonomy): domain Bacteria; phylum Actinomycetota; class Actinomycetes; order Propionibacteriales; family Propionibacteriaceae; genus Acidipropionibacterium; species Acidipropionibacterium thoenii. The sequence goes on along the minus strand of NZ_AUHZ01000029.1, from coordinate 7,318 downwards.
GCCCTGCACCTTGGCGGCGTCGTAGGCGTGCAAGGGCTGTCCGGACTCGATCATGACGTAGTTGGTGACGTCGACGGCCAGGTTGATGGGCCTCATCCCGGCCCGGGTGATGCGGTCGGCGATGTAACCCGGGGTGCTGGCCGCAGGATCCAGGCCGGAGACCGGGATCGTGATGAACTGGCTGCAGGCCGGCGAGTCGATGCGCACCGGGACCGGCCCGTCGGTGGGCTCAACCGGGCTCTCGGCGTAGGGGTCGTGGAAGCGGATCCCCAGGGCCTGGGCGACCTCCCGGGCGATCCCGCGAATCGACATGCAGTAGCCGATGTCGGGGGTGACGTCGATCTCCAGGACGTCCTCGGGGATGCCCAGGATCGGGCGGGCATCCTCTCCCGGCACCAGGGCGCGGCCCTCGAAGGTCGGCGGCAGGACGACGATGCCGGTGTGGTCGGTGCCGGTGCCCAGCTCGTCGGAGGCACAGATCATCCCGTCGGACATGTGCCCGTAGGTGCGCCTGGCCGAGATCTCGAATCCCCCCGGCAGCACCGCTCCGGGCAGCGAGACGACGACGTGGTCGCCGACTGTGAAGTTGTGGGCCCCGCAGACGATCCCTCTGCCCTGCTCGGCTCCCTCGGAGTTCTTGGGATGACCCTCGGCGTTGAGCCCGGCCCCGACGTCGACCCGGCACCACATGATCGTCTTGCCGTTCTTCTGCGGCTCGGGGTCGGCCGAGACGACGACGCCGACGACGACCGGGCCACTCACCTCGCCACCGATCGACTCGATCCGCTCGACATCGGCGGTGTGCTCGGTGATCAACGCGGCCACCTGCTCAGTGCTGATGTCCTCGGGCAGATCGACCATGGCGCGCAGCCATGACATCGGTACTCTCATCGTGCTTCTCCCAGCAGTGAGCGGCTGAATCGGATGTCGCCCTCGACGAACTCGCGCAGATCAGAGGCGTTGTTGCGCACCATCACCGTGCGGTCCAGTCCCATTCCGAAGGCGAATCCGGAGTAGACCTCGGTGTCGACGCCGCAGGCGGCCAGCACCCGCGGGTTGACGATCCCGCAGCCGCCCCACTCGATCCATCCCTCCGAACGGCAGGTCCGGCACGGGTGAGCGGGATCGCCGACCGAGGCCCCGTGGCACACGAAGCACTCGACGTCGACCTCGGCACTGGGTTCGGTGAAGGGGAAGTAGTGAGGCCGGAACCGGGTCGTCACGTCCCCGAAGATCGACTGGGCGAAATGGTCGAGGGTCCCTTTGAGATGGGCCATCGAGATGCCCTTGTCGACGCACAGCCCCTCCACCTGGTGGAAGACCGGAAGATGGGTGGCGTCGTACTCGTCGGCGCGGAAGACCTTTCCGGGGCTGATGATGCGCACCGGGGCGCCGTGGGCCAGCAGGGTGTGGATCTGGACCGGGCTCGTGGCGGTGCGCAAGCACTTGCCATCGGAGACCGGATCGACCCACAGGGTGTCCTGGAGGGCACGGGCAGGGTGGTCGGTGCCGAGGTTGAGGGCGTCGAAGTTGAACCACTCGGACTCGCACTCGGGGCCCTCGGCGATCTCCCAGCCCATCGCGGTGAAGACGTCGGAGACCATGTCGATGAGCGCGGTCAGCGGGTGCATGGCACCCTGCGGATGGTCGGCGACCGGCAGTGTCACGTCGACCGTCTCAGCGACCAGGGTGGCCTCCAGCTCAGCGGCGGCGACCTCGCCGATGCGCTCCTGGAGGGCCTGCCTGACCCGGCCACGGGCGGCTCCGACCAGCTTGCCGGCCGCCTTGCGCTGGGCAGCCGGAATGCTGCCGATCTGTCGGTTGGCCAGCGCCAGCGCGGAGTGGTCGCCGGTGTGAGTGATCCGCACACTCTTGAGCTCGGCGGTGGTCGAGGCGGCGGCGATGGCGGCCAGGGCCTCGTCGACACGGGCCTGGACCTGCTCAGGATCGAGGGCACTGATCTGCGACACCGTGGTGGCCGGCTCTGCGCCGGCCTGCGCTGCAATGTGCTGCCCGGGGTCGTCGTTGGTGTTGGGACCGCTCATGGGCCTTCCCCTCGAAACTGTCTGTCATCTGATGGCCGGGTGACCGGCACATCTCGTCATACTAGTGATACCGCGTCCGGGACGCCCATCCGCCTCAGGAGGCGGGCGGATCGATACTGCGCGAGTAGGCGGTGGCCAGCAGCAGCATCAGCAGGCCGACGCCGATGAAGGCGATCACCCGCACGACGCCGTCCAGGTTCACCAGGTCGTGGAGGAAGAGCTTGGTCACCACCAGGCCCATCAGCACGTACCCGCTCACGCGACGGGTCGCGGCGTCACGCCCGGCACCTCGGGAGCGCATCAGCAGCACAGTGATGATCACCGCGGCACACAACGTGCTCAGCCCGCGCCCCACGGTGGGTGCTCCGTCGGGGTGACCCGCGAGGATGGCGAGGGCATCGGTGGTGTCGGCCACCGGTGCCCGCAGCAGCAGGCATGCCGAGGCCACCGCGGCAACGATCCAACCTGCGCGCACCTGGGCCCCGCCGGCGGAATGCACCGCGCCACCCGAATACACCGCGCCACCCGAGGGCATGGCTCCGGCAGCAGCGGGATCGCCCACCCTGCCAGGGACCACCGCACCGATCGCCAGCAGCGCGGCGACGATGGCGGCCGTCTCCACCAGTCCGGTCGCCGCTGCCAGTCCGGCTGCCGAGACCGACTCGGAGCGGTAGTGGCCGAGGACCCGCGGAAGAGCATCCACCAGCAGCAGCGCCGCGATCGCGCAGCCGACCACCATCGCGGCGAGCTGGCCGGTGAGTCGGTGGATCCCCAGAAAAGCCAGGCACAGCACCGCGAGGCAGATCCACATCGAGTCGCCGTTCAGAGCGGCGATCGGGACGGCGAGTGCGGCCATCGCCGTCGCCACGGTGCATCCGGCCACCATCGCCGGCTCCTCGACCAGGTACCAGTGCACCGCTGCGACCACCGCGAGTGGCACTGCCAGGACGACAGCCCACCAGCCCTGTGAGGTGGCTGCTGCCACCCACAGTGGCAGCACCAGCGGTACGACGGTGAGGCCATGGGCCTGAACCGTTCGGGCTGTCGGCCCGGATCCCCCGAGCCGGCTGAGGCGCCGTGCCATCGGTGGCAGCAACCACCAGTCCACGAAGGGGATCGCCGCACAGACCACCGCGCCGGTGCGCAGCAGATCGCTGCGGGGGTCCCCGGTGTGCATGGCGCCCATCAGTCCCGACAGGTAGATCGCGGTGGGCAGCACCCGGCAGGCCAGTAGCAGATGCCAGCCATCGCGCCATGATGCGGGCATGGTCACCGCAGTGAGCAGCAGCAGGAAGGTGGCGGAGGTGAGCGGGTCACCGGCGGAGACCGCGGGCACCAGGATCAGCGCTCCGAGGGTGGCGATGACGCCGAGCAGCTCGGCGCCCCACCACCAGGACAGTGCCAGTCCCGCCAGGGCCAGCAGCCCGGCTGCCACGACGGCAGCGCGGACCGGCACGTCCATCAGCCAGGTCATCGCCGTGATGTCGAGGTATCCGGCGGCCAGCCCGGCACCGGCCAGGACCACCGCACCCACATTGTCGTGCTGACGCCGGCGCACCAGCAGTCCGGCGATCACCAGTGCCACAGCCAGTCCGCCACATGCCAGCACCCTGGCCGATGGGCCGAAGTAGCCGTGCTGGGCGGCCAGCACCAGCAGCATCACCACCCCGGCCAGCAGCACCGCCGCTCCCACCGCCCCGATCACCACCGCACCGGAGATCGCGGCGCGATGACGCGACGCCCTCGGTGCGGGCGGCACCGAGGTGGGCATCGGCGCCGCTGGCGGCTGCCCCGGAACGAACCGAGCTCCAGCCCCCTGCAGGGCGCGTTCGTCCAGCCTCGAGGGCGGCCCTGACGGTGCACCGAGGCCCGCAGGGGGCCAGGCCAGTGGACCGGGGCGGGGCTGTCCTCTCTGGTCGGGCCAGGAGGGCTGCGGAGACCGTGCGGGGGTGATCGGCTGCGATCGGGCCGGCGGCGCAGCCCGCGGAGGTTGAGGCTGACCCGACGGTCTCGCCAAGGTCTCACTCAGCCTGGCGACGGTGGCCTCCAGACGTTGAATGTCCGCACGCAGCTCACCGTTGCGCCTGGTCAACTCGGTCAGGCCCCGCATCACATCGTCGGGAGTGGCAGGTCGTCCTCGATCAGCAACCATGCCCCGAAGATACGTCGCATCGGGCCGTCACCGCGCCGCAACGGCCGCTAGTGGCGCTGGGCGCTGGCAGTCGTGTACAGGCAGACCGCCGCGGCGGTGGACAGATTGAGGGACTCCGCAGAACCCCACATGGGTACCCCGACCACCTGGTCGGCCAGTGCCTTCTGCTCGGCGGGCAGGCCCCAGGCCTCATTACCCAGCAGCCATGCTGTGGGAGCGGACAGCTCGTCATGGCGGGCCAGCTCGTCGAGGCTGCGCCCACCGCCGTCGGCGGCCAGCACCTGAAGACCGCCCGCGTGGGCCCACCCGATGGCCTCCTCCAACTGTACGCCGGCGACCACCGGCAGGTGGAAGACCGAGCCAACCGAGGCGCGCACCGTCTTCGAGTTGTGCGGGTCGACCGAGCCCTTGGTGAGCACCACGGCGTCGGCGCCGAATGCGTCAGCACAGCGGATGACGGTGCCGGCGTTACCCGGATCCCGGACCTGGGCGCAGATCACCACCAAACGTGGATCGGCGATCCGCGGCAGCTGCGCACTGGCGACCAGCTCGCAGATGAGAAAGAGTCCCTGACTCGTCACGGTCTCCGACAGGGCCGCGACGTCGGACTCGGTGAGGGTCACCACCCTGATGCCGCGAGCAAGGGCAGCGGCGATGAGGTCGGCGTCCCGGTCGGGTTGGGAACTGGCGACCAGGGTGACGCGAGAGCCGAAGCTCAGCGCCTCGCGGACGGCCTGGGCCCCCTCCACCAGGAACAGGCCGGCCTCCTCGCGCCCTCGTCGCGACAGCAAACGGCGGGCCGATCGCAGGGCGTTCCTGGAAATGGGCGCCACTGCGTTCGACCCGCCGGTCATCGACTCGGTGATGTCAGGCAGCCGCGGGCTGGGACTGGTGGGCCTTGGCGACCTCGACGAGTCCGGAGAAGGCGGAGGGATCGCTGACGGCAAGCTCGGCCAGGATCTTGCGATCCACCTCGACGCCCGCGTTCTTCAGGCCGTACATGAACCTGTTGTAGGTGATGCCGTCGGCGCGCGCAGCAGCATTGATCCGCTGGATCCACAGCGCACGGAAGTCGCCCTTCTTGGCCCGGCGGTCCCGGAACGAGTAGGTGCCGGTGTGCAGCACCTGCTCCTTGGCCTTGCGGTAGAGCCGCGACCGCTGCCCGCGGTAGCCGGATGCCTGCTCCAGGATTTCGCGACGCTTCTTCTTGGCGTTCACGGAACGCTTGACGCGTGCCATCGTTGTTCTCCTTGTTACTCAAGTCTGATGTCCCGGATTCCGACTCGGGTCGGTCACGGGAGGTGTGGGGTGACGCCGCAGGGCGCCTGTGCGGTCAGTGCCGCAGGTCAGAGCGAGCCCGGCGGGAGGCCGGGACTCTCTCAGCGTCCGTCGTTGCCGGCGAGCAGCTTGCGGATCTTCTTGGCCTGGCCGGTGGGGAGCACTGCCTCGCCGGTCAGACGCCGGGTCTGACGCGAAGCGAGGTGCTCGTTGAGGTGGCGCTTACCCGCCCTGACGTGGGTGACCTTGCCGGACCCCGTCACTTTGAAACGCTTCTTGGCCCCGGAGTGGGTCTTCATCTTCGGCATGGGATGACTCCATTCGTTCTCGTCGGCCCAAAGTCCGTGGGACTCCGGGTGAACCGGGCAGACCCGGTTCGGCGGGTGCCCTCCGAAGCGGAGAGCACCCAAGTCTGTGTTCATGGCGGGCGAGCCCGCCATCTGTCAATGACCCGTCACAGATCGATGTCGGGGTCCATGTTGTCGGCAGGACCCTTCTTCTTGCGTGACTGGGCGGATGAGGCGCGTTGCTTGGCCTCGTAGACCTTGTCGGCCTCGGCATCGGCAGCGCGCTGCGCCGCCTTGCGGTCCCTCTCAACCCTCTGGTCCGCCCGGGCCTCGGTCTTCTTGCGGGTCGGGGCCAGGATCATCAACATGTTGCGGCCCTCCTGCTTGGGCGGCGACTCGACGGTGGCGTACTCCTGCACGTCATCGGCCAGTCGCTTGAGCAGATTCACGCCCAGCTCTGGGCGGGACTGCTCGCGACCACGGAACATGATGGTGATCTTGACCTTGTCCCCGCCCTTGAGGAAGCGGACCACGTGGCCCTTCTTCGTCTCGTAGTCGTGGTCGTCGATCTTCGGGCGGAGTTTCATCTCCTTGATCACCGTGTTCGACTGGTTGCGCCGCGACTCGCGCGCCTTCTGAGCGGCTTCGTACTTGAACTTGCCGTAGTCCATCAGCTTGACGACCGGTGGCCTGGCCATCGGGGCGACCTCGACCAGATCGAGGTCGTGCTCATGGGCCAACTGCATTGCCTGCTCCACCCGGACGATGCCGACCTGCTCCCCGTTGGGGCCGACCAGACGCACTTCTGGAACTCGGATCCGCTCGTTGATGCGCGGTTCAGTACTGATGGGTCCTCCAAAGATCTCGTGTTCTGCGACCGATGCAGAAAAGGCTCCCGTGGAGTCACGGGAGCCTGACATGAGCCATCGCCCCGGGCGCATGCGCTCCGGGACCATCCATCTGCACACCGACCCGACTCCGGCAACTGCGCGGAGTCACGACGAACAGGAATGTTGTCTCGACCCGGCGGGCTCGCGCTCGCCCGGGTGGGAGGTCAGGCCTCCGCTTCCACGGACCGCCTCTGAAACGGTCCTTCGGCAGACAATACTCCTCGTCCTGCCGATCTCCAAGTCCGAGCAGGCAGTGAGCCGGGGCCGAGGAACCACTGCCGGCCCGGAGTTTCGCACGCGGTGTCGGCCCCTCGTGGTGTGTGTACGCAAGCGAGGCCCCGCACTGTGGTGCGGGGCCTGGCTTGTTCTAAGTGGGTTGTGCGGCGGCGTCCTACTCTCCCACCCACTGGCGTGGGCAGTACCATCGGCGTGTGGAGGCTTAACTTCCGGGTTCGGAATGGGACCGGGTGTTTCCCTTCAGCCATGGCCACCGGCACAAGATTATGGGACCACGTCCCTCGACCTGGGTCGAGGGGGTGGTGTTGTCAGGGGCTCCTGGACCAGCACCCCCTGGGGGGGTGTGGTGGTTCAGAGCCGCACAGTGGATATGCGCGATCGTTTGTAGATTGTTGTGAGGGCAAGCCCTCGGCCTATTAGTACCGGTCA
>NZ_AUHZ01000028.1 GCF_000423445.1 Acidipropionibacterium thoenii DSM 20276 | reverse complement strand
CTTCTCGATGATGCTGCAGTGACGGATCGGTTGAAGTGCTTCGGCGGTGTGGGAGCAGTGATCAGCGTGGGGCCGGTCGATTCCGTTCGGACAGGTGATGCATCGACTGCCCAGCGGCAGGTGCGGTACTGATGCGGGGGTACCCGGTGCAGGGGTGTCAAGGCCCAGCTCCGAAGACGGCAAGCCGGGCACGTGAAAGGCGAATTATAGCCCGCCGCAACCCGAGCGGGAAGGCATGTGTGGCACGAGGCGCCGAAGACGGGCCGGGCGTTTACTGCAGAGATAAATATGCTTATCCTGGTAAGGTCCGCGACATTTTGTAAGGCCCTGAGAGCGGGCCCGTCGCTGGTCCACCACGGACCGACGGGCTCGGGGACGGGGCTGAGGACCCGGAGAGGAGCCACGGCCGTGGCCGAGCTGATGCGCAAGGACCTTGATGCGTTCGGGTCTTTCTACCGCCACCTGCACCGACGGGGTGCTGGTGATTTCGGGCTCCGATGCCGAGTCGGAGCCAGTGGCAGAAGTCCACGAAGATCGCAGGCACCGCGGCTGAACGGCCGATACCGAGGGGGAGGAAGGGAGGCCAGGGCTGCTGATGTGCCCGGACTGTTCCGCAATTTCTCTTCCTAACTTTCCGTCCACTCCCGACCCAGGTGCCCGGCAACCCCGGGTGCAGGCCACCGTCCGGGTCGGATCGTCACCACGAACAGGAAACGATAAGCATGTCCCATCCCTCCCCTCTTCCACCCACTGCTTCGGCTCATTACCAGGTCCTGCGCACAGTGCCCTCCTATGACGAGGCTCAGCGCCTTGTCGACCGACTCTCCGACGCCGGGTTCCCGGTTGAGCACGTGCGCTTGGTCGGCACCGATCTGCGCCTGGTTGAGCAGGTCACCGGGCGGATGACCTACGGCAAGGCCGCCCTGTACGGGGCCGCCTCCGGAGCCTGGCTGGGATTGCTCATTGGCTTGCTGTTGGGTCTTTTCACGGTCGTGGGGTGGCTGTCGGTAATCCTGTGGGCGGTACTCCTGGGCGCGGTGTGGGGGCTGATCTTCGGGTTGCTGGGCCACGCGGCCACCGGCGGGCGCCGGGACTTCAGTAGCGTCCAGGGCCTGGAGGCGTCCTCCTACGAGATTCTTGTGGAGGCCGAGTACTTCGAGGCGGCCACGGCCAAGCTCGACGCCAGCCGTCCCACGACTTGACCGCCAAAGGCCCGGGCCCGGACCGGGTGCTGGCCCACGCCCGAGTAAGTGCTGAGGGCCGTGGCCCTCTGCGCTCCCCCGACACTCACCGCTGGAACGGATTCAGGAGCGGATCTCGCCGGGAAACAGGGACGTCGGCGTGCCTGTCACCACCAACCGGGAGCCTGCTCGGCTCTGCCGAGCGTGATCCCCGCAGTTGCCTGCAGTGGACCCCGACAGCTTCGTCCCCAAGACCCTCTGTCAGGGGCATCCCAGGTAATCACCCGCGGGACCGTCCGAGGCATTCTCCGGCCACAGCGATGGCCTCGACCGGATCGGAGCAGCCCGGCGGATTCAAGCGGTCAGTGCAACGAGTCCTGTGAGATGAGGCAGTCACTGATCACAGGAGGATCCGGATGCAGGGCAGGCACGGTCATCTCAGCCGGGAGCAGAAGCAGCTCGCGCTCAGGCTGCACGGGAAGGGCTGGCGGCTGGTCGACATCGCGAAGGAGATCGGCTGCAGCGCGCCGATGGTCGGCATCATGGCCCGCACCGGCAGGCACCTTGACGCCAGGCCGTTCGGGTGGGAGCCACGTCAGGGCTGTCTGACGATCGACGAGCGCGAGCAGATCCTGCTGGGCATCAATCGCGGCGATACCTTCACCGCGATCGCCGAGCAGCTGGGGCGTGCGGTGTCGACCGTCAGCCGTGAGGTGAAGCGCGGTGGGGGTCGCTGCGGCTACTCGGCGTGGCGTGGTCATGAACGTGCCCGCGAGCAGGCGCGCCGACCGAAGCCGTTCAAGCTTGCGTCGGGCCGGCTGCTCGAGGAGGTTGCCAGCCGGCTGGAGCAACTGTGGTCACCTGAGGAGATCGCGGCGCGCCTACGGTTGGATCACGCCGACGACCCGGAGATGCGCGTGAGCCACGAGACGATCTACCAGTCGCTGTTCGTGCAGGGCCGAGGCGAACTGCGCCGTGAGCTGGCGCGGTGCCTGCGGTCCGGAAGATCGGCCCGCAAGCCCCGCCGAACCACGGACGGTCGCGGCCGCATCCCCGGCATGGTCATGCTCAGCGAGCGCCCCGCAGAAGCCGACGACCGCGCCGTGCCAGGCCACTGGGAAGGTGATCTCATCCTCGGCGAGGGCAGCCGCAGCGCCATCGGCACGCTCGTTGAGCGCTCGACGCGAATGACACTGCTGCTGCACCTGCCCGACGGCAAGAGCGCCGAGCAGGTCGAGGCCGCGATGCGCGCCGCAATCAGCAAGCTGCCGTCCTCGTTGATCCGAACGATCACCTGGGACCAAGGCGCGGAGATGTCCAAGCACGCCGCGTTCTCCATCGCCACAGGAATCCCGATCTACTTCTGCGATCCCCACTCGCCCTGGCAGCGGGGGAGCAACGAGAACACCAACGGCCTGCTGCGCCAGTACCTACCCAAAGGCACCGACCTGAGCGTCGTCAGCCGCGAGGAGTTGGACGCGATCCAGGACAGCCTCAACGGACGCCCCCGCAAGACGCTGGGCTATCTGACACCATCAGAGAAGCTCGCAGAGTTCCTTGCGCCCATCGCTTGAATCCGCCATCGAGTTCGCCCTGCGCAGCTCACGCACTTCCTTCTCCAGCTCGACCAGGCGCTGGGACTCGCTGGTCGTGGTCCCGGGACGGTGCCCCTCGTCAACCTCGGCCTGCACGACCCAGTTCCTCAGAGTCTCAGGATTGATCCCGAGCTGCTCGCCCACACGGCGAAACGTGCCCGACCTCGTCGATGGATCGCGCCGTGACTGAACTGCCATCCTCGTGGCTCTCTCCCGAAGCTCGTCGGGGTACTTCCTCGGTGCTGCCATGCTCCTCATCCTCCCGTGGATTCAGAGCCTCCACCAGACCCGGGGCGATTCACCAGGCCGACACCGAGCTGCGGGGCGATGGCACGTATCGACTCTGCGCGCGGGCCTCCCTCGCGCGCCTGGCGCTCGTAGACCATCCGCACGGCGCGGTCACGCAGCTCGGGACTGAACTTCTTGGGCATACTCCGATTCTCCTTGCTGAGACTCGGAACAGAACCCAGGACGCCTCACCCGCACCCCAAGACACGAATCGCGCCACCGTTAGTAAACGATGACGCGACTCATGACATACGGGGTGCCTGAGTAGTACGTTCGGCAACTCCGCCCCCAAGACAAAAACCCTGGTCAACCGCCTAGACCGTGGGGTCTACGAGGTCTCTCGACGTCCCCAGGATACCGCTCCGAAGGATGATCGTGGCCCTGTTGCGAGCACTGTCGAGACGGCTCAAACTTTTCTGACCGACTCCGAGGTGGACGCCCTCGTCGGCGACTACCTGGCCGGGATGAGCGTCAAGGCGCTCGCTGAGAGGTACGGCATTCACCGCGCCACCGTGTTCTCCCATCTGCGTCGCCGCAAGGTGCCGAGCCGCCGACCAAGGCTGGGGATCGACGAGAAGGCGGAGGCCGTGCGGCTCACCCGAGCGGGCGTCTCGATGCGGGCCATCGGTCGCCGGATGGGCGTGGACCGTAAGGCCGTGCGGGCTGCACTGGTCGAGGCTGGACTCATCGTGGACGAGGCGAGCGATGACTCGTAGCTGCGGTTCCGATTTGCTGATCCGTCGGTAGCTCTCGGCGCACCTCGTCGGTAACGAGCGCCGAGAGGAACCGATGATGACCAGCTTGAGTGAGGTCGCGAATGACGAGCGCACCGCGAGGATGGTGCTGTCCATGCTCATCGAACCCAATGACCCGGTGACAGGACGCATCTTGTCCAGGCTCGGAGCAGTCGAGACGCTTTGGCGGCTCATCGCGAATGAGAGTGTAGGAGCGGTCTGAATCCGCCGGCTTCGAGGAGCGATCTGGCGATGGTATGTCGACCTCGGGGTTATGTTGACCGGCTCGGTGAGCGCCCAGGCGTGGCAGGGGTGAATGGTTGAGCCGGTCAACATAACCATCGCGGTGTCACCGGTTCTTGAGGAACGCGATGAGAGCGTCGGATGCCTTGTATCGGGCTGGTGGCCGCTCGTCGAGCGCGGGAACGCGTTCGAGGGTTCGCTGCTTGAGTTCCAGGTCGGCATGCAAGTAGATCTGCGTGGTCTGGATGCTCGCGTGCCCGAGCCAGAGCCCGATGCTGGCGGTGTCGATGCCGGCGTGCAGGAGGCTCATCGCGCAGGTGTGCCGCAGCGTGTGCGGCGTGACGTTCTTCCCTGTCAATGAAGGACACCTCTCGGCCGCGGTCGCGGCGTGCCGGGTAACGAGCTTCCCAACGGCAGCCCTGGTCAGGGGTGTCCCGCTGTTGGTCGGGAACAGCGGCCCCTCTCGCGCTGGTGGGAGCTCGGCGAGCCAGGCCGTGAGGAGCCTGACGGTGTTCTTCTGCAACGGGATCACGCGTTGCTTGCGGCCCTTCCCGACGCATTCGAGTTGGCTGTGTGGTCCGAGCTGAAGGTCACCGACGCGCAGGTTGATGAGTTCGCTGACGCGGAGTCCGGTTTGGATGCCCAGGTGCAGCAGGAGCCGGTCGCGGCGACCGAGCCAGGTCCGGGTGTCCGGGGCAGCGATGAGCGCCTCTGCTTCGGGGCGGTGAGGAACGACACGAGCGTGGTCTTGGTGCGTTTCGCGGGGATCGCGAGGACCTGGCTGATCGTGGCGATCGCGTCAGGTGCCCGGTAGCTGGCGTAGGTGAAGAACGACCGCAGCGCCGCCCGGCGGGCGTTGCGGGTCGCGACGGAGTTCCCGCGCTCGGTTTCCAGGTGCTGGAGGAACCCGCCGATCAGGTCTGCGTCGAGATCGGCCAGCGTCAACGCCGATGGCGCGATCCCGGTGGCCCGCTCAGCGTAGGTCAGTAGGAGCCGGAACGTGTCGGCGTAGGCGGCTTTCGTGTGCGGGCTGGCATCCAGATGCCGGTCGAGCTTGTCGGTGAAGAACCGTTGCAGCAACGGCGCGAGGTCACTCATCACCGCCCCCTCTCGCTTGGATGCGCTCCGCGAGAGCAGCCGCCAGTTCGGGAGTGTTCGACAGATACCAGTAGGTCGCCTCCGGGCCGACGTGTCCGAGGAACGCCGACAGCACCGGCATCATCGCGTCGACATCGCCGCCGGTTCGGATGTGCCCGATCAGGGTGTTCGTCGCGAACGAGTGCCGGAAGTCGTGCAGCCGGGCGGCCGGCTCGGTCGGCCCGCCGGCCAAGCCAGCGGCCTCGCGGATCTCTCGGAACGTGTTCCCCGCGGTTGAGCGGGCGATCCGGGTGCCTCGGCGGGCGACAAACACCGCGGTCGTCTTCGGGACCGGGAACGTCCGATCCCGTAGCCGCCGATACCTGCGGATCGCGGTCATCGTCGTCGGGCGGAGTGGGACGAGGCGGGGCTTGCCGAACTTCGTGTCCGTGACCCGCACCCAACCGCTGCCATCACCGGCATCGTCGTCGATGGTGATGTCGTCGTCGTTGAGGTTCCTCGCTTCGCTGATCCGCATCCCCGTCACCGTCAGCAGTCCGAGTAGCGTTTGCCAGGAAGCCGCCCGGACTCGTGGGGTCAGCCTGCCTGCCGCGACCAGCAGCGTGTCGATCTGCTGGTCGGTGAAGATCCGCGGGCGAGGACGATGAGCGCCGTAGGGTCGTCCGTCCAGGACGGGGACCTCGGTCGCGGGGTCGAACCAGGCGACATGCTCGGCGAACTGGCGGACATAGTTCAGTCGCTCCAGCACCGTGCCGCGGGAGAACTGTGCTGCCCACGCGGTCGCCAGATCCCGGCGGATCGTGGGCTCACCGGCGTCTTCCATCCAGCCGACGAACGCATCCAGAGTCTTGCCTGGCGCGACGAGCTTGAACCCGAGTGCCCGCCGGGTCGCCAGGTAACCGTCCATCAGATCGCGCAACCCGCTCATCGTGGACACCTGCCCAATGACGCGGCCGCCGGCCATTCGGGTGCGAGAGCGGTGAGCCGGTTCTTGTCGACCTTGGCGTAGAGCGCGGTCGTGCGTAGATGCGCGTGGCGTAGCAGCCCCTGGACCTCCTGCAACGTCGCCCCAGTGGCGAGCATCCCGGTCGCGAACGTGTGCCGCAGCCGGTGTGGGCCGAACTTCTCCACCCCGGCCTTGATGCAGATTTGCCGGATCGTCCCGCAGACACCGTTGGCGCTCAGTGGCTGGACCGGATCGATGACCGTCCAGAACACCTCCTCGCCCTGGACCCTGCCGCCGCGGCCGTGGAGCACGTAATCCTCCAAGGCGTGGCCGACCTCGTCGGGCAGTGGGAGCTCATCGACACGGTCGCCCTTGCCCCGGATGCGTAGGCTTCCGGTGCGCCAGCCGATGTCGTCGAGCCGAAGGCCGGCGATCTCACAAGCGCGCAGCCCGAGCCCGGTAAGAAGCAGCAGGATCGCCCGGTCACGCAGCCCTTTCGGTGAACGCAGATCGAGAGTGTCGAACAGTGCCTCGATCGTACCCGCCGGCACCGGGTCCGGAATCGATGAGAGTCGCCACGCCGCCGCGTGCGGCACCACCCCGGACAGGTCCTGTCCCATCCGACCGGAGCGGTGAGCGTACTGCAGAAACGAGCGCAGCATCACCAGCTGCTTGCCCAACGTCGATGCCTTCGGCCCACGCGCTGCTTCCAGGTCCACCCACTCGATCAGCATCGCCGCGGTCAGCTTCCGCAGCGACTCCTCGACCGGCGCGGGCAGCCACTCCACGAATGCTGCGACGCGAGCCGTGTACGCGGCAGCCGTGCACTCCTGCGCTGATCGCTCTTGGAGCAGCCACCTCTCGAACTCATCCAGCACATCCCGCACGTCGGCGCGGCGCTGATCACGATGAACCACCATCTCGGTCCTCCTCGACCTGAAGCCGAGCGATCCCAGCGACCGCCCCGGTCAGATCAAGCGAACCCCGACTCCAGAGCCAATGGTTATGTTGACCGGCTCAACCATTCACCCCTGCCCCGCCTGGGCGCTCACCGAGCCGGTCAACATAACCCCGAGGTCGACATACCATCGCCAGATCACTGCTCGAGACCGGAGGCTTCAGACCCCGACTACACCCTCAATTATGAAGAGCCGGTCAAGGCCGAGGGACGCTGCCCGCCCCTGCCGCACCACCCGTTCCGCACAGCGAGGAAGACCTTACCGATGTCGATCCGACTGGCGTCGGAGGGGACCTCCAGGTGACCAGCGTCCCGTCGGCAGTGCGTGGGTCTACAACCACCGACTTAAACCGCTATGGCCGCCGGTGATTGACTTCGTGCGCCGATCAGCTGCTGGGCGTCCGGAAGTCCTTGCTATCTATTGCGGCGGTCTCGGATGTCGTCGCGCTATGCGTTGATACCGCACTTGATTCCACTCGATGGGACAATCGGTTTGGGATGCATAGAGGGGTTGTAGAAAGGGCATTCAGAAGGGGCGGTAGGGGATGGCCAGAGACTATGACGCGCCGCGCGAGACGGATGAGGACCTGACCGAGACGCCGGTGGCGGAGATGCCGGGGCGTGAGCCGAGCGTGGCCACGATCGATGATGACGAGGACCTGCTCCTCGCGGAGACATTTGAGCTTCCTGGGGCCGATCTGTCCGGTGAGGAACTCACCGTCCAAGTCGTCCCGAAACAGAAGGACGAGTTCACCTGCACCCGGTGCTTCCTGGTTCACCACCACAGCCAGCTGGTCAGCACCGTGGGCAGCGAGCCGCCGGTGTGCGCCGAGTGCGCGACGGAGTGAGCGGTGCCGGACCTGGGCGGGCTGGTCGTGGTGCTCATCTTGGCCGTCTGCCTCGTCAGCATGCTGCTCCTGGCCCCGCTCGTTGAGGCGTGGCTCTGGCGGGCGATCGGCCACGAGAACCACACCGGTGACAACTGGCCTGCCGCCGAGGATGAGTCGCCAAGCCTTGCAGGTCGGGCGCGGCCTTCGCCTTCGGTGAGCCCGGCGTCCGTGGAAGCGGCGTCGCTTTCTCACCGCCGCAGCACGGGCGGGGCGCCGGTGTCGTGACGGGACGACGGCTGAACGGCAGAGAGCTCGGCCTGCCCGGTCTGGCGGTAGCGCTCAGTGAGGCCACTGACTGGCGCGGCGAGGCACTCGAGCAGCTCGGCTTGGTGCGGTGGGAACCAGGGATGGGCGCGGTGCCGGTGCTGGAGGGCATCACCGCGGACCTGACGGCTCGCCGGTGGGTCCTCATCGAACGGTCCGGGCCCCGCGAGGAGCCCACGCTGCTCGTCTCTGGCTTGTTCACCGGCCCGCACCCGATCGTATGGGAGCGTCTGGTCCACCACGGCGGCGGACTCCTCCTCGCCGTCCACGACTCCGCACCGGAGGGTCAGATGCCCTCATTGTGGGTCGGTGTGGTGCGCGCCCACGTGGGTCGCGCAACCGACATGACGCCACCGGGCCCGCCGGTATATAGTGGTGCCCCGGGCTTCGGCGGCACCCCGTCTGCCACCAGGGCAGGAAGAATGACAGGAGGTGTTCGTGGAAGTCTGGCCGGGCACGCCGTACCCGTTGGGGGCGACCTATGACGGCACGGGGACGAACTTCGCCCTGTTCTCCGAACTCGCCGAGCGGGTGGAGCTGTGCCTGTTCGATGACGCCGGTGCCGAGACGCGGGTGGAGCTGGCCGAGGTCGACGGGGTCATCTGGCATGCCTTCCTGCCGAGCGTGGGCCCGGGGCAGCGCTACGGCTACCGGGTCCACGGCCCATACGACCCGGCCCGCGGTCAGCGGTCCAACTCCGCGAAGCTGCTGCTGGACCCCTACGCCAAAGCGGTCGAGGGGCCGGTGGACTGGGACGAGTCACTGTTCGGCTACCGCTTCGGCCGGCCGTGGGAGCGCAGCGACGCCGACTCTGCGGCCCACCAGACCCGGTGTGTGGTGGTCAACCCGTACTTCGACTGGCGCGGTGATCGTCCGCTGCGCATCCCGTATCACGAGTCGGTCGTCTACGAGACCCACGTGCGTGGCCTAACGATCGGCCATCCGGAGCTGCCACCGGAGCTGCGCGGCACCTACGCCGGCCTGGCCCACCCGGCCGTGGTGGAGCACCTGCAACGCCTGGGTGTCACCGCGGTGGAGCTGATGCCCGTGCACGAGTTCGTCAACGACCACCACCTCGTCCAACGTGGGCTGTCGAACTACTGGGGATACAACACCATCGGGTTCTTCGCCCCGCACCACCGCTACGCCGCCCAGGGCACACGCGGGCAGCAGGTGGCCGAGTTCAAGGCGATGGTCCGTACCCTGCACGAGGCGGGCATCGAGGTCATCCTTGACGTGGTCTACAACCACACCGCCGAGGGCAACCACCTGGGCCCGACCCTGTCCTTCCGCGGCATCGACAACCCGGCCTACTACCGCCTCGCCGCCGACCCGTTTTACTACGTGGACTACACGGGCACCGGCAACACCCTCAACGTGCGTCATCCGCACGCGCTGCAGCTGATCATGGACTCGCTGCGCTACTGGGCGATTGAGATGCACGTCGACGGGTTCCGCTTTGATCTGGCCGCCGCCTTGGCCCGGGAGTTCCACGACGTCGACCGCCTCGCCGCGTTCTTCGACCTGGTCCAGCAAGACCCCGTGGTTTCCCAGCGCAAGCTCATCGCCGAACCGTGGGACATCGGCGCCGGCGGTTACCAGGTCGGTAACTTCCCGCCCCTGTGGACCGAGTGGAACGGCCGCTACCGCGACACCGTCCGCGACTTCTGGCGCGGCACTCCCGGGACCATCGGGGAGTTCGCCTCCCGGCTCACCGGCTCCTCCGACCTGTATGAGTCCAGCGGCCGGCGCCCGTACGCCTCGATCAACTTCATCACCGCCCACGACGGCTTCACCCTCCAGGACCTGGTCTCCTACAACACCAAGCACAACGAGGCCAACGGGGAGAACAACGCCGACGGGACCAATGACAACCGCTCGTGGAACTGCGGGGTCGAAGGCCCCACCGATGACGCGGCCGTCCTGGCGTTGCGCGAGCGGCAGAAGCGCAACCTGCTCGCCACGCTGTTGCTGTCCCAAGGGGTGCCGATGCTATTGGCCGGTGACGAGCTGGGCCGTACCCAGGACGGCAACAACAACGCCTACTGCCAGGACAACGAGCTGTCCTGGGTCGACTGGGGTCGCGCCGCGCAGTTCAGCGAGCTGACCGAGTTCACCGGCCGGCTCATTCGCCTGCGCCGCGAGCACCCGGTGTTTCGCCGGCGCCGGTTCTTTGAAGGCCGCCCCGTGCGCGGCACCAACCTTGAAGACATCGCCTGGCTCACGCCTGCCGGTGAGCTGATGAGCGACCATGAGTGGACCGCCGGGCACGCCCGCGCTCTGACCGTCTTCCTCAACGGCGAGGGCATCCCCGAACCAGACCGCCGCGGTCGGCCCGTGCGCGACGATTCCTTTCTCCTCATGGTCAACCCCACACCCGCGCCGTTGTCGTTCACCGTGCCCGGGATCGAGTACGGCACCACCTGGACGGACTACCTCGACACCGCCGACCACACGACCGGCATCACCGTCGCAGCCGGGGCCATCCCGGCTTCAGCGCCGCGATACGGACCCCGCGACGTCATCACGCTCGAACCCCACTCCCTCCGACTGCTCATCTGCACCCACTGACCCGCTGCGCGGTACTGCACCTGCGGTCACTCCGGCGCCGGGTCGGTCCGCAAGGTGGTGTGAGGTCACGCAGAGCAGAAGGAGGCCCCGGACATGGGACCTCCCTCTGATTTCTCGCGTGGGGACGCGGCGTGGAGCTGCGTTCAGCCCTTCGTGATTTGGATGCGGCGTGGCTGGGTGGCCTCGGTCTTGGCCACCTCCACCCGCAGGACACCGTCGCGTAGCGTGGCGTTGACCTGGTCTGGGTCGACGTCGGCCGGCAGCGTCACGCGGTACTCGAACTGCCCGACTTGGCGTGTGCTCCGGCGTAGGATGCCGGTCCGCTCCCGTTCTTTGACCTCGCCGTGGATGCTCAGCTCGTTGCCGCGCAGCTCGAGGTCAACGTCGTCCTCCTTCACACCGGGCAGGTCAGCCTCCAGAACGTAGGAGCCCTCTGTCTCCTCCAGCTCTACCGGCGGGGCCCAGAGCGAGGCGACCCGGTTGGGGAAGTCGCCCAGCGCGGACTGGACGAGCTGGTTCATCCGGGTGGTGAGGTCGTGCAGTTCGCTGAAAGGATCCCGATGGGTGATCTCCGTGTTGCCGCCACGAACAGGCAGTGCCATCACCATCACCTTCCTCTCGTCTCAAGATCACATATCAAGATCACATATCAAGATCACATAGTTGAGCGAACCACGCTCAGGTTTTATTCCCGCACCTGGACCCTCTGTGGCTTCTTTTCTGATGGGGGCTACCCCAGGCGGGAGCGCCTGCAGCGAGGTGAGCCGTTGAGTCGCGCAGGGAGCCGGGCGTCCCAGTGGCAGCCGACCAGGAGACGGGAGGTGTCCCGCCGCAGACGCCGGCGTCCCGCTCGCGCCGGCGTCCGCGATCCCTCTACTGCCTCTGCCCCGATCCCTCGCCGGTGGCTTGCTGCTCGCCGGAGGAGGACCCCTGTTCGATCGCTGCCGTGCGGTCGGAGGCCGTGACCTGGATCTTGCGCGGCTTGGACTCCTCAGCCACCGGAATCGTCAACGTCAGCACCCCGTCGGCATAGCCGGCCTCGATGCGGTCCGTCGCCAACCCCCGACCCAAGGTGAGTTGACGGGCGAAAATCCCCGCAGGCCGCTCCCGCACCAGCCACTGCGCCTCCGCTTCCTTCGGGCGCCGCTCGGCGCGCACCGTCAACGTGCGGTCATCGACATCGATATCGATCGAGTCCGGGTCCACGCCCGGCAGGTCGATCTTGGCGACAAAGGCATCATCACCCGAGCGGTACAGATCCATCGGAATCGCCGCTGCAGACGGGGCCTGACGCATGGCCGTGCCCAGCAAACGCTCAATCTCACGGAACGGATCCAGAGCAGTCATCTTCACCATCACCTCTCAGTGACCGGTGGCCCGGCCCTCCGGGCCTCGTCTTTCCCATGATACCACCACAGCCCACACGACGCGACGGCAACAGATTCCAGCCCGCGTCGGTGGCCATGGCGGCCTCCAGGACCTCCAGGGACATCCCTGGAGGCGTCCCATCGACCTGCACCCGAGCGCTCGCGCGGCATACCTGAGCACAGAGTGCAGACGACTTCGAACTTCCGTGCAGCCGACTTCGGAAACTGACATGACCCGCGTAAGTTGGCGGTCGAAGGGTGGTCAAAACCCCCACCGAAACCGAAACGGGTGATAGACCGTTTTCGACCTGGCCGGGTAAACTGGGATGAGATGGAAGGAGGCGGGCCATGGCTGAGGTGACAGCGGCTCGTGTGCGGTTCCGCGATGTCAAGCCCTATGACGCGCCCGCTTCGCTCGACGAGCTGCGCGGACCCTATGACGGGCCCATCGACCTGCCACACTCTGTGCGTTGGCAGGCCGATCGGTTCGACGTGGACGTGTCGAACCTGGGTTGGCGTCGCATGGCTTACCAAGCGTTGCTCGCCGAGGGGACTGCCGATCAGCAGCGCCGCTTGATGAACCGAGATCGGCTCATCGAGGCGTGGCCGATTCTGAACATGGATCCGCGCGTGCGCGGCCTGTGGGAGAAGAGGTTCCCCCGGCTTCGGGTCGTCGTGTGAGCAGAGATCAGGAGGAGCAGCGGCGCATCACGCGCCTGGCCTTGGAGGCCGTCGGCGACGATGCCGGCTTCGCCCTGGCCGGCTCGGGCGCGATCCGTGAGCACGGGCTGATCGACCGGCCCACCGAGGACGTGGACCTGTTCACCGTCCAGCAGGCCCAGGCACGGTTCGGCACGTCGCTCGACCGGATCATTGCGGCGCTGCGTGCGGCCGGCTACACCGTGGAGAGCCGCCGGCGGCAGGACACGTTCGCCCAGCTCACCATCGTCAGCGCGCAAGGGCGCAGCACTGACATGGACCTGGGCGTGGACTGGCGGGCTCACCCGCCCGTGCGGCTGGAGGTCGGGCCCGTCTTGTCCATTGAGGACGCGGTGGGCAACAAGGTCGGGGCCCTGTTCTCGCGGGCCGAGACCCGCGACTACCTCGATGTGGACGCGATCCGGCGTTCCGGCCGGTACAGCGACGAGGAACTGCTGGACTTGGTCCGGGGAGTCGATGCTGGCTTCGACCTGGGATGGTTCGCCCAGAACCTTGACAACGTGGAGCGTATCCAGCCCGAAGAGGTGCGCGTCTACGGTCTGACGGCTGGTCAGCTCGACGATGTGAAGATGCGCACCAAGGCGTGGGCATCGAGCATTCACGCCCGCGTCCGGCGTGAGAACACCCGGGCTGGCCTGCACGAACGTATCGAGAGCGAGATGGAACGGCGTCGCGCGAAGCGCGATGACGATGACGACCCGCACCGAGGAGAGCCGAGAGGACGGGGGAGCCGATGACGATCGTCGGGTACGCACGCGTGTCCACGCGCGAACAGACTCCGGCCGCCCAGGAGGCGGAGCTGCGCGCGGCCGGGGCCGAGCGCGTGTTCGTGGACCACGGCGAGTCCAGCCGTGCGGCCGACCGGCCGCAGTGGTTGGCGTGCCGCGACTATCTGCGTCCGGGCGACACGCTGGTGTTCCGGGCGCTGGACCGGCTGGCCGGAAGCGAGGTCATGGCCATCGAGATCGTCCATGACCTGATCGGGCAGGGCGTGAGCATCAAGAGCTTGACGGAGCCGGCGCTGAGCATCGACACGTCGAGCCCGATGGGCCAGGCCATTGTGGGGATTATGGCCGTGTTCGCTCAGTTGCGCGTGGACACGATCCGGGAGAACACCCGGCGCGGCCTGGCCTATGCGCGGGCCCAGGGGAGGGTCGGCGGCCGCCCCACCGTCATGGGGTCGGAGCGAATCGACGCCGCCTTGCGCATGAAGGCGCAGGGCCAGAGCAACGCGCACATCGCCACCGTGCTCGGCGTGAGCACGTCATCGGTACGCCGAGCCCTTGCCCGAGCCCAGAGCACCCCTTCGTCCTGATAGTTGCCAGCAGGTGCGTGGAGGGTGGCAGTCAAGGGTGCCGCCGCAGGCGGCATCGCGCAGCGACGCGCAGCGCCCTTGAGGGGCTCTTCGCGATCCGGGGTGTAGCGGGGGGTTGAGTCTGGCTGGCGTGTCGGGGTGGGTGTGAGGGTCGGGGTCTTCCGATGATGGGAGTTCCTACGCTGCCCATCTGAAAGACCCCGACGTGTCCCACGCTACCTTTGCTGCCCCCGATCTGACCACGTTCGCCCGCCTGGATGACCTCGGCCTCGTGGTGGTGGGCCAGAGAGTCCTCCCGGATCGCTGCGAGGTGGCCTGCCGGGTGGTGGACGATGACCGGTGGTGTCGCGAGTGCGGGTGCGAAGGGATCCCCCGCGACACCGTGGTCCGTCGCCTCGCCCACGAGCCCTCGGGCTGGAGACCGGTGACACTGGTGGTGCGAGTGCG
>NZ_AUHZ01000027.1 GCF_000423445.1 Acidipropionibacterium thoenii DSM 20276 | reverse complement strand
CCGCACCCGACAAGGGATACCTGCCGGCTGCCGTCACCACCGTCTCGCAGATCTACGACCAGTCCGCCCACCCCGAGGCACTACCCCGGCTGATACACCTGACCACCACAGGCACCATGGGCGGCGGCATGCACCCCATGGGCCTGGAGCACCCGCCGGACCTCGGGGCCGCTCCGGGACGCGGTCTCACCCCGCCCACAGCTCTGGGGTCGGCGGCAGGCGACTCGCTCACCTACTCCACCCAGGCCTGGTGCGCCGGCACCGACCTGCTGGACCTGCAGAAACTCTTCGGGGTCTACCAGTACGTCCAGACGCCGACCATGGGCAAGACCCTGGCAGCGCTGCAGAAGTGCCGCGGCTGAGCCTCCCCCGTCATCACCACTCGATGGCGCGGATCGGGCATCGGCCACCCTGTCGATCAACGGCTCCCTCACACCAGCGCGTCCACCGTCCTCTCCTTGGCCGTCACCCCAACCATCGCGCCAGCTCCTGAGATCGCAACCGCACCGACGAGCACACCAGCAGCCAGCGCCATGACACCGGTCGGCACGCTCAACTCCAAACCCTTGTTCACCGCCGCCACCAACGCCGTGGGAAGAATCCCGACAGCGATCGTCAGCGGAACAACAGTGAAGGTGAGCACCCCGAGCTGACTGGCGAGCACCCACCGACCGGTGGCAGGAGGAAGCCCGATGGCGAGGAACTGCGCAGAATGCTGGCGCAGGTCGGCCCCCAGGGCGCGGGTGGAGACGAAGGTCGCGAGCAGGGCGATGACCGACAGTGCCCCGACTGCGAGCCACCACTCCCACGGGATCGGCGGCGGCTCGGGGTCGACGTGATAGTTCACGACGCGTGGATCACCCCCGGCCGAGAACACCGCGCTCTTGGTGAGGGTGATCTGGCGATCCGTGACACCGGTGTAGACGTAGGCATCCTTCCCAAGATCCAACTTCATCGCTGCCGCGGTGGAGGCCAGCATTGCTGCGGCATACTTCTGGGCCCATGCCGGCCGGAACTCCATGTGAGCCGTCGGAAGTGTTGTTGGCCGTCCCTTGTCGGGCACAAGGGTGAGATTCGAGGTCGCGCCGCTGATATCCAGGACGCCTCCCGCCTTGAGCGTCTTGGCGGCCGCCCCATCTATCGGAGCGTCGTTCAACCGTGCCAGATCGTCGATACTGGAGACCACCATGACCCCGAAGCAGTTGCTCGCCGATCCGTCCACCATGCCGTGGATGCTCTCCACCGTCACCGGCCCGCGCACCCCCGACTTCTTCTCGACAGCTCGCACCATGGCGGCGGAAGGGGCCTCACCGCTCGGATCCTGAAGGACGAGCTGCCCCGACGGCACCAGAGCCTGAGCGGCGTTCGACACCTGCACCGAACTCACCAGTACCGTCAGCGAGCACGGCAGGGCCAGGCATCCGCACAGCAACATGGCGACTGTTGTCACTCTGGCGGCCTGTGCGCGGGCCAGACGGTGTGCGATGGTTCCGTTCACGCTGGGTGGAAGGGGCATCCGCAGCACCAGCTGCACGGCATCGGGGAGGATCAGCAGGGCAGCGAGTGTCATCACGATGCCCAGGACGAGCGCATCCTCGATCGAGTGCACCACTGCAAGCCGGTAGAGGCACCACGCCACCGCGCCAACGGCCACCGCGCGCCGCCAACTCCTCGTCCACCTCCTGGCACGCCTCGCGGCCCGGTGCCCTCGTCGCGGCATGGACATGACGGCCGCGGACATGAGCGCGGACGCGAGCGCGGCCACACACAGGCGCAGCAACACTCCTCCCAATGGTGGGAACGGCGACATGGGTTGAGTCAGAAGATGCGGTATCACCCACAGGCGCGCCAACCATCCGAGCATGACGCCGCCCAGAAAGCCGAGCACGACCGCCGACACCACAAGCATCGCGATCGCAGAAAGAACACCGAGAAGAATGGGCAGCCTGGCTACACCAAGCTTTGTGATCGCACCGGACTCCGCCCGGAACACCGGCATGAGCATGCCCACCATGACGATCCCGGCCAAAGCCATCAGCCCCAGGGACGGATATGTGAACAGGCCGGGAGTTCTCTGCGTAAGGGAACGCTGTGAAGCGGACAGATAGAATGATCTGCTGTTCGAGCCATTCATCAAAGAATCAGCAGGGATGCCAGATATCCTCGACAATACAGGCTCTTCATACCTGCGGTGGGTCGAGGGTGAGTCCGCCGCCGATGAGGAGCATGCGTAGTCGGTAGTTCTCTCGGTTGCGGAAGCCTCTGGCGATGCGACGATGGAGCTCGATGAGCCCGTTCACGGCCTCGGTGCCGCCGTTGCTGGCGCGGCCGGTGTCGAAGTAGGCCAGGAACGCGTCCTTCCACTGTCTGAGGGTGCGGCCGAGTCGGGCGATCTCGGGGATGGGGCAGGAGGGGAAGCCGTCGACGACTTGCTCGGCAAGCTGGCGGCCCTTGGCTGGGTCGGGGTGGGCGTAGGCGGCTCGAACCCGTTGGGCGCACTGCCAGGCGACGTGGACGGCGTCGTGGCGTTCATCGGCGGCGATCGCCGTGGTGAGGCGGGCGTGTTGCTTGTCTGTGAGCCGTTCGGCCGCGCAACGCAGGATGTTGCGGATCCCGTAGAGCGGGTCGCCGGAACGACCCCGGTGGCCGTGGATCTCCTGCTGCACGCGGCGGCGGACCTCATCGACGGCCCGGCCGGCCAGGGCGACCACATGAAACGCATCAAGGACGGCGGTGGCGTCGGCGAGCTTGTCGTCGATGGCGTTCTTGTAGCCGCGGAACGGGTCCAGGGTGGCGACTTCCACCCGTTGCTTGAACGTCTTGCCGCGCTGGTCGAGCCACGTCTTGTACACGGTGCCCGAACGTCCCGGCACCAGGTCGAGCAGCCGGGCGTGGACGCGTCCGTCCTTGTCACGAGTGAGGTCGACCATGCCGGTGAGCTCCTTGGGGCCACGCTGGCGGGGGCTCACGTGGTGCCACAGGTGCTCATCCACCCCAAGCGTGGTCACGCCGGCGAACCGGGACTCATCGGCGGCGGCACGCTGCAGGATCGGCTCGATGCTGGTCCACACGGTCCGCCACGTGGTGGCCAACTGCCGAGCCAGCCCGGCGATGCTGGCGTGCTCGCGTCGAACCTGCTCGGTCGCCCAGCGGCACGCCCGGGTGGTCAGCATCGCCCTCGGGTTGGCGATCTGTTCGTCCTGCTCGGTGAACACCCCTACGGGACAGGACGGCTCGGGACACGTCCACGTGCGTTTGCGCCAACGCACGCGTGTCGGGGCGCCGAAGCAGGGGATGTCGACCAAGGTGACCGTCCGTCGGCCATGGCTGCGGGCCATCACCCCGCAGGTCGGGCAGCCCATCACCGCTGGTGGGGACTCGACCTTGACCACCAGCCCGGCAGGTCGTCGGTCCACTCCGATGACGTGCACGCCGGGCAAGCCGACCAGACGGTCACAGTTGTCGCAGTAGGCGTCGTCATGGTGGCAGCGCGCAGCACACGTCGTAGGCTCAGACACAGTCGGGGTCCTCGGTGGATAAGAAGCTTGGTAACTCCTGATCCTGAGGGCCCCGACCCCTACTTCAGCAGACCAGCCTCACTCGGCGTGTCGGCCCCCCACCCACCGCAGGTATGAAGAGCCACAATACAGATGCGCCGTCGGGAATCGGCAGCGTATCCCACGACACCATGACACTGGACGAACTCTGAGGGAATGACCCCCTTATTGACGACGGCAAAGACTGCCACAGATTGGGGCCGCCATAGACCCCCAGAAGATCGGTTTCATACGGATCCACGAAGATGCCGACAACATCGAGTTGCCTCGCCCCGGAGAACACCGATATTCGGGTCGGGTGACCAAGTTTTTTGTCCAGAGCCTTTGAGAATGCAACCTCTGAGCTGGTTCTTGGGACGCGGCCTGATCGCACAATCATGCGACCGCCCGACATGCCGCGGGCCACCTCGCTGTATTCGACAATGGTCTGCAACCCCGTGGCCAGGCCGGTCGTCCGCGCACCATCAACAGTCAGATCTGACGATTGCACCTGCGTGCCCACGTTGTGCGCACCCGCTTTTTCAAGATCGTGTAGGGCACGAGACTCGACGGTTGAGGCCATCCCTGGAGCCGTGCCGGGAACACCGATCTGATAGTCAGATTGGCCATCACCTTGTCTGCTGTCTGAGCCCCACTCAGCGCGAACGCGTTGAGGATGATGTAGAGCATCACCAGACATGCCGTCGACGCACCGATAAGAACAGATGTGACTCTGCGCCTCTTGTTTCTGGTCCACAGGATCGCCAACCGAAGGGGAACCCTCATTCCAGGATCCTGCCATCGCGGACGTTCACGATCCTGTCGGCGTACTCGGAGCACAGCGGGTCATGAGTGGCGACGAGGACGCACACGTCGTGGTCGTGAGCAAGACCGGCCAGCCGTTCGAACAGCGCGCGGGACGCTCCGCTGTCCAACGCCCCTGTGGGCTCATCGGCGAGCAGGACGGACTGCTCACCGGCCAGGGCGCGGGCTATGCCGACGCGCTGGCGCTGCCCTCCGGACATGTCAGCCGGAAGACGGTCGCCGAGCTCACCGATCCCGAGTTCGTCAAGAGCGCCATCCGCGCGGCGGGCCGCCTCGCGGAGGCTCATCTCCCTCGCCAGCAGTGGAATCGTGATGTTCTCCCGAGCAGTGAATTCGACGATGAGATTGTCGTCCTGGAACACGATGGCGATATGCTCCAAGCGGATTCGAGCGCGCTCTTTCTCCGAGAGCCCGTTGAGGGCAATGCCGTGCACCATGACGGATCCGGAGTCAGGAACGTCCAGCCCTGCGATGATATTGAGCAGCGTGGTCTTTCCCGATCCGCTGGCCCCAAGTAGGGCAATCATCTCGCCAGCATCGGCTCGAAGATCCGCCCCGTCGACCGCACGAACAGTTCCCGATTTCGTGGCGTACTGGCGAACGACGGATCTCACTTCGACGCGTTCATCCACCACACCTCTCCCATCAGCCGATGGAACGCCACAATGATCGGAACGCAGCGCGAATAGTCAGCATGATCTGTCTGCCGTCTCAACGATGAAAGTCTTGATTCTCATAACAGATCCTTCTGGTCGGTCGGTACAGCTGACATCCGCGAACGTGACTGTCACGCTAGCCTCACAGAAACCCCTTGTACAGAGAACAGAGAAAAGTCTGCCCGATCGGGCACAAAATTGCCCGATCGGGCAATTGTCGACAAATCGGCCGCATCACGCACGAGAGCGGGTGCGCAGCAGGACGAACGCTCCCGGATCCGTCGCGACCATGCCGGGCGGATCAGGCCGGCACCCTGCGCGGCGTGGCGCCCCCGCTCTACGATCACTGCCATGGACGTCTGGAAGGGTCGGCTTCGCCGGTTCCTCAATCGCGGCCTCACCGAGACCGGGCTCGCCGTCCTCCTGCTCGCCATGACCGCTATTGCATTCGAGGCCCGTCTCGACTCGACCACTGTCCTCGTCGTCGAGTGCACCGCCTGTGTGGGCGCCGCGATCACCGCCTGGTTCCCCCGGGCCGGTGCCACCGTCGTGTGCGCATCCCTGGCCGTGATGGCGACGCTGCCTCCCGACAGCCTCACCCTCGGCCTCTACGCCCCCTTGGTCGTCGTGCTGTCCTGCGCCTGGCACGACGGGTTCCGGGCCGCCGCGGTGACCACGGCCTGGGGATACGCCGTCTCGGTGTTCGTGTCGCTGCGTCGCACCGCCACCCTCGCCCAGGACGCCCAGGCCCTCCTCCTGTGGGCCGGTTTCTACGCCTTTCCCTGGCTGCTCGGCC
The DNA here is from genome assembly GCF_000423445.1 of Acidipropionibacterium thoenii DSM 20276. Classification (GTDB taxonomy): domain Bacteria; phylum Actinomycetota; class Actinomycetes; order Propionibacteriales; family Propionibacteriaceae; genus Acidipropionibacterium; species Acidipropionibacterium thoenii. The sequence continues at coordinate 9,096 of NZ_AUHZ01000027.1, read as the reverse complement.
TGGCGTTTCGCCGAGTGCAGCTCACGGAGCTGAGCCGTTCCCAGGCGCGGCTGCTGGCGCGCGAGGCCGAGATCGCCTCGCAGACCGACGAGCGGCGTCGCCTCCTGGCGGGCGACCTGCACGACAAGGTGAACCACAACCTGACCCTCATCACCATGGCCGCCGAGGCCACGCGGGTGGATCCCCACGGCGACCCCTGGGCCGCCCTGGCCAGGATCGCGGACACGAGCCGGCAGACCCGCCGCAACGTCGACACCCTCATGAGAATGCTGCAGGCCGGGCGGCCGTCTCCGCCGACCTCCCTGACCCAGGAACTGCGGGAGGGTTCGGTCAGGCTCGCCGACGCCGGCTTCGGGTTCCAAGCCGATCCCGGCCTCGATACGAACACGCTGGAACCCGACGTCTCCGACGCTCTGGGCGGCATCGTCCGCGAAGCCATCAACAACGTCATCCGCCACGGGGATCGCCGCGAACCCTGCCGGGCGAGCATCCGGAACACCGCCGGCACCCTCGCCCTGACGTTCACCAATGCCACGACCGAGCCCTACAGCGGGGACCACTTCGGGATCGCCGGAATGCGCGAACGCGCCGAGATCATCGGGGGCACACTGCAGGCCGGCCCGGTGGACGGGCACTGGACGCTCGAGGTGTCAGTTCCCCTCGCTGTCCGGCACGGGAACAGGCCCTGAGAAGGCCGCCAGCCCGGCGCGGGTCCTCACGTGGGCGCGCCGGCACAGTTTCGAGATCGCCTGCTTCACCCAGGACGCCGACATGCCCAGTTCCGCGGCGATCTGCGCATTGGTCGCACCGGCACGGACCAATCTGAGCACCTCCTGCTCCCTGGGCCCGCCCGTCCAACCGTCACCCGGCGATTCCTCCCGCGCCTCCCCCAGGCGCTCGAACGCCTCACCGAGAAGCGAGACGCCATCGGCGACGAGCAGGATCGCCCTCATCAGGTTCTCAGGGGCGACGTCCTTGACCAGTGCGCCCCGCACCGTGCTGCGCAGCGCCCCGCGCACCGGCACCTCCTCGGGATAGGAGGTGAGGTAGATCGCCTTGCAGCTGCTTCCCGACGCCGCCAGCTCCGCGGCCACCTCCGGGCCGGTCATGCCCGGCATGCGCACGTCCAGAAGCAGCACCTCGATCCCGTCACGGGCCACCCCCTCGATCGCGTCGGGGCCCGAATCGTAGGAACCGCAGACCGCCAGATCCTCACTGGCGGACAGGTAGGTCACCAGCAGCCGGCGCGCCTCCGCGCTGTCGTCACACAGCCCCACCCGCACCGCCCGAATCGTCATGGCCGAATCATAGGGGCCTCACGGACGTCGTCGCCCTCGAGTGCCGCCCTCATGGCCGGGCCGACGATAGAATCTCAGTCGTGTACATGGAGGCAGCGCGCCCTCATGGAAAGACCTGGAGATCACCGATGAAGACCCGCCTCCACCGAATCACAGCTACCACCATTGTCGCCGTCCTGATGGCCGGCGTCCTGCCTGTCTCGCTGAGTGCATCCCGGCCCGACGGTTTCTGCACGGTCTTCCCGTGGTGGCCCACCTGCCAGAGGACCGTGCGCTGATCACTTTCACCCCGGCGGCCTGGATGCTCGCTGCGTGAACCCGTTCGAGGCTTCGGTCCGCCCCCCATCTACGATCATTGCCATGACGACTCGCACCACACGTGTGCGCCGACTCCTCGGCAATGGCTCGCTGGAGGTGGGGCTCGCCGCGCTGCTCTTCCTCATGTGGCTGGTCGGCATGCGCGCAGGTGATCCGGTTCTCGCGCTGCCCGTCTCCTTCGTCACCTGCCTGGGGCTGGCCGTCGCCGCGTGGCACCCGCGCACCGGCGTCCTGCTGACCTGCCTCGGCCTGGCGGGGCAGCTATTCCTGCTTCCTGACGCCGCCATCAGCTTCCCGCTCTACGCGCCGCTGATCGTCGTGCTCTCATGCGTCTCGCGCAGCCAGTTCTGGGAGGCGGCGCTGACGTCGGCCTGGGGATACGCGGTGTCGGTATGGATGTCGCTGCGCAACACCACAACCACCGGCCAGGCGGCCCAGGCCGTCCTGCTGTGGCTCGGCGTCTACGCCCTGCCCTGGCTCATCGGCTGGGCCCGCCGCAGCGCCGTGCTGTCGGAGCGCCACGAGCTGGAGGGCCGGGCCGAGGCCCTGCGCCGCGAGATCGCCGCCGAGCTGCACGACAACGTCACCCACGATCTGTCGGCCATCGTCACCCAGGCCACCGCCGCACAGATGGCCCTGACCCGAGGCGACCCGGCCGCCGACCCCGCCCGGGCCCTGGCCGACATCGCCACCAGGGGCAGCCGCACCGCCACCTACCTGCACAACCTCATGGCCCTCATGAGGGTAGGCGAACCGTCGTCGGCCGCCGCATCCTTCTCCCGCGAGCTCCAGAGCGGCAACGAACGCCTGGCCACCGCCGGTTTCGGCCTGGAGATCTACACCGATGGTGACGTCGACGCCATCGCCCCGGCCATCTCCGACGCCCTGGGACGCATCACCCGCGAAGCCCTCAACAACATCGAGCACCACGGCGACCCCTGCGAGCCCGCCGAGGCGAGCGTCAGCGCCTCCGACCGGCGCATCGCGGTGGCCTTCCGCAACGCCACGACCGCCCCCTACCGTGAGGACGGGCTGGGGGTGGTCGGCATGCGGGAACGCGCCGAGGCCATCGGCGGCACCCTGGAGACCCGCCTGTCGGACGGCTACTGGTCGGTCGAGGTGTCAGTGCCCGTCGTCGGCCGCATCACCTGAGAACCACGCCAGCTCGGTGCGGCTGGCCACCCCGGCACGACGGCACATCGTCGCGATGATCTGCTTGACCCGCGACACCGAGATGGAGCATGCCGCCGCAATCTCGGGGTTGCTGGCCCCCTGGCGCACCATGGCGAGCACCTCCAGGTCGCGGGAATCCTTGGCCACCCGCGCCACCAGGTCCGGGCCGGAAGCCGTGCGCTGCCCGATGAACTCGGGGCCGAGCAGCGAGATGCCGGAGGCCACCAGGCGGATCGCCGAGACCAGATTCTCGGGGCTCAGATCCTTGCTGAGCGCCCCGAGCACCGTGCTGCGCAGCGCCCCGCGCACCGGCACCTCCTCAGGGTAGGAGGTGATGTAGAGCACCTTGCATCCGCTGCCCGACGACGCCAGCTCGGTCGCGACAGCCGGCCCGGTCATCTTCGGCATCCGCACGTCGAGCAGCAGCACGTCGACGCCGTCGCGCCCGACCCCAGCGATCGCGGCGGGCCCGCAGGCGTACATCCCGCGCACCGTCAGATCGGCGCCGGTGGCCACATAGGCCGCGAGCTGGCTGCGCACCTCGGTGCTGTCGTCGCAGATCCCGACCCCGATCATCTCCGTGCCCACAGCCCGAGCATAGACCTCACACGTGTACTCCGCGGGCGGGAGCCGACTACCCCTACCCGATCGGGTACACCTGCTACCCGATCGGGTAGTCCTTCCCCGAAACGCTTGCGCGGGTACCTGACCGTTCAGCATCATCGGATCCAAGCTCATGCCTGCACACCCACTCGCAGAAGAGGGGCACGACGTGAAAGAGATCATAAATCCCCATTCCTGGTTCAAGCGGTTCCTCATGAACTTCTCTCTGGCCTACTCCGCATGTCTCGTGGTGATGCTCATCACATGGATCATTGGCCGATGGGACACATTCATGGCGCTGGCGGGATCACTGGCATTCAGTGTGCTCTTCGGTGTCGTCAGGGGTTCGATATCCGTGCCTGGAACGAGGTTCATGTCCTCCCCAGTCCGTGACAATTGACAGCCTTGTGGGGCCCGGGGTTGCACGAGTGCGCAGTGAGATGCAAACGGTGTCTATGACATGACTCATCTACTTCTTGACCCCCAGGCTTAGCCCACCTCACGCTCCACACCGATATCGGCATCACCAAGAGTGGTCAGTTTTACCCAATCCCTCCACCCACACCGCACACGGGATACAAACATAGGCCCGAGAGTCCTCGACCTCCGCTCTGGCGCCGCGAGGCTCGAGCGCGCATAGGGAGTGTTCTCATAGCCGATGAGAAGGAGTGTCATTGGATGAATATTTCGAACGCGTCGCGCGTCCCGTCAAAGGTGTCGCACTTCTTCCAGCCAACGGTCTCTAGAATCCATGTGGCCTCTGTTCTGGCAAGGAGCACGATTCCGATCATAAAATACTAGACAACTTTCCAAAGGCCTTGAATTCCATATCGTACTGGCCACCGATTGAAGGGTAAGTTCATGACTTTCTCTCGAAAAAGAATCCTTCTAGCACTAGCCCTCGTCTTCCTGCTCCTGACATTCTCAACCGGGATGACTACAAGAGCAGAAGCCGCTCCTATTGAGGGGCGTCCTAATACATCCTCGTCCAGTAGATCGACCAACACAAGTGATGAGATATACACTCTCCCTGATCAAGCGGGGATGTCCGTGTCGTTTAAATATGGGGTCGTCGGTGAGGATGTGAGAATCCTGTCACCTAGCGGCAACGACCTACATCTTAAAGTCGTTGTTCCCTCCAACGGTTCTGGGATATATCTTGCCCAGAGAAATATCGGCGATACCCTCATAGACGACGACGGGAGGAAGAATGCCTATTCCGTCACCCCACAGCGGGAGAACAATGGAGTAACTATCCCATCAAACTACATATATGACCCAAACAGAGGCAGTCTTCATGACTACTGCACTCTGTCGCCTGACTATCTGGGAAATGCTGACTTCCGCGGCGCCTGTGCGCGACACGACATGTGTTACGAAGCTCTAAAGCGCGGCCAGAAGCATCATGCATGTAACGTAGCCTTCAAGAATAACCTATATAGGGTCTGCAACGGTCTAGCGTACGGTGTTACGGCCTGCAAAGCGGCGGCGAACGTGTATTATTCGGCTGTCGAAAGGAAGAACCCTTAAGTAGAGCTATCTTGAACAAATATGAAACTTATCTAAGGAGGCTACATTCATGACGGTAAGACGCCTATTTCTCAACCTTTCCCGCTATCCCACCTTTGAGCTCGCTATAGCACTTCTGGCGGGACTAGTTGGAGTATTGACGGATAAGTCAAACCAACCTCTATTCTCGTTCGTGCTATACGCCTTATGCGGAGTTGTTGGCCTTATCCTGAGACCCGTAGTAAATCGAACATCGTTAAGGCTGTGTTGGATATACCTTACAGCTGGACTTTCGGTGCTATTGCTTGAGTTTCTGTATTTTGCGCGGGAGACCAATGGCATACTGGACATATTCCTAATTCCGCTTGGAATTGGTATTGTAATTCCTGCCGTCGGGTCAATGCTGAACCGCATATTCTCCACAACTTGCGCGAGGTGACGAGTGGCACTGTCAGGGCAGGCGACGAACGGCGACGAGCCCACGAGCCGGTCTGCCACCACGAGCCATGTCCATCGGCCGGCTGCAGCGGAGTCACGCGACACGGGCCGGGTCCACCCCAAGGTCTGCGTGCATCACCGGAGCGTGTACTCGATGCCGAAGCTGCGCAGGTACATCGCCCATCAGTGATCGGCCTTGGGGATGATCGGGGACCGGTCCTAGAGTTCAGAACCACAGGGAGGCCGGGGTTCTGTCACCGTGTAGCCGGTCGACCTCCAGACGGAGGTCAAGCTATGACATGACTCATCTACTTCTCGACCCACAGTTCGGGGCCCGCACATGCGGGCCCGTAGCTCAACACATGGCCAACACCCAGGTCTGGCCCGCCGCCACCCTCCACAGGGAAATCGGGGTCATGCAGGCTGGCCAGGTTCTTCCCGATCTCACCACCCACACCGCACACTGGGACGCCGCCATAGGCATGGGAGGCCTCGGATTCGGCTCCGGCCCCGCAGCAGCTCTCACCTGCTCGGGCAAGGCCGACCGCGCCATCCTCATCGATCCCGCCATCGGGTTGGCCCACGACATCGACCTCACTGTCGCCGAAGGCGCTGTCCAACCCGCCCAACCATCCGAAACACTCGAGGAACTGGCCGCACACCTCGACGACGACCCCTACCCATACGAACTCTGTCAGTTCGCTGCCCAGCTGCTCACCCCCGACGCAAATCTCCGGGACCGTTACGCCAGAATCTGGTGGGAGGCGGAAAGACAGCGCCAGCCCAACGACGAGAGCATCCCCCTCCAACCCGATTCCCACACCTCGGAGCAGCTCAACTGGCTCCATGCCTGGGCGGACCCCCGCCTCGACATCACCATCTGGCTCTCCGCGGACCGGGCGCCCCTGGCCTCCCCACTCCGCGCCGGGGCACCGGGTCGGCCCCCCATTGTCCAACCATGGAACTCCTGGACCTAGGTGTGTGGGTCTGTAATGGGTTGGTGGGCTCGCGGTAGTGGCGGGTCCGGGGTGCGTGGTGGAGTGTGGGGCACGGTGATTGCTTCTGGTGGGTCCGGGTGCCTGTCCTCGGGCTGGCGGGTGGGTGCCTGGGCGGGCTGGTGGGTGCCCCTTCGGGGGCTGTGGGGTCCCGGGGAGGGGCCTTTCAGTCCCCGGCGATCATCGGGTTTCCGGTCTGCCAGTCGGTGTGGACGCGGAGTTTGCGCAGGTTGTGGCAGATCGCGTGGAGAAGCCACTCGCCCTTGGCCCCGGCCAGGCCCCGCAACCGGAGCTGGCCGGCATGCTGGCGGGTCTTCATCTGCCCGAACACGGGCTCGACGATGGCCTTACGCCGGGCATAGCCGGCGTGGCCTGCGGGCTGGCGCAGCCGGTGGGCCATCTGCTCCCGCAGGCTCGCATCAACGGGCAGGGCCTCGCCGGGCCCGGTGAACACCTCTCCCTTGCGTTCCCGCACGGTGGCGATCAGCACGGTGGCTGGCCCACGTCCCCGGCGTCGGTGGTGACCTCGGCGGCCACGATGACCTGGGCGGTCTGGTCGACGACCGCCTGCCCGTTGTAGCAGTAGCCGAACCCGCCGGCGGCGGTCTTCATGATCCGGGCGTCCGGGTCAGTGAAGTTGCGCTGGGCCCTGGGCTCGGGCACCGCCCGCAGCGCGGCCAGCCGGCGCTGCTGGTCCGCCAGCCGGCCGGGGGTCCGCGGTTCGGGTGGGCGGGCGTCCTCGGCGGTATCGGTGGCCTCCGCGTCCGCCAGCATCGCGTCGACCTGGTCCTGGAGCCCGGCGATCGCAGCCTCCATGCGCCCGTAACTCATGGCCTTGTGCCGTGAGGCGTTCGCTGACAGTTTCGTGCCGTCCAGGGCCACCCGGCCCAGGCTGACCAGCCCGGCGCGCGCGCAGATCGCCAGGACCTGGGTGAACAGGCCGGCCATCACCTCCAGGTGCCGGCGGCGGAACCGGGCCAGGGACCGGTAGTCGGGGGTCTGGTTGGCCGTCAGCCACCGGAACGCGATGTCACGGCGGCAGGCCCGCTCGATCCCCCGGGAACTCGTGATGCCGTTGGAGTAGGCGTAGATCAGGACCTTCAGCATCATCGCCGGATCATAAGGCGGTGCGCCCCGCAACTTCTCGTAGGAGGCGTGGATCCCTGACAGGTCCAGCATGCCGTCGACGACCTCGCCGATGAACCGGGCCTCGTCATCGGCGGGCAGCCACTCGTCCAGACTGGGTGGCAGGAGGAACCCGGCACCCGGGTCGTAGTCCCTGAACACCTTGCAGCGCCCCGCCGGGGCCTGACGGGCCTGGCCCGACATCGGGGCACTCATGTCGCCGGTCAGGTCGAACAAGCCCGGTCCGCCATCGTCCATGGCAGTATTTTACCTGACCAGAGCCCCTTGGGAGGCTGAAACGGCGCCCGCCTGCCACCCCATTCCCAACAGCCCGGCGCCCGGACCCACCCGAACGACTCACCGATTACTGACCCACACACCTAGCTCTCCGACCCCCGCGAAACTCGCCCACGAGCTGACCTGCGCCCTGAGCCACTGATGGCGAATCGCACTGATGCCAGCCCCGGCCCTCGGCATCAAGATCCCCGTCTCTACACTTCGGCCCGAACCCCTCAGGACCTTGGTGGCGAACGTGGGGAAGGCGTGCCGGACGCCCCTACCCGATCGGGTACACCTGCTACCCGATCGGGTAGACCTTCGCGGAAACGCTTGCGTGAGCACCTCACCTTCCACCAAGATCGAACCCAAGCTCGAGCACTCAAACCCATTCGGAGAATATCCTCTGACTGATTAGAAAGGCCCGCTCGATGAAGAAGACCCTCCTGCGAAGTGGAACGATCGCACTGGCGACCGCGGCTGCATTTGGCGCATCATTGGCAGCCGCCCCATCTGCCATGGCCGTTCCTGGTGGTTGCACGTACACAAGAAGCAATCGCGACGTCATCGGTACCTGCAAGACTGGAAGCGGCCAGTTCCGAATCCGACTTGACTGCAACAACGCTCCAGACAAAACTTCAGTCTGGGCCAAGCCCAAGGTAATGGTGTCGGTTCACTGTCTTGTTGGTCAACCGAGGTCCATCTCGTTCGAGACCAAGTGAGTCGATAGAACTGATATCCTCAATCCTTGGAATTCACTGCCCTCAGGGCGAAGAAGGGAACCCCATGAGACTCGCGGTCGACGGACTGACGGTGAGATACCGGAAGAGGGTCGCCGTCGACGCGGTGTCCTGGCGGCTTGATGAGGGCTTCCACGCGCTGCTGGGCCCCAACGGCGCGGGGAAGTCCTCACTGCTGCGCGCGATCGCCACCCTCCAGCCGACGGTTTCGGGAACCGTTGAGCTGGACGGACGCAGCGGAACCGAGATCCGAGCCCATCTTGGCTACTGCCCCCAGGAGAACCTCGGCAGGTCCCGATTCACCGTTCGCGAGCACCTGGCCTACATGTGCTGGTTGCACCGTATCCCCGACTCCCGGGTCCCGTCCGAGGTGGACCGGGTCATTGAGCTGGTGGATCTGGCCGAGCGTGCCGACGACCGGATCTCCGCCCTGTCCGGAGGGATGCGCCGGCGGGTCGGCATCGGTTCGGCGCTGGTGGGCCGGCCCTCACTGGTGATCCTCGACGAACCCTCGGCAGGGCTGGACGTCGCCCAACGGGAGGCGCTGTCCTCGGTCCTGCAACGCGTCTCGGCCGAGGCGATCACCATCGTGTCGACCCACATCGTCGAGGACGTCCTGGA
>NZ_AUHZ01000026.1 GCF_000423445.1 Acidipropionibacterium thoenii DSM 20276 | reverse complement strand
TGACCGGTACTAATAGGCCGAGGGCTTGCCCTCACAACAATCTACAAACGATCGCGCATATCCACTGTGCGGCTCTGAACCACCACACCCCCCCAGGGGGTGCTGGTCCAGGAGCCCCTGACAACACCACCCCCTCGACCCAGGTCGAGGGACGTGGTCCCATAATCTTGTGCCGGTGGCCATGGCTGAAGGGAAACACCCGGTCCCATTCCGAACCCGGAAGTTAAGCCTCCACACGCCGATGGTACTGCCCACGCCAGTGGGTGGGAGAGTAGGACGCCGCCGCACAACCCACTTAGAACAAGCCAGGCCCCGCACCACAGTGCGGGGCCTCGCTTGCGTACACACACAGCCACAGATGTGCTGCCAGGTACCATCTGATGGGCGGTATTGAGCCGGTCAGGCGACCCGCAGCATGACCGTGGCCGCGTCGCGGTGCCCGACCGGGGCGAAGCCGGCCCTCTGGTACATCGCGATGGCAGGTTCGTTGTCGTCTGAGACGCTGAGACTGATCGAGCGCACCCCGGCGCGGGTTGCGGCGTCGAGCAGGCTGGCCAGCAGGTATCCGCCATGGCCGGCGCCCTGGAAATGGGGGGCGATGCCGATGGTGAGTTCAGGGATGCTGGGAGCCACGAATCCGTAGCCGGGTTCGTCGGCGGGCAGCTCGGTCAACCAGGCGGCACCGATGTCGCTGCCCTGGTCTGCGCAGATGAGCCCGATCTGCTCGGGGCTCCACCGGTCGAGGTAGCGGGAGATCTCCGGATTCTGGCGGCAGCTCTCGAGCGACAGCGGTCCTCTGGAGCCCCCGGCCGCGAGCCGGAGAACATGAATCATGAAGGGTAGGTCCTGGGCGGTAGCCCTCCTGGTACTGGCCATGGTCCCTGAGCTTAGGGCAGCCGGGGATGCGGCCTGATGGGGATAGAATTCGGCTGTGAAGACCTTGAAGTCGATTCTGATCGTCATCGGCGGGATCGGGCTGTGCGTCGGCCTGTACTTGACCATCAAGTTGGCTGTCGAGATGCCGGACCTGGTGGAGGCGGCGAACGCCGGTCGGGCCGGCTCGGGGTTGTTCAACTCCCCGATGCCCTCGGTCTGGCTGGCGGCCGGGGTGTGCCTGCTGTGCGGTCTGCTCGGGGGGATCGGTCTGGGTCTGCCGAAGCAGACGAACGCTCGGGTGCGCAAGGACACCTTGGAGGAGGCGGCGCGGGATCGTGAACGGTTGATCCGGGAGAATGCGCTTCGCAGTGCCGGGGCGGCGAGCTCCGGCCGGGCCATTGAGCGGCCCGCTGCCGATGAGGACCATGAGGTGACCGACGGCAGTGCCGGGGCGACGAAGTCCGGCCGGGCCATTGAGCGGCCCGCTGCCGATGAGGGTCGTGAGATCACCGATGGTGGTGTCGGGGCGGGGAACTCCGGTGAGGGGATTGAGCGGTCCGGTGGCGATGGGGGTCATGAGATCACTGACGGCGTGGAGAAGAAGGCATGAGCCTGCGCGCCGCTGAGCGGATGCTCATCACCAGTTACGACTCCGACGGCGAGCGCCACACCACCGTTGAGGAGGTCGTCGCGGCCGGGGACACCCAGGTGGGGTTCTGGCTGGCCAATGACCAGGGTGTGCGTGACAGGTTCCCGGACAATGCGGTGGTGAGCGTGCGTGCCGCAACCCGGCGTGGCCAGGCGGTCACCGAGGAGCCGATGCTGGAGGGACGGGCCTTCGTGATCTCCGAGGGGCCGGTCTTTGAACAGGTGCGCAAGGAGATCTTCGCCAAGTACAAGACCTCGTGGACCTCGGCGGTCTCCACGGGGTTGCGAAACCTGTTCGCCGGCAGCACCCCGCAGTGCGTGGTGCTGGTCAAGCTGCTGGGCTGACCGCGCCGTGCTGATCGGGACGCTGCCGTCCTGATCAGGCGGGTCTGTGGTTGACCCGCCTGGAAGCATGGCCGGGCACGATCAGTGTGTCAGACACACTCCGGTCGCATGCACCGGGCAGTACCCGCCGGGGTTGGCCTGGAGATACTGCTGGTGTTCGGCCTCGGCCGGATAGAACGGCGTCTCGGCCATCGCGATCTCGGTGCTGATCTGGCCATATCCGGCGGTCAGCAGTTCGGCCTGGAACTCACCACGAATCCTGGTGGCCTCGATGAGCTGAGCGGCGGTGGTGCACCAGATGGCGGATCGGTACTGGGTGCCCACATCGTTGCCCTGGCGCATCCCCTGGGTGGGGTCGTGGTTCTCGAAGAACAGCCGCAGGATCTCCTCCGTCGGTGCGACGCTCGGGTCCCAGACGACGCGGACCGTCTCGGCATGCCCGGTACGACCGGTGCAGACCTCGCGGTAGGTGGGATTGGGGGTGTACCCGCCCATGTAGCCGACGCTGGTGAGCAGCACGCCGGGGGTCTGCCAGTACAGCTTCTCGGCACCCCAGAAGCATCCCAGCGCCAGGTAGATGACCTCGGCGTCATCGAACTGGCGATCCAGCCGGTCACCCAGGACTCGGTGGAAGAAGGGCATCTCCAGCACCGGCGTCCGGCCCCCGGGCAGCGCGTCGCCGGGGTCGACCATCTTGAGCTTGTCCACTGACTTTCCGAATATCACACAGGCAGAGCGCCCCAGCCCGGCCGGCTATTCCCGATCTCGGTGGCAGCTCGGCTGCTCGACTCTCGACTCCGGTCCGGAATCTGGACCCGGGGGGGATCTCGGGATCAGCGTCCGGGGGCCGGGTTCTGATGGCTCAGGTCCCAGTCGATCGGTGCCGCACCCTGTTCGCGGAGCAACTCATTGGTGCGGCTGAAGGGCCGCGACCCGAAGAACCCGTATCGGGCCGACATGGGTGAGGGGTGAGGGGAGGCAACAAGGGGGACATCACCGAGCATCGGCGTCAGGGACTGGGCATCTCGGCCCCACAGGATCGCCACCAGCGGGCCTCCGCGGGCCACCAGGGCCTCGATGGCGGTCTGCGTGACCGTTTCCCAACCCTTGTGGCGATGGGATCCGGGACGGCCCGGCTCGACGGTCAGGCATCTGTTGAGCAGCAGCACGCCCTGCTCGAACCAGCCGGTGAGGTCGCCGTGCGGGCAGGGAGGGATGTCGAGGTCGGACTGCAACTCAGCGTAGATGTTCTGCAGTGAGCGCGGAATCGGGCGGACGTCGCGTTCCACCGAGAAGCTCAGTCCCACCGGGTGCCCGACGGTGGGGTAGGGGTCCTGACCGACGATGAGCACCCGGACCGCGGACATCGGCCGTGAGAAGGCGCGCAGCACCCGGTCCCCGGCCGGCAGGTACCGGTGTCCTGCTGCCAGCTCGTCGCGCAGGAACCGGCCCATCTGATGGATGACGGGTTCGACCGGGGCCAGCGCCTCGGCCCAGTCGGGCGCGACCAGCTCTCGCAACGGCTTGGCGACGGCGGACCCGCCAGGGGTGCTGTCTGACAGTGCCCGGGAGGGGGATGCCGGGCTCTGCGGTGTCGGACCCCGGCCGGAGGTCGATCCGTGGCTCATCGGTTCAGCAGATTCGGCGCTGGCCGGCATGGACACCTCCGTGATTCGTGGCCGAGGGCGGTGGTGGATCGCCGCCGTGACCACGGCAACGCTACCCTTCTGGGCATCGGGTCGGAGGACCGGTTCGATGGAGAGGATGTCATGACCTCCGCTGACGAGTCGTTGGCCACTCATCACGACCACATCGGTGACCAGGTGCCTGATGCCAGGCGCGCCGAGGGCGTCCCGCAGGGAGTTCGCACGGCGGCCGGCTGGTCCTGGCGACTGCTGGTGATCGGTGCTCTCTGCTACGCGATCGCACGGGTGCTCGGGGGAATCTCCGAGGTCACCATTCCGGTCGCGGTGGCCCTGATGCTCACCGCAGCGATGTGGACCCTGGCGGGCTGGTTGGAGAGGCATCACATTCACCGAGGCATCGCCTCGGCGATCTGCCTGCTGGCGCTGGTCATCGTCGTCGGCGGCATCTTCACCCTGGTCGGTGCGCAGATCGCCGGACAGTGGGAGGAGCTGTACAACCAGAGCTTCGACAGCGCCAGACAGCTGTTGAACTGGCTCGACGACGGCCCGCTGCACATCGGCAGTGATCAGCTCGACCAGTGGATGAGCCAGGTCGAGACCTGGGCCAAGGGATCCCAGGGGAGGATCGCCGGGTGGGCGGCGGCCGCCGGGACCGGCGTGGGGCACTTCGTCGCAGGGCTGCTGATCTCGCTGTTCGCCACCTTCTTCTTCATCTACCAAGGCACCCAGTTCGGTGAGAAGCTCTCCCTGCTGGTGCCGCGGTCGGGCCGTTCCAGGATTCTGGATGCCGCCAAGCGCGGCTGGGTGGCTCTGGTCGCCTATGTGAGGGCGGCGGTGATCGTGGCCTTCGTCGACGGCCTGGGGGCCGGCATCGGAGCCGCAGTGATCGGCTCCTCGGTGGCCGTGGCGATCGGCGCACTCACCTTCGTCCTGGCCTTCATTCCGATCGCCGGAGCGCTGATCGCCGGCATCGTCGCGGTCGCGGTGGTGCTGGTCACGCTGGGATGGGTCAAGGCGATCATCATGCTGATCATCTTCGTCGGTGTGATGGAGATCGAGGCCCATGTCCTGCAGCCCTTCCTGCTCGGCAAGGCGGTCTCCATCCACCCGCTCGCGGTACTGCTGGGGATCGCCATCGGCGCCAGCCAGGCCGGTATCGTGGGCGCGCTCTTCGCGATCCCGCTGGTGGCCTTCGGGTTCGCCTTCATCAAGGCGCTGTCCTCCGAACTGAGCTCGACCGAGGAGTTGCCACCCGACGAGGTGCCCTCCCTCGGTGGAGGGCTGGCCGGCGATGACGCTGCCGACACGGACCGGGGAGACCGGCCGGAGGGCACGGCTGCGGCCCCCGCCGACGGGCCGGATCACGATGGGGGCCCGGCATCGGCGGGCGGTAGCCAGGACTCCGACGGCATCCTGTGAGGTCCGACCGGGCCCCTGCGCCGCTCCCTACCGTCTGAGGGAGCGCATCAACCCGGGAGTCTGCTCGGCGAACAGATGCGAGGAACCGGGTGGACAGTCCTGGTGGCCCTCGTCCCGGTACTGGCCTGTGCCCATAAAGTGGAGCCCATGAGTTCGACACCTGATCTGTCCTCGATCCTCGCCGACCTGGCAGCCGGCCGCATCGACGCGGCAGAGGCCTCACGGCGGATCGACGCCGCCACCAGCGTGGATGCAGCCCACGGCTCCGCCCAGTCCGAGCCGGGATCCGGCGTCCCCCCCGAGGGCTCCGGCGATGAGCCGGCCGGTCAGCCCGGCGAGACGACCGAGCCGGCCGCACAGGGTGACGATGAGTTCCCTGGCGCGGAGCACGGTGCAGCTGGCGACGGCCCGGCCGTCGGCGGCGAGCAGAATCGCGCTGATGCTGGTGACCAGACCACCGCTGGGGAGCAGACCGCAGCAGGCGGGAACTTCCGACACGGGATCTTCGACGAGCCCTGGAACCGCATGCCGCCCGAGGCCCGGCAGGGCCTGAGGTCCGCCTGGCAGAGGGTGTCCGGGGCCGCGGAGAAGGTCGCCGGAGCCGCAGCAGCAGGAGCTGGTCTCGGTGCATCCGAGGCCGCGGGCCATGGTCCGGGTGCAGACAACCAGGCCGGATCCGGCCAGACCGGTCGAGCAGGCCAGGCAGGGCCCTCAGGAGAGGTGACCCGGGTCCGGGTGCGGTGTGTGGGCCGAAGGGTGACGATCATCGGGGATCCCAGCGTTCCCGGCGTCAAGGTCGAGGGGGAGCATGTCCGGCGCAGAACTGCGGACGCGGTCGAGATCAGCTCCAAGAGTCACATCGGGCCCGACCTGTCGGGTCTTCTGCGGCTGCGCCTGCCCAGGGACGCCGAGGACTTCAAGGATCTCGGCCTGGGCCCCGAGCTCATCATCAGGATGCATCCGGAGATGGCCCTGGACATCGAACTGTCCGGCGGTGCGCTGAGACTGTCGGGGATGACCGAGGTGGACAGGGTGCGCGTCTCGGCAGGCGCCGCCGAGATCCTCGACGTCCATCAGATCGCCGATGCGCTCTTCCAGGTCGGCGGGGCCACCGTCACCGGCCCGATCGACCGGGGGCGCTCCCGGATCCGCGCCGAATCGGCCAATCTGACTGTCAACCTCACCGAGGGCGCGAATGTCGCGGTGCGCGCCGACGTCACCACCGGACTGGTGTCCTGGCCCGACGGCGGCTCGGATGTCGACGAGTATGTCGTCGGCAACGGTTCGGCGCGTCTGGACCTGTCGGCGGTGATGGGCCGGATCGCCGTCAGGCAGGCACACTGAGGACGATCCGGACACCTCGACTCGTCGATGCGCCGTCAGGCGCGTCGGCTGAGGTCAGGCGGACACACTGACGACGGTGACCTCGATGGACTTGCCGGAGGGTGCCTGGTAGCTGGCCGACTCACCGGGCCGCAGACCCACCACGGCGCCGCCCAGCGGGGACTGCGGGGAGTAGACGGGGGTGTCGACGGACTTGTCGACGTTCATCATCTCGCGCGAGCCCAGCAGGAAGGTCTCGGTGTCTGACTTGTCGCCGAAGTAGTAGATCGTCACCTTCGAGCCCGGGACCACTTTGTCGGATGCGGCCGGACGCTCGCCGACCTGCGCATTCTGCAACATGTGGTCGAGCTGGAGGATTCTCGCCTCGGCCTGGCCCTGCTCGTCGCGTGCGGCGTGGTAGCCGCCGTTCTCGGACAGGTCGCCCTCGGAGCGGGCTTCGGCAATCTTGGCAGAGATCTTGGTGCGACCCTCGCCCTTGAGGTACTCGAGCTCCTTGGAGAGCTTGTCGAAGGCCTCTTGGGTGAGCCACACGGTTTCTTGGGACTCAGGCATTCCCACATGATATCGCTGTACCGCCGCTGTCAACACGCACCGCCTCATCGGGGTGGCGCGGCCAGGCAGGCCCTCAGCGGTGGGCCTGGCAGTTCTCCAGCTGTGCGGTCACTGCCCGCGAGAAGGTCTTCACCGAGGTCCTGACCCGGATGTCGGTGGCCGTCCCAGGGGCGATCTCGTAGTGCATCTCCCCGACCCGCTGGGAGTCGATGGAGGAGGCGTAGATGGTGCACGAACCGGTGTCGGAAGGGGTGCCCCGGTGGATGTCCAGGGTGACATCGACCCGGTAGTCGCTCACCACGTGGTAGCCGAAGACCTGGACCCGGACGGGTTCGACCGACCGGTGGACACCGGCCCACACGGTCCAGACCACCAGCAGCACGGCCAGCACGCCGATCACCGCGATTCGCAGCCGGCGCCCCTGCGGTGGCGGATAACGGCGTGCGATCCGTTCCCGGTCCTCGGCACTGCACTGGGAGGTCGGTCCCTGCCGACCCTGATCGCGCTGCACTGCCTGACTCACCCGACCCATTGTGCCGCAGGTCGTCGATCCGGTGCTGTCGACCTGTGGGCTGTGCCCGACCCAGGGGTGGGCCAGGCGGCCGGGTGCGGGTCCAGGGTCGTGGCCTCGTCCACGCACCGGCGCCGTGGGTAGAGTTCAACCATGACTCCTGCGATGATCGGCACCGGATCGGCCAACTTCATCGTGTTCGCCGTCCTGGCGGTGTTCGGCATCATCGGCTGGTTCAGCATCCGTCGCAATATTCGTGGCATCGATTTCGACGAGGTCCCGATCCATCAGGCTGGATCCGACAGGGCGGGGTCCGGCACCCCAGAATCCGGCACCCCAGAATCCGGTACCGCACAGTCGCCAGCTGCGGGAGCCGACGACGTGTCCTCTGCCGGTCCGGATCCGGTCGAGCCGGGTCGCAAAGGACAGGACCAGGCCTGAGCCGTAGGCTGTCCAGCATGCCCAATCACCTCGGGGACGCTTCCAGCCCCTACCTGCTGCAGCACGCCGCCGACCCGGTCGACTGGTACCCGTGGGGGACCGAGGCCTTCGACCAGGCGCGACGTCTCGACCTGCCCGTGCTGGTCAGCGTCGGCTACGCATCATGTCACTGGTGCCATGTGATGGCGCTGGAGTCCTTCTCCGATCCGGAGGTGGCCGAGGTCATCAACCGCTACTTCGTGGCGATCAAGGTCGATCGCGAGGAGATGCCCGAGGTCGACTCCTCCCTGATGCAGGCGACCCTGGCGCTGACCGGTTCGGGAGGCTGGCCCAACACGGTGTTCTGCACCACCGATGCGCAGCCCTTCTTCGCCGGCAGCTACTTCCCGCCGGTGGCCCGGGGTGGCCAGCCGGGCTTCACCGATGTCCTCACCGCGCTGGGACAGGCCTGGCAGGAGCGCCGCGGGGAGGTCGTCGAGCAGGCCGCCACCATCACCTCCCAGCTGGCCGCCAGCTCGGTCGCGCTCACCGCCGGTGGGCCCGCCGCGGGCACCCCGATGCCTCCCGCCCAGGATCTGCTGGATGCCGTGAGCGCCGACTACGACATCGTCAACGGCGGATTCGGCGGCCCGACGAAGTTCCCCAATGCCACCCTCATCGACGCGCTGCTGGTCAAGGGGGACCCGACGAGTCTCGACATCGCCCAGAACACCTGCGAACACCTGGTGCGCGGTGGCATCTTCGACCAGGTCGGCGGCGGGTTCCACCGCTACAGCACCGACTCCCAGTGGATCATCCCGCACTTCGAGAAGATGCTGTGCGACAACGCCCTGCTGCTGGGAACGATGGCGCGCTGCTGGCGCCGCACCGCCGATCACGACGCCGATCGGCGTGAGCTCTACTCCCACGCCGTGCGCCGGACCATCGGCTGGTTGGAGCGTGAGATGACCACCGATGAGGGCCTGTTCGCCGCCTCCCTAGACGCCGACTCCGACGATCTGGCCGGCCACAGCAGTGAGGGGGCCTACTACTTGTGGAGTCCTGATCTGCTGGTCGATGCGCTGGGCCGACAGGAGGCCGACTGGCTCCGCCCGTTGCTTCATATCGACGCCGCCGGCAATTTCGAGGAGGGGCTGTCCACCCTGCAGATGCGGGGCCGGCTGCACTGGGAGCGGATCAACGAGGATCTCGACGCATTGCTGGAGCTGCGCCAGGTCCGGCCCGCTCCGGCCCGTGACGACAAGGTCATCACCGCCTGGAATGCGATGGCCATCGACTCCCTGGTCGAGGCCGGAATGATCCTGCGTGAGTGGGGCTGGGTGGAGCGGGCCGTCGGCCTGGCCGAGGGGCTGTGGGCTGCGCACTGGCGGGGCGGGCAGCTGTTGCGCACCTCCCTGCACGGCATCGTCGGAGCCCCGGCGGTCGCCGAGGACCACGCCCACCTCGGCCTGGCGCTGGCCGGTCTGGCCGGGGCCACCGGTCAGCAGATCTGGTTGGAGCGCGCGGTGACGGTGCTCGAGGCGGCGGTGGAGAGGTTCTCCGCCGCGGACGGCTCGTTCCTGGACGCCGAACCCTCGGAGCTGCTGCCGGCGCCCTCCCACCAGCTGACTGACGACGCCTGCCCCTCGGTGACGGCCACCATGGTCAAGGCGTTGAGGAGGGTCGCTCTGATGGCTGAGCGCCCCGACCTGATGGAGCGCGCCGATCGGGCCTCGAGCGCCCTCGAGCCGGTGGTGGCTGCCGCCCCGCGATATGGCGGTTGGGCGCTGGCCGATCACCTGGTCCGTGACGAGGCTCGCCGCGGTCTCAAGCCCGCCACTGTCGTGGTGGTGGAGGAGGCTGCCGCCCCCGGTGAGCTGGCTGCCGCGGCCTGGCGGATGGCCCCGTCGGGGACCGCTCTGCTGCGCGGCCGGCAGGGCACCGAGGGTTTCGGGGGCTGGTTCGCCGAGCGGGGCGACGCCGCCGGCCCGACCGCCTACGTGTGCCGCGGCACGGTGTGCTTCGAGCCGGTGACCGACTACCTGGAGCTCAAGGATCCGCTCTGGCGGCGCGTCTGACTACCGCCCGTACCGTCTCTCACGCTGGGAGAAGGAACGCAGTGCCCGCAGGAAGTCGACCTTGCGGAAGTCGGGCCACAGGGCCTCGCAGAAGTAGAACTCCGAGTGGGCGCTCTGCCACATCAGGAATCCGGAGAGCCGCTGCTCACCTGAGGTGCGGATGATGAGGTCGGGGTCGGGCTGGCCGCGGGTGTACAGGTGTTCTGCGATCTGATCGATCTCCAGGGTCTGTGACAGCTGAGTCAATGAGGTGCCCTTGCCGGCCTCCTCGGCGAGCAGCTCGCGAACGGCGTCTCGTAGTTCGTGGCGCCCGCCGTAGGCGATCGCGACGTTGATGTGCATGCCGCGGTGGTCGATGGAGTGCTGGCAGGCATCGCGCAGCACGCAGGCCATCTCGGCGGGCAGCAGGTTGAGGTCGCCGACCACCTGGACCCGCCAGCTGGGGTTGTCTGACAAGGTGACGACCAGGTCCTCGATGACCCTCAGCAGCTCGTCCAGCTCCCCGGTCTCGGCGCGCTGAAGATTGTCGGTGGACAGCACCCACAGGGTCACCACTGGGACCCCGACCTCGTCGCACCAGGCGCAGAAGTGGCCGAGTTTGGCCGCTCCGGCGCGGTAGCCGGTGACCAGCGGCTGGCCGGGGGCATTGAGTCTGGCCCAGCGTCGGTTGCCATCGGCGAGCACCGCGACGTGCTCGGGCAACCGGGACCGGTCGAGCTGATCGAGCAGTCGTGCCTCGTAGGTGCTGTAGAGCAGGCCGGCGGGGTGGAGGCGGTCAGCCAGCTCTCCCGCCCTCGTGCTGCGGTGGTCGGATCTGCTCATGACATCAGCCTATTGCGTTGTGACCGGACCGGCGGCCACGCAGCGCGCCGGCGGTCCGGAGGACGGCCGATCGCGGGCTCTCCCCTGGGACCGCAGTCCTCCCGGTCGAGCCTCCGGTGCTGTTGCTCCTCCCTCCGGCAGGCTAACCTACGGTTCAGTAGGTTGCCGTGGGGATGGCACCTCCGAACGAGAACGAGGAGGCCTGGTGTCTGACGTCGTCGCGCAGGACAAGTTGGTGCTCGAGGCCGATCCGCCACGGCTGAGGGGATGGATCCACACCGTGATGGCCCCCCTGATCCTGGTCGGTGGGCTCGCCCTGATGGTGGCCTCCGGATGGTGGGGGAACCGGCTGGCACTGGCGGTGTGGATCTGCACCGGTATCGAGCTGTTCGGAGTATCGGCGGTCTATCACCGGGTGCACTGGAGCCCGCCGGTGAAGGCGCGGTTGAGACGGGTCGACCATGCCAATATCGCCGTCTTCATTGCCGGCACCTACACCCCATTGGCGGTCTCGATGCTGACCGGGGCCTCCCGGACGAGCCTGCTGGTCGTCATCTGGGGATGCGCGGTGGTCTGCGTGGCGTTCCGGGTGCTGTGGATCGACGCTCCCCGATGGCTCTACACCGGGCTGTACATCGTGATGGGCTGGTCCGCGTTGTGGTGGCTGCCGCAGTTCTGGCACTCCGGCGGAGCCGCCGTCGTGGTCCTGATCATCGCCGGTGGACTGGCCTACTCGGCCGGAGCGGTGAGTTACGCCCTGCGGCGTCCCAACCTGGTGCCGGGCTGGTTCGGGTTCCACGAGATCTTCCATGCCGGCACTGCGATGGGAGCGATCTGCCACGGCCTGGCGATCGCGCTGGTGGTGGTCTGAGGGTGCGGGCCCCAGCACAGCGCGGTTCGGGTCGGTAGCCTGAGGGCAGGGCACAGGTTCCGCCGCACGATCGGCGCCCCGCACCCCACGAAGTGGTTCCCAACGTCCCGGGAGGTCGTCTTGCCCACTCGTCCGGATCTGCCGAGCCGTCCGCATTCTGTGATCGCGGCCCCGGTGGAGGGCCATCGCACCTATGTGGTCGACACCTCGGTCCTGCTGTCGGATCCCAGAGCGGTGCTCAACTTCGCCGAACACCAGGTGGTGCTGCCGATCGTTGTCATCACCGAGCTGGAGGCCAAACGCCACCATCCGGATCTGGGCTATTTCGCGCGCGGTGCGTTGCGGCTGCTCGACAGCCTGCGGATCGACTACGGCGGCCTCAACCATCCGGTCCCGCTCAACGACGAGGGCGGCACCCTGATGGTCGAGCTCAACCACTCCGACCCGGAGTGCCTGCCCGACGGGTTGCGGTTGGGCGACAATGACACCCGGATTCTGGCGGTGGCCGCGAACTACCGCAAGGCCGGCCACCACGTGGTGCTGGTGAGCAAGGACCTGCCGCTTCGGATCAAGGCGTCGGCCATCGGGCTGGACGCCGAGGAGTACCGCCACGAGCAGGCCTCCGATGTCGGCTGGACCGGGATGACCGGTCTGGAGGTCACCTCCGAGACCATCGGCCGGCTCTACGAGCACGGTTCGGTCCCCTTGGACGGGGCTGATGGCAGGCCGCGTGCCGAGGACCTGGTGGTCAACACCGGGCTGGTGATGGAAGGACCCAACGGGTCCGCGCTGGCCAGGCTGCGATCCGACGGTCAGGCCAGGCTCATCAACACCGACCTGGAGGTCTTCGGCATCCATGGTCGGTCGGCCGAGCAGCGGGTGGCCCTGGACCTGCTGACCGACCTCGACGTGGGGATCGTCTCGCTGGGCGGGCGGGCCGGAACCGGCAAGTCCGCGCTGGCGCTGTGCGCCGGGCTGGACGCCGTGCTGGAGGGGGAGCTGTTCAAGAAGGTCATGGTCTTCCGTCCGCTGTACCCGGTGGGAGGCCAGGAGCTGGGGTTCCTGCCCGGTTCCGAGGGGGAGAAGATGGCTCCCTGGGGCCAGGCGGTGCTCGACACACTGTCCTCGGTGACCAACTCATATGTCATCGACGAGATCCTGGAGCGACGGATGCTGGAGGTGCTGCCGCTGACCCATATTCGCGGCCGCTCCCTGCATGACGCCTTCGTCATCGTCGACGAGGCGCAGTCATTGGAGCGCAATGTGCTGCTC
The DNA here is from genome assembly GCF_000423445.1 of Acidipropionibacterium thoenii DSM 20276. Lineage (GTDB taxonomy): Bacteria > Actinomycetota > Actinomycetes > Propionibacteriales > Propionibacteriaceae > Acidipropionibacterium > Acidipropionibacterium thoenii. The sequence goes on along the minus strand of NZ_AUHZ01000026.1, from coordinate 2,843 downwards.
ACCGTGCTCTCGCGGATCGGGCAGAACTCCCGGGTGGTGCTGACCCACGACATCGCCCAGCGCGACAACCTGCGAGTCGGGCGGTACGACGGCGTCGCCGCCGTCGTGGAGCGGCTTCGCGGCAACCCCCTGTTCGGCCATGTCACCCTGACCCGCTCGGAGCGCTCTCCCATCGCAGCCCTGGTCACCCAGATGCTCGAGGACATGGTCTAGTTCCCAATGGCAGGCCCACGCAACTCCAAGGCGACCGGACGGGACATGGTCCTGTCGTTGGCCGTACTGCTGGTACCGGTGGTGCTGGTGGTGTGGTTCTTCACCCGGACCCCGGACTCCCCGCAGATCGATCAGGTGGACTGGCGTCCAGTGCTGGCCCAGGCTCGCTCCCAGGCCGGCTACCCGGTGCTGGGCCCGACCCTGGAGCCTTCCGGCTGGAAGCCGGTCAAGGCCAGGTATGCCGATCGCGGCCAGACCTGGGTGGGGGACACCGTGGCCGCCGGGAACCGGTGGGAGCTGGGCTTCCTCAGTTCCGACCAGACCTACATCGGGCTCAACCAGTCCGACCAACCGGGCCGCGAGGCCTTCATCGACGCCGTCACCCGTTCGGCGCGCGCCGACGGGTCGGTGAGTGTTGATGGCCACCAGTGGCAGCGGCGGGTCAGCGACGACGACCGGACCCGCGCTCTGGTGAGCTCGCAGGGCAGCTCTGTCGTGGTGGTGGTCGGCGACACCGACTACCGGGTGCTCGAGGAGTACGTGCGGATGCTGAGGACCTCCTGAGCAACCGGGGAGGGCGGTTCGCTGGCCGGCTGGATCCGCTGAGCGGGTGGTGCTGCGGGCCGCAGGGATGCGACGCCGTCAGTGGGCCCACCGATCAGTCCGACTGCTCGGTCTTCTCGCGGGCCTGGTCGATGCGACGCCGGGCGCCGTCGAGCCAGCTCTGACAGATCGCGGCCAGCTTCTCGCCACGCTCCCACAGGGTCATCGTCTCAGCGAGGCTGGTGCCGCCCGACTCGAGCCGGCGGACCACTTCGACCAACTCGTCGCGGGCCTGCTCGTAACCGATCTCGGGCTCGGCCCCCGGCTGGTCAGGCTCCGATCGCTGGCGGTCGGACTGCGCGGCGGCAGGGTGCTCGGCTGGGGTGCTCGATGTCATGACGTCTCCTTGGCAGGGCTGCGTGAGGTGGTGGGGGTGGCGGACTCGACGAGCACGCCGAGGGCGCCGTCGGACAGGTAGGCCCGGAGCCTGGCCCCGGTGGCGGTGGCGCCCACCGTGGCGACCGAGTTGCCCCGCTCGTCGGCCAGCGCCGCGTAGCCACGATCCAGGGTGGCCTTCGGCGACATCGCCCGGATCTGTGCCAGATACTGGTCGATCTGATGTCCGGCGGTCTCCAGGCACCGGTCGGTGGCCAGTCTCATCCGGGCCACGGTAGCCTCCAGACGTTCCTCGGCGATGTCGAGAGTGGCGGTGGGCTCCAGCATCACCGGCCGCGATCGCAGGCCGTCCAGCCGCGACTGCTCGGTGGCGATCCGGGCGGCCACCGCCTGCCGGATCCGTGACCGGCACTGGTCGACGATGCCGAGCTCCTCAGCCATGTCGGGGACGATCCGCTTGCCGGCATCGGTGGGGGTGGAGGCGCGCAGATCGGCCACCAGGTCGAGGATCGGGTTGTCCCGCTCGTGGCCGATCGCCGAGACCACCGGGGTGGAGGCGGCATGCACAGCGCGCACCAGGGCCTCGTCGGAGAAGGGCAGCAGATCCTCCAGAGACCCTCCGCCGCGGGCGATGACGATGACGTCGACGCTGGGGTCGGCGTCCAGCTCGGCCAGTGCGGAAAGGATCTGCTCGACGGCATGCGACCCCTGGACCAGGGTGTTGCGCACCACGAAGCGCACGGCCGGCCAGCGCAGGCTGGCGTTGCGGATGACATCGCGCTCGGCATCGGAGTGGGCCCCGGTGATCAGCCCAACCCCGGCCGGCAGCATGGGAAGAGGTGTGTGGAGGGCGACGTCGAACAGCCCCTCGGCCTCCAGCAGGCGTCGCCGACGCTCGAGCTGGGCCAGCAGCTGCCCCTCGCCGGAGGGCTGGATCTGGGAGCACTCGAAGGACAACCGACCCGTTCGCGACCAGATGGTCGGGCGCAGCAGGGCGGTGACGGTCATGCCCGTCTCCACCGGGCCGGCGGCGTCCAGCACCCTGCGGTGACAGGTCGCGGTGACCGAGATCTCCTCGTCGACGTCGCGGAGGGTGAGGAATTGGGTGGGCCCGGAGCGCCGGTTGAGCTCGATGACCTGGGCCTGCACCCACACCGGGCCGCAGCGCTCCACCCAGCCCTTGACGGCACGGACCACCCAGGCCAGCGACCTCGGCCGATCGGCGTCACGGGGGCCGGCACCGGCCTGGTCGGGGCCCGAGCGGTTGGCCTGAGAGGAGTCAGACATGTCCCCCACCGTAGTGGCTGGGTCCGACGGTCTCGGCCCCGCGGCAGGCCCGTGCGGACGAGTCGGCGTGGCCGCTAGGTGTACTTCCCCGTGACGTTGTGAACGCGGGCTGAGGGAGTCTGGCCGCCGATCCCGGTGTGGGGTCTGTGGTGATTGTAGTGATGGAGCCAGGTCTCGTAGGCTGCGGCGCGCTCGGCTTCGCTGGCGTAGGGCTTCGCGTAGGCCCACTCGACGGCGAGGGTGCGGTTGAACCGCTCGACCTTGCCGTTGGTCTGCGGCCGGTATGGCCGGGTCCACTTGTGCTTCACATGGTCGCCGAGCGCGTCAGCGAAGGCGCCTGACCGGTAGCAGGAACCGTTGTCGGTCATCACCGCGGTGACTGTGACGCCCAGGCCTGTGAAGAA
>NZ_AUHZ01000025.1 GCF_000423445.1 Acidipropionibacterium thoenii DSM 20276 | reverse complement strand
TGGAAGCCACCTGGGGCATCTACCAGAAGATCGTGGCCGCCTACCGCGATCCCGACCCCAAGGCCGGGCGAGCCCAGCTGGCCCACGTCATCGAGGTCATCAGCCGCGGCGTTCCCGCCGCCCTCGCTGAGATCATCACCCTGGGGCGCACCCTCAAGCGGCGCGCCACAGACGTCCTGGCCTACTTCGAGCGCCCCCACACCTCCAACGGCCCGACAGAAGCCCTCAATGGCCGACTGGAACACCTGCGCGGCTCAGCCTTGGGCTTCCGAAACCTGACGAACTACATTGCCCGCAGTCTCCTCGAGGCCGGAGGATTCAGACCCCAACTACACCCTCAATCGTGAAGAGCCGGGAAACGGCGAGTTTGACGACCACGCGCACCGTGATGTCTGCTGAACGATCGTGACCACCACACCGCCGCCCCAGGCCGTCCGCGCCCGGGTCGGCACCCTGTTGCTCTTCCTGGTCAACGGGATGACCTTCGCCTCATTGGTTCCCCGCTACCCCGAGATCAAGGCGAGCCTGACGGCGTCCCAGACCGTGTGGGGGCTGGCGATCGGACTGGGGCCGCTCGGTGGGCTGGCCCTGGGCCTGGCCGCCGCCCGCCTGATGGCGAGATTCGGCTCCCGTAATGTCGCCATCTGGCCGCAACTGGCCTCCACCGCCGCCCTGATCCTTCTGGCACTCGCCGGACATATCGGCTGGGTCTTCGTGGCGATGATCCTGATGAGCGCCTTCGATGCGTTGACCGACATCGCGATGAACTACCAGGGGTTGCGGGTCCAGAACCTGTATCGCCGCTCCATCATCAACACCTTCCACGGCTTCTGGTCGGTGGGGGCGGTGGCCGGTGGACTGATCGGCTCGGCGATGGCCCAGTGGCGAGTCAGCATCACCTCCCAGGCGCTGGTCACCATCGTGGTGCTGGCCCTGGTGCTGGTGTGGTCCTGGTCGTTGATGCTGCCGGGTCGCGACGCCGACACCGCGGATCCCAGCACCCCGGATGCCGGCCCGGTGCCCTCCCCCGATGGTTCCAGCACCCCGGATGCCGGCCCGGTGCCCTCCCCTGCCGGCTCCGAGGGCCATCCGGACCCTGCGCTCGCGGCCGCCGGGACCAGCCCAGCCAGCCCGGTCGGCACCAGTGCCATCCCTGCCGACCAGGCCGCCCGGAACCGGGCCCCGGTGCCGCTGGGCAGCTGGCTGAGGATCGTCGCCCTGGGTCTGGTCGGCGCGGTGGCCGGCGGCATCGAGATCGGCGGAGCGAGCTGGGCCCCGCTCTATCTCAACTCGGCCTTCACCGTGACGCCATTCGTGGCGGGCCTGGGTTTCGTGGGCCTGATGAGCGCCGAGACCCTCGGACGGCTCACCGGCGACGCCATCGTCAACCGCTTCGGCCAGGCCGTGGCCGTGGCCCAGGGGTCGATCGTCTGCCTGATCGGGATGATCATCTCGATCGCCTGGCCGACCCCGGCCACCGCGATCCTCGGCTTCACCGCCGCCGGCTGGGGGGTCGCCACCATCATTCCGCTGGCGATGGACGTGGCGAACCGCCTCCCCGGGGTCACCGACGGCCTCGGCCTCACCGTCACCTCATGGCTGATGAGGCTGGGGTTCATGGCCTTCCCGGTCGGCATCGGGGCTCTGGGAGATGCCATCAGCCTGCGGTGGGCGCTGGTCTGCCTACCCGCCGGGGCTGCTGTGATGCTGGCCCTGGTGCCGCTGTTCCGCCCGATCCCGGCCCAGCGGCGGTAGCCGGAGCCGAGGGCTGCGCACATTACTCCGCAGACGGGGGTCTGTGCAGCTGGAGCTGCAAGCAGGCCAGTCTGCGGAGCATTCTGCGCAGTTCGAGGCCGACGACTACTTGCTGTCCTCGGCGATGTGGCGCTCTAGACGCTCCAACTTGGCTGTCATCTCACCGGTGCGACCGGGCCGGATGTCGGCCTTGAGCACCAGGGACACCCGGGTGCCGTACTCGGCGACCGCCTCGGTGGCCTTCTTGACCACCGCCATGCACTCGTCCCAGGACCCCTCGATCTCGGTGAACATCGAGCTGGTGTGGTTGGGCAGGCCGGACTCGCGCACCACGGCCACCGCGGCCGCGACGGCATTGGCGACACCGCCGTCCTCGCGAGCCGACCGGCCACCACTGGGCACCAAACTGAATGCTGCAATCATGGCTCAACTCTATTCGGCCGGGGTAGCCCTGCTGGCAATCCCCGTCCGGCCACCACCGTTCCGGGTGCGCTGCAGCTCAGTCCACCACCTGCGATCAGGCGGTAGTGGCCGAGGCGGCGTCCGAGGAGACGTAGCGGCGTCCCTCGAAGGCCCGGCCCAGGGTCACCTCGTCGGCGTACTCCAGGTCCCCGCCGACCGGCAGTCCTGAGGCCAGCCGGGAGACCCGCACCCCCATCGGCGAGATCAGCCGCGACAGATAGGAGGCCGTCGCCTCCCCCTCGAGGTTCGGGTTGGTGGCCAGGATCACCTCGGTGACGGTGTCGTCGGCCAGCCGGGTGCACAGCTCTCGGATGTGCAGGTCGGCCGGGCCCTTGCCGTCCAGCGGTGAGATCGCCCCACCGAGGACGTGATACAGCCCTCGGAACTCGCGGGTGCGCTCCACGGCGATGACGTCCTTGGACTCCTCGACCACGCAGATCACCGACTGATCACGGCGCGGATCCCGGCAGTAGCGGCAGACGTCGTCGGAGGAGATGTTGAAGCAGACCTGGCAGAACTTCGCCTTCTCCTTGACCTCTTTGAGAGTGTCGGCGAGCGCGTTGACCTCCTCGGCGGGCGCGTCGAGGATGTGGAAGGCGATGCGCTGCGCACCCTTCGGGCCGATTCCCGGCAGCCGCGACAGGGCGTCGATGAGGTCTTGCAGCGGACCGTCGTACATCGGGTCTCCTTCCGCGACCGTCACGTCCAGCCGCCCTCACATGCTACGGCGGACCACCGACACTTCCAGACGCCGTACCACGCGCGCCCCGAACCCGGCCCTCTCCTGCCACCGGCAGACGCCGTCACATCCCGTCTGTGGGGACCCTCAGGGCTGCCACCGGCGCACCCTCAGATCCCCCGGCCCGGTCACATCCCCAGGCCAGGTATCTGGGGCATCACCGAGGCCTGCTTGGCGCTGGCCTTGGAGGCGGCGTCGCGGACTGCGGCGACCACCAGGTCGGCCAACGTCTCGGTGTCCTCGGGGTCGACGGCCTCGGGCTTGATCTCCAGGGACTGCAACTCCCCGGCCCCCGACACGACGGCATTGACCAGGCCGCCGCCAGCCGTCCCGTCGAAGCTCGACTCGGCGAGGTCCTTCTGGGCCTGGACCAGCTGGGCCTGCATCGCCTGGGCCTGAGCCAGCAGACCGTTCATATCAAGGCCGTTGAGGTCGAAACCATCTGCCGGACTGCTCATCTGGATCCCCTGTCATGCCCGGGATGCACCCGGGAGATAGTCATTGATGCCCCTCGAATCTACCCGACCCGGGGTGCGCTCCCAACGCCGCCGAGGGCGCAGTCGGCGGCGAGCGCAATCCCTGGCACAGACCCACCGGGCGACGCCGGGAGCAGCGACCGGCGCCCCGATCCTCACTCCACCACGGGGATGTCGATGACGACCCCTCCGAGTTCGGTGCGGATCAGCTCGGCAGCCGAGTACTGGGGGGTCTCGACCCCCTCCGAGTCCCACTCCGAGGCGGGCAGATCCTCATCCTCGGGAGGCTCCTGCTCGACATGATGGGACATCTCACGGATGCCCTCCTTGGCGCGCTGACTCCACCTGTGGCCTGCCGGCGCCGGAGCGGTGCCTGTGGGCCGGCTGACAGGCCCGGAGCCGACCGGCACAGGATCCGCGCCCCTGGAGGCGGGCCGGGCCAGGCCCGTACCGCTCCGGTCCGAACCGTCCGCGACGCCGGGAGCGCCCTGCGCGGCACCGGGATCGGTACCGCCGGGACCGCCGGCATCAGACCCGTCAGGCTCGTCAGCGCCCGGCCGGAGCGCCTCGTCCCGGCCGGGCTCAGAAGGGTCCGGCGGAGCCTCACCCGATGGACCGGGCCACGGCGAGCCGGGCCCCTGGTAGTCATTGCGGGACTGGCCGGGAGAGTGCGAGGCGGAACCGCCCCGGCCTCCCGAACCTGCCTGGCCGCCCACACCGCCTCGGCCGCCTGAACCGCCCTGATCGCCTGGGCCGCCGGGGGCACCCTGAGGTCCGCCGCTCGGACCTCCCCCGGGACCATCCAGAATCGGGTCGAAGTCCAGGTCGACACCCAGCACCTCCACCACGGCGTCATGCAGCACCTTGGAGTGCGGCCCGGAGGCGAACATGTCGAGAGCCCCCGGGTTGGCGAAGCCGATGGTCGCCCGCCGACCGTGTACCTCGAGGATCTGGGCGTACTGGGTCAGCACCATCCAGATCACCCGGCCGTGGTCCTTGACGACGTCGAGCACCCGCGGCCACTCGCGCCGCAGCATCGAGATGTCCACCTGACCTGGGCCGCCCCCCTGCGGGGCCGATGCCTGCGGGGCCGATGCCTGCGGGGCTGGGGACTCGGGGCCCGGCTGATCTACCGGTCGCTGTTCGGCGCTGCGACCCGAGTTGCCGCCCGTCTGCTGGGGAGCCGGGGGCTGCGAGTCAGGAGTAGGCGATGACTGGGAGGCCGGGGGTCGGGAACCCTCCACCGGCGGCTCGGCCGGCTGGGAGGAACCGGAGCGGTAGTTGCGCTCGCTGGGCCGGGGACGACGCCGGGGTCCGGAGTTGGCGGGGCGACGCTGCGAGCTCGGCTGCTGGGCCGGGCGCTGAGGGCCTGCCTGCGGACTGCCCTGCTGCGGAGCCTGCGGGTCGCTCTGCTGCGATCCCGGCTGCGCGTTGCCCTGCTGGGGACCGGACTGCCCGGCCACCTGCTGGGAACCGGGCCACTGCGTCGGCTGCCCGGTGGTATCCGCCCCAGACGGCGTCTCCCCCGTCTCGACCGCTGCCCCGGCCATCCCGACCCGACGCTCCAACCGCTCCAGGCGGGCGTTGTAGCCACGCTCGCCGGAGTCGGAACTGGGCAGCAGGACCCGCGAGCACATCAGCTCCAGGTGGAGCCGTGGAGCGGTGGTGCCGCGCATCTGGGTGAGGCCGGTGGCCAGCACCTCGGCGGCGCGGGTCAGCTCCCCCGACCCCATCCCGGCGGCCTGGTGACTCAGCCGGGTGGCCTGCTCGGGGGAGGCGTCGATGAGCCCGGTGGAACAGGCGTCGGGAACCGCCGAGAGGATCACCAGGTCGCGGACCCGGCGCAGCAGGTCCTCGGTGAACCGCCTCGGATCCTGGCCGATCTCGATGACCTTGTCGATGGTGGCGAAGACCTCGTGGGCGTCCCCGGCGGCGAAGGCGTCGACGATCTGGTCGAGCAGCGCGTCGGGGGTGTATCCCAGCAGTGCCGCGGCCCGGGAGTAGGAGACGCCGTCAGCCTCGGCCCCGCCGAGCAGCTGGTCGAGGACCGACAGGGAGTCCCGCACCGACCCGCCGCCGGCACGCACCACCAGGGGCAGCACCGAGCGTTCGACGCGGATCCCCTCCTGCGAGCAGATCCTCTCCAGATAGGAGATGAGGATCTTCGGGGGGACCAGACGGAAGGGATAGTGGTGGGTCCGCGACCGGATGGTCCCGATGACCTTCTCCGGCTCGGTGGTCGCGAAGATGAACTTGACGTGCGGCGGCGGCTCCTCGACCAGCTTCAGCAGGGCGTTGAAGCCCTGCGTGGTGACCATGTGGGCCTCGTCGATGATGTAGATCTTGTAGCGCGAGGAGACCGGCGCGAAGAAGGCCCGCTCGCGCAGGTCGCGGGCGTCCTCGACCCCGCCGTGGGAGGCGGCGTCGATCTCGATGACGTCGATCGAGCCGGAGCCGCCGCGGGCCAGATCCCGGCAGGACTGGCAGACGCCGCAGGGGTTCGGCGTGGGCCCCTGCTCGCAGTTCAGGGCCCGGGCCAGAATCCTGGCGCTGGTCGTCTTGCCGCAGCCGCGCGGCCCGGAGAACAGGTAGGCGTGGTTGACCCGGTTGTTGATGATGGCGCGTTTGAGGGGTTCGACGACGTGATCCTGACCGATCACCTCGTCGAAGGTGTCGGGACGGTAGCGGCGGTAGAGGGCCAATGGGGGTTCACCATCGTCCTGCTGGGTGGCGGGGATCGCCTCGATGTGGCCGCGGGTGCTGGCTGCGGCAGCGTCGCTCTGCCCGAGGGTGTCCGAATCGGCGAGATCGGGATCGGCGTCGCCATGGTCGGCGGTGTCCGAATCGGGGAGGTCGGGCTCTTCGGGATCCTCCCCCTCGTCCATCTCACCATCGACCGGTGGTTCGTCGATCACCAGCTCCTCAGCGGCCGCCAGCTGCCTGACGGCCTCCAGGTGCTCGGAGGCCTCGTCGCTCTCATCGGCCGGGGACTCGGGGTCGTCGGCGACCTCGTCGGACTCCAGCCCATCGGGCTCCTGGGGCGTCTCCGGGCCGGTCAGCAGGTTGCCCTCGGGATCGTCCTGGTCGTCATCATCTGTGGCCACGCCGACCGGCGCGGAACTGACCGGTGCGGGCTCGGATGGCCCCGATTCGGACGGCCCGGGCTCGGACGGCGTCTCCTCCTCGGTGCCGCCCTCGGCCCCTGCATCGTCGACCGGGTCCGGCTGGGCACCGAAGAGGTCCGGACCGTCCTGGACGAAGTCGTCCTCGTCCTCCTCGGGTTCCGGGTCGCCGGACAGCGGGTCGTAGTCCTCATCCACGAACCGAACCCTAGTTGACCTCACCGACACTGCGACCCCCCAGTCGCAGATCCATCGCCGGCACCGGGGCGCCGGGCGATCACGGCGTCTCCGCTGTCAACCGAAGAACCACAGCAGCAGGCCGACGACAGTCACGAAACCGAAGACTCCCCAGGCCAGCATCACCGCTCCCCTGACCGGATGGCCGAGCTTCTTGGCCTTGTGATTGCACACCGTGCAGACGATCGCGGGAACCGCGAAGGCCGCCAGCTCGCAGCCCAGCACCGTCAGCGACAGCCAGCGCGGGACGACGGCTTCGGAGGTGTCCAGTTGCGGGTAGCCGAGATTGGCCGGCAGCAGGGTCTGCAGCATCATCCCGGCCAGTCCGGCAGGGACCACCAGAAGCAGGCTGCACCAGGTGATGCCGCTCCAGATGATTCCGGCTCGGTCCGTGGTGATGATCCGGCTCTCCGACAACAGTCCTCCTGCAACCCGTCCCTGCGCCTTCGGCCCTCTGGACGCCTCGGCGGCGGACATAAAAAGGGGCTCCCCGCGCACCCGGTAGAGCCAACCTACCCTTGCTACCTCTCGGTCCTGGGGGAGTTCGGTCAGGTGCCGCCGCACGGGGAACCTTCGTCCAGTCTAGGGGACGCCGTCACCGCGGCCAACTTGCCGGGGCGTCGTGGCGGACGCCATCCGGGTCGCCCGGTGCCCACAATCAGCTGCGGGTGGCAGAATCGGCGTCATCTGTGGGCGGGTGGGCCCGGCGTGAGGAGGCGCGATGACCAGGGTGGACGTGTGGCTGTGGTCGGTGCGGGCCTTCAAGACCCGGTCGATGGCCACTGCCGCGGTGCGAGGAGGCCACATCCGACTCAATGACGAGCCGGTCAAGGCGGCCAAGATCGTCAAACCCGGCGACAAGGTGACCATCCACACACCGGGTTGGTACCGGGTGCTGGAGGTCGTCGAGCCGATCAGCAAGCGGGTCGGGGCGAAGCTGGCGGTGGAGGCCTATCGGGATCTGTCCCTGCCACGCCCGGACTACCTGTCGGCCCCGGTGGCCCGGCGCGACCGCGGAGCCGGGCGTCCGACCAAGAAGGACCGCCGTGAGATCGAGGCGCTGCGAGGCTGGGAGAACCGATGAACCGCTGCATCGGATGAACCACTGCGTTCGCTGCGCTGCCTGATGCCGCGCCGTCCGGGCATGGTGCGATCCGGCAACCAGCCGGGCAGCCCCCTCGGTGGTGCGCTCAGCCGTCCTGTCCAGTGTCGAGCCCGGCAGTGACCCTCCCGTGCCGGGCCTCATCTCGAGCCTCGCGTCCCGGCAGATGAGCGATCGACCTGCATCCGCTGGGCGAACCCGTGATTTGGCGCGACGTCGCGCAGCCGGTACCCTCTGCGACGGAGGATTCGCCTAGAGGCCTATGGCGCTCGCTTGGAAAGCGGGTTGGGTTCACGCCCTCACGAGTTCGAATCTCGTATCCTCCGCGCAAGCCCCCGGATCGTTGATTTCACGCGGTCCGGGGGCCTTTTTCTGCCCTCGAGGCTCCCCTCGTGGCCACCCCTCGCGCAGGCTGCACCCGTCGGGGTTCGGACCCGGACGGGAGCGCCCCACCCACGACGGCCCCGACCCGGACGGGAGCGCCGCACCCACCACCGCCCCGACTTGGACGGGAGCGCCGGCACCATGCGAGTCCTCCGCGCTGCTGGTGCCAGGCCCCGACGTGCCCGCCTCCAGCTATGGCTGCGACCTCACATGGTCCGCGATGCTCGGTCGGAGGCGATACTCTCAGGCCCGGTGGTCTGCCCTGCCACCACCTCACTCGAACCCCAGGATCCCCGCAGATGCCCGTGCAATGCAGAACACTCATGGACCAGGACGCCCTCTACGCCCTGAACGACTACCACCTGAGGCATCACAAGCAGATGCGCTCCGCCAAGGCCTCGCTGATCATGGCGGGTGCACTGGGCCTGGTGATCTTCGCCATCGGCCTGGTGTTCGACGTCATCCTCGACTCTGGTGACATCTTGAGCCTCGGCGATCTGCCGGTGATCGGCCTGATCGCCGGGCTGATCCTCCTGCTGTACGCAACCGTGGGGTTGAAGAGCGCCTCCCGGCGCGCAGTTCGCAAGCAGTTGGCTGCCCAGGGGCCGAGGATGGTGGATCACACCATCGCCGAGGAGGGGGTCTACAGCCTCGACGAGAGCAACGGCACCCGGTCATTCCACCCCTGGTCCACCATCGAGTCGCTGGCGCAACAGGGCCGCTACGCGATTGGCTCCCTCGAGGTGGGATACCTGGTCTTCGACGCCAACGGCTTTGGATCTGATGCGGAACGGTGGGATTTCACCCGGTTGTCGCAGCAGCAGATGGGTCCCCGGATGACGCTGACCCCCGGGAGTCAGCCCTCCGCCTGAGCCCGGGAGCCGGTTGCAGCGCTGGGACACGACCCCCTGCCACACGGCCACCTCCTGCCCGCGGCCCCCCAGCCCATGGCCACTCCCTGCCACACGGCCACTTCCTGCCCACGACCACCTCCCTCGCCCACTGCGCAAAGTGCTCCGCAGACGGGGGGAGCTGCAGCCCCAGCTGCGTGGACCCCCGTCTGCGGAGTAATTTGCGCACCTGAACTGGCCAGAAGGGTGGGCCACCAGCGCCGATCGACCACCGCGGGCTTCTCCTCGGGCCGCTTCCGAACCTCACTGCCGATCACCACACCTCACTCTCCTGACTCAGCGGCGCCTCGTTCTCCCACCAACGCGCCTCCTTCTCGTGCCGATCGATGATCCTCCAGAACGGCGCCCGCCCGGTGTACTCGACCCAGGGAAGCTCTGATGGCCGATGACGGGAGTTCAGCCGCGAACAGAGGTCGGCCAGGAAGGCGTTCGGATCACGTCTGACCTGCACCGGTGTGACGGGCATCTGGGTCCAGCCCTCAGCTGCGAACCAGCGCGCTCTCAACGTGTCCATGGCGAAGGCCATCGAGTTGTTGTGATAGGTCTCGCTGGCCACCTCCAGGGCTAGCTTCTCCGCCTCAAAGGCTGCGTCCGGGTAGCAGATCCTTCCTCTCTCGTGGCCGCTCGGATGAAGAATCAGCTTCGGGTTCCCCGTCCACCCGGTGATGCCGACGAGCCTCAGGAGCTCGTGAACCTCCAGTTCGGCCACCGACCACGGCGACTGGCTCACGTAGCGCAGCACCCGGTCCATCTTGCGAGCAGCCGGGTGGTATCGCAGCAGCGCTCTCGCCTGCCTCATGTCACTGACCGTCGTGATGCGCTGCTTCAACGCGGCGCAGACCGCCTCGAGGTCTCCTTGCACACCCAGCAGCAGGGCCGCTGCCGCCGGCACCACGACGGGACCGTGGCCACGGTCCGTGACGAGATCGGGCGGCAGCTCGCAACGGCGGTAGCGCAGCCGGCCACGGTCGGCATAGGTGTACGGAAGGAGCACATCAACGCTCTGCACGGTGATCCCCTCCACCCCTTGAAGGCACAGAGCTGCACGACCCGCGACGATCGCGCTCGGCCGCCACATCCAGGTCGCGAACACCCACGCCCGGTAGTCGTCGCGCACCTGTGCGGACATGATGATGCCGGGCAGCGGCCGGATGGCGCGCCCCGCCTTCACGGCCGCAGTCACCTGCCGTCTGGCCGAGGAGGTCCTGGGCACCCGCATGAGGCGAGCGGTCTGAAGTTCGTCGAGTGCTCTCACACTGAACTTCTCGTGGCGAGAGGTCCGATCTGCCGCTGCCAGGTCAATCTGTGGAAAGAACCCCGCAGTCCCGGCGCCCGGAGGCCGTTCTGTGGACAACTCCTCGCCCGGGGCGTCGATCGATCCGCACTACACCCCTCCCGCTCGGGAAAGCCCGCTTCGGGGGTCAGTCATCCGGCCGAACACGCCATCGGAGGCCTCAGGTCACCCCTCATCGGGGTAGGAATCGGCGGGCAGATGCGCAAATTGCTCCGCAGACGGGGGTTCATGCAGTCACAGCTGCAGATACCCCCGTCTGCGGAGAAATTTGCGCATCCAGCCCCGTCACATCCGGGGTCTCACGAGGCGGAGCGGCCAGCCCCGTCACACCCGACGGTCCCACCGGGCAAGGCATCCAACCCAGTCGCACCGAGGGGTCCCACCATGCGAGGTGGCCCAGACACAGGGCCCGAACCCGGCCTCGGAACCTCAGTGACTCCCGGCCATCTCGGGCTCCCACTCGGCGGCCGAGCCGGCAACCCCAGCAGAGGCCTCTCCGATGGTCACCAGGTCACGGTTCCTGGTCTCGGGGATGGTGAGGCAGGCGATCAGGGTGAGAGCCCCCATCGCCAGCAGGTAGATCCCGACCCAGCCGGGACCATAGGTGGTCGCCAGCCAGGTGGCGATGAACGGAGCCACCGCAGCACCCAGGATCGAGGCCACGTTGTAGGCGATCGCCGATCCGGTGTAGCGCACATTGGTCGGGAACAGCTCGGGCAGCAGAGCCGACTGGATGCCGAAGGTGAGGCCCATCAGAGCCATCCCGATGAGCATGAACACGACGATCCGCGCGAGGTCGGCGGAGTCACCGGTGCCCACCCGGGCCGGATCCAGGAAGAACGCGAAGGTCAGGCCGAAGACCATGATCGCCGCGGTGGTGGTGGTCAGGAAGCGCTTGCGCCCGACCTTGTCACCCAGCCATCCGGACAACGGAATGGTCACCGCGAAGGCGCAGATCGTGATGAGCTGCACGATGAGGAACTTGCGGTAGCCGATCCCCAGGAACCCGGCCGATGTCTTGCCGATCGCGTACGACAGGATCCAGGTCGTCATCAGGTAGAACAGCGTGTAGGTGGCCAGCATCAGGAAGGTGCCCTGGATGATCTGACGCCATGAGGTCCGGAAGGCGGTGGCCACCGGGGACTTCACAACCTGCCCGCGGGACTTCGAGATCTCGAAGGCCGGAGTCTCCTGCAGCTTGAAGCGCACATACAGCCCCAGCGCCACGATCACCGCGGAGAACAGGAAGGGCAGCCGCCAACCCCACACCAGGAAGGTGTGATTGGTGGTGGCGGAGGTCGAGTCGTAGTTCATCGACACGGTGAGGAAGAGGAAGAACCCGTTGGCCAGCAGGAATCCGATCGGGGCGCCCAGCTGCGGCCACATCGAGTCGAATCCACGCTTGCCCTCGCGGGCGTTCTCACCGGCCAGCAGGGAGGCACCGGACCACTCGCCGCCAAGTCCCATGCCCTGGCAGAACCGCATGATGGCCAGCATCGCGGGGGCCCAGACGCCGATCTGGGCGTAGGTGGGCAGCATGCCGATGATCACGGTGGCCACCCCCATCGTCAGCAGCGAGGCGACCAGGGTGGCCTTGCGCCCGACCCGGTCCCCGAAGTGGCCGAAGAGCACCGAGCCGACCGGCCGGGCCACGAAGGCCACGCCGAAGGTGGCCAGCGAGGCCAGCAGCGCTCCGGTGGAGGTCTTCGAGTGGAAGAACAGCAGCGGGAAGACGGAGATCGCAGCAGTGGCGTAGACGTAGAAGTCGTAGAACTCAATCGTCGTCCCCACCAGGGAGGACACGATAATCCGGGCCTTGGAGTTACCGGTGGGTCTCATCACTGCCTGTGGGGATGTGTCAATTGCGTCACTCATAGTGGTGAGAATTCTGCGCCCGTCTCTCATCGCGAACAACGAATCTCACAAACTGGACAGGGCAGAGACGCCGTAGAGTTGCCTCCGTGACGCTAAGCAGCAGCGACTTCACCATCCCGTCCAGCACCTACCGTCTGCAGTTCAACGCGGACTTCGGCTACGACGACGCCCGCGCGCGGCTCGACTACTTCGCCGCGCTCGGCGTCTCGCACCTGTTCTGCTCACCGATCCTGCAGGCGGCCCCCGGCTCCACCCACGGGTACGACGTCGTCGACCACACCCGGGTCTCGGCCGAGTGCGGCGGGGAGGACGCCTTCCGCCGGCTCGCCACGGCAGCTCACGAGCACGGCATCGGGATCGTGGTCGACGTCGTCCCCAACCACATGGCGGTGCCGACCCCGCTGTGGCACAACCGTCCGCTGTGGGACGCGCTGCGCCAGGGTCCGTCCTCGCCCTTCTCGGGATGGTTCGACATCGACGTGTCCAACTCGCTGTCGGTGCTGATGCCGGTGCTGGGCCACCGGATCGGCACCGAACTGGCCAATGGCAATATCCATCTGGAGACCCGCGACATCCCGGTCGGCGACGGCACCTCCACCGAGCGCCAGAGCGTGGTGGTCTGCTTCGATCACGTCTTCCCGGTGCGGCCCGGCACCGCGGACCTGCCGCTGCCGGCCCTGCTGGACCAGCAGTGGTACCGGCTGGCCTACTGGAAGGTGGCCAGCGAGGAGCTCAACTACCGACGGTTCTTCGACGTCGACACCCTGGCGGCGATCCGGGTCGAGAACGACGACGTCTTCCAGGCCAGCCACGCCAAGCTCATCGAGCTCTACCGCGACCATATGATCGACGGGTTCCGGATCGACCACCCCGACGGCCTGGCGAACCCACGCAAGTACCTGGAGGATCTGCGCCGGGCCACCGACGGCGCCTGGGTGGTGGTCGAGAAGATCCTGGAGCCCTCCGAGACCCTGCCCACCGACCTCGCCTGTGCCGGGACGACCGGCTACGACTCGCTGCTGAGGGTCGACGGGTTGTTCAGCGAGGCGACCGGGCTGCCGGAACTCGACCACATCTGGGAGGCGCTGGCCGGCACCGACGAGGACCCGGCGCCGTCGTTCTCGAGCACGGTCCAGAGGGCCAAGCAGGAGGTGATCAGCGAGATGCTGTTCACCGAGGTCAACCGTCTCACCAGTCTGGCGGTCTCGGTCTGCGCCGACGACATCATGTTGCGCGATCACACCCGGCGTCACCTGCGCCGCGCGATCACCGCCCTGCTCATCGCGATGGACCGCTACCGGGCCTACATCGAGCCTGGTGTCGAGGCGCCCGATGCCGAGAAGGCCGTCATCGGCAGGGCCGCCGAGAGGGCACGGCGGGGGCTGGACGCCGACGAGTCCGACACCCTGGATCTGGTCGCCTCACTGGCCTGCGGCACCGTCGGGCCGGCCCGCGACCCCTATGCCCAGGCCGAGCGCGACGAGTTCATCACCCGGTTCGCCCAGACCTGCGGTCCGGTGATGGCCAAGTCGAAGGAGGACACCGCCTTCTACCGCTACACCCGCTACACCGGCGTCAACGAGGTCGGTTCGGATCCGGATCTGGTGGGGATCTCGCTGGACGACTTCCATGACTTCGCCGGCAAGCTGGGGCGCACCTGGCCGACCACCATGACGACCCTGTCGACCCATGACACCAAGCGCTCGGCCGATGTCCGGGCGCGATTGAGCGTACTGCTGGAGTACCCCAAGCAGTGGGAGATGACGGTCGCCGGGCTGGAGCGATTCGCTCGGCCCTGGCGGGACGAGAGGGTCGACGGGGCGATGGCCAATCTGCTCTGGCAGACCCTGGTCGGCACCTGGCGGCTGCCCGGGACCAGGGCCGGCTCCGAGCCGATCTCCTCGGAGCGGCTGTCGGGATATCTCACCAAGGCGATGCGCGAGGCGAAGCTGCACACCCACTGGACCGAGCCCGATGACGACTATGAGACGGCCGTCCAAGAGTTGGCGGCGGCCTGCCTGGAGGACAAGACCGTCACCGCCCTGCTCGACGAGTTCACCTGGCACACCTTCGCCGCCCAGCGGGCCGCGATCCTGGGTCGCAAGCTGATCCAGCTGACGATGCCCGGGGTGCCCGACTGCTACCAGGGTTGCGATCTCATCGATCTGTCCCTGGTGGATCCCGACAACCGCCGCCCGGTGGATCTGGACTACCGCGCAGAACTTCTGTCGCGGCTGGCGCCGGGGTCCTCCGATGCCCTGAGCGGGGTCGATGAGACCGAGAAGCTGGATGCCGAGAAGCTCCTGCTGACGTCGTCGGCACTTCGGTTGCGCAAGTCCCATCCCAGCGCGTTCCGGGGGGATGACGCCGACTACCGCCCGGTGGCGACCACCACCGGCCATGCGGTGGCCTTCGCCCGGCTGGAGCGCGGGGCCGATGAGGTGACCTCGATCACGGTGGCGACCCGGCTGGCCGGGGTGCTCGCCGAGCGGCACGGCTGGGCCGACCACAAGGTGGTGCTGCCCGCCGGGAGGTTCCGTGAGGTGTTCACCGGCCGGGAGCTGAGTGGCGGCCAGCTGTCCCTGGCCGAGCTGATGACCACCCTTCCGGTGGCCCTGCTGGTCCCGCTGGACTGAGTCGGGCCCGCCACAGCTGCCGGCGAACTCGCCGCGGACCGGCGCACCCCGCGATTACCGTTGGGGGCATGGTGTCTCGCGACTATCAGCAGATTCGGGTCTGGGCCCCTGGGGCCACCACGGTTGACGTCATTCTGGACGGTGAGCGGCTGCCGATGGCCAAGGAGGCCGAGCAGGCGCCGACCACCTCGACGTCCGGGGTACCGGGCCAGCCGGATCAGGACCCCCACGAGGCCGGCCGGGCACAGACCCCCGGCTGGTGGACCCTCCCCCGGTCGGTCCGTGCGGGTCAGCGCTATGCCTTCAGCATCGACGGCGGCGATCCGCGACCCGACCCGCGGTCGCTCCTGCAGCCCGACGGCGTCCACGGCCCCTCCGAGGTCTTCGACCCGAGGGCCCAGTCCGAGGGCGCCACGCACCCGGCCATCGACCTGCGGGGCAAGGTCCAGTACGAACTCCATATCGGCACCTTCACCCCCGAGGGCACCTTCGACGCCGCGATCGGCCACCTCGACGAGTTGGGGGCCCTCGGCGTCCAGGCCATCGAGGTGATGCCGGTCGCCCAGACCCCCGGCCACCGCAACTGGGGCTATGACGGCGTCGACCTCTATGCCACCAACGCCGACTACGGCGGCCCGGCGGGCTTCATCCGGTTCATCGGGGCCGCCCACGCCCGCGGCATCGGCGTCATCCTGGACGTCGTCTACAACCATCTGGGACCGGAGGGGAACTACCTCGCCGAGTTCGGCCCCTACTTCAATCCCGCCCATGAGACGCCGTGGGGTCCGGCGGTCAACCTCGACGGGGAGCACGCCGGGCCGGTGCGCGACTTCCTGATCGGCAATGCCCGCCAGTGGCTGGTCGACTTCGGCCTGGACGGCCTGAGGCTGGACGCCGTCCACGCCCTGCTGGACGACTCCGATCGGCATTTCCTGGCAGAGCTGGCCGACGCCGCCGCCGGCTGGTCGGCCGAGATCGGCAGGCCGTTGACCCTGATCGCCGAGTCCGACCGCAACCAGCCGGCCACCGTCCACCCCACCGGCGCGAGCCCCGATGCCAAGGGGATGGCCATGCAGTGGGCCGACGACGTGCACCACGGACTGCACGCCTTCCTGACCGGGGAGAGCCAGGGCTATTACGTCGATTTCGGGACGCCGGAGATCCTCGCCAAGGCGTTGACCAGGGTGTTCGTCCACGACGGCGGCTGGTCCACGTTCCGCGACGCGACCTGGGGAGCACCCGTCGACCCGCACAGCCCGCACTACGACGGACACTCCTTCGTCGTCTTCCTGCAGGATCACGACCAGGTCGGCAACCGCGCCGCCGGCGACCGGATCGGCCACAGCACACCGCCGGGGGCCCAGGCGGCCGGGGCCGCGTTGTACCTGCTGAGCGCCTTCACCCCGATGATCTTCATGGGAGAGGAGTGGGCTGCCTCGACCCCCTTCCCCTACTTCTGCGACATGGGCCCCGAGCTGGCACCGCTGGTCACCGAGGGCCGCAAGAGGGAGTTCGCCGAGACCGGCTGGGCCGGCGACGTCCCCGACCCGGAGGATCCGCAGACCTTCGAGTCGGCCAAGCTTGACTGGGCCGAGCGCGCCGACCAGGGCCATCACCGGATGCTCGAGTGGTACCGGACGCTGCTGAGGCTGCGCCGCGAGATCCCCGAGCTGGTCGACGCCGACCTGTCCGACATCAGAGTCGAGGTCGTCGATGACGACACCGTGGTGATGATCAGGGGCCAGGTCGCCGTCATCGCCAGCAGGGCCGATCGAGTCATCGAGGTCGACCTGGCCGAGACCCTGGGCAGTGATGTGGAGGTGGAGGGCCTGGAGGTGCTGGCCGCCTG
Organism: Acidipropionibacterium thoenii DSM 20276; assembly: GCF_000423445.1. Taxonomy (GTDB): domain Bacteria; phylum Actinomycetota; class Actinomycetes; order Propionibacteriales; family Propionibacteriaceae; genus Acidipropionibacterium; species Acidipropionibacterium thoenii. Next base: position 3,581 of record NZ_AUHZ01000025.1, on the reverse strand, counting down.
GGACACCGCCGAGGCCGACGGCCCCGCGGTGACCTTCCAGGGGCCCGGTGCGACTGTGGTGAGGGCGCGCTGAGACAGCCGACAGCCCACCCGGTTTGGTCCGACCACGTGGTGTCCCTTATCTTGACGCCATGTCGACCGCAGATCGCGCCCGCAGCAGGGTGCGACTGTGCCGTGGGATCACTGCGGGCTATCTGGTCCTGATCGGCCTCGCGGTCCTGACCCCGATCAGGCAGGAGGCCATCGCCTTCAAGCGCATGGCGGGAGTCCGGTTGCAGAGCGGGTTATCGCATCCGGCGATCGATCCGGTCGTGCTGGGCGATGTGGTGCTCAACATCGTGGGGTTCATCCCGCTGACACTCTTGCTGTCGCTGGGATGGCCGAAGGTCAGGCCCTATGCGTGGGCGGGAGTCTGCCTGCTGCTGAGCGCGGCCTGCGAGGCGCTCCAGTTGATTCCGGCCCTGAATCGTCGGGCCGATCTCCTCAACATCGTCGAGAATGGATCCGGGGCCTTCATCGGGGCGTGGATCGCCGTCCAGATCCGCCGCCTCAGCGCTTGGCAGGTCGTCGCGCCGGTGCCGACGGCACAGCCCGATGCGGTACCCGTACATCGGTGAACCTGTCAGACACCACCCGGTTGCAAGCGGAGATCTCCAGTGCCGCTGCTACACGACTGTTGCAAATAGCTCGTACTGTGAACCCGTGACTCCCCCGCGCGATGGTCGGCTCGACCAACAGGCACCCCAGCAGTGGGCACCTGCGCGCGAGAACGCCGACTGGGACACCACCGAGCCGATGCCGAGAAGCCAGGCGACGCCGGTCTACCCGCCCAGGTACGCCGATCCGGGCCCGAGCTACGACCAGACGAGCTACCAGCAACCGGTCCAGGATCAGGGCAGCTACCCCCAGACTCTCTACGATCAGCAGGACGCCGGCCAGGGCTACCAGGACCGGCCCCCGCGCCGCCGCGTCGGCAGTGCCGCCGTGTTCGCGCGGATGTGTGCGCTGTTCTACCTGCTGCTGATCGGCCTGGCGGTGCTGATGCCGGATCCGGCCCTGATCGCCAAGCTGAAGCTCAAGGTCGGCCATCTGGTCCAGCGGATCGCCCACCACATCACCCAGGTGCCGGCACTGTCGGTGGGTGACGTCGCCAGCAACATTGCAGCCTTCGTCCCGGTGACGCTGCTGCTCGCACTGGCCTGGAAGCGGGTCCCGCTGTGGATCTGGGGGGTGGTGGGCACGTTGATCAGCATCAGCGCGGAGATGCTGCAGCTCCTGCTGCCCCAGATCCACCGCCGCCCATTCTTCTGGAATGTCGTCCAGAACTCCTTCGGAGCCTGGATCGGGGTCACCATCGCGGCGGTGTACTTCCAGCTGGCGGGGCTGCGATCCCGCGAGGATCTGTGAGATCTGTTGTCCCCAGTGCTGGGGACAACAAAAACTAAACCCTGGGCAGCCCCAAAGGCCTTAGATCTCAGCCGATTTCCCCTCCACGGCTGCAACGATCTGACCCACGGCGGCCTGTATCTCAGCGAGCGCCCGGTCGTAGTCCTCCGGGGCCCCGCGGTACGGATCGTCGATCACCAGGCCAGGCCCAACCGGGAACCGGCCGCGCTGCATTCCGGCCAGGTCCATCAGGATCTCAAGCCGGGACTCATCATCGAGCCGCGCCGGCCAGTTCACCTCACCCGACTCGCTCAGGAATCCACAGATCAGCGCGAACTCCCTCAGCGTGTGGTGCGTCGCAAAGCAGCCGGGACCCGTCCCAGGATCCAGCTGCGCTGACGGGCGGCCCGCATTGACGCCCAGTAATCAGTCAGTCCACTCGATCTTCCGTGCCAGCACTTCAACATCGTCCCAGATCTGCTCAGCAGCCACTCGCGCAGCCTCCGTGCCCTGACGGTACGGATCGGCGATCCAGTCCTCCTCCAGAGGATCGGGCCGCTGCTGTCGCACATCCCTCACCAGATCCGACACCCGGGTCAACGCTCGCCGTGGTTGGGAGCGCAGCACCGCAGCAGCCTGCCCCAATGCCACCACCCGCTCCAGGTGCTCCGGGTAGGACGCGGAGATCCAGTCCACGTGCTCAGCGCCGAACACCAGCACGATGTCAGCATTCTTGAGAATCCGCCCTGTGAGCTGACGGGCACGGTGTCCCGATCCATCCAACCCGAGCAAGGCCGCCTGCTGCCTCATCAGCTCATCGAGCGGGTGGTCGACCAACGCCATCACACCTGCCGATGTCACCTGCACACCAGGAACCCCCGACAGTCGCGACGACAAGCACACCTCACCAAAGGCGGACCGGCAGATGTTGCCGGTACACACGAAAAGCACTCTCACCGGCAGGCTGCGTCGAGCGCTCATCTCAGGACCCGCCGCAGCAACCATGATGGGCCCGGCTATCCTCGCATCCACCTCGTCACCTCGCGCTCGCATTCTATGATCGAACTACCATAGCTGGCTCGTAGCACCCATCACCCCAAGTCAACCGGCACCATCGAGTGAACGTTGACACCGCAATGCAGCATCTGAGCGTTCTCAGTATTATTGTCATCTTTTGTTACTGCACTGCCATCGAGCTTGTGCCTTCCGGACGGACGGACAGGAACCCCGCACCATGACTCTTCGAGACTTCCTCAAGCTGACTCGCCGTCGGCTGGGGACCATCCTCGTCTGCACCCTCCTCGGGGCAGTCGCCGCGGCTGGACTGTTGCTCGCCTCGCCCACCACCTACTCCGCACAAGCCACCGCCTATGTCCGGGTGGCCATGCCCCAATCCCCGACCGGAGGAAACGACTCCGGTGCCTACGCTGCCGCAGCTCAGCTGGCCTCTCAGAAGGTCAAGGCCTTCGTCTCGGTCTTCGCCTCTCAGTCCGTTGCAGAAAATGTCATCAAGGAGCTGAGACTGGACACGACTCCAGCTGACCTTGCCAACCAAGTCACCGCATCGAATGCCCCAAACTCGCTCACCATCGTCGTCTCCGCAACAGGAAACAGCCCCGAACAAGCTCGGAAAATCGCAGACGCGGTCGTTACCGAGTCGGCGGCTCAGGTGAAGAGCTTGGAAGGGGCGAACTCTCCCGTAGAAGTTGTCATGATGGCACCGGCTAGCCTCTCGGAAATCTCGAAGACGCCCTCCCCCATAAAGTACTTGGGCGTTGGCGTACTTGCCGGTCTAGCCTCGATTTTTCATGGGTGGCTGCTGGGTGGGGGTTCGGCGGCTGTGTCGTCGAACTGAGCATTGATTCTGGCAGGCGGGTGCGACGGTTCGCCGCATGTCGCTGCGGGGGTCGGGCTGTCCGGGCCGTGGGGTTCTTTCAGATGGTGGGCGGTCAATGTGCATACCGGGGGCTATCCCGCGGGGGCGGGCAGGCCCCGCAGCACGCCGACTGCGGCGACCACGGTGTCGACCCATGGTTGGCGATCCGAGACGTGCAGGATGACGCGCCGGCCGCTCCGGGCGAGGGTGGCGGGGATGGCGAACAGGCGATGGCGCAGCTTCTTGGGCTCCCACCGCCGGGCCTGGGCCTGGGGGTGGGCCAGGAGTCCCATCCAGGCGAGCAGATCACAGGCCAGGG
>NZ_AUHZ01000024.1 GCF_000423445.1 Acidipropionibacterium thoenii DSM 20276 | reverse complement strand
CCGGGCCTCACGGAGATCCTTCCTCAACCGTTCGAGTTCGGCCGACTCGGCACTGGTGAGGTTCTCGGTTTCCGGGTCCGGATTCTTCTTGCGATACTCCTTGACCCATACGCCGACAGTCTGAGCGACAAGATTGTATGATTCTGCTACGGCTTTGATGGTGCGATGCTTGTCCACGACTTCAAGAACGACCTGGTTCTTGAACTCCGGACTGTACTTCGATCCTGACATGATGTGATCCTACCCGATTCTCGAAACTATGACTTTCCTCAGAAGTCCGGGAAGCTTCACTCAGTCCACACATCCCGGCATTGGCAGCCAGGTTCGTGCCCCAACCCTCGCCCGAACCTGGACGGAGCCGGCAATGAGACGCATGGTGTGGAAGGCTGTAGCCGTAGCGGCTGTCGCTGGGCTGTGGATGACTACGGGCCCCGACTCACCACCGGCGCAGGCCGCCCCTTCGGCGCCGACGGACTGGGCCCCCTCGGCCCAGCAGTGGAAGAAGATCCCCCACACCGATACCCGCGGTGAGGCGCCCAGCGCCCCCGCCCCGGCCGGAACCGCGGCCTTGGAGGCGACCCGAACGCCGAGCGCCACGACGGGCGAGGTCTCCGCGGTCACGGAGCCGTCATCCTGGACGCAGGTGGGTGCCACGGCAACCTTGATCAAGGGCGTGGGCCGGGCCAGGGTCACGGTGGCCGACCAGAAGGCGGCACGCGCGGCAGGCGTGACGGGTGTCGTGCTGCAGGTCAGCGCCTCGGCGCCGGCGCAGCCGGTGAAGAAGACCACTCCGCGCGCCGGGATCCGGGTGGACTACTCCAAGTACGCGGAACTGGCCGGGGGCGACTGGGCCTCTCGGGTGCACTTGGTGAGCCTGCCGGCATGCGTGCTGACGACACCGGACAAGCCGCAGTGCCAGGTTCAGAGTCCAGTAACCGGTGCGGTCAACGATCCCCAACATCACACCGTGACAGCCGATCTCCCGGCAGCGACCGTCACCGCAGAGTCGGCGACGGTTCAGACCCCCTCCGTCATGGCGGTGACAGCGGGGGCGAAGGGCTCTAACGGGTCCTATGAGGCCAGCCCGTTGGCCTCGTCCTCGTTGTGGTCGGCCGGCGGCAGTTCGGGAGACTTCTCGTGGTCCTACCCGATCGAGGTGCCCTCGATGGACAACGAGGGCGGACTGGCTCCTGGGATCTCCCTGGCCTACTCCTCGCAGGCTGTCGATGGACGGATCGCCTCCAGCAACAACCAGCCCGGCTGGATCGGCCAGGGCTGGTCCTACGATCCCGGATTCATCGAGCGCACCTACACGGCTTGCTCGCAACTGCCCTCGGGCAACGGCGGCAAGACCGATGACTTGTGCTGGAGCGGTGACAGCGTGCATCTGAGCTTCGGCTCCCACTCCTCGGAACTCGTCCACGACAAGGCCACCGGGGCGTGGCATCCGAAGTCCGATGATGGCACCCTCGTCGAACAGCTCTCCGGAGCCTCCAACGGCGCGCACAGCGGAGAGTATTGGCGGGTCACCACGACCGATGGCACGAAGTACTACTTCGGGCTCGGCCAGGCCCCCGGGGATGCCACGAAGACGCAGTCCGCGTGGACGGTGCCGGTCTACGGCGCCTCTGCCGGCGATCCGTGCTACTCGGCCAGCGGATTCGCGAGTTCCCGCTGCGATCAGGCATGGCGGTGGAATCTGGACTATGTCGAGGACACCCGCGGCAACGCGATGCTGAACTACTACGACCCGGAGACGAACTACTACAAAGCGAACAAGACCACTCTGGTCCCCTATGTCCGAGGCGGCGTGCTCTCTCGCACGGAGTACGGGCGTCGCCACGTGGGCTCAACCTTGTCCGACGCGACCGCGAAGGTGCTGTTCACCACCGCGGAGAGGTGCCTCACCACGTCCTCCTTCGACTGCGCCGCCTCGAAGTTCAACACGGCCAATGCGGCCTACTGGCCCGACACTCCCACAGATCTGTCCTGCAGCGCTACCGGGACGTGTGCCAACGAGTCCCCGAGCTTCTGGTCGCGCAAGCGCCTCACCCGGATCACGAGCCAGGTCGCCTCTGCAGGGACGGCCAAGACACTCGATGTCTACGACTTGGAGCAGACCTATCCCGATCAGGGCGACAAGGCCCTGTGGCTGTCGTCGATCACTCATACCGGCTACGGCGTCGACGGCACGACGATCAAAGAGAATCCCGTCCGATTCACCGGGCGGCTGATGGCTAACCGCGTCGAGGGCTACCTCAGCATGCCGCCGATGCTCATGTGGCGCATCTCCCAGATCACCGACGAGAACGGCGGTGTGATCCAGCTCTCCTACACCGCCCCGGACTGCACGGCGAGCAGCGTGCCCGATGTCAACAACCTGTCGGCCAACGCCAGACGCTGCTTCCCGGTGCGCTGGTCCCTGCCCTACGAGACGACTCCGAAGACCGACTTCTTCCACAAGTATCTAGTCACCGAGGTGCGCGAGTCCGATCCTGGGGCGCTGTCACCCAACCACGTCACCAGCTACCGCTATATCGGCAACCCGGTGTGGGGCTACGACGACAACGAGCTCATCAAGGCCTCGGAACGCACGTGGGGACACTTCCATGGTTACGCCCAGGTCGACACTCTCACCGGCGATTCTCAGGTCAACACCAACGGCGCTGCCGACAAGCGCACCCTGTCCACCTCCTGGTACCTGAGGGGCCTCAACGGCGACAAGCTGAGTTCCGGCGGTACTCGTTCGGTGACCGTCACCAACGGCGAGGGCAAGACCCTGACCGACTCCCCGGAGTTCGAGGGCCAGGAGTACCAGTCGCGCACATGGAAGGGCGAAGGCGGTGACTTGCTCACCAGCGAGTACTCCTACTACCAAGTGCTGGCGACCACCGCGACTAGGCCCAGGACCGGTCTGAGCGCACTCACCGCGACACGGATGGGCCAGACCGGCGAGGTCACGGTCACCCAGCTGCCGGGAGGCACATCCCAACAGACCGCTACCGAGACTCGCTATGACTCCAAGGGACGTCCCGAGGCTGTCACCAACACCGCGACCGGCCAGCCGGCCACCTGCCAGGTGACCTCGTACGCGGAGAACACCAGCGCCAACATCATCGAGCTGCCTGCCCGCGAGGCCAGTTACGCGGGGGCCTGCCCCAGCTCCGGTGCTCCGACCGGGAACCTGCTTAGCGAGGAGCTGTCGGTCTACGACGGCAAACCGGCTGGCCAGGCCGGCGCCTACGGCGACGAATCCGAGTCGAAGACCGCCGTGGCGGCGGGCCAGTATGCCCGTACCACCACCAGTTATGACGCGCTAGGGCGCATCACCGGCAGCACGGTCTTCACCACCGCCGACGACACGACGGGACGGACCACCACCACGACGTACGCTCCGGCGAGCGCAGGCCCGGTCACCGAGATCACGACGACCGATCCGCTGGGGATCTCCGACACCAAGACGATGGACATCTCGGGGAACCTCGTCAAAGAATCCGACAGCACCGGCGCCGTCACCGAGACGGCCTATGACGCGCTCGGGCGCGCCACCTCCACCTGGGCGCCGGGATTCCCGCGCAGCGGGCCTGCGTCCCAGACGACGGCATACACGGTCAGGCTGGACGGCCCTGAGGCGGTCACTACCCGAAGCCTGGTCTCGGTGCCCTCGGGAACCGCGACGGTGGCCTCGACGGTCCTTTATGACGCGATGGATCAGCCCATCCAGACTCAAGCGCACGCCGCAGGCGGCGGACGTGTTGTCAACGACACCTTCTACGACTCCCACGGATGGGTGGCCCGCTCCAACAATCACTGGTTCACCGACGGCGACCCGTCCACCACGCTCGTGGCGGGTGCTGATTCGGCGATCGACTCGCGCACGATCACCAGCTATGACGGCTCAGGACTGCCGACCACTGCCACGGAGTACAAGGGACTGACCGCGACCCGGACCACCAAGACGGTGCGCTCCGGCAACCAGATCACCGTGCTGCCTCCCGACGGAGGCACAGCCACCACCGAGACCACCGACTCCCTGGGCCGACTCGTCAAGCACCAAGAGTACCTCCAGCGGCCCACCACCGATGGGACGAGTGTCTCTGGCGGCCAGTCGATCGCGATCTCCTACGGCTATGACACGGCTGGCAATCAGACCTCGATGACCGACGCCACCGGAGCGAAGTGGACCTTCGGCTATGACATGGCCGGCCGCAAGGTCTCGACCACCGATCCCGACGCGGGAACCTCCACCACGACCTATGACCTGGCCGGGGAGATCACCAGGACCCGTGACGCCCGAGGTGATACCGGGACACTGACCTACGAGTACGACAAGGCCGGCCGTAAGACCGCGATCCGGAGTGGGCCGAGCAACACCTTGGTCGGCACGTGGACCTATGACACCCTCCGCAAGGGCCTTCCCACCTCGTCGACCTCCTATGTCAACGGCGACCAGGCCAACCCGTACACCAAGCGGGTCACCGGCTATGACGCCTACGGCCGCCAGACCGGCACGGAGTTGTCCATCCCCGCATCCCGGGGCAAGTTGGCCGGCACCTACCGATCCGATGTCACCTACACCGCTGCGGGCGATGTGGCGACCAGCACCATTCCGGCAGCAGGGGGCCTGCCGGCCGAGACCCTGACCTACGGCTACACCGCCGATGGGCTGGCTGACTCGATGACCGGTTCCGATCCCTATGTTGCCAAGACGGTCTACAACCCTCTCGGGCTGGAGGCTCAGTCCTACGGGCGAACCGGCAACTCGCTGGTGTACTCGACCTTCTACGATCCGCAGACCCTGCAGGTCAACGAAACCTCTCTGTATGGGCAGACGGCCCGCCCCCAGATCGTGGACGCCAGATACACCCGCAACCTGGCAGGATTAATCACCGCCACCTCAACGGCGATGAACTACAACCAGACGCCGGCGGTCCGCAATGTCTGCTACGCCTACGACGGCCTCGGCCGACTGACGGACACGTGGACCGTCAAGGACGCCTGTGACAAGGCGCCGAGTGGTGCGGACTCATCCCCGGTGGGTGGAGTGGTGCCGATGTGGCGGTCGTGGTCGTTCGATGCGGCCGGGCGGCGCACCGGCCAGACGATCCACCAGACTCCCGGCTCGACGAAGCCGTCTCAGACCACGACCTATGCAGCAGGTGCTGCGGGGCATGCGCACGCGGTGGCGTCGGCCACGACGCTGACCGCCGACTCCTCGGCGACTCCGCCGGTTGCGGGCACCTCTCAGACGGTGTCCTACGGCTACGACGCGGCGGGCAACACGACCAGTGTGATGGGCAACGGTGCCGATCAGAAGCTGTCATGGGACGCTGCCGGGCGGGTCTCGGTGGTAGCGGTCGGGGTGGGGAGCTCGGCGAAGTCGACAGGCTATGTGTATGACGCCGACGGGAACCTGCTGATCCGCGCAGGTACCGATGAGTCGGTGCTGTACACGGGGGATACAGAGATCCACCTGGGCGCCAGTGGCGCGTTGACGGGTGTGCGGTCCTACGAGTTCGGCGCCCGGACGGTGGCTGAGCGAACGAACCAGGGGTTGCGGGCGCTGTTCACTGACATGGTGGGCACGGGTGTGGCGAGTGTGGACTGGGCCGATCTGTCGCAGGTGACATGGCGGATGACTGATCCGTACGGCAATCAGCTGGGTTTGTTGAAGGGTCCGTGGCCGACAGATCACGGGTTCCTGAACCTGGCGACAGATCCGGTGACGGGATACACGCAGACGGGCGCGCGGCTCTACGATCCGGTCACCGGCCGGTTCTTGTCGCTGGATCCGGTGCTGGATCAGACGGATCCGTTGTCGTTGAACGGATACGGGTATACCTCGGACGATCCGATCAACTTCTCCGATCCGGCGGGGGAGTGGAGCTTCTCGGCGTGGGTGCACAAGGCCGTTAACAAGGTGAAGACGGTGGTGCACAAGGCCGCACGGGTGGTGAAGCGGGCCGTGAGGACGGCGGCGCGCAAGACGTGGCATGCGGTGAGGGATACCGGTGCGGGGGCGTGGAATTACATCCGGCGGGGTGCTTATTCGGTGGTGCGGGGTGCGGCGAGGGTTGCTGATCGAGTGACTCATCGCAGTGGCGCGCGCTCGTACACGGCGCGGGCGAATCGGTGGACGCGGAAGAGTCAGGCGAAGTGGACGAGATGGGAGAATCGTCATCACGTCAATCGGAAGTCGTGGGCCTACAAGTATGCTGGGCCGATCGCGGTTGAGGTGGCCGCCTCGTTCCTGCCCGGAGGAGGCGGTAAGGCAGGCCTCAAGGCCATCACTACCCTCGCCAAGATCAAACCTTGGCGCGCCGTCGCCCGCATCGTCTCCCGAGGACCACCCACCTCACCACAAACCTTCAACGCGAGTACTCTGCTCCAGAGAGCCAACGCCGCGCGAGATGCAGAACTTCAGCGGTTGACAACAGTCGCGAGGAAAGAACGGCCAGCGACAGTCGTGGGTGCCTACAACATACGGACTAGCGAAGTGGCTGTCGGGCAGAGCTCAAAGGCACTTCAGGAGTGCGCAGAAGCATGCGCAGTACGCAACCTCGGCGGCAACGCTAGCGAGATCAGATTTACCCGAGCATATAGGCCAAATGGCGGTAATGCACCATTTAGAGAGATACCAGTATGTGCAACATATTGTGAGCCTGCTTACGGCCGAGGTGCATTTCCTGATCCACTTACACGTTTTCAATCGGATGAGACTGGGCGATAAGATGAATATCCATGAAATGGTTCGTCGTATGCAGACCGGATCCAGGAAAGAGGCTGATGTACGACGCTACCAGCTCGAAACTCAGTACGTTCCTAATCAAGTTCTAAAGAATGGTTCAATCGGACTGGTATCTGAAATACTCGATGGAATGGACTCCGCTACGGAATGGGGACAAGATGAGTCGTGGGAACTTCTCGGACAACTTGCGGCAGGCACGATTCCGCCGACTGCTGCCGACAGTGCCATCGTCGGCGGAGTGCGGGCTGCTCTGACTGACGGAATTCTACCGCTTGCAGAGCAGAGGATCTCTGATTCGCTTGAGAAGTCATATGATTATACGTGCTTAGAAGTGCTGGAAATGCTATATGAGTATTCTTCTGATAAAGAAAAACTTGGAATAACTGAATCATTTCTTAAATTCGCTATGCGAGGAGCGGTTCAGTATTCACAAGTCGCAGCTATCATGGAGCGTCTTGGGATTCAAGAATAGACGAAGTGCGTATGTCAATAGATTTGTAGATGTGTCAAAAGTCTCTTCCGGAGGAGGCGGGATGAAAGCTTACAGTACGGGCCCTTGTCCAATTTCACGCACCTTCCGAGTCGTTGACAAGCGTGTATGTGAGCCAAATCAGGGTCACCCAGTCTAGGGGTATATCTTCGATATAGCCGCGATTAGTCAAAATCGAACGCTCCTGGATTCTTCGAAATAGTTGCTCGCACCTGTGGACAGCACGGTGCAATCTACCGCATCATTGTTCCATGAATCGAAGTCACCGCCGAAAAGATGACCGTTCTGATGAACTGGAAGAAGCGGCCCGACACGTTCATACTCCCACGAATGAAATCCGAAAAGATCCTCTACGTCTTCGAAGACATCGATATCATCATCGTCGCGAAACTAATCGACCGCTCGGTAAAAACCGTCAAAGGCTGGATCGCCGACTGGTTGTGTCTTGTCAAGCCGATGTCGGCTGTTTCGTCGCTATGAATCCGGCCGTCTTAGCAGTGTTTCCGGCCGTCTGGTCACCGTGGAGCAGGGCGTGGGCCAGGCGGTAGGAGGAGCCGGTGAACCGCAGGAGCCGGCCGTGGTGGATCAGGCGGTCGATGATCGCGGCGGCGAGGTTGTCGGGCTCTTCACAAACGAGGGTGTAGATAGGCGGTCGTGACATGCAGGGGGTGTTGGTAGCCGAGTAGGGGTCGAGGTCTTCCGGCAGATGGTCAGTGTGAGAACCTCCACCATCAGGGCGACCTCGACCCTCATCCAGTCACCGACGCGCTCGCCGCCTACCACCTCATCTGCGAAGAGCCCTCATAGGTGCCGCTCGTCACGGCCACGGTCGTCGCGGCGGGCCGGCTCGTCTCGGCCCGGGTTGCGGGCCGGCTGGCGGTCGGGTTGTCCCATCCGGTCTGGTTCGCGGGTGCGCCGGTCCCGGTCACGGGGTCCGTGGGCCGGTTCTGCGGTCCGGGGGCCCGAGGGTGTGGCGTCGGGCTGGTGGCCGGCCTCGGTGTCGGGGGTTCGTGCGAGGCCGCGGGCCTCCAGGGCCGCAGCCCTGGAGTCCATGCCGGCCCGGAACCGTAGGTCCGGCTCGACGGGCCGGTCGAGGTCGCGTCGCAGGTCGGTGATGGCTGCTCGCAGGGTGTGCAGGTCCACGGTGGTGTCGGTGGGCAGGGCGGTGTGTGCCTGGCCTGGGGGTGGCAGGGGCCGGTCGGGATGGGTCCAGCCGGTCAGGTCGCGGTAGGCGTCGATCCGGCCGGCCAGACTCTCCCAGCGGGCCCGCAGGTCACTCTCGGCGGTCGGGTCGGGCAGCCGGCCCAGTGTGGTGGTCCATGCGGGCCGCTGATCGCTGATCGCGATCGCGGCCCCGACCTGGCGCAGCCGGGTGTCGATGAACTGTTGCCATGCGGTGATGGTGGCGCCGTGGGCGGCGGGTAGGTACGGGTCGCCGGCGATGGGGGTGTAGTGGTCCCATCGGGGCCGGGCGGCCAGCCGAAGGTCGGGGGTGTGGTCGCGGATCGTCTTCTCGGCGCCGATCTGGCCGGCGGCCATCTGGGCTGCTGCCAGGTCGGGGCCGGCAGTCTCGATCTGGCGGAGGTGGTCCTGGCGCCCGGCGATGAGCGCCACGGTGGTCTGTGCGCCGGCGGCGGTGCGTTGAAGGGCCTCGGTGGCCCGGTCTGCCGGGGTCATGGCCTGGCGCAGGCCGGCCTCGGCCTCCAGCTGGCGGCGGTGAGCGTCCAGCTGCTGGGAGACGGTGTCCAGGCCCGCCAGGGTGGTGCGGGCCTGATTGACCTGGGCGGCGATCACGGCGGCCTGCGGGGTGCGCCGGCGGCCGGGCTGGTTGACCTGCGCCCAGGCGGCGCGGGCCTGGTCCAACCCGGCCTGGGTGGCAGCCGTCAGGCGGGCCAGGCCGTGCTGGTGGGCGGTCACCGCGTCCAGCTGGCCGGCCAGGGTGGTGTCGTCGCGGCGTCCCAGGGCCCGTTCGGCCCAGGAGGGCCTCACCGTGCCGTCGGGCAGGGTGACCGGACGCGGATCGGCCGACAGCTGGCCTGTGGCCCTGGCCAGCGCCGTCTGGGCCGCTGTGAGCTGGTCGGCGATCTGGGCGGCGTAGCGGTCCAGGTCGGGGTCCGACATGCTGGCCAGCCGGCGATCGGGCTCGCCGGCCGGCTGCCCGGCGATCTGGCGGGCCCGATCGAGGTGGCCGGCCATGATCGCGGCGACCTCCAGGGCCCCGGGCTTCCTGGCCGGGTCCAGGTCGGCGGCCGCCAGTCCGATGAGCCGCTGGCTGGACAGGCCGAGGGATTCCCCGGCCCTCAGCTGGCTGTAGACCTGGGCCCGTCCCGGGTCTCCCTTCAAGGGCAGGCCGGCCTGGTTCAAGGCGATGGTGAAGCGCAGCGCGTCGTAGGAGTTGGCCATGTCGCGGGCCGCACGGATGATGTCGGCGGGCCGGTCGGCGCCGGCCCATTCGGCGGCGATCATCTGGTGGGCCGAGGCGGGTTCGGGGGCCCGGGCCACCATCGCCTGGAACATGCCGGCCGCCTCAACCTCGTCGCGGGCCGTGGTGATCCAGGCCCGGTTGCTGGTCCGCCCGCGGGTCATCGCCGGGTAGACCGCGGCCCGGGTCCCGGTTCCGGCGCTGATGTAGTGGGCGGTGTCGACGGTCATTCCCTGGGCGCCGTGGTTGGTCGAGGCGTAGCCCAACTCGACGTGTGCGGCCACGTAACTGGGGGGCAGGTCGACGTGGCGGCCGCCGGCGTCGATGGCGCGCAGCCCGCCGTCGGCGCCGATGGCACTGACGGTCCACCGCATCCGGTTCTTCACGGTCGTGGCGCCGTCGGTGGCGATCAGGGTCCGGTCGTTGGCCAGCGTGATGATGTCGTCGCCGACCCCGGCCTGCGACTCGTTGGCCAGGGTGAGGGTGGGCCGGTCGCCGGCCAGCAGCTGGTGGTCGACCAGCCAGGTCTGGGCGGCCTGGTTGAGGTGGTCGACGTCGTCTCGGGTGTCGGCGATCAGCAGGCTGGTGTGCCCGCCGGCGAACCGGTCATAGGCCCATGCCTCCACGGCCTGGGCCATCATCGTCGCCCGGTCACCGCCGGCCACCCGGCCGGCCTCCACATACCAGGAGCCGTCGCCGTCGCGCAAGTTCAGCGAGGCCACCGCCTCGTCGGCGGCCTCGAAACGGTGCGCCACACTCAGGCGGGCCGCCCCGGTCTGCGAGGCGACCAGTGACAGCGCACCCCCGGCACCGACAGGGCCGAGCTGCCGGTCGTCGCCGACAGCCACGACCTGGGCGCCACCATCCCGAGCCTGGGCGATGACCTGGTCGAGGTCGGCGGTGGCCACCATCCCGGCCTCGTCGATGACGATGAGATCCCCGACCCCCAGGCCGGACCGTTCGCAGCCGCCATGGGTCCAGGCGGCCAGGCTCATCGTGGTGTCGGCGCCGATCCCCTCACCCAGGTCGGCGGCAGTCCGGGCGGCGACCGCCAGGGCGTGAACGCGGACCCCCGACCGGTGGGCGGCGTCGGCCATCACCGCCATCGCAGTGGTCTTTCCAGTGCCGGCCGGCCCGATCCCCACACTCAGCAGCCGGTCAGACTGGCCCAGGGTCCGGGCGAACGCCAGACCGTCGGCGTCCATCCATGAAGGGGCCGCGGCGACCGCCGCTTCCATCGCCTTCCCGGTGATGGCCCCGACGACCAGGTCGCCGGACGCGGCGAGGATTCGGTCCTCGGCGGCCAGCACCGCAGGGCTGGTGTAGCGGGTCCAGTGAGGCTTGACGTAGACGCTGGTCCCATCGGATCTCAGGAACCGTTGCTGGTCGTCTGGTCGGCCCCGATCGTGGGGGACTGGTGGTGCCGCCGAGGCCGGGGTGATGGCCACACTGTGGTCGGCCAGGGCGGCCGACAGGATCTGGTCGCGACGCTCGGGCGCCACGGTGGCCGGCTGTTGACTGGCCCACCGGTGCACGGCCGCCTCCACGTGGGACCTCTCCCATGTGGAGCGTTCCCGTGACACCTGGTCGATGATCCGCCCGGCGATCCCCTCGACGTCGATGGCCGGTCGCCCGGCCGGCGACAGGGGTACCAGTACTGGTGCCGGCACCCCCCGGCCGGCCCACCGGGCCCGCATCTGGTCCAGGGTGTCGGGGCGCTGCTTCGGCTGTCTGGTCTCCAAGGTGGCCTGCTGGGCCAGCTGGTAGCGGACCGCCCTGGAGGGGGCCCGGTGATGGTCGGCCCGGTAGCGCTCCACCAGAGCAGCGGTGCGGGCGCTGATCGCACCCCGGCGGGTGGAGAACGCAGCGATCTGGGCGTCGGTGACACCGGCCAGTTCGACCACCGGCTGCTTGTGGGAGCCCGGGTCCCGCAGCCGTGTCGCGAACCCTGCGGCGTGGGCCTGTTCGGCCAACACACGGTTGTAGAACTCGGAGGCGGCGACCTTCCACTTGTACAGGTGGGCACCGTCGATGGTCCGCCACCGCCCGTCAGAACCCAACACGCGGTTGACGATCGCCACATGGTCGTGCAACTGCGGGTCACCGTCCCGCGAATCCCAGTGGCGGAACCGGGCGGCCACCAGACCGCCAGCCTCCAAAGTGGCGATCCCGTCGGCCCCACGGCGGGTGAACAGCGCCTGGTCCTCGACATAGCGCAGGGTCTCAGCGATCGCCGTCTCCTGCCATCCCTCGACCATCTGGCGCATCCGGTCGTCGCCGAGTCCCCAGGCAATCGAGTAGCTCTTGGGCACCGAGAACGTCATGTCGTAGCCGGCCACCGGCTGGCGGGCCGGACGCACCACCCGGCCCGTCTCGCCGCCTGGCCGCCCGGCCAGAAACCGGTCGGTGGCACGCTGTGCCGCGGCCTGCTTCTCGACGCCGGTGAGGTCGCGTCCCACTGCGGCACGGGCCTGCTGCATCTGGAAGCGCATGGCACCGGCAAGCCGCTCATCCTGACCCGTATAGGTGGAGAACGGGCGGCCCAACTGGGCTGCTCTGATCGCCTGGGAGGCGCCCTTCCCACCGGCCAGAATCTCGGCGATGATCGCCCTGGTATCGGGGTGCATACCCTCCCCGAACAGGGAGGCCATCTGCTGCTGGGAGATCGTCCCCGACACACCCAGATCGCCGATGCCCTGGCCGACCCACACCCCGTCAGGGCATCCGGACTTCACGTAGTAGTCCTCCAGGGAACCGCCTTGCGAGCGCAGCCTGTCAGCGGAGACGGTCTGGTCCATGAGGTACCGGTAACCGTCGCCTGCCGACAGCTTGCTCAGCGACATTCCCACGCCAAGATGATACGCCCGCGACGGCCAGAACACACCCGCTCGACCGCCGATGGCCAAAGAATGCACTAAGTGTGTCTCTGAAACTGCCCTCAATGCTTCGATGATCCTGTGCGGTCTGAGCGACAGTTCGACCCCGGGAGGGCTGGTCCGCAGGAGCAGCCGTCCCGGCCCACCTGCCGGCCCATGATGGGCACGCAACGGTGCTGGTCGCAGACTGCGGTGGCCTGTGGGCAGGCGGACCTCTCTTGTCAGTCCGGCTGTCCACAAGACGCCGCCGGCCCCGCGCAGCGGCGGCCGACGTTTTCGACACCGACTACTGGCCCCACTCGGCCACCGGCCGGGGCCCCGGCCCACCCGATACCGTGCGGTGCGGCGGGCTCAACCGACGACGGTCGAGCAGGGTTCCGCCGGGGCGGGTCGCGTGCGACAATGAGGACACCAGAGGGGCGGGGGAGCCCACGGTGTTAGGGGGATGAGATGGTCACGAGAACATCACGGTCGGTGGCTGCCAGGCGGGCGGCCACCGAACGCGCGGCAAGATTTCTGGAACGCGAGCAGCACCTGGTGGAACTCGCCGCGGCCTACCTCGACGCCGACGCGCGGATCGAGTCGATCGGCCACAAGTACGACGACAGGCGGGCGGCGCTGGCCGCCGAGCAGCAGGCCGAGGAGACGGCGGTCCGCCGCGACGCCGGCCGGGCCGCACACCAGATGATCGACCGCTACGCAGTGACCAAGTCCGAGACCGCCGAACGCCTCGGAATCACCATCCGCCACCTCAACGAGACGTTGTCCCTGGTGCCCTCCGAGCCGCCGACCCCGACGCCGACTCCAGCGCCGGCGGCCGAGGGCCCCGATCTCCTCGACGCCGCCCCCCAGACCGACGCGGCCGACGAGTCGGTGGACGATGATGACGCGGCGCAGCCCGACCTCTGAGCTACTGATCCGTGCCGCCGATGATCCGGCGGTGATGGCACGGTTCTGGTCCCATGTTCGCCGCCTGGCCGGCACCGCGTGCTGGATCTGGACCGGGGCCATCTCAGGACGCGGA
Organism: Acidipropionibacterium thoenii DSM 20276; assembly: GCF_000423445.1. Classification (GTDB taxonomy): domain Bacteria; phylum Actinomycetota; class Actinomycetes; order Propionibacteriales; family Propionibacteriaceae; genus Acidipropionibacterium; species Acidipropionibacterium thoenii. Next base: position 9,159 of record NZ_AUHZ01000024.1, on the reverse strand, counting down.
CATGGCCGGTTCTGGGTCCGCGATGACCGGGTCGTCATCGCCCACCGACTCGCCTGGGCGGCCACCTACCCGGGCCAGCCCGTCCCCCGACTTCTCTCCCATGACTGCGACAACCCGACATGCGTGAACCCAGCCCACCTACGATCCGGTACGGACGCCACGAACAGGGCCGAGTACCAGGCCCGGGCCGGCACGCCAGGCTCGCCCCTCAACGACACCCGTGGAGCCCGCGCCCGGGCCGAAGCACTCCGCGCAGCAGCCCGTCAGGGCCAAGACCTCAACTCCGCGATCGCAGCGGGTCTGTCTGCCCTGGACCGCGACCAACCCGGGCTCTGGTAACTGCACGGACGGCCAGAGGTCCGGCGCCCTGGTGAACGCCGAACCAGTGGGGGCGAATCAGGCCACCGGTTCCTCATCTTGGTCCAGCGGCAGATTGATCAACCAGTCCTACTCATCGGTCCTTACGGAGCCGACGAGCTCTCATCACCCCAGCCCAACCGCAAGCCGAAGAGCCAGAGAACTCTCGCGTTTCACACTCTTGACCGGTCGAACTCTCGTGGAGTACCCTGATTTAGAAGTCAATTGATAATGACTTTGTGATCGAAAATTCGTATGGGTCAAAGGAGAACCATAATAGGGAAACGAATCATCACAAGACTAGGGGCATTGGGAATTTCCGCCGCAGCTTTTATCGGATTTGCAGTATCGTCTCCGAGTATTGCAATGGCCACACCAACGGGATGCGGCGCCCGTGAAAGCGGCCGAGCGGTGGTCGGAACCTGCTCTGGAGGCACTGGCCAGTTCAGGATCCGTGCGGACTGCCGGAATGCTCCTGACCGAACCTCACCGTGGACCAAACCCAAGTCCTACACCAGTGTGACCTGTTTGGTGGGGCATGCTAATAGCTGGACATTCGAGGTGAAATGAGCCGATCTCCCCGAGGCCCCGCACACTACTTGTGCGGGGCCTCGGGCCGTTCGGGCCACGGCATGATCTGAGGGGAGATCGCTATGAGATTGACAGTCACCGATGTGTCGGTCAGATACCGCCGCCGAGTCGCGGTAGATCACGTGTCATGGTCTTTGGGACCCGGTTTCCACGCACTACTGGGCCCCAATGGTGCGGGCAAGTCCTCGCTCCTGACCACTGTGGCCACCATTCGGCGTCCGACCTCCGGGACTGTGGAGTTGGACGGTTTGAGGGGCGACCGGATCCGCACGCGCCTGGGTTACTGCCCGCAGGAGAACCTCAGGAAGTCGAGGTTCACGGTCCGTGAGCACCTGGCATACATGTGCTGGCTGCACCGGATCCCCTCCCCCGACGAGTCTGGTGAGATCTCCCGGATACTGGACGTCGTTGACCTTGATGCGCGTGCAGACGACAGGGTCGGCTCACTGTCTGGCGGGATGCGCCGGCGCCTCGGGATCGGATCGGCACTGGTCGGCTCACCCAACCTGTTAGTACTGGATGAACCGTCGGCGGGGCTGGACGTGGCTCAGCGTGCCGAACTCGCCTCGGTGCTGGGTCAGGTTTCTCGTGATGCCATAACCATTGTCTCGACCCATATCGTCGAGGACATCATCGACATCGCCGAGACCGTGACCATCATGGACTCCGGCCATTTCATCACCGATGAGAGCTTCAGCAGTTTCACGGTCTCCCGCGATCTTGACGCGGTGAGGAGCAAGTACCTCGCGATGGTCAGCCGATGACCCGCGGGATCGGGTTGTGGCTGCGCCATCACCACATTCCACTGATCACAGCCATCGCCGTGGTCAGCGCATTCGCGGTCACCGCCATGGTCACACTCGGCGTGGATACCGATGGGGGGACCGTCGAGGTCGCCACCTTGTGGATCGCGGCGGTGACGGCACTGCCATTGATGTTCCTGTTCACCTTCGAGACCGAGATCGACAAGGTCGCACCGCGGTCCCTGACGGGCCGGCGGGTCGGGCTGCTGCTCATCGTCCTTCTCGTGGCCTTGGTGGTCTCGCTGGGGAGCTATCCAACCCATGTCGGCGACTTCGGGAGTCTTGCGGTGTTCCGCGACATCTTGGGCCTGGTCGGGCTCGGACTGATCAGCCTTGCAGTACTCCCCCCGGTCGCCATGTGGGTGGCCCCGATGGCAGCCGCGTTGGCATCGCAGATGTTCTCCTGGCCGCTGTACCCGTCTGCGACCGACAGCACCTGGGGTGCACTGCGCGCCCCCGGCGTCCTACACATGTACGGGGGCGCCCCCGACCTCAGTGTGCCCGTGTGCCTGGCACTGGCGATGACGGGAGTCGTTGTCCTGCTCGCCGACATCAGGATCGACGTGGCGGGCCACCACCCACAGCACTGGCCGGCACCACGTTCTGCCGAAACCGTCCGGCCTCAGAACTCAACCGTCCAGCGCCGTACCAGTCTGCTCACCCGCGGCTTCACACGAGCCACCCTCGCGGTTCCCCTAGCAGCACTCATCGCCGTGCTCACCGGGTGGACGCTGCTGTCCAACATCTCAGCCTGGGGTGGAAGCCCCCGCCTGCTGCTCTCCAAGGACTTACCATCAGTCGTCTTCATCCCTGTAGGAGTATCGATGATGACTGGGGTCGTGTGCGGGCAGACACGATGGCGAAGCGCGCTGGTCATCTGGGAGAGACTGTCGACACGCCAGCCGATGGCAGTGGCGAGTCGCACCCTCACCATCGCGGCACTCATCGCCGTGACGGGAACCGGCATCCCCGTTCTGGTGCTCACCGCGGCCGCTGCCCTCGATCCCCTCGGTCACGGCATCCCCGCTCGGGTGATGGTCCACGAGGTAATGGCCGGATCAGGACGCACGCTGGCAGCCATGATGATGGTGATAGCTGGGGCACTCGTCGGAGCCGCCATCGGCAACCTGAGCCGGAGGATATGGCTGGCTCCCCTGTGTCTGGTGCTGTCAATGATCGCCCTGCTGCCCCTGCCCCGCCTCGCCGACAACGGCATCGACAACGAGCTCTCAGCCGAGTACGGCTACACCGCATGCATGGCTGTTCCTCACGAACAGGTAACGGTGTGTACCACCGAACCCAACAGGGCCTACCTGCCTGCTGCCGCCCACACCATACGGACCGTCTACCAGCAGGCCGACCCGTCCACACCGCTACCGAGAACCATCCGCCTCACCAACAAGATGACCCAAGGCCTCGTACCCGAGCAAGCACGAGCCACGACACGACCAACCGTAGGCCTGAACCTCAGCCGCAGATTGAGCACCCCAGCAGCACTGGACGAGCACTGGGTCCGAGAGTCGCTGGCCTACTCCATCGCCGGCTGGTGCGCTGGTACCCAATTCACCGACGTCCAAGACCTCATCACCGGCAACCCCACCCAGGGATCACCAACTATCTCCAGAACACTCACCTCACTTGCCCACTGCAGGGGCTGACCCCCTAACAGATAAGCCATGAGAACGAGCTGTATCTGCTGCAACTCACGAGCACCAGCCCTGCCCACCATCTAATGCCTCAGCCAACTCCAAATATGCAAGCACACCGCCGGGCTGGGCGCGCTGGAGGAGCAGGGACGGCACTCGTGCTGTGAACTCTTCCGCACGCAGCGCTCATCCCCGCACCACCAGGCCCGCTACCGCCACACAATCGGCACGGGCGTCGTCCCCGACATGTCGCGCAGCATGCGACATCGCCGCACTGCCAGGTCCTCGGACACGGAGTCCTGGACTGACCATCAATCGATCCAGCCAGCGACGCTACCGAATCGGCGACTACAACGTCATGACCCGCAACAACTAGCCGGATCCTGTTCCATATTGAGGACACGACGCTGGTCATCCTCGCCCTGAAGGTCGGCCACCGCAGCACCGTCCACTGACGATTTGAGAAGACCAACCAATGAAACCCACCGGGCCTCACACACCGTTCATCTGACAGTCCCGCCATCTGTAGATCGCATCGCTTGGTGGCGTGCTTCTGGTAGCGGTCAGTGGCCGATGAGGAGAGCTTCTCTTGCGGCGTCGACGAGCTCTGGGGTGAGGGTGTGGAGGTCGTTGATGGTCTGGATGCGTTCGATCTGGGTGGTCAGGCGATCGAGGAGTCGGAAGTTGCCGGCTGTGATGCGGGCGATGGTGGCTAGGGCGGTGGCGTGCGCGATCGGGTCGTGGTCGGTGTGGTGCTGCGGGGGTAGGCGCGCTGTGAGGACAGCGGTGAGCTCGTCGGCGCCGAGGGGCCGGTACTCGTGGGCGAAGCCGATGCGGCTATAGAGCTGGGGGTAGCGAGCGAGGCGCTTTTCGATGCCGGGCATGCCGATGAGGATGACGCCCATGTGGTGGCGGTCGTAGTAGTCGCGGACTTGCTCGAGGCCGGTGCTCTTGAGCCTGTCGGCTTCGTCGATGATGAGGAGCTCGGTGCGCCCGGAGGAGCGTGAGGCGTCGTAGAGGTAGGGGTCGACGAGGCCGAGCTCGGCGTAGTCGATCGCGTAGGAGATCGCTTGGCAGGCTCGGGGTAGGCCTTGGTCGATCTGCTTGACGGTGGCGGCCACCGTGGGTGTGTAGAACGCGGTGCGTGCTTCTAGGACGCGCGGCGGTACGGGTCCGACGGTGTCGGCGACCACGGACTGCCACTGCTCCCAGGCGTCGACGCCGGCGTAGTGGCGGGCTGAGAGCGTCTTGCCTATCCCGGGTGGGCCCCAGCACAGTCCGATGTAGCGGTGGGTACGCACGGTGGCGGCGAACTCGGTGAACCGACGGTGCTCGCGGGTGCTGTGGAAGGACGGGACCGGGTGTGGGTGCGGGGCGGCGGAGTTGACCTCGTCGAAGGTGCCGGTGAGGAACCGCCGGCCGTCGTCGTCTTTGCCGAGCACGGAGAGCTTGTTAGTCGGTGGCATACAGACGCAGTCCATGTCGTGGTCGGGGCTCAGGAGCCGGTAGCGGTGCTGTGTCGTCGGTGCTGACTGCTGGTGGGGTGTAACGGGTATCGCCCGGGAGGGCGTTGGCGAGGGTGCGGTGTTGGCGGAGCTGGTCCTTGAGGTCGCGGCGGCGCTGGCGACGGGCGGCTTGGAGCTGGTCCAGGGAGATCGACTCGGCAGACAGCTCGGGGGCGATCGCCCGGCACAAGAACTCGTCGTTGAAGTACACGCGGATCTCCCCGACGTCGCGCGGGTTGAAACGGACGGTGACCTGCTCGCCGACGTAGGCGGCCAGGACCGTGGACAGGTAGCGAGTCGAGGCGAACTGGATGCCGTCGCGCTGAACCTTGCGGGTGGTGGCCGCGGTGAGCAGGAGCAGGTCGAGATCCTCGGGGTGGGCGGGGCTGCGCGGGATGAAGCCGCTCGCGCTCCACCGGTCGGTCGGCTCCTGGTGAGTCTGGGAGTGGGGGCGGGTGTTGTACTCGGCGACGATGTACTGCTCGAGGATCGCGTCGAGGTCCTCGAGCGTCAGTGCCGGGGTCGTGACCGGTGCGCCGTTGGTACCGTGCGGGATGTACCCGGGCAGGTGCGGCAGGAGCTCGGTGGTGAGGGTCCGGTAGAACCGTTCGATCTTCCCTCGACCCTGGGGGACCCCGACTCGGGAGTGGATCAGCCGGATGTGGGTGTCCAGGCAGACCTGCTCGAGGCGAGCGGAGGTGAAGTCCGAACCGTGGTCGCTGTAGAGGACCTCTGGCAGCCCACAGACCGGCCACCCCGGGTTCGCCTTGGCGTTGACGGCCTGGTGCAGGGCGAGCGCCGTCTGCTCGGCTGAAGGTGCGCCGAGGAAGAGGGTGTAGCCGGCCACGGCGCGGGAGTAGTCGTCCAGGACCACGGTCAGCCAGGGGCGCACCTGGGTTCCCATGGCGTCGAGGATCGCCACGTCCAGGAGAGTGTGGTCGACCTGCCACTGCTCGTTGGGTCGCTCGGCCGAGCGCCGCAGCACCAGCTCGAACCTGTCCCGGTATCCCGCGCCCCCGTGCTCGGCCAGAGCGCGCAGCCCAGGATCGATTCCGGCGACGAGGCCCCGGACGCCGGAGTAGCTGGGGGCCGCCAAGCCGCGATCGTGTGCGATGCCGGCCACGCGCCGGTGGATGAACGCCACTGTCGGAGCCGGCTTTGCCAGGGCGAGAGCTTCGACTACCTCGATCAGCTCTGCTGGGATGCGGCGCCGGCCATGGTCGCTGCGTTGGCGCCGAGCGAGGCCGTGCGAGGTGGGGTCAGACCGGTAGGCGCGCGCCCAGCGCGAGAGGGTGCGCAGCGGGACACCCGACTCGGCTGCCAGCCGTGTCCATGGGACACCGTCGTCGTGGCGATGCAGGAGAGCGATCTTGTCTGAGACCTCCCACCGCGCCGGCACGTCCCCTCACCTCACATCGGCCGTGCGTCTTCGGCGAGGTGGCGGTAGATCGTGCCGCGCGAGACCCCGAACGTCGCAGCGATCTGCTGGACCGTGTAGGACTTCTCGTCGTACATCGCCCGGGCCTGGCGCGCCTTGGTCGCCGTCATCTTGAACCGGCCCCCGCCCTTGCGACCTCGGGCCCGGGCAGCGGCAAGACCGTCCTGGGTGCGCTCGACGATCAGGTCATGCTCGAACTCGGCGATCGCGGCGAGCATGTGGAAGAACAGACGGCCACCCGGTGTCGTGGTGTCGATGCCCTGAGACAGTGCCTTCAGACCGATGCCTCGCTGCTGGAGGCTCTCGACGACTTCCTTGAGGTTGCGCACCGACCGCCCGAGCCGGTCGAGCTTGGTCACCACGAGGGTGTCACCTGAGCGCAGGTAGTCCAGAGCGTCGTCGAGCGCGGGTCGCTTGGCCAGCACACCCGAGGCGTGCTCGACGAACACCTTCTCGCACCCCGCGGCGGCGAGCAGGTCTGTCTGCCCGTCCGGGTTCTGCTCCCGGGTCGAGACGCGCGCGTATCCGATCGAAGCCATGACCCGAATGTACCGCCAACGTGCCTCGCGGTCCATAGGTCTCGGACACGGGCCATGAGACACGACACGCCGATCCGCAGCTCGAGCGCCGGGACTGTCTCATGGACGGTCGTTCATGGAACGAACGGGCGTTCCGTGTGGAGGGGCGTCGCCAGTGTCGATCCCATCGGTACCTTCGAGCCATCGATCGTCAGTGTGCCGGCGGCCTTAGCCTCGATCCACCGATGGGGAGGCTTGCTGAGTTGGCATCGTAACGCAGAAATGCCCCTCTGACCAGGGAGAATAGAGCTTGTCTAGGGTTCGATTTCTGCCGATCTGAGAGGCGTCTCGTAGGTGCAATTCAAGCATGCTCCCGTTGCCGTGTCGGCTGTGTTCGATGATCCGAATCTCGTGTCGGTCGCGGGGCTGGTCCCGATGCTCCGTCTTGCCCGTTCTGCGGGGCTTGATGAGCTCGCGCGGTCGCGATTGAGCGTCCCGACGGACAAGGGTGCGAACGCCGGCGGCAAGGTGATGGCGCTGGTCGCGGGGATGCTCGCTGGCGCGGACTCGATCGACGACATGAATCTGCTGCGTCATGGCGGGATGGGCCGGTTGTTCGATCGGACGTATGCACCGTCGACGCTGGGCTCGTTCCTGCGGGAGTTCCGGTTCGGGCACGTCCGCCAGCTCGATGCCGTCGCCTCACGGACGCTGGTGAACCTCGCATCGGCCGCGCCGCTGCTGCAGATCCGGGACGGTGAGCGGGTGATGGTCGACGTGGACGACACGATCATCGAGGTCCACGGGTACCAGAAGCAGGGAGCGTCGTTCGGGTACTCCGGCGTCCGCGGCCTCAACGCCCTCGTCGCGACAGCGTCGACGACGACCTCAGCGCCGGTGATCCTCGCCCAGCGGTTGCGGCAGGGGAAGACCGGTTCCCCGAAAGGCGCGGCCAGGATCGTCGCCGACACCCTCGCCACGCTTCGCCGCATGGACCTGGGCAGCAGTGTTCGGCCGTTGCTGCGGGCGGACTCCGCGTTCTACGGCCACGCCACCATCGGCACCGCGATCAAGGCCGGCGCGGACGTGTCCGTCACCGTTCGGATGGACCCCGCGGTGAAGACGGCGATCGCGACGATCCCCGAGGACGGGTGGGAGACGATCGAGTACCCGAACGCGATCCGTGACGAGGTCACGGGCCGGTGGATCTCGAAGGCCGAGGTCGCCGAGGTGCCCTTCGTCGCGTTCCGTTCCCGGAAGATCGCCGAACGGGTTGAAGGACGACTGGTGGTCCGACGGATCCCAGACCTGAACCCCAAGCAGGTCGAGCAGCCGACCTTGTTCGACAGCTACCGGCACCACGCGTTCTTCACCACCACCGACAAGCAGACAATGGGAACCGTCGCGGCGGACAAGACCCACCGCGGGCACGCGATCATCGAGCAAGTTCACGCCGACCTGAAGGCGGGCCCGCTCGCTCACCTGCCCTCGGGAGTGTTCACCGCGAACAGCGCATGGCTCGTCCTCGCCGTGATCGCATTCAACCTCACTCGCGCCGCTGGACTCATCGCCGACCAAGGCGGGCGGCTCGCCCGAGCAACGACCGCGACGATTCGCCGCACCCTCATCTCAGTGCCGGCACGACTGGCACGGACGGCGCGCCGCATCATCCTGCACCTGCCGGACGCCTGGCCCTGGCAGACCGCGTTCGACCGACTCTTCACCGCGACGCACGCACCACCACCACCGGCCGCGGCCAGCTGACCACCGCCGCCACCAGCGGCACGACCGAGAACGAAGTGGACAACCGGGATGAGACGCCCGGAACTCACCCCTGCCCGCAGCCGATCACGCCGCGCCCATCACGCCGACGCCACCCGCCGAAGGCTCATCGGTGGATCGAGGCTTAGAGAGTGTGGTCGATCCGCCTACCCGCCTCTCATGGGACGGTGCGCCCCTCTGAAAGGTGGTCTAGTTGTACTTCCCCGGGAGGTTGTGAACGGGTGAGGTAGCGAAGACCTCCGGGCAGGATGTGGGTTACCACACTCACTCTCCTGACCACGGAGGTCTTCGTGACTCACGCTAACGCACCCTTGACACCGGAAGGGCGTCGTCGTCTTGCTGTTCTCGTCGTGGAACAGGGCTGGTCGTTGCGGCGGGCGGCGGAACGGTTCCAGTGCTCGCCCGCGACGGTGAAGCGGTGGGCCGACAGGTACCGGGCAGGGCTGCCGTTGATCGACCGTAGTTCGAGGCCCACCTCGTCACCGAACCGGCTTTCGCGTAAGACGGAGCATCGGATCG
>NZ_AUHZ01000023.1 GCF_000423445.1 Acidipropionibacterium thoenii DSM 20276 | reverse complement strand
GGTCTCCCTTCGCAGCCGCAGCGCCGGCACCACTGGTCGGGCTCGACCACCTGGCAGGCCAATACGGCACGATCCGGCTCGAGTCGCTGCCCGGTGACAACGAGGCCGAGTTCGTCGAGGCGGCAGAAGGCAGTCAGGTCGGGGCTGGCGAACGCATCAGCGCGCCCGCCGACGGTAGCGTCGTGCACGTCGAGGTCTTTCGGGCTGAGTGTGTAGGAGCTCTCATCCTCGGGAGACCTCGACCTCTATCCGGCCACCGACGCGCCGGCCCGCCGCGCGACGTGCGCTACACCCTCATCTGGGAAGAGCCATCATCGTCCGCCAGCTCATCCACCGAGCCTGGACCACCCACCGCTGGAACACCCGACCCACCCGCAAACCATGACCTACCGGCGGAACCTCTAAGGTGTCGGGGTGCTGAACTCCTGGCCCGCTGAGGCCACCGCGGCGGTCATCCTCGCGATCGTTCTGGTGTTCGCGGTCGTACGCCCGAAGGATCTCCCTGAGGCAGTGCCGGCTGTCCCGGGTGCACTCCTGCTCTGCCTGTTGGGGGCCATCAGCTGGACGGAGGCCTGGTCCCAGGTCAGTCACATGCTGCCCACCATCCTCTTTCTGGCCGGTGTCCTGATGCTGTCCCACCTGTGTCAGCGCGAGGAGATGTTCGACCTCGCCGGACGGATGATGGCCAAGGGAGCCCAGGGCAGCCCGGTCAAGCTGCTGGCGCTGGTCTTCGTGACCGCATCTGTGACCACTGCTCTGCTCAGCCTGGACGCCACCATCGTGCTGCTCACCCCGGTGATCTTCACCACCGCCTCGCGGGTCGGAGCGCGGCCGAGGCCCTACGTCTACGGCACCGCCCATCTGGCCAACTCTGCCTCTCTGCTGCTCCCCGTCTCGAACCTCACGAATCTGCTGGCTCTCTCAGCGGCGGGACTGACCTTCCCCCGGTTCGCCGCACTGATGGTGGGCCCCTGGCTGGTGGCAATACTCATCGAGTACATCGCACACCGCCGTTACTTCGCCACCGACCTGTCAGTCAGCGCCGGGCTCGATGAGCAGGATGCACACGACCAGGAGGAGGACGATCGCCCCGACAGCGGTCCTCGCGAGCAGGACACTCAGGACCGGGAGACTGCGGTTCCGGTGTTCTCCCTCGTCGTTCTCGCGCTCACCCTGACCGGCTTCGTGGTGCTGTCGACTCTCGGCGCCGAGCCCTTCTGGGCAGCCCTGGTGGGAGTCCTGATCATCGCCGGAAAGAGGCTGGTGAAGAACTCGCCGAAACCCGGGGAGAGACTCGCGGAGGTCAAAGAACTCGGGTGGGCCGCCAACCCCTGGTTCCTGTTGTTCGTGATGAGCCTGAGCATCATCGTGGCCACCGTCGTCGATCACGGTGTGGCCGCCGCGATGCGCACCGTGATCCCCAGCGGGGACGGTCTGGTGAGCCTGCTCATCATCTGTCTGCTCGCTGCCCTGCTGGCCAACCTCGTCAACAACCTGCCGGCCGTCCTGGTGATGCTCCCGCTGGTCTCCGGATCGGGTCCGACCGCGGTGCTCGCCGTCCTCATCGGCGTCAATGTCGGTCCGAACCTCACCTACGTGGGTTCCCTCGCCACACTGCTGTGGCGCCGCATCGTCATCGCCCACGATCACCGGGCCGAGACTGCCGAGTTCACCCGGCTCGGCCTCATCACCGTGCCCGCCTGCCTGGTGGGATGCACTGTGGCATTGTGGGCCGCAGCCACACTCATGGGAGCGAGCTGACGATGAGAGTTACCGCCTGGATCGGCCCCGGCACCTGGCCCGCCGTCATCGATGCCCTGCGCGATCATCACCGTGCCGACCAGATCACCCTGCTGGCTGCCGCCGACGACTCGGAGGTTGTGCCGCCGGGCGTCGAGAGAGCACTGATGGGGAGGGGACGCCGCCGCCCTCCACGCGACTTCGCGCGAATGGCTCGCCAGCAGGCGGAGGATCTGCTGACCAGGGCGAGCGCCCGGCTGAGGACGGGACCTGACGGCGACACCATTGAGTCCGGCACGATGATCGTCACCGGAGTTGCCGAACGGGCGATCACCCGCGCAGTGGAGGATGCCGACTGGCTCGTGATGGCTCGCGACGGGGACCGTACCCGGCTGGGCCCGCGGAGCCTGGGACGGGCCGCCCGATTCGTCCTGGACCACGCGCCGTGCACCGTTGAACTCATCTGGCCCTCGCAGGCACCAGGGATCTCCACGATCCCACCGCCTCCCCAGTAGGTGACCCCTGGGCTGAACGGCTCGCGCGATGCTGCCTGGAGTGAACATTTCACTCGCGGAAGTGGCCTCTCCGTCGCCCCCAGCGCACCAAGACCGGCTCCGCGAGTGGGAGTTCCACCCGACGGGGCCCGTCACGCCCACACCAACCCGTTCCGCGAGTGAAACCTCCACCTCCCCGCCGACAACACCGCCGCGAGCCGAGATCCGGGAACTACGCCCCCACCACCGTCAGATGCAGCCAAAGTGCTGCGCGCCGAACCCCCAGGTGAACATTTCACTCGCGGAAGTGGCCTCTCCTTCGCTCCCAGCGCCCCAAGCCCAGTTCCGCGAGTGCAACCTCCACCTCCTCGGAAACAGCGCCACAACCGAGGTCCCAGCAACGCCGCAGCCGAGGCCTCAACCGGCCAGAGCATGGCGGGCGGTGGCGAGCAGGAGTCCGGGGGTGGAACGGACATCCTGGTCGGCCCGCCAGACCAATCCGACCTCCCTGGTCCGCTCGGTGAGCAGCGGCACGAAGACCGTCCCCGCCAACTGGAGGTGGGGATCCCCCGACGGCAACAGCGCCACCCCGACCCCGGCCACCACCAGACCCACGATGGTCGACAGCTCATCGGACTCGTAGGTCACCGGAATGTCCAGTCCCTCGTCCCGGGCGACCTTCTCCAGCAGATCCCGGGAGTTCAGACCGGTCGGGGTCGAGATGAATCTCTCCCCGGCGGCCTCCGAGAGCCGGACCGCGGTACGGCCGGCCAGCGGGTGATCGACGGGGACGCACAGGGCCAGCGGCTGGCGCAGCACCTCCCGCCAAGCCAGCCCCTCCCCGGTCGGTTGCGGGGAGCACAGCGCGACATCGGACTCGTCGGCGATCACCCTCTCGAGCAGTTCGGTGCCGATCCCCTGATGGAGCCGGATCTCGGCGCGCGGGTGGTCCCGCACGAACCGGTGGATGACGAGGGGCGCCAGCCAGGTGCCCAGGGAGTGCATGAAGTCGAAGCGCACCAGCCCGGTCTCGGGGTCCAGCAGCCGACGCACCTCGGACTCCCCCAGATCCAGCTGGGTGACAGCCGCCCGGATCCGCCGCCTCAGCACCTGACCGCGCGAGTTGAGGGCCAGCGAGCGGCCGTGACGGTCGAACAGGGTCGTCCCGATCCGGTGCTCCAGGCGGCCAAGACGCCGTGACAGGGTCGACTGCGGAATTCCCAGCACAGCTGCGGCATCCCCCACGTGCTCGGTCTCGGCGAGCTCCAGGAACCAGGACAGGTCGTCGGACAGCACATCGTCAGCTTATCCGCCATATGCATCAGAAGCGGCGTTCAAATGCATTTCCATTCGTGCAGGTGCGGACCGACAGTAGATGGGTGACGTTCCCGGCCGCTGTCCCCTCTCGCCGTTCATCAGAGGATTCCCTGTCCGGAGTCCCCCGCACCGGCGACCAGCCACTCGTCGAGGGGCTGCGCCACGGCCAGCCCTCCTACCACCGAGCCTCGCTGGCCCTGCTCTTCGCCGGCCTGGCCTCCTTCAACGCGATGTACTGCACCCAGGCCCTGATGCCCGAGCTCTCCACCGACCTGCACGCCTCCCCGGCCCAGTCCGCACTCACCGTCTCCGCCACCACCGGCATCCTGGCCCTGGCGATCCTGCCGGCATCGATCCTTTCGGAACGACTGGGCCGCGGTCGGGTCATCGTCTTCTCCGCCCTGGCCGCCACGATCGTCGGCCAGCTGCTGGCCTTCGCCCCCAGTCTCGGATGGCTGGTGGCCGGCCGCGGCCTCCAGGGGCTGCTGCTGTCGGGTGTCCCCGCGACTGCGATGGCCTGGTTGGCCCAGGAGATCCACCCCAAGGACCTGCCCAGGGCGATGGGACTCTATGTCGCCGGCAACTCGGTCGGCGGTCTCATCGGGCGACTGCTGCCCTCGGGAGTACTCCAGTTCGCGGGATGGCGCACCGCCCTGAACGTCGACATGGCGCTGGCTCTGACCTTCAGCATCGTGCTGGCCGTGATCCTGCCGAAGGAGCGCCGCTTCAGGCCCAAGGTCCTCCACCTGCGCTCGGAGATCGCCACCATGGTGCGCCAGTGGCGCGACCCCCGGCTGGCCGGCCTGTTCGGCGTCGGGTTCATCTTCATGGGGGTCTTCGTCTCCCTCTACAACTTCCTCGGCTACCGACTCACCGGCCGTTTCGGGATGCCGCCGTCGCTGGCCGGCCTGGTCTTCCTGCTCTACCTCTTCGGCACCCTCGCCTCGGCGCGGGGCGGGCGGATGGCGGCCCAGCGGGGACGCGGCGTGGCGATCCTGGTGGGCACCGTGCTGTGCGTGGTGGGCCTGCCGATCGCCGCGATCGGCAACCTGTGGGTGATGCTGCTGGGGGTGGCCGCCCTCACCTACGGCTTCTTCACCGTCCACGCGGTGGCCTCCGGCTGGGTCGGTGCGCTGGCCCCCGGCAGCCGGGGGGAGGCGTCGGGGATGTACCTGACCTGCTACTACCTGGGCTCCTCGATCCTGGGGTACCTGTCGGGCCACGTCTTCCACGCCGCGGGCTGGGCCTGGCTGATGATCTGGCTGCTCGCCCTGGTGCTGGTCGGCTGCCTGCTGGCGGGAAAGGTCGCGCGGTCGGCGAAACCGGGAACCGATCCGGGGGCTGCGGCGTCCCACCCCTGAGTCTGTCCGGAGGATCCTCCGGTCCCGGCCAGTCACGCACCCGAAGATCCGCCCACCTAGGAGCCCCATGAGCCCCCTCGTCTGGACCCTCACCATCGCCGGTCTGATCGCCCTGCTGGCGGTCGACTTCATGACCCACATCCGCAAGGCCCATGCACCGAGCCTCAAGGAGGCCTCGATCTGGTCGGCGGTGTTCGTCAGCGTGGCGCTGGTCTTCGGGGTCGGGGTGTGGATCGCGGCGGGTCCCGAGCTCGGCAAGGAGTACTTCGCCGGTTACGTCACCGAGAAGGCGCTGAGCGTCGACAACCTCTTCCTCTTCCTGGTGATCATGACCAGCTTCGCGGTGCCCCGTGAGAACCAGCAGAAGGTGCTCATGTTCGGTGTGGTGTTCTCGCTCATCGCGCGCACCGGGCTGATCCTGGCCGGCGCCGCCCTGGTCAACTCCTTCGCCTGGATCTTCTACATCTTCGGCGCGATCCTGCTGGTCACCGCGGCCGGCATGCTGCGCGGCCATGACAAGGGGGAGGACGCCGACGCCGGCGACAACATCATGGTCCGGCTGGCCCGCAGGGTGGTGCCGGCCGTCGACCACTACGACGGCGACAGGATGACCACCTTCGACAACGGCAGGCGGGTGATGACCCCGATGATGCTGGTGATGCTCGCCATCGCCGGTACCGACGTCCTCTTCGCGGTGGACTCCATCCCGGCGATCTTCGGCCTCACCCAGAACGCCTACATCGTCTTCACCGCCACCGCCTTCTCCCTGCTGGGGCTTCGCCAGCTCTACTTCCTGCTCGACGGGCTGCTGGACCGGCTGGTGCACCTGTCCTACGGGCTGGCCGTCATCCTCGGCTTCATCGGCGTCAAGCTGGTGCTGCACGCCCTCCACGAGAACGCCCTACCCTTCATCAATGGCGGCCATCCGGTGCACGTCCCCGAGATCTCCACGAACCTGTCGCTGCTGGTGATCCTCTCGGTGCTGACGGTCACCGTGATCACCTCACTGGTCTCCAGCAACCGCCAGAAGAGGCGCGAATCCCCCCGGGACGGGTTGGCTGAGTCCCCCGCCGGGGAGTGCGACAGCGTCCGATCCGGGCAGGAGAACCGCACCTCGGGCAGCGGCGCGGCGTCCTCCAGCTCGACGACAGGGCGGGCCGAGGGACCTCGGCAGGCGTGAGTCCGGCCGCAGCCGCCTGAGAAGTCTGAGAGTTCCCGGAGCCGACCTCGCCGAAACCGGAGATGTCGGACCGGGACTGTAATCTATGGGCCGTGAGACTTTCGCGACGCGCCTTCTGCGGAACAACGATCGGACTGGCAGCCACCTTGTCGGTGGCGGCCTGCAGCGGCAACGACGCACCATCGAAATCGCAGGAGGACAAGGCCTCGAAGGCCGCCGCGGAGGCCAAGTTCACGTCTGCGGACGCCGCCCTCATCAAGGGCTCGACGCCGACCTCGCTGAAGGCCAGCCAGCCACGCGCCATCAGCGCCCAGGTGCCGCAGATCCCGCTGGCCCGCAATCTCTCCCAGGCCCTCGAGGTGGTCCGGGAGCGGACTCTGCGCCAGGCCGGCTGGAAGAACGCCAGCTCGGTCACCATCACCAGCCAGTACATCGCGGCCTCCACCGACGTCATCGGCGTCGAGGTCCGTGCCGCGGTCACGGTCGCCGGCCGGACCACCACCACCCCCACCACCCTGTGGTACGACGCCACGATGTCGCAGACCTTCTCCCCCTCGGTGCTGATCTCCTGGCCGGGCTGGGATGCCTTCGCCAAGGCAGTCGCCGACCGGGCCGCCAGCCAGGGGCTGGACGCCGGCAAGGCCGCCAAGGCCCTGCAGGATGTCGCCGCCCCCTACGGCACCGGCCCGGCGATGGGTTTCGGCACCGATCGCGCCTTCATCGTCTCCTTCCCCCCCGGTGTGCTGGGCACCGACTTCGTCCAGGTCACCGTGGACCGTCAGGTGGTCTCCCCGCTGCTGTCGGATCTGGGGGCCAAGGCCGAGGGGGCGTCGAATCACCCCAGTGCCTTCTCCGGGACGCCGTCGACCACCACGGTCTGGTACAAGGCCCCGAACGACCGCCCGGCGCCCTCGGCCTCCCCGAACCTGCACCCGCTGCCCGGTGACTCGACGGCCACCACCGACAATGACCAGTCCAGCCCGTCCGCATCGGGCTCCGCCTCGGCTTCCGGCTCGGCCTCTCCGGCGCCCAAGCCGATCGCCCACCCGACCACCGCGGTCGGTATCGACTGCAACGTCGTCAAGGCGGTGGCGCTGACCTTCGACGACGGCCCCGGCTCCCAGACCGACCAGGTGATCGACGACCTCAACAAGGTCAAGGGGGCCGCCAGCTTCTTCCAGCTGGGCCAGGCCATCGTCGAGCACCCGGAGTTCACCACTCTGGTGGCGGCCTCCGGATTCGAGGTCGGCAACCACAGCACCACCCACCCCGACCTGTCCACCCTGTCGTCCGACGGTGTGCGCCGGGAGCTGGCCGGCAACCAGGACAGGATCAAGAAGCTCATCGGGCGTGATCCCATGCTGATGCGTCCTCCCTACGGCGACCACAACGCGACGGTCGACCAGGTCGCCCAGGAGCTGAACCTGGCGATCGTCAACTGGAGCGTGGACACCGAGGACTGGAAGACCAAGAGCACCCAGAAGACCGAGGACAAGGTCTTCAAGGACGTGCCGATCTACACCGGCCCGATCATCCTGATGCACGACATCCACGACTTCACGGTGGCCGCCGTCCCGACGATCGTCTCCACTCTCACCAAGGAGGGCTACGTCCTGGTGACGGTCTCCGAGCTGACGCTGAACACCGGGGGGCTGAAGACCGCCCACGGCTACTGCCGGACCACCACGCTGTCCCAGAACGGCTACCTCTGCAAGGGATGACGGTCCGATCACCCGGGCAGGTGACCGGATGGGCCGGGGGTCGGCGCCGCCCCACCCCACCGCCTGAGGGCTGTCGTGCACCCCAGCGGGACGAGGTGTCAGGGGCGGTCAGCAGATGTCGCCGATCGGCAGAAGTTCCCTTCCAGTGAAATCCCGGACTGGTTCGGCACCTGGGGGTTGACCGGGATACCCGTACCGCCTAACGTGTGTGGCACCACGGGAAC
Organism: Acidipropionibacterium thoenii DSM 20276; assembly: GCF_000423445.1. Lineage (GTDB taxonomy): Bacteria > Actinomycetota > Actinomycetes > Propionibacteriales > Propionibacteriaceae > Acidipropionibacterium > Acidipropionibacterium thoenii. The sequence goes on along the minus strand of NZ_AUHZ01000023.1, from coordinate 15,298 downwards.
TCCCCCAGATCCCGTGATGGTGTCCATCGCGCCCTCCCCCGGCAGTGGTGGACCGCGGGAGGTCGCGAGCTTCGCGCCGCGGCCTCCCGCTTTCACGTCCTGACCCAGTTTGCGCCCTCTCAGATGGCTGTCGGGCCGTGTCGACTGCGCAGATCACTCCGCAGACGGGCATGGCTGCAGGCACAGCTGCACGACCCCCCGTCTGCGGAGTAATCTGCGCACCTCCCCGATGGAACGACCGCCTGCGCAGCGCGGGTCCGGGCCGATTCAGGCCCTGCGGAGCCGGCGCAGCTTCCGGGTCATCGGTTCCAGGAAGTCGGAGATCTCGCGGATCCGCATCAGCTTCGCGACCACCACGAAGGCCGCCAGGAAGGCCACCCCGCCGACAGCCAGCACCATCAGGGAGTACAGCCTTCGCACCCCCAGCGGGTCCATCGCCCAGACCGCGGCACCGGCCGGGATCCCGGCGATCACCGAGGCCACCAGCAGTTTGATCCACAAGCCGGTGACAGTGCGCATCCCCAGCCCGTTCATCTGCCGGGAGGCCACGACCATCCAGACGATCGCCACGATGAAGTTGCTGATGGTCTGGGAGGCGGCCACGATCCACAGTGCCGAGCTGGCCGGCAGCACCAGCACCAGGGTGGCCATCAGCAGCTGGGAACCCGACAGGATCACCTGCATCACCAGATTCTGGCGGCCGTCCTCGCGGGCGAAGCAGTACCGCTGCTGGAGGGTCGAGATGCCGAACGGCAGCAACCCGACGCCCATGATCGCCACCGCTCCTGCCAGCGGCAGGACCTGGCCGCGCTGGAGACTCCAGATGGTCTGGACCCCCGGCACCGCCAGCACCACCATCGCGATGGAGCACGGGATGATGAGCACCGCCGGTGAGGTCAGGCCCTTGCGAACCAGGGACCGCAGCCCGGAGGTGTCGCCGTCGGCGAAGGCCGAGCTCATCCGCGGGAAGAGGGCGGTGAGGATCGAGACGGTGATCAGGCCGTGCGGCAGCATGAAGATCAGGAAGGCATTGTCCAGGGCGCTGATCGAGGACACCTCGGGATGGTGCACCCGCACATAGGACAGCATCTTCTTGGTCGCCATCCCGACCATCTGGGCGATCAGCAGGGCCGAGAAGGTCCACACCGTCAGCCGGGCCGCAGCCCCCAGGCCGTAGCCGCGCACCCCCCAGCGGGGACGCCAGCGGAACCCTCCGCGCCACAGCGGGATGATGAGGAACAGCCCCTGGACGGCGATCCCCAAGGTGGTGGTGCCGGCCACCACCCAGGCCATCTGGGCGGTCCAGTCGCCGGGATTGCCGTGCGCGCCGAACTGGGCCAGGAACCACACCAGCCCACCGATCTGAATCACATTGGCCAGCACTGGGCTCCACATGAAGGCGGCGAACTGGCCCCGGGCGTTGAGGACCTGGCCGAGGATCGCGTAGAGCCCGTAGAACAGGATCTGCGGCATGCAGATGAAACCGAAGAAGACCGTCAGCGCCCGGGCCGGACCCGATCCGGAGAAGTACAGATCCAGCAGCCAGGGGGAGGCCACGGTCGCCAGCACCGCCACGATCGCGACCGCGACGAAGGAGACCGTCAGAAGCCGGTCGACGAACTCCCGACCCCCGTCGGAGCGTTTCATCGCCTTGACGATCTGCGGGATGAGGATCGCATTGAGGACCCCGGCCGACAGCAGGTTGAAGATGACATTGGGCAGTGTGTTGGCGGCCTGGAAGGTGTCCAGGGCCAGCGAGGTGCCCACCATCGCAGTGGTGAGAAGTGAGCTGCGGACCAGTCCCAGCACCCTCGAGACCATCGTGCCGGCCGCCATCACGGCGCTGGCTCGTCTCAGCGAGGCCGACTCCCGGGCCTCCGCGGAGGCCTGTTCGGCGGTGGCCCGGGCCAGATCGGTCCCGGATGCCGACAGCTGCGTCTCAGCTGCCGCAGGAATGGGTTCGGCAGTCGGCGTGCCGGCCTCGGGTCCCGGCTCGCCGGCAGACCCGGGAATCCCGGGAGCACCGGTTCGGGGGGATCCGGCTCCCGTCAGATCGGGTAGGCCGGTGCCGGGCTGCCCGATGTCGGGAACCTGCCGGGTGGGCTCGTCGAGGCCGGCCGCGGCTGACGGCCGGGGGGTCTGACCCCGGGCGCTGCGGGCCTGCGCCTGACGCTGCAGGTCGGTGCGCCGGTCCAGCTCCAGCCTCTCCAGCTCCTGGATCCGCGAGGCGATGTCGGAGCTGAGCATGGTGGCATCCGGGTCCACCGAGTCGTAGACGTCGAAGGTCGGCACCGGGGCGATGGAGTCCTGGGGGACGTCCAGCAGGTCATAGACGTCGGGAGGAGTGCTACCCGCGGCAACCGGGCCGGACGGCGTCATCCCCTCCTCGGTGCCGGAGCGGGGCGAGCCGGATGCCGGCGCCTCGGACAGATGGGGGCGCCGGGGAGGTCGCGAGCTCGGGTCGGCGGGCTGCTGACTCGAGCCCCGACGGCCGGTCAGCGTCCCGTCCCCGCGTAGACCACAGCCTCGCCGTCGGCGTCCAGGCCGAAGGCGGTGTGGGCGACCCGGACCGCCTCGTCGACCTGCTCGGCGGCGACAACGACCGAGATGCGGATCTCGGAGGTCGAGATCATCTGCAGGTTGATGCCGGCCTCGGCGAGGGCCTGGAAGAAGGTGGAGGTGACGCCGGGGTGGGAGCGCATCCCGACACCGATCACCGAGACCTTGCCGACCTGGTCGTCGTAGAGCAGCTGCTCGTAGCCGATCGAGGCCCTCGCCTCGCGCAGCGCCTCGACGGCGGTGCGGCCGTTGTCCATCGGCAGGGTGAAGGACAGGTCGGTGCGCCCGTTCATCACCCGGGAGGCGTTCTGGACGATCATGTCGATGTTGATGCCGGCGTCGGCGATGATGCCGAAGATCTGGGCGGCCCGGCCGATGGCGTCGGGGATTCCGGCGATGGTGATCTTCGCCTCCGAGCGGTCGTGGGCGACCCCGGAGATGATGGCCTCTTCCATGGCTGGTCCCTTCGTGATGTCAGCAAGGTCTTTGACCCAGGTGCCGGGCTTGTCGGAGAAGGAGGAGCGGACGTGCACCGGCACGTTCTCCCGGCGGGCGTACTCGACGCAGCGCAGGTGCAGGATCTTGGCGCCGCAGGCGGCCATCTCCAGCATCTCCTCGTAACTGATCTCGGGGATCCGTCGCGCCTCGGGGACGATCCTGGGGTCGGCGGTGAAGACCCCGTCGACGTCGGAGTAGATCTCGCAGTACTGGGCGTTGAGGGCGCTGGCCAACGCCACCGCGGTGGTGTCGGAGGCGCCGCGACCCAACGTGGTGACGTCCTTGGTGGTCTGGGAGACCCCCTGGAAGCCGCACACGATGACGACATTGCCGGCGCTCAGCGACTTCTCCACCCGACCCGGGGTGATGTCGATGATGCGCGCATTGCCGTGCGCTGCGGTCGTGATGACCCCGGCCTGGGAGCCGGTGTAGCTGCGGGCCGGCACGCCGAGATCCGACAGCGCCATCGCCAGCAGGGCCGCCGACTGGCGCTCACCGGTGGTGAGGAGCATGTCGAGCTCGCGAGGGGCCGGCTGGGGGGAGACCTTGAGGGCCAGGTCCATCAGGTCATCTGTCGAGTCGCCCATCGCCGAGATGACGATGACCACCTCGTTGCCGGCCCGTCTGGTCGCGGCGATCCGGCGGGCAACACGTTTGATCGACTCGGCGTCGGCCACCGAGGACCCGCCAAACTTCTGGACGACGCGCGTCATCAATCCTCCCGTTGGTGCGGACACCGCAGTCTATCCGGCGTCCTGCGGTGCTCGGTGCACCGGCCACTGGTCGAAGCAGAATGTACCCGCCGCAGGGAGGACCGGGCTGAACTACCCTCAACCCATGGATCCGAACCTGCGCATCGGCGACTCCGACCGTGACGCCGCGGTGGCGGCGCTGCGCGACCACCACGTCGCCGGACGGCTCACCGCCGAGGAGTTCGACGACCGGATGGCCGCCGCCCTGGCCGCCCACACCCGGGCCGACCTGGACGAGCTCTTCGGCGATCTGCCGAAGGACCCCTCCAGCCTCGTGGTGGCGACCCCGATCCCCTCGAAGGTCGAGACCTCGAACCGGCGCAAGCCCCTCGAAGTGGTCTCGGCCCTCACCTGGCCGGCGGCACTGATCTTCTGCTTCGCCACCGGCTGGCAGTGGTGGTGGGTGATCCTCATCCCGGTCTTCCTGGTCCCGGTGCTCACCGGGGGCCACAGCTCCCACCGGTCGCGGGATCGGCGCAGGCTGGAGGGCCGGTCCGACGACTCGAGCGGCAGTGAGTGACCCGGAGGGCCAGGTCGAGCGGGGTGTCATGCGGATATCCAACGCTTACGTCCATGCGGGTTACGCGGATCTCATGAGGTAGCTCAATGCCCCCGGGCACACCTGCGCCTGAATGACGCGGCCGAACCCAGTTTTCTAGCGACGTCGCCTTCGCGACCAAATAACAGCCATGATACAAACAGCGAAAGCAAGCAGAGAAAGAACGCGACCATATACCAACCCCGGAGAGTCACACAAAAGAGCGACTACAAGACAGGCCACCGAAAATACCAACAGAATTCCGGTCGAACTATTGCCCTTTCTGTCCACCAAGCTCTCACGGCTTATACTATTTTTCATTCGGACCATCCCCTTGGTGAGTCCCAGATATTTCTTCGAGAAGCGCCACTTGTCCGTCAAACGCCGCTCTTCCCTGTGGCGTGAGCTCCAGTTCAGTGAGGACCTTCCGGCCCTCTTGTATCTTGTGGACGTCAACGTAGCCTGCGCCTTCCAGCACCGATACATGTTTACTCATCAGCGCGGAGCTGATCCCTAGAATCCTTCTGAGTGCTGAGAATGAAACTGTATCCTGACGCGAAATAGCCGCAGTAATCGTAAACCGTATCGGAGATGTAAATACTTTGTCCCAGCGTTTTAATAACGTATTTGGATCAGTCATTTCATCCATAGCCGAACCCCCATGTAGAGTTGGGGAAGGATCGATACAACGCCAAGTACCACAACTAGAAAAACAAGCGGACTCGCGGATCCCGGGTGAGACTCCAAAAGACTTGGTGCAACAGCTCCAGAGACCGCAGCAGTTCCTATGGCCATGCGTTTATTCCAGATCCTTCTAAATCTGTCAAGACTCCCGAAACCTTCGGGAAGGCCCTCTCGAAGTGCAGAAGCGACCCAACCTCCCAAGAACGACACCGCGATCCCCGAGGCCAACAGCACGAGTGCTGTCGTCCAACGCCACGACGACCCGAACATCGCAATGCTGATGATCACGAGGAGCGTCGCCTGCAGGACGGACATGCCGACCAACAGAGCTCCATATGGGCGCCGCGGCATCCGAGCCGCCTCTCGCTGCGCAGCTCTCGCCTGATCCAGACAGCTCTGGGCCATCAGTGAGCTTGGCCTCTGCATGAGCGACCTCCAGACCGTTGAATTTCCTTCAACCCTACACTCCTCGTTGACACCCCGTCACCCGAAGGATACCGTGTCCACATCTCGAGAGCATGTTCCACGAGAGACCGGGCAGCGCACCCGCACCTCATACCACTTCAACGAGGAGGCCAAGCCCCGATGAGAATTCCAGTCAAGATCACAACAATGTTGGTCGGCACCATGGTTGCACTTACGTCATTCCTACCATCTGCCAGCGCCACATCGTCGCCAGATGCTGACCGTGCGACGGCTGACACTGCCACACAACTGGCCCAAACCACTGACAGTGGCCCGCATCGTGTGTCCCCAAAGACGGAGACAGTATCTCCCGGCACATACCTTATCAAATATTCATTGGATTCCGGTCATAGAACAGTAAAACTCGATCTTAGAATAGGTACTGACTACAGCCTATCAACCACTCAACATCCTTCGGCTCTCGCTCTAAAGAACCGCTCGGGAATGACGATCGACACCGTCGACCTCAGCAATTTGGCCGCCAACCGAGGCATCGTGTTCACCTCGCTGTCGTGGAAACTAGTGAACTCGCGCGAAGCGACGTTGACGATTTCTGAGAACCAGGTTCAGAGCACGTCTGACAGTTCAAATGTCGATGCCAGAAGAGCGAGGGCGCCTCACAAGGCATGGTACAACTGCATGACAGACGCTGGAATCAGTGGCGCAATTGCTGGTGCGGTCGCGGGTTGTGCTGCAACCATCGAGATCGGATGCGTTGAGGGAGCGATTGCCGGCATTGGTCCATCTGGGATCGCTTCCATGATCGCAGCCCTCTGGACATGCCGGAGCAAGTACTGACAGAGTTCTCCAACACTGGTTTCGATGGGTGAGGGCGCTTGCCGGGCGGTCAACCCGGCAAGCGCCCCAGCTCATAGTATAAATCCCGGAATAACGGCAGCGCTCCAGGGCCCGGGAAAATGAAAATTCGGTTCTCCTTCCTGCGGTGCATTGAGTTTGGAGTGTGAGGAGTAGGACGGTAGTGGCGATATTGGTAGCCTCACCCCGCCGGTCGACGCTGGCGAAGTCCGATTGCTGATCGTCGCCATCACGTGTGGGCTCCGATTCAGCGCAGCCTTGCCCGCGGGCAAAGTCGTACTGGTTGGGAAGTCCGTTGCCGCGACCTTCGAAGGCGCCACATAGATCGTCGAGACTGCCTGGCCACACGGGCTGTTCGGCATGGAAGCCATCTGGAGAAGCTTCCTGCCGGTGGTCTACTCGATCGACCTGGGGGCCTACGCCGTCAACTTCCCCATCGCTCAGCTGTGCGCCTCGATCACCGCATCAGGCAACCAGTTCCCCAAGCACATCTACGCGGATATGGCGATGTTGCTTGGAGGAACACAGCGAGGCTCGTACCGCCACCCGGCGGTGGCGCGGGCCATAGAGAGTGTGCTCGATCGGCTCGGCGTCCACCATCATGACGCCGAGGAACTGGCAACTGTCCCGGAAGAGTCCAGATGAGTAAGACCTGGGCACTGGCCATTCACAGGAGCCGGGGTTGGTGCAGATTGCCTGACGCCTACGTCCATCCGAACCGCCTGTGCACCGCGACTCGTAGCTGCCAAGACCCTTCGGGACTCCAACCGGGACCCCCGGTCCGCGGATCACGGACCGGGAATCCCGGTTGCACGGCACGCAGGTCGCCGGGTCCCGGCCCTCAGGCCTTGACGACCTTGATCGACAGCCCCAGATCGGACTCGGTCGCCCAGTCCTGACCGGCCTCGGCCTCCTCCATCGAGGTGGCCAGCACCTCGTCGGCGATCTCACCGGCATGGTCGCGGATCGCCTCGGCCAGCTTCTCGCCGGCGTGCCAGCTCAGCGAGATCCGGTCGGAGACCTCCAGGCCGACGTGCTTGCGGGTGTCCTGGATGAACCGGACGGCCTCACGGGCCAGACCGGCGCGGGCCAGCTCCGGGGTGATCTCCAGATCCAGGGCCACCGTCTCGCCCTGCTCGTTCACCACGCTCCAGCCCTCGCGGGGACGCTCGGAGATGATGACGTCGTCGGGCCCGATGACCGCGCTGCCGCCTTCGGCCTGGGGGACGTCGAGGGTCACCTGGCCGTCGGCGGCCAGGTCGGCCGCCAGCTTCCCGGCGTCGACCGCCGCGATCGCCGCAGCGACCCTCGGGGTGACCTTGCCGAACCGCTTGCCCAGGGACCGGAAGTTGCCCTTGGCGGTGTGGTCGACCAGATCGCCGGAGGAGCCGAAGGACTCCAGCCGGACCACGTTGAGCTCGGCACGGATCTCGGCCTGCAGGGACTCGTCGAGCCGGGCCAGATGGGATCCGGAGATCAGCGCCCGACTGAGCGGCTGACGCAGCTTCACCTTGGCCTCGGCGCGGGCGCCACGACCCAGCTCGACGACCCGGCGGGCCAGGTCCATCGACTCGTCGAGGCTCTCGTCGATGACCGACTCGTCGACGGTCGGCCAGCTGCTGAGGTGCACCGACTCCGGGGCGTCCGGATCGGTGGCCACGAAGAGGTCCTGCCAGACGCGCTCGGTAATGAACGGGGTGATCGGGGCCATCAGCCGGGTGAGCACGTTGAGGGTCTCGTGGAGGGTCCACAGGGCGCTCGGGTCGCCGTCCCAGAAGCGACGACGGGACCGGCGCACGTACCAGTTCGACAGCTCGTCGATGAACTCCTGGAGGAGGGCACCGGCGCGCTGGGTGTCGAAGTCGTTGAGCGCCTCGGTGACGTCGCGCACCAGCACATTCGTCGACGAGACCAGCCATCGGTCGAGGACATGGCGCTTGTCAACGGCGGGGGCGGCCGCTCCCGCGGGGGACCAGTTGTTGGCCCGCGCGTACAGGGCATGGAATGAGACGGTGTTCCAGTAGGTGAGAAGGACCTTGCGGACCGTCTCCTGAATGGTGTCGTCGCCGACCCGTCGTGCGCTCCACGGCGACCCGTCGGCGGCCATGAACCAGCGCACCCCGTCGGCGCCGTGCTTGTCCATCAGCGGGATGGGCAGCAGGATGTTGCCCAGGTGCTTGCTCATCTTGCGGCCGTCGGCCGCCAGAATGTGGCCCAGGCACAGCACGTTGCGGTACGGCGACTGGTCGAAGACCAGGGTGCCCACCGCCATCAGGGTGTAGAACCAGCCGCGGGTCTGGTCGATCGCCTCGCAGATGAAGTCGGCCGGGAAGTGGGCCAGGAACTTCTCCTTGGAGCCGGGCACGTGCGGGTAGCCCCACTGGGCGAAGGGCATCGAGCCGGAGTCCAGCCAGGCGTCGGCCACCTCGGAGACCCGGTGGTAGGTGTGCCCGTTGCGCTCGAAGGTGATCTCGTCGATGAACGGGCGGTGCGGGTCCAGCCCGGTGAGGTCGCGTCCGGCGTACTCCGACAGCTCGGCCAGGGATCCGATGCAGATGACGTCGTCGCGGTCGTCGTCGTTGCGCCACAGCGGCAGCGGGGTGCCCCAGTAGCGGGTGCGCGAGACGGCCCAGTCGATGTTGTTCTCCAGCCAGTCGCCGTAGCGGCCGTGCTTGATCGTCTCGGGGTACCAGGTGGTGGCCTCGTTCTGGGCGATCAGCTGCTGCTTCATCCGGGTGGTGCGGATGTACCAGGAGGGCTGGGCGTAGTAGATGAGCGGGGTGTCGCAGCGCCAGCAGTGCGGGTAGGAGTGCCAGTGCATCTCCAGACGCCACAGGATGCCGCGCCTCTCGAGGTCCTCGCACAGCGGCTTGTCGGCGGTCTTGAAGAACATCCCGCCGACCATCGGGATGTCGGCCTCGAAGGTGCCGTCGGGGCGGATCGGGTTGACCATCGGCAGCCCGTAGGCCCGGCAGGTGACCAGGTCGTCGGCGCCGAAGGCCGGTGCCTGGTGGACCAAGCCGGTGCCGTCCTCGGTGGTGACGTAGTCGGCGAGGATGACGAAGTTCGCGTCGGCGGGGGTGGTGCGTCCGTCGGTGGTGCGGTGGTCGGTGGCCGGCCACTTCACCCAGTCGTAGGGGCGCTGGTAGGTCCAGAACTCCATCTGCGCACCGGTGAAGGACTGTCCGGTGCGGGTCCACTCGTCACCCAGGACGGCGTCGAACAGCGGTTCGGCGATGACCAGGTCGGTGCCGGGCTCGACCTTGCCCAGATCGGCGGCCACCTTGTCGGTGGCGGCGTCGGCGTCGGACTCCTTGGCGTCGACGGGCTTGCGGCGGGCCACCACATAGGTGACGTCGGGGCGCACCGCCACCGCGGTGTTGGAGACCAGGGTCCACGGGGTGGTGGTCCACACCAGCAGCTTCGCCTGGCCGGCCAGCGGCCCGGAGGTGAGCGGGAACTGGACGTAGATCGAGGGGTCGCGGTCGTCGTGGTAGCCCTGCGCCAGCTCGTGGTCGGACAGCGTGGTACCGCATCGCGGGCAGTAGGGGGCGACCCGGTGGTCCTCGCCGAGCAGACCCTTGTCGAAGATCTGCTTGAGCCCCCACCACACCGACTCGACGTACTGGGGGTTCATCGTCCAGTAGGCCTCGTCCATGTTCACCCAGTAGCCCATCCGGCGGGTGAGCTCGGTGAAGGCGTCGACGTGGCGGGAGACCGACTCGCGGCACTTGGCGTTGAAGGGTTCGACGCCGTACTTCTCGATGTCAGGCTTGCCGGAGAAGCCGAGCTCACGCTCGACGGCCAGCTCGACCGGCAGTCCGTGGCAGTCCCAGCCGGCCTTGCGGTCGACGTGGTAGCCCTGCATGGACTTGAACCGGGGGAAGACGTCCTTGAAGACGCGGGCCTCGATGTGATGGGTGCCGGGCTGGCCGTTGGCGGTCGGCGGACCCTCGAAGAAGTTCCACGGCTCGCCGTCCCTGGTGGCCTCCAGGGACTTCTCGAAGGTGTGGTTGGCGTCCCACAGGTCGATGATCTCGTGCTCCATCGCCGGCAGGTCGATCTGGGGGGGCACCGCCCGGTAGGAGCCTGGTGAGGTGCCGTTCGAGGCGCTGGGTGTGGTGCCCGCGCTCTGCTGGGGGCTGATGGCGTCGCTCATCGCGATGGTCGCGTCCTTCGTCGTCCGATCTCGACGAGGGACGAGCTCCCGGAGGTCTCCGGGGCACCCGCGGTACCACCCTCATTGCAGCTGGGTCCCGGTCCGGGCCGCCAGCTGCCACTTCCTTGCATCGCTGCCGGTTCTAGTGAGCCACGTGGCCGTCCTGTCGGCCGGCCTCTCGAGGAGTAGGTGCCTTTCGGCCCAGGACTCCACGATCACCCGGCGAGACGCCACGTGTCCGTTCTTCCGGCGGCTCCGGGGTGATGGCCCCATCGACGCCGTGCGACGCGGCGATCATACGCCAAGCTGCCGTTGCCCGGCGAGCGGCTCCGCCCGGACCTCCGCCACCAGCGACTCGATGATCTGGGCGACGCCGTCCTCGGCATTGGAGGGAGCCCGGTGGTTCGCCGCAGCCAGTGCGGCCGGGACCGCATTGGCCACCGCCCAGGATCGCGGCGCCCAGGCCAGCAGCTCGACGTCGTTGTCGCCGTCGCCGAAGGCCACCACATCGGCCCGCGTCATCCCCAGCCGTTCGGCCAGCATCGCGACCCCGGTGTCCTTGGTGACCCCGGCCGCGCTGACCTCCAGCATCCCGGCCCCGGAGTTGGTGATGTGCACCTCGGCCGGGTCGGCGACCGTCTCGGCGATCCGCGACAGCTGCGGCACCGACAGGCGGGGATGGCGGGCGACCAGTTTGAGGCAGTCGGCCCCGGTCACCTCGGCCAGGCTGAGGGTGGGCATCTCGGCGGGGTCGCGGTGGTGGTCGGAGAAGACGCACAGATCCGGGTAGCCGGCCTGGGAGGCGAAGTACTGGCCATTGTCCTGAATGGCGGCGAAGACCGTTCCCGGCGCGGCCTGCGACAGTGCGGTGGCGAACCGGCGCGCCACTGCCGAGGTCATCGGCAGGGCGAACAGCACGGTCTGGGCGTGCAGGTCCCAGCAGATCGCACCGTTGCTGCACAGCGCCCACCTGCCCAGCCCCTCGCGGATCCCGGTCAGCCCGTAGAGCTGGCGGGCGGTGACCGGCACCACCGGCGCCCCGGCCGCCTCGGCGGCTGCGATGGCTGCCCGGGTGCGCGCGGAGATGGTGCCCTCGGGAGACAGCAGGGTGCCGTCCAGATCGGTGGCGATCAGCATCAGGCGGCCTGTTCGACCAGGGACTCGACGACCTGGGCGAAGCCCTCCTCGGCCAGTGGCGGGGCGATGTCGGTGGCGGCGTCCTTGGCCAGTTGCTGGCCGTCGGCCATCGCGAAGGAGCGACCCGCCCAGGCCAGCATCTCGGCGTCATTGCCGCCATCCCCCAGGGCGACGACGTCGGCGCTGGTCATCCCGAGCAGACTGCACAGCCGGTCCAGGCCGTGGGCCTTGTCGTGACCCTCGGCGCACACCTCGACCATCGGGAAGCCGGAGTTGGAGGTGTGGGCGCCGGGAACCCGCAGCGCCAGGGTGCGGGAGATGAACTCATCGGTGCTCATCTCGTCGGTGCGCACCATCACCTTGAGGCAGTCGTGGCTGAAGATGTCCTCGCGGTCCACCTGGACGAACTCGGCGGGATCCTTGACGAGCTCATCGGGGCGCATCTGATCCAGATAGTGCTCGGTGACCGCGAAGACCCGGCCGTCCTCGCGGACCGAGGCGAACTGCGCATGGGGGGCGTACTTGAGGACCGTCTCGGCGAAGGAGCGGACCGTGGCAGCCGGCGTCATCAACGAGAACAGCACCTTCATGTCGTGGGCCAGATCGAAGGCCAGCGACCCGTTGCTCACCACCGCGTAGCGGGAGAAGGCGTCCAGCACCGTCTCCAGGCCGCCAATCTGGCGCCCGGTGGTCGGCACCACCGGGATTCCGGCCGACTCGGCCACCCGGATCGCGGCCCGCGACCGTGACGAGATGGTGTTGTCGGCTCGGACCAGGGTTCCGTCGAGATCGGTGGCAATCAGCACGGCTCCAGCCTATCGGGGCGACGCCGTTGCGGCCGCGGGGCATCGGACAGGGCCGTCACAGGGAGGCCGGGGGCCGGGAAGATCTGTGTCGGATCCTCGGCGGACCCCGCCCGGCGACCCGACTGAACCCGGCCACCCGGGGGCCCGGGTTGAGCCGACTCGTGGAGCTGTGCTGAAGTAGCCCCGGAACCCGGTACGGGTGGAGGAGGCGACGCGGTGAGAGCTCAGCAGAGCGATTGGCCCCATCGCTCCCGCAGCCTCTGGCGGATCCCCCTGGAGCGCTACCTGCGGGGCACCAAGCCGGTGGACCCGGGCAGGGATCTGGCCGCGGCGCGCGACGACATGGCCGCCGCCGAGGCCCGCAGGGTCTTCGACCTCATCATGCGGGTCACCGCGATCGCCATCTCGGTGGGCGCCTCCTTGGCCGAGTCGATCGCGATGGCCCTTCGGATTGCCGACGCCTATGGCATCCGGATCCACGTCGACATCACCAACACCTCGGTCATCGTCACCCAACACCGCAGCCTGGACGACGACCCCATCACCGCCCTGCGGGTGGTCCAGGTGCGCGCCCCCGACTACCAACGGCTGGGACGCCTGGAGACCCTGGTCGGCCAGGTCGCCGGCCGGCAGATCGAGCTGGATGACGCCAGGCGCAGTCTCGATGATGTGGTGCGGGCGCCCCGGATGTACCGGCGCTGGTTCGTCACCGCCAACATGGGGGTGCTGGGCGCGTCGATGGCGGCCCTCTACGGCGCCACGGTGTGGGACGTCATCATCGCCTTCCTGGCCACCTGCCTGGTCGATGTCGCAGTCCAGGGACTGGCCAGACGCCGGGTCGCCAGCTTCTTCGTGCAGGCCGTCGGCGGGGCGATCCCCACCGCGGTGGCACTGGGGATGATGCTGCTGGTCTCGGTGGCCGGGGCGCATCTGCCCTTGTCGCCGTCGCTGGTGGTGGCCGCCGGGATGATCTCCCTGCTAGCCGGAACCGGCGCGGTGGCAGCCGCCCAGGACGCCCTGGACGGCTACTACGTCACCAGTTCGGGACGCTTCCTCGAGGTCATCATGCAGACCGGCGGGATCATCTTCGGGGTGATGACGGCCTTGTGGATCGGGCTGAAGCTCGGCGTCCCGAGTCACATCTCGCCGACCCTGCCGTGGACCAGCGGATGGTGGGTGCAGGTGCTGGCCTCGGCGATCGCCTCGATCGCCTTCGGCGCCACCGCTCATGCCGGGCCACGCACCCTGGGGGTCAGCGGTGTGCTGGGAGCGCTGGGCTGGGGTGGATACCTGGTCGGGATGTGGCTGAGCGGATCGATGGTCATCGCATCGGGGCTGGGAGCGGTGCTGATCGGGCTGGTCTCGGCCACCGCGGCCAAGCGCTGGAGGGTGCCGCAGGTGGCTCTGGTGACCATCGCCGTGGTGCCACTGATGCCCGGGATGATGCTCTACCGAGGGCTCTACATGCTGATGGCCGGCCAACTGGGGCTGCCGGCGCCGGGGTCGGGGGCCAGTGTGCTGGCCCAGGCGATCCTCATCGGGGTCGCCCTGGCGGCGGGCTCCAGCCTGGGAGTGCTGGCCGCCCGACCGCTGGCGATCCCCGATGACCGCCGGACCCGCCACGCGGTGCGAGCCTCCTGGTTCCGCGGTGAGGCGGTGCCCAGGGACTGGGTGCCCAGAGGGCGGCGCCATCGCAGCCCCTCCGTGGCCGACCACCCGGATCAGGCCTCCCAGGCCTCCCAGACCACCGCGGATCAGACCTCCGAGGACAGCTCGAGCAGGGCCTCGGCGCGCAGCTGAGCCCCCGGCTCCCCGTTCGCGTCCACCTCAGGGAAACGGGCTCTTCACAGATGAGGGTGTAGCTGTGGTGCGACCTGGGGCGGCGCGTCGGTGTCGGGGTGAGGGTCGAGGTCTTCCGATGATGGGAGTTCTCACACAACCCGTCCGGAAGACCTCGACGTGCCTGACGCTACCTTCACGCGCCCTGACCTGACTACCTTCACCCGCCTCGACGGCCTCGGTCTGGAGGTCACCGGCCAGCTGCTCGAGCCTGACCGGTCCGTGCTGGCGTGCCGGGTCGTGGAGCCGGACGACTGGTGCAGGCGGTGCGGCTGCCAGGGCGTGCCCCGTGACACGGTGAGCAGGGAGTTGGCGCACGAGCCGTTCGGGTGGCGCCCTACCACGCTGGTGCTCACCGTGCGCCGCTACCGCTGCAAGGAGTGCTCGCACGTGTGGCGTCAGGACACCACCGCTGCGGCGCCGCCGCGGGCCAAGATCTCCCGCGCCGGCCTGCGGTGGGGTCTGGTCGGGATCGTCGTCGGCCACCTGTCGATGGCCCGAGTTGCCGAAGGACTGGGCGTGGCGTGCTGGGGCTGTGTCAGGTGCTGGGCCGGGTGTAGGCAGCGGCGCGCACCACATCGTCGTCCTCCAGTCCAGCTCCTATTGCTCCGCCCACGGTGGCCAGGCTGGCGGTGAGCCAGCTGATCTTCGCGTAGTCCAAAGCGTTCACTGGGTGACCGGCGACACCGGCCAGTACCTGCTCGTCGATGAGCAGCAGGGCGCCGAGCCAGGACAGGATGAATAAGCCGAGGTAGAACACCACAACCCCGATGGCCACGGTCGCGGTGGTGGCCAAATTGAACAGGATCAACTGCTCACGTTGGGCTCGCCGCCGTGGGCGCTCCCACAAGTCGGCTCCCAGGATCAGGGTGGCACTCACCGCCCCGATCGCCATCACCGCCAGCAGGACCAGGCGCACCGGCCCGTAGGCCATGGCCAGTACCCATAGGTCCGAGGCCACCAATGTCAGCATGCCGGTGGCCGCTGCCACGACCATCGCCCGGGAGAGCCGGGCCACGAAGGCCCAAGGCTGGTTGGCGCGGAT
>NZ_AUHZ01000022.1 GCF_000423445.1 Acidipropionibacterium thoenii DSM 20276 | reverse complement strand
TCGAGTCGTTGACCAACCGCAACCAGGCCCAGCTCGTCGAGCCGGCAGAAGGTGGTCAGGTCAGGGGTCGCGAAGGTAGCGTCAGGCACGTCGAGGTCTTCCCGATGGGTTGGTGTGAGAACCCCCATCCTCGGAAGACCTCGACCCCTACCCGGTGACCGACACGCCAGCCACCATCACACCCCCACTACACCGTGGATTGTGATGAGCCCAGAAACGTCTTCACTCGTCGTTGGGGTATCGGACCCCTAATGAGATTGAGGCGGAGTACAGGGAATCACGTCAGGTGGCCTGAAACCAAGTGTTTGGGCGTGTCCGAGAAACGGCAAGCAGTCCAGATCCAGGTACAGCGTGGTGACCGTGACCCAGCCCTCGGGCTCGCTCCCGCATAGAGTGTTTGCCCCCAACGCCACGACATCGCCGACGGCGACCGGCTGCTCACCGAACTCGCTGAGCAGGACCGCTGAGCCCGAACGCACAAAGATCAACTTGACGCAGTCGTAGGCGATGGGAGAGATAGGAGCATGGATGGAGCGTGTGCGGGCAAGCACCGGGGAGAAACGTCCGACGGGCATGCCGTCACGCGCCCGCACCGTCCGGGTCGCCGTCGTCCGTCGCTGCGACGGTCTGTGGATGACCCGGAGCCGAAGCGTCGCCCCGTCCATGCACGTCCAGCAGACGTGCGCCTTGCTGGCTGCATCCACAGAGCAGTACAGCAGCGAGTACGGTCATGGCGAAGGTGATGGAAGCAACGCCGCCAGCGGTGACTGCAATGCCGCCAGCGTTGATCGCACCGATGCCGTCACATGCACCCGTGCCCGGCTGCGGAGCGCGCGTCGCCAGCACATATGGCGGTACGATCGACATCGAGACCCTCCCCGCCTCTCGGCTCATCCGGGCACGTCGAGCTGAGCCCCCGGTCAGGAGCAATGCAGTGGAGCGTGCCCGCCCCGAATGAAACACACGTGCTCACCACGCCCCGTCCGACCTCAGAGGGCTCGCCTCAGGGCACCACGACGATCTTTCCGGCCGCATGTCCGGTCTCGACTGCGGCAATCGCCTGGCCTGCTTCATCCAGGCCGAATTGGGCGCCCACGTGCGGATCGACCAGCCCGTATTGGATCACCTCGGTGATCTTCCCCATAGCCTCATTCGTGCGTGCCAGGGCCAGGCCGCCCAGTTCGGCGGCGGTGTCCGGATCAGCCGCTGAGATGATCCGGGTCCGGTCGGGCACCAGGTCCGCGACGGCGCGCAGCGCGTCCCCACCGACGAGGTCGAAAATCAGATCTGCCCCGTCGGGGGCGATTTCGCGCACCCGTTCGGGCAGGTTCGGACCGGATTCGACGAAGATGGCACCGGTGGACTCGACCAGGCTCCGCTTAGCTGAGCTGGCCACACCGATGACCCTGAACTCGTGCACCCGGCCGATCTGTGCGGCCATCAGTCCCACCCCGCCGCCCGCGCCCAATAGCAGCAGGGTCTGGCCAGGTTCGAGTTCGATCTGGTGGGTGGCGTCATAGGCCGTGGCCGCGGCTACCGGGATGGTGGCGGCGTCGGTGAAGGAGATCTCCTCGGGCTTGGCCACGGTCGTGGACGCGCGCAACAGTGTGTGCTCGGCAAGCCCGCCGTGCCCGGGTGCCACCAGCCCGAGCACTTCGTCGCCCACGGCGAAGTCATCGATCCCGTCGCCGAGCTGGGTGACCACGCCGGCGGCCTCACGGCCCATCGGCGCCGGCAGGCTCCAGTGATGGCCCAGCTGGCCCTCGCGGATCTTCCAGTCGGCGGGGTTTACTCCGGCGGCCCGTACCTCGATGGCCAGCTCTGCGGGCCCGGGCACGGGAACAGGCCGGTCGATCAGCTGCTGGGTCTCGGGCCCGCCGTAGTCGTTGAACACATAGACCTTGGACATGGGATCTCCTTCTCAGTGGTTTCGATTCGGCGTCCCAGTGGGTTCGCCAGAACGGTGTTGTTCAGTGCCGCGGTGGTTCGTCTCGGCCGGCGGCCTCGGCAGCGTCGGCTTCGCCCTTTGTGGCGAAGGCGACACCGATAGCGTGTTCCGGCGGGCTGTAGACGGTGTAGAGCACCAGCGACTCCTCGCCGGTGTTGCGGAAGTTGTGCTGGGCGCCGGCAGGAACCGCGCACTGGTCGCCTGCCTCGATGGGGTGGGTGTGGCCGTTGAGGTCCGCCTCGCCGGTACCGGAGACAAAGGTCAGGATCTGGTCGGTGTGTTCGTGGACCTCGTCCCCGATCTCGCCACCGGGCGGGATGGTCATGACGACGATCTGGGCGTGTTCGCCGGTCCACAGCACCTTCCGGAAGTCCGGGTTGTCCCTCGCGACGTCCGCGATGGTGAAGTGCTCGACGTTGTCTCCAAGGGTGAAGTTCTTCTCGGTCATGGCTGATCTCCCCTGCTTCTTGTATGGCTGTCTCTATGTCGCTGTCTGAGTTTTCGTGCTTATCGCGTCCTCGGGATGACCCGGAGGCGTGCGGGCCCCAGGGCCCCGGTGCGGATTTGGATGTCAGGCGGTTACCTGCTGTGCCCCTTTCTCCGTGGTCCTCTCGGCCGGTGGCGTCGTGGTCGAACCGCGGGTCTTCCGTAGCAGTCGCATTGCGTTGATGATGACGACCAGTACGGAGGCTTCGTGGACGAGCATGCCGACGGACATGGTCACCCCGCCGGCGAAAACACCGGCCAGCAGCAGCACCACGGTGATCAGGGCGATCGCGATGTTCTGCCGCATCACGGACACAGTCCGCTTGGCCAGACCGATGGCTTCGGGCAGTTTGAGCAGGTTGTCACCCATCAGGGCGATGTCCGCGGTCTCCACGGCCACGGCCGAACCGGCCGCGCCCATCGCCACGCCGATGTTCGCGGTGGCCAAAGCTGGGGTGTCGTTGACGCCGTCCCCGACCATGGCAATCGTGTGGCCCTGGCGCTGTAGCTGTGCGACCACGTCCAGCTTGTCTTCGGGGAGCAGGGAGGCGTGGATCTCGTCGATCCCGGTGGCCTTCCCGACGGCCTCGGCCACCAGTCGGGTGTCACCGGTGAGCATGACCACCTTCTCGACCCCGGCTCGGTGGAGCCGGGCGACCATCTCGGGGGCATCCTGGCGGATTTGGTCGGCGACGGCGACGACGCCGATCACCTGGTCGTCGACGGCCACGATCATCGGCGTCTTTCCATCGGAGGCCAGCGTTTCCGCCGCCCGAGCGGCGCTGCCGTCGTCGGGAACGCCGTACTGGTCCAGCAGCGGCGGGTTGCCGATGAGCACCCGTTGGCCGGCAACGTCGGACACGATGCCCTTACCGGGGACCGGGGTGACGGTGCCGGGGACCCCGTCGGGGGCCACCCCCTCATCGCGCGCCGTCTGAAGGATGGGACGGGCCAGCGGGTGCTCCGACCCGGCCTCGGCGGCCGCGGCCCAGCGCAGCACGTCGGCACGGTCCCGTGCGGAATCCAGGACCACGACATCGGTGAGGACAGGTTGGCCCTCGGTGAGGGTGCCGGTCTTGTCCACGGCGACCGCCGAGATCTTGGCCGAGGTCTCCAGGAACTCGCCGCCCTTGATCAGGATGCCATTACGGGCAGCCCGGCCGATGCCGGCCACGATCGCGACCGGAATGGAGATCACCAGGGCGCCGGGGCAGCCGATGACCAGCAGGGTCAACGCCAGGACCACGTCGCCGGCGATCAGTCCGGCCGCCAGTGCCAGCACCATGGCGGCGGGGGTGTACCAGCGGGAGAAGCGGTCCATGAAGGCCTGGGTGCGGGCCTTGGCGTCCTGGGCCTCCTCCACCCGGTGGATGATGCGGGCCAGGGTGGTGTCCGCGCCGATGCCAATGGCCAGCACTTGCAGGAAGCCGCCGCGGGAGACAGTGCCGGCGAACACCTGGTCACCTTTGGATTTCTCTACCGGGATCGATTCGCCGGTGATGGAGGCCTCGTCGATGGCACCAGTGCCGGAGACGACCTGGCCGTCCACGGGGACCTTCGAGCCGTTCTTGACCAGGACGATCTCGCCCATTCTCACCTGTCCGGCAGGGATCTCCTGTTGTTCACCATCGCGCACAACGACGGCGGAATCCGGTGCCACGGCGACCAGCTCGGCCAGTGCCGAGCGGGTCTTGTTCAAGGTGGCAGCTTCCAGGGCGTGGCCGATCGCGAACAGGAACGTGACCGCCGCGGCCTCCCAGAAGTTGCCGATGATGACCGCGCCGATGGCCGCCACCGACACCAGCAGGTCGATGCCGATGACCTTGGCGACCAGGGCGCGAACCGCCTTGATCACGATCCCGTAGCCGGCGACTACGGCGGCGGCGACCATGAAGACATCCGCGAGGGTGAAGACCGCCGTGGCATGTGTGGCGTGGGCGCCGGCATCGAGCCACCACTGGGGGCTGACGGTGGGGTTGGCCGCACCCTCGGCCAGCCGCTGAACGGCGAACGAGATGATGATGAGCACGCCGGACACGACGGGAACAGACCAATTCCCATAGACCCATTTCTGGAGCCTGTTCACTTTCGGGTACGACCTTTCTGAAACAAGTGCCAGCGGACCGGCAGATCGGATATTAGGAAAAAATGTGCGCGTCGCCCGCAGGGGCCCGCATGCCTCAGAAAGCTGAAGGAATGGCTTTGTAGCCGGCCTTCGCCACGGCCGTCACGAGGTCATCCACGGACACGCGCTCGGCGTCGTGGTCGATCTCGATACGGGAGGAGGCGAAATGGACCTTCACGTTCTCGACACCCTTGACGCGGCCGACCTGTTTCTCGATCTTCGCCACGCAGGACGGGCAAGAGAACCCCTCGGCCCTCAAAATGGTGTGGGTGGCGGTAGAAGTAGTCATTGTGAGAATCCCCTTCTTGGTGGTGTTCCTTTATTGACACCTTCACGATAGGTTCGCGCCCCGGGGAACTCCTTGACCCAGATCAAGTCCGCACGGCACCGCACGACGCACTCCTGGTGGCATCTGGCGCGGAGGTGCCGCCGCCGACTCCGGTAGAATCGAGACATGCCTGAGGATGACCTGTGCGTAGCCCGCGTCCCGATCTTCCAAGGACTGACGCGCCAGGAACAGCTCCACGTCGCCGACTTCGTCCGCCCGGTATGCGTCCACAAGGGGGATATTGTTTGTTCCCCCGGACAGTCGGTGTCGCGTCTGCTGGTGATGCACACCGGGCAGCTTAAGGTCAGCCACACGACGGCCAATGGCCAGGAACAGATCCTGCGAACGGTGACCGACGGCGATGTCGTCGGGGAACGGGCCTTCCTGACCGGCCACCGCCCGGTCGACCTCGTCGTCGCGCTCGAAGACAGTCGGATGTGCGCCTTCGACCACGCCCACCTCTCGGCCCTGCTCCGCGACTACCCCGACATTAGTCAGCGGATGCTGCGGACACTCTCCGACCGACTCTCCTCGGTCGAGCGACTGCTGGGCGCCGTCACCTCCAGCGACGTCAACGCCCGAGTCGCGGCCTACCTGCTGGATCTGCCCGGCAGCATGCGAGAAGGCGTACCCACGGTGAGGCTGCCGATAGCGAAACAAGACATCGCCGCCTACCTCGGAACCACGCCCGAAACCCTGAGCCGACGCCTCGCCGCGCTCTCCACCTCCGGCATCATCGAACTCCACGGACGCCGAGACGTCTCCATCCTCGACATTGATGCACTCGAACACGTCGCCACACCCCGATAGCCCGGTACCGTCAGGATGCATCCGAGACGCGTCGAAGGCAGCGATGTAGGCCACTGCGCAACATCGACTACTCCGACCGCTACCAGCAGCACTTCACGCTCGGCTCCGACATCTCCACTCGGGACCGCGACGGCATCCACAAGACCTTCTCTGGCCTGATGAAGCTCATCTACCCGGGCGGCGAGGCCACGCAAGAGGAGATCGAGGAACTGCTGCGCTTCGCCGTCGAAGGACGCAAGCGCGTCAAGGACCAGATTCTTCGGATCGACACCACAATGGCCGCCGTCAACTTCGGCTACTCCGACAAGTCGGGCACCTGGCGTGGCGTCACCACGCTTGAGGAGGACGAGTACCCCGACTACTACCAGGCTCGCCGCCCCGAGGCCGAGGGCGAAGTAGAGGCGTCGGCGGAGGAGCGTGGGTCCGCGCAAGCAGAGGTCGCAGTTGCGGCTCCAGTTGCTCCCGAGGTGGCGGCGCCCCTGTTCGAAGGGCACCGGGAGTTCCAGGAGAACCAGCGTGGAGCCTCGTACGAGACGCTGCTCATGCCCTATTTGCACGGCGCCACGGACATCACCATCGTCGATCCCTACATCCGGCTCCCGCACCAGGGACGCAACCTCGTCGATCTGCTGGCCCTGCTAGCGGCGGCCAAGGACCCCGCCGACGAGATCGCGGTGACACTGGTGACCAAGGAAGACCGCGGCGAGTATGCCCAGCAGCACCTCCTCATGCTCAAGGACATCCAGGACAGCGCCGCTACGGTCGGTATCCAGTTCACCGTCAACTGGGATGAAACCATCCACGACCGGTCGATCCGCACCGACCACGGCTGGAAGCTCCTCCTCGGGCGTGGTCTCGACATCTTCCAGAAGGGTTCCGGTAGCCAGTTCGACCTCGGCTCCCGCCGCCAGGAGTTCCGTCAGGTCTTCGCGTTCGGCATCACCTACATCAACGAGCAAGAGGGGGCCCGATGACAACAACGAACGCCGAAACGGAGTCGGAGGATGACGCCAAGGGCCTCCTCGTCATCGGTGGCACGGTGAAAGAGATCATCACGACATCCGAGCCGAAATTAGTCCGGGAGCATCTGGGTTCGCTGTTGCAAGTGAAGAACCTCGTCGTCCTTCTTGGCTCTGGCGCGTCGTTCCACTTGGGCTCTCCAAAGACGCGAGACCTGACCAATGAGCAGGTACTTGGGCTCATCAGGGAGGCTGGCGGTGAGCCAACGGAGGAACACCAATCGCTCCTTGCCACGATCAATCCCACCGACAGCGGTGATCTAGAAAAGCTCCTGAACGGACTCCAGCTTGCCGCATCGCTTGCGACGCAAGCCGGCCAGGACTCAGTGACGCTCGGTTCGGGGGCGGATGCCAAGTCCTACCCGAAGAAGCAAGTCGATGCCTTGCGACAACAGATCAACCGGGCGCTCGCTGAAGCATGCCGCCTGCCGAACCCGGCAAGCCGTTGGACGCACCCTTCGATTCCGACCCACTGCTTGCGCACCGCACGTTCCTCTCCCGAATCATCCGTAGTCGTCGCGTCAATCTGCCAAGGCCGCAAGTCTTCACCACGAAGTACGACCTGGTCATTGAGAGCGCCCTCGATCAACTCGGATATCCGGCTCTAGGGACATCCGGTGGGGAGCGGGGCTGACGGCGCGGTAGCGCGCGGGTAGGGGTCGAGGTCCCCGAGGATCAGAAGCGCCAACCACTGATCCAGTCTCGAGGACCTCAACGTGCCTGACGTTACGGGGTGCGCTGCCGCACCCACTACTTCTGACCCGTGCCCGCGCTACGACGTGATGCTAGGCCTGGGCGTCGTGCACGTGGAGGCGGTCGAGCGATCTGCTGATCTGCTCGTTGTGACGGTCTCGACGCCACGGCAGCTGATGGGATGCCCGGGGTGTGGGGTGGTCGCGCTCAGCCGGGGCCGCAGGGTTCGGGTGCTGCGCGATGTCCCGCATGGGCAGACCCTGGTGCGGCTGCGGTGGCGGCAACGCCGCTGGCGCTGCCCGATCCCGACTGCGGTGTCGCCACGTTCACCGAGCAGGTCCCGGACCTGGTCGCCGCCCGCGGCTCGATCACCGTCCGGGCGGTGTCCTGGGCGATTGGGCAGCTCCGTGGTGAGCACGCTACCCTCGCCGGTCTGGCCCGCCAGCTAGGGACGTCCTGGAAGACGCTGTGGCGCGCGATCAAGCCCCGACTGCAGGGCCTGGCCGCCGACCAGACACGCTTCGGAGGGCGTGCTCAGCCTGGGCGTCGATGAGCACCTGTGGCACCACGTCGACCCCAGGAAGCGTGGCCCGAAGGAGCTGACCGGGATGGTCGACCTGACCCGCCACCGCAACAAGAGTGGCCGCTGGGTGGTGCGCGCCAGGCTGCTGGACCTGGTGCCGGGACGCTCGAAGAAGGCCTACGCCGACTGGCTCGCCGAACGCGGGCCAGCCTTCCGTGAGGGCATCGGGGTCGCGGCCCTGGACCCCTTCGGTGGGTACAAGTCCGCGATCGATGACCAGTTCGCCGACGCAGTCGCAGTCCTGGACGCCTTCCATGTCGTCAAGCTCGGCACCGCGGTGGTCGATGAGGTACGCCGCCGCGTCCAGCAGGACACCACCGGTCACCGGGGCCGCAAGGGCGACCCACTGTTCGGTATCCAGACGATGCTGCGGGCCGGCGCGGAGAACCTCACCGACCGTCAGCTGCAACGCCTGCAAGAGGCGATCAACGCCGACGAACGCCACGAGGAGGTCTACATCGCCTGGCGCTGCGCCCAGGACCTGCGCGCCGCCTACAAGCAGCCCAACCCGAAGAAGGCGCTGGCAGCGGCGACCAAGATCGTCGAGGTCTTCCACACCTGCCCGATCCCCGAGGTCGCGCGCCTGGGCCGCACGCTACGCAAGTGGAAGGACGCGTTCCTGGCCTACTTCACCACCGCCCGGGCATCCAACGGTGGCACCGAGGCCGTCAACGGCATCATCGAGCTCCACCGCCGCCTGGCCCGCGGCTACCGCAACTTCGAGAACTACCGACTCCGGATGCTCCTGGCCGCCGGCGGACTCACCCAGTGATCCCCACCGAATGTCCGAAGAGCCCCTTTACGCCGACCTCTGCCAGCGTCAGTCCGCTGAGGTAGAGGTCGGCTGCTTCATGGATGCGGGAAGGGTCGAAGCTCCCGCGTCGGATCGGAACCTCCCGACGAACCAAGTGGGCGGCCACAGTTCGGCGGTTCACGCGGAACTGCGCCGCCAGCTCCACAAGCGTCGCTCCCGACCGATACTCCGACACCAGATCGTCGACCTGTTCGGGGCGCAGAAGGGTTTGAGCCATCTCAACTGACCGCACCATCCGACCGCGCGAGTCCGCCACTGTCGGCCCCCGACGAACGGCGGTCCTGCTTGTAGAAGCCGCGTGACCTGCGCAAAGATAGGGTTTTCAGGGCTGGGCAGGGGTTCTCAAACTCTCTACGCAGGTCCACCGTTTCAGATCTGCTCGAACCCCGAGCCGGGGTTCTCCAGTCGTGACGACGGATGGCGGTGCACGCGCTGCTGGTGCCCGGGTCGTACGCACATGGTCCGAGAGGCTGCTGCGTAGGCTGGGGTGATGGCTCGCATCCTTGTCACTGGCATGTCAGGCGCGGGGAAGTCGACGCTGCTCGAGGAACTTGCTCGGCGCGGGAAGCTCACCGTTGACACCGACTACGACGGCTGGGAGTTGCCCGGCGCATTGTGGGACGAGCCCCGGATGAATGAGCTTCTGGCCCGACACGATGATGTGGTCGTCTCGGGAACGGTCGAGAACCAGGGTCGTTTCTACGACCGGTTCGATCATGTGGTGCTGCTGAGCGCTCCGGTCGAGATCCTGATCGAGCGTGTCGCCAACCGGACCAACAACCCGTATGGGCGCTCGGTGGCTCAGCAGCTGCAGATTCGGCGGCACGTGCTGGAGGTCGAGCCGATCCTTCGACGAGGAGCGACGCTCGAGCTCGATGGGCGTCTCCCGGTGGGCGAGCTGGCCGACGCCATCGAGGCGCTCCGAGGAGCCGGGCTGTAGCGTCTCCCCATGACCCCACGAGCCAGGATGTTCAGATCAGCTGCGACGACTCTCCAGGCCGCCGAGGAGTCCCTCGCCACCACTCTGGCCGTCCTGCAGAATGACCTGACACAACAAGGAGCGAGCGCCAACGACGTGGCCCTCGAACTCGGGGTGTCCCTCGACGTCGCCATGCGTGTGCTTGACGGCACCGCGGTACCCGATGAGCTGGCGGCCTGGCGAGCCTCCGAGGTGGCCCGCCTCGTCCAGGACGTCTATCAGGATCTTGACTCGTACCGGAACGGACTGCTGTGCTGCCAAGTGGCGGACCCGATCACCCTCATCATCTCGGCGACCCGTCCCAGTGATGCCTACCGCGGGAAGTACGAGAGCCGGGCAGAAGCCCTGGGGCTGACGGTGCACTGGCCGCAGGCCACGTTCAGCCTGCTCGAGGTCAAGGACCATCTCACCGAGCTCGATCGTCAGGCGACAGCGATCCATGTGGACCCACCGGCGGGACGGATCGACGGCCAGGATGTCACTGTCACGACAGAGTCAGCGACCCTGCACGACTGGATCGGCGACCACCTCGGCCAGTGGATCCGTCCCGACCGGGCCGCCGAGCTGTCCGATAAGCGGCCATGATGACTGACATGAATGATCTGGTGTACCGCGCGAGGGTTCGCGGTTGCCTGCTCGGCGGGGCACTGGGTGACGCCCTCGGTGGCCCGGTCGAGTTCTGGGACGGCACGAGAATCGCCCGCGAGTGCGGCGGCGCCGTCACGCAGTTCCTCCCGGAGCTCGAGGGCGACGGGCCGACCTACGGTGGAGTCACCGACGACACGCAGATGACGCTGTTCACCGTGGAGGGCATGATCCGGGCCTCGGTGCGCACCGATCGCGGCCTTGGCCTCACGGTCGCCGTGCTGCATCACGCCTACGACCGCTGGCTCGACACCCAGCTCCAGCCCGGGCCCGACGGCACCAGAGACGGTTGGCTCATCACTCAGCAATGGCTCTACGCGCCGCGAGCGCCGGGCAACACCTGCATCTCCTCCCTGGTCTCGGCGCGCGGCGGGCACCGATCAGCGCAGCAGTTCGGCGCTCACGCCGACAATCAGTCCAAGGGATGCGGCACGGTGATGCGAAGCGCCCCGTTCGGGCTCACTCCCCCGGACGGCCTGTACTCCCTGGAATGGCAGTTCGACGCCGCAGCGCAGGCCGCCTCGTTCACCCACGGCCACCCCACGGCGCAGCTCGCCGCGGGCGCGCTCGCCGTGCTCATTGCCGCGATCGTGGCCGGACAGGACCTGCCGGACGCCGTGGCAACGATGACAGAGCACCTCTGCCGTCACGCGCACCACGAGGAGACCTCACGCGCCATCGAGCGCGCCGTCGCAGCAGCCGACGGCGCACCGAGCGAGGAGGTCCTTGAGTCGCTCGGCGGCGGGTGGGTCGCCGAGGAGGCCCTGGCCATCGCCATCTACGCCGCCCTCTCGTACCCGGACCCCGACAGTTTCACCGACGCTCTCTCACTGGCGGTCAGCCACTCAGGGGACAGCGACTCCACCGGCGCGATCTGCGGAAACATCCTCGGCGCACTGCACGGCGAGGCCGCCCTGCCACCTGAACTCGCATTCGAGATCGAGGGCCGCGGCACGATTCTGGAGCACGCCGATGACTTCATCTACGAGTTCACCTCGGCTGGCCGACTGCATGGGGATCACGACCCCGACACCCGCTGGACCTCGCGTTACCCTGGCTGGTGAGTCGGTCCCGACCGGCACTCGACCCCGTCGGGTTCGCTCATGATCCGTCCGGGAAATGACCTCCTGAGCAAGGCTCCGCCCGGTACCTGCCACTGCCGGCGGAAGGTCCTCCGAGGGCTTCGTCAGGCATCTGTCGAAGGGACGCCGTACCCTCGCGTCCGACACATCCACGGCGTCGGCGGGAAGCACCCGCCGGCTGATTAGGAGGGAGTCCAGATGGCCACCATCTCGGCGGGGAGCGGCACCAACGACGATGCACCGGGCCCGAGCGACCCGCGGATCGACCCCGACCGACTGCTCGCGACGCTCAGCCGGTTCGCGACCTTCGGGGCGACCGACGGTGGCGGCCTCAACCGCCTCAGCCTCGGCGACGCGGACGGGCAGGCGCGCGACGAGCTGTGCGCCATCGCCCGGCGGCGCGGCTATCGGGTCGAGGTCGACCCGATCGGCAACATCTTCATCACCCGGCCCGGCCTCGATGAGACCCTGCCGGTGCTGCTGGTCGGCTCGCACCTGGACTCCCAACCCTTCGGCGGGCGCTACGACGGCGCCTACGGGGTGCTCGCCGGCCTGGAGGTGCTCCGCAGCCTGGATGACGCCGGCCTCCGCACCCGCCGATCGGTCACTCTGGTCGACTGGACCAACGAGGAGGGGGCCCGGTTCTCCCCCGGTCTGCTCGGCTCCGGCGTCGTGGCAGGAACCATCAGCCTGGCCGATGCGCATGCCCGCACCGACGCCCAGGGCATCACCGTCGGGCAGGAGCTGGACCGACTCGGCTACCGGGGCGCCTTCGACAGCTCATCGCTGGCCGTGCACCGCTCCTTCGAGACCCACATCGAGCAGGGACCGGTACTGGAACGCACCGGCACCGACATCGGTGTGGTGACCGGGGTCCAGGCCATCCGCTGGTTCGACGTCCTGGTCCAGGGGCAGGACCGTCATGCCGGCACCACCGCGCACTCCGACCGTCAGGACGCGCTGGTCGCAGCGGCACGGCTCATCGAGGTCGTCGACCGGATGGCCGACACCGTGGACGAGAAGCTGCGAGCGACCGTCGGTGAGATCCGCGTCCAGCCCAACTCGCGCAACGTCATCCCAGGTCGGGCGGTGCTCGCCATCGACCTGAGGCACCCCGACCCGGCCAGGCTGGACCAGGCCGAGGAGCAGCTGCGACGGGCCGCCGCCGAGGTCGCCGAGCAGCGCGGCGTCCGCACCGAGGTGCACCAGGTCCTGGAGATGCCGCCGACCGCCTTCGACGCCGGTACCACCGATCTGATCCGACGGGCGGCTGCCAGCCTCGGCCGCTCCGCGATGGAGATGTCCTCGGGAGCCGGCCACGACTCCATGAACGTCGCCTCCCGGGCGCCGGCCTCGATGCTCTTCATCCCCTGCGTCGACGGACTGAGCCACACCCAGGCCGAGGACATCCACGACGAGTGGGCGGTCAACGGCGCCTCGGTGCTGCTCACCGCCGTGCGATGGGCAGCCGAGGAAGCGGCGGGCCACAGCCCCGAATGACCTGCCGCCCAGCCACCCAGCAGCACTACCGGTCCGGATGGTCAGCGCGAGCACCCAGATCGAGCTGGAACCCGCGCAGGCAGTATCCGGCGACCAGGTCGTCCCACTCGATGCGAGGTTCGGCGAGGATCGTGACGTCGAGATCCAGCATCCGGGTCAGCAGGACATCGGTCTCCAGCAGGGCGAGCGCCTGACCGGGGCAGCGGTGCGCCCCGTCGCCGAAGCTCAACCCAGCCGGGTGGACGCCGCGGGCCAGCTGCCGGCCGGGACACAGCGACATCGGATCGGGCCCCACTGCGGCCGGGTCGGTGTTGGTCTGGCGCACCTGCAGGTCGACCAGGTCTCCCGGCTGCAGGTGGCACGTCCGGGAACCGTGCTCGACGTCCAGGGGTTCGCGGATGCGGCGGTAGAGGTGCCCCACCACCGGCTCCAGACGGATGAGTTCCTCCAGGACGCCGATCCGACCGTCCTGGTCGGCGGCCAGGTAGGTCGAGCGCAGGTGCTCGTCGGTGAGCAGGTGCCACAGGGCCATCGCGATGAACTCGCGGGTGGTGACCATCCCGGCGGTGCCGTAGGTGACGCACTCGACGAGGATGTCCATGTCGGTGTAGCCCTCGGCGATCAGATGGCTGATGACGTCCTCACGCGGGGTCCTGCGACGGGCGCGGATGGCGGGTCGGACGTCGGCCAGGTAGAGCCTCACCACCGGGGCGAGTCCATTCAGCGCGGCCCGTGCCCACTGGCGCCGGGTCCGGCCCAGATCGGGCTTGGTGATGTCGAACGGTGGTTGGTTGAAGAACCGCACCAGCCGCCCGGCGAGCCCGGCGACCGTGGAACTGGTCAGCCCGACCACCTGCCGGGTGACATCGACGGAGTAGAGCAGGGCGAGGTCCTCGACGCGGCAGCCGCCCTTGGCGAGGGCCTTCGCCAGGAGCCGGTCGGCGGCGTCCACCATCAGTGGTCGGTACCGCTCGGTGACGACGCGGGGTGCGAAGAAGCGACCCACCTTGCGTCGCTGCTCGTCATGCAGGTCCCCGTCGGAGAACAGGATCGGATGGTGCTTGAGCCGTCCCTTCGGCACGAACTCCGAGGTGAATCCGGCCTGGGTGGTGCAGCCGCGGGCCGCCAGCACCTGACGTGCGGCCTCGTGACTTCCGATCCGCCACAGGCCGGGAGCCCACTTCACGCCCGGTTCACGGGGATCGTCGGGGCGCGCCGCCCGCCGACTGTCCGGTCCGTCCACCGCGGCTCCTCCTTGGATCGTCGTGGCTCCACCCGCGAGCCGGCCAGCGGCACGGCCCGGCGGTCCACCCACTGGGCCCATCCTGTCACGCGGGATCGGTGGAGAAACCCCCGAGCGCTGGACCGGCCCCATACGATCGAGACATCGACCATCAGGCGAGACATTGAGCAGCTGGACGAGGGAGGCCCCGTGAACCACTGGCAGTACCTGACCATCCTGGCCGCCTGCCTGGTCATCACCCTCCCGTTGGAGTTCGGCATCGGCGCCCGCGTCTACCGGTCCGGGCGCAGGCTCGTGCTGGCCCTGATCCCGATGTTCGTGGTCTTCGTCGCCTGGGACCTGCTGGGCATCCTTCGGGGCCACTGGTGGTACTCGCAGCGATTCATCTCCGGTGTCCATCTGGGGCCCATGCCATTGGAGGAGATCCTGTTCCTCATCGTCATCCCGATCTGCGGGCTGCTGACCTACGAGGCGGTCGGCCGGATCCTCATGCTGGCCCGCACCCCCGGACGGCTCCGGTACCGCTGGCCCGACGGCCTGGTGCGGGTCGCCGACCAGACCCGCCCCCACCCGGTTGGACGCCGCGAGGGCCGGTCGAGGAACGGCAGCGACCATGCCTGAGTACACGATCCTGACCCTTATAGGCATCGCCGCGGTGATCGGATGGGAGCTCGGCTGGGCCAGAACCGGAGTCTTCGGCTCAGTCCGCTACTGGTTGACGATGGTGATCGTCTTCTTCTTCCAGATCTGGGTCGACGGCTGGCTCACCAAGCTCTCGGCACCCATCGTCAACTACGACCCCGCACAGCTGTCCGGGATCCGGTTCCCCTGGGACATCCCCATCGAGGACTTCGGATTCGGGTTCGCGATGGTGACCCTGACGATCATCTGCTGGATCAGACTCGGCCCCAAGGAGCATCGATGAGCGACCGCGCGAGGAGAACAGCATGCTGAGCAGGTTCCGACCCGATCTTCCCGGACGCGATCGCCGAGCGGTCCGCCACGTCGGCCCCGCCGGCCTCTACCGGATCTGCCAGGACCGCCATGTCGCGGTCGTCGGAGGAGGGATCGCCGGCCTGGCAGCGGCCACCGTGCTCGCCGAACGGGGGGTCCGCGTCACAGTGCTGGAGTCCGGCGACCGACTGGGGGGCCGGGTCGCCTCCTGGGGGATCGGCGAGGGCCGCACCATGAGCCGCGGCTTCCACGCCTTCTTCCGCCAGTACTACAACCTGCGCGCGCTGATGAAACGGTTCGACCCGGATCTGGACTGCCTGGTGCCGGTCCCCGACTACCCCCTGCAGCGCCCCGACGGGGTGCGCGACTCGTTCTCCGCCATTCCTCGCACACCGCCGTGGAGCATCATCGGCTTCGTCGCCCAGAGCCCCACCATCACCGCCCGCGACCTGCTCGGCGTCAACCTGTCCGCGGCCCTGGAGCTGGTGCGGGTCCGCTTCCCCGACACCTACTCCAGCTACCAGGGCGAGTCGGCCGCGGAGTTCCTCGATCGGCTCCGCTTCCCAATCGGCGCCAGGGACCTGGCCCTGGAGGTCTTCGCCCGCTCCTTCTTCGCAGACCCCGACGACTTCGCCGCCGGTGAACTGGTCGCGATGTTCCACACCTACTTCCTCGGCTCGGCCGAGGGTCTGGTCTTCGACGTCCCGGTCGACGACTACGACACCGCCCTGTGGGCCCCGCTGGGTCGGCTGCTGGCCGAATTCGGGGTCAACGTCACGATGTCGACGCCGGTCCGTTCGATCGACGTCACCGACTCCGGTGCCAGGCTCACCCTCGACGACGACGTCCTGACCGCCGACGCCGTGGTCCTGGCGACCGACCCGCGGGCGGCCCGGGAGCTGGCGGCGTCCACCCGCTCCGAGGACCTTGCCGGGTGGCGCGATGCCGTCGCGCAGACCCGCAACGCACCCCCCTTCGTGGTGGTCCGGCTGTGGCTGGACGGGCCGGTGGCAGCCAGCAGACCGCCATTCCTGGGCACCAGCGGATACGGCCCGCTCGACAACGTCTCGGTGCTGGAACGATTCGAGGCAGGGGCCGCACAGTGGTCCGAGAAGCACGGCGGCGGCTCGGTGGTCGAGCTGCACGGCTACGCCTGCGATCCCTCGGTGATCGACCGACCGGCCGACCTCGAGGCGGTCGTCGAGGAGCTCCAGGAGCAGCTCCACCGCGTGATGCCCGAGACCGCCGGGCTGGGCGTGAGCCACCGCGAGGTGCTGGTCAGGGACGACTGCCCGGTGATCGGACCCACCGGATGGGACGAGCGGCCAGGGGTACGGACCCCGTCGCCGGCGCTGGTGCTGGCCGGTGACTGGGTGGCCTGTGACCTTCCCGTCGCGCTGATGGAGCGGGCGGCCACCACCGGCTACCTCGCCGCCAACACCCTGCTCGACCGGTGGGGGGTCCGGGGGCAGGACGTCTGGACCACTCCGATGAGCGGGCTGCTGGCCTCACCGCGTCAGCGCTCCTGGACCGCGCTGCCCTGAGCCCGCCGACGAACTGGCCCGTCGACGACTGGCCCGGTGCGCCCGGCCGTCAGCAGCACATCCGCGCTGGACAGCCGGACGCCGCAGCGCCGGTTCCGCACCCGCGTCAGTGCGGGAGATCCTCGGCCCACGGGGCATGGGCCAGTGACAGTTCCTCGGCGGTGTCGTCGAGGAAGCGGATGACGACGTCGCGTTCGTCGGCGGTCAGCCGGGCCGCCGCATTGAACCGGCGCGCCTGCTGGCGTCCCACCGTCGACATCGCGGCCTCGCGGGTCTCCGGGGTGACATGGATCACCAGGGCGCGGCGATCGCTGGGATGAGCCTGCCGCGTGATGTGATCGCCACGTTCCAGTCGATCGAGCAGTTTGGTGGTCGAGGCACTGGAGATGCCGAGATGAGCGGCCAGCAGGCTGGGGGTGACCAGTTCATCCCGGCGCTCGCTGAGCATCAGGAAGTGCAACGCCCGCATGTCGGTGCGATTGAGCTTCATATAGGCGTCCGAGGCCTCCACCAGCAGGTCCTCAACCTCGCGCAGCCGCGCGAAGGCCGCCATCAGGGTATTGATCTGGGCGATGTCGGCGCTGGAGAGAGATGACAGGTCGACCAGCTCGCTGGACTCGATGTCGTACAGCCTGATGCGACTCGTCCTCGCATCGCGTTCGTCACTCACGGGGGAAGATTATCAGGACGGAAAGATGCATGCTTTACATGTTACTAGCTAGGCTATTAAAATCTTCAGCAAGAGGACCTCACGGAAGGAGCCAGTGATGGATCCCAGCATCAGGGGCGCCCTCCCACCTCTCACATTCTGCGGAGGTGAGTTGTGACCACTCCCACCTGCTCGAAGGACGCCGCCACCCGGGCCCGCGTCCAGCATCTTCTCGACGACTTCTTCCAGCGCGGAACGGCTCGCGCCGGGGCCTACGGCTCCCAGTTCCAGCGCCTCTGGCAGGTGGCCGGAAGGTCGGTGTCGGGGGGAAAGATGATGCGGCCCCTGCTGCTCATCAACTGCTACGACTCGCTCACTGACGGCACCACCGGCCCCCGCCCCGAGCCCAACGGATCGCGCATCGACCAGGTGATGGACCTGGCGGTGGCCCTCGAGCTGCTGCACTACTCCTTCCTGCTCCACGACGACGTCATCGATGGAGACCTGCTGCGCCGCGGCCGGCCCAATCTGATCGGCTCGATGCTCAACGACGGGGAGGAGTCCCTCAACGACACCTCCCGCTCGATGCACTGGGCTCAGACCTGCGGAATCCTGATGGGAGATCTGCTGCTGTCGGCCAGCCACCAGATCTTCGCCCGCGCCGATCTGCCCACCGCCCAGCGGAACTGCCTGCTCGACCTTCTCGACGAGACGATCACCGACTCGGTCGCCGGTGAGCACAGCGACGTCGGGCTGAGCGAGGCGGTCATCTCCCCGGAACTGACGACCATCCTCGACATGACCACCAGGAAGACCGCCACCTACAGCTTCGAGCTGCCGATGCGGATGGCCGCCGTGCTCGCCGGCGCATCTGACGGCGTCGAACGCCGGCTGGGTGAGATCGGACGCCATCTGGGGCTCGGCTTCCAGCTCCAGGACGACCTGCTGGGAGCCTTCGGCGATCCGGCCTGCCACGGCAAGGACCACTACTCCGATCTGCGGGAGGGCAAGCAGACCGCAATCATCGCCGCGGCCCGGGTGACCGGGGCGTGGCCGAGCATCGAGGGTCTGCTCGGCACCGCGATCTTCTCCCACCGCGAGGCGACCAGGGTCTCGGACCTGCTGGTCGAGTGCGGTGCCAAGGCCCGGGTCGCCGAACTGGCCGAGCGGGAGCTCCGTTCGGCCGCCGCACTACTCGAGGAGCCCGGTGAGGAGATCCCGCCGACGGCTCGCACGGTGCTCATCGATCTGGCGGATCAACTGCGTGGAAGGTGCTCATGACGACCTCGGCTCTCCAGATGTACTCCCTCACCGCGCAACGGGCGGCCGCCGAGGTGATCTCCTGCTACTCCACCTCCTTCGGAGCGGCCTGCCGGCTGCTGGGAGCCCGTCACCGCCGCCACGTGCGCAATATCTACGCCCTGGTGCGAGTGGCCGACGAGATCGTCGACGGGGTCTGCGAGCAGGCCGGTCTCGATGCCGCCCAGCAGGAGACGGTGCTGGACGGCCTCGTCGCCCAGACCCATCGCGCACTGGAGTGCGGATACAGCAGCAATCTGGTGATCCACGCCTTCGCCCTCACCGCCCGGCAGGCGGGCATCGGCCGTGATCTCATCGACCCCTTCTTCGCCGCCATGCGCTCGGATCTTCGCCACGACGCCGAACCCGCACGGCTCGACGAAGGAGCCCACGACTCCTATGTGCACGGCTCGGCCGAGGTGGTCGGCCTGATGTGCCTGGCGGTGTTCCTGCGCCAGGAACGGCCGTCACCCGCCGACCGTGAGCGTCTGGAGCAGGGTGCCAGTGGGCTCGGCGCAGCCTTCCAGGACGTCAATTTCCTGCGCGACCTCGCCGACGACACCGATCGGCTGGGGCGCTCCTACCTGGGGACCGCCGAGCGACTGACCGGCATCGACCGCGACCGGGTGGTCGGCCGGATCAGGAGTCGACTGCGCGACGCCGAGGCGGTCATCGACCTGCTGCCCCGCGACGCCAGGGCGGCGGTCCGCAGCGCCGCGGGACTGTTCGAGGCCCTCACCGACCGTGTCGCCCAGACCCCGGTCGAGGAGCTGTACCGACGCCGGGTCCGGGTGTCTGACGCCCGGAAGGCGGCCATCATCGCCCGAGCAGTGGGCCGGACCTGGCGGGAGCGGCCATGACCTCCACCGTCGTGATCGGGGCCGGGGTGGCCGGTCTCGCCACCGCCGCGCTGCTGGCCCGTCAGGGCCACCAGGTCGAGATCCTCGAACGCTGCGACGAGATCGGCGGGCGGGCCGGAAGTGTCCAGCGCGACGGGTTCCGCTTCGATGCCGGCCCGTCGTGGTACCTGATGCCCCAGGTCTTCGACCACTTCTTCGAGCTGTTCGGCACCTCGAGCGCCGCACAGCTCGACCTGCGCACCCTGGATCCCGGCTACGCGGTGTTCAGCCGGCCCGGTGACGACGGGACGCCGACCCCCGCCCTCACCATCCCCTACGGCCGGGAGAAGGTGGAGGAGGTCTTCGAGCATCGCGAGCCCGGCGCCCGGGCGGCGCTGCAGAAGTACCTGGCATCGGCTGCCCGAACCTCGGTGATGGCGCAGAAGTACTTCCTCTACAACCCCTTCACCCGGCTGTCACCGCTGCTGAGGGCCGACATCCTGCGCGCCCTGCCCGAACTCGCCAGGCTGCTCACCAGCTCGCTCGAGGGCTTCGTGGCCCGGCGCTTCCACGACCCCGTGCTGCGGCAGGTGCTGGGCTATCCCGCGGTCTTCCTGGGCGCCAGTCCCGCCTCCGCGCCGGCGATCTACCACCTGATGAGCGCCTACGACCTCGCCGAGGGGGTCCGCTACCCGATGGGCGGATTCTGGGAGGTGGTGCAGAAGATCGCCGATCTGGCCCGGCAGCAGGGGGTCCGGATCACCACCGGTGCCGAGGTGACGGCGATCACCACCTCCCCCGGCCACGGTCGCCGCCGACGGGCCACCGGGGTCGCCTGGCACTCCTCGGACGGCGTCGAGCGGCACACCGGGGCTGACGTCGTGGTCTCGGCCGCCGACCTGCACCACACCGAGACCCGACTGCTGCCCGAGGTGGCCCGCAGCTATCCGGAGCGCTGGTGGCGCCGGCGGGTCAGCGGACCGGGCGCCGTCCTGGTGCTGCTGGGGGTGCGCGGAGCACTCCCCCAGCTGCCCCACCACTCGCTCTTCTTCACCTCGGACTGGAGGGCCAACTTCGAGGCGATCTTCGGCGACTCGCCGCGCATCCCCGATCCCGCGTCGATCTATCTGTGCAAGCCCAGCCAGACCGATCCTTCGGTGGCTCCGCCCGGTGACGAGAACCTCTTCGTCCTGGTGCCGGTACCGGCCGATCCGGGGCTGGGCCACGGCGGCCCCGACGGCACCGGGAGCCCGGCGGTCGAGCGCACCGCCGACGCCGCCATCGCTCAGATCGGCCGCTGGGCCGGGATCGACGATCTCCGGAGCCGGATCGTGGTGCGCCAGACCATCGGCCCCCAGGACTTCGCCGAGCAGTACCACTCCTGGCGCGGCGGCATGCTGGGCCCGGCCCACATCCTGCGGCAGAGTGCGATGTTCCGAGCCCAGAACCAGTCCCGCAAGGTCGACGACCTGTACTACGCCGGCGCCACCACCGCCCCCGGTGTCGGGGTGCCGATGTGCCTGATCAGCGCTGAACTGGTGGCCAAGCGGATCAATGCCGACCACAGCGCCGGCCCCACCCCTCCGGCAGCCGGGAGGAGACCATGAGCCGGCGCCGGGACCTCACCCCTGCTCGGCCGGTGCCCCATATCACCGGCTCCGCCGAGCCCCGTCACGATGAACCAGGAGATCCGACCATGTCGTCGCCCCA
The DNA here is from genome assembly GCF_000423445.1 of Acidipropionibacterium thoenii DSM 20276. Classification (GTDB taxonomy): domain Bacteria; phylum Actinomycetota; class Actinomycetes; order Propionibacteriales; family Propionibacteriaceae; genus Acidipropionibacterium; species Acidipropionibacterium thoenii. The sequence goes on along the minus strand of NZ_AUHZ01000022.1, from coordinate 3,376 downwards.
GCCGTGCCGCCGCGAGTGCAAGCCCCCCAGAGCCCGGGGGGCGCATCTGGAGCCCGGTGCGGTCGTCGCATCGGCCACCGAGGCGGCCCAGTCCGGTGCGCCCTATGTCACCCGGCCGGTGGCCTATGACGCCGTGCTGCTGTCGGGCTTCGGCGGCCCGGAGGGCCCCGAGGAGGTGATGCCCTTCCTGCGCAACGTCACCCGCGGAAGGGGTATCCCCGATGAGCGGCTCGAGGAGGTCGCCCACCACTACCTGGCCTTCGGCGGCGCCAGCCCGATCAACCAGCAGAACCGCGAGCTGCGCGATCGGCTGGCCGCAGCGCTGGCGGCCTCGGGAATCGATCTGCCGGTCTACTGGGGCAATCGCAACTGGGCTCCCTATCTCGACGAGACCCTGGCGCAGGCGGCCCGCGACGGGGTGCACCGGATGCTGGCCATCGCGACCAGCGCCTACTCCTCCTACTCCTCCTGCCGGCAGTACCGGGAGGACTGGGCCGACGCCCTGGAGATCACCGGCCTGCAGGACGTCCTGCAGATCGACAAGGTGCGCCAGTTCTTCTCCCACCCCGGCTTCGTCCAGCCCTTCATCGACGGGGTGCGCGACGGCCTTGAGGCGGCCGAGCAGGCCGGGCACGCCCGCTCGGAGATCGAGGTGCTGTTCACCACCCACAGCATTCCCTCGGCCGACGCCGCACTGTCGGGGGCCGGCCAGTTCGACGGGGCCGCCGGCGGGGCCTATGTGGCCCAGCACCTCGCGGTCGCCGACCATGTGATGGCCCAGGCCGCCCCCGACGTCGCCTGGCAGCTGGTGTACCAGTCGCGTTCGGGGTCCCCCTCCGTGCCGTGGCTGGGGCCCGACATCAACGAGGCGATCGAGGCACTGCGCGGCCGCACGGCGGTGCTCATCGTGCCCTCCGGGTTCGTCAGCGACCACCTCGAGGTGCTCTGGGACCTGGACCGTGAGGCCTGCCAGACGGCCCGCGACGCCGGCCTGTGGGTGACACGCACCCCGACCCCGGGCACCTGCCCGGCCTTCGTCGAGGCGCTGGTGGACCTGGTGAGGGAGCGCCTCACCGGCACCCCGGTCGCCCAACGCGCCAACGTCACCTCGGTGGGCCCGTGGTTCGACGTGTGCCGTCGGGGCTGCTGCACCAAGTCGACCACCCCCACTCCCGGACCTGCGATCGCAGGTCTGGTCCCATGACAGTCCGAGACGCCGCAGCGACGGCCCGACGAAAGCCGACACCATGAACCGCTTCGAATCCCACACCCCGCTGCCCTACCAACGCTCTGAGGTGTTCGACTGGTTCGCCCGGCCGGGCGCCCTGGTCCGACTCTGGCCCCCCTTCGGCGGCAGCGTGCGCCGTCAGCCCAGCGACGGGTTGAACCCGGGCTCGGAGGCCCTGCTCGCGGTAGGGCTGCCGGGCCGCCCGGGGCTGGCCGGGGCGGCACTGGCCTCGACCCTTCCCGGCGGGCTGCGCGCCGAACTGCCCTGGCGGGCCCGCCACACCCAGCTGGATCCCGGCCACTCCTTCACCGACGTGATGGTCTCGGGGCCGTTGGCCGCCTGGCACCATCACCACGAGTTCAGCGACGACCCGGCGGGCACCCTGATGCACGACATCGTCGACTACGAACTGCCCGGCCCCCTGAACAGCCCGCTGCTCGCGCGTGCGGTGGGCGTGGACGCCGAGCTGGCCCGGGTCTTCGCCTACCGGGCCGAGCAGCTGAGGGCCGACCTGGCCCTCCATCACCCCTATCTGGGCGCCGATCCGCTCACGGTGGCGGTGACCGGCGCCTCGGGACTGATCGGCTCGCAGGTCTGCGCACTGCTGGAGAGCGGCGGGCACCGGGTGATCCGGCTGGTGAGAGGCGGCGCGCACGGCGACGACGAGATCTCCTGGGACCCGGCCTCCGGCACCCTGGATCCTGATGCCCTCGCCGGCTGCGACGCGGTGGTGCACCTGGCGGGTTACCCGATCGGCGGCAGATTCACCGCCGCCACCAAGGACAAGATCCTCGAGAGCCGCCGCGACGGCACCGCGCTCATCGCCCGGACCCTCGCCGAGCTGGCCTCCGACGGCCGGGCGCGAACGCTGGTCTCGGCATCGGCGATCGGCTACTACGGGGCCCACCCGCACGCCGCCGAACGGGCCGCCGGCGCGGAGGCGACGCCGCTGACCGAGCAGGACGCCGCCGGCAACGACTTCCTCTCCACCGTCGCGCAGGTCTGGGAGTCGGCCTGCCGCCCCGCGGCCGACGCCGGGGTGCGGGTGGTCAACGTGCGGACCGGGCTGGTGCTCACCGCGGCCGGCGGTCTGCTGACGCAGTTCCTGCCGCTGTACCTGGCCGGAGTGGGCGGACCGCTGGGCGATCGCCAGTGGCAGAGCTGGATCGGCATCGACGACATCGCCTCGATCTACCTCTTCGCGCTGCTCAATCCGCAGGTGGCGGGGCCGATCAATGCGGTCGCACCCGAACCGGTCACCGCCCGACAGTTCGCGACCACCCTGGGAGAGGTGCTGCACCGGCCGTCGCGGGTCCCGGTTCCCTCCTTCGGCCCCGCCCTGCTGCTCGGCAGCGAAGGCGCCGAGGAGCTCGCAGCAGCCGACCAGCGGGTCTCCTCCTCGCGGCTGGAGAGCCTCGGATACCGCTTCCGCCACCGCCATCTCAAGGCGCAGCTGCGTCACGTGCTCGGATACTGAGGAAGGGGCGACCGCGACCCACTGGGGGTCGTCGCGGCCGCCTCGCCGGGAACGGCGATCGGCGCCGTCACTGGCATGCTGTCCACATGGCACATCCGGACTCGGCAACCTCTGCACTCCCGGCCTCCCGCCTCACCGCGATGCGTGCCCGTGACCCCCACGAGCCGCACCGCGTCGCCTCGAGTCTCGAGCTGTTCTTCGACCTGGTCTTCGTGGTGGCGGTCGGGGTCGCCTCCTCCGAGCTTCATCACCAGCTGAGTGCCGGAGAGCTGCTCAACGGCGTCCTGATGTACGGCCTGACCTTCTTCGCCATCTGGTGGGCCTGGATGAACTTTGGACTGAGTGAAGCTTCCCGGACTTCTGAGGAAAGTCATAGTTTCGAGAATCGGGTAGGATCACATCATGTCAGGATCGAAGTACAGTCCGGAGTTCAAGAACCAGGTCGTTCTTGAAGTCGTGGACAAGCATCGCACCATCAAAGCCGTAGCAGAATCATACAATCTTGTCGCTCAGACTGTCGGCGTATGGGTCAAGGAGTATCGCAAGAAGAATCCGGACCCGGAAACCGAGAACCTCACCAGTGCCGAGTCGGCCGAACTCGAACGGTTGAGGAAGGATCTCCGTGAGGCCCGGATGGAGAACGAGTTCCTAAAAAAAGCGGCAGCCTTCTT
>NZ_AUHZ01000021.1 GCF_000423445.1 Acidipropionibacterium thoenii DSM 20276 | reverse complement strand
CCATTTTCCATTCGGATCATGGGTCGCAGTACATGTCGAAGGAATTCACCGAGCTGCTCGAGTCCTATGATATCAGACTGTCCGTGGGGAGGACGGGACTGTGCTGGGATAATGCGTGGGCGGAGTCGTTCAATGCGACGTTGAAGAACGAGAGGGTGCACCGGGTAATCTATCGGACCAAGGATGAGGCGGTCCGGGATATTGTGCGGTGGATCGAGCTCAGGTATAATCAGAAACGTCTTCACTCGTCGTTGGGGTATCGGACCCCTAATGAGATTGAGGCGGAGTACAGGGAATCACGTCAGGTGGCCTGAAACCAAGTGTTTGGGCGTGTCCGAGAAACGGCAAGCAGTCCAACCTTCTTGTACCCGTACCGGCCGATCAGATTCCCGCCGATGTACTGGAACACCGCATAGGCGAAGAGGCTGGCAGTCATCACCAGCCCGATCTGGGTGTCCTCGACGTGGAACTCCTGCTTGAAGTAGGGAGCGAAGATTCCCTTGAAATTATCCCCCATCGCCACGATCACATACATGATCAGCAACAGTGCAACGATGGGCCCATTGCTGTGCTTCACCTGCCCCTGATGTCTCACGTCAACCTTTTTTCTCTACCCGATCCAGACGATTCGCCTGTCACGACTCCGTTGTCCTCAGCCCTCGCGGCGCTGCCACCTCGGTGTGTGCGGCGGGTGGTCTCGGCACCCGCGTGCCGTCGACCCGATCGACGCCTCCCTCCGATGGCATCAACGCGGGATCGGGATCCTCGACATCGAGGTCGTCGCCCTTCCCGTTCCCCGGGAACTTCCCTCAGGTGCGCCCATCTGCAGGACGGCACCCTCGGCCCGGTTCACTCAGCACTGACCGATGCGCTGTCGCACCAGTACCGGCAACTCCTTCGTTACCTCTCGCAGAGTATTACTAAGTAGACGTCTTGTCCATCAGGTTGGATTACTCTCCAGGAGCTCCGAACGGGGGACGCCAGCCCTGCTGTGATCCGGACCCTGATCCCAGCACCTGGGATTGTCGCTTGCGCTTGTGTCTGGGGGATGTCGCGGGCTCTGCGGGAGCGACCAGTGAGAGGCACGGGTAAACCCGCTGGGACCCGGGGGCCGTTGATGCGATTTTCGATCAGCGGACAGTCTCATAAAACTGTGGGACAACAGTCCCGGTCGCCGAACAGCGGGGGTCAGGCGTCTCGCAGATACTGCGCGAGGATTCTGGCGTGATTGACCCGCTCGTCCTTGGCCGCGTAGACGAGGGTGACCACCCGGCCCTGGCCCGCCAGCTCGAGTACCCGCTCGACGGCCTCCCGGGCCTGCGGCCGGGTGTCGAGCTCATGGCGGTAGCGGGCGGCGAACTCGGTCATCCGCGCCGGGTCGTGCTTCCACCAGGTGCGCAGCTCGGGGGTCGGGGCGATCTCCTTGAACCACTCGTCGAGCCCCGCACGCTGGTGCGACATGCCGCGGGGCCACAACCGGTCGACCAGGACCCGCGTGCCGTCCGCCGCGACTGGTACGTCGTAGACCCGCTTGATCCGGATCACGGGCCGCGACCCGGGGCCACCATCGAAGGGGCCACTCGCCTCGGTCATCCCTGCCCCGGTCATCGACGGGTCAGGCGGATCAGCCACTGGGTCGGTCCGGACTGCAGGTAGTCCACGCCGACGTCGAAGCGGTCGCGCAGCTGCCCGAGCAGGGGCAGCGGATCGCGCGGGGTCCGGATCACCAGGGTGCCGCCGGGCGCCAGCGACTCGAAGGATCCGATCACCGCGCCATGACGGATCTGTCTGGGCAGCGAGATCACCTCGAGCACCGGCTCGTCGGCGGCGGGCTGGGATGTCTGGTCCTGCTGGGTCATGATGCGTCCTTTGGTGTCGTTCCGCAGGGTGCGGATGGGGGTGTGATGGATGAAGCTGTGGCGGGTGCGGCGGCCAGGGCCGTCGCTGCGGAGGGGCCGGTTCCCCGGCTGGCCGGCATCGGCGAGGACGCGACGATCTCGAGCCGGCAGGCGTTCGGCTCGGCGAAGGGATGGAGCCAGACGCCGGTCCCGTCGTCCTGCCCGCTGATCAGCCCCTCCCGCTCGGCGAGGCGCTGGGCCAGCCCGCAGTGGATCTCGCAGATCGCCTCCCGGTGGCCGCGCGCGGAGGCCAGGAACGGGCAGCTGCGCAACCGCACCCCCTCCCCCGACAGTTCCGGTGAGAAGCCGAGCCTGGCGAACAGCGGGACCATGCCGACGGGATGCTCGGCCCACAGCTCGTCGACCCAGCGCCGACCCGCCGCACGGGCCTGGTGCCGCAGCACGCCGGTACCGACCTGCCGACCGGTCGCCTCGAGAGCGGTCGCCAGTGCACCGACCATCGGACGCCAGGTCGCCTCCACGTCGGCGAGCGGGGCCGACCCGGAGGAGGCCGCGGCCGAGGGGAGGAGCCGGTAGCGCAGACCCGGACGTCCCCGGCTGCCGGCGTGGTGCCGCTCGCCGATGACGTGTCCGCAGGCCGCCAGGCGCTCCAGGTGGAAGCGAACGGTGGTCGGGTGCAGGCCGAGCACCTCGCCGATCTGCTGAGCGGTGACCGGACCCGGGGCCTCGCGCATCGCGGCCAGCACGCGCTCCGCAGCCGCGGAGGGTGAGCCGGTTGCGCCAGTGGCGGCGGGGCCGGCCAGACCGGAGTCGACCGTGTCCGCCGATCGGCTCTCTCGCTGACTCCCGACTCCCATGAATAAAAAGTATCATCATCCTTTCTATTCACGCACGGGCCGGGTCGAGGCTCATCCCACCCGCGTCCGGGCCCGACCGGATCGGGCCCCTCGATCTGACCCTTCGCCGCCATACAGTGCGCCATCACCCTGACGTCACACAGCGACGCAGGGGCTCGAGAGAGGTCGGGTTCATGGGCAGGTACGTGGCAGGACTGTGGCTGACGATCATCGCACCGTTCATCGGGATGATCGTGATCGGCGGCCCCGATGGCGGTGTGGTGGACCACTTGGTCCTGCACATCCTGATGATCGCCCTCGGGGCGATCTCGCTGTGGCTGGTGGCAGGGCTGCGCAGGACTGTCGCCCCTGGAGGTCCGCGGCCGTCGCGCGCGATCGGCGTCACCTGCACGATCCTGTTCGTGGTGCAGGTGCTCTTCCTGATCGGCAACGCCGGTGAGGCCGCCGCCCTCATCAAGGAGGGCGGATTCCATCTGGGAGAGGCCATCTTCGACGATCCGCTGCACTCCGCCGCGGCCTGGATCACCCCCAACGCCTTCATGCTGGCGGTGCTGGCGGTGCTGGTGCTCTCGGTCCAGGCCCTGGTGGTGACCAGGCGTCAGCGCGGGGGCTCGGTGGCCCCCGAGGTGGACTGATCCTCACCGCTGCCAGGAGCCTCGGTGGCCCCAGAGGCGGACTGATCGTCACCGCTGTCGGCCGACCCCACCTGGCCGGGCCGGGGCACCACCGCATCCTGTTGCGCAGCTGCGGCCTGCTCCGGTTGAGCCGGAGGCGGGGCGACCGGCGGCACCGCCGCGGTCCTCGGGGCGATCACCCCGGAGCCGTGGCGCATCACCCGGACCACCCCGAACAGGATCGACGAGCCGACCATCCAGGCTCCCAGCACCAGGAAGGGCTCGGCGTGCACGGCGTCCGGGAAGTAGGTGACGTCGCGGATCGCCCGCACCGTCGCACCGGTGGGCAGCCACCGTCCCATGAACTCGTAGAACGGTGGCAGCAGTTCGGGGGCGACCGCACCGCCCGAGGACGGGTTGGCGATGATGACGAAGGTGACCCAGGTCGGCAGCAGCGCCCACCTGCCGCCGATGGTGACCCGCCAGAAGCTGTAGACCGCTCCGGCGATGAACATCGTGGCCGCCAGGATCAGCCAGACCGGCAGCACCGGCAGGACCTCCAGGCCGAGCACCGGGCCGATCACCAGGGTCATCGTCAGGGCGACCATCAGGGACCTGACGGCGTCCCACCCGAAATCGGCGGCCAGGGTCATCTTGTTGGCGTTGAGCCGGGTCTGGATGGCGCCGACGAAACCGAGAATGGTGCCGCCCAGAGCCAGGTAGAACAGCACCAGGCCGTTCGGATCATGGGGCGCCAACGGGTGGGCGTCGACGATCTGGAGATCATTGCCGACCACCGCGCTCAGCGAGGACTGGTGCTGGGACAGCAGCTGGGCCACCGAGGCCCCCGATGCGCTGGAGATCCACATCGTCGGCGGCTTGGCGGCGGGATCGATGATGGCGAAGATCCGCTGGTGCTCCATCGCCTCCCTGGCCACCGGCAGGTTCGGGTACTCGCTGACCTCGAACATCTGCTCGCCGGTGTCGTCGAGGGTGCGCGAGATCGCGGTGGCATCCATCGAGTCCCCCACCACTCCGATCGGCACATTGCGCGGGTTGGGATCGCCCATCCCCAGGCTGTAGGAGGCCACGAACAGCGGACCGACGACGGCCACGATGAGCGCCACGACGAGAGCCGGCATGTGCTCTTTGGGGAGAGTCCACAGGCTGCTGATCCTGATGCGCGGTCGGCGGGCGTGAGGGGTCCGTGGTGGGGTCATCGGTGCTGGGCTCTCCTGAGGATCGTGGGTTGTCGGCTCCGGCCGGGGGTTCCGGCCGGTCTCAGCTCTGGAAGGCCTTCCAGACCGCCGCGATGTCCTGTCCGCCGTCGTTCTCGGCCGCCCGAGCGTACAACGCCTCCAGGGCATCGAGCAGTTCCGGCGAGATGCCGTCGGTCTGGGAGCTCGCCAGCCGGAGATCCTTGAGGAGCCCGGCGACGTCGAAGGAGGGGGTGAAGTCGTCGGCCAGGATCGCCTTGCCCTTGATGTGGGCGTACGGGCTGTCGACACCGGTGCCCTCCAGGGCGTCGAGGACCAGGGCCGGGTCCACCCCGAGACGCTGGGCGACGGTCATCGCCTGGCCGATTCCGGCGGTGATGGTGGCGATCCAGGTGTTCATCGCGACCTTGAGGGCCGAGGCTGCCGGGGCGGCCTCACCGACTCTCAGGGTGGCCGAGGCGACGGCGTCCAGCACCGGCTCGAGCTGCTGGATCACCTCAGGGTCACCGGCCACCAGAGCTTTGAAGGTGCCCTGCTCGGCCGGCCCCTTGGTGCCCAGCATCGGGGCGTCGACATAGCGCACCCCGGCCCTGGCGGCCTTCTCGGCCTGCTGGCCGGCGGCCTCGGGACCGATGGTGGAGGACTGCATCCAGATCGCACCCTTCGACATCGCCGGGAGCGCGGTGGCCATCACCTCGTCCAGGGCGACGGCATCGAAGACCATCGTGAGGACGGCGTCGGCCCCCTCGACGGCCCGTGCTGCCGAGTCGGCGACCCGCGCCGGACCGTTGCGGAAGGGCTCGGTGCGTTTCGGGGAGCGATTCCACACCGTCACCTTCAGATCGGTGTCGGCGAGCCGGGTGGCCATCGCAGCGCCCATCGTGCCGAGTCCCAGAACTGCCACTGACTGAACCATCTGAATCTCCCATTCCCTGGCAGTAGGCGGATATCAGCCGTCCTCCGGTAGAGCGTGGCCGGGATCCGGTTCATTCCCGACGGCCAGCTGCGCAGATCACTCCGCAGACGGGGGTTCGTGCAGCCAGGAGTGCAGACACCCCCGTCTGCGGAGTGATCTGCGCAGCGAAAGGCACGTGACGACCGCGCGACACAGGCCGATGTCAGTGCGCAGCGCAGGCCACGTCAGCACGTGACGACCATGCGACGCAGGCCGATGTCAGTGCGCAGCGCAGGCCGCGTCGGCGCGTGGTTACCCGCAGCCGGAAGGCCTCAGTGCTTGCCGATCTTGCGCAACGCGAGCTTGGAGACCACCGAGACGATCCCGGGGGTGTACTCGCCGATGACATCGGAGACCTTGTCCGGGTCGATCCTGCCGGTGTGCACCTGTTCGCACAGCTTCATCCAGCCCTCCCCGGTGGCCGCGGTGATCGAGGAGGCCACCCCGGCATTGATGACGCTGCCGGCCACCGGGACGAGCTTGAGAAAGCTCCGGGCCAGCGCCTGACCACTCAGCTGAGCGGCCAGTTGCGCCAGCGCCGAGGTCGACAGCATCGAGGTGAGTTCCAGGTCGTAGATGGTCGCGATCCGGCCCATCATCGTCATCTGGATCGGCGCCAGGGTGGTCGCATCCGCGACGGGGATGGGAACTGCGGCAGCTGCGGCAGCGGCAGCCGACGCAGCAGCGATGACGGGTCGGGCCATCTGCCGTTTCCAGGGGAGGTTGAGTCGTTGAGCGATGCGAAACGCGTCCTTCTCGTTGCGGGGCGACAGCTCCAGGGTGGCCTCGACGAGTTCACCGAGCCCGTGCCCCGTGCCCTTTCCGTGACGATCCCGGGTGGCGGTGGCGATGACCCGCTGGATGGGCAGGTGGATGGGCCGCCCGGCGTTGTCCACCGGCTTCTCCAGCCAGTCGCGGAACTCCTCGGTGTCATGGGGCATGGAGTACTTGGCGGTCACCGGGTTGCGCTCCCAGTCGACCTTGGTGAGCACCAGGATCACCGGCAGCCCACCGGCGTCCAGCTCGCGGATCATCTCGATGTCGGCGCGGGTCAATCGGTCGGCGTCGGCCAGCACGCAGAACCAGACGACGGCGATCTGCTCGTCGGCCGGACGCGCGGCGATGGTGGCCAGGTGGGATCTCAGGGCGGCGGCCGGGGAGGCCTGGGTGCCGATCTCGAATCCCTCGAAGTCCCAGATGCCCAGCGACTCGTCGTGGTAGTAGTTCACCCCGCTGGTCAGCGGCATGCCCTTGCCGACAGCGGCGAGGTCACGGGCGAAGACGGCGTTCACCAGGGAGGACTTGCCCACCCCGGTGCCTCCGATGACCGCCAGGTTGAACCGTCCGTAGCGGCTCCTGGCCTTCGAGTTGGCGTCGATGAAGGGGCGATCATCGATCTTCGGGGAGTCGTCGGGCGGTTTCTTTGCCATGCCGTTCAGTCTATGGAGCGGGGGCCACCCTGGGATGCCAGCTCGACCGCCGGCTCCTCCTGGGGCCAACTGCGCGAGATGGTGTCGGGGCGGCCCCTGGAGGCCAGCCATGATCCGAAACTGTCGGCCCATGTCCGGTGGTTGTCGATCTGGAAGTCGTGCAGGGCGGCGGCATCCATCGAGGCGGTCTGCGGGAACTTCGCGGCCATCGCGGCCAGCACCCCGAGCATCATGTCGACGTCGACCTCGGCGGTGTGGGCGTTCTCGGCCAGCGGCACCCCGTAGACCGAGGTCATCGCGGCGAGGGTGCGCTTGCCGCGCCGGTAGCGGTCCAGGCCGTGGTCCAGCACCAGGGGGTCGATCACCGGCGCCGGGTCTGCGCCGAGCCGCTCCTCCAGGGATCCCAGCTGGTGGCGTCGCAGCTCGGCGTTGATGAGGGTGAGGTCGAAGGGAGCATTGAAGACCACCACCGGGAAGCCCTGCTGCCAGTGGTCCACCAGGGCGGTGGCCAGCTCATCGAGCACCTCCACGATCGGCCTGCCCTCGCGGCGGGCGGTCTGGGTCGAGATGCCGTGGATCGCGGTGGCGCCGGCCGGGATCGGGACGCCGGGATCGGCCAGCCAGGTGCGCAACCGGTCAGCGCCGGAATCCCCCTGGCGGGTTCCGGTACGCTCGCCGATCTCCGGATGGGAACCGGCGGTACCGGCGTCACCGCCCTCAGGCTGCTGATCGCCGGCGCCGTCCGGGCGCAGCACCAGGGCTGCGGTCACCAGCCTGGCGGTGTGCGGATCGGGGCTGGTGGTCTCGGTGTCCAGGCCCAACCACGGGGCCTCCGTCCAGTTCATGATCGCGCCCTCCTGCGGCCGCCGGCCGTCTCCTCGACTCTGATGCCTCTACTGTGCACTGCGACCACTGACAGTTTTCTCGCAGCATGACCGCCTCCCGTTGCCCCGGGGGTATGGCGCATACTGGATCGCTATGAGCTCCGTCACCACCAGCACCTCCACTTCGACGAGCCGGAGCAGCTCTGCGGATCCTTCCGGCTGCCAGCACTCCTCGGCACCGGTGACCTTCTCCTTCGCCACCACCGACGACGCGCGGCGCATCCATCGCGTCGTCGAGGCGGCCTACCGGGCCATCGGCGAGGACGCCGGCTGGACCACCGAGTCGCATCTGCTGGCCGGCCAGCGAACGGACCTGGCCGAGATCAGCGAGCTCATCAACAGCCCGGCGGGAGGCCTGCTCACCGCCCGGCAGGGCGGCCAGATCGTCGGCAGCTGCGAGCTCCAGCGTCATGAGGATCACGCCTACTTCGGAATGTTCGCGGTCGATCCCCGACTCCAGGCCACCGGGCTGGGCAGTCTGCTGATGGGCCGTGCCGAGCAGCTGGCCCGCCAGGACTGGGGCCTGACCGAGATGCGACTCACCGTCATCGCCTGCCGCTCCGAACTGATCGCCTGGTACCGACGCCGGGGCTTCCGGCCGACCGGGGCGACCTCGCAGTTCCCCTATGACAACCCGCGCTTCGGACTGCCGCGGGTCGAGGGGTTGTACTTCCGGGAGTTCTCCAAGGCCCTGTAGGCCGCGGGCGCCCACGGGCCGGCCTTGAAAGTCCGTCATACCGTGCGAGGCTTGAAGGTAATGACCGCCATCAAGGAGGAACTATGACTGACAACGACCCCAAGTTCGACAAGGTCGAGGGCACGGTCAAGGAGACCGCGGGCAAGATCACCGGAGACAAGGACACCGAGGCCGACGGCCGCGCCCAGAAGACTGAGGGCAAGGTCAAGGATGGCCTGGAGGACGCCAAGGCAGGACTCAAGGCCGCCGGCAACCGTCTGAAGGACACCCTCGGACGCGACAAGGACAAGTGAGCTGGAACCGATCCCCGGATCGGGCCTGAGAGCCGCCGACCGACCGCCTGAGGGACGCGGTCGGCGACACGAGGGACTCAGGCGGCGGCACCGCGCTGCGACGTCGAGCAGCGGTGTCCCGGAACCCTTCTGCGGCGGCATCCCGATCGGGATGCCGCCGCAGTCGTGTCTCGTGGCCGCAGGCGGGCCAGGTGGCCGATGAGAGAGTGGGCCCATGGACGTCCTGAGATCGATCGTGCTGTTCATCGCCGCTGCCGTCGCCGAGATCGGCGGATGCTGGTTGGTCTGGCAGGGAGTGCGTGAGCACCGCGGCTGGTGGTGGATCGGGGCCGGGGTGATCGCTCTGGGGGCCTACGGATTCGTCGCCACCCTCCAGCCGGACTCGTCCTTCGGCCGCATCCTGGCGGCCTACGGCGGTGTCTTCGTGGCCGGCTCGCTGGCCTGGGGCATGGTCTTCGATGGCTTCCGCCCGGCCCGCACCGATGTCATCGGCGCCCTCATCTGCCTGGCCGGGGTGGCGGTCATCATGTACACCCCGCGGGCCGGCTGAGGACCGGTCCGGCGGCCCGCAGCGGTTCTCGGATCGAGCAGTGATCGCAATCCGGATGAAACGTTGGGCACCTAACCTTCCAGACAATCAGGTCCGGGAGCCTCGAAGTACCCGCGAGACAGCCCGGCGGCGCGCCACACGCAGGTCGGGCACGCAGGCTTGAGGAGACAGCATGCACACCGAGACGACTATCTGCCCAGGGTGTGGCGAGGCACTGGACTGGACCTCCGACGCCATCGCCATCCAGTACTCCACCCTCAACGGCGAACCCGACCGGATCGCCCTGATGCACGCCGGATGCGCCGCCTCACGAGCGAACATCCGGGTCAACCACAGCGAGGGCTGAGCTCTGACAAGGCCTGATGGTCACATCGTGAGAAAGTTGAGCCTTTCGCGTTCAATCCTGGAATATCTCCTCCCCTGAACCGGTTCCACTACACGTGACGGCGATGGGAGCCGTCGGGGCGGCAGGCCGGAAGGCCTCCAGCAGTGAAGCCCCCAGGACCCCCGAACCGCCACGGAGAACTGAATTTTCAGGGTTCCGGAGACTCCGGGGCCCGCCCGTCAGAAGGGGGAACACAATGGCTCTCGTTGAGGTCAATCCGTTCCGTGGTCTTGATCGTTTCTTCGATCAGTTCGCCCAGATGGCAGCAGGTGACACCAAGCTGATGCCGATGGATGTCTATCGTGACGCCGACAACTACGTCGCCAAGATGGATCTGCCGGGAGTGGATCCCGCCAGCATCGATATCGATGTCAACGACAACGTGCTCACTGTGCGCGCCGAGCGCACATCCCAGGACGTCAAGCACGACGAGCACTCCGGCTGGGTCTCCCGTGAGCGCAGCTACGGATCCTTCGCCCGTCAGTTGAGCCTGGACACCGGCTTGGATGCCAGCAAGATCTCGGCCGACTACAGCAACGGTGAACTCGTCATCACGATCCCGGTGGCCGAGCAGGCCAAGCCGCAGAAGATCCAGGTGACCCACGGTCAGGGGCAGGTCGGCACCGGCGCCACGGCGTCGGTCGACGCCACGGACACCAGCTCCGCGGACACCGCCAGCGCGCAGAACACCGCCGCTGCGGACACCGCCAAGCAGCCCCAGAACGCCTGAGGCCCGGCTTCCAGATAGCCAGATGATGTAACGGCCCGCCCACGTCACTGTGGGCGGGCCGTTTCATCGCCCGGGGCCAGTGATCCGGGTTCGCGAGCGCCACATCCCGATTCCTGCCGGAAGGCCGCCGAGAAACCCGAGCGGCACCGAGGATCGGGACGAGGCCGACGCGCAGATATAGCCTTCATGCCATGACCATTGTGGTTTCTCTCCCCTCCCAGCAGCTGACCGACGACGTCGCCGCACGCCTCGACCCGGCCCTCGACACCACACTGGTGACCTGGGACGGGACCGGCGAACCGCCCTGCGATCACATCGACATGTATGTCCCCGAGGCGGTCGGGCCGCGTCACCCGCTGCCCGATCTGGCCGCGCTGGGCTGTCATTTCGTCCAGGGCGGGGCGATCGGCTACGACGGGGTCAAGGAGACCCTGCCGCCCGGCGTCGTCTATGCCAACGCCTCCTCGGTCCACGAGACCGCCACCGCTGAGCTCACCCTCGCCCTGCTGCTGGCGGCCCAGCGTCGCCTCGACGAGTTCATGGACTTCCAGCGGCACGGCGAGTGGCATGTCCTGGACGCCCCCGGGCTGGCCGACCGGCGGATCGTGATGCTCGGCTACGGCGGGGTCGGCAAGGCCATCGCGCGACGTCTGGAAGGTTTCGAGGTCGAGCTGGTGCCGGTGGCCCACCGCGCCCGCGAGCAGGACGGCGTCCAGATCCATGGCATCGGCGAGCTGCCCGACCTGCTGCCGCGGGCCGACATCCTCATCAACGCGCTGCCGGGCGGGGAGGAAACCTACCACCTCATCGACGATGCGGTACTGGCGGCGCTCCCCGAGGGGGCCCTGCTGGTCAACATCGGTCGTGGACCGACGGTCGACACCGATGCCCTGGTGGACCATATGAGACGCGGTCGGATCCGGGTGGCCAGCGACGTCTGGGACCCCGAACCGCTGCCCAAGGGCCACCCGCTGTGGTCGATGAGCGATGCCATCATCACCCCTCACATCGGTGGGAACTCCTCGGCCCTGGAGCCGCGGATGGTCCGGCTGATCGCCCGGCAGGCCGAGAGGCTGGCCCGTGGTCAGGAGCCTGTCAACATCGTGCTGCGCAGCTGAGGGGGCGTCTCCGCGGCGCCGACAGACCACCGCAGGGCAGGCCGGGCACGCGCCTCACGATGACTCGGTGCGGTAGTCGCTGGGGGTGAGACCGGGCACGCTGCGGAAATCTCCGGCGAGATGGGCGTGGTCGGCGTAGCCCAGATCAGCAGCAATCGTGGCGAGGGAGACATCGGGGTGTTCGCGCACCAGTTGTGCGGCTTCCTGCAGCCGTCGACGTCGGATGACGGCAGCCGGTGGCAGACCGATGTACCGGCGTGTCATGCGTTGCAGGGTGCGCAGCGACACCGCGAGCCGCGCAGCCGCCTCGGCGGGGGTGTTCGCGCCGTCCTGGCCGATCAGCACTTCCGGCATCAGGTTCGCGTGCCGGGCGACGGACGGGAGGTCGCCTGCCCGGGCGCGGAGCCATCGCGAGAAGATCTCGACCGCCTGCTGATGCCTGTCGCGTGCACCACTCATCGCGGCGAGGACCTGGGCATGAAGAGCAGGCGCGCTGAAGGGTCGCTCGGTGTCGACAAGAGAGCTCGCATCCGATGTCAGCGTGCGCACCGCCGCGGGCCGCAGAAGTGCACCCACCGCCCAGCCGCTGCCCTGAAGTATCCGTTCGCTCATCCGCGTCGTTGCGCCCACGAGCGAGACCCCGTGCGGCTCGACGACCAGGTTCAGTGCCGGATAGCTGAGGACCGTCTGTCGTGACATGACCCCCGGTTCGAGATCCCACTCCGGTATCCAGAACCACTGGACCAGATCCTCCGCCGCCTGCGGGGGCGCAGAACGCTGGAACGCGGTCAGTCGCGATGGGAACAGCACCCCTCGTGACGGGTCGACCATGGTGTCACGATAGACGGGTCGCCCAGGTGGCGCGCATCTCCAAGCTGTTGACGCCGTGACGGCCGCATGATGGCCGCATGACTGAGAAGGACACGCCGAGCCGGGGCGTCACCGGCACATTCACCACCGACGGTCGGCCCCACGGGATGACCTCTCTGACTCCCTTCCTGGCAGTGACCGATGCCGCCGGCGCGATCGAGTTCTACCGCGAGGTCTTCGGTGCCCGTGTCATCGACGTCACCGAGATGAACGGTCAGCTCGTTCACGCCGAACTCGACCTCGGGCTCGGCCACCTGCAGCTGGGTGTTCCCAGCCCGGACTACCAGCTTGTGCCGCCGCCAGAGGGCGAGATGGCCTGCTACTCGCTGGGACTCTATGTGCCCGACGTCGACGCCGTCGTCGAGCGAGCGGTCGCTGCCGGGGCAACGGTTCGAGAGGAACTCGCCACCTTCGTCTCGGGTGACCGTTACGCCAGCATCCGCGACCCGTTCGGGGTGCGCTGGTCGGTGATGAGTCGAGTCGAGGACTTGTCCGAGGAGGAGAGCTCCCGCCGGGTCGCGGAGTGGGCCGCGTCCTTCTCATAGCCTCGATCTCATCTCGCCGGTCGTTCATGGGGCGGGATCCGGTCGTCGAGCCTCCGCCGATTCGGGCTGCGATGGGCGAGTGGCCGGCTGCCTGTCACTGCTGCCTGTTACTGAGGTGGCATGTTGCGCCGGGTGAGCTCCTCGGGCGGCAGCGCCCCCCGGGTCGCATCGATGATCTCGATGACGTCCTCCCGGGTGACCTGCCGTCCTTCCCGCTTGGCGTGCGCCAGGGCCTGGGCGGCCGACTCGCGCTGCTCGGGGCCGAGCTGGGCGAACAGCTCGGGCCACTGATCCTGGATGTCGATGTCGTCGCTCATGTCTCTCCCTACGGTGGTGGCTTCCGTGCGTCTGAACAGGTGTCTCCGGGCCTGCCGCGCCCGTGCCGACGGCGTCTCCCCGGTCGGGGTCCGCGCTGACCCGGTAGCTGCCAGCCTACGGGCCTGCGCTGATCCCGGAAGCACTGCCCGCGACATCGACCGCCGGTAGGGTGGATGTCCGGACGTGCTCATCAAAGGAGAAGAGCCGATGCGAGTCGCAGTACCCACCGAGATCAAGAACAACGAGTTCCGGGTGGCGATCACACCCGCCGGTGTCCACACCCTGGTCTCCCACGGCCACCAGGTGCTGGTCCAGAAGGGCGCCGGCCTGGGATCGGCGATCACCGATGCCCAGTTCCGGGCCGCCGGAGCCACACTCGTCGATGAGGCCACCGAGGTGTGGGAGCAAGCGGAGATGATCCTCAAGGTCAAGGAGCCGATCCCCGCCGAGTACCCCCTGATGCACGAGGGGCTGGTGCTGTTCACCTATCTCCACCTGGCCGCCAACCGGGAGCTCGCCGTGGCGCTGATGGAGCGCGGGGTCACCTCGATCGCCTACGAGACCGTCGAGACCGAGTCCGGCGCCCTGCCGCTGCTGTCCCCGATGTCGGAGATCGCCGGACGGCTGGCCACCCAGGTCGGCGCCCATCACCTGATGCAGCCTTACGGCGGCAAGGGCACCCTGCTCGGCGGGGCGACCGGCGTCCACAAGGGCGAGGTCGTGGTGCTGGGCGGCGGAGTGGTCGGCCTGTGCGCGGCGCGGGTGGCGATCGGGATGGGAGCGCGGGTGCGGCTCTTCGACGTCAACGAGGAGCGGATGCGCTACATCGAGGAGGTCACCGGTGGGGCCGTCTGCACCGAGTTCTCCACATCGCTGGGAGTGGCCCACGCCTGCGCCGAGGCGGACCTGGTGATCGGATCGGTGCTGGTGCCCGGGGCCCGCACCCCGCACCTGGTCAGCCATCAGACCGTCGAGGAGATGAGCCCCGGGACGGTGCTGGTCGACGTCGCCATCGACCAGGGAGGCTGCTTCGCCGACTCCCACCCCACCACCCATGCCGACCCGACCTTCCGGGTCGCCGACACGGTGTTCTACTGCGTGGCCAATATGCCCGGCGCGGTCCCCCACACCGCCACCCATGCGCTCACCAATGCCACCTTGAAGTACGCCACCCTGCTGGCCGATGCCGGCTGGCGAGAGGCACTTGCGGCCCGGACCGATCTGGCCCGCGGGCTGACCACCAGTGAGGGGCAGCTGTTCAGTGCCCCGGTGGGGCAGGCCCTGGGGTTGGAGAGCGCGGTGTGGGGTCAGGTGCCGGCCGGCGTGTGACGCCCGGGGCCGTGAGGCCGTGCCGCCCGCTGGGGTGAGATGCGCGGGGCCGTGGGTCCGTGCCCCTTGCCGGGGTGAAAACCGAGGGGTGAGGACCGAGGGGGTGCGCAGATTGCTCCCCAGACCGGGGTTCGTGCAGCTGAGAGTGCAGGAACCCCCGTCTGGGGAGCAATCTGCGCACGTCTGGAGCCGTGACCGGCAGGGATCGGCGATGTCCGGGCCGATTCGAGTGGTCATGATGAGGATCAGGGCACAATGCGGTGGGTGATCTGTCCCGAATGGGTTGACCCGACCCCGGCCGGTCCGGCGGGCACCACCGTCCCCGCTTCCTCCGGCACCTCAGCACGGCCCAATGCCTCAGCACTGCCCGGCACGCCCGGACACCCCGATACCCCCTCACTGCCCGGCACTGCGGCCGACGTGATCCTTACCGGCAGCGTCTTCTGGGACCTGGTGATGACCGGCCTGCCACGGATCCCGGCCAATGGCGAGGAGATCCGCGCCGAGACGATGGCCACCGCTCCCGGTGGGGTCGCCAACCTCGCGGTGGCCTGCGCCCGACTGGGGCTGCGGACCGGCCTGGCGACCGTACTGGGCCACGACATGGCCGGCCGGTTCTGTCTGTCGGTGCTGGCGGCCGAGGGGATCGATGTGTCGGCCTGCCGGATCTGCCCGGACTGGACCACGCCGGTCACCGTCTCGGTGACCCATGCCGGGGACCGACGGATGTTCACCCATCAGAAACCCGCCCCGGTCACCACCGACGAGCTGCTGGCCGGCGCAGCCTGTCCGCGAGCCGCCCTGGTCGATCTGGGTCAGCTCCACGCCGGGGAGGGCGCGGACTGGACCCGGGCGGCCGCCGCCGCGGGCACCGCGGTGATCGCCGATATCGGTTTCGACGAGACCGGCCGGTGGGATCGCGGGGTGCTGGCGGAGCTGGCGGTCTGCTCCGCTTTCCTCCCCAATGCCGTGGAGGCCTGCGGGCTGACCCGGCGCGACTCGGCGCGTTCGGCGGCCCGGGCGTTGGCCGAGCGGGTGCCGGTGATCGTGGTCACCGATGGGTTGTCGGGGGCCTGGGCGGTGGACTCCGGTTCGGGCGAGGAGGTTCACGCCGAGGCAGTCCTAGTGCCGGCCGAATCAGTGATCGATGCCACCGGGGCCGGGGATGTCTTCGATGCCGCCTTCACCTGGGCGAGCCTGGCCGGTTGGCCACTGGCGCAGCGTCTGGACCTGGCCTGCCTGGTCTCCAGCCTGGCGGTGCGCGGCCTCACCGGGTCGATGGGGTGCCCGGGTTGGGCCGAGATCGGCGCCTGGTGGCACGGCCTCAGCGACTCCGTCGACGACCAGTCGATGCGACGCCGCTTCAGCTTCCTCGACGGTCTGGATCAGGACGCCCGCGCAGCCGCACCGGCGCCAGCAGCGATCGGCTGGGACCTCTGAGCGGAGCCGAGCCCCTTCAGCATGATCCGCGGTCGATGGGCGACGAGCCGGCGACGGAGTCCCTAGTCTTGGGATGGTTCCGCAGCTGACCCGAAGGACTCCCATGCCGCTCGACATCTCCTCCCCCACCGTCCTGAGCCTGGATGACGTGACCTTCCGCCGCGAGAACAAGGAGATCCTGCACGGGGTGTCGTTGCGGGTGAGCCGCGGCGAGAGATGGGTGATGCTGGGCGCCAACGGCGCCGGGAAGTCCACCATTCTGGGATTCTGCGGAGCCGTGACGCATCCCACCTCGGGAATCGTCCGGGTGCTCGGACACCAGCTCGGCCGGGTGGAACTGCAGGCGCTGAGACGCCACATCGGCCACGTCAACCCCCGACATCCGGTGCGTCCCGGCACGACCGTCCGCGAGGTGGTGCTGACCGGCATCACCGGCACCGTCGCACCCGTGATGCGCTGGCGGCCCGGCGCCGAGGAGCTGGCGAGAGCCGACGAGCTCATCGAGACGCTGGGTCTGGCCAGGATCGCGGACGACCGCTGGCAGACCCTGTCCCAGGGAGAGCGAGGGCGCGCCCTGGTGGCCCGGGCGCTGATCTGCGACCCGGCGCTGCTGCTGATGGACGAGCCCACCACCGGGCTGGACGTCGCCGCCCGCGAACAGCTGCTCGACACCATCGACCTGCTCGCCGAGACCCGCCCCGATCTCAGCTCGATGCTGGTGACCCACCACCTCGAGGAGCTGCCGGCCACCACGACCCATGCGCTGCTGCTGGCCGACGGCCGGGTGGTGGCCTCGGGACCGGCGCCCGAGGTGCTCACCAGCGCCAATGTCACGGCCACCTTCGACTACCCGATCGAGGTCGAGTACCGCGACGGCAGATGGAACGCCCGGACCTCGCGTCCCCGACGAAGCCTCCGGAATGCGGAAGTTGCCTCGTAGTGATTTGGATGCCCCGTCAAGGCATCGGAGCGCGTACCCAGAGCTGATCTAACCCCCTCACAGAGCGCTCCAGGGCCGTGCGCAGACCCCAGGACAGGTCCCGGAACACGCCCCCCGAGAGACCCGCCCACTCCTACGGGATGACTCCTTGCCACGTCATCAGATGTCTGATTACGCTGACGACACCCGGCGTCGCATAGTTGCGGCCTCGGCACACCCTCAAAACAAAGGAGAACAAGGATGTTCGTCTATCTGTCGTACCTGCTCGATCCCAAGGACAATGCTTACCCGGGCGAACCGGTCATCGCCGTCGAACAGGACTCGGTCATCTCCGAGACCGGCAAACCCTTCAACTCCAAGATCATCCACCTCCCCAACCACTTCGGGACCCACATGGACGGCCCGCACCACTTCAACCCCGAGGGGGCTGATTTCGAGACCCTGCCCATCGAGACCTTCGCCTATACCGGAGACGAGGTGCTGGTCGCCGAAGTCCCCCAGCGCGGGGTCCCGAGATCGGTGGTCACCAAGGCCGACCTGGAGCCCTTCGCCGACCAGCTGCGAGGCAAGCGGCTGCTGCTGATCCGCACCGGCTTCGAGAAGTACAAGTTCACCGATCCCCACACCTATGAGTAGGAAGGAGTCAGCCTCCACCCGGACCTGTGCCGTTGGTTGGCCGAGGAGTTCGAGGACCTGTGCTGCATCGGCATGGACTGGCTGTCGATCGGTTCACCCTCCAATGACTACGGCGTCGAGGCCCACCGGTGGCTGCTGGGCAACTACACCGACCACATCATCACCGGGATCGAGGACATGACCCTGGCGCCCCTAGGCGACCGGCCCATCAAGTCACTCACGCTGGGGCCGCTACGGGTCAAGGGGGTCGACTCAGCTCAGGTAAACGCGATGGCTTGGCTCCAGGAGTGACACCGGGACCCTCACCGTTCCCCTAGAATCCGATCGAACGCTGCTCGCGGGAGCGGGGGTGCAGTCGACTCTGGGGCGACAAGCAGACCCCGGGTGCCAAGCGCGCCGTGTGATCAGCGGGAGCGGTGAGGGTGGAGGGGAGAGATGGCGCAGAGCAGAGTTGAGGCAACCGTGACTGGCCTGCTCGACGCCGTGGTGAACGGCTCGGTCAAGGTCGGGCAGGCGTTGCCAGCCGAGACCGCGCTCGCCCAGAGTCTTGATGTCTCCCGGCTGACCCTTCGCGAGGCCGTGCGGGTCCTCACCGATCGCGGAGTGCTGCGGCCTATCCATGGCCGGGGCACCTTCGTCAATCCGCCCGGCCAGTGGACCGACCTGGGCAGCATGATCGCCCTGCAGGCGAAAACCTCCAGTCCGCTCGACATCGCCCTCGAACTGGTCGAGATTCGCCGGATGATCGAGGTCGGCGCCAGCGGGCTGGCCGCCGAACGGCACAGCGCCGAGGATCTTGACGCCCTGGAAGGGATCCTGGCCCAGTACCGCAGTGATCACGACGCCGAGGACGTGGTCGCCACCGTGCGCGGGGATCTGGCCTTCCACGACCGCATCCTCCAGGCCTCCGGGAATCCCTTCCTCACCACTGTCTTCGATCCGCTGCGTGTCGCCCTGCTGGCCGGTCGCACCGACACCTCGACACACCACGACGTGCGGGTGCACGCGATGGTGCACCACGATGCAATTGTCGAGGCCATCCGTGATGGTGACGTGGAGGCCGCCAGGTCTGCAATGTCGGCGCACATGGACCAGACGGCCCACGACATCACCACCTACGTGTCGGCTCACACAGCTGATTCCTGATCGCCGACCCGGGGGCCGACGATCGTCGGCCCGCCGCCTTGCGGTCAAGTCATCAGAGGACTATGGTCACAGCCAGTCATCAGAGGTCTGATCACATAGGAGTGACTATGGACCCGCTCTCATTGGAGCAACTCACCGCGAATCTTCCCAGGGGCCGCGACGTCGAGGCCGAGGTGGTCGCACGCACTGGCTGCCCGGTGCTGCTCGTCCTAGACGACGACCCCACCGGCACCCAGTCAGTCGCCGACCTCCCGGTCATCACCGCCTGGCAGGTCGACGACCTGGCATGGGCGTTGTCCACCGGAGCGCGGGCCGTCTACGTCATGACGAACTCGCGCAGCCTCTCGCCGGCCGACGCCGAGCGCGTCAATCGGGAGGTGGTCACCAATGGTCTGGAGGCCGCCCGCCGGACCGACCGGACGGTGGCCTTCGTCTCCCGCTCGGACTCGACCCTGAGGGGACACTTCCCGCTGGAGCCCGACGTCATCGCCTCCGAACTCACCGGTGCCGGACAGCGGGTCGACGGTGTCATCATCGTGCCGGCCTTCCCCGACGCCGGCCGGATCACCGTCGACTCGACCCACTACGCAGGTAGCCCGGCCGATGGTTATATGCCGGTCGGCCAGACCGAGTTCGCCCAGGATGCGACCTTCGGTTACCGCTCCTCCTACCTTCCCGACTGGGTCGCCGAGAAGTCGTCCGGACAGCGGCCCGCCGACACCGTGCTGCGGGTCACGCTGGCTCAGATCCGCACCGACCAGGAAGCCGTCGTGACGACGCTGCGCCATGCCCACGACCGCCAGCCGATCGTGGTGGACTGCGTCGAGGAGAACGACCTGAGGCTGTTCTCGCTGGCCTTGGCGCGTGCCGAGGAGGGCGGCCAAGCCTTCATCTACCGCGTCGGGCCACCCTTCGTGCGGGCCCGGATCGGGCAGCAAGTCCACCCTCCGTTGACTGCCGAGCAGTCGCGCCCCGCACCCGACGCAGTCGCCTCGGATGCCGCCGGCGGTCTCATCGTGGTCGGCTCGCATGTAGGGGTGACCGGCCGCCAGCTGGACGCCCTGCGCGAGAGGCTGGCCATCACCACCCTCACGATCGACGTCCCCACCGTGCTCGACCCCGACCAGCGCGAGGCCCATCTGCACCAGATCGTGGCGAGGGCCGCCCGCGAACTGCTGAGGGGATCCGTCGTGATCCAAACCAGTAGGCAGGTGGTCACCGGCGCCGACGCCGACGACTCCCTACGGATCGCCCGCGACGTCTCCGCGGCCCTGGTGAGTACTGTCGCGCAGGCCCTCGCCGCACGAGCGCCGCGATTCGTCATCGCCAAAGGAGGGATCACCTCCTCCGACGTCGCCTCCAAGGGGCTGGGGATCCGGCACGCCACGGTGCGCGGGCCGATGCTGCCGGGCATCGTCTCGATGTGGCAGCCCGCCGACGGTCCGGCCCGGGGCATCCCCTACATCGTCTTCGCCGGCAACGTCGGCTCCGACGACTCGCTGGCCGAGGTCGTCGAGAAGCTCCAGTCAACCCTCTGAAGCCTCTCCACCCTCATTCATCACCATCTTTCGACGCGTCATCCGATGCGCCATCACACGATCAAAGGAGATCAATCATGACCACCACTATCGCCATTCTCGGTTTGGGCGCCATGGGGCTGCCGATGTCCACCTGGCTGCAGAAGTCGTTCACCGTCACCGGCTATGACATCAACCCCGAGCGCACCCGGCTGGCCACCGCCGAGGGAGTCACCGCAGCCGCCACCGCCCGCGAGGCGGCCGAGGGGGCCGACGTCGTCCTGCTGGCGGTGCGCAACCCCGCCCAGCTGGAGCAGGTGCTGTTCAGCCCGACCGGCGTCGCCACCGCGATGAAGCCGGGCGCCACCGTGCTGCTGACCTCCACCGTGGGGATGGACGCCGTCAAGGAGGCCGCCACCAAGCTGTCGCAGATGGGCCTGGGGCTGGTCGACGCACCGGTCTCCGGCGGTGCAGTGCGCGCCGGAAAGGGAGACCTGCTGGTTGTCGTGGGAGCCGAGGACACGGTATGGGACTCGGTCAAGGACGTTCTGGACTCGATGGCGTCCACCCTCGTCCGGGTCGGGAATGAGCCCGGTGCCGGGCAGGCGATGAAGACCGTCAACCAGCTGCTGTGCGGGGTGCACATCGCCGCGGCCGGCGAGGCACTGGCCCTGGCACGATCCCTGGGCCTGGACCTGGAGCAGTCTCTCTCAGCACTGATGTCTGGGGCTGCGGAGTCCTTCATGCTGGGCGACCGCGGCCCGCGGATGCTTCACGCCTACGACGAGGACGAGGTCGAGGTCCGCAGCCGGCTCGACATCTTCGTCAAGGACATGGGGCTGGTGACCGCTGCTGCGAAGTCGGTGGGTCTGTCCACCCCGGTGGCCGCCGCGGCCGAGCAGCTCTACATCCAGGGCGCGACTCGCGGACTGGCCGCCCATGACGACTCCTCGGTGATCACCGTCGTCGCCCCGGATCGCGCTGGCAAGGGCGAGTGACGATGTCGACGGGCGTACTGCTCACCCTCGCACTGCTGGCGATCGCCCTGCTGCTGTTCCTGGTCATCAAGCTGAAGATGAGCGCCTTCGTGGCGCTCATGATGGTGTCCCTGCTGCTGGCGATCGCCACCGGAATCCCACTGGCCGATATCGCCGACACGATGACCAAGGGGATGGGGAACACCCTCGGGTCGGTGGCCACTGTGGTGGCCCTGGGCGCCATGCTCGGCTCCCTCATCGAGGGAGCCGACGGCGCCAACACGCTGGCCCGGAAGTTCACCGATGTGCTCGGGAAGAAGCGTGTGGCGATCGCTGTGACGGCCGTGGCATTCCTGGTGGGGATCCCGATCTTTTTCGAGGTCGGTTTCATCATCCTGGCTCCGATCGTCTTCAGCCTGGCATTCGTCACCCGCACCAAGCTGCTGAAGATCGCCCTGCCTGTCGGCGCTGCGATCCTCACCGTCCACGTCGCGATTCCGCCCCATCCGGGACCCACCGCCGCGGCCGCCACCCTCGGTGCCCAGCCGGGCCTGATGATCCTCATCGGCATCCCGGTCTGTGCCGTGGTCGTGGCTGTCGGATATTTCGTCTCGAAGAAGATCCCGATTGACGACATCGTGCTCGGGAACACCCCGATCGGCATGCCGCCCACCGGGGAGGAGGAGGTCTCCGAGACCGCTGAGTCGGAAGCTGTGGACAACCCCACCGGGCCTGGACTCGTGCTGTTCCTCATCCTGGCTCCGGTCATCCAGATCCTCATCGGCACGGTCGGCAAGATGCTGGTGCGCGAGGGAACGCTGGCGCACTCCATCCTGAGCCTGGTGGGTGCCCCCTTGGTGGCGCTCCTGGTGGCCGTGCTGCTCGCATACCTGACGCTCGGCCGTCAGCACCACTGGAGCCTCTCGAAGCGGGGACACATCATCGACGACGCACTGCCCAATGTCGCCGTCGTGGTATTCGTCGCAGGTGCCGGTGGGGTCTTCGCGTCAGTTCTGGTGGCCAGCGGGATCGGCAAGGCCCTGGCGGGTGTGCTGATCTCGGCTCACCTGCCGTTGATCGTCGCGGCCTTTGTGATCTCACTGGCGTTGCGTGGCAGCCAGGGCTCGGCGACCGTCGCGATCCTCACGACTGCCGGGTTGCTCGCCAGCTCGGTGGCCCAGGGCGGATTCGATGCCTTCCACACCGCGCTCATCGCGCTGGCGATCGGGTTCGGCTCGCTGGGCTTGTCGCACATCAATGATGGCGGGTTCTGGATCGTCACCAAGTACACCGGACTGTGCGTCGCAGACGGTCTGAGGACATGGACCGTACTGACCACTGTGTGCGGACTCGTCGGCTTCGCCCTCATCGGGGGGCTCTGGCTGATCTGACGCCACGCCTATCGGGCCCTGACTTGCTCGGGTCAGCCTTCCCCGTCAGCGGGCCCAGCGTCAGCCGGTCGAGCGCAACTGAGTTCGGCTGCGTTCGATCTGCCGACGCTGGTCCCGCTACTCGAGTATCTACTGGAGCAATGTGTTCGAGTAGGTATTCGAGTGACGCTGTCTGACGCTGCCGGGAGGGTCACTGAACCGCCTGTGGGGTCACTTTCGCCACCTCCTGAGCCGAACTGCCATCTACTCCAAGAACCTTGGAGTAGATGGCAGTAGGCCTGGACTCGGCTGACCGTGGCTGCCGAGACATTGGCGGATCCTGGTGCGTAGACGAACCAAGATCCGCCACAAACTCCCCGGCTCCTTCACAACCCAGACTCGCCCGGCGTCACCGCCGCCACCGCCCGGGGCGCGATAATCGGTCCAGACCCGAAGGAGACCACCATCACCATTCCGCTCGATCATCTCGTCCTGCTCGTCCCCCACATCGACGACTACGTCGGCGAGTTCGCCCGGGTCACCGGCGTCACCCCCGTCTTCGGAGGCAGCCACCCGGGGATGGGCACCAAGAACTACCTGGTGCGGCTGGACTCCGAGGCCGTCAGCACCGCCGGCAACCCCTCCTACCTCGAACTGCTGGGGCTCGACGAGTCCCAGCCCGACGTGGCGCCGGAGGCCACCATGTTCGGGGTGGGACGCCGTGGACCCGATCCGCGGCCGGCCCTGGTGACCTGGGCGATGCACCCGGCCGACATCGAGGCGACGGCGGCCGAGGCGGCCGCCGGTGGGGTGGCGGTCGGCACCGTCGAGGCATGGTCGCGAACCGCCCCCGACGGCTCCCTGCTGAGATGGCGGGTCTCCATGAACCCGGCCCTGCCACTGGGCGGGCTGCAGCCCTTCCTCATCGACTGGGGGGCGACTGCCCATCCCGCCAGCAATCCGGCCCTCGACGAGATCCGGCTGCTGGGCCTGAGCTTCGAGACCCCCGACCCGGAGGCCCTCGAGGACGCCCTGACAGGGCTCGGCGTGACGGATCCGCCGCCGATCCGATTCGGGCTGGCGCCCACCATCACGGCCTCTCTCCAGACCCCCAGCGGCCCCCTCGAGCTGCGCTGATCCCCCGAAAGGACACCCCATGAACCACCGTCTCGGCATCATCGGATTCGGCCAGATGGGCGGAGCGATCGGCTCCGTCCTGGTCGCCAACGGAGCCCTGGAAGCCGGTCAGGTGACCGCCTGGGACCTCTCCCCGGATGCCCGTGGGCACGCCAGGGAGGCGGGCATCGCCACCGCCGGAAGCGTCGCCGAGTTGTGCGCGGGCTGCGACATCGTGCTGCTGTCGGTCAAGCCCCAGGACGCCCCGACGGTGCTCGAGCAGGCCGGTGCCGGGCTGGCCGACAAGGCCGTCGTCTCGATCGTCGCCGGCTGGGACGTGGAGACGTTGTCCGCCCACCTTCCCGAGAGCGCCCGGGTGCTGCGCGTGATGCCGAACACCCCGGCCCGGGTCGCTGCTGGAGCCTTCGGGCTGTCGGAGGCGACCACCGTGACCGATGCCGAGAAGGCCACGATCCAGAACTGGTTCTCGACGATCGGGCTGGTCGAGTGGGTGCCCGAGAAGCTGATGGATGCCGTCACCGGGCTGTCGGGAGGGATCCCGGCCTATGCGGCGATCATCGTCGACGCGCTGGCCGACGGCGGGGTGCAGCAGGGGTTGAAGCGGCCGGTGGCCCGGCGACTGGTGCTGCAGTCGCTGCTGGGCAGTGCTCAACTGATGCTCGAGACCGATCTGGGGCCCGGGGATCTGAAGGATGCGGTGTGTTCCCCCGCCGGGACAACCATCGAGGGGGTCAGGGCGATCGAGCGGGCCGGGGTCCGGTCGGGCCTCATCGAGGCGGTCATCGCGGCCTCGCAACGGGCGGCGGAGCTGAAGTAGCGACTCTGCGGCCGGCCGGGGCCCTGGGAGCACGGTCAGATGAGGTCCCGCTGAGGTGGTGGCGGATCCTGGTTCGTCGTCGAACCAGGATCCGCCGCAGTCTCGGGCGACCTGACGCCACGACATGTCACAGCAGGTGACATGTCGACGGAACGTGTGAAATTTCGCGCGTTTTCTTCACACGTTCCGTTGGATTCCTGGGTGAAACGGCTGCGTGACACTCACGGTCGAGATCGCGAGTGCGCACAATGCTCCGCAGACAGGGGTTCGTGCAGCTGTGAGTGCAGATACCCCCGTCTGCGGAGTGATCTGCGCAGCCGGTCGACCACCACCATGACCCGCATCCGGCCACGGACCGCCACGGACGGCCACGGGCCGCCCGGTACGCCCCCTCAGATGTGCACGAGGGCGATCACGAACCCGGCCCCCCAGGTGAACTGCTCCGCGCGCCCCACGACTCCCGGCATCCCCACCGACTCGGCCCCCACCGCCTCGATCCGCAATCGGAAGGGCTCGTCGGGCAGGGCGCGGCTGGTCGGGGCCGCCGGCAGCGTCAGTTCGCCGCGACCCGGAACAGATCCCGCCCGGCCAGCGGCCTTGAGAGTCGCCTCGGCGAGGGCCCACTGCTCGACGCCGACCCCTGCCGCTTCCAGCTGCGCCACCTCCGCCAGCACGCGCATCGCCCGGAGCCTGTTGACCCGGACCTGGACGTCGACGCCGATCGGCCCCATCGAGCGGGCCAGCACCAGCCGGTCGCGGGAATGACTGGCCGAGCACCACATCCCGCATCCGCCGCACCTCATCCGGCCGTCCGGCCCGATGTCCAGCCTCGGCTCCGGGCAGCAGGGCTGCGACCGATTCCAGGCGCGCAGCCCGCGTCTGCCCGCCCCGCGCAGCACCCTGCCGGGCATCCGCCGCCCGACCAGATCAACCGCCTGCGTCTCAGGCATGGATGACGAGGCTCTGATAGGAGCCTCCGATCCCCACTCCACTCACCAGTGCATAGCCGCCGGCAGCTTGGCAGGCGGCCAGTCCGACGCCGATCAGCGGAGCCGCCGACTGGGTCTCGCCGGTGTTCCTCTTCGGAGTGAGGATGCGGGTGCTCCCGGCCAGGCCGAGCAGTGCCAGGGCACGGCTCTCCACTCGGTCGAGGCCGCCGAGGCCGTCGGCTGCGCTGACCACCACTGCGAGGGATTCCGGGCCGATGCCCGCCTGGTCGAGTGCTGCCCGGTAGGCGGCCAGGCAGTCCTGCGGATCCCCCATCCGGCCTGCTCCGGCCCGGCTGCCCGCCATGCCGAACCCGCAGATCCGTGCCAGCGGGCCGCGGCCGGTCGATCCGTCGCGGTGGTCCCCCTCGCAGCCCTCCACTCCGGCGGCAGCCCCATCCTCGGCCACAGACTCCAGCAGCACCGCCGCACCGGCCTCGGCGATGAGGATCCCGGTGTCCTCACCGGGGCGGGCCGCCCCGCCGGCCAGGAACCCCGGAAAGAGGGAGTACCCGGTCAGCACGGCGTCGCAGGCCTCGTCGACGCCGACCACGATGGCCCGGGGACAGGCACCGTTGCGGATGGTCTGCTGGGCCAGATGGAGGGCGGAGACGCCGCTTGTCCATCCCGAGCAGATCGTGGCGGTCGGTCCGTGCATCCCGAACAGCATGCCGACATGACCGGCGGCAGCGTTCATGACGGTATTGGGGAACAGCTTGCTGTCCCCCTCCCCCCGGGTCACCAGCCCGCCCTGGAATCGCTGGATGGTCTCCAGCGGGCCGGTGGAGGTGGCCAGGATGAGGCCGCAGTCGCGCAGCTGGGTCTTGGCGATTCCCGTCTGGCGGATGAGTCGGTCCACGGTGTGCGCGGCGAGCAGACCCAACCGGTCCAGCCGACGCACCGCCCTGGGGTTCAGCCGGGCCCGCAGCGAGTCCGGGGCGGCCCTGGCCACCGGGAAGGTCCTGCCCCCGTCGAGCACGGCCTGTTCGGTGAGCGGGTCGCGATCCTCCTCGACTGCCTCCCCGATCGCCTCGGCCGACGGCAGGGCCCCGGCCAGCGAGGCGATCCCGGTCACAGCGACGCTGCCTCGTGGGGCGACCGGACCCGGCGTCGCCGTCGCAGCGGGGGATCCGAGCGCCAGGGTGGCGTTGTTGCCACCGAAGGCGAAGGAGTTGGACAGCACGACCCCGATGTCGCCGGGACGCGCCCGGGAGGCGACGATGTCGATCCGGCCCTCCTTCTCCAGGGCCGCCAGGCTGTCCTGCGCAGGCTGGTCGGCGGGCACGAAGGTGGGGTGCATCGTGGCGTGCTCGATCGTCATCACCGAGACCACCGCCTCGATCGCACCGGCCGCCCCCAGGGTGTGGCCGATCATCGATTTGGTGGAGCTCATCGGCACCCGCCCCGGGCTGAGGGCGCGGATCGTCCTCATCTCGCCGGCATCGTTGGCCGGGGTCCCGGTGCCGTGGCCGTTGACGTAATCCACCTGGGCGGGGTCGAGCCCGGCCATCGCCAGCGCCTGGGTCATCGCCGCCAGTGCCCCGCGCCCCCGCGGATCGGGGGCCGTCGGATGGTAGGCATCGGCGCTCAGGCCGTAGCCGAGGATCTGCGCGACGACCCGCGCACCGCGCCGCTCGGCCGCTTGGCGGCGCTCCAGCACCAGGAATCCGGCTCCCTCGCCGAGGGTGATCCCGTCGCTGCGCGTGTAGGGGGCGCAGTTCAAGGTGCTGAGCACACCGAGACTGGAGAAGCCGCCGAAGGAGAGGTAGGCCAGCGGGTCGAGCCCTCCGGCGATCACGGCGTCCGCCAGGCCGTCGCGCAGCAGTTCGAAACCGTTGACGATCGCCACCGCCCCTGCCGCGCAGGCGTTCGAGTGCACCAGTCGTGGACCGCCGAGGTCGAACCGCGCCGCCAGCGAGTCCGCCACGGCGTGGAGCGGGTACTCGACCAGGTCGCGGCGGTGGGCATGGCCGAGTCCCCTCTCGAGCCAGGCGCGCTGGAACCGCTCCCCCTGTCGGGCCGCCCCCAGGGAGGTTCCGACGCACAGCCCGATCCGGTCGCGACGGTAGCCGGCCTCCTCGATCCCCGAGCGGTCGATCGCCTCGGCGAGCGCACGGGCTCCCAGCCGCAGGCAGCGGTCCACTCTCGGGCGAGGAGGCTCCGGCATCGACCGGACCTGACCGGCGCGATCGCTCATCACGCCGCTGCGCGGCACGATGGTGTTCTCCCCGATGCCGCTGCTGCCCCGGACCAGCGTCTGCCAGGACCGGGGGGCGTCGTCGCCGACCGCGGAGATCATGCCGTAGCCGGTGATCGCGACACTCATGCCGACTCATCCCCGATGCTCATCGTCCAGGAGCGGGGCCTGATCACCGGACGCGAGAGGGTGTGCGCCGGCCGGCCGTCGACCGTCAGGTCCAGGCCGGGCACCCCGTAGGGATCCTCGAGGAGCAGCAGCACCAGACTCTGCGGTCGGTCCGCCCGCGGTGCCACCACCTGGACCCGCCCCACGATGACGTCCCCGTCGCGGACCTCCGCGTCCAGACTGGGCGGCTCGCCGTCCAGTTGGGCGGCCACCACCCGGCGGTGCGGGGCCGGCAGCTGGCAGACCTGGTCCCCGATGAACTCGTCGGATCGGTCGAAGGAGATGAACCAGCCGAGCCCGGCCTCCAGCACCGTGCAGTCTCTGGTCTGCTGGGGAAGCACCGGATGATTGGTCTCGATGTGCACCAGTGGCAGCACCTCGGGGTCGATGAGCCCGCCCCCGAGTCGCTCCGCCGCCGCGACGACCTCGTCGCGCAGGCCCCCTTCGGGCAGCACCAGCAGGTAGCCGAACTCCGCGGTCGAACCGGACCGGGCGACCAGGATCTGCTCCCCGTCGGCGCGGGTGGTGACCAGCTCGCCGAGCAGCAGATCCTCGATCGGGGTGTCGCCGGTGTAGTCGCCGGCCACCTGCCACGACCTGGGCCCCTCGACATGGAGTGCCCGCAGCTCGGGGGCGACCTCGGCGACCGCCTCCAGGCCCTCGGCCGCGTCGCTCAACAGGTCGATCCAGTCGGCCTCGGCATCGCTCACCAGCCAGATCGTCTCAGTTCCGATCAAGGCCGTGGCAAGGCCTTTCACCTGCCCGTCGGGGCCGAGGAGGAGTGAGTCGACACAGCTGTCGACGGCGACGAACTCGGTGGACCGGGCCAGTAGTCGACCCACCACGGCGGCACGGTCGGGTCCGGTGACGCGGATCACCGCGGCGCCGGGCCGCTCGATGACCGCCGCCTGGTTTCGGATGGCGTCGTAGCTCTCAGCGATGCTCAACATGTTGTCTTCCTTGCTGTCCGCAGTGATGGGGATCCGCCGTCGACGGCCCCCGTGGGTCAAGGGCCCGCTCGAGGGCCGCCGGCACCTTCGGCAGGGTGCCCACCCGCTCGACCAGGGCGTCGCGGGCCGGGCGCTCGGCGCTGTCCAAGGCCTCGGTGCAGATCCGCACCTGCTGCTCCAGGGAGTACGCCGGGGCCCGCACCACCGCGTCCAGATAGGGATTGTCGGTGCGCAGCGGATCCAGCTCCCGCACCCAGCCGAAGGGGTTGACGAGGTAGCGGAAGTCGAAGTGGGGGAAGACCCGCTCCATCTCGGCGCGCCACCCCTGCACGAAGTCGGAGCCGTCCCAGACGCCGGCCTCATTGGTCAGCGCCACCACCGGCGTGCCGAGCAGCGCGGCCCGGGCCATCGCCCCGGAGGTGAGGTTGTCGCACAGATAGAGGTCGGCCGCGGCGACCAGATCGGTGAACTCCTCCATCGCGAGCCCGGGCAGGTTGACCAGTTCGACGCGTCCCGCCCCCTCGGCCGGTCTGATCGTTCCGGGGTCGCCGGTGGCACCGAGGCTGACAAGGGTGATCCGGCGGTCCAGCCGAACGGCCAGTTCGACCAGCCACCGGGTCCTCAACCGCAGGTACTCGTCACGGTCGCGGGTCGGGGAGGCCTCGTGGGGCTTGGTCATGGCGCGCACCGCCCAGTTCGACATCGCCGTCACGATGACCGTCCGGTCGGCGGCGATCCCCAGGGACTCCCTCGTCTGCTCCCGTCCGTGGCGCGGCCGCAGGGTCGTCCCGTAGAGATCGAAGGCGAGCCCTCCCGGTGCACCGCCGGCCACCGGGACCGGGCGCAGCAGGGTCGCCTCCCCAGGGAGGGTCTCGGTGTGCACCTCCAGGGGGAACCAGTGGCGCATCTGGGGGCTGATCGAGTGCTGGGAGATGGCGAGCTCCAGCCTGCGACCCTCCGGTCCCAGGCACAGCGAGTCCACGCAGATCAGCGGCGCCGGACCGATCAGATCCGCCACCGTGAAGTGCACCCTCTCCAGCGCGGTGAGGTGATGGTCGGCCAGGATGACGGCCGCCAGGTCGGGTTCGGCGACGGCTCTGCCGACGACCTCGGCCGCCCGGCGTCCGCGCGGCAGTTCCCTCACGCTCAGGCCGGCACCCCGCGCATAGTCGGCGTACCCAGCGGAGGTCATCACGGTGATCGGGCGGTCCGGCAGCTGTGCGGCCATCACCATCGCATTGGCGAGCTCGCCCAGTGAGTGCGCGCTGGGCGAGACGATGAGGAGTCGCTCACCCATGGTCGCCTCCGGTCGTCGACAGTGCCCGCTCGGCCTGGGTCAGCGAGTCGGTCACCGTGAGGTCCACGCCGACCAGGCCACCGGCGGCCAGTACCGACAGCACCACCCCGTCGTCGAGTCGGCGGATGAAGATCTCGGCGTCCTGGCCGTGCACCCCGGACAGCACCAGGGCGAGCCCGGAGTCCAGCTCCACGGCGGCGGCCTCGACGCTGCACCGCCACGGCAGCCCGGCGTTCTCCACCCGCCACAGCCGCCCTGCCACCCGCACCGCGAGGGGGGCTCCCCGCCTGGTCTGCGGGGTGAGGACGATCGTCGCGTCGTCGAAGACCCGTCGTGGTCGGCCGCCGGGTTGCCCGCCGGGGTCGTCCACCAGACGCGCCTCGACCCGCAGGGTGCGCTCCCCGGCGGCGGCCAGCGACCAGCCCCGCAGGCCGGGCTGCGGCTGGTACTCCAGCACCTCCTCGCCGTCGTCGTCGATCCACTCGACGCCCTGGTCGTCGGCTCCTCGCGGTGGTGTGGCGGCGCACCACATCGCGACCCGATGGCTGCGGTAGGCCCCGAGCGGGGCCCGGTTCGGGTAGCCGCCGGTGAGGATCGGCGTCCCGCGGAAGGTCCAGCGCACCAGACCGGTCGCCGCGGCGAGCATCACCTCGTGGTCCCCGTGGCGGAGCGTGACCCGCTCCCCGTCGCTGCGCTCCGCCGTCAGGGCCACCGGGGAGGGATCGGCGCGGGCGGCGCGCAAGGCGGTGGCGGCGGACGCGGCCCCGCGGCGAGGGGCGGACCGGCGGCGCAGCACCACCGGTCTGATGGGTGCCTCGCCCGGCAGCGGAAGAGCCTGCGGCGGCGCGCCGGCGGCGGTCACCTCCAACCGGTAGGTCACGGTGCAGCCCGGCGTCTCGCCGACCAGCTGTGGTGCGCTCAGACCCTCCGGACGGCCCTCGGCCCCCGACCAGGTGGAGGTGACGGCGTCGGTGCCGTCGGTCCACCACAGGGCGGCCGCCGGGGAGCCGGAGTAGGCCGCCTCGAAGTCGGTCCACTCCTCGGGCCACAGTCCGTAGACCAGCGGCCCGCTGCGCCAGCGTCCATCGACCATCAGGGCCCGGCTGCCGACCCGGGTCCGGATCCATGGGGTGACGACGGCCCTGCGGTCCGGATCCGGGGTGGTCTCCACGGTGATCCGGTCGCCGCGGATCCGCAGCAGGCGGGTGATCGGGTCCCCCTGCGCGGTCAGTCGCCAGGCTCCGGGCAGGCCGGCCACCGGGGCGGCGCTGACCCTGCGGCGATGGCCCTGGCGGCGGACGGCCGGCGGCTCGACGCCCAGTTCCACGGGCCACCGCTCCCTCACCAGCTCATGGCCGCTCCGCCCGGTCAGGCGCAGCGTGCCGGCCCCGTCGACCCGGAGCCGCGCCCCGCAGTCCAGGGTCTGGTCGAGCAGTACCGCCGCGCCGGGGGCCTCCTCGGCCCGGCGCTCTGGCGGCAGGGTGATCGGCTCCCCCGACGTCTGTCGGTAGGACAGTGCGGTCCCGGTGGCCAGGTCGACGTCGACCTCCAGGCCGAGCTGCCCGGCGGTGATCGGATAGGTGATCACCCAGCGGCCGTCGCGCAGCGTCATCCCGGTGGAGAAGTCGGCGCTGCGGCCCAGCCTCACCATCTCCCAGCCGAGGCTGCGGGAGGCATTGTCGAGGGAGTAGCCGCGGTTCGCCCCGAAGAGGTCCTCGATGACCCCGGGCAGGTGAGTGACCAGTTCCAGGTAGCCGTCCTCGTCGGCATGGGCGGTGGGGGCGGCGCGGAAGCCGGCTCGCACGTACAGGCCGAGTGCCCGGCTGTTGGTCGGGGAGGCCTCCAGCCGCAGGGTGCGCACCTCTCCCTGGTGCATCATCCGGGAGAACCCCTCCCGGAACAACCGGCCGGGCAGCAGGGACTTCCGCTGGGAGCGGTCGACCACGTAGAGCCCGGCGAAGCGCGCATCGGGCTCGCAGGCACGGCGTCCCGAGCCGAGTCCGAAGGCCAGGCAGCCGAGGATCCGACCGTCCTCCTCGCCGACCAGCAGGTCGGTGACGCAGCGCTGCAGCAGCACCCCCGCCAGATCCTCGGGGCCGAGATCGCGGCCATGAGCCGCCGGGCCGTAGGAGTTGCGCGTCAGCAGAGCCGCGAGCCCGGGCAGGTCGGCGTCCTGGTAGGTCCTCACGGTGACGGCCATCAGATCGGCGCCTCGGCCTGCATGGCGATGGCCACCGTGCCCTCGGCGGCGAGGCGGGACCCGACCTCGACCCGCACCGCGTACTCGAACATCTCCGCCAGCACTGCCCGGCGGCGGACCCGGAACCGCACGACGTCGCCGGGTGTGATGACGTGGTGGAAGGAGAATCTCCGCACCCCGGCGAGCACCCCGATCCGCCTCGGTGCACCTCCGGCAGCCTCAGGAGAGCCTTCCTCGGGCGTCTCGTCGGCCTGCTGGACGATGCCGCAGGTGTGCCCGGAGATCTCGATGAGCAGGACGCCGGGATAGATCGCCCGGCCGGGGAAGTGCCCGTTGAACACCGGGTCCGAGATGGTGATGTTCTTGATCCCGGTTCCGCTGACTCCCGGCACGACGTCCTCCACCCCGTCGAGCAGGACGAAGGGGTAGCCGTGCGGCAGCATCCGATGGATCTGGTCGGCGGAGTAGCACAACGGGGACGCCGGCGTCATTGCTGCTCGGCTTCGATGACATCGGCCAGCTTGTTGATCGAGCCGAAGATGGTGCGGTCCTCGTCGCTCACCAGGACCCCGAACTCCTCCTCCAGGATGCTGACGATCTCGAGGGTGTCGAGGGAGTCCAGTTCCAGGCCGCGGCCGAACAGCGGCTCGTCGAAGTCGACGTGCTCGGGGTCATCGGGCAGGTCCAGCCCGGACAGCAGCAGGGATCGCAGTGAGGTGTTGAGCTCGAAGCGGCGGGTCGCGGCATCAAGCTGAGGTTGGCTCGGCATGGAATTCCTTCATCATGGTGGTGCTGACAGGGTGGGTGCGCGGTACCGGGGCCGGTGGCGGGCTCATGAGGTCATCCCGCCGTCGATCACCAGGGTCTGGCCGGTGATGTAGGAGGAGTCGGGCCCGGCCAGGAAGCGCGCGGCGCGGGCGATCTCCGCCGGTCGGCCGACCCGTCCCAGCGGGATGTGGTCGGTCACCGAGGCCCTGGTCCTGGGGTCCATCGCACGGAACATGTCGGTGTCGACGAATCCGGGGGCGAGGCTGTTGACGCGGATCCCCAGGGGTGCGGCCTCCTTCGCCAGCGCCTGGGTCATCGCAATCACCCCTCCCTTGCTCGCGGCGTAGTTGGTCTGGCCGGCCTGACCGCGGATGCCCGAGGTCGACGACATCAGGACGATCGAGCCGCCGTGCTTGCGCATCGCGCGGAGGGCTCCTCGGGCCACCAGGAAGGAGCCGACCAGGTTGGTCTGCAGGACGCCGGTGAAGGCCTCCAGGCTCATGGTTCCGGCGAGACCGTCCCTGGTGATGCCGGCGCTGACGATGACCGCCTGCAGGGATCCGTCGGTGCGGCGCAGGTCGCTCAGGCCCTCGCGCACCTGCTGCTGGTCGGTGATGTCGGTGCGGCGGCCCTGGTACCACCCGCCGTCGTCGGCGATCTGCCGGGCCACCTCGGCGTCGGCGGCGGCGTCGGAGCGGTACCAGCCGACCACCCGGTAGCCGTGGGCGGCCATCTCGATCGCGGTGGCGCGCCCGATGCCCCGCGAGGCACCGACCACCAGCGCGATGGGCTGCTGCTGCGTCGGCTGCTGTTGCCTGGACTGCTGCGTCATCGTCCCCCTCCTCCTGCCAGCCGAATGGTTCTTCCCCTGAGATAGGGCCGCTGGAGCCGGGCGATCGTGCGGCCGGGGCCGTAGACGGTGATCGGCGTGCAGTCCGCGGTGGCGGCGAGCACGAAGGCCCACCGGATGGTGTGGCGCAACCCCTCGCGGAGGTCGCGCCTGACGTCCTGGGGGCTGCCGGCCGTGACACCGGTCGTGCATCCGACATACCCCGAACCGTGGGCGAACCCGGTCCGGTCGAGGGCGGCGGTCCATTCCGGCTGGGCCGGCTCCATCAGACGGGAGTGGAAGCCGTGGCTGACCCGCAGCACGGTCGCATGGGGCAGTGCGCGTGCGGCCTCCTCCACCCGGTCGAGGTCACCCGACAGGACGATCTGGGTGGGGCCGTTGACGGCCGCGACGTCCAGACCCTGCTGCTCGGACAGGGTTCGCGCCCAGGCCAACTGAGCCTCCTGGGACTCGCTGCGGGAGGAGATCACCGCCAGCATGGAGCCGCGGCCGGGGGCCTGGGACATTAGTCGGCCCCGCAGCCGGGCCAGCCGGACCGCCTCGACGAGATCGAGGTAACCGGAGGCCGCGGCAGCGGCCAGGGCGCCGATCGAGTGGCCTGCGAAGCGGTCCCCCGGCCCCGCGGTCGGCGGCCCGAAGGCGATCCAGTCGGCCAGCCCGGCCGCGGTGAGGGCGGGCTGCTGAACCTGGGTGGGCGTCAGCTCCTCCAGGGAGGCGTGCAGGCACAGTTCCTCGAGGTCCAGGTCGACGGCTCGGGAGGCCTCCTCGACGAAGCGGCGGGCCTGCGGGCTGTGCTCCAAGGCTCGTCTTCCCATCCCCCTGGCCTGACTCCCCTGGCCCGGGAACAGGTGAAGGGCTCCGGCGCTCATCTCAGCACCCTCCCGATGCGCAGTGAGCCGAGGACGGTGAAGATGACGGCGATGCACCCCAGAGCGATGATCGCGATGGGGGCGGTGAGGGTGGCCGAGCCGACCGACAGGGTGAATCCGTAGTAGCTGTCCAGGGCGGTGGATGCCTGGGAGACGCCTCCGGCCAGGACATCGCGGGAGGGCCCGACGAGGGGCTCACGGAGGAGCATCGCCGCCGGCGAGAAGGGCAGACAGTTGATGGCGTTGCGCACCGGGCCGGAGAGCAGACCGACCGGAAGATAGGCGCCGGCAAGGAACCCGAGAAGGGTCCCGACGATCGTGCTGACCGCCGTGTAGGCGGCCGAGGAACCGACGAATGTGAGAATGAACGAGGACAGTGCAGAAAATGCCAGGGAGAGCAGCAGAACGTATCCGACAGCCTGCAGGACGCCGACCCACGAGATGATCTGCGAGGAATGCATGATGACGAGCAGCACTCCGCCTAGGATCAGGATGGCGAGGCTCATGATGCTGGCGACGACGAATGCCGCACCCTGGTATCCGAGGATCAACTGATGCCGACGAATCGGGGCGACCTGGAAGTCCTTGAATCGCTCGAAGACCCGATCATCCACGAAGACCCCCATCGCGCCGAAGCCGGTGGTGAATGTGGTGATCATCACAATTCCGGCGAGCACCCACGAGTCCACGAATGCGCGGATGTCGCCTTTCGAGGCGCCCGGCAGGGAATCCTGAATGTTGTCGATCTGGAGCGAGCCGAGGAAGAGCGTGTAGAGCAGTAGCAGGATGAGCGCGGAGAGCAGCGAGAGAAAGACCCCGGCCCGGTCGCGGAAGTAGATGGACAGATTGCGGTGCACCAGGGAGAGGGTCGTCCTCATCGCGGTCCCCCGTCCTCGACGGGCTCCGCCCGACGGGCGGGGTGCTCCTCGGCGCCCACGACCGGCTCTGCCGCACCCGGCTCGGGTTCGGCCCGGCGGGCGGCGGGTGCTGCGCCGCCCTCTGTGAGGTTGAGGAAGACGTCGTCCATCGACCCCTGGATGAACTGGAAGTCCGCGATTGCGTGCTCGGCCTCCTTGAGCACCGCCAGGGCCGTCGCCGAGTCGGGCACCGTGGACACGACCGATCCTCCCTCGACCCGCCAGTCGGCCTGCGGCACCCTGCTGAGGAGGATGTCGGTCAGTTCGGAGTACTGGTGGCCAGGGGCCGGCGCCAGCAGCAGGCGGGCCGCGGAGTGCGCTGCCCGCAGCGCGATCGGCGTGCCACGGGCGAGAACCTTGCCGTGGTCCAGCACGAGGACGTCGTCGGCGCTCTCGGTCTCCTGCATGTAGTGCGTGGTGAGGACGATGGTGAGCCCGAGCTCGTCCCTCAGATCCTGGATCGACTCCCACACCTGGGAGCGGCTGCCCGGGTCCAGGCCGGCGGTCGGTTCGTCGAGGAAGAGGGTGCGCGGCCGGTTCAGCAGGGACCGGGCGATGTCGACCCGCCGCTTCTGGCCGCCGGAGAGGACGCCGTAGCGCCGGTCGATGAACTCGCCCAGACCGATCATCTCGGTCAGCTCGTCGACTCTGTCCATCCCCAGCCCGTAGAACGTTGCCCGTAGATGAAGATTCTCCCTGGCGGTGAGGAGAGGATCGAGGACTGACTGCTGAAAGACGACTCCGGTCTGCTCCCGAATCCGGTAATCGTCATCTGGACGTCGCAGTCCGTCTACCGAAATGTCGCCAGAGTCATAGTCGAGAAGAGTAGTGAGACACGATATCGTGGTCGACTTTCCCGCCCCATTCTCACCGAGAAGGGCGAACAGATCCCCCTCCTCGACAGTAAAACTGAGATCGTCAACTGCGACAGTATCTCGATACCTCTTCGTAAGGCCAGAGACCTCTATCATTCATCCCCCTGTAATGAATCCCCCTCCGCATCGGAGCGTAACACACGCTCCAGAGCGGCTGCAATGACTTAACGCGCCGGTGCGGATCCGGGCTCATCACAATCCACGGTGTAGTGGGGGTGTGATGGTGGCTGGCGTGTCGGTCACCGGGTAGGGGTCGAGGTCTTCCGAGGATGGGGGTTCTCACACCAACCCATCGGGAAGACCTCGACGTGCCTGACGCTACCTTCGCGACCCCTGACCTGACCACCTTCTGCCGGCTCGACGAGCTGGGCCTGGTTGCGGTTGGTCAACGACTCGAGCCTGGACGGGCGGTGATCGCTTGTCAGGTTGTCGAGCCGGACGACTGGTGCCACCGCTGCGGCCAGCATGGTGTGTTGCGGGACACGGTGGTGCGTCGGCTCGCTCACGAACCGCTCGGGTGGCGGCCGACGCTGCTGGAGGTGGTCGTGCGCCGGTACCGGTGCGCCGACTGCGCTCATGTGTGGCGCCAGGACACGAGCCGGGCCGCGGAGGCCAAGACCCGACTGTCGCGCCGCGGGCTGCGGTGGGCGTTGGAAGGGATCGTGGTGCGCCACCTCACCGTGGCCCGGATCGCCGAAGGCTTGGACATCAGCTGGAACACAGCGAACGACGCGGTGCTCGCCGAGGCTAAGCGGGTGCTGATCAACAACCCGCACCGGTTCGACAAGGTGACCACGATCGGCGTGGATGAGCACGTGTGGCGGCACAC
>NZ_AUHZ01000020.1 GCF_000423445.1 Acidipropionibacterium thoenii DSM 20276 | reverse complement strand
GACCTGGCTCCATCACTACAATCACCACAGACCCCACACCGGGATCGGCGGCCAGACCCCCTCAGCCCGCGTTCACAACGTCACGGGGAAGTACAGTTAGAGGGCCGCGAGGGTGACCTCGACAATGCTGCGACCGGTCACCGCGGGCTCCAGCACAGCCGCCAGACCGGCGACGCCGACTCGCTGGAACCCGGCTCCCAGCGCAGCGGCCAGAGCCTCGAAGTCCATCCGCTGCGGGGTGAGGAAGAACCGCTCCAGGACGTCGCGGGGCGCGGCGGCATGCTCGAGTCCGGCGAAGATCGCTCCCCCGGCGTCATTGAGGACGATCACCTGGACGTCAGCATCGGCCTCGCAGCTGCCGGTCAACAGGGCGGTGGCGTCGTGGGCCGCGGTGAGGTCGCCGACCACCACGCGCACCGGCCGGCCCAGCCCCACAGACAGCCCGATCGCCGTCGAGACGGTCCCGTCGATACCGGCCAGGCCGCGATTGGCCACCACCGTGGGGGACTGGTCGGCCGGCACCGCGAATCGGTCGAAGGACCTGATCACCGCTGAGGCGCCGATCACCAGGGCCGGGGCGTCGACCCCGCAGGCGGACTGCCAGATCACCGCCGCGGCCCGATCCTTCTGGGTGGGCGGCGCAGCCGCATCGACCTGCGTCCACCGAGGCAGCCAGTCCGGATCGCCCGCACCCTCGACCGACACCTCCACCGGTGAGGCCGCCACCTCGGCCAGCCCGGCAACATCGGTCCACCTCCCGCGCTCGGCCACCACCGTGATGGCCACGTCCTCACGGGCCAGCAGCCTGGAGACCGGCCGTGACAAGGTCGGATGGCCGAGGACCAGGACCCCCTCGATCTCTGCGGCCAGCTCGGTGCCGAGCAGGCTCTGGTAGTCGACCAGCGCATTGGCACCACCCCGGGCCCCGGAGCTGGGCTCGGCGAGCAGCGGCCAGCCGCACCGCTGCGCAGCCGCCCGCGCCTGCGGCCCGGCCGCATCGCCGGCGACGACGACGGTGTGCGCCGGCATGCGCACCGGGGTCGTGGATCCGGACGCCGCACGGCGGTCGACACCCGCCGGCCGCTCCCCCGGCTGCCACTGCTGGTCGGGCACCAAGGGATCACGCAGACAGACATCCAGCTGCACCGGCCCCTCCGCCGCGGCGGCCATCGCCCGGTTGACCAGCCCGTCCAGCCTTGAATCAGCCGGGAACCCGGCAGGGATGGTGGCGGCGAATCGGGTGGCGGCCCCGAAGATCCCCGCCTGCAAGGTGGTCTGGTTGGCGCCGGTGTGCCACATCTCGTGGGGCCGGTCGGCACTGACCACCAGCAGCGGAACGCCCGAGGCATCGGCCTCCAGAACGGCCGGGTGCAGATTGGCCACCGCGGTGCCCGAGGTGGTCACCACCGCCGCCGGCACCCGGTCACCGCCGAGCAGCGCGGCCCTCGACAGTCCCAGCGCCACGAATCCGGCGGAACGCTCGTCCAGTCGGACGTGGACCCGCACCCAGCCGGCCCTCTCGGCGGAGGCCAGTGCG
Source organism: Acidipropionibacterium thoenii DSM 20276 (assembly GCF_000423445.1). Taxonomy (GTDB): domain Bacteria; phylum Actinomycetota; class Actinomycetes; order Propionibacteriales; family Propionibacteriaceae; genus Acidipropionibacterium; species Acidipropionibacterium thoenii. The sequence goes on along the minus strand of NZ_AUHZ01000020.1, from coordinate 37,009 downwards.
TATCCCAGTGGCGCATCGCGGGACCCGGGGCAGTAGACCACCTCGCGCAGCCCGGCGGCCACCAGTGCCCGGACCAGCCTCCGGCAGCGCAGCGCAGACTCCACCTCAGCCATCGATGACCTCCACCATGGCGTCCAGTCGCGCCGCCCATCGGGCGCACAGGTGCGGGTCGCCCTCGACGATCCCCTCCTCATCGACCTGGCACCGCCGCACCTCGATCGATCCGTCCTCGGGCACGATCGCTCGCTCGGCGACGTCGCCCCGGAACAGTCGGGTGGTGGCCAGCCCGCAGGCATGGTCCAGCTCCGGGAGCGCGGCGGCCAGATGGGCGGCCAGCCCGATCCCGACGCTGGTGTCGAGAGCCGAGGAGACCACCGCCGGCAGCCCGGCCTGCTCGACCACCGCCAGGGCCCGGCGCACCCCGCCCAACGGCTGGGCCTTGACGATGAGGATGTCGGCGGCGCCGGCGCGGGCCACCGCGACCGGGTCCTCGGCCCGACGCACCGACTCGTCGGCGGCCACCGGCACCTCGACGCGGCGCCGCACCCGGGCCAACTCATCGACCGAGGGGCACGGCTGCTCGACGTACTCCAGTCCCCCGGCGGCACGGTCCAGGTCCCGGACAGCCGCCACCGCCTCGTCGACATCCCAGGCGGCATTGGCATCCACCCGAATCCGCCCGCCATCCCCCAGCGCGTCGCGGACCGCCTCCACCCGGGCGCAGTCCGAGGACAGATCGGTGCGCGGGTCGGCGACCTTGACCTTGGCCGTGCGGCACCCGGAGTCGGCAACCAGTTGGTGAGCACGCGCCGGATCCACCACGGGCACCGTGACATTGACCGGAATCCGGCTGCGGACAGCCTCCGGCAGTGAGCAGGTCGCCCCCTCGATGCCTGCCAGCAGCCAGGCCGAGGACTCCTCGGCGTCGTAGTCCCAGAACGGCGAGCTCTCCCCCCACCCCGCCGGGCCGCGCAGCAGCAGCCCCTCCCGCACGTCGATCCGGCGGAACCGGACCGTCAACGGCACCCGGAAGACCAGCACCCGGTCGATTCCCCGCTCAGCCAGCAATGGCGGCACAGCGAGCGGATGAAGGCGAAGTTGACCGGTCACTGCGCCATGGTAGGCCAGCGCACACCCGAGGAGCGGGGATCCGATCCTGACCGGAACCCTCCAGGTCACCCTCGGTTACTTCTGCTCGCTGACCTCACCGGTGCGCAGAGCGGCGACGAAGGCCTCCTGCGGCACCTCCACCGAGCCGACCATCTTCATCCGCTTCTTGCCGGCCTTCTGCTTCTCCAGCAGTTTGCGCTTACGCGAGATGTCGCCTCCGTAGCACTTGGCCAGGACATCCTTGCGGACCGCGCGGATCGTCTCGCGGGCGATCACCCGGGCCCCGATCGCGGCCTGGATGGGTACCTCGAACTGCTGACGCGGAATGAGTTCGCGCAGCTTGGCGGTCATCGCCACGCCGTAGCCGTAGGCCTTGTCCCGGTGCACGATGGCGGAGAAGGCGTCCACCGGGTCGCCGTTGAGCAGGATGTCGACCTTCACCAGATCGGAGGCCTGCTCGCCGGCCTCGTGGTAGTCCAGCGAGGCGTACCCCTTGGTGCGCGACTTCAACACATCGAAGAAGTCGAAGACGATCTCCGACAGCGGCATCGTGTAGCGGATCTCGACCCGGTCCGCCGACAGGTAGTCCATCCCCTGCTGCACCCCACGGCGTTGCTGGCACATCTCCAGGATGGTCCCGATGAACTCGCTGGGGGCCAGGATGGTGGCGTCGACCACCGGCTCGTAGACCTCGGCGATCCGGCCTGCGGTCGGGTACTCGGAGGGATTGGTGACGTGCACCGTCGAGCCGTCCTCCATCACCACCCGGTAGACCACCGAGGGGGCGGTGGAGATGAGATCCAGGTCGAACTCCCGCTCCAGCCGCTCCCGCACGATCTCCATGTGCAGCAGTCCCAGGAAGCCCACCCGGAAACCGAATCCCAGCGCGGTGGAGGACTCCGGCTCGTAGACCAGTGAGGCGTCGTTGAGCTGCAGCTTGTCCAAGGCGTCCCGCAGCTCCGGGAAGTCCTTGGCGTCGATCGGGAAGAGTCCGGAGTAGACCATCGGACGCGGCGGGGCGTAGCCGCCCAGATCGCTGCTGGAGGGGTCCAGGGCGCGGGTGACGGTGTCGCCGACCCGCGACTGGCGGACGTCCTTGACGCCGGTGATGAGATATCCCACCTCGCCGGCTCCCAGCCCGGCGGCGGGCACCATCTCGGGGGAGATCACCCCCAGCTCCAGCACCTCGTGGGTGGCCCGGGTGCTCATCATGAGCACCTTCTCGCGGGCCCGCAGCTCTCCGTCGACCACTCGCACATAGGTGACGACGCCGCGATAGGTGTCGTAGACCGAGTCGAAGATCAGCGCTCTGGCCGGCCCGTCGTCCCTGCCCTGGGGCGCCGGCACCTGGGAGACGATGGTGTCCAGCAGTTCGGGGACGCCGACGCCGGTCTTCGCCGAGACCCTCAGCACCTCGGAGGGCTGGCAGCCGATGATCCCGGCGATCTCCTCGGCGTGCTTGTCCGGCTCGGCCCCGGGCAGGTCGATCTTGTTGAGGACCGGGATGATCTCCAGATCGGCCTCCAGGGCCAGGTACAGATTGGCCAGGGTCTGGGCCTCGATGCCCTGGGCGGCGTCGACCAGCAGCACTGCTCCCTCGCAGGCCTGCAGGGACCGTTCGACCTCGTAGGAGAAGTCGACGTGGCCAGGGGTGTCGATCATGTTGAGGATGTAGTCGCACTCGTCGGTGCGCCAGGGCATCCGGACCGCCTGGGACTTGATGGTGATGCCACGCTCGCGTTCGATATCCATCCGGTCCAGGTACTGGGCGCGGGCACTGCGCTCGTCCAGGACCCCGGTCAACTGCAGCATCCGGTCGGCCAGGGTGGACTTGCCGTGGTCGATGTGGGCGATGATGCAGAAGTTGCGGATCAGCGCGGGGTCGGTGGACCCCGGTTGCGGCACATTGACTGCGGTGGACGCTGGCATCTGCTCCCTCGGCGGTACGGGTGGTGTGCGGTTCGAGTTGAACCTGCCCAGTCTCTCACGGTCACGAGATTTTGTCGGCCGGCCGCCCGACTGGTACTGTTTTCTGTCGCGCCGTCTGTCGGCGCACACCCTGATCATCTATCGAAAACAGAGGCTGCCCAGTGCCCAACATCAAGTCGCAGGTCAAGCGCGTCGGAACCAACGAGAAGGCCCGTCAGCGCAACAAGGCCGTCAAGTCGGCGCTTCGCACTCACGTGCGCAACTTCCGTCGCGCCGCCGAGGCCGGCGACAAGGAGAAGGCTGCCGACTTCGCCAGGATCGCCAGCCGTCAGCTCGACAAGGCTGTCTCCAAGGGCGTCATCCACAAGAACCAGGCCGCCAACCGCAAGTCGGCCATCTCCACGAAGCTCAACTCGCTGTCCGCCTGAGGCTCTCCTCCCGGACACAGCTGTCACGCAGCGCCTCGACCCACTGGGTGGCCGGGGCGCTTGTCGTGCCTCAGGAACGCCGCCCCGAGGCGCGGCGGGCGGCGTCGATCTGCAGCAGGACCGCTTCCAGGGCGTACTCGGCGTCCACTGACGCACCCTTGACGGCCGCATCGGCGCGGGCCACCGCAGTGATCGCGGTGGCCACCCCCCGCTGATTCCAGGACCGGGAGTCCCGCGACAGTTCCTTGACCCGCATCGGGGGGACGCCGATCGCCCGGGCCAGGTCGAAGTCGTTCATCCGCGAGGTCCGCAGGTCCAGGTACAGGCCCAGGCGCCGCAGACCCAGGGCCAGCGCGGCGCTCACCTGGACCGGGGCGGTGCCGGTCGACAGCGCCCAGCGAAGTTGCTCCAGGGCCCGTGCCAGGTTCCCGGCCAGCGCGGCATCGGCGACCACATAGCCCTTCACCTCGGCCCGGCCTCCGAAGTAGGTCGTCACCATCTGCGCGCTGATCCGCTGGGAGTCCGTGTCACTGGCCAGCTGGGCCAGCGCCGATGCCAGGGTGCGAAGATCATCCCCCAGCGCCAGCTGGAGGGCATCGGCGGCATCGGCCTCCAGCACCAGTCCGGCCGAGCGGGCCTCGGCGGAGATGAACTCGGGTACCTTCCACGGTTTGGGAGCCGCCACCTCGACCCGCTGGACGCCGGCCTTACGTAGCCTGTCGAGCAGTCCTCTGCCCTTGACCCCGCCGGGGTGGACCAGTACCAGGCACAGGTCGGGTCCCGGCTGTGCGGCGGTCTGGGTGACCATCTCGAAGAGGTCCTTGTCGAGGTCGCAGATCTGGTCGAGGACCAGGATCGTGGTGGGGCTGAACAGGGATCCGCCACTGGCCTCCAGGAAGTCGGCCCCGGTCATCGCCGCACCGGTGGCGCGGATCACCTCGGCATCGGGCCGCTCGGTGCGCGCGGCGTCGACCCTGGCAGAGACCGCGCGCTCCGACAGCAGGGTCTCAGGGCCGTGCACCAGCAGGGTGCTTCCGAATGCCGAACCGCCGCTACGTGTCACGGGACACAAGCATGCCAGTCCCGGCCGACACTGTGGCCGAGATCAGTGCCGCTGCAGCCACATCAGCCGTCGCTGGAGCAGGTCCATCGGGGCGGCGTCATTCTTCTGGCCGGGGATCTCACGGTAGAGCTGACCCCAGGCGGCCTGCGGGGTGAGACGGTGGTCGCGGGCGAATTCGCGCAGCGCGCTGGAGACCTCCCTGCGCATCTCGTGGGGGTCGGTGATCTCGTCATAGACCGACCCTCCGGAGCGCTGCAGGGCCACCAGGTCGTCGCGGCGCTGCTGGCGGATGATGGCCTCCTGACTGGCCCGTCGGGCCCGTCGGGCCGATGCCACCTTCCTGGCCTTCTCGGCCCGCGCCTGCTCGTCGCGGGCCAGCAGCGCTCTCTCCTGGGCCGGGGTGATGAGCCCGTCGAGGGCGAACAGCCCGCCGTCGGGGGCGCCGCCGGCAGTCTCGATGACCTCGCCGAGAATGGCGTCGGAGGCCACCGCCTGCCATCCCTGACCCTCGGCTGCCGGTTCGTTGCGCTCCCGGGCGGCCTCCTCCAGCAGGTCCCCCTCGACCGGGGCGCCGATGACGTGGTCGCGCTGCTCCTCCATCTCGGCGGCCAGTGCCAGCAGCTTGCTCACCGCCGGCAGAAAAACCGTGGCGCGTTCCCGGCGGTTTCGGGCGCGCACCACCCGACCCACCATCTGGGCGAAGAACAGCGGGGTGGAGGCTGTGGTGGAGTAGATCAGCACCGCGGCGTCCGGCACGTCGACCCCCTCGGTGATCAGTCGCACGCAGACCGCACAGATCTCATCGGGATCGTCACGGTAGTTGGCGAGCTTGCGGGCCGAGGCGGCATCCTCGGACAGGATGACGGAGGCCTGGTTGCCGGTGACCTGGGCCCACACCTCGGCGTACTCCTTGGCGGTCTGCTGATTGGACGCCGGGATGAGGACCTTGGCATGGGGGATCTGGCCCGAATCGCGCAGCCGGTTGACCTGGGCCCATGCCGAGGCCATCACATGGGCGATCCACTCCCCATCGGAGTCCAGAGCGGTCCGCCAGGCCATCTCCTCGGAGCTGCGGGTGAGTTCGGAGTCACCGAGAATGGCGGTGTGCTCCTCCCCCAGCCCGTCATTCCAGGTGGACCGCCCGGAGTAGCTGGCGAAGGTGACCGGGCGCACCACCCCGTCACGCAGCGCCTCGGCGTAGCCATATGAGTGGTCGGCCACCGATTCCAGGACTCCCTCGCCGATGTCCTCGTAGCGCACGTGGGCGATCCTGGCGTCGTCGGAGCGGAACGGGGTGCCGGTGACGCCGAGCCGGCGGTTGGCATGCGAGAAGGCGTCGATGACGCCGGAACCCCAGCTCATCTGGTCGCCGGCGTGGTGGATCTCGTCGAAGATCACCAGCGTGCGGGCGTTCTCGGCGCGGGCGGCGTGCAGACCCGGTTTCTGGGCGACCTGGGCGTAACTCACGACGCAGCCGTCGGCGTCGGGGGGCAGCCGCTCGGAGTTGGGGGTGTCGCGCAGGTCGAATCCCAGTGCCTTGGCGGCCTCGATCCACTGGGAGCGTAGATGGTCGGTGGGACACACCACGATGACCCGGTTGATGATGTGGTCCTGCCACAGGTGGGCGGCGACCGCCAGGGTGAAGGTGGTCTTGCCGGCGCCGGGAGTGGCGCACTCCAGCCAGTCGGTGGGGTCGGCGGCGATGTACCTGTCGAGCGCCTCGCGCTGCCAGGCCCGCAGCCTGACGGGCATCCTCGGACCGTTGGCCGTGAACCGTGAAACCACCTGTCGCCCTCCTCGTATCGCCGGACGACCTTAGCTCATCGGCGCCTGCGGGTCACAGCAGTGTCAGCCCCGTCACGGTCTGTGCCGCCTAGGCCTCCGGACCTCTCTCACAGGTAGATGACCAGGCACTGCTCGGGGTCGTCGGCGGCGGTCACGGTGATGTAGCGGCAGTCGCGGACCGTGGTCCTCCCGTCGTCATCGGGCAGTCGCAGCCGCCAGCACCCGGAGGTGTTCTGACAGGGCAGGTAGCGGGTCCACAGCCGGCGAAATGCCGGGTCGTGGAGCAACCCCTGCACGGTGGCGACCAACTCGTCGGAGGCCACCCGGGTGACCAGCTTCATGTGCACCAGCCCGATCACCTCGGCGGCCTTGTCGCGCCAGTCGACGTACACCCGCCGACTGTGCTCCCGGTACTGCCCGGCGAACATGTAGTCCACCAGCGACAACTCCTCTGGTGGTTCAGCGAGGTCAGGGAACAGGATCGACCGGGAGGCGGCGTCGGGCAGCACCAGGTGGAGGTCGCGGTCGAGGATGTGCCGCATCATCGCCTCCGGGAAATGGGCCACCACCTCGTCCAGGGTGGCCCGGGCGAGCCGACGGTCACCTGCCGCCGTGCAGGCGACCTGCGGCGGGTTGTCCTCGAAGAGCAGGCGCAGATAGCGGCGCCCCAGGTCGCTGAGGCGCAGGGCTTCCATGATGGACTCCAGCACCGAGGGCGAGGGATTGAGCATCCTGCCCTGCTCCAGCTTGACGTAGTAGTCGAGGCTGATGCCCGCGGCCCAGGCGACCTCCTCGCGGCGCATCCCCGCCACCCGGCGCTCTCCGACCGGGTCGAAGGCCGGGGAGGACGGGTCAGGGCTGGCACCGGCGCGCTGTGTCCGGAGGAATCCGGAGACCGCGTCCCTGCGGTAGTTCCGCAGGTCGGGAATGGACATCGCAGCTCGCTACGCCACGGCGTCCAGCACGGCGCCGGTGAAGGCCGGAAGGTCCTCGGGGGTGCGTGAGGTGATGAGGACGAAGCCGTTCGTGGGATCCACGCAGACCTCCTCGTCGACCCAGGAACCGCCGGCATTGGTGATGTCCGCGGCGAGCGTCGGGTAGGAGGTGAGAGTCTTGCCGACCACCAGGTCGGCGGTCACCAGGAGCCACGGCCCGTGGCAGATCGCGGCGATCGGGATGCCGTCGGCGGCGGCGTCGCGCACGATCCGCTGGGCATCGGGGTCGATGCGCAGCTCGTCGGCATTGAGAGTGCCGCCGGGAATGATGACGATGTCATGGTCGCGGGCCGCGACGGCGCCGAGGGTGGTGTCGCTGTCCACCAGCGGACCGGTGGTCCGGTCTGCGCCGAGGGTCTGGATCCTGCGGCCGTCGACCGAGGCGACCGTGGTGGTCACCCCGGCCTCCTGCAGCGCCTCCAGGGGCACGCGGATCTCGTCGGTCTCGGTGCCGTAACTCGTGGAGATGATCAGTGCATCACTCATGCCTGCACCGGTGTGTAGGGCTTGATCTGGTAGGCGGTCTGGACGAGGGCGGGGCGGGTGCCGTCGTTGACGGTCCGCGACCACTCGCCGTTCATCTGCTCCTTGATGTCCTCGACGGTGCGGGCCGGCAGCACGTGCCGGTAGGCGGTGTCCTCGCCCGTCAGCACCGCGATGCTCACCTCGATGACCTCCTCGGGGTCGAACTGCTCGTGCGGGAAGTGGAGCTTGTCGTAGTCGAACAGCCGGGTCGACGGATCGTCGTTCCAGGACTTCCACTCCTCGAACATGGTGTCGTTGAACCCGGTGAGGAAGGGTCCGGGGTTGATCGTCGCGACCTTCACCCCGTGCTCGGCGAGCTCCTGGTCGAGGGCGTCGGCGAAGGCCTCGACGGCGTGCTTCGACCCGGCGTAGGCGCCGGTGAAGGGGTCGACGGTCAGTCCCGCGACCGAGGACATGAACACGATCCGGCCTGCGCCCTTGGCCACCATCTGCTTGGCGATCCCCTGGGTCAGCAGGACCGGGCCGAAGACGTTGACCTCGAACTGTCGGCGGAGGACCTCGGCGGGCAGGTCCACGGTGGAGCCGCCCTCCGAGATGCCAGCGTTGTTCAGCAGGACGTCGACATCCCAGTCGAGCGCCTTGCGACGGTCGCCCTCGTCGGTGACGTCGAGTTTCTCGACGCGCAGGTCCACCCCTCGGTCGTGGGCCTCGGACCGCAGGGTGTTGACCTGGGCGATGATCTCCACGCCGGCGATGACGTCGTGGCCCTGTTCGGCCAGCCGGAGTGCGATCTCCTTGCCGAAACCGCTCCCGGCACCGGTGATCAGATATGTCTGCGTCATGTGTGACCTCTTTCTGTGTGATTCAGGTCTGTGTTGTGTGCTGTTGTGTGCTCTGGACGGCTCTCAGAGCGCTGCAGCCGCCTCGGCCGCGATGGTGGCGTCCTGCTCGCGGGAGCCGCCACTGACGCCCACCGCGCCGACGACCTCGCCATCGACGACGATCGGTACGCCGCCGGCGAAGACGAGGACCCGGCCACCGCCACTGAGCGCCATCCCCCAGAACTGTCCGTCCGGCCGGGAGTCCTCGGCGAGATCGCCGGTGGCCGAGCGGAACAGCACCGCGGTGTGCGCCTTGTCGATGGAGTGCTCGATGCTGCCGAGCTGTGCCCCGTCCATCCGGACGTGGGCGATGAGGTTGCCACCGGCGTCCGCGACGGCGATGTTGCTCGCCGATCCGTGGTGGCCGGCGGCCTCGATGCCGGCGTCGATGATCCGGCGGGCATCCTCGAGAGTGAGTGTGTTCTGTGCCTTCACTGTGTGGTTGCCTCCTTGTCGGTTGCAGGTCCCAGTATGCGGCGGGGTCTGCCGTGGGCGGTGGCACTGCCAGTACCACCCGGATGTCATCGCCGCGTCCGGGTCACCAGAGCGCCGCCCCCGCCGGCCGCGGTGATGTCGACTGCCACCGAGCCCTGCTGATCGGTGCGCCTCACCTGCATGCCGAGGCTGTGGGCCAGCCTCACAGCTGTGGCCGCGGGATGGCCGTAGGAGTTGTCGACCCCGGCCGAGGCGATCGCCAGATGGGCCCCGGTGGCCCTCCAGAACGCCTCGTCCTGACGTGAGGATCCGTGATGGGGCATCACCAGGACGTCGGCCTGCAGACTCATCCCCGCCGAGGCGGCGGCCCGACGGGCGGCCTGCTGGGCCAGCGGCTCGACATCGCCGGTGAGCATGATCGTCAGCTCGGGCCCCACCGCCCTCACCACGATCGAGGAGTTGTTCTCGGCCGAGGACTCCCCCGAACCTGCCTCCTCGTCCCCGGCCACCGGCCCCGACCACAGGATCTCCAGCCGCAGCTGCCCGGCCTGCACGGCCTCGCCCGCCCGTGCCACTCGCACCGGGACGCCGGCGCTGGTCGCCGCCACAGCGATCCGGTGGGCCTCGGCAGCCGGGGAGGCCAGCGGTGAGACCAGCACCAGCTGCACGCCACCGCGCTCCAGCACGGCCTGGGCCCCGCCGATGTGGTCGGCGTGGTAGTGGCTGAGGATCAGCACCGGGATCCGCCTGACGCCGAGCTCGGCCAGACAGCGGATCATCGGTTCGGACGCGGGGCCGGTGTCGACCAGTACCGCGGCACCCGGTCCGGCGCGGATCGCCACTGCGGTGCCCTGGCCGACGTCGCAGGCTGCGGCCTGCCAGTCGCCGGGCCATCCGGCCACCGGTGGCCGGATGACGGTGGCCAGCACCACCAGGACGGCGGCCAGCAGGCAGCGCCACCGGCCGGCCAGCAGCCACGGCGTGACCAGTGAGACGGCCAGGCACAGCCCGCCCAGCACTGCCAGCAGAGCCGGTGTGGCCGGCCACTGGAATGCTGCCGCAGGGGCGGATGCGCCGAGCTCGGCGATCCACAGGATCGGCTGGACGGCCCATCCGGCCAACCATCCGAAGGGCATTCCCAGTGGCGGCCACACCGCACTGAGCACCGCAGCCGACATCCCGAGCACGGTCGCCGGGCCGACGAACGGCGCTGCGGTGAGATTGGCCAGCAGGCCGGTGGTGCTCACCTGGTCCGACAACCAGGTGATGATCGGCTGGGTGGCCAACTGAGCGGCCCAGGGCACCACGATCGCCCTGGCCAGGTTCTGCGGCAGCCACCACATCGCCCGCGCCCATCCGGTGGTCCAGCACAGGATTCCGGCGGTGGCGCACACCGACAGCCAGAATCCCACCGAGCGCGACAGCCAGGGGTCGACGGCCATCAGCCCCAGCACCGCCACGCACAACGCTCTCAGCCCTGCGGCACGGTCGAAGGCCAGCCCGGCTGCGGCCAGCATCACGATCCCCATCGCGGCGGCGCGGATCACCGAGGGCTCGGCCCGGCAGATGATGACGAAGACGACCACACCGCAGACACTCATCGCCCTCAACCCCCGCCGTCTCATCCCCAGCCAGGAGCCGAGCCACCACAACAGCGCGGTGGTGGTGGCCAGATTGGCCCCCGAGACCGCCATCAGATGGGTCAGGGAGGTGGCCTTGAAGTCCGCGGCGATCTGCTCGGGGACCGCCGAGGTGTCGCCGACCACCAGGGAGGGCACCAAGGCCTTCTGGGAGGGCCGATTGAGCGCCACCGAGGAGACCAGACCGTCGCGGGTCCGGTTGACCGCCCGGTCGAGCACCCCGGGGCCGGCCAGCGGCCGGGGGGCCGAGCGCAGCCGCAGCCAGCCGGCGTGGGAGTCCTGGGGATCCGCGGGCCCCAGCAGCCCGGTGAGCTCGACGGTGGAGCCCACCCTCAGATCAGCGATCTCGGATCCCCCTTGGGCCACCAGCGGCGTGCGCACCCGGATCTGCTGGCCTCTCGCGCTGACCTCCACGGTCCTGACGTGGACCAGCACCATCTCGGCTCTGGGGCCACGTGCCGCCACGGTGTGCGGGTCGCTGGTCACGGTGGCCACCACCGTGACCGCGGCACGCTGGGCCGCCAGCTGGGCGACAGAGCCCTCGTGCAGGGCCTCGGCCCTCAGCCATCCCAGGGTGGCCAGCACCGCGGTGACGGCCGCGAACCCGGCCAGCCACCACGATCTGCGCGCCCCACCCACCAGCAGCATCACCAGCCCCACCGCAACGGCCACCACCACGGGCAGTCGCTGGCCGGAGGTGGCCAGCCATGAGGTGGCCACCGCCGCGATCGCCAGTGGCAGGGTGCGCAGGTCGGGTCGGGGGGCGGGCAGCGTCTCAGACCCGGACATGGTCCTTGAGCCTTGCGAAGGTCTTGGGGCCGATCCCGTCGACCTCCTGGAGTTCGGAGACATCGGAGAACCGGCCGTGCTGAGTCCGCCAGGCGATGATCTTGGCGGCGGTGGCCGGGCCCACCCCGTCGAGGGTCTGGAGCTCCTCGGAGGTGGCGGTGTTGAGGTCGATCCGCTGCGCACCCGCCGGGCTCCCCGATCCGGCTGCCGGCGCGGCGGAGTCCGGTGCCGCTCCCTCCGGGGCGATGAGCCGGCCGTCCCCGGTGCCCGCGATGAGCACCTGGCATCCGTCGCAGACCGGTGCGGCCAGGTTGAGCGCCCCGGTCCGGGCCCCGGTGGCCACCCCGCCGGCGGCCCGCAGGGCGTCGTCCACCCGTGCTCCGGCAGCCAACGCATAGACGCCGGGATGCCTCACCCGGCCGGCCACATGGACGCGGATCTGAGCGGCCGAGGAGGGCCCGGCACTGTCAGGGCCTGCACTCGGATCAGCGGAGCCGGCAGCCGGCGGGGCGGCAGGGGCCACCGAGTTGGCAGGGGCCACCGAGACCGCCGACAGCGGGACGCTGGTGGCCTTGGAGCGCATCAACCAGACGGCCACCACCGCCAGGACCAGCACCAGCACGATGCCCAGCGCCGACAGGTGCGGGGCGCCGAAGGTCCTGGTGGTCGTCCGGGCTGGGGGATCGGAGTGGCCGGCCTCCTCCTGGTCGGCGCCCTCCCGATCGGCGCGCCGAGGCCCGGCCGCCGGTGTCGGAAGGCCCGCCAGCAGGGTCTCGAGCCGCTCTCGGTAGGAGTCATCACTGTTCACACCACTACTTATCGTGGCCGGACGGTCAGACCTGACAGCCGATCTCAGAACTGTGGACAACCCTCCCGGTCGCCGGGAGGGTTGTCCACAGGTTCGGCGTCCTCTCGGGCGCTTACTTCACGACCAGCGAGACCATCTTCGGCAGCCGGGCGATCACCTTGACGACCTGCTTGCCGGCGATATGACGTTGCACATTGGGATCGGCGGTGGCCGCCGCGACCGCATCCGTCTCGCTGATACCGGGGGCGACCTGGATCTTGCCGCGCACCTTGCCATTGACCTGAACCACCAGGGTCACCTGGTCGGCGACCAGCAGTTCGGGATCGGCGGTCGGCCAGCTCGAGTTGGCCACCGAGGCCGGATTACCGAGCAGCTCCCACATCTCCTCGGAGACGTAGGGGGCGAACATCGACAGCGCCTGGGCGGTGAAGGCCACCGCCTCCCGCACCGCCGGATCGGCCGAGCCGCAGCCCGAGTCGATGGCCTTGCGAGTGGCATTGACCAGCTCCATGATGCGGGCCACCACCACATTGAACCGCCCGGCATCCAGCAGGTCGGTGATCTCAGCGATGGCGTGATGGGTGGCCCGGCGCAGCGTCAGGTCACCGGCCGACGGGTCGGCGTCAGCGGGGGTGGTGACGTCGGCGGCGACCCGGTAGGCCCGCTGCAGAAACTTCAGGGTGGCGCCCGGGGAGACGTCGGCCCAGTCGATGTCCTCCTCCGGCGGCCCGGCGAAGATCACCGTGGTACGCACGGCGTCGACCCCGAACTGGTCGAGCTGCTTGCCCAGGTCCACGCCATTGCCCAGCGACTTCGACATCGCCTTGCCCTGGTTGATCACCTGGCCCTGGTTCATCAGCCGCGAGAAGGGCTCGTCGAAGTCGACCATCCCCATGTCGTGCAGCACCTTGGTGAAGAACCGCGAGTACAGCAGGTGCATGGTGGCGTGCTCGACGCCACCGACGTACTGGGCCACCGGCATCCAGCGGCGCACCGCCTCCGGGTCGAAGGCCTCCTGGTCGTCGTCGGGTGAGCAGTAGCGGATGTAGTACCACGACGAGTCGACGAAGGTGTCCATCGTGTCGGTGTCACGCTCGGCCGGCCCGCCGCACGCGGGGCAGGACACCTCGCGCCAGGCGCGGGCCTCCTCACCGGCCAGCGGGGAGACGCCCTTGGGAGCCAGATCGGCGCCGCGCAGGTCGGGCAGCGGCACCGGCAGCTGGTCCTCGGGAACCGGCACGTCGCCGCAGGCCGGGCAGTGGATGACGGGGATCGGGCAGCCCCAGAACCGCTGGCGGCTCAGCAGCCAGTCGCGCAGCCGGTAGGTGATGGTGGCCTCGCCGATGTGGTTGTCGTCGAGGAAGCGGCAGATCCGCGAGATGCCCTCGGTCTTGTTGGTCAGCCCGTCCAGGTCACCGGAGTTCTGGTAGGCGCCGTCGCCGGTGGTGGCGACTCCCGTCTCACGGGGGTCGGGCTCGCCGGTGTCGATCACCGGGATGACCTCGATGCCGTACTTGCGGGCGAAGTCCAGGTCGCGCTGGTCGTGTGCCGGCACCGCCATGATGGCGCCGGTGCCGTACTCGCTCAGCACGTAGTCGGCGGCCCACACCGGGATCTTGGCGCCGTTGACCGGGTTGGTCGCCTCGACGCCCAGGTAGACCCCCGTCTTGACGTGTTCGGTGGACTGCCGCTCGATCTCGGTCTGCTTCTTGACGTGCTCCAGGTACTCCTCGAAGGCGGGGCGCTGCTCATCGGAGACGACCTGGGCGGCCAGCTCCGCGTCGGGGGCGATCACCATGAAGGTGGCCCCGTAGAGGGTGTCGGGACGGGTGGTGAAGACCCGCACCGGCTCGGCATGGCCGTCGATGTGGAAGTCGACGTAGGCGCCCTCGGACCGGCCGATCCAGTGCCGCTGCATGGCCAGCACCCGCTCGGGCCAGTGGCCCTGGATCTCGCTCATGTCGTCCAGCAGGCGCTGGGCGTAGTCGGTGATCCGGAAGTACCACTGGTTGAGCTGGCGCTTGGTGACCACCGCCCCGCAGCGCTCGCAGCGGCCCTCCTTGACCTGCTCATTGGCCAGCACCGTCTGGTCATTGGGGCACCAGTTGGCCCACGAGTTCTTCCGGTAGGCCAGCCCGCGCTCCATGAACTTCAGGAACAGCCACTGGGTCCAGCGGTAGTACTGCTCGTCGGAGGTCTGCAGCCGCTTGTCCCAGTCGAAGGAGATGCCGTAGCGCTTGAAGGACGCCGCCTGGGTGTCGATGTTCTTGTAGGTCCACTCGGCGGGGTGGGTGCCGTGCTTGATGGCGGCGTTCTCGGCGGGCAGTCCGAAGGAGTCCCAGCCGACCGGGTGCATGACGTCGTAACCCTTCAGGCGCCAGTACCGGGCCACCACATCGCCGATCGCGAAGGCCTCGGCGTGACCCATGTGCAGGTCTCCGGAGGGGTAGGCGAACATGTCAAGGACGTAGCGACGCTCCCTGGAATCGTCGTCAAGGGTGGCGAAGGTCTTGTTCTGCGCCCAGTACCTCGACCACTTCTCCTCGGCAGCAGGCGCGTCGTAACCTGCCCGACGCGTCTCGCTCACTGCGTTGCTCACCGTCTCACCTCTCGATTGAATGCCCGACTGATTCTAGCGATTCGGGATCGAGGGCCGACAGCTGAGTCATATCGGGATCATCGGCGTCGTCCACCTCCCGATCGCGAGCGCTTCCTGGACCTGGATCTGCCGGCGGCCCGCAACCTGGCTCTCCTCGCCGAGGCCGCCCGCCCGACGGCCTCCCGGAAGCCGAGGTCGAGCGGGCCGGCCTCCGGCGGGGCGTCCGCCACGACGCCCCGGGCGATCATCTGGGGGCTGCGCCAGATCTGGTCCCAGGCCGTCGGCGGGACGGCATTGTGCTGGAGGACGCTCAGCGCTCCGAAGATGATCAGATCCGGGTCGATCTGCCCGGCCCTCTCCAGGCAGCAGCTCTCCAGGGCGCCGTCGCCGAGCAGCCAGGCGGCGAGCCCGCACAGCACCAGCGGCCGGGCGGCCATCGACTCGGGCAGGTGGGCGATGACCTCCAACCAGGTGTCGACCTCCTTGCGGGCATCCTCCTTGGTGGTGGCGTACCACTGCATCCCGGCGATCTCATCGAGCTGGGTGAGATGGCCCAGCCGCAGGGCGTCGGTGCGGTCGATCGGCGTCTGACCGTCGAGGATCCTCCGCCAGATCTCGAAGGCCTCGATGCCGGCCCCGACCAGGTCCAGGCTGGCCGCCCACTGGCCGGTCTCGATGAGCAGGTCGTTGTCGGCATCCAGTTGGCCGGGGTCGGGTCCGGCGACGGTGGCGGCCAGGGCCTGGCGGTCGGGCAGCACTCCCAGGCCGCGGTAGACGGCCTCTGCCCTGACCTCCTCGTCGATCACGACCCGGTGGCCCTGCTCGTGGCATGCGGGGTCGTCGCAGTAGAGACTCCACCAGGACTGGCCGTCGGTGGTGACGGCGTCGATGATCCGCTCATTGCCGAGCATCGCATCGGCCAGCGCGAGGACACCGAGGCCCTTCTGGTGGTCGACGGTCCAGGCGACCATCAGCAACTGGGCGTCGGGGAATCGCAGGGAGACCGGGGCGAGCTGGCTCATCATGGTGCTGGGGGTGCGCACCTCCTCGAGATCGGTGCGCACGGTGCACACCAGGCCGGGGTCGATGACCAGGACGACGAGATCCTCGACCGGCTGGTAGCCCAGCAGGTGGGGGATGATGCTGATGGCTTGGTCGACGGATCTGATCCGGACCGGGGGCGTGGACTGCTGCGGTGTTCTCATACTGAACTTCTCGTGGCCGCAGCCCCGATCTGCCGCCCCGGCCCAGATCTGTGGACAACTTCTGCTGGCCTCCCCGACCCCGGCCGGCCTGTGGAAAACGACGTATCGTTGAGGACCTATGAGCTCCTCCCAGTGGCCCGGCCCCGGCAACCAGCGGCCCACCATCGATCAGTACGCACCGCCGCGCCGCCGGACGGGCTGGCTGGTGTGGCTCATCGTCGCGGTGGTGGTGGCCGCTCTGGCGGTCACCGCGTGGCAGGTCAGCCGTGACCCGGAATCGGCGACGAGCGGCGTCACCCCCACGGTGGCCACCCCGAGCGCACCCTGGACGCCCACATCAGTGGCCCCCAGCGCCACTGCCGCGGCGAGCTCGATCCCCTTCGTGGTGGGCTCCGGGGTGGCCAGAGGTCAGTGGACGATCACCGACGTCAGCTGGTCGGCAACCGGGGTGACGCTGAGGATGAAGGTCACGGTGACCGAGGGCACCCTGGCCAACTACGCCTTCTTCATCATGGAGAACGACTCGACCGATATTCACGAGTCGCAGAGCCAGGGCTGGTCCGACGACATCTCCAATGGCACGATCCGGGCCGGCGAGACGGTCTCGGGACGGGTCTACTTCCCCTCCCCCAAGGTCGCCTCCACGGTGATGCTGGTGCGTGGCGCCGGCTCCGATCCGGTCGCGGCGCTGACCATCGGCGGCTGAGTCAGCAGCCCTCGGAGCTGCTGCAGGCCGGACCCGTCGGCTGTGCCTGCCCGGCGATCTGATTGAGGGCGTCCAGCAGGGTCGCGACCGGCTGGGCCCCCGAGATGAGGTAGCGCTGGTCGATGACGAAGGCCGGCACCGCCGAGATTCCGTATCGGCTCGCCAGGGCCTCATCGGCGCGCACCTCCTCGGCGAACCGATCCGAGTCCAGGACGGCGTCGACCTCGTCTGCCGGCAGGCCGATCCCCACTGCGAGCTCCTTGAGGACGCCGTGATCGTCGATCGCCAGTCCGTCGGTGAAATAGCCCTTCTTGAGGGCGGTCTGGGCGGCGTCGGCCAGACTGTGGCCGGCAGCCAGATGGGTGAGGCGATGGGCGTCGAAGGTGTTGGCCGGGTGAGCGTCACGCCAGTTGAAGGTGAGGCCGACCGCACTGAACTGGTCCGCCAACTGGCGCTGACCTGCCTCGGCCTGCTCGATGCTCATGCCGTACTTGTCGGCCAGCGTCTGGGCCAGGCTGGTCTGCGACTGCGGCTGGGCACCGGGGTCGAGCTCGAAGCTGCGCCAGACGATGTCGACCTCATCGGCGCGGTCGAACTGCGCCAGGGCGAGTTCCAGGTGGCGCTGGCCCAGATAGCAGAAGGGGCAGACGATGTCGGACCAGATGTCGATTCTCACCTCGCGGGAACGTCTGTGGACCTCAGGGCATTCCTGCCTGCAGGACAGATCTGGGTAGCCGTGCAGGGACAGCCGGTCATCGGATCGACCTGTGGGCCGGCGACGCCGGCCGGGTCGTGCTGGCCCACGGAGACGTCGCATGGGGAGACGCGCTCAGGCCCTGATCGGCGTCGTGGACATCGCTCGAAAAAGTGTCAGTGCCGCCTGGTTGAATTGTTCCATGGACGGGACGGAAGCCCCCTCGGTGCGAACGGCGGCTGACATGGTGCTCGCGGGAGCAGCCATGGAACAGCGTGGCGCCTTCATGACCCTTGACGGGATCGCCAGGATGATCGACAGTTCCACGGCTGCCTGCTCCACCGCTCCCGGCGGCCCGCAGCTCTGCGACCTGGGCGCCGATGGCACCGCGCCGGTCCCCGAGTTCCTGGTGCTGGAACTGTCGGCCCTGCTCGGGGTCCATGAGGGATTGGCCCAGGCGATGGTCACCGACGTCCTCAACCTGCAAGCCCGCCACCCCGACACCTGGCAGGCACTGGAGCGCGGAGACGCCAATGCCTGGCAGGCCCGCCGCGTCGCCCGCGCCTGCGCCGACGCAGAGCTACCAGTGACCGAGGCCCGCAATGTCGACCACCGACTCAGGATCTGCTGGGGTCACCTGCCCTGGCCCCGGATCCAGCAGAGGTTGCGCGGGCTGATCCGCTCGGCCAGTCCCGATCTGGCGCGCGACAGGGCCAGGCGGGCCCGGGCCGAGAGGTATGTCCGCATCGAGCACCTGGATGACTCGACCTCGACCCTCTTCGCGCGGATGAACAGTGCTGACGCGATCGCGATCTGGGAGACCATCAGCGCGATGGCCCTCAATGCCTCGGCCGAGGGGAATCCGGCTCCCCTGCCGATCCTTCGCGCCGAGGCCCTGGGAGCGCTCGCGCGGCCGGCCGGGGTGACGCCGCCCACCCGGCCACCGGCTCCGGGACAGGCCGATCTGGTGGTCCACATCGCCGCCGAGGATCTGCCGGGGATCACCACCCTCGCCGAGGGAACCGGGGTGGCCAGGGTGGAGAACCCCGGCGACCAGCTCGGCCCGGTGCTGATGGAGGAGATCGCCGAGCTGCTCGCCCATCGTGCTGTGCGGGTGGTGCCGGTCATCGATCTGGCCGGGGATCCCCAGGTCGACTGCTACGAGATTCCCGACCGGATGCGCGCCCAGCTGAGGGCTCGCGACGTCTACTCGGTGTTTCCCTACTCATCGCGGCGGGCCCGTTACTGCGACATCGACCACACCGAGGCCTACCGGCACCGCAACTCTCCCAGGGGACAGACGCGGCCCTCCAATCTGGGCCATCTCTCGCGCAAGGAGCATCGCTGGAAGACCTGGGACAAGCGGTTCTCCCTGGCCCAGATGTCGCCGGGTTCCTTCACGGTGACCACCCCGGGAGGGTTCCGCTATCTCATCGACCGGGGTCTGACCTTCCGGCTGCACCCCAGGCGGCAGTGATCAGTTCGCGTCCTGACCCAGCGATGGCTGGGTCCACAGCACCTCTCCCGAGGCGTCCTTGATGACCATCTTCGGGGTGGACTCCAGGTCGATCCCGACCTCCAGGAAGTCGTCACTGTCGGATGCGCTGACGCGGTAGGCGAACTGCGCGTTCTTCAGCTCCAGGGTCTCGGTGGTGGCGGTGACCAGCCACGGATGGCGCCGTCGCAGCCCGATCAGCTCCTGGTAGGCACGATGGATGCCGGCTCCCAGCGTGGACAGTTGGGAGGGGTCCTCAGGAACCGCGGGCCGGACGTCGTCGTCCCCGCCGAAGCGCTCCTCCTTGATCCCGGTGAACCCCTGCTCGTCCCCGTAGTAGATCGACGGGATGCCGCCGATGGTCATGAGGATGGCCGCGGCGGTGACGGCCCCGTCGGGTCCCAGGGTGCTGGCGATCCGGGTGACGTCGTGGTTGCCGATGAAGGTATTGGGTGCGAAGTCGTCCAGGAAACCGTTGTGCCGTTTCAGCGACCAGGCCAGCTCGAAGAGATTGGCGTCCTTCAGCGACGACCAGATCGCCTTCCACAGCTCGTACTGGGTCACCGAGTCCACACCGGAGGAGTCGACGAAGTCGGCGTAGTCGCCGTGGATCACCTCTCCGAGGAACCAGGCCTCGGGGTGCTGGGAGCGCACCGGAGGCAGCACCTGCGACCAGAACCGGGTGGGCACCGAGTAGGCGGCGTCCAGCCGCCAGCCGTCGATTCCCCGGCCCAGCCAGTGCTCCATCACATCGGTGACGTATCGCTCGGCCTGCGGGCTGGAGTGGTTGAACCTCACCAGATCGCCGTGGCCCTCGAAGACCCTGGGCGCAGGTCCGTCAGGAGCGTTCCAGTCGATGTCGAAGAGCTCGGCTCTCGGCCCCGTCGGGCCCTCCTGCAGGGCCTGGCGTACCAGCGGATGTCCGGAGCCGACATGGCTGAAGACCCCGTCCAGCACGATCCGCAGCCCGCGCTGTTTGCAGCCGGCGACCAGGGCGTCGAAGTCGGCGTCATCGCCCAGTCGCGGATCGATCCGGAACGGATCGAGGGTGTCGTAGCCATGAGTCTGGGAGTCGAAGATCGGCCCCATCAGCAGCCCGGAGACCCCCAGCTGCACCGCGTAGTCCAGCCAGTGCGTCAGCTGCGGCAGCCGGTGGGTCAAGGCGTGGTCCGCGTCGCGGATCGGAGCGCCGCAGAACCCGAGCGGGTACACGTGCCACCAGATCGCGTGGTCAGTCCAGTCCACCGGAACCTCCTACTGAATTGTGTTCACTACGACTAGTGAGCGTAGTTCACTAGTCCTATGATCGGCAATATGGCACGCACGGATCGACGACCTCGCCACCGACTTGACCCCGACTCCAGACGGACGGCCATCCTGGACGCCGCTACTGGGATCTTTGCGACCCATCCTTACTCACAGGTCACCCTCTCCTCAATCGCCGAGGCCGCGGAGGGCTCGACCCCTCTGGTCTACCGCTACTTCGACGGCAAGGAGGGGTTGTACGCAGAGGTCGTGAGGCAGGCCATCGACTCCCTGCTCTCGGCCCAGACCAGGGCCCTCGAGGCGCTGCCCGACGGCGTCCCGACCAGGGACCGGATCCGCACTGCCACGCTGGTCTATCTGGATCACATCGCCCGCCGTCCCGGTGCCTGGGCGACGCCGTTGCGCCAGCCGGGCGGGGAACCGGCCAGCGCCGCGGCACTGCGCGAGCGGGCCCGCGCCGACGACGTCGAACGCCTGGCGGCGCTGCTTGAACCCAGCGACCGGCCGCGTCATCGCTATGCGATGTGGGGTTATCTGGGATTCGTGGACGCCGCCTGCCTGCGCTGGGTGGAGCACGGGTGCCCTCCCGAGGAGCGCTGGGAGCTCATCGACGCCGCGCTGGGGGCCTTGGAGGGGGCACTGGGCGACTGGGCGGCCTGACGCCATTGAATATACCCATGGGGGGTATTAGCGTGGGCCGTGCCGAGCAGAGGAGAGGATCATGACCGACCCGCACGCACACCACCGGATGGAGCACGGCGACACCGCCCAGATGGAGCACATGGACCACGCGGGTCACATGGAGCACATGGACCACTCCGGTCACATGGACCACGTCGCCGCCTTCCGACGGCTGTTCTGGATCAACCTGATCCTCGGAGTCCCGGTGGTCGCCTCCTCCACGATGTTCGCCATGCTCATAGGCTACTCCGTCCCCGGCTGGGCGGTCTGGACAGCCCCGGTGCTCGGCACCGTGATGTACGCCTGGGGCGGCCGACCCTTCCTGACCGGCGCCATCAGCGAGATCCGCTCCCGCCGGCCGGGCATGATGCTGCTCATCGGGCTGGCGATCACGGTGGCCTTCGTGTCCTCCTGGGGTGCGGCCCTGGGAGTCCTGGACCATCAGCTCGACTTCTGGTGGGAGCTGGCGCTGCTGATCGTCATCATGCTGCTGGGCCACTGGGTCGAGATGCGCTCGCTGGCCATGACCTCCTCCGCCCTGGACTCCCTGGCGGCACTGCTGCCCGACCAGGCCGAGAAGGTCGACGGCGACCGGGTGGTCACCGTCTCCCCCGCCGATCTGGCCGTCGGCGACGTCGTGGTCGTGCGCCCCGGAGGCGCGGTGCCGGCGGACGGGACCATCACCGATGGCAGCGCCTCGATGGACGAGTCGATGGTCACCGGCGAGTCCCGCCCGGTCACCCGCGCAGTCGGCGACCAGGTCGTCGCCGGCACGGTCGCCACCGACTCCGGCCTGCGGGTCCAGATCACCGCCACCGGGGACGACACGGCTCTCGCCGGTATCCAGAAGATGGTCACCGAGGCCCAGAACTCCTCCTCGCGCAGCCAGCGGATCGCCGACCGGGCAGCGGCCTGGTTGTTCTGGTTCGCGCTGGGTGCTGCGGTCATCACCGCCATCGTGTGGACGATCATCGGGCTGCCAGATCAGGCCGTCATCCGCACCGTCACCGTCCTGGTGATCGCCTGCCCGCACGCCCTGGGCCTGGCGATCCCGCTGGTGGTCTCGATCGCCACCGAGCGGGCCGCCAGGGCCGGCGTCCTGGTCAAGGACCGGTTGGCTCTGGAGGCGATGCGCACCGTCGACGTCGTCGTCTTCGACAAGACCGGCACGCTCACCACCGGGACGCCGTGGGTCACCGATATCGCTGCGGTCCAGGGCCAGGACGCCGATCACCTCCTGTCGCTGGCTGCCGCGGCCGAGACCGACTCGGAGCACCCGCTGGCCAGGGCGATCGTCGCTGCCGCTCGCGACAGGGACCTCGAGGTGCCCAGGTCGAGCGACTTCTCCTCCTCCCCCGCAGTCGGCGTCACCGCCACGGTGGAGGGCCGCAGGATCCAGGTCGGTGGTCCGCATCTGCTCGAGGAGGTCGGCGGATCCGAGGTGAGCCAGGCCGACGCCTGGCGATCCGAGGGCGCGATCATCCTCCACGTTGTCGCCGAGGGCACCGTGATCGGAGGGCTCAAGCTGGCCGATGAGGTCCGCCCCGAGTCCACCGAGGCCGTCGCAGGGTTGCACGAGCGAGGCGTCCAGGTGGTGATGATCACCGGAGACGCCCAGGCGGTCGCGGACTCGGTGGCCCGCCAGCTGGGGATCGACCGGGTCCTCGCCGGGGTGCGTCCCGAGGACAAGGCGGCCCGGATCGCCGATCTGCAGTCCGAGGGGAGGAAGGTGGCGATGGTCGGCGACGGCGTCAACGATGCCCCGGCCCTGGCGCAGGCCGACGTGGGCATAGCGATCGGGGCCGGCACCGACGTCGCGATCGCCTCGGCCGGGGTGATCCTGGCCAGTTCTGACCCGCGTGCGGTGCTGTCGGTGATCGAGCTCTCCCGGGCGACCTACCGCAAGATGACCCAGAACCTGTGGTGGGCAGGCGGCTACAACCTCATCTCGGTGCCGCTGGCGGCAGGGGTGCTGGCCGGTGTCGGATTCGTGCTGCCGATGTCGGTCGGGGCGATCCTGATGTCCCTGTCGACGGTGGTGGTGGCCCTCAACGCCCAGCTGCTGCGGCGTCTGGACCTGTCGCCGGGACGGTGAGGAGAGGCCTTTGGGAGACAGCCCGGCGTGCTAGCGTCCACAAGAACATGCTGCTTGGCTGCGCTGCCATGTCGGCGGCCCTGCCCGAGACGTTCACGGCAGATGTTCACCTCCGATCAGCCGAAAGGTACATCGTGATTCATTACACTCTTCCGACCAGCTCCGACCTGCTCGAGTTGGGGGCCCCTCGTGCCGACGCCCTGTCGATCTATCTGGCCACCGAGCCGACCCCGGAGGGGCGCAGCCTCGCCGTCACCACCGCCAAGAACGCCGTGGACGAGGCGATCCGCTCGCTGCGGTCCGCCGAGCGGAGCCGCGCCGACCAGGAGTCCCTGCGCGAGCAGTGGAACCAGATCGCCGCCGATTCCAAGCTGTGGGGCAACCTGGCCAACTCGCTGGTGATCTTCCTCGCCCCCGGCTTCTCCCATGAGTACGTGCTGCCGAATGCTCTGGGCTCGAAGACCAAGTTCGGCGGCCGATTCGATCTCGGGCCCCTCGTCCGCGCCGTCACCACTCCCCAGCGGGCCTATGCGTTGACCCTCTCCAGCAGCGGATGGAACCTGTGGAAGGCCACCGAGTCGTCCCGTGCCACAGAGTTCCCACTGGCGGGCGAGCATGCGGAGGACGTCGCCGACGCGACCAATCGGACGAGCATCCGCGGCCGCCAGCTGCTCCGGCGTCTTGGCGGCGACGAGGGCCAGAAGGTGCTGCTGGAGCGTTACTCGCAGGTGGTGGCGCGAGCGGTGCGCGAGGAGCTGGCACGGGTCGACAAGACCCACCAGGTTCCGCTGTTCGTCTTCGCCAGCGAGCCGCTCGCCTCGATGGTGGTGGGCCAGGGCCTGCCGGGCGAGGTCGTCACGGTGCCCGGTGCTGCCGACGAGCTGCGCCCCGATCAGATCGACGCCGCGATCCGTGAGCGGATCGGTGGGATCACCACCCGTCGGCTGAGCAGGATCGCCAACCAGATCGGAGACGGTGTCGCCGCCGGCCTGGCGGCCACCGACATCGCCCAGGTGGCTCGTGCCGCGGCACAGGCCGCGGTCGGAACCCTGTACTACGACATGACCGCCGATGTCCGGGGAGTCCTCGACGAGACGACCGGAGCCATCCGCCTGGATCCCGAGGGCGAGAACCTGCTGGCAGCGATCGCGCTGCTGGTGCTGGCCAACGGTGGCGAGGTCCACGCGGTGCGCCCCGGTGAGATCGAGGCGGAGATCTGGAACGGTCAGCTGCTGGCCGGGCTGCGTCAGCCGCTGATCTGAGAGCACCCGGTGACAGACGTGATGACCCCCAACAAGACCCAGCCCACCCCGGCAGATCCGCGTGAGTTCATCGAGTCGGTCACCGACGTCAACGAGACCATGCTGCGCGAGCTGGTCGTCGCCGCCTACGAGGACTCGCCGAGGAGCCAGCAGTAGGTGAAGACGCCGACTGCCACGCTGAGGTTCAGCGAGTCGACCTTGTCCGACATCGGCAGGGCCGCCACCTGATCGGCGAGCTCCACCTGGGCCTCGGTGAGTCCGCGGCCCTCCGGTCCGAAGAGCCACACGACATGTTCGGGGTGCGGCGGTGGTCCGGGGATGGCGTGATGGCCACTGGCGGCGATCAGCGGGACGCCGGATCTCGAGGTGATCTCCTGGAGCTCCTCGATCGATCCGGTGGTGCGGATGTCGAGGACGAAACAGGCACCCATGCTGGCCTTGATGGTCTGCGCATTCCACGGGCTGACGCCGCCGCAGACCAGGACAAGGTTGCGGCATCCGGTGGCCACCAGGGTGCGCATGATGCTGCCGAGATTTCCGGGGCTGGACGGGTTGACCAGGGCCACCGACTGGCTGTGCCGGTCTCCGGGTGCCAGGTCCACAGGCGTCAGAGCGGGCTCCTCGGGGCGCTCGAAGAGGGCCAGGATCTCGGTTCGGCCGTCCTTGCCGGTGATGTGGTTGAGCACCTGGGAGGTGGCGGGGACGATGACTCCACCACCGGCCTCGAAGCGCTGCAGGTCGGCCATCACCGGGTGGCTGCTGAGCGCCTCCTCGTCGTAGAGCACGGTCGCTGTGTCGCGGTAGGAGGAGGCCAGCAGCTGGCTGACGACCTGGATTCCCTCGCACCCGACGATCGAGCCACGATTCCCGGTGGACTGGAACGCTCTCCGAGCATTCTTGGCGGTCTGGTTCGACGTCGAGGTGATGGGTTCACGGATCATTTCTGCTGCCTTTGTGCCCTCCGGCCCCGGGTGAGGTCGGGGACGAGTGTAGCGGCGTGGTCATCTGGTCCGGGACCTCGATCTCCTGCTACGAGGAGCCCTCGAGGATCGACTTCAGGGTGTCGAGATCGGCGCTGACCGCTGCGGCGTCGCGAGTGAACTCCTCGTCGCTGAGGCCGAGTTGTCTGATGGTGAAGATGATCTCGGCACCCTCGGGGTGATCGATGACTCTCACCGGGTTGTCGACGACCTCGCCGGAGGGCAGCTGGACCCGGTGGTCAAGGACGCCGAGGTCATTGTGCGAGACGAAGGTCACCCGCACCTCGCCCATCGGGGAGGCCACCACCAGAGAGTCGCCGTCGCGGGTCACCTCGCTCCGGGCCAACCCCGCCGCCCAGCTGGGCAGGTTGTCAGGATCGGCGACGAAGTCGTAGACCGCCTGGGGCGCAGCGGCGATCACCTGGCTGATGCGAATGCTTCTCATGGTCGAAGTGTGCCAACTCCCCGAGTCACCTGCCGGTCACCACCACCCGTGCCGACGCGGATCAGCTACAGCGCCGGACGGCGTCTGCCCATCTGGAGGATGAAGCGGACCAGCAGGCCGGCGAGGAGCGCCCAGAATGCGGCGCTGACCCCGTGGATCGCGATCCCCGATGCGGCGGTGACGAAGGTGATGATCGCCGGGATGAGGTCCTCGGGTTGCGCCAGCGCCACCTTGAGGGAGCCGGCCAGGGTGCTGAGCAGGGCCAACCCGGCGACCGCGGCGATGACGCCGACCGGTGCCAGCGCCACCAGGGTGGTGAAGGCCGCCGAGGAGACGCCCAGCACGATCGCGACGACTCCCCAGGTGACGCTGGCGATCCAGCGCCTGGACCGGTCGGGACCGGCCTCGGGACCGGCTGCCAGGGCGGCGCTGATCGCAGCCAGGTTGATGGCGTGGCCGCCCGACGGTGCCCCGATGATGGTGCCGACGCCGGTGACCAGCATGGAGGCCCGCCAGGGGACGTCGTAGTCCAGCCCCTTCATCACTGCCGCTCCGGCGACGTTCTGGGAGGCCATCGTCACCAGGTACAACGGCAGCGCGATGCCGATCATGGCGGTGAGGGTGAAGGTCGGCGTCGTGAGGGCAAGGCGCGGCAACAGCGATGCCGGGTTGATCGCGCGTCCGGAGGTGGCGACGTGGACCGCGATGACGATGGCCGCGGTGAGGAAGGCCAGTGGGGCCGACCAGCGCGGCCAGAATCGCAGGGCCACCAGCCACACGATGACGATGGGGGCCACGCCCAGCGGGTTGTGCGCCAGGCCGGTGACAGGCCCCAGGCACAGCTGGAGCAGGATTCCGGCAAGCATCGCCTGGGCGATGGAGGCCGGGATCCGGGCGATGAGGTCGCCCAGCTGGGGGATGAGACCGGTCAGCACGACCAGCACCCCGCAGATCAGGAATGCTCCCACCGCGGCCGGCCAGCCGCCCTGGACGGTACCGGTGGAGGCGAGCAGGGCCGCACCCGGCGTCGACCAGGCGACCGTGATCGGGATCCGGGTCCACAGCCCCAGCAGGATCGAGGTGATCCCCATCGTGATGCTGACGGTCATCAGGCCGCTGGACGCCTGGACCGGGCTGGCGCCCACACCGGTCAGACCGGCCAGCACCACCACGAAGGAGCCGGTGAATCCGACGAGGCCGGCGACGATTCCGGCGGTGATCGGCCGCACCATGGTCTGGGCGGGAGGCGGACTCATCTGGCGGCGCATGACCACTGATCTTAGGCAGGCGCGCGCTTGTCCAGCTCCGCTGAGACGGCCTGCGCGACCTGCCAGGCACCCTCTGAGGTGTTGGACGCCACGGTGATCGTGGTCTCCGCCTCGATGAGGTGCCAGGTCATGAAGGAGGTTCCGGCGTCATAGCCCTCCAGGATCGCGGTGCCACCGGTCCGATCCAGGTAGAACCCCATCCCGTAGTGCAGGTCCTCGCGCGGGTCCAGGTGGAGCGGCGTCGTCATCAGTGTCACCGTCTCGGGCGCGACGATCCGCCCGGCGAACAGCGCCCGCCAGAAGCTGTGGATGTCAGCGACCGTCGTGAACGCTCCCCCATCGGCGCTGCCGCGGACCGGCAGATGCAGGGTGTTGACGCGGTCGCCGGTCTCGTGGAGGTAGCCCAGCGCCGCTGAGGAGGGCAGCTCGTCCAGCCGCAGGAATCCGGTGTCGGAGAAGCCCCGCCGGTGCCAGCACACGGGTCTCGATGGCGTCCTGGAAAGGCTGGCCGGTGAGTCTTTCGATGACGATGCCGAGCACCACGTATCCGCCGTTGTTGTAGGCGAACTGCGTGCCAGGGGTGAAGACCTGGGCCAGACCGTCGAGCAGCGGCAGGAAGGACTGGGCGGTGATCAGGGTGTGCACCGGAACGGTGAGGACGTAGTCGTCGACCTGCCAGTCGGAGTTCTCATCGAGATAGTCGCCGATTCCCGAGGTGTGCTGGAGCAGGTGGGCGATCGTGACCCGGTCATCAACGAGCGGCAGATCCCCGTCGAGGACGGTGCGCACCGGCTGGTCGAGGGGCATGACGCCGGCATCGACCAGTTGCATCACCGCCAAGGCGGTGAACCCCTTGCTTCCCGAGGCGATCGCGAACCGGGTCGAGGCGGTGTTGGGGATCTGGTGGGCGCGATGGGCGAAGCCGGCGCAGTGCTGGAAGATGGGCACGTCGCCGACGTCGACGCTCACCACTCCCGAGAAGGACGCCGCCGAGGCCGCCTCGGCGATCGCCTCCGTATTGATCTCCATCGCACCTGGACCTCCTTGACTGGCGGTCAGGATGTCATGGGACAGGATCAGTCCGGCAGCGATCCGAGCACTTCCAGAGCCCGGGATGCTGCCGATGTCGGAACCAGCAGGTGGTCGTGATGAAACCCCGCCAGCACATTGCAGGCGATGCCCTCATCGGCGAGAGCCTTGGAGACCGCGGCAGTGAGGCCCATCGCCTCCAACGAGGAGTGGACGGTCAGCGTGATCCAGCTGGCCACGAAGTCATAGGAGACGCCGTGAGCGTCGGCCTCGGCACGTGGCAGGACGACGGTGAGGCCCTCATTCTCGCAGATCGTCGCGCCGGCGAGCTCACGGATCGGGTCGTCGGTGGAGACCGTGGCGAAGACGTACTCGCCAGGCCTCGCGACGGCCTCAAGTGAGCGCAGCATCTCGGCCAGGTCGGTGGAACCGGTGCTCATCTCACCTCTCGTTCACCAAATCGACGCCATTCAGGTCCATTGCGAACGCTCAAGCCCCCATGGGAGGAGCCTTGGGTTGATCCCACACTCTGGCGTACTCATCAGCTACTTCTGGCCACACGAGTCGCAGCCCGTCCTCAACCGACGACAGCTCCGCTGAAGAGGGGCCAAGGACAACAAACTCATGAGGTATGACTCTGCCCGACCTGTCCGACCTCCCGAGCGGATCAGGAAACCGAAAAGCCACACCTTCAGGGCTCCGACGGAAGACCGGCAGTTCGTCCTCGATTCCAGAGAATGCCCGCTCATACACTGGAAGCGGATCAGAGAATCCCCCAGTTCGGAGGAACTGGAAACCCCAGACCAGCCCGCGAGTCGCCCAAATAACTCTCATCGAGGACTCTTGATGAACACGTTCTCCCGCTCACCATTCTCGATGTCCATCTTGAACCCAGTGAGAACAGCACCCAGACTGTCACATTGTGATCGTGCCTTCTCGTTAAACTTGCGGAGCCGGTCGCCCGCGACCATCGCAACGGGATATAGAATAGCTGCCAACTTCAAGACTTTTCCGATCTCTCCAAACTTCGCGGGCAGCTTGAGCCTCTCCACAGCGCGCTTACCCGAAATAGCCGCGGCAACCGAGGGTGCCCCCTCAAGGAGTCTCGCCACGACCTTCCCAGGAAGGGCGTGCTCTCGGATCCACCTCACGTGGCGCTCAAAGGGCAGCATGGCGGCGAGGGAGAGTATCAGCTCCACGCCGACCCTCTTCGTCACCTCGATCTTCCCCGGCTCGAACTCCGCAGAAGAAAGCAACATGAAGTCCTCGCCAATCGATAGAGCCTCACTGGCCTCGACAAAGCCGGCTATCACCTCCTTGAGCGCATCGATCTCATCTGCGGCCCTTTCTATCATGAGATCTCTGAACTGATAGACGTCCATATCTGGGAGGAGATCCGACTTGGAGAGTGCCAAGATCCAAATCCGCGGAAAGCTGACGAGCCGCTCACCGTTCTCAAGAATGTCATCGCGCAGTGACAGCAAGCCATTCCTGAAGTTTCCGAGGACGGACTTGAGATATCGCTCCTCCTCACCCTGATTGTCAAGAATTCTCTGGCCATCGATCAGGAGAAACGCCACATCGGCACCGAGAAGCGATCGAAAAGTATCCACTCTTCGCTCGGCCACTTGCGCGCTGACATCTCCATCGAACCACTCACCCGGATAGTCGTTCCACACAAGATGCACCGCATCAAACGGCTGCGATTTCTTGGAGGCACCCTGCGGAAAGTCCTTCATTTTGACCGTGAAAGAGTAGGACGTGGCTCGAAACCGATCACCCATGGGGAGCTTGTCTGAATTTCTCATACCGAGATAGATCTTGTGCAAACGGACGCCCTGACCAGTATCGTCTGCCACAACATTGAACAGGCTCTCCTTCAAGAAGGAGGGCTCCTGCATTGCACCATAGAAAGACGACAGCAGAACTGTCTTCCCGCTCCCGCTCTCACCGAAGACTGCGATCTGCTGTTCAACTCTCTCGACAGTTTTCATAGCGGAACACTACCCCAGGCCGCAGGTGGAGTGGGGGATCAAATCGAACAGCATCGGCCTCGGGGTTTCCCCTCCGCGGTCGCTGGCTCGTCGAGAACAGCCCTGCCACCCGCGTTCCCAGCCAGGCAACAACACTCTTCACATCGGCCTACGAGATCGACTTCGTTCCGGTCGATGACGCGGAGCACACCTCTCTTCTCAGGCTCGCGTCGCTCGTGCGTCTCGCATCCCTAGCAGGATTCCCGGGCTTCGGGCATCCGATTCTCGAAAAGGTCGACGGTGTCGCAATGGCCACCCACGACGACGAAGTCGACCATCGGGCATTGCCCATTCCCTCCCCCGATCATCTACGCACTCAGGCGACGTCGCCGGGTAGCGGCCAAGTGGAAGTCGCTGGCAGGCAACAGAACCGAATCGCGTCTTCACCCTCAGGCGGTCGATGGGACTGCCGTCGAGAAGACTCACGCGATGAGGCCGCCTCGGCGATCGCCTCCGTGTTGAACTCCATCGCACCTGGACCTCCTTGACTGGCGGTCAGGATGTCATGGCACAGGATCAGTCCGGCAGAGATCCGAGCATTTCCATGGCCCAGGGCAGGACGCCGCTGACACGGCGGTACCCCTCGCCCCGGAGGGTGAGGGGTACCGGTCGACTGGTTACGGGACCGCTCTGCTACATCGGGAGAACGGCCACCTGAGGAGTCGGGACCTCAGTGCTCGTCGTAGTGATCGCCGTGCAGGGCGTGCAGGTGGCCATCATGCAGGTAGTCCACGTGATCCCCGTGCTGAATCGCCTTGTGGCCGCAGTTCGGGCCGTGGGTGTGCTCAGCCAGGGTGTGCTCGGCCTTGTGCTCGGGGACCGACCCGTGCTCGTCGTAGTGGTCACCGTGCAGCGCGTGCAGGTGGCCGTTGTGCAGGTAGTCGGTGTGATCCCCGTGCTTGACCGCCTGGTGGCCGCAGTTCGGGCCGTGGGTGTGCTCGGCGACAGTGTGCTCGGCGTGGGTTTCAATGGTTTCCATGATCAATACCTTCTTGGTGTGAAGTATCTGTGGTGATGCCAGGAGCAGGCTCATTCACGTGGATCAGCGCGTCGTTGAGGACATGGACCACGTGGCGATCCGCCAGTCGGTAGATCACCGTCCGGCCCTCGCGGGTCGATGCGACCAGTCCCCGATCCGCCATGACGCGCAGGTGCTGCGATGTCAATGGCTGGGTCAGTCCGACCCGCTCCGCCAGGTCGGAGACCGAATGAGGTTGCTCCATCAGCTCCAGGAGCAGGCTGATACGAGAAGCGTTCCCGAGCGCGCGGAACAGGCGCACCGCCTCATCGATCTCGTGCTGCTCGCTGTGCATGTGTCCAGTATTACTGTCATATGCAGATATTTCGATACTTGCATCTATCTGGACCCACTCCCCCCGGATCTGCCGCGGCCCGAGGGTCCACTCCTGAGAACCATTATCATTGGCTTCACGTTCGACATCTCTTCAACCCAGGAGCGCGCCATGAGCACCCCCGGCCCGGACCTCAAGCTCGACCCCACGGCGTCCAGCTCCGAGTTCTGGGAGTCGCTCTATCAGTCGGTGCCACCGCCGCCCACCGCTCCTTGCCCGAACGTCAGGCTCGTGGAGCTCATCCATGAGCTCGCCCCGACGCCGGGCCGAGCCTGCGACCTCGGCTGCGGACGCGGCGGGGATGCGCTCTGGCTGGCCTCCACAGGGTGGCAGGTCACCGCCCTGGATGTCGCGGCCACCGCCGTGGCGGCTGTCAACGCTGCAGCCGACGAGCGGGACCTCAGCGACCGGATCCGAGCCGAGCAGCACGACCTGGCCGACCCGCCGCCCGAGGGGCCGTTCGATCTGGTGTACGCCTGCTACCTCCACAGCCCCGTCGCCTTCGACCGGGACGACGCGATCCGTCGGGTCGCCGAGCGGATCGCCACCGGTGGCCGGCTCATCGTCATCGACCACGCCTCCATCGCGCCGTGGTCGTGGCGCCTCAACGATGACGAGCCCCGGTTCCCAAGCCCCGATGAGACACGGGAGGCGGTCACGCCGAGCGGGCACTGGAACACTGAGCGATGCGAGAGGGCTGAACGCCTCGCCACCGGCCCCGACCAGCAGACCGCCACGGTCGCCGACAACCTCATCGCGCTGCGACGCAGCTGAGGCCCTCAGCGCAGCTCACTTGCCGTGCGGGTCCAGATGGTTGAGGGTGGCGACGACATCGTCATAGTCGCCCCGGGCCTCCCCGTAGCGCAGGAACTTGACGTTCTCGACCTGGATCTCCGTCGCCTCGGGCTGGGTCTCGATGAGGGTGACGACCTCGTTGACGAAGTCGTCGAGCGGCATGGCGACAGCGCTGTCCTTCTGGCCGGGCATCAGATCCGTGGCGACTGACGGAGGCTCGAGCTCCAGGACCTTGACGGTGGTGTCGGCCAGCTGCAGACGCAGGGACTCGCTCAGCATGTGGATCCCGGCCTTGGTGGCGTTGTAGCTGGGCGTGGCGGCGAGCGGTGCAAACGCAAGGCCGGAGGAGACGGTCAGTATGGTCGCGTCCGGCTGGGCACGCAGATGGTCGATGAAGGCGGCGATGAGGCGGATCGGGCCCAGCAGGTTGGTCGTGACGGTGGCCTCGGCGTGCGAGAGGAATCCGGCCGGCGTCGTCCAGTCCTCGACACCCATGATCCCGGCCATCGCGACCAGGACGTTCAGATCGGGGTGTGCAGCGATGACCTGTTCGGCAGCATGGTTGATGCTCTCAGGCTCCGTGGTGTCAATCCGCACGGTGTCGATACCGGGATGATCAGCGGCGATTCTCTCCAGCCGCTCGGTCCGACGGCCGCCGACGATGATGATGTTGCCCCTGGCCTGCAGCCTCAGGGCAAGGGCCAGACCGATTCCGCTGGTGGCCCCGGGGATGAAGATGGTGTTTCCAGTGATGTTCACGACTGAAGTATCGGGCGAGCTTCTGGGCCCTTCCAGAGACCACTTATCGGGGGATCGCCGATCCCTGTATGCGGTGCGGCCATGCGCCGATAATCGAGGCATGGATCGTGACTCACTGGCCGGCTTCCTCCGGCGTCACCGTGACAGCCTGCAACCCGCAGACGTCGGCCTGGGTGAGGGATCGCGCCGCCGGACGCGGGGGCTTCGCCGTGAGGAGGTCGCACAGCTGGCCGCGATGTCGACCGACTACTACACGCGGCTCGAACAGCGCCGCGGCCCACAGCCCAGTGTCCAGATGCTCGCATCGCTGGCCCGGGCGCTGCGATTGAGCACCGAGGAGCGCGACTACCTGTACCGGATCGCCGGCCACAGTGCCCCCGACCGCGCCGTCGGCAGCGACTACATCGCTCCTGCCCTGTTGCGGGTGTTGGACCGGCTCACCGACACCCCGGCACTGATCATCTCGGCTATCGGGGAGACGCTTGTGCAGAACGAGCCCGCGAAGGCATTGTTCGGCGACGTCAGTGGGCTGTCCGGAATGGAGCGCAGCAGCATCTACCGCTGGTTCGCGCATCCTGAGCAGGAACGCTGGCGGTATCCGGAGCGCGATCGCAGCCGTCAGAGCCGCGCGCAGGTCGCCTCGCTGCGCGCAGCCCTGGGGATGATGGGCAAGGACTCCCGAGCCGGGGCGCTGGTCAGGGAGTTGATCCGGGTGAGTGCCGAGTTCGCGAGCCTGTGGGAGGCGCAGGAGGTGAGTCGGCGGTTCGAGGATCACAAGGTTCTCATCCATCCGGAGATCGGCGAGATCGAGGTGGACTGCCAGGCCCTGTTCACCGAGGATGAGTCCCAAGTGCTGCTCATCCTCACCGCACCGCCACGAAGCCAGGACGCCGACAAGCTGGATCTGCTCGCTGCACTCGGCACCCAGCAGTTCGGCACGAATCGCTAGCTGCCTTCTGATGGTGGTTCGCCGTGTGGGCGCATCAGCTCCTAGGCCTGGAGTGTGGTGAGACCTCGTTTCGCGTAGGCGTCCTGCAGCTGGGCGAAGACCTCCATGTCGACCGGGACCGGCTTCCCGTCGAGGGCGGCCTCGAGGCGGTCCAGGCCGTAGTGGGCTCCGATGATGTCGCCGCGTTCGATGGCGAGATCGGGATCCGGCACGAAGTAGGTCACCAGGAGCCTGGTGCCCGCCCCATCGGGGAGGGCCTCGAGCTCGTACCGCATCCACGAGCCAGGGCTGGTGTGACTGTGCTCCAGCAGAGTCGGGGGCTCCACGCGAAGGATGGTGAAGGCCAGTGTCTGCATCCCCTCGCCCTCTGGCCAAGGGAAGGAGATCGATCCGCCGACCCGCAGATCGACTGTGACGTCGGCGGCGAGCGGCGGCCACCACTCGGCCAGTCGTGCGGGGTCGGTGATCGCCGACCAGACGTCGTCGATGGGGAAGCCGAGCTTCCGGTCGTACCGGATCACCCCGCCCTCCGGGGTGCGTTCGATGGTGCCGAATCTGGTCGGGTTCAGCTGTGTGCTCATGATGTCGATCCTGTCGTCGGGGTGTGTCGCGCGACGGGCGTCGCGGTTCTCTCGAGATGACGCTCCAGTGCATCGAGACGGTTCGACCACTCGGCCCGGTACGGCTCCAGCCACGCATCCAGTTCGCGCAGCGGTTCGGCCTGCAGATGGTAGAGCCGCCGGTTGGCGTCCCGGCGGGCCTCGACGAGCCCCGCATCGCGCAGCACTTTCAGGTGCCGGGAGACGCCGGGCTGGTTCATGCCCACGATCTGCACCAGCTGCCCCACCGAGCGCTCCTCGCCGCGCACCGCATCCAGGATGCGCCGGCGGGTCGGGTCAGTGAGGGCTTCCAGCACAGCAGTTGTCGTCATGGAGCAATGATACGTTCTCGCGTATATATGCACACGCAAATATTGCTGACGAGTTCCATGGCTCACTGGTGGGCGACAATCACTCCGCTTGCCAAGCCGGGCGTCAAATGTGTGCCGCCGGCCAGGCAGCTGCCTCGAACGATTCCGACCCCGTCGCCGAGATGATGGTGGTCTCGAGCGGAGAGGGGACGAGCATGTCGAGGACTGTCGATCTGGCGTATCCCTTCACCGGTCGTTGGCTCGTCCAGAACAGCCCCGCGAACCGCGCCCCCAGTCACGGCACGACGGCCTTCGCATCGTCCTACGCGATCGACTTCGTGCCTGTCGGCGCGACAGGGCGCACCGCCAGGTTCGGACTGGGCTCCCTCGTGCACCCGGAGCCCGCCGAGCACTTCCCCGGTTTTGCCCGCCCCGTTCTGGCACCGGCCGAAGGCGTCGTCGTGGTAACCCACGACGACCAGTCCGACCACCCGGCCTACCGAGGTTTCCCCTCGATCGGCTACGCGCTGTCCCAACGTCGTAGGGCAGCCGCAGGCTGGGAGGCGCTGGCGGGCAACCATGTCTTCGTGGACTGCGGCGATGCCGTCGTCGCGCTGTGTCATCTGCAACAGGCCAGCATCGTGGTTCGCCCCGGACAGCACGTTGTCGCCGGTGATCTCATTGCGTGCTGTGGGAACTCGGGCAACAGCACCGAACCGCACCTTCACGTCCAGGCCATCGATGGGGTCACCGTCGAGGAGGCCACCGCAGTGCGCCTGAGCTTCAACGGTGAGCTGCCCCGCAATGGGGAGATCATCCATGCATAGGACGAAGGCTGGGACGAATGTGGAGGCGCGGTAGGAAAGCGTGTTCGGAGGTGCTCCTCCCATTGGGGCGCCAGGTAGCTCCACTTCTTTAAGCGGCAGAATCCGCATTCGATCACGTTGCGGTTCTTTCAATGCACTGTGTCGTAGCCCTCGGGCCATGCGCGTGATGGTGGACTTCGTCGCCGGTCGTCCACCGTCCGAGGAGTGCCGGACGGTTTACAGGTCGCCGGTATCGACGCTCCCGGACGTCGCCGAGGCGAACCCCATCTTGAAGTGATTCAGAGCGATCCGCAGACCAGCGCAATCACGCTGCCTGGTGCAGGTGCAAGGATCCGGAGACATGAGTTCTGATGAGTGCATCTTCTGCAGCCTGCTGTGGGGCGAGGGCGAGGCCGTGTGGATCGCCCGCCGGCAGCGAGCCTCGGCCCTGCTTCCTCTCGAAAGCGACCAGCTGGCCCCCGGGCACACCCTGGTGATACCGAATGAGCATGCGGTCGGCATCCAGGACGCCTCACCACAGTCCGTGGAGGCAGTGGCACTGCTTGCTCAGGAGATCGCACAGGCGATGTCCGGGGTGATTGGCGCTCGCGGTGTCAACATTCTCAATGCCAGTGGGCCGGGCTCGGACCAGTCGGTTCCGCACTTTCATCTGCACGTGGTGCCCCGCTGGCATGCAGACGGTCTCGACACCTGGCCATCGACCAGCTCCGTCCACACACTTCAAGGCGGTTGGACAGCAGCGCTGCAACACGCACTGACGACCAGCTGACGCGCGCGTACAGACAATCATTCTGATGACACTGCGCACTGATTTCTACGTACCTAATGAATGGTCTTTAGGTTGCCTGGCATAGCATGCCCGGGCAGACACTCCCCCGGTCCACGGGAGTATGCATCCAGCCATGCCGTTTCGAGACGCGACAAACTTTTCTGCAGTGATTGGATGTGAATGGACATCCCAGGCAGACTGAATCGCCCCGGGTCTGGTGGAGGCTCTGAATCCACGGGAGGATGAGGAGCATGGCAGCACCGAGGAAGTACCCCGACGAGCTTCGGGAGAGAGCCACGAGGATGGCAGTTCAGTCACGGCGCGATCCATCGACGAGGTCGGGCACGTTTCGCCGTGTGGGCGAGCAGCTCGGGATCAATCCCGAGACTCTGAGGAACTGGGTCGTGCAGGCCGAGGTCGACGAGGGGCACCGTCCCGGGACCACGACCAGCGAGTCCCAGCGCCTGGTCGAGCTGGAGAAGGAAGTGCGTGAGCTGCGCAGGGCGAACTCGATCCTGCGTTCAGCCTCGGCTTTTTTCGC
>NZ_AUHZ01000019.1 GCF_000423445.1 Acidipropionibacterium thoenii DSM 20276 | reverse complement strand
ACCTGGCTCCATCACTACAATCACCACAGACCCCACACCGGGATCGGCGGCCAGACCCCCTCAGCCCGCGTTCACAACGTCACGGGGAAGTACAGCTAGCCCATGTCCACCTACCCCGGAGGGGTTCATCAACCCCTCACACCTCACGTAGATCTGTTGGTACCAACCGCGCGCTGACGCGCGCGAAGGCAGCAACAAAACGAACCATCCGACCCACCTGGCTCCAACGCCTCGCCGCCAGACTCGCCGCACGACTCCCCTGGCTGGCCACAGGCCACATCGGCAGGCTCTGCGATGCCCTCGGCGCCCTGCCCATCAGCCCAGAATGGAGTGCCACAGACATCATCGAGACCCTCGATGCCAGAAACCACCACCTCGGCCTCCTGGCCCTGCCGCCCACCAGCCAACACGACCCAGCCGCCCTGCTAGCCCACCAGCTCGCTGACGCCCTGGCCCACGACATCAACGCCCACGCCAACCGCCTCACCCGCCACGCGCAGCACCAGCAGCAGATCGCAACGCGAGCCCAACAGATCGCCCAAACACGCGCAGACGCCCAGGCCCACGCCGCATACATGGCGGACGCCGCTGCACGGGGTCGCATCAGAGCTCAGCGTGAGCAGCTACGAGCACGACTCCGTGAGGTCCGTCTCCAGCGCCGAGGACACAACGGCAATGTTGCTAGCAAACAAGTAAGTGATCAAGCACATATGATAGGTTGACTGTATGCCCGTTAAGGAACATGCCAGAGTGGTAGCTGTGGTGAACACCAAGGGTGGAGTGGGGAAGACCACCACCGCGATCCTTCTCGCTCTCGCGCTCGCCAAGACCGGCGACACTGTCGAGCTTCGAGACACCGACCCTCAGGGATCGGCCTCCGAATGGATCGACCGCGCACGAGAAGATGGCCAACCGGTCCCGGTGACCCTCACAGTCGCCAATACCAGAACACTCAGCCATCCAAGCCCTGCCGACTGGGTCATCATCGACACCCCCCCAGGCCACGCGTCCACGATCGACAAGGCCATTGACGCAGCAGACTTCATCATCGTGCCCACAGGGGCATCAGCAATGGACATGGACCGTGCCTGGGAGACCCTCGGACTCCTCGCCGATCTCCCCCACGCTGTCCTCATCACCCGAGCCACAGCTCGCACGACAAACCTCGATGCCGTGCAATCAGTCCTGGCCCAGGAGAAGGTCGCCCGCTTCGACACCGTCATCCCGAAGAGAGAGGCGATCGCCGCGGCCTTCGGCGCAACAAACCTGGAGGACCTGTGGGGGTACGAGCAGGTCGCCGAGGAACTAAAGGAGGTGCTCTCATGAAGGACGCGAACAAGAAGGCAGTCCAGGGGATGGCCCGCCGGCCCCATCAGTCTCATCCCGAGGTCGGCAAGACATTCGACAGGAACTCCGAGGATCTCGTTCAGTTCGTCTGCTACCTCACACCCGACGAACGACGACGACTCAAGATCCTCTCAGCTCAGACCGACACCCCCATGACCAAGATCGTCTCCGATCTCATCCGGGCCGAGCTGAACAAGCAAGACATTTAGCAAGCATGCTAGCAAAAAAGTAAGCTTTGTAAATATCACGCATGAATCGGTAGGGACCCGTCACGACCAGCACGATGGAGCCCACGGCCAGCGCTGATCCTTTTCGATGTCCCGGTCGAGTGAGTGGGGAGGATGCTGGGCCTCTCAGATATCGTCGAGATACTTCGACCGGGCCTTCATGGCATGGATGATGAGTTCATAGCCGTCGTCGAAGACCAGGACAACGAGCTCAACGAGTCGGCCGGCGGGATCGGCCCCGATCATGAGCCACCGACGAGGATCATCTCCATCGTCGAGGGGGCGACAGGTCAGGACATGAATCGCGGCGTACAGCACCGAGGAGTCGTCGAGGCTATCGCGGGCATAGTGCTTGCGGGCCGACTGATGCAGTTCAGGCAACACGCGTCCACTCGCGGATCGCGGCGCGAATCGCATCCGACCGGGTGGTGATCCCCTCAGCCTCGGCCTTCGAGGTGAGCGCGGCGATCGTGGCCGCGTCCAGGCGCACTGGAACCACCGATCCGGGTCCATCCCCGACGGGCGGCCGGCCGCGGCGTGGCCTCGGGAGTCGTGACAGGTCGTAACCGGCCTCGGCCTCATCGGCCCAGGCCTGGATCTGCTCGTCGGTGACGGGCTTGCCATGCAGCAGGTGTCCACTCATGCTATTAGTGTATACGAAAAGCACCAAGATATGTATACGAAACAGATTTCGAGAGCCCGTTTGATAGTGAGCAAGCATGCGTGTTGACTAGCGTGCTAGCGAACAGTCTTCATCGCGCGGAGAGTCCGTCATGACGGCATCACGCCGTGACGGTAGCCAGTTCGGCCCAGTGCGTGGTGCCCCGGTTGGACAGCGTCTCGCGGCGAATCTGCCAGTCCGGGGGCTGTGATCCCAGCCCATCCCAGCCCGAGGGACCCTCGGCCGCAGGCCGCGTTGACCTGGTCGACCAGGGGCCCCAGCCGGGTCAGGCGCGGGTCGGGGGAGAAGGGGTCGAGCATCGGCTGGGCGCCGGCCGGCACCAGATCCAGCAACGAGATCCCGGCCCGGACGTACCGCCGGCCGGGCTCGATGCGATCCAGCAGCAGATCGCAGGCGGTCCTGACGATGGTCACCGGATCATCAGCGGGATGAGGGAGCCGGCCAGCCAGGCTCACCTGATGCACGGGGGAGACATACCAACTCGTGGAGGCGAAGACCCACAGCCCGGCGGCCACCGAGTGCTGGTGACGCAGCCGGGTCGCGGCCTGCTGGTCATAGATCGCCAGGACCTGATGCATCTGGGTCTGGTCGGTCACCGGGGTCGAGAACGACCGGGAGAACATGATCTGCCCGGTCCGGTCAGCATCGCGATCATCGACGCTGATGCAGTCGGTGCCGCGCAGCTCCAAGATCGTGCGGGCCACGTTCACGTTGAACCGCCGACGCATGACCCCCGGATCGGCGTCGCGCAGCTGGCGGGCAGTCCGGATCCCCATGGCGGCCAGTCGGGCGTCTAGGCGCCGGCCCACACCCCACAGATCGGCGACCGCGGTCGCCTCCAGGATCGCGTCGACCTGGCCGGGACTGTAGGCATCGAGACTGGCGACATGATCCAGAGCGGGGGAGTGCTTGGCCCCATGGGACGCCAACTTCGCCAGGGTGTGAGTGGGACCGATCCCCACCGAGACCGGGACCCCCAGGTCATGGAGGACCCGCCGGCGAATCCGCCGGCCCATCTCCGTCAGCTCGGCCGGCCGGCCGCGCACCCGCAGGAAAGCCTCATCGATCGAGTACACCTCCACCGCCGGGGTGTACTCACCCAGGATCGCCATGATCCGCGCCGAGATGCTGCAATAAAGCTCATAGTTGGAGCTACGGGCGACCACGCCGTGGCGGTCGGCCCAGGCCTTGAGCTTGAACCAGGGGACTCCCATCTCGATGCCCAGCGCCTTGGCCTCGGCCGAGCGGGCGACCACGCAGCCGTCGTTGTTGGACAGCACCACCAGGGGAACACCCTCCAGCTCGGGGTGGAACACCCGCTCGCACGCCGCGTAGCAGGAGTCCACGTCGACCAGCATCACCCGGGCCCGCCGGCCCGAAGCAGACGGGGTCAGTGGTGCAGATGGTGCAGGCATGTCGTCACCACACCCCAGACCCGCAAGTCACTGATCGGGCGGATCACCGGATAGGCCGGATTCGCCGGCCGCAGCTCGGGCCCGCCTTCGCCCAGGTGCAGTGTTTTGACCGTGAGCTCGTCATCGACGACAGCGATCACCACGTCCCCGTCGACCGGCTCCAGGGACCTGTCGACGACCAGCTCGTCACCGTTGAAGATTCCGGCCCCGATCATCGAGTCCCCGGCCACGCGCACGATGAAGGAGGCCGGCCGGTTGGCCAGCAGGTGCTCGTTGAGGTCGACATCCCCGTCGAAGTAGTCGGCGGCAGGCGAGGGCCAGCCCGCAGGCACCGACTCGGTGGCCACCGGCACACCCATCAGTGCCGTCTCGGTGGCCACCTGGCCCACGACCTAACATGCCCACACCGTAACCGGCGACTCCGACACCCGCCAGACCCGCCACGGTCGCGTCTGGTGGTGGAGAAAGGTGTTGACGTACCGGCCCTTGAGAGCTTAAATGGATCCAACGCCCCACCCGATGGGAACGGGGAAGTAGAGGCCAGGACACCTGCGGTTTCGTAGGGCCTGGCCTTCGCGCTGTCTACAGACTGATCACGATCTCCTGGATCGATGCGGCCACTCGCGCATCCAGCTCTGTGCCGGCGACGCGGGCGTCTCCCAGCGCACCCAGGACGATGTCGGGGGCCCACAGCAGCGGTTCCTCGGCGCCTCGACGCCACTCGGCTCTCAGTTCGCCTGTGATGACACCACGACCGCGCAGACCATCGACGCGGCGTCGGTCGGTCCGATCCTGGTGCGGTGTCCGGGACTCGAAGACAACTTTGGTGACACCGGCCTGGTCCAGTTCCCAGAGGAGACGCTCGAAGCAGCGTCCCCGCGCCCGTTCTTGCCGGATGTCGATCATCGGGGCTCCGATCACCACGACATGATGAAGGCACAGCTCCGGGATCGCGTCGATCACCGGTTTCTTGCCCGCCTCGCCGAGGTCCCTCCAGTGCAGCTTGTTACCTCGTGGGGCGAACCTCGTCAGCACTTCGGCTGCCGTGTCATAGGACTCGGGGCTGGTGATCGAGGCGCCGAGCAGGTACATGGGTTCGCCGACCGTCCTGATACTCTCGTCAATCCAGGCATCCATTGTGGTTCACCACTTCTCGACGAGATACCGAGGGATTCCAGAAGATGAAGTTCGAAAACTCGGTGTCGGCACCAACCGTCTGGGAATATCTGTGATTGATTCCGGTGGGGGAGAGAGTGCCGCGATGATCACCCATTGGAACCCCTCCTCTGTCCTGTCATGCCGGCCGGTCTGGACCGCCCGGATCTCAGCGGAACTATACCACCCAAATCACTAGGGGTAGTGTCGCATAGGAGCTGTCGGCACTAGATGTAGTGATTCTTCTGGTCTGATGCTGGTTGTGATCCCTGACTGGGGCTAGAGACTGGTTGATGCGGAGGGCCACCAGGACAGAAACATAGCGGGTTCCACCGACACTTCTTGTTGCACCGATGGACGATCGGCATCTTGCTGGTCCACATCAAATAGATCAGGGCTCTTTATCGTTAACAGGAGGGGTTGTCGTTTTGCTG
Source organism: Acidipropionibacterium thoenii DSM 20276 (assembly GCF_000423445.1). Taxonomy (GTDB): domain Bacteria; phylum Actinomycetota; class Actinomycetes; order Propionibacteriales; family Propionibacteriaceae; genus Acidipropionibacterium; species Acidipropionibacterium thoenii. The sequence continues at coordinate 36,497 of NZ_AUHZ01000019.1, read as the reverse complement.
GCTTGAAGTCTCTTCCGTCGGCGCTGGGGAGTAGGCACACTGATGTCATGTCTGAGAGTGATCGAGCGTCTGTGACTCCGATCGATGCAGCGCGCTGTCGCCGGCGTGGCGGGGGTCCGGGCAGTGACGCACTGGATCGCATCCTGAACGCCGGAATCGACCTGGCACGTGCCGAGCGCGCCGGGGGTTCACTGGACGAGGCTGAACTGATGGTTCTGGACTGCTGCGATGAGATTGGGGGAGTCCGGGCCATCGTGGCTGCCGAGGCCGGTGACCCGTACCCCAGACATCCGCAGGCACCGTGCGGCAAAGACATCAAGACGTGAAGGAGCCCCGGCCAGATGACAGGGGCTCCGCAGTCCGTTTGCTCAGCGGTGGTCGCGGAACCAGTTGAGGATCCCGCGGGCGTCTCGGATCTCCGTGCTGGACGCGCCCTTCTGGCCGTCGTCGTCCTGGTACGAGTAGTCCGCGCGGATGCCGATCTCGTCGGTGAACGTGTCCGTGTACGTCTCGTCCCGGGTGTACTTGCCGTCGGAGCTCCAGCCGGTGAAGCTCTTCGTGTGCGTGTCCGACCTGCCCCGGTAGTCGTCGTCGTAGTTGTCCACGAAGTCGCCCAGGAACTGCGCCTCGTCGTCGGACAGCCGCGCGCCGGACACGTCGACGTGCTCCCCGATGTGCTCGCGGAGCCTCTTCTTCTCGCTGCGGTCCATTGCGCCCTCCTGGCCTCTCCGGCCGTGCATGGCCTCGCGGACGATTCTCCCGCATCGGGTGCAGCTGCGCGAGGCCGGACCAGCCGAGCGAGCACGGCTGAGCCCCGGTGCCGGTCGGAATCGGGGCTCCTTTCCCATCATCGGGCGAACATGTCCCGCGGCCTGTTCTCGCGCGTCCTCATGAACGCGGCGAGGTCCTCGGGATCGACGCGCCACCGCGCCGCCCTATCGTGGCCGCCGACGTTGATGCCGAGCAGCTCATGGCGATCATCAATGCCACCCGCGACGACTTCGACCGCGCTCTGCTCGGCACCCTCGGGCTCATGGGACCTCGCTCCGGCGAGGCGCGCTCGCTGCTCGTCGGCGACCTGCGGGCCGGGCACCTCTCGGTGCTGAACGGCGGCTCGGGCACCGACACGACGAAGACACGGGATTCGCGCCGGGTGCTTCCCGTCCCCGCGCTGCTGCTGCCGTGGCTGACCGAGCTCGCCGGTGATCGCCCGAAGAGCGATTGGATGTTCCCGAGCCCGCGGAGGAAGGGCGCGCCGATTGCGAAGCAGTACGCGAACCAGGCGTTCACCCGCGCCGTGGCGCGGGCGAACGAGGACCGCGAGGAGAAGATCCCGCGGTACAGCGCCCATGCGCTCCGACACACGTTCGCGGCGATCTCGTTGTCGGAGGCCGAGGCCGATCTCTTGAGCGTCTCGCAGGCGCTGGGCCACGCCCGCCCTTCGATCACCCTGGACCGTTACGGACATCTGTCGAAACGGGGCCTGGCTCCGCTCATGGCGAAGATTGACGCCCTCGTAGCGAAGGCGTCTTGATCGGACCCGGCCGATAATCTTGGGCCATGGACCAGGATTGCGGCGACGACCCCCGGCGCTGCATCGAGAGCCAGGTCTGACCCGTGGCCACGCCCAACGAGATGAGGCTCGCGGATCTAAAGGCCAAGTACGAGGAGCAGCCCAGCTCTGTCACCTTCGATCGGCTGTACACGGACGAGGTGGAGTTAGGCCACATGTTCAGCGTCCTCCACAAGCAGCTCAACGAGCACTTCGAGAGCATCAACGGCCGGGCGCGGAGCACCCATCACTACTGGGCCGACAACAGCCGTGCGCTGCTCGCGCTGATCGACGACATCGACAAGGACCTCTACAGCCTCAAGCGGGCAGGCATCGACGTCGCGCTCGACCCGCGCTATCAGGACGGGATCGAGCACTGCCGGCCGTGGCTCTCGTACAGCGGCGGTAGCGCCGTCCCCGAGGACTTCGTCGAGATCAAGATCGTCAAGTACGAGCCGGTGCTCACGAGATCGGCTGCGTCCATCGTCCTCGCCAACCAGCCCGAGAGGGTCAAGCTGAAGATGGTTGGGTCCGGCTCCTTCGCGAACGTCTACTCATACATCGACCCTGAGTACGACATCAAGTTCGCAGTGAAGCGCGCGAAGAGAGGGATCTCCGAGCGCGACCTCGCCCGGTTCAAGCGTGAGTTCAAGATCATGAAGCGCCTGAGCTTCCCGTACATCGTCGAGGTCTACCGCTACGACGACAACCGAGACGAGTACCGGATGGAGTTCTGCAACGACACGCTCCGGGCCCACATCGGCAAGCGCAACGCAGCGCTGAAGTTCTCCACGAGGAAGCGCATCGCCCTGCAGTTCCTTTACGGCCTGAACTACATCCACAGCGCAGGCGTCCTGCACCGCGACATCAGCCTGCAGAATGTCCTCGTGAAGACCTACCCAAGCGGGGCCGTCATCGTGAAGCTCTCGGACTTCGGGCTCTCCAAGGAGGCGGATTCGGACTTCACGCTGACCAAGACCGAGCTCAAAGGCACGATCCGAGATCCACAGCTGGAGAGCCTCAAGGCCTACAGCACCGTCAACGAGATCTACTCGATCGGCTGGGTGCTCCACTTCATCTTCACCGGAAGGGAGTCGCTCTCGCACGGCATCGATCCCGTCACCCGCATCGTGAAGCGATGCACCGATCAGGACCCGGCCGGGAGGTACCAGACGGTCCTGGAGCTCATCGCAGACGTGGAGACCCTGGAGCCGGGCCCAACGGACGAACCCGCATGACGAGGTCCGCCAGGCCCCTCGACCTCTCACGGTTCAGCCCCTGATGCGCGAACCTCCTGCGAGCATTGCCAGGCACCGACGCGCCGTCCGCGGTCACACCAGCGCTACACCCTCGATTGTGATGAGCCACATTGCGGTGGATCAAGGGATTGGGAGTCTGGCGCCGTACCTGCGCGCGGCCGAGAGGGCAGCGGAGACTCGGGCTGTGGTGATGCTTCCTGGACGCGACAGCTACGGGGGGCTCACCGATGCTCTGATCAAGTATCGGGAGACGATCACTGAACGATCCCAGCAGTTCAGGGGTGATGGTCCAGTGGTGTCCTACCTCCCGAGTGTCGACGGAATCCAGTTCGCGCAGCGGCTGTCTGGAGGGTGGCTCGGCGTCATCGCCTCGACGTCGGGCTGGTTGGACGGATGGGCCCGCTATGTGGCTGCCATCGATGCTCACACCGGTGAGAAGTACCCAGAGTTGAGCCTAGCGGCTCGAGAGGCCATTGATGAGATCGATTGGTCTGGCAACAACGGCTGGCCAGGCAGGAAGGACCAGTTCATGGTTCGTCAAGTCAGGCAAGGAGTCATCCACGCCCGTTCCGTCGGTCTGAGTGACGTCGACATTTACGGGTCCATGGTCGCCCTTGGTCACGGCCAGAAATCCATCGTGCGACTCATGAGGCTCATCAGGGAACTCTGACATGTGGCTGACACTGAGCGGCGTGCTGTTGGGCGGAGTGATCTCCCTGGTCGGGGTCTGGCTCACGAATCACCTCGGCATCAAGGAGCACATGGTCGAGCGACAGGCGACAGCCAAGGAGCAGCGGCGCGTCTTTGAACGCAACACTCTGCAAGACCTGAACAAGGCCATCACGAAGGCCATGCGAGACGTCACCGTCATACACCTGGCCGATCTCGATGCCGAGACCAAGACGGGCACCTACGGCGGCCACCTATTGCCGGAGGGGATCGAGATCGGGCACCTCGAGCACGCTCAAGAGCTCGCACATCTGACCAACCTGGTGCTGGACGACCATCTGCGTGACGAGGTGATCGCGCTGCGAGCCGGGATGTCTCATCTTGGCATTCCTGGTCCGCGGACGCGTGCGCAGGGCGAGATGGAATACGCCCAGCTTTCCAATCAATGCGTCGATGTGCAGGAGAAGATAGCCAAGGTAGTACGCGAACTCTGGAGCCCTCCAGAAGCCATCTGATCCAGTCCTGCGGTCCCTATCAGACTGCGTCTGCCACGATATGGGTATCCCCGCCATTGAGATCGTGCGCAGCTCCTTCTGGTGGGACCGGCTCCTTGCGAGGAGAGCACGCGGTGGAATGGCGGGCGTGACGGGCTGGTCCTGTGCTCCTGGCCGGTGTGAGGTCGATACGCTGTGGCCCAGTCGGGGCGGAAGGGAAACGCTGGTGGCGAAGGTCAGGACGATCCAGGATGTGATCGAGGAGTTCGGCTGCGAGCCGTCTGCGGTGGTGCGGGGGACTCGGTTTGAGGAGTTGATGGCTGGCTACTTCTCCAAGGATGCGACTCTGGCGGCGACCTATGACGAGGTGTGGCGGTGGCCGGAGTGGCCTCACAATGAGGGCACCCATGACACGGGGATCGATCTGGTGGCGCGCGAGCGTGAGTCGGGTCGGTGGGCGGCGATCCAGTGCAAGTTCTACGACCCGCGCCACCGGTTGCAGAAGGCCGATATTGATTCGTTCTTCACGGCCTCGGGCCGTTCCTGGGACGGGGTGGTCTTCGACAACCGGATCATCATCTCGACCACGGACCGGTGGTCCCGTAACGCCGAGGAGGCGCTGCGTCATCAGAGTGTTCCGGTGCAGCGGATCGGGATGGCCGATATCGCCGAGTCGCGGGTGGACTGGATGTTCCACTCCGATGACCCGTTGGGGTTCACGGCGCGCAAGGCCGTCCGGTTCGGGTTGCGTCCCCATCAGAAGGAGGCGATCGACGCCATCGAGGCCGGCTTCGCCTCCCATGATCGGGGGCAGTGGATCTCGGCGTGTGGGACGGGTAAGACGTTCACGTCGTTGAAGTTGGCCGAGCGGCGTTGCGCTGAGAACGAGGGGCATTTGACGGTGTTGTTCCTGGCGCCGTCGATCTCGTTGGTCTCCCAGAGTCTGCGGGAGTGGCTGGCCCAGTCCCAGACCCCGATCCGTCCGCTGGTGGTGTGTTCGGACACCAAGGCCAGCCGTCAGGCCGAGGACATCACCGTTCACGACATTCCTCTGCCGACCACTGATCCGGACCGGCTTGTGGCCGAGATGGCCCATGGTGGGCGTCGCGGCAAACAGATGACGGTGATCTTCTCGACCTATCAGTCCATCGATGTGGTGGCCCGGGCGCAGAAGCAGTCTGGGGCGGGCCCGTTCGATCTGGTCCTGTGTGATGAAGCCCATCGCACCACCGGTGTCACCCTGGCCGGTGACACGAGTGAGTCGGCGTTCATCAAGGTCCACGACAACGCCTATCTGCCGGCGGCCAAGCGGCTCTACATGACCGCGACCCCCAGGATTTATGGCACCGATGTGAAGAAGAAGGCCGATGACGCGGCCGCGGTGTTGACCTCGATGGACGACGAGGCGATGTTCGGGCCGGTGTTCCACCGCCTGGGCTTCGGGCAGGCTGTGGAACGGGGCCTGCTGTCGGACTACAAGGTGATGATCCTGGCGGTGGCCAATGACGCCATCGACCCGGGCATGCAGGCCTGTCTGGCCGGTGAGGGTCACGAGTTGAGCCTGGATGATGCGGCGAGGATCGTGGGGTGCTGGAACGGGCTGGCCAAACGCACCACCGACATGGATTTCGGTGAGCATCCGACGCCCATGCAGCGGGCGGTGGCGTTCGCCGCCAACATCAAGGCCTCCAAGGCGTTCGCCGGGGCGCTGCCCCAGGTCGTCGACCAGGTCATCGGTGATGATGCCGGGTTGCAGGTCGAGGCCCATCACGTCGACGGGACGATGAACGCGCTGACCCGGGGCGAGGAGCTGGCCTGGCTCAAGGCCCCGGTTCCGGAGGGGGAGTGCCGGATTCTGTCGAATGCCCGGTGCCTGGCCGAGGGTGTGGACGTGCCGGCGTTGGATGCGGTGTTGTTCCTGTCCCCGCGTAACTCGCTGGTCGACGTGGTGCAGTCGGTGGGCCGGGTGATGCGCAAGGCCCCGGGCAAGGACTACGGGTATGTCATCTTGCCGGTGGCGATCGACGCCAGTGAGAAACCGGAGGTGGCGCTGCGCGACAACAAGCGCTTCAAGGTCGTCTGGGACGTCCTGAACGCCCTGCGGGCCCACGATGACCGGTTCGAGGCGATGATCAACACCATCGACCTGGACCACAGCACCGGCGGCAAGGTCTCCATCGACGTGTTCCCCCCCGCCGACGATGACAACCGGCCAGAGGGCCAGCAGCCGGGCACCAACCCGTTCGCCGGCACCCAGCCGCTGCTGGTGGGTTCGGACCTGTGGCGCGAAGCGATCCTGGGCCGCATCGTCAAGAAGTGCGGCCAGCGGGAGTACTGGGAGTCGTGGGCCGATGACGTGGTGGCCATCCACGCCAACCAGGTCCGCCGCATCACCGGCATCATTGCCGCCGCCCGCCGTGACGGGGCGCCGGTCGCCGGCCAGTTCGACATGTTCCTTCAAGGCCTGCGGGCCAACCTCAACGAGTCGATCGACGCCGCCCAGGCCGTTGACATGATCTCCCAGCACCTGATCACCCGGCCCGTGTTCCAGGCCCTGTTCCCGGCGGGCTCGTTCGCCGAGCGCAACCCGGTCTCGATCACGATGGGACAGATGGCCACCGCCCTGGAAGGCTACGGACTGGCCGCAGAAACCGCACGGTTGGACCGGTTCTACGACTCGGTGGGCCGCCGCGCCGCCCAGATCCGCACACCGGAGGGCCGCCAGAGTGTCATCCACCAGCTCTATGAGCAGTTCTTCCGCACAGCCTTCCCCGCGCAGTCGTCCTCGCTGGGGGTGGTCTACACCCCGGTGCCTGTCGTCGACTTCATCCTGCGAGCCGCCGACCAGGTGTGCCGCGACCAGTTCGGCTACGGCATCACCGATGCCGGTGTCCACGTCCAGGACCCGTTCACCGGCACCGGCACGTTCATCGTGCGGCTGTTGCAGTCGGGCATCATCGCCCCGGCGGACCTGGCCCGCAAATACACCGGGGAGTTGTGGGCCAACGAGTACATGCTGCTGGCCTACTACATCGCCGCAGTCAACATCGAGACGACCTACCAGGCCCTGGTCGCCTCCCAGCAGCCAGACCGTCCGGTGGACTATGCGCCGTTCCCCGGTGTCACGTTGACCGACACGTTCCAGATCACCGAGGACGGTGACCGGGTCGACACGAGCCTCATCCCGGTCAACAACCAGCGCATCGAGGCCCAGCTGGCCGCCCCGATCAAAGTGATCGTGGGCAACCCGCCCTACAGCGCCGGCCAGACCTCGGCCAACGACAACAACGCGAACCTGCCGTACCCGACGTTGGACGAGCGGATCGCCGACACCTACGCCAAGAGGTCTTCAGCAACTCTCAAGAACAGCCTCTACGACTCCTACATTCGGGCGTTCCGGTGGGCCACCGACCGTCTCGGTGACCAGGGCGTGGTCGCGTTCGTGACCAACAACGGCTGGCTGGACGGCAACACCGCCGACGGGATCCGCAAGACCTTCCAAGCAGAGTTCTCCGACATCTGGGTCTACAACCTCCGAGGCAACCAGCGCACCGCCGGAGAGCGTTCACGTCAGGAGGGGGGCAAGGTCTTCGGCTCCGGGTCACGGGCCGGTGTGGCCGTGCTGGTCGCTGCCAAGAATCCCCGCCGGACGGGATGCCGGATCCACTACCACGGGGTGCCGGACTACCAGTCACGCGAGGAGAAACTCGGCGACATCACCGACGCCACCTTGACCACCACCGCCTGGGCCACCATCACACCCAATACGGATGGGGACTGGCTCAACCAGCGCAACCCCGCCTTCCAGGCTTTCATGCCGATCGGCCTCAAGGACACCCGCGACCCGACGCCGCGCATCTTCACGCTGCACTCCAATGGACTCAAGACCAACCGGGACGCGTGGTGCTACAACTTCAGCCACAAGGCCGTCGAGGCGAACATGAGTCGGATGGTCGACGAGTACAACCTCGAGGCCACCACCTGGACCGGCGACGAGAGCAAGCTCACCACCGATCCCACACGGATCAGCTGGAGCGCCAACCTGAAGTCTGATGCGCTGCGGGGCCGAACCCACCAATTCAAGCCCGAGCGCATCTACGAGTCCCTCTACCGGCCGTTCTGCCACCAGAACGCCTACTTCGACCGGTCGCTCAACGAACGAGTGAACCAGCTCGAGTCCATCTTCCCCACCCCCACACACGACACCATCGGCTTCTACGTCGTCGGTCCGGGATCAGACAAACCCTTCTCATTGATCGCGACGAACCGTCTTCCAGATCTGGCGATGTGGGGGTCAAGCAGCGGCCAGTTCTTCCCTCGCTGGACCTATGAGCGGGCCGACAGCAGCGCCCAGGACGCCCTGCCTGCACCCGACGAGACCGTCGACGAGTGGGGCTACCGGCGAGTAGACAACATCACCGACCAGGCCCTGAAGACCTATCGCGACGCGTTCGGCGCGCAGGTGTCCAAGGACGACATCTTCTCCTACGTCTACGCCGTCCTCCACTCGCCGCAGTACCGTGCCGCGTTCGCCGCAGACCTCAAGCGCATGCTGCCCCGCATCCCGCTGGCCGCCTCCCGAGACGACTTCGAGCGGTTCGTCGCGGCCGGCCGAACGCTGGCTGACCTCCACATCGGCTACGAGACCGTCGAGCCCTACCCGCTGACAGAACACCTCGGCGACGACACCACCGGTCCCGAGGCCTACCGGGTCCAGAAAATGCGCTGGAAGGACAAGACCACCAAGAAAACCCTCATCTACAACGCTCACATCACCCTCGACGACATCCCCGCCGTCGCCAACGAGTACATGCTCGGCTCCAGATCGGCGCTGGAGTGGCTCATCGACCGCTACCAGGTCAAGACCGACAAAGCGTCTGGCATCATCAACGACCCCAACCAATGGGCCACCGAGCACGACGATCCCCGCTACATCATCGACCTGGTCAAGCGCGTGACCCGTGTCTCCGTGGACACGGTTCGTGTTGTTGACGCACTGCCGGAGCTTCCGCTGTGACCTCTTCTGAACTAATGATCGTGACCAGACAGGATCGGCTGTTATAGATGGGTAACGCAGCAGTGGGCCTACCCTGGTTTTTCGGCGCTCCTGACTCTTCCGTGGGTCATGGTCGGCCGGGGAGGGTGGGGCGGTGGCCGCCGAGGGTGAGCATGGCCAGGGCTATGAGGGCTTGTGGGGACCGGAACCCGAACGCGACGCGGGTGATGAGTCGGATCTTGGTGTTGACGGACTCGATACGTCCGTTGGAGAGGCCGTGCTCGATCGCGGCGAGGATCCGGTCGTGGTGTTTCACGATCGAGCGTTGGAGTTTCACGAAGGCGGGGATACGACATCGCCTGGCCCAGGAGATCCACCGGTCCAGTGCGTCGATGGCTTGCTCGTAGGGCAGCTTGAACACGACCCGTAGTCCTTCTTTGAGGAGGTAGGCGCGGTGCAACCGAGGGTCGGTCTGCGCGATCCAGGCGAGCTTCGCGGTCTGTCTCTCGGTGAGATCCTCGGGGTTCTTCCACAGCGCGTAGCGTGAGTTCTTCAACCTGCGGGCCGTGTCACTGGCGGGTCTGGTGGGTGCGTCTTTGCGAAGTCTGCCGACGTTGCGGCGCGGTTCGCTCCTGGCGGCTCTGCGGGCATCGTTCCATGCCTGCCGGCGCACCTCGTCGAGGGCGTCGGTGGCCCATTTGACAACGTGAAACGGATCGGCGCAGCGCACTGCGTCCGGGCACTTCTCGGCGACGACGTCGCCGATCCAGTCTGCCCCGTCCGCACTGACATGCGTGATCCGAGCGCACCTGCCCGCCCCGGACGCCTCCAGCTCGTCAAAGAAGGCTCGCAGCGTCCTCTTGTCCCGCCCGGGCTTGGCCCACACGAGTCGGCCGGTGTCGTGACAGACGACGACGGTGAGGTACTTGTGGCCCTTCTTGTAACTGATCTCATCGATCCCGATGCGGGTGAGCCCGGCGAACAGGTCGGTCTCGGCGGCGGTGTCGTCCCACACGCGGGCAACGATCGCTCCGACCGTGCGCCACGCGATGCGCATCAACTCCCTCACGGCGGACTTGGAGGTGACCGTCGCCAACCACGCGACCTGCTGATCGAAGAATTTGGTGTGCCCGGCACCATGACGCGCCCACGGCACCTGCGCGACGATCACCCCATGCTCAGTACACTTCACACGCGGCGCCTCCGCTTCCAGCCACACCGGGACAGGGCCCAGGTCCAGCGCCCTCCACCGCCGCAGCCCCTCACCGAGGTCGTAACGGGCAGCACGTCTGCCGCACCTCCCGCACCGAGGCCTCAGCTTCCCCGACGCACGCACCGACGCGACCACGATGCCCTCGTCCGCGTCATACTCGACGACCGTGGTCTTCTCGACTCCCAGCAGCTGTCGCCATAGGGTGGTTTCCTGCACGCCGTTCTCCCTGTTTCGTTACTGACTCTCGACAAGCCAGGAACATAGACGAGAGAACGGCGTGCACCCGTTCAGACCCGCCCAACCACCCACAGATCAGTCACAAGAGCCGGTTTTTCGGACACCTGATGTGGCGGGGCCTGGTGGCCCTGGGGGAAGGTGTTGTCATGAGCACGGGGAACGAGAAGACGCGGAGGCAGCGTCGCAAGTTCACGGCCCAGTACCGCCATGAGGCGGCGAGGATGGTGATCGACTCGGGTCGCACGATCGCCGAGGTCGCCCAGGAGCTGGGGCTGGGTCCCCAACTGTTGGGCAGGTGGGTGAAGGCAGAGAAGGAGACCATGACGCCGAGCACGTTGAGTCCGGATGAACGCGAGGAGTTGAAGCGGCTCCGCAAGGAGAACGCGGACCTGCGGATGGACAACGAGTTCTTGGGAAAAGCAGCGGCCTTCTTCGCTGCGAAGCATCAGTGAGTGAGAAGTACACGCTGATGCAGGCGGAGAAGGCTCGGTACCCGATTGCCCGGATGGCCCGCCTGTTGAAAGTGTCCACTTCCGGGTACTACGGGTGGGTTGCGGCCCAGCAGCGGGATGGGGATCATCTTCTCCCCAGCCTCCGGGCGCGTCGGCGCCTGGATGAGGCGGTGCGCCGCATATGGGTGGACTCCCGAAGCACGTACGGGTACCTGCGTGTGTGCGCCCAGCTTCGCCGTGAGGGGGTGGTGGTGGATCGTAAGACGGTGGCGGCCTCGATGCGCCGTCAGGGCCTTGCGGGCATCAGCCCGCGCCGGTTCCGTCCGGTGACGACGATACCGGGGACGCGCACGCATTCGATCCCTGACCGGGTCAAGCGACACTGGGACACGGGGCAGGTGGATCGCGTGTGGGTCACCGACATCACCTACCTGAGGACGCGGGCCGGGTGGGTGTACCTGTGCGCCATCAAGGACGCTTGCTACCGGAAGGTCATCGCAACCGCCATGTCGACGACCATGACGACGGACCTCGTGGAGGAGGCGTTGCGCCGGGCTCGCATTCTTCGCCCGAACGCGCCCAGGAAAGTGATCATCCATTCCGACCGTGGCACGCAATTCACCTCCGAGCAGATGTATGAGTGCTGCCGGGAACTCCACCTCGACCAGTCAATGGGACGCACCGGGGTGTGCTGGGACAATGCGATGATCGAATCCCAGTGGTCCGTGTTGAAGGCTGAGTTCTACGACCGCTACGAGTGGGACACCCCCCAGCAGGCCATTCAGGGCGTGGAGGAGTGGATCTACGACTTCTACAACACGAAGCGCCTCAACTCAGCGATCGGCTACCAGACCCCAGTCGAGTTCGAAGCCCAACACGCGGCAGCCCTGACACGGGCCGCCTGAACCAATCCAACCGTCCGAAACTTGCGGGTAACCCCACGAAGACGTCGAGCAGGAAGACCCGCAAGAGCTCATGGCGAGGCTCACGGGCAACTACCGGCGAGGGAACGAGCGACAGGCCCGCAACCACCCCCGAAACCGCGGCCGCTGAACGACCGGCCATCGACACGACCGCGTGCACACGCCCTCGGCGCGGCAGTTGAGGACGTTCTGATCGCGGGTAGCCCGCCCGTTCCGCTCTAGCCTCTGCGGACGAGGATGAACCCGTCCCATCCCTTTACGCCGACAGTTTGGAGCACAGTGGCGGTCAGGTCGGGATTAGCGGCGATGGCATCGACGACAGCACGGACGCCTCGAACCGAGCCATCTTGCGATGCATACCCCTACAGGGTACACCTATTCGAACCACGATCCGGCAGGGTCTATTCCCGGGGCGGGTCGGTCAGCCTCCAAGACATGCGGTGCCTGCGTCGGCGGCGGGGCCGGACGCCGGGCCCGACCGCCCCCGTCGAAGCAGAACGCCCTCCGACCCATCGGGTCGGAGGGCGTTCTCGTGCCTGAGCGGTCAGGCCAATGGCTCCAGGGTGCCGAGCACCTCGTTGAAGGCCTCGGTGCTGGACGGGTGGGTCCAGATCCCGTCGCGCAGGTCGGAGACCTTGGCGCCCAGCCGGATGGCCAGGGCGACCATGTTGACCAGCTCCTGGGAGTCGATGGAGAAGATCGTCGCGCCGAGGATCTCTTGGCTGTCGGCGTCGACGAACAGCTTGAACAGGCCGTGGGTCTCGCCGACGATCTTCGGCCGGGGCATGGCGGCGATCTTCGCCACCTCCTTCTTCGCCATCAGGACGTTGCGGCCGGACTTGCGGGCCTGGGTCTCGTCCATGCCCACCATCGACAGCGGCGGGGTGATGAAGGTGGTGTTCGGCACCGCTACGCGGTCGCTGCGGCGGCGCGTGCCCTGGCCCATCACCGCGTCCCACACGATGCGGTTGTCGTCCAGCGAGATGTAGGTGAACTGCGGGCCGCCGTTGACGTCGCCCACCGCGTACACACCGGGGACGCTGGTCTGCAGCTGGTCGTCCACGACGACGAAGCCCCGCTCGTCCACCTCGATGCGGGCGGCCTCCAGGCCCAGCTCGCCGGTGACCGGCACGCGTCCGGCGGCCACCAGCACGGCCTCGGCCGCGAAATCGCCCTTGGTGGTGTGCACCACGGCGTGTGTGCCGTCGTCGTCCAGCGACGTGGGCCGGACGCCCTGCTCGATGGTGACGCCCATGTCGAGCAGGGTCTGCCTCACGGCCTCGGCCACGTCCCGGTCGACGCGGGGAACGAACTCCTCGCCGCGGTCGAGGATGGTGACCTTGGAGCCGAAGTGGGTGAACATGCTAGCGAACTCCAGCCCAATGAAGCCGCCGCCCACGATCACCAGCCGTTCGGGCAGCGGGTCGATGTGCTGGATGGTGGTCGAGTCGAACACCCGCGGTGAGTCGAAGCCGGGCAGGTCGACGCGGCGCGAGGTCGCACCGGTGCCGATCACCACGGTCTCGCCGGTGAGCTCCACCTGGCCCTCGGCGGTGTCGACGACGACCGTCCGCGGGCCGGTGAACCGGGCGGTGCCGTCCACCAGGGTGACGCCCGGCTTCTCCAGCATCTGGTGGTTCGCGGCGTTGAGCGTGCCGATCAGCGCGTCGCGGCCGGCGACGGCGGTGCGGAAGAACTCCTGCGGGTCGTCGGAGTCGCGACGCTCCTCGGCCGAGACGACGAGGTCCTTGGTCGGCACGCAGGCGATGTTGATGCAGGTGCCGCCGTACATCTCGGGCGAGCGCTCCACCAGCGCCACGGTCTTGCCGGCGGCCGCGAAGCGCCCCGCCAGGGTCTTTCCTGCCTTGCCCCAGCCGATCACCAGCAGGTCAACATCCATCACAATTCTCCTTCGCGTAGGCACGCTCTCGCTCGCAACGCTCGCAATCCACGAGGTGCGGGATTTGCCGGTGGGCATCCTTCCAGCGGCGCCGCTGAGATGGAAAGCCAACTGGTGACATCGCTCTGCTGGTCGGAGCCACGGCAGGTTCAACCGGTCGTCGCAACACCGGCTTCTTCCAAGGATCGTAGTTGCTCTTCGAAGACCTCGGCCGGTGTTCTCCAGCCGAGGGTCTTGCGGGGGCGGTTGTTTAGGGTGTGGGCCACGGCTTCCAGATCTTCTGCTGTCCAGCGGGACAGGTCGGTGCCCTTGGGGAAGTACTGACGCAGCAGCCCGTTGGTGTTCTCGTTGCTGGGCCGCTGCCATGGGCTGTGGGGGTCAGCGAAGTAGACCTTCGTGCCGGTCTCCAGGGCGAAGGTGGCGTGAGCGGATAGTTCCTTGCCGCGGTCCCAGGTGATGGTCTTGCGCAGCTGCTGCGGCAGAGCGGTGATCGACGCGGCGAGCGCGGTGTTCATCGCGACCGCACCGTAACCGCCCAGCGAGGGGCCGTTCTTGACCGGCGGCGTCTGGCCCCAGCCCTCCAAGCGAGGCAGATGGACCAGGATCGTGGCGCGGCTGTGGCGTTCGACCAAGGTGCCGATCGCGGAGCGGCCGGTGCCGATGATCAGGTCGCCTTCCCAATGACCGGGAACAGCCCGATCCGCGGCCTCCGCGGGCCGTTCGCTGATCACGACATCGGCGGTGACATGGCCATGGGGCTTGTTCCGCGAACGCTCACGCGGCGAGCGCAGAGCCCTGCCGGTGAGCAGGCAGGTCACCAGGTCCCGCTTCAGCGCCCCGCGGCCCTCGATGAACAGTGACTGGTAGATCGCCTCGTGACTGATCCGCATGGACTCATCATCACCGAACTCGATGCGCAGGCGGCGGCTGATCTGCTCCGGGCTCCAGGCCTTCGACCAGCGACGGTCGGCCCGGTGGGGCTTGTTCAACCCTTTCCAGACTGGCGTGTCTGGGCCGTTGACGGTGCGGCCGTCAGGGTGGGTGACCTTGCCGGCGAGCCGGTCCTGGACGTAGTCACGCAGCCGCGGGTTGGTCACCATCTTCGCTTCTTTGGGCCTCTTGGCGGCCTCGTGGGCTTTCCACTGGGCGACCATGGCTCGGTATTCGAGTTTCCCGCCTCGGGTAGCGGCGTTGCGGCGCAGCTCACGACTGATCGTGCCCGGATCACGGCCCAGAGCCCGGGCGATGGTGCGAACCCCCTTGCCCTGGGCCTTCAGGATGGCGATCTCCTCACGCTCGGCGAAGCTGAGATATCGCCCACTGGGTTCGACCAGACTGATCGGTGGCATGCCGCCAGCGTGGCGGAACCACCGCGAGGCCACCGGGATCGACACACCCACCACGAGCGCGGCCTCCGCCGTTGAGATCCCCGTCGCAATGAGACGCCAGAAGTCACGCTGCACCGTCCGAGACGGTTGCGGCCTGCCCGGAGAGAACATCGCCGGCCGCAAGGACCTGTCCGCTCGCCACTGACGCCGCAACCCCTCGGGGACATCGCCAGTCCTCATGCTCCAATGCTTGGTAGCCATCCTCCACACCTCTCACATCAAGGTGTTGCGACGACCAGTTGAATGCGCCCACAGAACGACACTCAGAGTGTGCTGAGGCCGTGCGCAGCAACGCGCGCACATCGGCAGATGATCAATGTGGCTCTTCACAATCGAGGGTGTAGTTGCGGCCTGAACCCTCCGGTCTCGAGCAGCGATCTGGCGATGTAGCTGGTCAGGTTGCGGAACCCGAGCGCGGAGCCGCGCAGGTGCTCGAGCCGGCCGTTGATCGCCTCCGTTGGGCCGTTGCTGGTGCCGGGCCGGTCGAAGTAGGCCAGGACGTCGGCGGCGCGCTTCTTCAGGGTTCTGCCGAGCTTGGTGATCTCGACCAGGACCGTCGGCACGCCGGCGCTGAGGTCGTCGATCAGCTTGGCCATCAGCTCACGGCCACGGCTTCGGTCCTCGTGCCGGTAGGCAGCGATCATCCTCTGGTAGACGCCCCAGGTCGCCTCGGCCTCGACGTGGTTGTCGTCGGCGAACAAGGACCTGAGTCGGGTTGCCTGCTTGTCTGTGAGCAGGTCGGCGCCGGTGCACAGCGTGCGTCGCGCCGAGTAGAGCGGGTCGCCCTTCATCCCGCGGTGCCCGTGGATGGCTTGTTGGACCCGACGGCGGCACACGTCCAGTGCCTCGCCAGCGAGCCTGGTGACGTGGAAGGGGTCCATCACGGTGACCACGTCGGGCAGTTCCTCGACGGGGGCGGTCTTGAAGCCGGTGAAGCCGTCCATCGCGACGACCTGCACGGCGTCGCGCCACGACTGCGGCCGGTCGGCGAGCCAGGACTTGAACGCCTGCTTGGAGCGGCCCTCGACCATGTCGAGCAGCCGGGCGGGGCCAGTGCCGTCACGGACAGGGGTGAGGTCGATGATCACGGTGACGTACTTGTCGCCGCGGCGGGTGTGGCGCCACACGAGTTCGTCGACTCCGATGACCTTGACGCCGTCGAATCGGGCCGGGTCGTTGATCAGCAGCCGCTTGCCTTCGGCCAGGACCGCGTCGTTGGCGGTGTTCCAGGCGACGCCGAGTCCTTCGGCGACCCGGGCCACGGTGAGGTGCTGGACCACGATCCCTTCCAGCGCCCACCGCAGCCCAGCACGGGACAGCTTGGCCCGCGGTTCGGCCGCCGCGCTGGTGTCTTGGCGCCACACGCGGGTGCAGCCGGTGCACCGGTACCGACGGACCGTCACGACCAAGGTCGTCGGCCGCCAGCCCTGCGGGGCGTGGGCGAGCTCGCGCGTGACCGAGTCGCGCGGGCTGCCTTCACAGCCGCAGCCGCGGCACCAGCGGTCGTCGTCGACGACCCGGCACGCGAGAACGGCACGGTCGGGCTCGATCCGTTGCCCGGTGACGACGAGCCCGAGGTCGTCGAGCCGACAGAACTTGGTCAGGTCGGGGCAAGCGAAGGTAGCGTCAGACAAGTCGAGGTCTTCTGGATGGAAGGTGTAGGAACCCCCATCATCGGGAGACCTCGGCCCCTACCTGGCCACCGCCCCAGCTACACCCTCATCTGTGATGAGCCGATTAAGATACCCGGTGGTTGGAAAACGTCTGCCACTGAGTACTTCTCCTGGTCAACTGGGTGCGGGTTCGGGTGGTCGACATCGCGGGTGGGGTGAGGCGTGTCGTGTCCCGATGAGGCAGGTGCCGTGGTCAGCGGGTCTCACTCGCTTATGTCGGGATGGGCGGTGCGCGCCTGCCACGCCGAGGTGACCATGTCGTCGATGGAGTGGCGCATCCGCCAGTCCAGGTCGCGGGCGGCGGCGTCCCCGTTGGCGACGATGCGCGCCGGGTCGCCGGGGCGGCGCTCGCCGATCACCGGCTCGAAGGTGTGGCCGGTGCCACGCTGCATCGCGTCCATGATCTCGCGCACCGAGAGCCCGTCGCCGCTGCCCAGGTTGTACACCGGCCGCAGCTCGCGCCCCTCGGCCATCGCCGTCGCGGCGGCGACGTGGCTGGTGGCCAAGTCGGCGACGTGGACGTAGTCGCGCACGCAGGTGCCGTCCGGCGTCGGGTAGTCGGTGCCGTTGATGCGGGGCGTGCGGCCCTCGATGAGCGCCTCGATGACCAGCGGGAACAGGTTGTGCGGGCTGGTGTCGTAGACCTCGTCGGTGCCGGAGCCGACGACGTTGAAGTAGCGCAGGCTGACGTGCTGCAGCGGCGTGGCACCGTCGGTGAGCTCCAGCGCGCGGGCCTGGTCGGCCAGCAGCCACTCGCCGATCAGCTTGCTCTGGCCGTAGGGCGACTCGGGGGCGGTGGGCTGGTCCTCGGTGACCAGGTCGACGTCGGGGGTGCCGTAGACGGCCGCCGAGCTGGAGAACACGATTCGGCTGACGCCGACGCGCTGCATCGCCTCCAGCACCGCCGCGGTGCCCTGCACGTTCTGGCTGTAGGTGTGCAGCGGCCGGGCGACCGACACGCCGGCGTACTTGTACCCAGCGATGTGCATCACGCCCTCGACGTCGTGCTCACGCATCGTCCGCTCCAGCAGCGAGGTGTCCTGCACCTGGCCTTCGACGAAGTCGACGCCGTCGGGCACGAATTCCCGGTGGCCGCTGGACAGGTCGTCGACCACGATCGGGGTGATGCCCTGCTCGATGAAGGCCCGCACGACGTGCGACCCGATGTAGCCGGCTCCGCCGGTGACCAACCACGACATGTCTTCTCCTGTGTCTCTGGGGATGCTCGAAGAGGGTGCTGGTGCTCACGCGGTCACGCGGTCTGCCGACGTGCGCAGCGCCCGGTTGGCCTTCTCGACGTCGAGCCGGGTGAGGAAGGCGAGGATGATGAGGTTGGCGATGGCGGGGATCCACAGGTACATGAAGTAGAGCATGTGGATCGCGGAGCTGCTCTGGGTGGTGGCGTTGCCGACGTAGCCGCTGGCGGCCAAGAGCCATCCGGCCAAGGCTGTTCCGACGCCGCCGCCGATCTTCACACCGAGGGTGGTGCAGGAGAACATCATGCCGTCGATGTGCTTGCCGGTGCGCAGGAAGGTGTACTCGGAGGCCTCGGCGATCAGCGCATTGAGAGTGCCTTGCAGGGGGCTCATGCCCAGAGAGGCGATCGCGGAGGAGGCGATCATGAGGGGGATGCTGCCCATGTAGCCACCGGCCACGACACCCAAGCGGCCCAGGACGGCGACGACGTAACCCCAGATGTTGAGGCGGTACATCTGTCCGTAGCGCTTGACCAGAACGGGGGTGAACAGCAGTCCGATGATCAGCGGAATGTTGATCGCCCATGCGAAGGCGCCCAGACGGGTCGCGTCACCGAGGACGTAGGTCATGAAGTAGATGCCCATGTTCAGGGTGGCGGTGAAGATCTGCTGGACCAGGTAGATGACCAGGATGATCAGATAGAACTTGTTGGCGAGCAGGATCCGGGCGCCCTCCTTGAACGAGTAGCGCTCGGCGGCGGCCGGATCGTGGCCCTCGTCAAGCTCTTCGGGCGGCAGCTCCTTGACCGACAGCACCGAGATCGTGTTAACCGCCAGACCGATGACGGCATAGATGATCGCGATGGCCCGCCACCCGTCGGCGCCGCCACCCAGCATGCGCACGCCCTGGACGGTGAAGGTCTGGATGAGCATGCTGGTGGTGAACGCGAACATGAAGCGGATGGAGCCCATCTGCACTCGTTCGGCGGAGTTCCTGGTGATCAGCGCCGTCAGCGCCGAGTAGGCGATGTTGTTCGCGGTGAAGAACACCGAGTTGAGCAGGATATAGGCGAGGAAGAACCAGATGTACTTGCCCGTCTCACTGAGCCCGCCGGGGATGGCGAAGCTGGCGACCAGGGTGACAGCGCAGCCGATGTAGGGCCACAGCATCCACGGCCGAGCCTTGCCCATTCGGGTATGGGTGCGGTCGAGCAAGGCCCCGAAACCGATGTCGGTGACACCATTGAACAGCTGGGCGACCATCATGAGCGTGCCGATGACACCGGCGTTGAGGCCCATCTGGTCGGTCAGGTAGATCATCAGGAAGGCCGACAGGAACGCGTAGACCACGTTGCCGGCGACGTCACCGGAGCCGTAGCCGATCTTGTTGCCCCAGGTCAGGTACGTCTTGCCAGAACTTGCAGCGTGTGTGGGCATGGTTTCGGGTCTCCCGGTGGGTTCAGCGGCGGGTGGGGGCGAGGACGAGGTCGACGTGGTACGTCTCGTCGTCGACCCGGTAGCGGGCGAGCAGCTCGGGGCCGCAGCTGTTGGAGCCGATCCCGGCCATGGCGTGGTCGATGCACAGCACCACCTGGTCGTCGGGGTCCAGCTCGACGTCGTGTCTCGTAATCGACAGCTGCTCTTGGGTGATCCGGGAGGCGTTGAACGAGAACGGTCGCGGTGAGGTGACGGTCAGGCCACGCGCCGCATCGGCTTGCTCCACACGGACCCAGTCGCAGTCTCCGCGGCTGCCGTTCTCCTGGGGGCGGAGGTAGTCGACGAACAGTCCGTCGATGCTGCTGGTGAAGTGGCCGTGGCGGCTGGCCTGCCGCTTGTCTGGGTAGTTCTCGCCCGGACCGAGCCCGACCCACGACGCCTGGTCGAGTTCCGGTGCCAGGAAGAAGCGCAGACCCAGTCGGGGCAGGGTTGGGAACTCCGGTGTGCGGGTGACGTCCATCTGGCACCGCAATCGGCCCGCGACGTCGATGGTCCAGCTGGCGTCGAGGCGCAGGATGGGCTGGATCGTCGCGGCGTCCAGGGTCATGCGGGCGCGCACCACCACGGACCCGTCAAGGGTCTGGGCGGAACACTCATGTGCGCGGACCGCGGCATACGGGTAGCGGGCCCGTTCCCACTCCAGGCGGATGCGTCGGTCGTTGTCGGTGGGCGCGCGCCAGATGTTGACCTCCGCAGGTGCCGTGAACATCTCCTGGTCGCCCACGAGCATCGACGTGGGCATCCCGGTGCCGGTGTCGAAACGGTACTGGAAGCCGTCACCACGCACCGTGATCGCGGAGGGGTCCTGCTCGACGGCGGGGGAGACGCCACCGGGCGGTGCCTCGAGCAACTGCACGGACTGCTGGTTGCGGGGGTCGGCGACAGGGACGGCGACCTCATCGAAGCCGAGCTCCTGGCCCGCGGCGCGCACCGCGTCGCCGACGCGGAGGCGTTGCGTCACACGCAGGTGACAGCGCCCTACCCGCGGCAGCTGGGGGCGGCAGGTCACTTGGGTTTCGGTGTGGGGCGGAACAGGACGCGTGAAGGACAGGTCGCCACGATCTAGGACGATCCCGTCGCAGACCAGCTCCCAGGACAGGTCGACCACCTCGTCGAGATTTGTGAAGTCCAGGTCGTTGCGCAGCGTCAGCATGCCCGCGCCGGGGTCGTGCGCGACGACTCGGGCTGGGCGCTGCACGTTCTTCAGTTCCAAAAGGCCGGGGTGGGGTCGGCGGTCGGGCCACACGAGGCCGTCGACGCAGAAGTTCCCGTCGTGGATGACTTCACCGGAGTCGCCGCCGTACAGGTAGCAGGGGCGGCCGTCGTCGGTGTGGTCGGCTAGGACGGCGTGGTCGCACCACTCCCACACGAACCCGCCGCACAGGCGAGGGTCGGTGTGGATGAGCTGCCAGTAGTCCTCCAGGTCACCGGGCCCGTTGCCCATTGCGTGGCAGTACTCCACCAGCACCAGCGGCTTGTCTGGATCGCCTGCGAGGTAGTCGAGCATCTCCTGCTGTGACGGGTACATGCGGCTGTACAGGTCGATGTTCGAGTAGTCATAGCTGCGCTTGGAATTGCGGTAGAAGGCGCTCTCGTAGTGGGTCACCCGGTCCGGGTCGAACTCCTTCATCCAGGCCAGGGAGACCTCGAGGGTGCAGCCATAGGCGCACTCGTTGCCGGCCGACCAAGAGAAGATGCTCGGCCGGTTCTTCTCGCGCTGGACGCAACGCTGCACGCGGTCCAGGGTCGCCTCCGTCCAGTCGGGACTGTCGGCGATCAGCTCGTTCCAGTGCTCGACGACGTTGTCCCAGGACTCGTCGGCCAGGAACTGGGCCTGCGTTCCGTGGCTCTCGTTGTCGGCCTCCGACATGACCAGCAGGCCGTACTGGTCGCACAACTGGTAGAAGCGGGGGTCGTTGGGGTAATGGGAGCTGCGCACGGCGTTGATGTTGTGCCGCACCATGAGTTCCAGGTCGCGGCGCATGTGGGCGACGTCGACGGTGGGTCCGGTGGCGGGGGCGGAGTCATGGCGGTTGACGCCCCTCAACGTCACCGGGCAGTCGTTGAGGCGCAGGACCACGTCGTCGATCGAGACCTCTCGCAGACCCACCTGGTCGGTGACGACCTCGTCTGGCATCTCCAGCAACAGGGTGTACAGCTCCGGGTGCTCGGGGTTCCACAGGCGTGGCCGGTTGACGTGGAGTTCGACGGCGTGGCTGTACCCGCGGGCGTCGTTGGCCTCGGCCAGCACACCGCTGGCCACCGTCGTGCCATCTGCGCCGAGCAGCGTGGCCCGGGTCTCGACCGGGCCACCCACGTAGGAGGCACGCAGGCGCACCGTGGCGCCGGCCTCGTGGATCTGGGTAGTGGTGAAGTAGTCGAACAGGTGACGGGTAGGGCGGTCGACGAGGTAAACGTCGCGGAAGATGCCGCTGGTGCGGAACTTGTCCTGGTCCTCGAGGTAGGTGCCGTCACACCACTTGAACACCAACACCGCCATGTGGTTGGTGCCCTCCACGAGCGCCTCGGTGATATCGAACTCGCTCGTGGCGTGGCTGACCTGGCTGTAACCGACGTAGTGCCCGTTCACCCACACGTAGAAGCAGGAGTCGACGCCCTCGAAGACCAGCGTCATGTCGGGCGCCGCCGCGTCGGCGTGGTGATCGAAGGTGGTCCGGTAGGCGCCGCAGGGGTTGTCCACGGGGACGTGGGGCGGGTCCAGCGGGATCGGGTAGCGCACGTTGGTGTACTGGTGAGCGTCGTAGCCCTGATGCTGCCAAGTACCCGGAACGGTGATTGGAGCGAAACCCTCGACCGTGCACCCGGGGTCCATGAAGGCCTCGTCCAGGTCGTTGACCGAGTGGTGGTAGCGGAAGTCCCACTGACCGTTGAGCAGTTGGACCCGGTCGGACGACTCACGGGCGGTGACGACATCGGTCACTGCCGCTGAGGCCGGCACGAAGTAGGCATGGGCGGCCAGCGTGTTCTCGTGCAGGACCTCCAGGCCCTGGTGGTGCTTCGGGATGCTCACCGCTGCTCCTGTCCGTTCCGGCCCCGACGGTGGGGTGGAACTCCTGTGGGGTGGTGGCCTCGTCGGACTCGGCAACTTCGCCGACCGTTCTGCGCCCCCACGTAAAAATGTTTGCGTCACCATCGGGATGCTTGTTCGATGTTGCGCCTTGGATGTGCAGAATGTCAAGGTCTTGAGCGCGAGCACTTGTTCGCGCAAACATGAACGTCGACGACGAGGTCTTCCGGCTGGGCCACACGCCCGGGGTCGGCGGTGAGGAGGAACGTGATGGGTGACGATCTGGCCCAGCAGGCATGGAGTGACGAGCAGGGCACGCGCGCGGCGCTGGAACTGTTCCAGCAGCACTTCGACGGGCGACCCGGCGGCGTCTGGGCGGCCCCCGGTCGGGTGAACCTCATTGGTGACCACGTCGACTACAACGACGGCACCTGCCTGCCCATGGCCCTGCCGCACCGCACCTTCGTGGCGGTGGCGCGTCGCAGCGACACTGCAGTACGCCTGGTCACCGGTCTGCAGACAGACGCCCCGTGGCGGGGTGACCTCGCAGAGGTGCGGCCGGGCGGCGTCGAAGGATGGGTGGCCTACAGTGCGGGACCCGCTTGGGCGCTGCGGGAAGAGGGCGTGGCGACAACCGGCTTCGATGCCGCAATCGTGTCCTGCGTTCCCGTGGGCGCCGGTCTGTCGTCCTCGGCTGCGGTCGAGTGCGCCATGGGTCTGGCCCTGGGGGAGCTGAACGGCGCACCGATGGGTGGCGACGACGCGGGTCGCGCCCGCCTGGCCGCACTGTGCGTCGAGTCGGAGAACCGGGTGGCTGGAGCCCCGACCGGTGGCATGGACCAGGCTGCGTCACTGAGGTCGGAAGCTGGGACGCTGCTGCACCTGGACTGTCGTGACGGATCCGTCGAGCACGTGGCCTTCCCCATGGGGGAGATGGGTGTCGACCTGGTCGTGGTCGACACCAGGGCCAGTCACGAATTGGCCGACGGGCAGTACGGACAACGCCGTGCGAGCTGCGAGGCGGCGGCCCGGGCATTGGGCGTCGCTTCGCTGCGCGAGGTGGCAGACCGCAACCGACCCGAGGATCTCGAGCCGCTCCTGGCGGCGCTGCCGGACGAGCAGATGCGGTCCCGGGCCCGCCACGCCATCACCGAGATGTGGCGGGTGGAGGACATGGTGAAGGCTCTGGGTGCGTGTGACGCCGTGGGGGCGGGCCGGTTGATGAGCCAGTCACATGCCTCGCTGCGTGATGACTTCGAGGTGAGCGTCGCAGAGCTCGACGGTGCGGTGGAGGCGGCCGTCGAGGCGGGGGCCTTCGGCGCCCGGATGACCGGCGGTGGCTTCGGGGGGAGCATCGTGGCGCTGGTGCCGCGAGGGCGGGCCTCGGACGTTGCCCACGCGGTAGTCGAGCGGGCGCAACAGGAAGGTTTCCCGATCCCGGAGGTGCACCTGGTCACTCCCAGCGCGGCCGCGGGGCGTCTTGCATGAGTGACCAGGTCCTGCGCTCGTCGACCCGGGGTGGCGTTGGCTGGTCGGGCCGTGCCACCGCACGAGACGTCGCAGCCGTGGCCGGGGTCTCGGCGCAAACCGTCTCCCGAGTGGCCAATGGAACACAGTCGGTGGCCGAACCGACTCGGCAAAAGGTGCTCGCGGCGGTGGCGCAGCTCGGCTACGCCCCCAACGCGGCCGCCCAGGCACTGCGAGCAGGGCGGTCGTCAAGCATTGGTGTGGTGGCCCACCACCTCAACCGGACAGGCGAGGCCAACATCATCGATGCGGTGTGCACCTCGGCACGCCAGCACGGGTATGACGTGGCTTTGGCCCACGCGGCCAGCGGGTCGGCCGAGGACGTGAACCGCGCGATTGCACGGGCTCGGCAGGGCGTCGCGGGCCTGGTCGTGCTGGGATTGGAGACGGCCGAACTGGCGACGGTGCGCATCCCGCCGTCCCTGCCCGTGGTGTTGGCCGACTCCCGGGCGGACCTGTCTGTGCCGAACGTGGGCCTCGACCAACAGGCCGGAGCACGCCTCGCGGTCGACCACCTGCTGGGCCTGGGGCACGACACTGTGCACCTGGTTGCCGGGCCGCGAAACTCGGTGCAGTCGAGGCAGCGGGAGCAGGGCTGGAGAGAGTCCCTCCAGGCGGCCGGACGTCGGGTGCCCGCGACGGTCAGCCATGGTGACTGGAGCCCCGCCTCCGGGTACCGCGCCGGCTTCTTGGTCGCCGATGACTCCAGCATCACCGCGGTGCTCGTCGCCAATGACGAGATGGCCGCTGGACTCCTGCGAGCCCTGCACGAACG
Organism: Acidipropionibacterium thoenii DSM 20276; assembly: GCF_000423445.1. Taxonomy (GTDB): domain Bacteria; phylum Actinomycetota; class Actinomycetes; order Propionibacteriales; family Propionibacteriaceae; genus Acidipropionibacterium; species Acidipropionibacterium thoenii. The sequence continues at coordinate 11,718 of NZ_AUHZ01000019.1, read as the reverse complement.
CGGCCGCAGGGTTCCCCGTGACGTGGCCGTGGTCGGCTTCGACGACGTCAGCGCCGCCTGGCTGTGGCCCCCGCTGACCAGCGTCCAGCAGGACTTCACCACGATCGGCTTCCACCTGGTCGACGTCCTGTTGCGCCAGATCGACCGCCGCGACCATGGCGGCCCGGTCCGGGAGTCCATCCTCGTACCACCACACCTCCAGGTCCGCGCAAGCAGCGGGATCCCCAGCACCGCAGAAGGAGAACACCATGACTGACATTGGCCTGACCCAGGCCCGCGACAAGATGCATGCAGCAGGGGTTGGAGCAGCAGCGATCCGGGTGTTCGAGTCCCACTATGCGAACTTGGCCGATGGAGCCGGCGGGTATGTCCGCGAAGCCGACATCGAACCCCTCCTCGAGGTCGACATGGCCAGCGACGTCGACATCGATCGCCGTGAGGCAGAGGATGCACTCGACCGGACGGCGATCCTCAAACTCAATGGCGGCCTCGGTACGTCGATGGGTCTGGCCAAGGCCAAGAACCTGCTGGAGGTCCGCGACGGGCTGACCTTCCTCGACATCATCGCCCGCCAAGTGCTGGCCGCCCGTCAGCGCCATGGCGTGCGACTGCCGCTTCTGTTCATGAACTCCTTCCGTACCGACGCCGACACCCGCCGCGCGCTCGAGGCATACCCCCAGCTCGCCGTCCCGGGCTTGCCCCTGTGCTTCTTGCAGAACCAGGAGCCGAAGCTGAGGGTCGACGACCTCACTCCGATCGACTGGCCTCGCGACCCCAGCCTCGAGTGGTGCCCACCGGGCCACGGGGACGTCTATACCGCGCTGGACGACTCTGGAATCCTCGACCTGCTCTTGGAGCGTGGCTACGAATACCTGTTCCTGAGCAACGGCGACAACCTCGGGGCCACACCGGACGCACTCCTGGCCGGCTGGTTCGCCCAGTCATCTGCCCCGTACGCCGCAGAGTTGTGCACCCGTACCGCCAATGACCGCAAGGGCGGGCACTTGGCGATCCGCCGCCGCGACGGACAGCTGGTACTGCGCGACACGGCGCAGACAGCGCCGGAGGAAATGGACTTCTTCACCGACGAGCACCGCCATCCCTACTTCCACACCAACAACCTGTGGGTCCACCTGCCCGTGCTCAAGCGAACCCTTCAGGAACGCACCGGCGTGCTGGGCCTTCCGCTAATCCGCAACGAGAAGACCGTCGATCCGGCGGACCCCACCTCACCCGCGGTCATCCAGATGGAGACCGCGATGGGTGCCGCCATCGAGGTGTTCCCGGGAGCCAGTGCCATCGGCGTGGACCGCAACCGGTTCCTGCCGGTCAAGACCACCAATGAACTCCTGCTGTTGCGCTCGGACCTGTTCTCCTTGGATGAGGATCACCACCTGACCGCCCGAGGACCGATTCCTGAGATCCGTCTGGACAACCACTACAAGATCGTCCAGGACTTCGATCGCCGCATCCCCTACCCCCTGGGCCTGCTCGGAGCACGCAGCCTCACGGTCTTGGGTGACGTCAGCTTCGGGCAAGGCGTAACCGTCCGCGGCCACGCCCGCATCGACACGGCAGAGCCCATGCTCGTCCCTGACCACGCCGTCCTCGGCGGCCCGGCTTGAAACCGTCGAGCGCCACCCCCAGATCCAAGGAGGACACTGAGGTTTTCTCACCAGGCTCCTCGCACGTGAGTAGCGATCACGAGGGCTGAGCGGACGATCTGGGTGATGCGCCAGGGGTCGAGGGTGACTTTCTGGAGGGCCTTGAAGTGTTTGATGATGGCATTGGCTCGTTCGGCTGGGGCGCGGAGTTGGGTGATGAGCCGGTTGCGGGTGTTGGTGTCGGGGCCAGGCCGTGGCCCTTGATCGGGTGGCAGATGCCGATGCCGGCGCCTTGGTAGCCCTTGTCGGTCAACGTTTTCAGGCCTTGTGCGGCGGCTGGGTAGAGGGCTGGCAGGACGTGTTGGCGGGCGGCGGTGAGGTCGTGGGTCGAGCCCGGGGATACCGGCGAGGTCCAGATCGGGAAACCGGAGCTGTCGGTGAGGACTTGGACGTTGCCGCCGTGGCGGTGGTGTTTTCCCGAGTACCACGCATCGGTGGTTTTCCCTTGTCCGGCAGGGGTGTGGACGGCGGTGGTGGCGATCAGGGTGCCGTCGAGGCAGACGAACGCCGCGCCGTGGGCATGTTGTTCGTCGAGGACCTCGTGGAGGTCGGGTGCGTGGTCGGCGACCACGTCCAATGCCTCGTGGAGGTAGCGGTAGCAGGTGGCTTGGGACAGGCCATGGTCACGGGCCAAGCGGTGGATGGGGGTCGCATCACACATCCAGCGGCAGAGCAGGATCGCTTGGGTCCAGCAGGTGGCGGCGCGTTGCCAGGGGCGGCGGTCATGTCGGCGTCGGTGGGCCGACAGCCACGCGGAGATGCGGCGAACGATGGTGGTGGGAAGGTCAAGGGTGGCACGATAGGACAGCATGCGGGCTCGGTTCTGTTACAGGGACGGTCTCTTGGCAGAAACCGATCCTGCACCACCCGACCCGCATGCACCCACCCGAGTCGACCATCACCCCTTGCCACAGCATCAACGCCGATGATCCACGGTCAGGTCTGGTGAGAAAACCTCACTGTAAATGACGACGCGCTCATCAGTATGATGCAGTCATCTATGTTCATGCAAATTACTGCGATCGAACTGTATATTCGCCGAACGACATCGAACTGATGATGACCAAGTCGACTGCTTGCTCTCTTTCCAACGCGCGGTTCGCTGGGATGTGAGGTAGTTGCGGCCTCCTCACTGGAGGTATCGACCTTGGCCAGCGAGGGCGGTGTAGAGGGTTTGCCGGGAGACGTTGAGGTCTCGGGCGATCGTGGTTTTGGGGACGCCGTCGGTGATGCGCCGGCGGGCTTGGTTGATCTGGTCGGGCGAGAGTTTCGGGGTCCGGTTGTAGACGCCGCGGGCTTTGGCCAGGGCGATGCCCTCGGCCTGGCGTTCTTTGATGGTGGCTCGTTCCAGTTGAGCTACAGCGCCCAGGATGGTGAGCATGAACTGTCCTTGGGGTGAGTCGGTGTTCAGGGCGGGCTGGTCGATGAATTGGATCTGGACGTCCTTGTCCTTGAGTTGGTTGACCAGGGTGAGGAGGTCGGTGGTGGAGCGGGCGAGCCGGTCTGGAGACTTCACTCGGACGAGGTCGCCGGAGCGCACGTAGGCGAGCATGGCCTGGAGCTGGGGCCGGTCGGTGGTCCTGGCCGAGATCTTCTCGGCGAAGAGTCGATCAACCTGGCCGATGGCTTCCAGTTGTCGTGCGGGGTTCTGGTCGGTGGTCGAGACTCTGACGTAGCCGACGGTCTGTCCAAGATGTCCATTCATGTCTAGACACTACGACATGAATGTCTATTGTGTCTGGAATCGGTGTGGTTGGACATGGTTTTGCGTGGGGTGGGGGAGTGTCTGGTGGGGTATACCCCACCAGACATGAGGCAGGGCCGTGTGAGAGGACGGCAGGTTGCACCCGGAGGCCCGGGCGGTGGTCGTGTTTCTGCCTGTGTCGGGAGGGCTCAGTCGTCGTCCTGCTTCTGGACGGTGGGGACTCGGTAGATGTAGAGGGCGGCGCCGAGGAGGAAGGTGAGGCCCGCCAGTGATGCGGCGATGGGGTCGCGGGCGTACTTGACCGGCCATGACCACAGTGCTCGGTCCATCTCCATGCGTCCTGCGAACAGGGATGCGGCGGTGTAGGCGATCGGCACGGTGGAGGCGAGCTGGGTCAGTCCGATGGCGGCGGCGATGAGCGACAGTCCTGTCAGTCCGAGTGCGTTGCGGAAGGAGACGACGGCCATCGAGGTGGGCAGTAGGGCGGTGACGGCCAGGTAGCTTGCTGACAGGGCGAGTGCGGTGGTGGCATCCCACCACCAGACCGGTCGGCGTCGCGCCGCTTCCAGGGCGACGTCACGTCGGGCCAGGGCCCAGGCGATGGCGACAGCGCCCACCAGTGGGACGACGGCCGCGTTGGCAACCTCCACCCCCGTCCCCGACAGCAGCGGGGGCACCTGGACCAGGATTCCGGAGCCGATGACGACCCAGGCCAGGCAGGCCAGCTGAACTGCGGCGACCCGGGCGAGCCCTCGTTGACGGCACCACAGGATCAGGCCTTGGCTCCTCATCGGCAGGCCCGGACGGTGTCGATCAGCGTCGTGACGCGGGCCACCTGATCGGGCTGCGACGCGCCGGCCAGTGACGTCACCCATGTCAGGGAGTCATGGTCGAGGGGCACATCTGTGGAGCGGGGATGGTACTGCCCCGAATGCACGAACAGCCAGGTGGCTGCTCTCTCCTGGTCTTTGGCGATGGAGGCCGAGACTCCGTACCTGGAGCTCTGGCAAGGGGCGTAGGCCATCGCGAATGACAGATCGTAGGCTGCCTGCTCGGTGGTGGCCGCAGGGTAGGGGCTCCATCGGATGGTGGCGGGTGTGGCGGCGGTGGCTCCCTCGCTCACCTGGGTGGGGGTCGCGATCCCGAGCTTCTTCCAGGTGGCTGTCACCGAGGTGACGGTCCGGCTGGTGGTCTCCAGCCGTTCCTGGTGCTCGGGCCACATGCAGGTTCGCGGCGTCGCGGTGGTGCAGACCTGCTCGCCGGTGCGCGGAACGGTGGGTTGGGCGTCCATCCCGTGCGCCCGGGTTGCGGCGATGCTGCCGAAGGCGAGGGCGCCTACCACGAGGGCGACGAGTCCGGGGAGGGGCTTCAGCGCCGTCTTGCCGAGACTGGCCACTATCAGGATCCATGAGGTCAGCAGGATCCCCGCGCCGAAGATCACGCCGGCCTGGATCGCTCTGGTGTCGATCGAGGTGTCGGCGGTGCAGCAGTCGGCGTAGTAGCCGAAGAGGTACCGCAGGGTGATCACCGGGACCGCCGGTCCGTAGAGCACCAGGAGGATGGGTGCGGCGAGGACGAGAGGGACTGACACGGTCAGTCTGCAGGTGATTCCCAGAAGTATGCCGACGGATGCCCAGGCGAGTGTCCAGACCTCGCCGACGACCACGAGCATCCACAGGTCACTGGCCTGATAGCTGAGAATGATCGCCGCGATGATGAGGAGGGATGGGGCGATCGCCAGGATCAGCGGGAGGGCGAGGATCCTTGGTGTGCTGCGGGCCTGATGGTGGGTGAGGACGCCACCGGTCCAGTAGCGGCGGGTCTCCAGGGCGCAGGACAGCGCGACCGGTGCGGCGAGCAGGAGCAGTTTGTTCAACTGTTCGGCGGCGGGACTGAACTGTGTGTACAGGGGATCCTCAAGATCGTGCTGCCATGAGAAGACCACGATGAGAATGGTCACGGGGAGCAAGCGCACGCCGTAGCTGGTGCGAAGCAGTGTGGCCCATCTCACTGCCGGCTCCTGCTCACCAGGTTCAGGTATGCCGACTCCGCCGGATGGTGGGAGCCGGGATCCCCGAGCGTGAGGAAGTCTCGCACCGATCCGGTGAACTGCACTGATCCGCGGGCCAGCACGATGATGTGGTCGTAGATCTCGGCGACATCGTTGATGTCGTGGGTGGAGACCAGCAGACACAGGTCTTCTGGGAGTCCCGACAGGATGGCCCGGTAGGCGTGCTGCTGCTCGGGGTCCAAGCCGGCGGTCGGCTCGTCGAGAAGGATGTGGCGGTGGCCGCTTGCCAGGACCTGTGCAAGGCCCACGCGGCGCAACTCACCGCCGGAGATCTTGGTGGGACGCCGTTGGGCCAGGGCTGACAGTCCCACCCTGGCCAGCGATGACCGCGCCGCATCGGCCGCCTCCTCCACCGAGCGCCCGGCGAGCCAACCGCTGTAGGTCACCTGCTCGACAACCGTCAGGCCCGCCAGCGGCCGCACTCGCTGGGGCATCAGCGCAACATGGCGACGAAGCGCCGACTGGCCACTCTCGCCGCTCTCCAGCGCGATCCGCCCCGACCTGGGCGACAGTCCCCCGGAGGCCAGTTCCAGGAGGGTCGACTTGCCGGCCCCGTTCGGACCCAGCAGGACCGTTCTGCCCACCGGGAGGTCCAGACTCAGACCCTCGTAGAGGGTGGAGCCTCGTCGGTACCCGAAGGACACCTCGGTGAAGGAGAGCCCCGGAGCCGACCGATCGTTCCGTCGACGCGACGGCTGGATCTCAATACTTGACACGCCAATCCTTCACGGTCAGCATGGGCGCTCCAGAGATTTGGCCATTGATCTTAGTGACCCTGATTCTGTAGCTCGCCGCCCTCACATCACCCCAATACACAGAAACGGTCTTGGTGCATGTTGCTGTCCTCTCGCCCATATCTGCATCAGGCATAAGACTCCGCTGGCGCCTCAAGCTGTAAGTGACATTTTTTGGGATCCATCCTCCTTCGGTCGCGGCGTCTATGCATTTACTATAGTGTGACACACTGGTTGAGACACTGTCGCTGTTCTTGTCTGTCCACCAGCGAGATTCGAACCCGGTGAGGGCATTCGTGATTGATGAGGTGAAGCCACCTTCGGCTTGAGCGGTCGGTGCTATGCCCGTGAGCAAGACAGCTGTGACTGCAAGACTGATGAGCTTGTTCTTTCGGTTCATGTCGTGTACCCATCTCGTCCTTGGGAAGAACGGTTTTGACTCGATCTGATCACTCTGTATCGCCATCGGCGTTGTCGTGGGTATGCGCAGAAGGAAAGTACTGCCAGCAGTCGCGAACTGTCAAGAGGGGCCGGGTCTGCTGTGTTGTACCCAAGTCCGCAGGTCGCCAGGGTCTGGTTTCCGTGGAAACTGACGGAAGGACTGTGCGTGGCGATTGGCGGTATTCATCGACTGATCCTCTCGAATCGTCCTTGGACGGTGATCGCGAAGGCGTTGAGTTCGAGATTTCACCTGAGCATCCTTGACCCGACCGCTCACGATTGGGTCAAGGTGTTGGATCGCCACAGGTACGGCCAATTCAGCGCAGCCTGCTCATTCTGGGAGTGGTTACGCGCACGAGCCTGTCTGTGGTAGCAGGTGCTGAGGCCGGTCTGCCGGACTCTTCTGTCCGGCATACGTGGCTTTCTCATCAACTACGAGTCCGGACTTGACAGGAGCGTGGCGACGGAATCCGAGTACGAGTTCAGGCTTTGCGCCACCGTGGAGCTTGCTCCCAAGGGTCCAGATGCTGTGGCTGTTCAGTTCACCTGTTACGACGACATGCCCGATGCTGAGCCTGCTGCCGTGGAGGAGATGGTGCGGGCCGAACGGGCGATGACCAACCCGCTCTTTCCATGCGCACAGGAACGGGACAAGTGGGGTCATCACAACCCAGGCTGGTCGCGGTCCAGCAGGGAGAGGCCGCCGGCGACGTGCTGGGCGTCAGGCCAGAACCGTTCGATCACCGGCGGCTTGGACCGGCAGCTCAGACGGGCTGCGCCGCGTCATGCTCGCTCACCGACGCATCGACTCGCCGGCAGCGTTGAGGAGATCGGGATCGTCCTACGCCGGCTGCGTGTTGTGACGATGATGGGCGAGGTTGACTTCTTTCAGATGTTCGGGGCGTCGGGTATCGGGACCGAGTCGAGGTAGGGGCACAGGCCGATCCACGGTTGATGGTCCTCCACCCATTGGCGCATCTCGGGTGGGGGGAACTCGGTGTGGATCCAGTCGCGGGTGGTTGTTGTCCCGTCGCAGGGATCGGCCCCGGAAACCATGTGCACCAGATGATCCCAGGGTTGGGACTCCATCTCCCAGACGAGGGCGAGGACCGTGTTGGCGTCCTCGGGGTCGGTGTCCCAGTCCTGCACCGGCCCGGCCCACACCGGCACCTGGACCCGGCTCGGCGTCGCCCGGTCTGCCGACAGCAGTCGATTCTCCTGGTCCCACTCACCCTCCAGGTCCCAGCGGACCCCGGTCGTCAAGGCCACCCGGCACCGCACCAGGAGGCCGACCCCCCACCCCACATGTCCTGGGATCTCCTCGGGAATCAACGGAGCCGGTCTCATCCAGTACAGCGGGGAATCCGGCATCTGGTAGGTCCAGCCCCGCGCCCATGCGTGCGTTCGTGACGTCGCGGCTGCTTTCACTTCTGCTCGACGGGGACCGACCAGCCTCCGCCATTCCCACTCCCACTGACCTTTTTGGTGATGTAGAGAGTCCATCGGCCATTGGGGTAAGAAAGAGAATCCGGAATGCAAAGGTGAGGATTCTTGTACTGTCTCGTCTGAATGAGAGCCTTAGCACGCGACCCGCAGGTGGCCCTGCTCTTATACCAGATGCCTTCGACGAGATAGCGCCACTCATCGGCGTGTGCACGAGGAGACGCCAACTGAGTGGATACGACGATCAACCCCACAAGAATCGCCAAGAATGACTTCTGTACTCTTCTATAAGTCTTCAAAATCCCCATGCTGAACGATAGGACTCGACGAGGGGCACCGTCAAGAGGTTCCCTGAGATGTGTCGATGTCTGACGGTCATGAGATTGACTGATCGTAGAAGCCCGCGTGGTGTTGGAATCGTGACGCCAACACGTCATAGAGGGCAAAGGACCCTGGGGACTCGCGGTAGTCCTGGTGAGTGGGAGATTTTTCACACCTTGGAAGCGATGATCGCCTGACCACCTGGGGACGACTCCGCTGGAGCCGGGGCGGACTCGCCCACAGTTGAGTGTTCCAGGCGGCCTTGACCGAAGAAACGGGAAGAGCCGGATCAGCCAACCGCTCAAAGCGACTCCGCCCTGGCGTGCTGTGCCCTGCCGGCCCCGGTTCCATCGAAATGCGGATCATCTCTTCATGCGTCACGGTGTTCACAGACATCGTTGACCACCTCCTGCATCTGATAACACACCATGTGATCTGCTAACGTCAAGCCACAAACAACGATATCTGCTGCAAACGAAGCATTAACCTCATAAAGGCTGAAAGACCGGTTCGACCGCTTCGACCGGTTTGAACTGAAAGTGTGTTCTGAAAGGTTCAGAGAAATGGAATCAGCGATGTCCCATCTCGATGACTTGATCGACCAGCTCGACTGCGTCCTCTCGGTTTCCCAGGCCGCGAAGGCACTGGGTAAGCATCCGACCTCGATCACCAGAGCCATCGAGAGGAAGGAACTCCTCGCCTATCGTCTTGGCTCCGATGGTCACTGGATGATCCTCCGCGAGGATCTACGAGATGCTCTTAAGGCCGGCACACCAAGCCTCCGCGAAGATGATCTGTGATGAAGCTCCGCCATCTCCTGCCGGCGCTACTGGCCGCCCCGCTGGCGCTGCTGATGCTCTTCGTCCTGGTCGTCTCGCCTCCTCCGACCAGCACCACGGATGCCTCCATCTGTGGCACCGGCACCCTGAAGGTGCCCACTCAGGCTCAACCATGGATCGCCGAGGCGGCCACCACATCAGGCCTGCCCGCCGCCTGGCTCGCGGCGGTCGCCTACCAGGAGTCGCGTTTTAACCCCACCGACTTCTACCACGATATTAATGGCGGTACTTGGGGCTTATTCCAACTGAATAGAGAGGAATGGGAAAAGGTCTATCCAGCTGCTAAAGGATCACAGGGGACGCCGCCTGGAAGCACGGATCCCATGATCCACGCGCACTATGCAGGGATCTACCTTAAAAACCGGCTCAAGGTCGTCCAGGCGATGAAACGAGCCCACCCTGAAGCGGCATACGCCAAGCTGTCAGACCTCGATGCTCTCGTCATCGCCCACAACGCAGGCGAGGGGAACCTGCAACGTTATCCCAGCATTCCGCCCATCACGAAGTCTTATCTGGCGAACGTTCATAAGTCATTCACCCCGGGGTCGTGCAGTGCAACAGCCGGCGATTCAGGAAAGTCCGGACAAGACACTTACGGTCCGTACTGGAAGTCAGAGGCCGGCCGCGCCGATGGAGTCGACCCGTGGAGCTTCTATTGGGGAGAATGCGTCTCCTACGCCGCCTGGATGATCCGCACCACCACCGGCTACACCGACTTCACCAACAACTGGCACGGCCAACACTTCGGCAATGCCCAGGGCTGGGCCGCCGCCGCCCGAGGAGCTGGCATCACCGTCAACCAGACGCCAGCCGTAGGTGCGATCGCGCAGCGCACCAGTGGAGCCTTCGGCCATGTCGCCCTCATCACAAAGGTCAACTCCGATAACTCCTTCGACGTCAACGAGTACAACTACGCCTCCCACCACACCTTCGGGACTCGCAGCCACGTCAAGATCGGCGCCGACTTCGACAACATCCTCCACTTCGAGAAGAAGGGATCCTCCTCATGAGACGTCGCACCCTCCTGGCCAGCATGGCCCTGGTGGTGAGCCTTTCCGCATGCACCACTGGCAAGACCTCCAGCTCGCCGGCTCCTGGCCCATCGAGCCCAGCCGGCAGCCCGGCGTCCTCCTCGGCGTCGGCCACTTCCTCGCCGGCCTCGGCGGCCGCCACTCAGACTGCCGCCCGAGGAGCGAGCAGCTCCACGATCCCTTCATGGGCCACAGACCCTCTTGCCGAGACCGCTGCCCGGTTCATCATCATCGCGGCTACGCCTGATTCCAGGCTCGACCCTGAACCGACTCATGCCTGGCGCAGAGCCACCACCATGTGCACCAAACAGCTGGCTCAGCAGATCGCCACACAGCGCGACCCCTACGGAGGTACCTGGTGGCAGCAGCTCCGCCAACACGACGGATGGGTCGCCATCGTCATCACCAACATCCTCGGTGATCAGGCTCAAGCCCCAGAGGCATCATCAGCCTCCCCCACTGCCTCCATCACGGTGATGTTCACCCGTGATTACCACCGGGCGGCTCAGCTACCCCAGCACGACCGGCAGGTTCACACATGGACTCTGACTCTCGATACCACCACCCACCGCATCACAGACTTCACACCCGACGCCAACTGAACGATCAAGGAGACAGTCATGAATCCCTCCATCACCATCCAGGACACAGGCGAAGGCACCCTCACCATTGACGGCGCCGACCCGCTGACCCTGTCAGCAGACACACCCGACGCCGCATACCACGCCCTCCTGCGCCGGGCCAGCAGGTTCGCCGAAGAGTCCGGCGAACCTCTGACCGTCACTGTCACGACGCCCGAGGCCACACGAGAGGTCAACATCGATCCCGATGGAACCGCCTCGGCGCTGCGCTCAACACCCAGCGAGGACGACACCCGGCCGGCAGAGCCCACTGATCGCTCACCCCACCGAGGGATCACGCCCAGCGACGACCACGTCGCCTCGGTGGCACCTCGACGCAGCTTCCTCACCACCAACCGCATTCAAGAACCTGCGACTCATGGCTGGCAAGGCCTCCTCAATCATCTCGGCTTCCGTCTGGCCCAAGGCCCAGCTGAGCAAAGCGTCCGAGAAGACACCACCGCGGTTAGTCAACGCTGGCCAGGAGTCCGCACCATCGTCGTCGCCAACGGGAAGGGAGGTGCAGGTAAGACCCCTGGACTGAGTGAAGCTTCCCGGACTTCTGAGGAAAGTCATAGTTTCGAGAATCGGGTAGGATCACATCATGTCAGGATCGAAGTACAGTCCGGAGTTCAAGAACCAGGTCGTTCTTGAAGTCGTGGACAAGCATCGCACCATCAAAGCCGTAGCAGAATCATACAATCTTGTCGCTCAGACTGTCGGCGTATGGGTCAAGGAGTATCGCAAGAAGAATCCGGACCCGGAAACCGAGAACCTCACCAGTGCCGAGTCGGCCGAACTCGAACGGTTGAGGAAGGATCTCTGTGAGGCCCGGATGGAGAACGAGTT
>NZ_AUHZ01000018.1 GCF_000423445.1 Acidipropionibacterium thoenii DSM 20276 | reverse complement strand
GCGAAAAAAGCCGAGGCTGAACGCAGGATCGAGTTCGCCCTGCGCAGCTCACGCACTTCCTTCTCCAGCTCGACCAGGCGCTGGGACTCGCTGGTCGTGGTCCCGGGACGGTGCCCCTCGTCGACCTCGGCCTGCACGACCCAGTTCCTCAGAGTCTCGGGATTGATCCCGAGCTGCTCGCCCACACGGCGAAACGTTCCCGACCTCGTCGATGGATCGCGCCGTGACTGAACTGCCATCCTCGTGGCTCTCTCCCGAAGCTCGTCGGGGTACTTCCTCGGTGCTGCCATGCTCCTCATCCTCCCGTGGATTCAGAGCCTCCACCAGACCCGGGGCGATTCAGAACGCGATGTCGCGGTGATCAGCATGAGCGCGCGACAGCTGGTCCAGCACCTGCCGCAACAGCCGCACCGACCCCGACACCTCACCCAACACCCGATATGTGTCAGCCGGATCCTCAAAGGCCCGGGTGGCGTGCGCCAACCCGCGCAATCCCTCATAGGCCTCAGCAGCATCAGCCACCGGATCAACAAACGTCGCCATCCCAACAGTCCTCTCTACGTAACGGCGGTACGCCTACGAGGGAGGTGTGCTTGCTGTGACTACCGAGGCAGGTTGAACGAGCAACTGATCCGTAGGACCAAGACCGTAATCTGGCTGTCATGACCGAACTGCTTGCAGCCCTGCTGGGTGCGATCGTTGGTGGGGCGCTGTCCGCTTGGGTGTCATCACGGCAGACCGCTCGTGTGCTGCGACATGAAACTGATTTGGCTTCTGAAGAACGCCGAGTAGCCAGCAAGATGCAGGAGGAGAGACGAATCTCAGAAGCTGCGGCTCATTTGATTGCTGCTTTAGCTGACTACTGGACCGTGACTTTGGACTCGCCAGACCAGATGCCCTGCTTCGTTCGAGTTCCAGCAACCGCTGACGTTCATCGAGATCGCCTCGGGCGCGTCGCGCAGCTAACCAATGCAGGAGCTAGGAATGCCCACGCACTCCCAGAAGAGGTCGGACAACGCTGGAAGGACCTGGTATGGCTGGTTCGCTTCGCACACTCCAACCAGCCTGACAGATCGGAAGAGGAACGCCGTCGCGACTATGCCGACTTGCGCACTTACTCTGAGTACGTCCGGCGCTCGCTCCACGCGCTCTCTGGAGACGGCTCCATGCCAGAGGCATTCGAGCCTCCTGACCCTCGTCGAGAGGGGACTCGCCCATGGGGTGTGAAGCCTCCGTCTAGGGCCAGAGAACCTGACCTGACGACTTGGAATCTATCGACGCAACTAGTTGGGAGAGTCACGTTCACCAGCGGGGAACAGCGTTGGTATGGGCCACGTGGATTTGAAGATCTCGGAGCGTCTGTGACCGCCTCTACTTTGGAGGACACGGACGATTCAAACGCCTAAGCTTCCTAGACTTGGCGGCAGAGGGGTAGGGCTGCGGCGGTGAACGCTTTGGCTTGTTGTCCGGCGAGGAGTCGGGTTTCGCAGTTAGCTTGAATGGCGGCTTGTTCGAGGACGGCGACGTGGGCGTCGAGGCCCTCGATCGTGGTGGCGGTGACGGTGATCAGGCCGGTGTAGCGCAGGATGCCGTGGCCGGCGGTGAGGTCGGCTTCTTGCTGGAGGACATCGTGGTACTCAGCCGTCTGGGAGGCGTCTTCGATCTGCCCGATTTTGGCGCGTTGGGCTTGGTCGGAGATGTGCTCGACCTTCTTCTTGCGGATGTCGCGGGCGGCCTGGTCGGAGCGCAGGGGGGTGCAGATCAGGGAGAACGACCGTTGGATCCCGCTGGAGAGCAGGATGGGTGAGAGGAAGCCTGGGTAGACCATGGAGCGCGGCCATTCGCTGATCCACAGCACGGCGTGGTGGGCGGAGTCAGTGCGGATCCGACTCCAGGTCTCGTTAACGGCGACCGGGCCGGCGGTGGCGAGGTCGTGGCCGATCTCGCCGTGGCGTTCCAGGGTGGCGGCGATGGCGGGGTCGTAGGCCGAGCGCAGGATCACGGCGATCTGGCCGGGGGTGAGCCATCCGGATGGGGTGAGGTCGGCTGAGCGGAGCGCGGCGGTGAGGGTGTTCATCTCTTGACGCAGGACGGCGGCGGCGCCGCGGATCCCGCCGCCGGCGGTGCGGATCTGCCTCGCCGCTGCCTTCATGTCAAGGGACAGCGACAGGGTGGTGGCGTGGCGTTCGCCGGCGGGTCCGGCGCGGTCGATGAGTTCGGCGTAGGTGGTGGCCGCCCAGCTGGTGTCATCGGGCTGGCCGTGGGTGGTCCACCATTCGGCGAGTCCGGTGCCGGAGTCGGGCAGGGTGCGTTCCAGGATTTGCAGGGTGGCGATCCTGCCGGAGCGGCAGACGGTGGCCAGGACGCGGCCCCAGGCGGTGACGCGGCGTTCTTGTTCGGCGGGGTCGAGGAGCACGAACGCGGGGTGGGTGATTTCGCACACCACCGTGAGCGTGTTCTGGTGGGGGTCGTGGATCATGCCCGCCCCCGTGGTCGGGTCCTCGTACTCGCGCAGCCGGGCTTGGTCGCCGGGCAGGGCGAGGGTTCCGGCGGGGCGTGGGGTGACGATGCGGCGCCGGTAGAGGAGCTGGCCGATGGTGGTGCGGTAGACCCACCAGCCGGCCACGGGCACCCACTCGATGACCGGCCGTCCAGCGACAGGGACCCAGGTGAGGAGGACGGCGGTGGCCCAGACGGGGGCGGTGTAGGCCAGCCACATCCCGCCCCCGGCATACAGAGCGGTGATGATGGTGGCGATCGCGATCCCGACGGTGACCAGCTGGGCCGCGGACAGGCCCAGCAGGATGCCGCGCCGGGTGAGCCGGGAGAACTTCACCGGCACCAGCTCCGAACCGGTCGCCTCCGGGTCGTGGCTGTTGTTCTTGTTGTGGCGGCTCATGGCTGCGGCTCCTTCCCTGCACTCGACGGCGGTGGCGGATTGTCGGCGGGTGGCGGGTTCGGTACTGGCACGGGCGGCGCGACCTGCTCACCCCCACCATGTGAGGAAGACCCCGGTGGCTGTGGGCTTGGGGTGCTGGGTGGTGTGGGCTCCGCACCGGCAGGTGGGGTGCGCTGTTGCGGTGGCGTTCCACCGGGCGCAGGGGCTGGAGATGTGTTCCCGCCACCATTCCCGCCGCCGTTGGTGGTGGGGGTGTGGTCGGCGGCGTCGGCCGCGGTCTCGGCCTGCTGACCGAGCTCGGCGCCGGCTTTCGGTCCCGCGGTGGCCGCGTCCTTGGCCACCTGCACCCCGATCACGGCTGCCGCCGCAGGACCGGCAGCGGCAGCAGACCCACCCGAGGCCGCCCCCGATCCGGAAGTCCCAGACCCAGCTGCTCCGCCAGTGCCAGCTCCGGCTTCGGTGCCGCCCTGTGAGGCTGAGGGGTTCGGGGTACTCGGTTTCGCCGGCTGCTTTCCACCACCACCGTTGCTGTCACCGCCACTGCCGTCGAGGACCTGCTGGGGGTTGCCCGGCTGGCGGTCGGGGAGCGGGATGGGGCGGTTGAGGGAGTTCTTGGCGTCTTGTTCGGCGCCGATCGCGTGGCACATGTCGAAGCCGACGAAGCTGATGAACCGATACGTCAGGTAGGGGGCGAACGCGGCCATCGCCATGAGCACCACCCCGGCCAGCGGGTCACTGATCGAGGACAGGTCCCCATCGATCGGGGCGGCGACCTGGGTGATCGCGACCAGGAACATCACGACCAGCACGAGCTTGGAACAGATCAGCGCGACCACGAACATCGCCCACTTGCTGATCCACCCCCTCGTGGCGTCCCACGAGGAGCCCGACAGGGCCAGGGGTGCGAACACGATCGCGACCAGCAGCAGGGCCTTGCGGACCAGCAGCGAGAGCCACACGATCGCCGCGGAGGTGATCGCGAGCCCGGCGAGGAAGATCGTGATGATCGCCCCGACCCCGGGGGCGGCGATATTGATCCCCGCCAGTCCACCGGCGAGGATCGTGATCTTCTCACCCATCGATTCGGTGGTCTCGCCGGTGGCTTGGACGATCCCAACACACAGCTGGTCGACCACCTCCAACAGCAGCCCAGTCAGCGTGATCACCACAAACGACCCCAACACGCTCTTGGCGAGGCCGAGGGCGGCGCGGGTGAGGGCAGTGGGGTCACGTCTGATGAGGCCGGTGATGAGTTGGAGGCAGAAGAACAGCAGCATCACGAACACCGCGATGCCGAACAGCAGGTTGTAGACCGACAGGTATCCGTCACTGGTGATGTCGACCAGGGTGGTGGCGTCGAAGACGTTCCACACGGCCTCGAACAACCAGCCCGCGGCCGAGCCCATGGCCTGGGCGAGCCAGTCGAGCGGGGCCGACACCAGTGAGGCGGCAGCCTCACCAGCGGTTTCGCAGACACCTGAGATGACGGGAAGATCGCACACACCCACCGCAATCACTCCTCACACACGCGGGTTGGAACGGTTGGGTAGGGGTTAGACGGACTGGCCGACGTTCCAGAAGAAGTTGATCAGCGTGACCGCGGCACCGCAGATGATCGCTGCCCCGCAGGAGACCAGGACACCGACCTTGCCGCGGCCGGCCAGGTGCGGGTTGGACGAGTTCGCGCCGAACCCCCACACGATCGCGGAGATGATCAGCGCCAGCACCGACAGGATCAGCCCGATCGTCATCACCGCCCCCACGATGTTGCGCAGCTGCGCGATCCCCGGCAGCCCATCATCATTCGGCGTGATGTCCACCTCCATCGGCAGCATCACCGGCAGAGACGACAGATTCGGCACAACACAGCTCATCAGATCAAACACAGCAAGCTCCTTCGAAGCAGACGGCCGTCCCGCTGCTGCGGGCGGGCCCTTGGTTGGGTCTGCCTGTCAGGTGCGCGGGTATGGCCGGGCTCAGGTGCGCGCACGCAAGTCTGCCGGTGAGGCATGGCCCATGCTGGCCAGCAACCTCTGAGTGAGACTCCGTCATCAGCGGTCAGCTCACGAACTATCCGGCCGAGCTCCTTCGCGGTTGATCTTGTCATTGGCCCTGGACGGTTACGTCAGAACGGCATCCGCAAAAGGCGGCTAGAAAAGCCAACCGAAGAGTTTGCGCCACCAAGGCGTCAAAGAGTTCTGATTGTCCGTGCATGACTGGTTCTTTCTAGTGGCCAGGGAAATCCAGCCGCTCAGACGCGGATCTGTGGAATGAGTAATTGCCAAATCTGCGTAGATGAGCGTCAAACCCCCATGGGCGCAAATTTTTTCCACGATCTGGGGTGGAATATCCTCGACGGTTACCCAGGGGGTGCCTTTCGCGTCAAGGATGTTGATCCCGTCCGTGGTGAGTCGGGCTAGCCAGCCAGGGGTGGGCTGCGGCGGTTCGTCGTGAGCGACTTCCGGAAGTCCTGCGCGCTCCATTCCTTGACGGACGGGGTCGAAGCGGCCTGAAGAGCTGACGGTGACGATTGCTGGCGCGTGCACCCAAAGCTCGGGTGTCGCGGGCCCGGTGTCTCGCCACCAGACGTTGAGTTGGTCGCCGCCATCGATACTGTGCGTAACGGAAACGGATGGTGGCGGATCGCTGAAGATCTTGCGGTAGCGCATGGATTCGCGCTGTTCTCGCAGGATCATTCCCAGTTGGGCCCAAGCATCCAACTGGTGCGTGCGCTGCTTGGGAGGCGGCAGTTTCCCAATTACGTCGGAGAGCGGCCCGGGGCCCTCCTCCGTGAAGGCCCTCAGGATCGCAAAGCGGTTCTGGTGATTGCTCTCGTCTAGCGCAGCGGAATTTTCATCCAGCCACACCACGAGCCGCACAGCTGAAGCAATGAGAAGCTCGGGGGTTTCCAGCGGACGCTTACTTGCTTCGATCATCAGTTCAAGCGCCACGTCAAGAAGGCCATCCACCAATTGATCGACGAGGGCTCCTTCCTCCAGAGCTTGGTTCGCGGCGCTCAGCACGGTATCCACCCCGGCCTGCCAGGCACTGTGCTCCACCAGCAGGAGTGCTGCCACTCTTTCGATGTGAAGCTTGTTGAGTAGAGTGTTTCCTGCCCCGCTCACTGCTGGTTCAGGTGCCCCTGGAGGCACCAAGGCGTCTAGCGCCTTTAGTGCGCGGCGAGCGCGACCCGGACTGGAGTCAGGCAGGCACGAATGCAATACATCCCGGATCGTGCGCAACGCATGTTGCGTGGCCACATCGCACAGAGTTTCCTCGTTGCACATTTGCAACACTGTTTCGGAGAAGAGCGCGACTTCGACAACCTCCTCAGCCTTATGAAGACGCGCGGCAGTGATGGCAATAACGGATAGGGTTTGAAGCTGCATCTGTACCCACGTCGCATGGTCGCGAACCAACTCCAGCTGGTCCTGCCGGACCTGGAAGGCCACGCGTGACCAGAGGCGGGCGATCGCAGCCTGCGAGGTGATAAAGGCCAACTGCGCGAAGTTGTGCATAGACACGCTGGCCAAGGTCAAGGTTTCAGGGCTGTCTTTGAATACCTCGACCGTCTGTCGAAGGAAGTAGTCGATGGGGTGAATCAAGGCAGTACCTTCACGAAAGCGCCCATCCTCGGTCAGCTGTCGCACCCATTTGTCGCAGGTGCTTAGGATGGCCCATATCTCGGGCCCGTTCAGTGGGATGCCTTGTTTCGCCATAACTAGCTGGACGAAACCGTGAATTGTTAGAACTTCATCCAAATCGTGGGGCCGATCTGGCGTGAGGAGCTCTTGCCTAATGAATCCGGAGGAAAGGAGGTCTTCCACTGCCTTTTGAGTCATTCCAACCTGAGCGAGGGCGTCAAGTAGCAGGCGGCGGGGAACGCGGCTTCCACCTGTAACCAATAGAAATGAGGCCAGTTTCCTCGCTTCTGGAGATAGTTCCCTCCAATCAGCTAGGATCACTTGGGCTGCAGTTCGAGGATATCCATGTGGGAGCAATTCCTCACTGTCCAGGTCGAGGCGATCCAATCGGTCAGTAAACTGCAACATGGCTTCTTTCGGGCCGCCATGTCGAGCAATCCAGCCAACAGCCAGCTCCAGAGCCAAGGGCCATCCAGCGAGCGCTCTTGATATGGCATCACAAGCGGATAGCTGCTGGGCTGACCACGACTCGACTGCTTGCCCAAACCGTCGAGCCACAAACCGTCGCGCCTCGATCTCGTCAAATGCATCCAGTGAAGTTGTCGGCGCGAGAGAGTCCGGCCAGGTCGCCACTCGTGTGGTTATGAGGACTTGTCCATAGCCGCTGCGTGGTATCCAGGGGTAAACTTCCTTGAAAGAGGAAGCTCCATCTAGGACTAGCAACCAAGGTACCGGCGATCCCGACAAAACATCCACGAGATCGCGTCTCGGCATGTCGGTGGGAGCAATCGCTGCCCCCAGTTCTTGAAGTGCCATCGGAACTTGTGATTCGAGCACCCCTAGTGAACTCGCGTCTAGCCATAGGACGAAAGCCACGTGTTCCAAGAGTGATCGAGCATGTAGATAGGCGGCTGCGGATTTTCCGCTACCGGACATGCCTTTCAAGACCGCGATCTTGGGGGCGCCGTCATATAGAGAGCCGACGGGGAGGTTTTCCCTAAGGAATCGAGAAGACTTCTCTCTCTCGATGTAGTTTCCGACTGGGACCTGAATGCACTTCCCCCAGGCTCGTGATCCAAGGGCGCTAGATAGCAAGGGATTTGAACCTGTTAGGATCTGGCGAATGTCATCGCGGGACAAGCGTTGGTTATGTGTGTTGGAGCCGGCCTCGTGAACGCGATCAATGAGTTGACGCAGAATCAGATACTGCAGTTCGCGGCCAGTTCCGCCCTCTCTGGTGGTGCGCAAGCGTCCGATGGTTCGCAATAGCTTCTCGGCCCCCTGATGAAGTGGTTCCTGATGGGAGGTGAACCGCTCGCCTTGTCTGAGGAGTGTGCAGTCCTGCCGTTCCAGTTCTGTTTCGAGTTCAGCAGTCTTGATTCGGTTGGTGAGAATCTCGCGTAGTCGAGCTTTAGGGTGTTCGCGGCGCAGCCCGTCTAGTATTCGCCGGGTTTCGTCGATTCCGATGGTAGTTGAGGAGCTCGACAGAGACGCCTTTACCTGTATGACGCGGTCAGGCGGGCTGCTTGTTGACAATCGAACAATTATGTCTGCTGAGTTCTGGTCGACAGGGTCAACGTCGATTGACCAGTCAGACGAAGAATTGGCGTACAGTTCCAGCAGCAAGTCAACCGTGGTTAGGTACTGGTACCTGAACCCGAATGCAGCCGCAACACCGCCGCCAGATCGTTTCATGGCGCCCACCCTACGTGGAGCGGCCAGGGCATGGGTAGCCTTCCGTCGCCCACGGCATTGGTCAGGACTTCGTGCGAGTTACGTTGGCTGAGACGCAGTCATTTCAGGGCGAGGCCTCTGAAATGATCGTGTTCAGAACTGGTCGCCAAGCGCGATGAGCCAGTTGAGCCAGGTGATGCCGGCGCCTGCGAGGGTGGATGTGCCGAGGGCGACGAGGAGTCCGGTGCGGGCTTTGGTGGCGGTGGTGTGGTTGCCGTTCGCTGTGGCGATGGCCCAGGTGATGCCGGAGATGAGCATGGTGAGGACGGCGGTGACGAGGACGAACGTCAAGAGGGCGCCGATCACGTTGTGGAGGGTGGTGTTGTCGCCGAGGGCGTCGAAGTCGGGGTAGATGTTCACGGGTATCAGCTACCTTCTTTGACGGTGATGTGGACGTGGTCGTAGTGGCCGCCGGTGACGTCGTTGGGGTCGTGCATGCCGCCGCCGTTGTAGGGGCGCCAGCCTTCGGCGTCGCGGGCGAGGGACCAGATTTGGCCTTGCCAGATGAGGTACTCGACGCCGAGGGTTTCGGCGTTGTCTTTGAGCCAGTTCGTCAGTGCCCACCCGGTTTCGAGCTGCTGGGGAGTGGGTCGGGTCCCGATGGCGTTGCCGAACGTGACGTCACAGGCTCGTCCGAGGGGGTGTTCGGATTTGGTGCCGGGGCGGGGTGAGTAGCAGGCCCAGGAGCTGTCGGGGTATGCGGTGAGGGCTTGGGTGTAGACGTGGAGCATACGGGCGGTGATCTGTCCGTCGGTGGTGGGGTCATCGACCTTGCGGTCCGGGTCCCCGGCATCGGGCCCTTGGGGCGGCGCGGGCTGCGTCGCGGCCGGGTTGCAGCCTTCCTGCTCGACCGGCGTGGTGGGGGCTGGAAGGTTGCCGGTGGTGTATTCGTCGAGCCAGGGCTGGGGGTCGGTGAACTCGCCGTCGCTGCCGCCTTGGCGGAGTTCGAAGTGCAGGTGCGCGCCGGTGGAGTAGCCGGCCGAGCCGACATCGCCGATGTGTTGTCCGGCGGTGACGGTGTCGCCGACGTTGACGTGAAAGCCGGTCTCCCACAGGTGGGCGTAGGCGGTGGCGACCTTCTGCCCGCCGATGGTGTGTTCGATGATGATCAGCCCGCCGTACCCGCCCGACATCGAGGCGTGGGTGACGATGCCGTCGGCGGCGGCGAGGATGGGGGTGCCGTCGGGGGCGGAGTAGTCCGCGCCGGTGTGGAGCTTGTTCTCCCCGGTGATGGGGTGGACCCGCATCCCAAACGGCGAGGTGGCGACCCAGGTGCCCTCCGGCAGCGGGAAGACCACACGCCCGGTCTCCGGTAGCGATGGACTGGTGGTGCTGGGGGTGGTGAGTGTGGTCAGGATCTGTTCGGCGACAGGCTCGTAGTTCGCGTACCGGTCGGGGTAGGCGGAGACTTCCACGGCTTGGGCGGCTTCGCCTTTCGACAGGGTCTGCCAGCCCGGGATGTCGAGCAGTCCGCGGGGTGAGGGGTGGTTGGGGCCAGTAGGGCCGCCGAAGAACGCGCGCCTGGTAGACGGGGTCCATGAGGTCGGCGACGGTGCCCCACCCGGCTTGGGGTCGCATCTGGAACAGGCCGAGGCTGTCGTGGTCGGAGGCGTCCCCGTCGTTGGGGTAGTTTCCGGAGTCGGGGTAGACGCTGGTGTTGGCCAGCATCCGCAGATTCGACTCGGTGAGCGCGGCCATGAGCGCGATCTGAAGCCCGTCACGGGTGACCCCTTCGATCCGGGAGCCGGTCTGGATGATGGTGGCAGCGTGGGTGAGCTGGGTGGTGTTCAGCGTGAAGGTCTGCCCGTCAGCGGTCGTCACGTCCAGCGAGTCCGGCACCGGCCCCACCACCCCGGGGCCTGAAGCACTTGCGGTGGTGCAGGAGGCGTTGGCGCCGGGGCTGAACATCATCCCAACCCCCAGCAGGAGCAAGGCGGGGCTGAACAGCACGAGCACGGCAGCGAGAACGGCGAGCTTCTTCACGGCCAGGTCACCGCAGCGGGTTGTCGAGATGCGACAGGCGCAGCAGGTGGCAGGTGTCGTAGGTCGGCGCGCAGACCACGAACACCGTGAACTCCACCTTGTGGGCCGAGGTGACCGGTTCACCGTTCCAGGTCCCGGCGCGGTGCCGGGTGCCCTCGATGGTGTAGGCGACCGTGCCGGGTGCGAGTTGGCCCTCGGGTGCCTGGGCAAGGGCTTCGCCCCACTGGTCGGGGATGTAGGCGCGGTCGATCGTTAGATGCTGACTGGTGCCGTATTCACGCAGGTCCTGCCAGGCGGTCCGCGAAGGCAGGTAGGCGGCGACGTCGGTGGCGAGGCCGGCTTGTTCGTCGCCGCTGGGGTCCCCGACGGCGAGGATCGCCGAGGTGTAGTCCAGCGGCAGCAGCCCGGTGGTGGTGTCCCACGCAAACAGTGTGGTCGCGACGTTGCGTGCGAACTGTTCCGGAGCAGCGCTCCGCGGCACGGGTGGCACCGCCGGCGCCCCCGAGGCCGAAGGCTTGGCGGTGGTGGTTGCGGAGGTTGACGGGCTGGTGGTGGTCGGTGACGTGCCCGGGGTGCTGGTGGGAGTGTGGGGTCCGGTGGCCAGGCCGTAGATCCCGACCCCGCACACCAGGGCCGTGACCGAGCCGGCAGCGATCAGCACGAGCCGGCGACGCGACGAACGATCAGAAGTGTCCATGCCCAGCAGGTGCACCCACCCACCCCACACACCAGCAGGCAGAAGCTAGATGGCGCGCAGCTGTGGACGCCCACCCGCCGCCTCGTCACCGAGCTCCCCGTCAAGGTCCTCGGGGTCGGATGCGGTGGCGTTGTCCGGGGTGGTGAGGGTGGCTTGGAGGGCGTCGGCGAACGCGATGGTGTGTTGGATGACGCGCAGGAACGTGGCGACCTGTTCGTCGGTGAGTTCGACGGCGAGCACGGCCGGGTCGTAGTGGATCCACCACTGATCCAGTTCGGTCCACGTCACCACGAACGCCCGTACCGGGTACTGCACCGGCGCGTCCTCGGTGTCGTTCTTGGGCTTCTTGGTCGGGGCGGGCTTCGGTCTGCCGGCGGATTGGATGCGGGCGAGGGCATCGGCCGCGGCCTGATGCAACGCCTCATCGCCAGCATCGGGGCTGGCGGTGTGGTTGCGGATGGTCTCGTAGACCGGATGGACCGGGCTGCCCGCATCGATCTCCTCCAACCCCTGCCTCGCTGCTGCCCGCACGTGTTCGGGCAGCGCCTCGTCGTTGGCGGCCTGTTCGAGGAAGCCGATCTTGTCCAGCGTCTTGTACGAGGCCCCACCGGGAATCATTCCGGCAGCCTGCTCACGAGCCTCACCGGTGGCTCCCGACGGTTCCGGAAATTTTCCGGGACCGTCGGTTCCGGGCTGGTTGTCGCTGCGGAACTGGGTCGCGGCCTTGCGACGCGCAGCATCCTCGGCCATGAGGGATTTCAGTTCGCGGTAGAGGGCGGCGGCTTCCAGCGCGGTGAGCGGCTTGTGCAGGACGTTGTCGTCTTGTTCGGCCAGCAGATGACCGAGCCGGTCGGAGATGCCGGAGCGGACCCACACGTTGACGGTGCGCCAGCCGAGCTGCTTGATTGCCGCCAGCCGTCGTGCCCCGCAGATCAGGACCCCGTCGGGGCTGACCGTCAACGGTTGCAACAACCCATCGCGCTCAATCGAGGCCGCCAGCGCATCGATGTCACCCAGGTCGGCACGGTGACGTCGGCCGACATGCAGGGAGTCGACGGTGCGGTCCAGCTCGATGTGCCCCGGGGTAGTCATGACCGCACCCGTTCCCGCCCCGGTATTGCGCGGACGATGGCGGCGACCAGGGCGTCATCACCCAACAGGTCTGCCAGGGTCTCCCCGAGCAGCAGGCGCAGCAGGATCCCGCGCCCGGTCGCTGTGGTGGCGTAGGCAGGTTCGGGATGGCCCAGCAGGACCCGTAGGAGGCACGTCCAGGCCGGGGCAGACAGGTCGAGCAGGGCGCGGGCGTGTTTGTCGCGCCGCAAGGCTTCGTAGGTGCCGCGCCGGGACCCGATCCGGGCCAGGGCGTTGGTGACGTGATCCACCCCGGCCCGAGCTGAGGCTTCCGGCCATCCCAGCAGCACGAACAACCGGGTCGCATCCGCGACTGCTGCCTGCACGCTCGAACCCACATCCGCGCTTGGCTCCGCATCCTCACGGTGGTGGGGGTCTGTGAGATGGAACGCGGGATGGTATTCGTACAGGGGTGTTTCGCGGTCGGAGAACCGTTCGGGGTCGTGGTGGGCGGAGATGTGGGCGCGGCGGGCCTGGTGGACTGAACACAGGAGCCCTTGGGCGCGTTCTTCGTAGATGCAGGTGATCCGCACCGCATGCGTGACCACCGCCCATGGGTCTGCGGCCTTCCTTGCCGCCGGGGTGCGCATCACATCAAACGCCGCCGACGCGGCCTCCCATACATCCAGGCCGTGTTTGCGCGCCAAGGGTGCGAACCGCTCCGCCGCGAACTCCAACAGCTCACTGGCGTGGGGGTTGTTGCGCCATCCGTGCTCGGCCAGATGCTCCAATAGGGCCCGCAGCCCCTCGCTGGTGCGGAAGTCCGAGCTGTCGGGGTGGGGTGTCGACGGCGTTGTCGACTCGCTCCGGGTCTCAGTGGTGGTGCCGGTGGTTGGTGTTGTGGTGTGGGTCATGGTGGTGCCTCCTGTCAAGCAGGTGCGCACCTCCACCCCAGATGTCGGCGGCAGTGTTGTCGTGGTGGTGTTGGCGAGAGTCGTCATTGCTGGTCACCACGCTCAGCTCATCCCCACTGCGGACCGACCCGACACCGACTGGCCTCGCCCGTGGCTGAACGCCGACAACGGCGCCAACCGCGCAGCCCGATCACCGACGCGCCGCGTACCTACCGTGATGCCGTGGCGGGTCTTCTGGCTCAGTGCGGTCTGGAAGTGGATGCCGCGGCCAGCGACTGTGGCGCCACGTCGGGCCAGCAGGTCGGTCGGACGCACCCACTCCACGCCCCGCCCCACCTGCCGACCCACAGGCCGGCCTGCATCCCGGGTGGTGCGGGCCTTGACCGCCTCCGGCACCCCCTCCGCACCCTCACCCAGCCCCGGAGCACCAGCGTCTGCTCCGTCGATGTCGGGGGCGAGCTGCTCATCGAGCTCTTCCACCGGCGCCTTGGGTGGGACAAAACCGCCTCGCTCACTCACTGTCTCCTGGTCGAGGTTCTCGGTGGGGTGGTCGGGGGTGGTCAGGGCGAGTTCTTCGGGATGGGGTGGGCCGTAGTCGTCGTGGACCGGCGGCTCCGAGGGGTGTTGCTCGTGTTCGTGGGTGCTCATGATGTCTCCTTCATCGATGGGTTGGTGTCAGGTTCAGGACTCCTCGTCGGTGTGGAGGTGAGCCAGCGGCCCACCGTGGACGGATGCACGCCCAGCTCGGCGGCAATCTGCTTGTTCGACCACCCCCGCCCCCGAAGCCCGGCAGCCCGCTCTCGCCGACCCACCCCAGCCGTCTCGGGAACGCCTCGAACGGTCTCCTCATCAGGAGCTGTCGGAGTCGAAGCCTCGGGCGCGGGCTTTGCCTCGACGTGCTTCATCGGAGACGGACCGGATTCCGGTGTGGTCGGTCGTTCATCGCCAAGGTCGACGGTGTCGCTGGCTTCGTGCTGTAGGAGTGCCGCCGGCATAGGCTCTGCCTCGATGCCCGGTCTTGGGGCTGGTGTGGGCAGGTCGTTCTGTTGGGCGATGGTTTGCCAGATCACGGTCTGCGTCTCGGGGCTGGTGGTGTGGGTGAGGATGACGGTGAGGTGGGTGATCGCCAGCAACACCACGGGCGGAACCGCCGCGATCGCTGCCGCCAACAAGGCCGGGACGTCGGCGTCGGCGGCGACGATGGCGTGCAGGGCGTTGGCGGTGACCGAGACGATGGCACCGCCGATCAACAGGGCCCAGGGATACCAGGCAGCCTTCTGCCCAGCCAGAGCGACCACGGCGACGGTGGCGACCACGATGATGCCGTCGACGATCAGCGGCCATGCCCACGCCTGACCTGCCCCGATGCCCGAACGGGCCGCGAGATCAGCTAGAGAGGTGAAGGACAGCCAGAGCGCCCCGATCGCGATGAACACCGTCCCCGCGACCGCTGTCCGCACTGCCCACCGCCGCGCCCTCACGCCAGCCCCCACCCCGCGCCCACCGGCACCCGCACCGGCGATGCTGCCGCTGGTTCGGTGGGCTTGGGTGCTGTGGACGTGGTGGGGTGGGCGGTGCGGTAGGCCGACCGGACGGTGGTGGCGATCTCCCGCGGACCCAACCCCGCCACAGTAGCCGCGGCGCCCAGCACATCCACTGCGGTGGTTGGTGTGATGTCGTGTTCCGCGGCCCGGCAGGCTGCCCAGAACAACCCCCGATTCCGCTCGCCCTCACTCAAACCCGCCACCCACGCAGCCAGCCGCGACACCACCACCCCAGGCTCGCTCTGAGCCATGCCGCGATCAGCAGCGCGCGGTCGCAGGGCGGGCCGGGGGTCGAGGAAGTCCCGCAGCGCGTCACTGTCGATCCCGCTCGCCGCGCCCCGCCGGACAGTGGCCAGCCGATACGAGCCGGCATCTGTGTGTGAGGGTGGGATGACGATGTAGCCGCCATCCCCGCGGAAATCCACGCCCGCGCTGGTCTGCGACGACCGCTGCACCACACCTGGCGTGGCCGGGTAGTAGCCATGCCGTCCACCCGAGGGGGAGACCACCGTGAACACCGGCACACCTGCCCGCCCCGCATCGAGGGCGCGGCGCATGCTCTCCCGGCCATCCACGTGCTCGCGGATGTCAACATCCACGACTACGACACCGGAGACCGCCCCGGTGGGAAGCCCGAGATTCGCGTCCGGCCATCGCGCCCACCACTCCTTGATCTGGGCGGGATCGGTGGTGGCGTCGTGGAACCCCCGTGCCGTGAGCGGGCGCTTTTGCCCGGGCGCGCACGGAAACACCGGCACACCCGCCGATGCGAGATCACCCGCCACCCGCCCCAGCGATCGATCCGAGCCAGGAGCGAGAAGCCGGGCCAGGTGGTAGAGGTTCGGGCTCATAGCGCCACCGCCTCACGCCCCGACACCACCCGCCCCACCGGCTCCGACACCGCTGGCGCAGGAGGGGCCTGCCGTGTCGCGGGTTCGCGAGTGGGGGTGTCGCGTTCCAGACCGGGCGGGGTGCCGTCGCCGACCTGCACCGTGTCGAGCTGCTCCAAAATCCCCAGCGCCGTCTTGCGGACCCGTTCCCCGGTGGCTTTGACCACCTCGACCGGGTCCTGGCCCGCCACCCGGGCCGCCCACGTCGACACGTACGGGACGGTGTAGCCGGAGGTGTCCATGCCATGCGCGGTACCCACCATCAACGCGACCGATTCGGCCTCGACCTCACTGATCCCACGATGCTGCCGCGCCTCACTAGCGTCCGGGCCATGCAACAGCACGTGTCCCAACTCGTGGGCCAGGGTCTTCACCTGCGCCGCCGGGTCCATGTCCTCACGGACCGACACCACCCGGTTGCTGTAGTCGGTCAGCCCGTTCGCCCCGAAAATCTCCGATGCATCCGCGACCAGCCTCAGCTCGAAGCCGGCCGTGGCGATTTGTGTGGCGAGGCCTTCCCACAACCCGGCAGGAGCCTGCCCCTCCAACAACCGCGGCGCCGGCGGCTCAGGGATCGGATCGCCAGCGGTCTGGGAGGCGTCCCAGACGTAGGCGGGGCGGACGCCGACCATCTTCGTGCGCACCGTCTCACCCGCACGCGGCTTCTCACCCTTACCCAGCCGCCGCCACGACTCAGCATCCTGCGGGGTCGCCGACGCGAACCTTCCCGTCACCGGCGCCAGAATCTGATACCCCGGCTGCCCCTTCGACACCTGACGGCCCAACTGCTGCCACTGCCGATAGCCCGCCACATGCGACGGCACCGGGTCCGGCACCAAGCCCAGCTCATGAGCCTCTTGGTGCTGCGTGAAAATCAGGATCGTGTTCGCGAACGACCGCGCACGGAACCGGGCCGCGAACTCCAGTGCTCGGGCCCAATCCTCACCCGAGACCAACTGCTCGACCGCACCCGTCAGCCGGTCATGCAGCGCATCAAGCTTCGCCTCCCGAACCGCCCGGGCATCCTCCACACTCCTAGCCATGCTGCCGGCCTCCTTCCGCGAACCTGCACACCGGGCCGAAGAACCGACCCGGTGACCATCAGGTACGCCGGAACCACCAGCAACAAGACGACGGACAACACAAACCCCTACAGTGACCGTCAGGAACCACAACGAACCCGACGTGTCACACCCGGACTAGCAGCAGAAACACTCTCCTGTCAGCTGGGACGGCTTCACATGGTCACATCCCCGCCGAGATTGCGACGATCCCCGATCTCAGCAGCTGTATCACCGGCTGGGATGGGTTGGCCGCACCACAAGCAGTGCCGCTCAGACGCGTCGTCTTGCCGGGCACGATACTGGGTGGGGGTGGCCCCAGCGATTCGCTTGAACTGCTCTGACGCGTGGCCCCGATCTCGCCAACCGACCTGCCGAGCAATCTCTAGGATCGACAGGCCCGTTTCTCGCAGCAGACGAGCCATCTCTTGAACACGCCGACGCGTCAGCCACGCAATCGGCGCCATCCCGATTTCCTCGGTGAACAGCCTCATCAAGTGTGAGCCCGACACGTGCGCCACCCGGGCCAGCTCGGCGATCGACCACGGATGTCCGAGATTCTGTTGCATAGCGTCAATCGCGGCCAAGACCTCCGAGCGTAGTGAAACGAATGCTGGAGCTGGGGTGCCTTGCCTAGAGTTCGGCCGATCGATCCCTGCAGAACTGCACGGGTCAGTATGACTTCTTCTCCGCTTGCGCCGATTCTCATGGGCGGGGCCGCTCAGCCCTTCTGATGCCGAGATCGCCCTATCGTCAAGAGCGCTCATCCGTGCATGATTCTCGCTCTTCTTCGCAGCTTGGCTCATCGCGGGCTAGTCGCATTGCACCCGGCCCTGTAAACTAGGAAGGTGCTCGCAGAAAGGGGGCTAGTTGCCTCTGCTGGCCAGCAGCAGAGTTGTTGCGACACGCTGAATTATGGCGGTCACACGGTCGGGATCATCAGGCACTGCGCCATCAGGAAGTCGCCACGTCGGTCGTGCCCCTGGGTAGGCAGTGTCAAGAGTGGCCCAGCCCTCTAACTCGTGGTCAGCTTGTGAGCGCTTTACGAATATGCTGCCGTCGCAAACCAGAGCAACAACTTTGCCTTCCAAATATACGCAATAGCCGCCGAACATGGCCTTGACGCTGGCATCCGCAGATTCGGAGAGTGCTTCCAGCAGGTCTTCGGCAACGGCGCGGGTTGCGGGGTCCACGGTTCTCTCCTGTCTTCTGGCTGGTTTCTCGAGGGGGTAAGATGACGCTGTGGTGAACGCGATACCGTTGGTCGAGTTGTGGGCGACCTGCGGGCCTGCCACCAGCGGCATCATCCCCCCTGATGGATCTATGGATCTTGTCACCGACGGCGATGTGGTTGTCGTTGCCGGGCCCGACTCGCGTGCAAGGCTCTTCAACCCAGCCGGGGTTCCAAGGCCCATGTGGGGTGCACGCTTTCACCCAGGACTCCTTCAGCAGCTCCTAGGGCTCCCTGCTCATGAGGTGACCGACCGGGTCGTTCCCCTGGCGGATATCGGCGGTCTGCGGATCGAGCCCTCAACTCTGCTGAGCATGTCGATGCTGCGCAAAACACTGGTACTGGAGCAGTGCGATCCTGCTCCACTTCGCGTCGCCGCCGAACTTTGGCAAGGGTGCGCAGTGGAGGCCGTTGCCCAGATGGCGGGGTGGTCAACGCGACACCTCCGGAGGCTGTCCGCGGACTGGTTTGGGTACGGGCCCAAGCATCTCCAGCGCGTGCTCCGTCTTCGACGGGCGCAAGTATTACTTGACCAGGGCTATGCGAAAGCAATGGTGGCTGCGGATTGCGGATACGCTGACGCATCACATCTCTGGCGTGATCGAATGGATCTCGCTGTCGTCTCCTGATCACAATGGGCAGAAGAGATCAACAGGGTTCCCGTCAGGGTCGGCTACAGTCGCATATCTCTGGCCCCAGAACGCGTCCCAAGGTTCTTGGACGGACATACTCCCCGTACTCACAAGCAGGTTATGTATTTCGTCAACGGAAGCAGGGGTTTCACACTGGAAGGCCAAAGCCACGGCATGTCCTCCTGTTGGGCGCGTCCAGCCTTCGTGTAGTTTCTGAATAAGTGCCTCAGAATCTAGCATCACCCGGACGCCGCTGCCAGCGAATCCAGCGTGGTCGTCGCCTGTGGCGCCGTCGCTGAGTTCGAGCCCTAGTCGAGAGTAGAAATCTATAGATTTCGCCATGTCCGCAACAACGATTGAGACGACACCAAGTGTAATCATGGTTCATGATTCTAGGGGTGCTCGCTCGTCAACAGCATGATGAAAACGGCCAAGCCCGCTGGAGCGTCCCATGCTCCCGTTCGACACCACTAGACAACTTGTCGTCACAGAGATTCCATCGAGGTTGGTCGACCGAACCACGGAACGCGGTCGGCAATCGCATCCGATACTCGATGAACGAGTGAGGACGGCAGCATCAGCGATCGGGCACCGGAACCCGCAAGTCAGCGCTTGTTGGTCAGCTTGGGCGGCTATGACCGGAGCCAAGCCCTTTACGTCTGGGCTGACGTCGCCACCGGAGCTGCCTGGGGCCGGACCACGTCATACTAGTCCGAACCGTTGTCTCGTCAGGCTGCCCTCGTCAGGCTGCCCTCGTCAGGCTGCCACGCCTCTTGCAGATCGAGGTTGGGAGGCTGCTGGCTCACCTGTGTGACGACTAGGTGAGGGGTGGTGTGGGTGACGGTGTCGATGCGGGTGATGTCGGCTGGCGATGGCTACAAGTACCTGCTGCGCACGGTGGCGGCTGGTGATGGTGACCGGTCGCTGTCGACTCCGTTGACCCGTTACTACGCCGAGGCGGGCACCCCGCCGGGGCGTTGGCTCGGTTCCGGCGTCACCGGCCTGGGGCACGGTGAACTTGCCCCGGGTGCGCAGGTGTCGGAGGCGCAACTTCAGTTGCTGGTGGGGATGGGGCGGGATCCGGTCACGGGTGATCCGTTGGGGCGGGCGTATCCGGTGTACAGCTCGACAGCGGTGCGGGTCGCGGATCGCGTCTCGCAACTTGAGCCGTCGCTGAGCCCGGTGGAGCGGGAACGCTCCGTTGCGCAGATTGAGGCGGAGGAGGCTGCGCGGGGGTCGCGGCGTGCGGTGGCGGGGTTTGATTTCACGTTCAGTGTGCCGAAGTCGGCGTCGGTGTTGTGGGCGGTTGCGGACGCGGGGACGCAGGCGTTGATTGCGCAAGCCCATCATGAGGCGGTTGCGGCGGTGGTTGCGTTCATGGAGCGCGAGGTTGCAGCCACCCGCACGGGTGCAACTGCTGGGGGTGGCGCGGTTGCACAGGTCGACGTCACGGGTTTGATCGCGACGGCGTTTGATCACTTCGATTCCCGCGCTGGTGACCCGCACTTGCATACGCATGTGGTGATCAGCAACAAGGCCCGCACGGTGTTGGATGGGAAGTGGCGGAGTCTGGATGGGCGTCCTATGCATGCCGCGGTCGTCGCGCTGTCGGAACTGCACGAGGCCGTGTTCGCCGATCACATGACCCGCACCTTCGGCGTGAGCTGGGAGTCACGGGAGATGGGCCGAGACCGGAACCCGTCATGGGCGATCACCGACGTCCCCGAACAGCTGGTGGCGGAGTTCTCGACCCGGTCCCGGCACATCAACGAGGCGACCGACGTGCTGATTGCTGACTACGTGACCCAGCACGGCAAGCGCCTGTCGCCGGCGACCATCATGAAACTGCGCGCCCAGGCCACGCTCGCAACCCGCCCGGACAAGCAAGTCCGCTCATTGGCGGAACTGACCGAACAGTGGCGCACCCGCGCCAGCCAGCAGCTCGGTATGGATGCCACCGTGTGGGCGCGCACCGTCACCGGCGGCGAGCAGCAGTTGCTGTTGCGGGCCGACGATGTGCCGTTGGATCTGATCGGGCAGGTGGGGCGCTCGGTGGTCGAGGTGGTCGGGGAGAAGCGTTCGACGTGGCGGCGCTGGAACCTGATGGCCGAAGCTGCACGCCAAACGATGGGGTGGCGGTTCGCCACCGTCGAGGACCGCGAAGTCATCACCGCGATGGTTGCCGACGCCGCGGAACAGGCGTCTCTGCGGCTGACTCCACCCGAACTGGCCACGAGCCCGGTGGAGTTCCGCCGCCCCGATGGCACCAGTGTGTTTCGTCCGAAGCACTCGACCGTGTTCTCCTCCGACACCCTCCTGGCCGCTGAGGACCGCCTCCTGCAACGGGCCCGCACCACCACCGGGCCAAGTATTGGCCTGACCACAGTGGAGATCATCACGAGCAAGCCGGACGCCGAGGGTCGGTTGCTCGGTCCAGACCAGGCCGCAGCTTTGGCGTCGGTCGCGGTCTCGGGTCGGGTGGTGGATGTGTTGGTGGGGCCGGCGGGGGCTGGGAAGACGACGGCCATGAATGCGCTGCGTCGGGCGTGGGAGACCTCGCATGGTGCCGGATCGGTGGTCGGGTTGGCCCCCTCGGCGGTGGCGGCGCAGGTGCTGGCCGAGGATCTGAGGATCGCCACTGAGAACACGGCGAAGTGGTGGACCACCCACCAACACACCGGCGCCACCTTCCATGCCGGGCAGCTCGTCATCATCGACGAAGCCTCCCTCGCCGGCACCCTCTCCCTGGATCGCATCACGCAGGCAGCGGAGGAGGCGGGGGCGAAGGTGCTGCTCGTCGGTGACTACGCCCAGCTCCAGTCGGTCGATGCCGGTGGTGCGTTCAGCCTGTTGATCCACGACCGCGACGATGCTCCCGAGCTGGTCGATGTCCACCGCTTCACCCATGCTTGGGAGAAGACCTCGTCCCTGGAGTTGCGGCACGGCCGCACCCCGGTCATCGACACCTACCTGGCACACGACCGCATCCATGATGGCGACGCCGAGGCCATGACCGACGCCGCCTACACTGCCTGGCGCCGAGACCGGCAGCAGGGTTTGGTGTCGGTGCTGATCGCCGAAACCCGCGAGAACGTCACCGCCCTCAACATTCGCGCCCGCGCTGACCTGATCCTTGACGGCACATTGAAGCCGGGCCCTGAAATCATCCTGTCCGACGGATCGGCAGCGGGCGTGGGTGACACGATCATCACCCGCCACAATGATCGGCGGCTGCGGAACCGGCACGGCTGGGTCCGCAACGGCCAAACCTGGACCATCACCGCCGTCCGCGACGACGGGTCGGTCACGATCCGCCCACCCGGGGCCCGGTTCGGCAACAGCATCGTCCTCCCAGCCAACTACGTGGCCGAGCACGTCGACCTCGGCTACGCCGTCACCGCCCACCGCGCCCAAGGCATCACCACCGACACCGCCCACGTCCTCGTCGAACCCACCACCACCAGGGAGAACCTGTACGTCGCGATGACCCGGGGCCGAGAATCGAATCAGGCTTACGTCATCCTCGACCGACCCGACGACCACGCCGCCCCGCACCCGGGCGACAACCCCGACGCCACCGCCCGCACGGTCCTCTACGGCGTGCTCCAACACAGCGGTGCTGAGCTGTCGGCGCACGAGACCATCACCGCCGAGCAGGACCAGTGGGGCTCGATCGCCCAACTCGCCGCCGAATACGAAACCATCGCCGCCGCAGCCCAACACGACCGCTGGACCACCCTGGTCCGCGGCTCCGGGCTCACCGACGATCAAGCCCAAGCCGTCATCGACTCCGACGCCTTCGGCGCCCTCACGGCCGAGCTGCGGCGGGCCGAAGCCAACCACCACAACACGGCTACCTTGCTGCCACGCCTCATCAAGGCTCGCGGGTTCGCCGACGCCGACGACATCGCCTCCGTCATCCACCACCGCCTCGCCAACGCCACCACCCGTCCCGCAGGATCGGGCCGCACCCGACAGGCACCGCGCTTCATCGCCGGACTGATCCCGTCCGCGGACGGTCCAATGGCCGACGACATGCGCAAAGCGCTCGACGAGCGACGAGAGCTGATCGAAGTCCGCGCGAACGCACTGCTCGATAGAGCTCGGATCGAAGGTGAGGAGTGGATCGCCGCTCTGGGGGCAGAACCGAAACGTGCACGAGCCGCGCAGACCTGGCGGCGGGCAGCGCGCACCGTGGCGGCTTACCGGGATCGCTACGGAATCACCGGACCGACTCCGCTCGGCGCTGAGGGTGAGAGCGACGCGCAGAAGATCGCGCGAGCGCGCGCCGCAGCAGCCATCCAAACGTACGTCCAGGGCGAGCACGTGCCAGGCGGTGATCGTCGATCCGCCAGCCGAACCTCGCCCGACCTCAGCCTCTGAAGCAGGTCGTGTCCGGCCGCCTTGCTCGCTGTCGAGGGTGAATGTTCATGAACTCGCGATCACGCGTAACTTCATTCCATGCGTTTCGTCGAGGAAGCGATCTGTCGCTCCGAGGAGTGCTCGCATGTCCTCACTTGCCCCCGACTTGGACATTCCAGGCTGGATGATGGCGACGGTGACCTGCAGAACGCGGTAGCGCGCTTCACTGACGATGGTTGCTAGCGTCTCGATATCCCCGACAATGAGGCCACTCCTTCCGGCTGCTTGGCGCTTCTGCTCTCGCCGGAAAAGTCGCTTGGTGAGCAACTCCGGCATCGACTTCGCCCGATTAGTCTTCATCGATTGGCCACAGACGTCGTACAGGTCCTCGATCCTCGCGCCCGGCTGATCTTTGGACGAATACTTGCAGTGTGCTAGCAGCACCTCTAGCCCGTCGTCGGTTCGACGTAGAAGAGCAATGTCGGCTAGTTCACCTGTGCCGTCGTCATCGAGCACGATTTCCCACTCTTCCTCGGCCGAGAGTGCTTGGATCGCGCGATGTTGGATGGTGGCCGGGTCACGTTCGGCGCCTTGGGATTCACGTTTGATGTTGACACCAGACCAGTCGATCGTTTCGATAGCGTCGATCGGGAGGAGTCGCCGTTCGCGGTCCGGTTTCAGCAGGAAGCCCTGCTCGACCAGGACGAGCTCGTCCTCGAATGTCACGAGGAGGCCGTGGGCCGTGAGGAACGCCGCGAGGCTGCCCGTGCCAGACGAAGTGACGATCTGTCCGTCGTGGGTAACAGGGCGGATCGTCGGCGGATCGTCCTCGTAGAATTCGAACTCAAACTCAAGCGCCCAGGACGGTGTCTTGACCTCGAACCGCAGTGGTTGGTCCGCCGTGTGATCGGTGAGGGAAAGCTCCGTGTCGAGGAGCGAGAACGACTGTTCGTTGTAACTCACTTTCCGTCGATCGCTGAACGTTGCAACGAGTTGATACGGCCACTCGATCGACAGGGGAACGTATGGCGGCCGCTCTCGCGCGGGCTCCGGCAGTAGGAATCCCGACATGACGGAGTCGAGCGAGATGGAGGTGTCGGTGATGGTTGGGCCAACCTGGCGCGCCCACCGGACCCAGTCGTGAATGTCGCGAGCTTGCTCGTGACTCCAGACGCGTCCCTTTCGAGATGCTCCGAAGCTGACGGCCCGTTGGTCAGAGAAGCCGTGCGCGAAGATGTTGGTCTTCATCTTCGTGCCGCCTTCGCCGCGCCATGCGTGGAGTACGTCCTGGCCTACATGCATGGAGAAGCGGCGATTGCGGCTGACCGAGTCGAGGAGGCCGACGTTGGTTGGGACTCGGCGCTTGACCTTGGACAGGATGCGGTACAATTTCTCGCCCTTGACCAGCGCCACACTGTCACCGCCGACAGCTTTCGCGATGTCCTCGTGCATTGAGTCGTTGTTCGTGCTGTTGATGTATAGGAATCCTGCCGCGTCATCGACATGAACAACGTGGAGGTGGTGGACCAGTTCGTTGAAGCTGGCGAAATCTCCCCATCTGACAGGTGTGGCCTCGCGCGAGACCCACCAGACCACCTTGTCCTTGTTGTTGATGCCGAGCCGAGTGGTCAGCAATCGATCGTCGAATAGGTCGTAGATGCTCTCCGGATTCCAGGTGAGCGACGTGGCCGCCTGATAGGTGACGGTACTCATCTTCGGATGAATGCTGCGCATGGCGACTTCGCGTGGAACTGACCCGAAAGCTAGCTCGAAGTCCGTACGATCCTTCTCCTGCCCCACTCCGTGTTCGGTGAGATCCCGAATGACCTCATTCCAGTCGGCGTCCTCGCCGTAGAGCTTGCGAAGACGTTCATCGACTCCCGCAACCTGTAGCGGGACGAACGCAGATGCTTCTCCAAGAGAGTCGTCACCAACCCGGGTAAATCGCCCAACAAACTGCAACGTGACCGCAAGACTCTTCTGCGGATCGTGGATCGCCGCGATCTTCAGCGCCGGCAGGTCGAAGCCCTCGCCGAGCATGTTGACGCACACAACGATGCGGCTGTCGCGGTTGAAGAGCTTGTCACGGTGCTTACGACGGGTCGACTCCGCCATCCCTGTGTCGATGCGAACGGGACCGAACTCGGAGCCAATCTCCTCGTACAGCTTGATGATCTCCTTCGCCCGTTCGACCGATCGAACGCGTGCCATCAGAAGATGGTCGACTCCAGATTCGAGGTCCGCCCGCAACTGCTCCACCGCCGCGATAGCGACCGCCCGGTCGGGGTCAGTCAGGTCGATCACTGAGTGGTAGTTGATTCGGGCGAAGTAGCCATGAACTTGCGCCAGCCGGAGGGGGTAGGCGTATGCGATGCGGCCACCCAGGTGCCGGCCGTCCTCGCGGTAAGGCGTTGCCGTGAACTGCACGACCTCGCGGCCGCCGAAGAGGTCGACCACTTCTTTCCAAGTACGGGCGCCCAGGTGGTGGGCCTCATCGACAAACAAGCGGCGACACGACTGCGCGAGGCGTGTACGCGCCTCATCCGAGCATGCGTTCAGCGCCTGTGCCGTAGCCACGACTACATTCGCAGGCGTCAGAAGGCGCTCCACCTGGTCGACCGTCTGAAGCCCACTCTTGACGACAAGGACGACGGGGCACATGAAGTCGTCAACGACAGCACCGACGGCGGGTAGAACCCCAAGCGTCGCGAACTTCTCCGCGATCTGGGTCCGAAGTGCATCAGACGGCACTACCACGAGCGTCCGAGACGGCGAATGGCAGTAAGCGGCAAGCATCGTCTCGGTCTTGCCCGTGCCGGTCGGCATGACCACAGTGATCGGTGCGTCCTCTTCGGTGGAGCGGTAGGCCAAGATCGCATGCAACGCACCGAGTTGAGGGTGCCGAAGACCGGCGCTCGACTCGGACTCCTCAACGAAGCGGAACCGTCCCGCCAACGACGCGGCTACGGTCTCGCTGTCCCGCGGCTCGTCTGCGTGCGCGCCAGGACCCTCGCGAAGCCACCACAACTCGTTACCGTCGATGTCATGTCGCTCGATCACAGCGGGCACCCCCCCTTGTTCCAGGTCCGCGAAGTGCCTTCGGGCCGTGCCGACGCACAACTCCTCCGTTCCAAGTATGGCTGCTGATGGTGATCGGTCGCGGCCCATGAGGCCGTGTCGCGCAGGGGAAAGCCCCTTCGTGCGCGGGACCGCCATCGATCCAGCGCAAGTGCGCGACGGTGCCGTGGCGCAGTCACGCGTCCGACCACCCCGCCACCTGGGCGTAGCCCGGTGAATGGATGGGTTCCGCGTGTCCGGGCTCGGGCGTACAGTGGAGACCGAGGCAGGTTCTCCTCGATTGCGGGTCCTTCGGGACGGCCCAGCCTGGGCGCTCATACACGTACTGCCTCCTCGACGGAGAGACACGTGCGACGAGAGGCCCGCCATGATCCGCCTGATCTGGACGCTCAGCGCCCACACCCGCTACTACCTGCGCCGCTACATGCCGACCAATCGGCTGCTCGATGCGATCCGCCGCCGACCCAACCTGAAGTGGGGCATCCCCGCGATGCTCCTCGCCGTGCCCTACCTGCTGATCGCGAGCATCTGCACCAACGCCCTCGCTGACGGTGCCCCAGGCTGGTTGCATCTGGTCGTGTTGTGGGCGGTGTGGAACACGATGAAGTTCATCATCATGGGACCGGTCAGCCTCATCCTCGCGCTCCGCGCCCGTCTCCGAGAGGCTGGTGCACGTCGCCGGGATCGAACACGTGAGCCCCTGAGCCGGACTCCGCGCAAGGAGGAACCGACTACCTACGTCGCGGCGCGGTAGCCCTCGCCAGGGCAGGCCTCACTTGATCGGCGTGCGTAGTCACGCTCGCGACGGTCCGGAGACCGGCTGCGAACCAGCACGCCCTATCAATGCGTTGGTTGTCCCTTCGCGCGCCTGCCGATCGCTCTAGACTTGACCCTGAGTAGCACGGTCGCTCCCGACTTCGCACTCGCGGCGAGGGAGGATGACGGTGACAGACGCGACGCCACCTCAACGGGTAGACCCGCGCGACCTGCTCAGCGAGTGGGCGAACACCTCCGACGAGTGGGTCCGCTACATCGTGAGGCACGTCCTCAACGGCGGCGGTCCGCTCGGAAGCGAGGAGCAATCCGGAGCGTACGTCCTGTTTCGTCAGGAGAAGGCCTTCGATACACGCGAACTCCCCACGGAGGAGCCGCTGGTCACCCTCGAACGCGAGGATGAGGCGATCGAGCCCCTGACCCTTACCTCGCTCTCCGATGTCGTTGGTGTTAACGCCTTGGTAGAGGGCGGAGTCATCGAACCGCATGCCGGCCTGACGATCTTGTTCGGAGAGAACGGCACGGGCAAAACCGGGTACTCCCGCATCTTCAAAGCCCTCGCGGCGAGCCGCACTGCCGATGTGATTCTCGGCGACATCGAAGCGGCATCGCCGCAGCCCCAATCAGCACTCATCGGTTACACGCTCGGCACTGAGACGAAGGCCTACACCTGGACCGGACAACAGGGCGTCGCACCCTTCACCAGGATGTCCATCTTCGACAGCCCTTCTGTCAGCTTCCACGTCGATGACGAGCTTGAGTACGTCTACGTGCCAGCAGCCCTGGCACTGTTCAATCACGTCATCGCAGGCATCAAGTCGGTACAAGCCCACATCGACGAGGCCGTCGAAGACCTACGATCTGGGTCCACAGGGCTTCTGCCTCGCTTCCCACGCACTGCCGCGGTTTACCCGCTCATCGAGACGCTGGGAGCGTCCACTGATCTGGAACACCTGAGGTCGCTCGCCGACCCCGATCCCGACGTCGAGACACGTATCGGCGACCTGCGCCGCACGGTCGCCGCGCTGGAGGCGGACACCATCAGCGCTGAGATCAAGCTGCAACAGCGAGTCGAACGCGTCTTGACGCAAGCTTCCAACGCGGCCACCGTGATGGCTGACTTCAACGTGGAGGCATACGGCCGCGAACGCGACACCCTCCACGGATTTGAAGAGGACTACCGCGCCTTCCGAGCCGCCCTGTTCGAGGCAGCCGACCTGCCGGCCGAGCCCGACGACACCTGGAGCACGTTCATCGAGGCCGGCGAGGCATACCAAGCACATCTCATCGCGGTCGGAGCACACGACGCCGATCGGTGTCTGTACTGCCGGCAGCCTCTGAACGAAGCGGCGCGATCGCTGATCGGCAAGTACTCCGAATACCTCGAAGACAAGATCACCACCGACATCGCCGCTTCAAAGGCGCGGCTACACGCACTTACAGAACCGGTCACCTCGATCCAGGTCAACGACGTCTCTACCTTCGCCGACGAGTACGCAGATACCGAGGACAAGCCCCACTTCCACGTTGAACTCGACCGGACCCTGAGCACCATCGCGGAGCTATCCGAGCAGCTTCTCGCCGCTTCCGCCGTGAACACAGCGCTGACCGCACACGCCGGCACAGATGCGATAGCGCTCGGCTCGGCGTTGGAGACCGCCAAGCAGGCCCTCGGTGAACTGAGGACACAGGCAGCCACACGGGCTGACACCTTGGCCGAGAAGAAGAAGGAGCTTGTCGAGCTAGAGGCCGCAGCAGAACTCACGAGGTCGTGGTCGCTCATCGAGTCACACGTACGCGACGCCAAGCAGGCTGACCGGCTCACGCTGCTCGCCAAGCCCATGCCTGGGCTTCTGCGCGCTGTAACCGGGCTGGCCAAGACCGCAAGTGACCAGATGATCAACGAGAGCTTCGATGCGCTTTTCAACGAAGAGTGCGCGGCACTTCGCGCGCCCGCGCTAAACGTGGAGTTCGTCGGCCGCCAGGGGCGCGCACAACGCCGCAAGATCCTCAGCGGGAAACATAAACCGTCCAAGGTGCTCTCCGAAGGAGAGCAGAAGGTCCTCGCAATAGCGGACTTCCTCGCCGAAGCGCGCCTTGCCGGAATCACCGCGCCGGTCATTTTCGATGATCCTGTCTCAAGCCTCGACCATCGCCGCATCAACGAAGTCGCGCAGCGTGTCGCGTCACTCGCTGACACGACACAGGTCATCGTCTTCACCCACGACATCTTCTTCGCCAGCACGCTGCTTACGCTCATGGAAGCAACAAAGCGCTGCTCCTACTTCCAGATCACCGATGAAGAGGGCAAAGGAAAGATCACCCGAGCGACAGGACCCCGCTGGGACAGCTTGAACAACATCAAGAAGAACATCAACGAGACCATCCAGGCAGCAAAGTCACAGGACGGCGATGCGCGGGCGGCACTGGTCCGCACGGGTTACGACTGGGTGCGCGCGTGGTGTGAGGTCTTCACCGAGACGGAACTACTCCAGGGCGTCACGCAGCGCTATCAACCCAACGTGCGCATGACCAACTTGCCCAAGATCAAGTCCGAAGCACTTCCCGCTGCGATCGATACCGTAAACCGCATCTTCGAGGAAGCATGTCGGTACATCGACGGCCACTCACAACCCCTGCCTAGCCTCGGGGTCAGCCCTACACTCGCCGGACTCGAAGCCCACTGGGCCGAGCTGACCGAAGCGCGAACCGCATACAACGCAGCGACCCCATAGGTCTCCTCAACGACACGCCCACCGCAGTAGCCCGACACCCCGCCCCAGCCAGTCATGCCGATGCTCGTGCCCGTCTACCGCTGGCGCGGATGGGCACATCGACGTTTGCCAGGGCGTGCCTAACCGCCTGCTGACTGACCCCAAACCGCAGGCCGACCTCCATTAGACTCAACCCGTCGACGTAGAGTTCGGCGGCTTCGGCTAGGTGGCACTCATCGAGACCGCGCCTGCGGATCGGGACCGAGCGGCGGACCAGATGCGCAGTAGCCGTGCGGCTGTGCACGCCGAACCGCTCACCCAGTTTCACCAGCGTCGCGTCGGCCTCGTTGAGGGCCACCAGCTCGTCCACCTGCGCCGGGCTCAGAAAGGTTTGAGTCATCCCAACTGCGCGCACCATCCGCCCTCGCGAGTTCACCACGGACGGCGCCAGCGGCCTCCGGTCCCGTCGGTAGACCCCCGCGACCTGCGAGAAGCCACCGTTTTCAAGGCCGGGCAAGGATTCTCGAACTCTCTATGGAGGTCCACCCCACGCACACGGCTCGAACCTTTGCCGTCATCGATGGGTCGGATCGGGTCTTGTTGCTGCTTTGAATCCAGGTGAGGGCGTCATTGAGATGCATCGTGTTGGACAGGGCCATCTGCATGGTCTGCCGATAGTCTCGTTGCCGGGTTCAGGCCAAGTCTGCGAGGAGGCACTGCATGGCTAAGGATCACTTCATCCCGGCGGCCCTGCTCGGGCGTTTTTCCGAAGACGAGAGTGGACCGCTTCGTCAGCGCAGGCTTCACGTCGTGAGTCGCCATACCGCCGGCCGGGTTACGACGGCGGCTTCCATCGGGTACAAGAAGCGTCTGTACGGCGTCGACCAGGACTTCTTCCAGACCTCGCAGGGGCGCGCCATCGACAAGTTGTGGGACGCGTACGAGCCGCAGTTGCCCAGGGTTCTGGATGATCTCATCGCCGGAACCCTCAGCGCCTCGGACTGGATCCGAATCCTCGTGCCCTTCGTTGCCGCAACCTTCGCTCGGGATCGCTCATACGAGGCGAGAGTTGTCGCGCGTCTGAAGGAGGAGGGCGTAGAGGACCCGCAGACTGAAGCTCCCGATTTGTTTGACAAGACGAATTTGAATTTGAATCGCTTGGTCGAGATGAACAGGTTCGCTGCACGAGCGATTGTCTGCGAATGGTACGTCTTCGAACTGGATGGGGATATTGTCATCCCGGATCTCGGGTTTGGCTTCGACTTGCTCTCCGACCCCGACGAGGAGCCGGAGCGCGTGGGCTTCATGCTGCCGGTGGGTCGTCGCCACATCCTGGAGTTGATGCCTGTGACAGAGCGTGTCCTCGCGACCCGATCCGTCGACGGGACGTGGCAGGTGCCCCTAGTGCACGCTCGGTCGGCCGGGTCTTCGGTCGACCTGAACCGCTATCTATGTCAGTGTGCGCAGGACTTCGTCGCAGGTACAGAAGCTGCTACCGAGTCGATCTCCGCCGCGGACTTGTCGACTTTCGGCCCCTCCCAAATCGAGAAGGTCCTAGGCCAGTGGCCCTTCAATATCGACACCTTGGTTCTTGCGGGTCTTCATGCGCCAGTGGACAAGCTCCTGCATGACGAGCCACTGGATCTCGACGAGTGGTTGCTGGACCGGTTCGAGGGCGTGACAGAGCTCGACTCCCGTATCGACTTCCGGTTCGCCCGAACCGCGCGGCGCTTCCCTGTGAGCTGCTTCTTGGCCACCGACGGATCGACGATCCGGGTGAGAGCACACTCGAACGATCAACGCAGGTAGTCCACCATGCCACCCCGACCCGTCAACGACGCCCAGCGTGAGGTGCTCGACTGGCTCGCCGCCGGAGGCTCCCAGGACCCGCCGCGGCCGGAGATGAAGCTGAGCGCCGCCGCGCTGACGGCGCGCGGCCTCGTCAAGGTCCGCCGCCCGGGCGGGAAGTGGACGGCCGAGCTCACGGAGACGGGCAGGTACTACGTCGAACACGGCAGGTACCCGGGTGAGGCCGAGAGGCCACCGGCTCCACGAACACGCCGTGCAGGGAGTCCTGCAAGACCAGGGACTCCGGAGCCCTCCCCGGCGCCGGCTGAGACGCGAGAGCCAGTCGGAGTGCCGCAGGAGCCCCAGGAACAGGTTCCGCTGCGCCAAGTCGTCCGGCGACCCCACCCGGCCGTCAAGGAACTCAGGGATCGGCCGGGCCGGCTTCCGATGCCCCTGCGAAGGCGCTGCGTCCTGGTGGCCCACTCTCTCGTCACCGAGGCGCTGGCTCGCGGCTGGACGGTCACGCCCGTGGAGGCGCGCCGCGAGCCCGATGGTTACCGCGGCACCTACCTGCACTATGCGAGCCAAGCGTTGCTCCTGCTTGATGCCGGGCACGCGACGGTGGGGATCGTGTTCAGCGAGGTGACGAAGCGGCGGCCGCACGAGGACACGAAGGAGGAGGCCGCGCGCCGGGCGAAGGGCCAGTACGTCTGGGCACCGAGGTACGACTACGTCGGTGACGGCAGACTGCGTCTTCATCTGACGGACCGCGACGGACGGAAGACCGGGGCCTCGTGGACCGACGGCGCGCGCGTCAAGGTCGAGGAGCGGCTGGCTGACGTGATCGCCGCTGTCGAGGCCGCCAGCGAGCGCGCAGTGCAGATGG
This sequence comes from Acidipropionibacterium thoenii DSM 20276, assembly GCF_000423445.1. GTDB lineage: Bacteria > Actinomycetota > Actinomycetes > Propionibacteriales > Propionibacteriaceae > Acidipropionibacterium > Acidipropionibacterium thoenii. The sequence continues at coordinate 10,783 of NZ_AUHZ01000018.1, read as the reverse complement.
AGCAGGAGCGCCGCCGCCGCGAGGAGGAGGAGAGGCTTCGCCGCGAGGAGGCCCACCGGGTCGAGCAGCTGCGCCGCGGCTACGAGGAGTGGGAACAGGCGCTCCACGCCGGTGCCGACGCGTGGGCCAGGCACCGCGAGATGGCCGCGTTCGTCGACGAGTTGGAGCGCGCCATCGGCGAGGAGGGACACCCGTTTGTCGAGTGGGCCCGCAGTCACCTGGCGGCGGTCGACCCGCGCCGAGTGCTGCCGTCGGGCGACGTGCCCACGTGGACGCACGAAGAGCGAGCACGGCACGGCCGGTATGAACCGAAGCCGACGTACCGCTGGTGAGGCGATCCGCTTGCCGGAACCGAACGCGTCGTCCTGAGACACTGGTCGGGATCGTGCCGTCGTATGGCGCCAGACGAGGGGAGTTCCGTGATAGGTCAGCTGCTATCGGACGAGGTCGCCGCCTCGCTGGGTAAGTTCTTCTTCGGCGGCGCGGGCCCGAGCCACGCGACCCTCACGAGGTGCTTCACGGCGTGTGGTCTATCGGACGAGGACCCCTACGACGTCGCTACCGGCACGCCGAACAAGGAGCACCGAGTGCTGCTGCTGTGCCGGACAGCCCGGCGACGTCCGGGTGACGTGGCCGCGAAGGCACTGGATCAGCTGCTGACGGCGCTGCGCGTCGATGGCGCGTTCAACAGCTCGGACGCGCAGACCAAGGAGCGGGTCGCGACCCTGCAGCGCGCGCTCCTGGCTCAGGGTGCTGTGCTGGACGACGAAGGGCGGCTCCAGCACGAGCAGCCGCTCGACCTGGAGACCGGCGGAAGACAGGCCCTCGACGAACAGCTCGCTCGGTTGCGACGGAACGTCGAGGATCCGGGGGCCCTTCTGGGTGGAGCGAAGGAGCTCTTGGAATCGATCTGCAAGTTCGTGCTGGAGGAGCAGATGATGCTCCCGACAGGGAAGCTCGACTTCGAACCGCTGCTGCATCTGGCGATGGAGCGGCTCGGACTCCAGCCCCAGCTGGTCGACGCCTCGCAGCCTGGCGGCAAGCAGCTCCGCGCCATCTACCAGTCGGCCAAGACAACGGCCTCGACGATCAACGAGCTGCGCAACCTCCAGGGCACCGGCCACGGGAGGACGCTGCCCACGGGCATCAGCAAGGAGACCGGCCGCTACGTGATCCGCGAGGCAACGCACGTGGCGGAGCTGCTCCTGACCACGCATGATCGGCAAATGGGTCGCGCCTCCTGACAGCGATCCCGGAAGGCACGCGCTAGGACAGCATGGTCTGTTGGTCGCCGGTAGGTCGTCGGTGTGCGACGGTCTCAGCCGCAGTCCTCGCCGCGGTCGTCAGTCGTGCGCTGCGCTCCCTCCCCCTCGGTCGGGGCGGGGAGTGGTAGGCGTGCAGCTACCTCCCCCCAGCGACGAGAGCTGCACGCTCCGCCTGGACCTTGAGGTTACGTAACGTGTCTCGGATGCCTAGGCGCGGGTTGATCCTCAGCGATGGGCCTGCTGCACTTTCGGGAGTGCGCCGCGGCCGTGCGTGTCACGCATCACGACGCCGGCGATGATCAAGTGTATGCGGACTGTCCCGGCTGTGTAACCGAACCTGTCGCCCACACGCTCCAGTGAAGCCCCTTGCTCATATATGGACCGCATCAGCCGAATCTCGCTGCTGGACGGTGAGTGGTGCCGGAGGACGACACCGCGTTCCCGAAGGAGACGAGAGAGCCGCTCATGTCCAAGACCAACTTGCCGGGCCACAGCTTTCAGAGACCCGCCCGCTGCGTAGGCGGCCTCTGCTCGTTGAAGGACGTCTTCGGATGCTCGCGGCGCCCGCTGCGGTTGGCGCCTCCGACGGTGCGACGTGTGCCGTCCAGCGCGGATCGACTGGTGTGCTCGCACCATTTGAATCTCCGGCGGGGCAAGTTTCGACAAGCCTCCCGCTAGGTCCACCAAAAGTGACATCTTCGAACCCTGCCCCGCAGACCAGCGGGCAGGGTTCGAAGTGTCTTCAGGGTCAGACGCTTCGACAGAGACAATCCGTGTGTGACCAGGGGCGACGCAGTCCAAGGCCGCTCGAACGGCCCCGTCGGGCTGGTAGCGGATGGCCTCCTCGTCGTCGAGGATGATCTTGTCGAAGAGGGCTCGGTTGAGGATGCGGCGTTCAGCAGGTTCGCATCGCGCGTAGACGTCGCCGAGATCGGTGAGGATGTCGGCGAGCTGGTCGAGGCCCTCACGGGCGTCCTCGTAGCTGGTGGCGAGGTTCTCCAGCCGGTGTTCGATAGCGTCGTGAGTGGTGCGGATGCGTTCCTGCTCGGACTTGAGGAGGTCGAGCGGGATGGCGTCGGCGTAGTGGGCTTGGACGAGCTTGAGTCGCTCGGCGTCGAGCTTCTCCTTCTGGGCGGTCAGGAGTGCACGTTCGTCGTCGGTGGTGGCTTCGAGCTGGTCGAAGACGGCTCCGAGGACTTCGCGGACACGATCGGCCTCGTCGGGGGTGAGGCCGTTGGCGCCGTAGGTGGAGTCGATCCGGTCCTCGATGCGGTCGGTGAGGATGGCGGACCGCGTGCAACCGTTCTTCTTGCGGCGCCCGGAGCAGGTGAAGTACTCGTAGGTGATGCCGGACTTGCCGGTGGGGCATTCGATCATCATCTTCGCCCCGCACGAGCAGTAGAGCGTTCCCTTGAGGTAGTGGTCGTGGGTGCGGGGCTTCTCTCCGCGCTGGTTCTTGGCGGCCAGTTCGGTCTGGACGCGTAGCCATGTCTCGGTGTCGACGAGAGGGTCGTGAGCGCCGTCGTAGGTGACGCCGCGGAACGTGACGCTGCCTTGGTAGTAGGGGTTGGTGAGGATCTTGTGCAGTGCCTTCGTCGTCACGGGCTTCGACGGGAAGGACGGCGTCGGCATGGTGGTGAGTCCTCGGGCTTCCAGCTCGGCGGCGAGGGAGGAGAGGGTCCAGTCGCCGGTGGCGTAGGCGGTGAAGGCAAACGTGATGAGGTCTGCCCGCTCGGGATCGACGGTGACGTCTCGGATCTCGTGGCCCTTCGCGTCGGTGGTGCGCACGTTCAGGTACCCGAGGGGTGCTTTGGCAGGAGTGCCGCCCATGCTGGCTTTCTGGGTCATTCCTTTGAGGACTTCTTGAGCGAGGTTCAGGGAGTAGAACTCGGCCATGGAGGCGAGGATGCCGTGCATGAGCATCCCTGAGGGCGTCTCGTCGATGTTCTCCGTCACGGAGACCAAGCTGATGTTCGCATCCCGAAGCGTCGCGTGGATGATCGCGTCGTCGAGGCGGTTGCGAGCCAAGCGGTCGACCTTGTTGATGATGCAGTACTGGACGGGGTTCTCGGTGACGTAGTCGAGCATGTCCTGGAGGGCGCGGCGTTGCGCCGTCTTGGCGGACTCGCCAGGCTCGATGAACTCCTTGACGATGACGGCGCCAAGCTGGTCAGCCTTTCGCTGAGCCGCCTCGCGCTGGGCGGGGATCGACAGGCCCTCTTCAAGACCGTTTCGCGTGGCCTGGTCCTTGGTGGAGACCCGAAGGTAGCTGATCGCAGGGACCAGACCATTCGTGTCAGTCGCGCCCGTGGCCCGCTGGATCTTGGCGGCGGTGGCGGCGAGCTTGCGCAGCTCGCCCATATCGATTCCGGACGGGAGGGACGTGAGAGTCATGGTGACCGCCTTTCACGGACCCCTGAGAGGGGTCTTGTGGGGCGCCGGATGGCGGTCACGTCAAGAAGCAGGAAGAAAACCCCGAGTGCGGGGCTTAAGAGTCTGGTGCCAACGACGCCGGTTCGTTGAGCTTACCCAACAGTCTACCGGGCGCTGACGAGAAGATCCCGGACGTAGGAACCGGCGTTCCCGGCGCCCGTCAGGGCTGAAAGACGGCGTGTTGGGAGGAGATCCTCCACAGGGAGGGCACAGGGTGCCTGGATGACGCCCCGCGGTTCGTAGGGCCCTTCCCCGAGCACGCGGCGCAGGGAACGTCGTCCGCCGGCCTCGACCTGCACGCCCCACCAGCTACGGGCCTCGTATACGAAAACATGGTGGAGTACGCGAGAACGCTATGAAGAGGTAGACGCGATCAGGACCGGAGTCACGCGGTAGTGCTCCGCATCAGGTCTCGTCGCTGCGCGTGACGATCTCCATGATGATCATCGCCCCGCGCAGCACGGCGGCCTTCAGACCTGCCGGGACTTCCAGCTTTCCTGATGCGTCACGGGACATCAGGCCGAGGCGTTCCAGCCGGGCCGCCACCTGGAGCGCACGCGGCCGGCGAATCGCGCTCATCGCGTCGGAGGGGTTCTCGATACCGAGCTCGGGCGCTGCCGCCGCGATCACAATTCTTGATGCCAGGACCGCGACCGCTGCGCTGCTGCCGAATTGGTCATCATCGAACATCCGGTCGCTGAGGAGGAATGAGACGAACAGCCCGTTGAGGGCCTCGACATCCTCGATCGGGGGCTCACCTCCGTCCGTCCAGGGGCCGGATGCGGGGCCGGGGCGTACCCGGGTGGCCGTGGTCTCGATGATGTCGCACTGCAGGAGGGCCTGCCACCAGGCCCACAGGACCGCGACATCGCGCATCGAGGTGGCATAGAGCGTCTCCGGTTCTGGCAGCGGTTCATCGGTGCCGAAACCGGACGGCAGGGCATGGGCCAGGGGAGGAAGCTTTCGGACGCCCTCGGCTCGGACCCCAAGCAAGGCGGCCACCGGCTCGATATCGACCAGCCGAAGGTTCCCGGACTGACTGATAGCCCTGCTGGTGCTCAGCCATCCGAGGAACGCCGGGACCGCAGTACTCACCCGGGTCTTCATCAGAGCGGCGTGGCGCACCCGGGGATCGGTCGCTGTGGCGTTCTCGATGACGTCGGCGAGCCGGTCGCCCCCATTCCCGGCGGAAAGGGCGTCCTCGACGATGTCGTGGGCGTGATCCCAGTTCTCCGGGCGTCTGGAGATCTCCCACTGGAAGTGGATGTACTCGTCGAGAGTGAGCAGGCAGGACATCATCGAGTCGTAGGAGTCCGGCCCCTCGCCCGAGCCCATGTCGAGCAGGAGGTCCACGGCGGTCTCGATGTCGTGGGGGTTGCGCAGATCGGCACCGGATGTGCGTGCCAGGCCGAAGATCGCCCGCATGGCGGTCGCCTCGTCCTCGACTGTGGGTGCCACGATGTGGGGTTGCCGAGCGAGCCATTCCTCGAACTCGGCCAGAATTCTTTCATCGGCCGGTGTCGTCCCGTCGGTCTCTGCTGCCCGTCCGGTGCCGGCTACTACGACGTCTACCGAGGTGTATTCGGGATCGGCGATGAGGAGTTCGCGGCAGGTGGCGGTCACGCTCCTGCGCTGGCGTTTCGCGATCGCGGAGATCGACGCCGCGATGAGTGTCGCCCCGCCCTCGAAAAGGTCGAGACCGCCATGGGTGATGGTGAGCTCGTCCAGAGAACTGAAGGCGGTGTTGCGTCTGGCGGCGGCCAGCAGATCCGTGGCTGAGGCCCGGACGGAGCGACGCCGGGAGGCGATCCGGGCCGACGAGAGGGCGGTCCTCAGTCGTCGATCGGCGTACCAGGAGTCGAGCAGGCCGAGGGTGACGCCGATGACATGGGAGATCGCGGGATGGTCCTCTGTCTCGTCAGTCTCCACGCCGTCCAATACCGCCTGTGCCTCGTCGGCCCGTCCGGCCGCAGTCGCCTCGGTGAAGCGGCGCAGGACGGCCAGAGCCTGGGTGCGATGGGCGCCGGTCGGGGTGAACAGTTCCATATTCCGGCGCTCCACGGCCGGGCCCAGAGCGGCCTGGAGGGCGTCGATATCGACGCCCTTCGGGTCACTGAGGTCGATGCCCTCGGCGGCCAGGAGAGGGGCGAGTTCGTTGAGAATGCTGTCGGCGAGGCCCGGAACATGCGTCACGCCGGGCGGCATTTTGGGAGGCTCCGGCTGATCGGAGCTGGAGAACCAGGACATGTATCGAGCGTAGTGGGTTGTCGTTCCGAGTCAGCCGATCTGACGAAGCTGTGTTCGGCTATGCCCAGGTGGGAGATTTCTCCCAACACGCCGTCCCGGCGCCCGCCAGGGCTGAAAGACGGCGTGTTGGGAGGAGATTCTCCACAGGGAGAGCACAGGGTGCCTGGATGACGGGCTGTCGCCCGGGCCTAGAATCGGGCGGTGTGCCGAACCGGTCGGTCACGGCCACGAGCGAAGGGACGAGGAACGTGGGCTGCACAACCATCCTGGTGGGCAAGAAGGCGAGTTACGACGGGTCACCGCTGGTGGCGCGCAATGAGGACTCGAGCAACGGCGAGTGGAACCCGAAGAAGATCATCGTCGTCCCCCCGGCCGACCAGCCGCGCAGCTACACCAGCGTCATCGGCCACCTCACCATCGAGCTGCCCGACGACCCGATGCGATACACCGCGGCGCCGAATGCGATCCCCGACCAGGGGATCTGGGGCGCGGCCGGTATCAACGCGGCCAACGTCGCGATGAGCGCCACCGAGACCCTCACCACCAATGAGCGCGTGCTGGGTGCCGATCCCTTCGTCGAGTACCGGCCCGCCAGCGGTCGTGAAGGGGCGCCCGACTACATCCCCGAGAAGATCGGCGGGATCGGCGAGGAGGACATGCTCACCATCGTCCTGCCCTATATCCGCACCGCCCGCGAGGGCGTGCTGCGGCTGGGCGCGCTGCTCGAGGAGCACGGCACCTACGAGATGAACGGCATCGCCTTCAGCGACTCCGACGAGATCTGGTGGCTGGAGACGGTCGGCGGCCACCACTGGATTGCCAAGCGGGTGCCCGACGACCAGTACGTGACGATGCCCAACCAGCTCGGCATCGACTCCTTCGATCTGGATGACGCCCTGGGCGAGGGCCGCGAGCATCTGGCCAGCCCCGACCTGGCCCAGTTCATCTACGAGAACCATCTCGACCTGTCGCTCGGCGACACCTTCAACCCGCGCGACGCCTTCGGCTCCCACTCCGACTCCGACCACGTCTACAACACGGCGCGGGCGTGGAACATGCAGCGGCTGCTGAACCCCCACGCCGAGGACTGGGACGGCCCCAGCCCCGAGCACACCTGGGCCTCGGACGACCTGCCTTGGGGCCGGGTGCCCGAGCGCAAGCTCACCATCGAGGACGTCAAGTACGTGCTCAGCCTGCACTACCAGGGCACTGTCTACGACCCCTACTCGAGCATCGGCACCGAGGAGCAGCGTCACCTGCTGCGGCCCATCGGCATCAACCGCCACTCGCAGCTGTCGATCCTCCAGGTGCGGCCGTACAAGCCCGAGTCCAGCCGGGCGATCCAGTGGGTGGCCTTCGCCTCCAACCCCTTCAACACCCTGGTGCCGATCTTCACGAATGTGGAGCGCACTCCCGAGTGCCTGGCCAACACCACCGAGAGGGTGTCCACCGACAGCCTCTACTGGTCCTCGCGGATCATCGCCGCGCTGGCCGATGCGCACTTCAACGACATCATCCCTGAGATCGAGCGCTACCAGGAGAAGACGCTGGCGGCCGGGCACGCGCTGGTGACGCAGACGGACAACCGGCTGTCCCAGGCCGCCTTGGTGGAGGTTCCCGAGGACGGCGCCCTGCGAGAGCAGCTGGCCGACGCCAATGACGACATCGCCGAGTTCGTCCGGGTCGAGACCGACGCCCTGCTGGGGAAGGTGCTCTTCGACGCCAGCAACCTCATGATGAACCGGTTCTCCCGCTCGGACTTCTGAGGGGCCACTGGTCCGGCGCTGCGGCACGCGCATATTGCTAGCTGGAGGGCGGTTTCCGAGATCTCTGTCTCGGAAACCGCCCTCCAGCTAGCAATATGCGCACAGTGTCGACTTCACGAGCGGGTCGAAGAGCCCTCGAACCCCGATTTGGCTACGGCCTACATGAGAGCTACCGTGCAGGTGTCAACTAAATGGTCCGACCATTTGACCCCGGGGGTGAGTCACCGGGGGGTCGGCCGATGAGGAATCCCAGGTCACGACGCTGTGACGATCAGAGGCTGCGCGGCCCGGGCAAAAAAGAGGATCCCTAGCAGAAAAGAAGTGACCCGTAGCCATGAGGGCAGCGGTAGTTGAGCAGTACAAGAAGCCACTCGTCGTTGAGAATGTGCCTGATCCGGTCGATGATGCCGGTGGGGTGATCGTCGATGTCAAGGCCTGCGGAGTCTGCCGTAGCGACTGGCACGGATGGAGAGGGGAGTGGCCCGGGTTCACCGGCGGTGACCTGCCCCACACATTCGGCCATGAATTCGTCGGAGTCGTCTCCGACGCCGGGAAGTCCGTGACCCAGTTCAAGGTCGGGGATCGGGTCATCATTCCGTTCACCCTGGGATGCGGGCACTGCTGGTTCTGCCGGACCGGCCATTCCAATGTGTGCCCCGACATCACGATGCCGGGATTCACCTATGACGGCGGTTTCGCCGAGTACGTCCACGTCCCGAACGCCGACTCGAACGTCGTCCCGCTTCCCGACGCGGTCTCCTTCCAGGAGGCTGCCGGAATGGGCTGCCGGTTCATGACCGCCTACCACGGCGTCGTGGAGGTCGGGAAGGTTCACCCCGGCGACTGGCTCGTCGTCTACGGGGCCGGCGGCGTCGGGCTGTCGGCCACCCAGATCGCCAGCGGGGCGGGTGCCAACGTCATCGCCGTGGACATCGCCGACGACAAGCTCGACCTGGCACGCAAGGTCGGTGCCGTCGAGACGATCAACTCCAGCACCACCGAACCGATCGAGGCCGTCCGAGACATCACCGGCGGCGGGGCGGATATGAGCGTCGACGCCCTGGGCATTCCGACCACTCTGCGCAATGCGGTCGGCTCGCTGCGGCGCCGCGGCACCCACGTCCAGATCGGCATGACGCCGGAGGGCGAGGGCGGCGAGGTGGCCCTGACCATCAACGACCTCATCACCAATGAGATCGACTACCGCGGCTCCTTCGGGATGCCGACAGTCGAGTTCCGGTACCTGCTGGATCAGGTCTCCACCGGGAAGCTCCACCCCGGCGATCTGGTGACCCGCACCATCGGGTTGAGCGACGTCAACGAGGCCCTCGACAACATGACCACCTACAAGACCGTCGGGACGAGTGTCGTCACCGATTTCACGCACTGAGGCAACAGCGGAAGAAGCATTCGACATGACGACATACACGCGACCGAATACGCAGGGGAGCCTGCTCGATTTCGCGGTCGAGTACCAGAACTTCATCGGTGGGGAATTCGTGGCGCCGGTCAAGGGGAATTACGGCGAGGTGAGGACGCCGGTCACCGGGCAGGTCTACACCTCGGTGGCGCGCTCCACCTCGGAGGACGTCGACCGGGCCGTCGACGTCGCGTGGAAAGCGTTCCCCGCCTGGTCGCGCGCCTCGAACGCCGAGCGCGCCGAGGTGCTGTGGAAGATCGCCGAGCGGATCGACGAGCACCGCGAGGAGATCGCTCTGGCCGAGACCTGGGACAACGGCAAGCCCATCAGGGAGACGCTCGGCGCAGACATCCCGCTGGCCGCTGACCATTTCCGGTACTTCGCCGCGGCGATCCGCGCACAGGAGCAGGTCTCCACGCAGATCGACCACGACACGGTCTCCTACCAGTTCCGCGAGCCGCTGGGTGTCGTCGCGCAGATCATCCCGTGGAACTTCCCCATCCTGATGGCTGCGTGGAAGATCGCACCGGCCCTGGCCGCGGGAAACACCATCGTCATGAAGCCGGCGTCCGAGACCCCGATCTCCCTGCTCATCCTGGTGGAGAGGATCCAGGACCTGCTGCCGCCCGGAGTGCTCAATATCGTCGAGGGCAAGGGCTCGGAGATCGGCACCGTGCTGTCGCGTCACCCGAGAATCCGTAAACTGGCCTTCACCGGGTCGACGGAGGTGGGCCGCGATATCGCACTGGACGCCGCTCAGCTGCTGATTCCAGCCACCCTGGAACTGGGTGGGAAGAGCCCGAACATTTTCTTCGACGATATCGCCGATCACGACGACGGCTTCTACCAGAAGGCCCTCGAGGGGTTCAATCTCTTCGCCTTCAACAAGGGCGAGGTGTGCACCTGCCCGTCCCGCGCCCTGGTGCAGAAGTCGATCTTCGACTCCTTCGTTCCCCGTGCCGTCGAGCGGCTGGGCACCGCGAAGCAGATCAATCCCCTAGATACCGACTGCCAGGTCGGCCCGCAGGTCTCGGCGCGCCAGCGCGACAAGATCCTGGATTGCATCAGGATCGGCAAGCAGGAGGGGGCCACCGTCCGTGCGGGCGGCGGCCCGGGGGAGCTGGACGGCGATCTGGCCGGCGGCTACTACATCCAGCCGACCGTGCTGGAGGGAGAGAACTCGATGCGCATCTTCCAGGAGGAGATCTTCGGGCCCGTTCTGGCCCTGACCCCCTTCGAGGACTACGACGACGCGATCCGGATCGCCAACGACACCAGCTACGGGTTGGGTGCCGGCGTCTGGACCCGCAACGGCAACCGGGCCTATCGGGCCGGGCGGGCCATTCAGGCGGGCCGGGTGTGGACGAACTGCTACCACATGTACCCGGCCGGAGCCCCCTTCGGCGGGTACAAGGAGTCCGGCATCGGGAGGGAGACCGACCGGGTGATCCTCAACGCCTACCAGCAGATCAAGGACCTTCTGGTCTCCTACACCGAGGCCCCTCAGGGGCTGTTCTGACCTCTCCTATGCGCTGACGCAGAAGGCGTCCGACAATCTGGCTCTTCAGGATCCAGGGTGTAGTTGTGGCTTGACTGTGTGTGGATCGGTTGTCACTTCGCTGTGAGGACGGGGTGCGTGGGGGAGGGCCCTG
>NZ_AUHZ01000017.1 GCF_000423445.1 Acidipropionibacterium thoenii DSM 20276 | reverse complement strand
CCGCACCCGACAAGGGATACCTGCCGGCTGCCGTCACCACCGTCTCGCAGATCTACGACCAGTCCGCCCACCCCGAGGCACTACCCCGGCTGATACACCTGACCACCACAGGCACCATGGGCGGCGGCATGCACCCCATGGGCCTGGAGCACCCGCCGGACCTCGGGGCCGCTCCGGGACGCGGTCTCACCCCGCCCACAGCTCTGGGGTCGGCGGCAGGCGACTCGCTCACCTACTCCACCCAGGCCTGGTGCGCCGGCACCGACCTGCTGGACCTGCAGAAACTCTTCGGGGTCTACCAGTACGTCCAGACGCCGACCATGGGCAAGACCCTGGCAGCGCTGCAGAAGTGCCGCGGCTGAGCCTCCCCCGTCATCACCACTCGATGGCGCGGATCGGGCATCGGCCACCCTGTCGATCAACGGCTCCCTCACACCAGCGCGTCCACCGTCCTCTCCTTGGCCGTCACCCCAACCATCGCGCCAGCTCCTGAGATCGCAACCGCACCGACGAGCACACCAGCAGCCAGCGCCATGACACCGGTCGGCACGCTCAACTCCAAACCCTTGTTCACCGCCGCCACCAACGCCGTGGGAAGAATCCCGACAGCGATCGTCAGCGGAACAACAGTGAAGGTGAGCACCCCGAGCTGACTGGCGAGCACCCACCGACCGGTGGCAGGAGGAAGCCCGATGGCGAGGAACTGCGCAGAATGCTGGCGCAGGTCGGCCCCCAGGGCGCGGGTGGAGACGAAGGTCGCGAGCAGGGCGATGACCGACAGTGCCCCGACTGCGAGCCACCACTCCCACGGGATCGGCGGCGGCTCGGGGTCGACGTGATAGTTCACGACGCGTGGATCACCCCCGGCCGAGAACACCGCGCTCTTGGTGAGGGTGATCTGGCGATCCGTGACACCGGTGTAGACGTAGGCATCCTTGGCAGCAGTCACGTTCATGGCCTCAGCGGTGGACCTCAGCATGACTGCGGCATACTTCTGCGCCCATGCCGGTTGGAACTCTGTGTGAGCCGTCGGAAGTGTTCTCGACCTGCCGTTGTCGGGGACAAACGTGAGATCCGTCCTCGCACCACTGATGTCCAGAAGACCGCCCGCATCAAGCGTCTTCACGACGGCCGCATCCAAGGGGGCGTCATTCAGGCGTGCCAGGTCGTCAGTGCTGGAGACCACCATGACGCCGAAGCAGTTGCTCGCGGATCCCTCCACCGCGCCGGCAGCGCTCCCCACCGCCACAGGGTCGCGCACACCTGACGTGCGCTCAACAGCTCGCACAATGGCAGGAGAAGGAGCCTCACCCATCGGATCCTGAAGGACGAGCTGGCCTCTCGGCACCAGCGCCTGGGCGGCGTTCGACACCTGGATCGAGGTCACCAGCACCGTCAGCGAACACGGCAGGGCCAAGCATCCGCACAGCAGGACGGCAACGGTCGTCACCCTCCCGGCCTGCGTCTGGGCGAGGCGGTGCGCGATTCTCCCATTCACGCTGGGTGGAAGGGGCATCCGCACAGCCAGATGCACCGCATCGGGGAGGATCAGCAGCGCAGCGACTGTCATGACAATGCCCAGGACAAGCGCATCCTCGATCGAGCGCACCACCGCCAGCTGGTACAGGCACCAGGCCACCGCACCGGCAGCCACCCCACGCCTCGCAACCCTCGTCCACCTCCTGATACGGCCCGATGTGCGATATCCACGCCGGGGAATGGAGACGACAACCGCGGATACCAGCGCCGACGTGAGCGAGACCACGCTCAGGCGCACCAACAACCCTCCCAACGGCGGGAACGGGGACATGGGTTGAGTCAGCAACCGCGGTATCACCCACAGGCGAGCCAGCCACCCCAGCAGCACGCCTGCCAGGGAACCAACCACTGCTGCCGATATCACAAGCGAGGCAATCGCCAGAAGAACCCCGGTGATGACGGGCCGCCCAGGCACGCCGAGTCTCGTGATCGCATCCGCCTCATCCCGGAGCCTGGGCATGAGCATGCCCACCATGACGATTCCTGCCAGAGCCATCAACCCCAAGGACGGGAAGGTGAACAGACCTGGAGTTCTCTGGGTGAGCGAGCGCTGCGACGACGTCAGATAGAACGACCTGCTGTTCGAGCCATTCATCAGAGAGTCCACGGGAATACCCGAGATCCTCGAGAGGACAGCTGCACCCTCGGAAATCGGCAACGAGTCCCAGGACACGACAAGACTGGACGAGCTCTGAGGAAATGATCCTCTTATCGACGCGGGCAGAGACTGCCACAGGTTCGAACCGCCATACACCTCCAAGATATCGGTCGCATATGGATCCACGAACACTCCGACAACAGCAATCTGCTTCACCCCGGAGAATACTGATATCTGGCCCGGATGCCCCAGCTTCTCATCCAAGGAGCGTGACAGTGCCACTTCTGAACTACTCTTGGGCATGCGACCAGATCGCAACACTATGCGCCTGTCCGATCCTCCATTCGAAACCTCACTGAACTCGACAACTGTTTGCAATCCCGTAGCAAGCCCCGTTGTTCGAGCCCCATCAACAGTCAGATCTGACGATTGTACCTGTGTCGCCACATGATGAGCACCCGCCGTTTCAAGGTCATGTCTAACCCGAGACTCGACGGTTGACGCCACCCCCGGGGCCGTGCTCGGAATCCCGATCTGATAATCATGGCTCGACATCACTTTGTCTGCGATCTGAGCTCCACTCAGGGCAAACGAGTTAAGGACGATGTAAAGCATCACAAGACACGCCATCGAAGCGGCAATGAGTATGGAGCTGACCCTGCGCCTCTTGTTCCCGATCCATAGGATCGCCAATCGAATGGGGACCCTCATTCCAGGATCCTGCCATCATTCACATTCACGATCCTGTCGGCGTACTCGGTGCACAGCAGGTCATGGGTAGCGACGAGAACGCACACCCCATGATCATGAGCAAGTCCTCCCAACCGCTCGAACAGCGCACGGGACGCCTTGCTGTCCAACGCCCCGGTAGGCTCATCGGCGAGCAGAACGGACTGTTCGCCGGCCAAGGCCCGTGCGATCCCGACTCGCTGGCGCTGTCCACCGGACATGTCCGCCGGAGGACGGTCACCGAGGTCACCGATTCCCAGCTCCTGGAGAGCGTCATCCGCGCGTTGATCCGCCTCGCGGAAGGTCATCCCCCTGGCCAAGAGCGGAATTGCGATGTTCTCCCGCGCAGTGAACTCCGCGATGAGATTGTCGTCCTGGAATACGACGGCGACATTCTCCAGGCGAATCCGGGCACGTTCCTTCTCCGAGAGTCCATTGAGGGCGACACCTCGCACCATCACTGATCCAGAGTCAGGAACATCCAATCCTGCGATGATATTGAGCAGGGTGGTTTTTCCGGACCCGCTCGCCCCGAGCATCGCGCACATCTCGCCGGCCATGAGTGAGACACTGGCGCAATCAACAGCGCACACCCGCCCGGCCTGGCTGACGTATGTCCGGGTCACTGATTCCACCCGTACCACTTCTGGACGCGAACTTTCGACCATCCCGGTGGACCGTCCCTGTGGGGACGGTCCACCGGGGGCGGTCAGCATGAACCGTTCGTGGCCCATGAGGTGAGCGTGTTGTCGTCGATGGTGTTGATGTCGGAGTAGACACACACTCTGCTTACTGGGCAGAGCGAGCTACCCGCATGCGCACTTGGTATCGCGAGCCCCCCAAGGAGCAGGGCTGCTGCTCCGACTCCAATAAACGCCTTCTTGATTCTCATAACGAGCCTCCCTGATCGATTGGTGGAGCTCGCATCCGCGAACATGGTTGTCACATTAGACCCGTCGAATCCTCTCGTACAGAGAAGGACCAGAAGTCTGCCCGATCGGGCAATTGTCGACAGACCGATCAGCACCCTGACATCCACCGCCCCAGACCACGGATGCAGGGAAATGGCACGGATGCAGTGGAGCTCCACTACATCCGTGCCATTTCCCTGCATCCGTGCCGAAAGGCTGGCCGGACCCTGGCCGGACCCCGCCCGGCCAGAGCCGATCTCAGCCCAGCCAGCCGAACCAGCCGACCCGCGGACTCACTTCAGCAGATTGTCCGACAGTCCCAGGGCATGGTGCAGCAGCCACACCGGGTGCACGATCTTGACCCCCGAGGACTTGGCGATCTGCCAGCGGCAGGTCTCGGTGTCGCAGACACCGACGCCCTCGTTGTAGTTCTGCATGTGCTCGAAGACGCCCTTGCCGATCTTCTGGGCGGTGTCGTAGCGCTCGGCCTTCAGGCCGTAGGTGCCGGCGATTCCGCAGCACGGCTCGTTGGACTCGATCACCTTGACCCCGGGGATCAGCTCCATCAGCTGAACGGCCGGGAAGCCCATTCCCTGGCTCTTCACCTGGCAGGGCTGGTGGTACGGCACCGTGAGATCGATCTCCTTGAACTCCGAGGCGTCCAGGCGACCGGCCCGGTACTCCTCCATGAGGAACTCGCAGAAGTCGCGCGAGCGCACCGACACATTGGCCAGCCGCGGGTCGTCGACCCCGATGACCTCGTGGGCCTCGTGCTTGACCATCCCGATGCACGAACCCGAGGAGGACACCACCGGGAGCTCGTTGCCGAACTTCAGGAGGTTGTCGCACAGGTTGAGGATGTCCTTGGTGGCTCCCTTGAACAGCCCGTTGGACTGCTTGGCCAGTCCGCAGCAGGACTGCTTGGGGACGAAGACCTCGTAGCCCAGGTGCTCCAGCACCTCGATGGACTTCTTGGAGGTCTCGGTCTCGAAGTAGCCGCCGGCGCAGCCCTGGAAGAAGACCACCGGCCCCTTGGTCGGCTTGATGTCGGTCTTGGTGCGGTGCTTGAGCCACTTGGCCAGGGTCTCGGTGTGAGCAGTCGGCATCGGCGCGTCGCGATGGATCTTGATGACCTTCTCGATCACCACGCGCAGCGGCCGCAGCCCCAGTGCCCAGTTGGCCACCGGTGCCACCGGGGACAGGAACATGCCCTCGAGATTGGTCTCGGGGATGATCCGGTCCCGCAGCGGGAAGCCGTTCTGCTCCTTCATCCTGGTCGCCGCCTGCTCGTTGAGCTCGGCGATCTTGACCCCCTGCGGGCAGTTCAGCGTGCAGATGCCGCAGAAATCGCACCACTGCAGGGAGTGATCCACCGAGGCCCCGTCGCGGAAGCGCTCGGCCTGGGGGCCGTTGTACTTCGGCCCGGTGAACAGCGGATTGGCCTTGGCGACCGGGCACACCGTCTCGCAGATGGTGCACTTGACGCAGTTGTCGAGGGAGGCGCGGGCCACCTCGTGACCGGCGAAGGTCTCCTCAATGACTCCCATTTCAGTTCCTTTCCGCGCTTGCTGCGAGGGGGGAGGACGCCGCAAGACCAGTGGCCGCAACCACCGGCAGCGAGGCCAGGATGGCGTCGGCCGCCTTGACAGCCGATCCGAGAGCGATCCCCTCACCGCTCTTCTCCTGCCACCGGGTGGCTCCGGCGATGACGCCACCAGCGGCATAGACGTTGTCGTAGACCGGCGATCCGCCGTCCACCACCTTCATCGACTCGTCGACGTCGACCCCCACCTTGAACAGCGGCTGAGCGACACCCCAGTACTTGTCGGTGACCAGGTGCTCCTCGTCGACCCCGTCGGGCAGCTTCACCGGAAGCCCGAGCACGGTGTCCAGCGGATGGCCGTGGGAGTCCAGCTTGAGGGCCCCGGACTCGAAACCACCGGCGGCCAGCAGGAAGGCATCGGCGGCGATCTCACGCTTGTGACCGGCGGTGGACGCCGTCACCGAGACCAGGTGCCCATCGGCAGCGGTGAACCCGGTGACCTTGGTACCCAGGATGAACTCGACCCGGGCATCCTTGACAGCCTTGACCAGGGCCTCATTGAGGCGCATCCCCGGCACGCACGGCGGCAGCGAGGGGATCTCGAAGACCGGGGCGCCGATGATCTGGCAGATCTCGGCGAATGCGGCCTTGTGGTCCTCCCCGCCGAGGACCGCCGGCAGACCGACGGTCTCGCCCTCGTTGACCAGGGCCTTGATCCCCTCGGCGAAGGTCCGCCGGGTCTTCGGGTCATCCAGCGCCCGGGCGAAGGTGAGCCCGGTGGCGTCGAACTCGTTGGGACGCGGCTCGAAGTCGGTCATCACCGCGCGGGCGGTGACGTGGCCACCGTCCGGCAGGGTGGTGCGCGACAGGTTCTGGGCGACCAGCATCGGGTGGAAGTCCTTGAGCTGGGCGATCCCGATGATGACGAGCTTGAGCCCGTCGTGGAGCTCCCCGGCGACCATCGTCGGGGGCACCAGGGCGGTGGGCCGAATCGCGCCGACGGCGGTCGGCAGGTTGACGTTGTGCTCGGCATCGCCGACCAGAAGATCCGGTCCGGCGACCTGCTGGAGGTACTCGACGCCGGTCCGAACGGCGTCCACCCCGATTCGGGAGTAGGGATGGGCGGGATGGGCGGCGGCGAAGGCGGCCACCGCCTCGAGCGGCGCGGAGACCCGATCAGGGGTGTAGCCGAGGATGTCGATCGATCCCTGGCCGAGCTGGATGCCGCCCAGACCCTTGGTGATCTGGGTGACTCTGGCACCGGCGGCGCGCAGCCGAAGGGATGCGATCAGACCGGCGATCCCGGCGCCGATGACGACGACGTGGGGGGTGGCACCGGCCCAGGTGGGGGTGGTGGGAATAGCTGTAGCGGTCACAGTTCGACCTCGCTCTCAGGAACAGGAAGATGCTCGACGTCGAAGGTGCCCTGGAAGATCCAGTCGTCGAGGGCGGTTTGGCGGACCTGCTCCCCGTAGAGGATGGGCCACAGGCCGATCCAGCGGTTCTTGAGGAACAGCCGCAGCAGGCCGGTGGCCCGCTCGATGTCGATCCCGCCGTCCTCGAGGGCGACGCCGGTGGCGCGCATCGAGCAGAACCCGCCCTGACAGGGGCCCATCCCCAGCCGCAGCTGGCGACGAAGGTCGTCGAGGGTGGCGTCGGGCTGCTCGGCGAGCAGGTCGGTGAGCATCTTGCGGCTCATCAGCTCGCACTCGCAGATGATCTGGTCATCGATCGCGGCGTGCGACGGCGTCCTGCCCGCCTTGGCCGCGACCGCCACATCGGTGGCCTTCGGCTTGACCTCCAGGTGCGTGGCCCGGGCCTTCTCGTTCTCACGCAGGCGGTGGGTGATGACGTAGGTGTGGCCGTCCGCGGAGCCGGGAACCGCCTCGTCGGCGGTGGTGCAGGGGCGGCTCTCGCCGAGCTGGTCACACATCACGTCGACGACGTTCTTGGCCATCAGGCGGTAGGTGGTGAGCTTGCCGCCGATGATCGAGACGATCCCCTGGACGCCGTCGCGGGTGCCGTGGTCGAGGATGCTCATGCCGCGCGACATGTGACGGGTGTCGGTGGCGGCGACCCGCTTGTCCTTGAACAGCGGCCGGGCGCCGGCCCAGGCGTGCACCGCACGGGCCTCGCGGAAGCCCGGGATGAGGGCCTCGCCGGAGTCGAACATCTGCTGGACCTCGTTGCGAGGAATGGCCAGACGCTGCGGATCATCGGCCTTGACGTCGGTGGTGCCGATGATAGACACCGTGTGCACCGGCACCAGGATGTCGCCGTCCGCGGGATAGATGCAGCGGTTGACGACGGTGTTCACCAGCCGGTGATTCATGGCGATCATGATGCCGCGGCCGGGGACCACCTCGACGTCGTGGCAACCGACCAGGTCGGCGATCCGTCCTGCCCAGGGGCCGGCGGTGTTGATGACGAAGCGGGTGGTGATGGTGACCTGCTCATCGTTCTTGAGGTCGTGAGCGATCACCGCGGTGACCTGATCACCCTCCCGGATGATCTCGGTGACGGCGGTGTAGGTGAGCACCTTGGCGCCGTGATCCTCGGCGGAGTGGGCGGCTCCCCAGACCATCTGCCAGCCGTCGACGGTGCCGTCGTGGACGGCGAAGGCCCGCTTGATACCAGGGTTGAGACGGGGCTCGCGGCGCAGCGCCTCGGCGGTGCTGATCTCGGTCCACGGCACCTTCGACTTGGTGGCACCCTCGGTCCACTGGTCGGAGAACTCCATCGGGTCGTCGGGGGTGACGACGAACAGGCCCCCGGTCTTCTCGACGGCGTCCGCGTGGATCCGGGTGACGATCTCGTTCTCCTCGGCGCACTCGGTGGCCGACTCGGGATCGGAGACGACGTAACGTCCGCCGGAGTGCAGCAGGCCGTGATAGCGGCCGGTGGTGCCCTGGCCGAGGTCGGCCTTGTCCAGCAGGACGGCGGAGAATCCGCGCATCGCAACGTCCCGCACGACGCCTGCACCGGTGGCACCGCCACCGATGACGACGACGTCTGCGTCCATGGTCCTCATGTGTGAAGCTCCTTCCGGGGCGCCGGTCCGGCTGATCGGTACCTGCCTGTGCGCCATTGCCAAGTCCACTACAGACAGTAGTTAAACATGTGGGAGTCGCCTATTGCGTACTTCCGATGTGCACATATCCGGGTGCGATGAGCACGGACGTGCACCTCGTCGCCACAGTTGTGCAGGACCGGCATCCTCGTAGCCCGGAGTCTGCTTTACGTGAGCATTTCGTTTCGTAAATGGAGTCCCCGACGATTACTCTCGCGAGGCGCGTTTTCGCGCGGATCTGCCCGGAAATGGGCCTAGAGGGGGTGATCGTCGGCAGGTCAACTCCGCGGAACGACCCACCCGACCGCTTCAGCGAGTTCAGCGGCAAGGACCTCCGGGGCCGTGGCCCAGATCAGGGCGTCCCACGGCTTGGCGGCCAAGGGCCGCCCGGGTGCCCGCCGCCGCAGTGCGGAGACCAGCGGATGGTGCTCGACCGGAAGCCACACCGTGATGTCGAGATCCGCCTCCTGCCAGGCGTGCATCCAGTCGACCGCCTCGACGACGTCGGGCTCGGGTTGCAGCGGCAGCGTCTCGTCGTTGGGCTGGCGAGGCCGGTCGGCCCGGCTCCAGATGGAGGCCACACGGCTCCACAGCGCCGGATCACCGGTCAGGCGCGCCCCGTACCACTGTGCGACGAAGTCGGTGTAGAACTCCATCGGGTAAGGCCCGGCGGTGCCGTGAGCGCCGATGAGTTCCCCGATGTCGCGCACCGAATCTGGCAGATCCCAGGCCCCCGAGCACTCCTTGCGGATCCTCCTGACCTCCCGGGCCAGGAACTCCGGCGGCTCGATGACCGCCGAAGGCTCGAGTTCGAGACCAAAGCCGATCAGCTCCTCGATGCAGGGAGCCTCGGCGGGCGGTTCCCCGTGGGTCGCCATCTCCAGCCAGGCGAGGCCGAAGTCGTTGTGGGCGAACATGGGCGGCGGGTCGATGAGCACCGCCCGCCCCACGGCCCCGTCGCGCACCAGTGCCGCGGCCGGACCGCACCCGTACCCCAGGCCGACCACCGCGTCCCAGCTCCGCCCGTCGGCCCTCACGTCCGCAAGCACCTGGGCCGCCTCCATGACGGCCACGATCGTCGGCACAGTGCTCGCCGGCCAGGCCACGGCATCGCCCATCCGCCGGGCGACCTCGCCCAGGGACCCCGGCCCCAGTTGGATGTCGATGAGCAGCGTCGTCATGGCGGGGCTCCGTCCACCGATCTCAGTTCACCGGGGTCTCGGCGGGCCTCCCGTCGAGCACCGCGAGGATGTTGCGGGCCGACAGGGCGCTCATCACCGCGCGGGTCGGGCGGGCCGCCGATCCGATGTGCGGCAGCAGGACGACGTTCTCCATCTCGAGCAGCCCGGGGGTGATCGAGGGCTCGTGCTCGTAGACGTCGAGCCCGGCCCCGGCGATCGTCCCGGCCCGCAGGGCTGCGACCAGGGCGTTCTCGTCGATGCAGGCGCCGCGCGCGGTGTTGACGACGAAGGCGGTCGGCTTCATCTTCTCCAGGGCCGCCGAGTCGATGATGTGGGTGGTCTCGGGGGTCAGCGGGCAGTGCAGGGAGACGACGTCGGAGACCCTCAGCAGTTCGTCGAGATCGACCCGGCGGGTTGCGGCGGTGGCCGGGTTGGTGGCGTCGACGGCGGAGGTGTCGTGGTCGTGGTGGGCGGTGTAGACGACGTCCATGCCGAAGGCTGCGCCGCGGCGGGCCATCGCCTCGCCGATCTGCCCCAGGCCGATGATGCCCAGGGTGGCGCCCTGGAGGCCGGCGCCCAGCATGAAGGTGTGGTCGTAGCGCCACGGTGTGCCGGCGCTCACCAGCCGCTCGGCCTCGCCGAGGCGGCGGGTGGCCATCAGCATGAGCCCGAAGGCCAGGTCCGCGGTCGCCTCGTGGAGCACCCCGGGGGTGGTGGTGACGACGATCCCCTGCTTGGTGGCGGCCTCGATGTCGACGTTGTTGAACCCGGCGGCGCACTGGCCGACGACCTTGAGCCTCGGGGCGCGGGCGAGCATCGCGGCGTCCAGGGGGTCGGAGAGGGAGCTGAGGACGGCGTCGGCGTCGACGATGGCCTCCTCCAGTTCCTCGCGGGTCATGAAGTGGTCCCCTCCCACGACGTCGTGGTCGCAGAGGAGTTCGAGCGCATCGGGCATCTGGGGGGCTGTGACGATGATCCTGGCCATGGGGCCACGCTATCGCCGACGCCGGGGCCGCGGCGGCACGGTCTTCTTCACCCTGGGCGAGACCCAATTACTGCCTGGTGCAACAATTGCGCCATGCAGATACCCGAGCGAGACATCGTCGCGACGTCGACGGGCGGTACCGCCCCGGCGAACCGGCCCGCCCCGGCGATCGATGCCGATGCCGTCGTCGACCAGGCCATGGACGTCTCGCGCGCCCTGGTGGACATCGCCGCGCGGTCGCTCATCGGCATCGGCGACGACATCACGCTTCCCCAGTACCGCGTCCTGGTTCTGGTCGACGGCGGGACGTCGCGCGGCGTCGACCTCGCACGGCTCCTGGGGGTGCACAGCTCCACCAGCAGCCGGCTCATCGACAAGCTCGTCGCCAAAGGGCTCCTCGACAGGCGCCCCGACCCTCAGGACCGTCGGTCCAACGCCCTGTCCATCACGCCCGAGGGTCATCGCCTGGTCACCCGGGTCAATGCCCGCAGGCGCGCCGAGATGCAGGATCTGTTCGAGCACCTGAAGCCCGATGAGGTTCCTCTGGTCCTCGAGGGCCTTCAACTGTTCAACGTCGCGGCCGCAGCATCGGGCCACGGCACCCCCACCGCACCGACCTCCACGGGTGATGCGCGATGACGCCCGGATCCACCACTGACCCCACGAAGGGACCCACCGCGTCCACCCTCAGGGAGCGCTGGAAGAACCTGCTGCGCCGGTTCCGCTCGGCGCTGGTGCCCCACCGCCCCATGGCGTTCCGGGACTCGCTCAACCGCTGGCTGCTGATGGGTGTGGTGATCGGGATCGTCTCGGGCCTGGGCGCGATCCTGTTCTACTTCTGCCTGCACACGGGCACCCGCTGGCTGCTGGGATATCTGGGCGGCTACACCCCGCCGAGCACCGCCGGGGAGGGGGACGGCGGCGCCGGCTCGGGGTTCACCCGGCCCTGGGCGATCCCCCTGGTGGTGACCGGCGGTGCGCTGGTCTCCGGGCTCCTGGTGTATTTCGTCGCCCCCGCGGCCAAGGGCCACGGCACCGACAACGCCATCCGCGCCGCCCATCACGATCCGACGTCGCTGCGCGGCAAGGTGGCGGCGGTGAAGATCCTCGCCTCCTCGATCCTCATCGGTTCCGGTGGCTCGGGCGGACGCGAGGGCCCGACCGCCCAGATCAGCGCCACCGTCATCTCCAGCCTGTGCCGGCGTCTGCGGATCAAGACCCCGGACGCCCGGATCGCGGTGATCGCCGCCACCGCATCGGGCATCGGGGCGATCTTCCGGGCGCCCCTGGGAGGCGCCCTGCTGGGGGCCGAGCTGCTCTACAAGGACGATCTGGAGGCCGACGCGATGATGCCCTCGCTCATCTCCTCGATCGTGGCCTATGTGGTCTTCGGATCGGTCTACGGCTTCGACCCGATCTTCGGGACGCTGAGCGGCGAGCAGTTCAACCAGCCGCTGCAGATTCTCTGGTTCGTCCTCATCGGCCTGGCCGCCGGTGCGATGGGCCGGCTGTACTGCGTCGTGTTCTACCGCGGCTCCGACTTCTTCGACGGGCTGGGCCTGCCCGGCTGGTTGACGCCGGCCATCGGCGGGCTGTGCGTCGGCCTGCTGGGCCTGGTGGTGCCCGCCGCCCTGGGTACCGGCTACGGCACGATCGCCCAGCAGATGATCCCCGAGACGCTGAGCGCGATGCCTCTCCTCATGGTCCTGGCGATCCCCTTCGCCAAGATCGCCGCGACGACGCTGTCCATCGGATCGGGCGGATCGGGCGGGGTCTTCGGCCCCGGCATGGTGATCGGCGGGGCCACCGGGGCCGCCGTGTGGCGTCTGCTGGAGGGACTGCCCGGGATTCCGGCCTCGCCGACGTCGTTCATCGTGGTGGGGATGATCGCCTGCTTCGGGGCGGCCGCCCACGCCCCGGTCGGCATGATGCTGATGGTCGGCGAGATGACCGGGAACCTGTCCCCCTGCTGGCCCCGGGCATGATCGCGGTGGCGGTCGCCTCCCGGGTGGTGGGGCCGGTCTCGATCTACCGGTCCCAGCTCACCGACCGCCTCGAGGGACGGAAGGTGCACTCACAGATCCCCGCCCACACCCGGTAGCCCTCAGACCTCCTGGCCCAGCTCGAGTTCCCGGACGTTCGGTTGCTTGATAACTTTTCCAGAAGGCCTGCGACTTTGATAAAATTATCAGAATGAGGACCGCCCTTGACTGCCCCTTCAGCCCCGGCGCCGACACGATTCCTCAGGTGTGGGCCGGACGGACTGCCCAGTTGAGCGACTGGCGCGACGTGGTTCGCCCCCGTCGTGTCGCTGGCCTGCCCGAACGAGGACGAACGATCCTCGGCGAGGCAGGTCTGGGAAAGTCCGCACTTGTCCGCCGCATCGCCCGCGATGCGGCAGCGTCCGGAGACTGGGTGACGCCTCAGCTGCGCGTGCCGTCGGGGTCGGATCCACTGATGATCTTGGCGAGGGCGCTCCTGAGTCTCGCCGATCAGGCAGGACTGCCCAGCTCCCGCGAGAAGCGCATCGGAGATCAGCTGAGACGCGTCGAGACAGTTGCGGCAGGAGGGATCTCTGTAACCTTGCACGGCCAGCCGGGGCCCGAGCCTTTCACCGCGATGGCCGATCTGCTGGTGCAGATCGGCCAGGCAGCTCTCCGACAAGGGGACACAGCCGTGCTCATCCATCTCGACGAGGTGCAGAACATCAATGACGCAGATGCCTTGTCCCAGCTGCTCATTGTGTTCGGCGACGCCCTGGCCCACGAGATCGCAGCCACTGCACCGGGCGGGATGGAGTTCATCCGGTCGCTGCCGATCGCGGTGTATCTGACGGGCCTTCCAGACTTCGCCGAGGCAGCAGGAGCGGACAAGGGCGCCACATTCACCCGCCGGTTCAGGACGACGATCCTCGCTCCGCTTGACGATGAGGATCTGGCCTCGGCCCTTCAACCATTTGTGACCGACGGCTGGCCCGTCCCCGACGACGAGGGCGGAATCGGGCGGGTGCGCATGACCCCTGACGCCCGCGACGCGATCCTGCGGGCATGCTGCGGTGAGCCATTCCTTTTCCAGCTGGCCGGGGAACAGGCCTGGTACGCCGACGGGTCTGACGTGATCACCCGGGATCACGTCCTCGCCGGCTGGCAGATCGCACGCCCGGAGGCCGCGGCGCATGTCGAGCGCATCCTCCAGCGCCTCCCGGGTCGTGAGCGAGAGTTCCTGGAGGCAATGTCAGGGCTGGCGCCCGAGGACCGCACTCTCACGCGCATCGCAGCGGAGATGGGTTACCCGAGGGCGTCGAACGCGGGGCCCACCTCACAACGTCTGGACAGCATGCGCGGAATCATCGCAAGGGGAAAGCCATACGCGTTCAGGCACCGGGCGGTCGAGGCCTATCTCACCACCGGCTGGCCGGACCTGACCTGACGCCCCGCCCCGCGTCGCTCAACACGAGGAAGGGCTCGTCACTCGAATCTCAGACCTCCCCGGCGGGCTCGGCGGCCGGGTCGGCGTCGACGAGCCGGTCTCCGGGGGTGACGACGGGCTTGAACGGGTCCTGGCCGAGCTGCCGCGTGCGGACGATGCCGATGACGAAGAGCACGACGGTCAGCCCGAAGGTGGCCAGGATCTGGCTGCGGACCCCGGCGTCGGTCATGCCCAGCCCGATGATCCCGATGAGCACCACGAGCGTGAGCCACGACAGGTAGGGGTAGCCCCACATCCTGAAGGGCAGCGTCTCCCCGTGCTTCTCGGCGCGGCGTCTCAGGATGATCTGCGAGGAGATGGTGAACAGATAGGTGACGATGATCGTGGAGCCCACGATGTTGAGCAGCACGTCCAGCACCTTGGCGCCCCAGATGTAGGTGAGGACGACGCACACATAGCCGAAGGCGACGCTCGACAGCACGGCGGCCACCGGGACATTGCGGCGCCCCTTGCGCATCACGACCTTCGACGCCATACCGCGTTGGGCCAGGGAGCAGAGCATCCGGGAGTCGCCGTACAGGTTGGCATTGAGGGAGCTGAGGATGGCCAGCACGATGATGAGGGTGAGCACGGCGTCGGCACCGGGGATCCGGGCCAGCGAGAGCACCGCCACGAATGGGGAACTGGCCAGCTTGGGATCGTCCCAGGGCAGCGCGAAGACCATGATGGCCACCGACCCCATGTAGAAGACCAGGATCCGCCAGATGATGGTGTTGATGGCCTTGCCGATGTGCTGGCGTGGATTCTCGGTGTCCGCAGCGGCGACCGCGACGATCTCGATACCGCCGAAGGCGAAGATCACGATGAGCAGACCGGTGGCCACCCCCGGCCAGCCGTTGGGCACAAACCCGCCATGGTGCAGGAAATTGGTCAGGCCAGGAGCCGGGGTGGGCAGCGCCCCGCACAGCAGCAGGACGCCGACAATCAGGAAGCCGACCACGGCGGCCACCTTGATGAGGGCGAACCAGAACTCGAACTCGCCGAACTTGTCGACCCCCAGCAGGTTGATGACGGTGAGCACCACCATGAACACGAGGGTGAGCAGCCAGTCGGGGGCGATCGGCCAGGCGGCCAGGAAGATCTGGGCGGCGGCGGTGCCCTCGGCCGCCACCACCACGGCCAGCTCCACCCACCAGACCCACCCCATCGCGAATCCGGCAGCCGGGCCCATGGCGCGGGAGGTGTAGACGGAGAAGGCTCCGGAGTCGGGGTGGGCTGCGACCATCTCGCCGAGCATCCGCATGATGGCGATGACCACCAGCCCGGCCACCACATAGGCCACCAGCACAGAGGGTCCGGCGGCGGCGATGCCCTTGCCGGAGCCCAGGAAGAGGCCGGTGCCGATCGCGCTGCCGAGGCTCATCATCACCAGATGGCGGCCCTTCATCCTCGGTGCGGGGGCTGCCTCTCGTTGGTCGACGGATGCCTGCGAGTGGCGGGACCTGCTGGACACGTGAGCTCCTCTGACACGACGGAATACCAACGACTGAGGCTATTGCCCCGTATCCCGTCCCGTCGCGGCGCCCCAGACCCTGGGACGCCGCCCTCAGCCCTCAAGGGCCTCGCGCTCGGCGGCCATCGTGGCGCTGATGTGGCCGAGGATCTGTTCCAGCTCCTCGAGGTGATCCATGTTCAGACCACCGAAGACCACCCGGCGCACCAGTCCGGCGTGGCCCGGCGCGGCGGCCACCACGGCCTCCCACCCGCTGTCCGACAGCCGCACCAGCTGGCCGCGGCCGTCGGTGCAGCAGGACTCACGGAAGAGCAGGCCACGCTTCTCCATCCGGGTGAGCTGATGGGACAGCCGGGAGCGCTCCCAGTGCATGGCGTCGGCCAGGGCGACCACCCTCATCGAGTGGTCCTCGGTCTCGGAGAGGAAGACCAGCACCTCGAAGTCCTGGAGGGACAGCTCCGAGTCGGTGGCCAGTTCCCGGTTGAGCAGCACCGGAAGGCCATTGGTGACCTCGAGCCACAGTCTCCAGACGCGCTGTTGATGGTCGTCGAGCCACGGGGTGTCCTCACTCATGTCGCTCATCCTCCCCCGCGGAGCCGAGCTGGAATAATTCGTGGGCTCCATAGTTGACATGTCACCAAGTGTGCGCCATGATGAGTGACGCGTCAACCACTTGACCCTTCCCAGCACCTCGGTCCGCAGCAACTCACCGACCGACTGCTCTCGACCACAAGGAGAACCCCATGACCACTCTCAGCGAACTCAATGGCTCCTACACCCTGGATCCCGCCCACACCCGGCTGGGCTTCGTCACCCGCCACGCGATGGTGACCAAGGTCCGCGGCTCCTTCACCGACTTCGAGGGCACCGCCTCGGGCAACGGCGCCGACCCCTCCTCGGCCGCCGTCTCGGTGACCATCAAGACCGACTCCTTCACCACCGGCGTCGCCGACCGTGACGGCCACATCAAGTCCGGCGACTTCCTGGAGGTCGACAAGTACCCGACCATCACCTTCGTCTCCACCGGTGCCGCGGTCTCCGGCGAGGACCTCGAGCTGACCGGCGACCTCACGATCAAGGGCATCACCAAGTCGGTCACCATCCCCTTCGAGTTCGACGGCGAGGCCAAGGACCCCTTCGGCAACACCCGGATCGGCTTCGAGGGCAAGACCAAGATCTCCCGCAAGGACTTCGGCATCACCTGGAACGCCGCCCTGGAGACCGGTGGCGTGCTGGTCAGCGACGAGATCACCCTGGAGCTGGAGATCAGCGCGATCAAGGCCTGACCCCGGCCGCGAGGAGTTGTCGGTGCCCTTCTCTAGAGTGATCCTCGACCCATCGAGGAGGGCCCGATGACCCTGACATTCCTGCACACCTCGGACTGGCAGCTCGGCATGACGAGGCACTACCTGGCACGCCGTCGCGGCGCCGAGGACGACCCCCAGGCCCGCTTCAGCTCCGATCGGATCGACGCCGTGCGCCGGATGGGTGAGCTGGCGAGGGACCGTCACTGTGCCTTCGTGCTGGTCGCCGGCGACGTCTTCGAGACCCAGAACGTGTCCCGTCAGGTGATCTCGAGGGCCTGCAGTGCGATGGCCTCGATCGGCCTGCCGGTCCTCCTGCTGCCCGGCAACCACGACTCTCTGGAGCCCGGCTGCATCTGGGACCGGGCCGACTTCGTGCAGGCCTGCCCCGACAATGTCACGGTGTTGCGCGACTCGGCCCCGATCCGGATCGACTGCTCGGCGTCAGCCGATGGCGCCGGCAGCAGCGGCTCCGGCGGCGCTGTCGAGATCATCGGCGTCCCGTTGAGATCCCGGCACCCCTCGGCCGATCCGGTGGCCCCGGCGCTCGACGAGCTCGCCGAACGCTCCGAGAGAGGCGAACTGGACGCGGACGTCATGCGGATCCTGGTCGCCCACGGCCAGCTCCCCGGCCTGTCGGGCCAGGACGCCGGGGAGGTCGTCATCGACAAGGCGGCCCTGGATGCCGCGGTGGCCGACGGGTTGCTGAGCTACGTCGCTCTGGGCGACCGGCACATCCGCTGGCCCGAGGACCCGTCCTCGCCGATCCGTTACTGCGGCACCCAGGAGACCACCCGGTTCACCGATCCGGGTCGCGGCAGCGTCGATCTCGTCGAGATCGACGAGGACAGGGTGCGCGCCACCGCCCTGCCGGTGGGGCGCTGGCTGCACGCCAGGGTGAGTCGTCAGATGTCGACCGAGGAGGATGTCGACGCTCTGGCGGCCGAGCTCGCGAGCTTCGACGACCCGGCCCGGACCATCATCCGCTACGACCTGCACGGTGGTCTGACGGTCTCCCAGAACGCCCGGCTGGAGTCGGTTCTCGACTCCCAGGCGGAGAACTTCGCCAGTCTGGAACCCAGCGAGGACCGCCACGATCTGGTGGTGCTGCCCGACACCGAGGATCTGGCCGGGCTGGATCTTCCCAGCTGGGCGGCCTCGGCGGCACAGGAGCTCACCGAGTGGGCGAGCCCGGCTGGCTCGGGGCCCGGCCTCACCAGCACCGGCTCAGCGGCATCTGGCCCCACCACCTCCAGCCCGCCGCCCACGGCATCGACCGCCGCCGACGCCCTGGGCCTGCTGCGTCGCCTCACCGACCAGATCAGCGTCACGGGGGCCGGCCGATGAGACTCCACCGGCTCCACGTCGAGAACTTCAAGTCCATCTCGTCGCGCACCCTCACCCTTCCCGACTCCGGCCTGGTCATCGCCGAGGGGCTCAATGAGGTCGGCAAGACCTCCATGGTCGAGGCTCTGGACCTCCTGCTGGACTCCCGTCTCAAGGCCGGTTCGAAGGCCACCCGGGTGCGTCAGGCCCAGCCCTACGGCACCGATCTGCCCGTGGTGGTGGAGGCCGAGATGACCGTCGGCGGAGTGCGGCTGCGCCACTCCAAGCAGTTCCTCTGCCAACCCCAGGCCCGCCTGGAGTTCCTGTCGGGGCCGCGGAGCGGGCAGATCCTCACCGGCGAGGAGGCCACTGATGCGATGGCCACGATCTGGAAGGGGACCGACGACACGCTGTGGCGTGCGCTGCGATTGATGCAGGCCGGCAGCCTGGAGGCCTTCTCGCTGCGATCCTCCACAGCCCTCACCACCGCCCTGGACCGGGCGGTCTGCCACCAGTCCACCGACGACGTCGCCACCCCCGACCCCGGATCTGCGACCGGTGCTGATCGTGACGGGGAGAGTCTGCTGGCCGCCGTCCAGCACGAGTACGAGCAGTACTGGACGCCCACCGGAAAGCCGGGCAAGGCCCTCAAGGCCGCCACTGAGGAACTCGACGCCCTGCAGACGGAGTACCTCGGGGCCCAGCAGAAGGTGGCCGAGGTCGACTCCGTCGTCGCAGACCTGGAGGCCACCCGGGAGGACCTCGAGGCCCAGCAGAAGGTGGTCGGCGGGTTGCGGGTGCAGGCGGATCGGGACGCCGCCGATCTCACCGCCCTGGAGGCTGTGGAGCGCGCCGCCACTGAGGCCGCCCGGGCCGAGAAGGACGCCCGGCGCGACCTTGACGGTGTCGTGCGGGCTCGTGACGACAGGAGCGCGGCGGTCCGGGAGCTGGCCGAGGCGCGCCAGCAGGAGCAGACCGCCGGCGCGGCGGCCTCCGAGGCGCTCGCCGCGGTCGACCAGGTGGAGGCCGAGTACGCCGAGGCCGACCGGGCCTGGCGGGCAGCCGACGACCAGGTCCGGCGAGACCGAACAGCCTGGGAGGAGGCCAGACGTCGGGCGGCCGCGCTGCGCGATCGTGCCCGGTTGGACCGTCTCGACCAGCTGATCTCCCGGCTCAGCACCCTGCAGAGCGAGCTTCGGAAGGCCGAGGGCGAGGTGGCCTCCAATCCGGCCAGCAGCGCCGCCATCACGTCGGCGGACACGGCCGAGAAGACCCTCACCGAGGCCCGGATCCGGCTGGACAGCGCCAGCCCGCGGATGACGCTGACCCGGCTGAGCGATCAGGCACCGCAACTGACTGTCGACGGGGTGCTGCTGGCGGCTCCCGAAGCCGGGAGCGGATCAGAGACCACCGGCGCGGAGGACCATCGAGCAGCTCAGGATCAGCGGATCGACCGGCCGATCGACCGATCGACCACCGTCGAGATCGACCGGGCCTGGCGGATCACGGTGACGCCGGCCTCCGATGTCGACGATCTTGCCCGGCAGGTCCAGGATGCCGAGGCTGCCCTGGCCAAGGCTCTGGAACCGATCGGGGCCGCCTCGGTCGAGCAGGCGCGGGACCTGCTGGACAAGCGTCGCCGCGACCAGGCCGCTGTCAAGGATCTGCGCAAGCGGCTGTCCCGCGAGCTTGCCGAGGCCGGCACGGAGGTGGGTTCGGATCTCGGTGAGGAGGTCACCCTGGCCCACATCATGGAGCTGCGCGACCAGATCGTCGCCG
Organism: Acidipropionibacterium thoenii DSM 20276; assembly: GCF_000423445.1. Taxonomy (GTDB): domain Bacteria; phylum Actinomycetota; class Actinomycetes; order Propionibacteriales; family Propionibacteriaceae; genus Acidipropionibacterium; species Acidipropionibacterium thoenii. Next base: position 37,301 of record NZ_AUHZ01000017.1, on the reverse strand, counting down.
CCTCGGTGCCGGTCGACACCGAGGATCTGCCCCAGTCGCTGTCCCGGGCCGATGAGCAGGTCGCCGCCACCGAGTCCGAACTGGAGGCCTCGGAGCTGGAGGAGAAGACCGCCCGCTCGGCCCGCGACACCGTCTCGGAGCGTCGTGGCCAGGCCAAGGCGAGCGCCTCCGGGGCGGAGTCCACCCTGAGGGCCGTTCACGAGCTGGTCGATCGGCTGGAATCCAGACTGGCCGAGTCCCGCCGTCAGATCAGCGATGAGGATCTCGCCGAGAACGCCCGAGCCGCGACACAGGCTCATCACGACGCTGCCGATCACCTCGAACGCGCCACCCAGGAGCTGGCAGATCATGCCCCCGAGGAGGTGCGAGAGGCTGCCGAGGGGTCCGCCCGGAGGTTTTCCCGCGCCACCGAGAGGCTCGCCCTGGCCAAGTCCCACCGGGCGGAGCTCACCGGCCAGTTGCGGGGGCTGGACCGGGAGGGGCGCCAGGACACCTGCGACGAGCTGGCAGGCAGGCTGCACCGGGCCGGGATCGAGACCACGGCGCTCACTCGCCGAGCGGAGGCCGCCAGGTTGCTCCACGACACCCTGATCCGGCACCGCGATGAGGAGCACCGGCGGTATCGAGAACCGTTCACCCGCGAGATCGAGAGACTGGGGCGCGCCGTCTTCGGAGGCGACCTGGCCGTCCATGTCGACGACTCCCTCACGGTCACCCAGCGACTGCTCAACGGGGCGTGGCTGGACTGGGACCAGCTGTCCACCGGCGCCAAGGAGCAGCTCGGCCTGGTGGTCCGGCTGGCGACCGCCCAGTTGGTGGATCCCGCCGACGGTGTCCCGGTGATCCTGGACGACGCGCTGGTCTACTCCGACCGGGTGCGCACCGCCCGGGTGCTCAAGGAGGTGGCCACCGGCTCGCGCAGCAATCAGGTCATCGTCCTCACCAGTGCCCCGGAGCGCTACGACGGGCTGGATGCCGTCCACGTCCCCTTCCGGTGAGTGGCCCGGTCGCCGCGACCACGTGCGCAGATCCCTCCCCAGACAGGGATTCCTGCAGTCCTGGGTGCGCAGATCACTCCGCAGACAGGGGTTCCTGCAGTTGTGGGTGCGCAGATCACTCCGCAGACAGGGGTCCCTGCAGCTGTGAGCGCACAGATCACTCCGCAGACAGGGGTCCCTGCAGCTGTGAGTGCACAGATCACTCCGCACGCAGGGGTTCCTGCAGCTGTGAGTGCACAGACCCCCGTCTGCGGAGTAATTTGCGCATCACCCTCCCCCGCACGTCGCCGACCCCCTCGGCGCGACGGCCGCGCCTACCTGGCAGGGATCAGGCTGAGAGGTTGTACCGGATGAAGCCCAGACCCTGGGTCTCGGCCAGCGTCGACAGGCCGCAGGCCCGGTAGAAATCCCTGGTGGCGGGTTCGTCATCGGTGATGAGCACGACCTGGCGCAGATCGGCGAACCGCGTCATCGCCGCATCCAGCAGCCGACGGCCGATTCCGCAACGCTGGAAGGCCGGAGCCACCAGGAGATCCTGGACCAGGGCCACCGAACAGCCGTCGGAGACCACTCTCACCAGCCCGACGAGCCGGCCGGGGTGGTGCGGGGCTCCCGACCGCGTCGCGACGGGCAGCGGGGCTCCCGACCGCGTCGCGACGGACAGCGAGGCGCCCGACTGCGTCGGCACGGATGGCGGGGCTCCGGAAGCTCTCCGACGGATCGCCGCATCGTCGGCCAGCAGGTGCCGGCAACGGGCCGTCATGAACCAGCTCGACCCGGGCAGAATCGCGGCCAACTTCTCCGGGTGGTCGGTGTACCCGCTCCACCCAACGGCCGCGTACAGCGCCATCAGCTCCTCGATCGCGGGAGCGGCACCGACCTGGTAGTCGAATCTCGGGGTGGCGTCCACCACTCAATCCTCTCCCACGCACCGGGTCGCCGCGAATGCGTGCGCGAATTACTCCGCAGACGGGGGTCTGTGCACCCACGACTGCAGGAACCGCCGTCTGCGGAGTAATTCGCGCATCACCATCCCCCTCGCGCCGCCGACTCTCACACCCCGACCCGCATCCAGGCGTCTCCCCGCTCCCGCCAGCCCAGCAACAGCCCTCGCACCACCATGAATCCGGTGAAGGCGACCCACAGCCACACCACTGCGGCGGCCCCGCTCGGCCCGGCCCACCACACCGCCAGGATCATCGGAAGATAGGCCACCAGCATCACCACCTGGGCACCGGCCAGCCAGCGGCCGTCCCCGGCCCCGATCAGCACCCCGTCCAGCAGGAAGACCACCCCGCACCACGGCTGGCTCACCGCGATGACGATCAGCCCGGCGGCGATCGCCGCCCGGACATCGGGATCGGGGCTGAAGGCCATCGGCAGCACCCGGTGCACCGCCACCACCAGCACTCCCAGGCCCACCCCCACCCAGGCCCCCCAGCGCACCATCAGCCGGGTGATCTGGCGGGTCTGCTCCTTCCGACCGGCTCCCAGTGCGGCTCCGGTGAGCGCCTGCCCGGCGATGCCCAGGGCGTCCAGAGCCATCGTGAGGAAGCCCCACACCGTCATCGTCACCTGGAATGACGCCAGTGCCACCACTCCCAGCCCGGCCGCCACCCAGGTGGTCAGCAGCAGCGCCGCCCGCAACGCGATGGTGCGGACCAGCAGCGGAAGGCCGTCGCGCATCGAGGCGAACACCCCCATGGTCTGGAACCGCATCGAGACCCCGGTCCCCCGGGTCCTCACCACGAAGACGATCACCAGGGCCAGGGCCATCCCGATTTGGCAGACCAGCGTCCCCCAGGCCGAGCCCGCGATCCCCCACCCCAGCCCGATCACGAACCAGATGTTGAGGGCCATGTTCGCCGTGAAGGCGATCACGGTGGCCACCAGCGGCGTACGGGTGTCCTGGAACCCGCGCAACACACCGGTGACGGCCATCGTCGCCAGCATCGCAGGCACCCCGCATCCGGCGATCCGCAGGTAGCTCACCGCCGAGGACGCCGGGCCGGGCGCCACACCGAACCAGGAGACGATCGCCGGGGCGCCCAGGGTCAGCGTCAGTGCGGCCACCACCCCGAGCACCACCGACAGCCAGACGCCGTCGATCCCGGCCTGGGCGGCCCCCTCGAGGTCTCCGGCGCCCATCCGCCGGGCGCTGGTCGCGGTGGTGGCATATGCCAGGAAGATGAACAATCCGGTGACGGTCGACAGCACCGTGGAGGCCACCCCCATGCCGGCCAGCTGGTCGGTTCCGACGTGGCCGATCACCGCCGAGTCGCCCATCAGGAACAGCGGCTCGGCCACCAGCGACAGGAAGGCGGGCACCGCCAGGTTGAGTACCTGGCGGTGGGAGGTGTCGAGGCTCACCGCCGGATCGCGCCGGAGACCATGGCGCGAATCACACTGATCATCCGGCCGGCCTGCTGGTCATGGTCGCCCAGTCGCATGGTCCCGGTGGTGGCGAGCAGGCAGAATCCGTAGAGGGTCGATCGCAGTGCCAGCTCGATACCCTCGGGCTTGGTCTCAGGTGACCAGGTCAGCCCCTCGGGCAGCGCGATCACCGATCTCAGGACCTCCGGAACGGTGGCCGGATGCGCCGGCCATGCGGCGGAGTCGGACACCCCGCCGGGGCCGGCCTGGCCCAGCGGCCAACCGCCCAGATCGCGGGGGCCGGCGTCCCCGAAATAGGCCCGCACGCTGTCGTCGGAGCGGGCGCAGCACACCTCGTACCAGCCGGGCTCGTCGAGGGCGAAGCGGATGCAGGCCCGACAGGCGGCCACGATCACCTCGGTGGCACGCCTGACGGGCTCGTCGTCGGAGAACTCCGCACGGGCCCGCAGCACGGCCTCATTCATCGCCCCGGCCAACCGCCGGGTGGCCGCCACCGCGACCTCGTCGAGCAGCTCCTCGCGATTGGCGAAGTGCCGGTAAGCGGCATTGGGGGAGACGCCGGTGAGCCGGGTCGCCTGCCTGAGCACGACCGCATCGGAGCCGCCGGAGCGAGCCAGCTCCATACCGGCCTCGACCAGCGCCTCGCGCAGGCAGCCGTGGTGGTAGCGGCTCCGGCATCCGTCGATGGGTTGCTCGGTCTGCGTCATGTGGTGGCCCCCAGGTAGTTGTCGCGATCATCTCCGGGCCTGCGGCCACGGAGGGCCGAATCAGCCTATTGCACCGACTCGGCCGAACAGCGCCCGGGTCCGCCCGGTGGACACCGTCCACCAACTGACCCGAATACCCTTGTGACATGCCCCATTCCGACGCCGCCTCCCCGGCCACCAAGGCCCTCGCCCGGGCCAAGGTCGCTCATGTCCTGCACGCCTACCAGCATGATCCGGGAAATCGGCACTACGGCGAGGAAGGGGTCGCCCAACTGGGCTTCCCGGCCGAGGTGATGTTCAAGACCCTGGTGGTCCACCTGGAGGGGTCGGGGGTGCGGTCGCCGTTGGCGGTGGCCGTGGTGCCGGTCTCGGGAATGCTGGATCTCAAGGCCTTCGCCTCGGCGATGGGGGCCAAGAAGGCGACGATGGCCGATCCGGAGGTGGCCCAGCGGGCCACCGGCTACATCGTCGGAGGCATCTCCCCGCTCGGTCAGAAGAAGAGACTGCCGACCTGCGTGGACTCCTCGGCCCTGGACCACGACGTGATGCTGGTCTCCGGCGGGCGACGGGGCCTGTCGGTGGAGCTGGCCCCCGCCGACCTCATCAGGGTCATCGGGGCACGGACCGCAGCCATCGCCGACTGACGAGCCGGCCGGGACACCATGCCCCACACAACGCCCGTCACGGCCCCCGAAACGACCCCCGCCACCGCCCCAGAAGGGGCCGGCGCGAGGGGTCGATCCGATCGCCACGACATCTCCGAGAAGTCTCCGAGAAGTATTGACACCGGGTTTCGCACGCCTTAGCCTCACACGTGTTAGGTACTCAATGAGGAGACTTTCAGATGCCAACGCTTTCTCGACGAGCGTTCATCGGGCTGGGTGGTGCCGCCGCTGTCGGCACCGGACTGTCCTGGCGACGCCTCTCCGGTCTGGACATCCCGGGCCGGAACACCAATGCCCTGTCCATCGCCATCAACGGCACGGCCCAGGACGCGGCCGCGAACCAGGGCCTGATCGACGCGTTCAACAAGGTGCACCCGGACATCCCGGTGCGCATCACGCCCATCCAGGGCGCCGACTGGAGCGACTTCTTCGCCAAGATCCTCACCCTGGTGGCCGCCGGGACCGCCCCTGACGTGGTGATGGTCGCCACCGAGGGCACCCAGCTGTTCGCCGACCGGCTCGCCTACCCGCTCGACGAGTACGTGATGCGCGACAAGGCGGACATGCAGGAGTTCTTCGACGACGTCCACCCCTCGCTCATCGAATCGTTCATGTACAAGGGCAACCTGTTCCAGCTCCCGCTGAGCTGGAACGCGGCGAATATCTACATGTCCTCCAAGGCCATGCAGCGAGCCGAGCTGGACTACCCCGCGACCGACTGGACCTGGGACGACTTCCGCAGCTACATCGCCAGCATGAGGAAGTCGGCGACCGGCTCCTTCCGCCCCTTCTTCTGGACCAACCGGTTGTTCGGCGGAGTCGTGCCGTGGCTCTACACGAACAACACGAACTTCATCAAGCCCGAACGGTTCTCCGGCGGCGAGTGGCTGTGGAAGCAGTTCTACCCCCGTCAGACCGGCCGCTCCGGCGGGTTCCGCTGGGAGCAGCCGAACGCCGAGGACCCCAAGGTCGTCGACACCTTCGAGTACATCCAGGATCTCATCGCCGAGAATCTCGCCTCCTCCCCGGTGCAGGGCGGTGGCAACGAGCTGGTCGGCCGGTTCTCCCAAGGCGTCATCGGGATGACCCCGGCCGGCGGCTACTGGGTCTACGGACTCCAGCAGGCCGGCATGCGCAGGACCGACTACGACGTCGCCTACTTCCCCCGCAGGACCACCCAGCAGCAGTCCTTCGGCGCTGCGGGCTACGCCATCATGAGGTCGTCGAAGATGAAGGACGCCGGCTGGGAGTGGCTGAAGTTCTGCGTCTCCAAGGACGGCATGAGGATCGCCCAGAAGCACCCCGACTCCAGCAGCGCCCGGCGCTCCTACAACACCGAGCTGTACCAGGACGCCGGCCCCACCCACTGGCAGGCCTTCTACGACACCCTCGACAAGTTCCCCACCACCGCCCCCATCCCCGCACCGCCGCAGGAGGCCGCCGTGGAGACCGCCCTCATCAAGAACGTCGTCAATGCCGTGACCGGCTCCCGCAAGAACGTCAAGGTCGCACTGGGTACTCTCCAGCGCGATCTCGAACTGGCCCTGGCAGGAGAGTGAGCCCCATGTCAGCAACCGCCTCCACCCTCACCCCTGGCCGCCCGGTCACAGTGCACCCCGAGCGGGCGACCACCTTCAAGGATCAGAACCGACGAGCCCAGGGACGGATGGCCGCCTGGTTCCTGGCCCCCACCGTGATCGGCATCACGCTGTTCACACTGATTCCGATGGCCGCCTCGATCGTGCTCGCCTTCTTCTCCTGGGACATCATCTCGGCGCCGAGATTCGTCGGCCTCCGGAACTTCCAGACGATCGCCACCAATCCGACCATCCGGGTCTCCTTCCTCAACACCTTCGGATTCGTCGTCGTCGCGGTGATCCTGCAGCTGGTGGTCGCCCTCGGGCTGGCCGTCCTCCTCCAGACCAAGATGCCCGGCTGGCTGCGCGGCTTCCTCCGGTCGGCATTCTTCTTCCCGCTCATCCTCTCGGCGGCATCGGTGTCGCTCATCATGAGCTACCTGTTCAACGAGGACTTCGGCACCGTCAACAAGATGCTGGCCCTGGTCGGGCTGGGACCGGTGAAATGGCTCACCACCGCCGCCGGGGCCATGGTGGTCATCGTCCTGGTCTACGTCTGGCAGAACTTCGGCTTCACCTTCCTGCTGTTCATCGGGGGGCTGTCCTCCATCCCCACCGATGTCTACGAGGCGTCCTCGATCGATGGGGCCTCGGGGTGGAGCCAGTTCGTCCGGATCACCCTGCCGCTGGTGAGCCCGACGATGCTGGTCGCCTCGGTGATGGCGATCATCTCGGCCCTGCAGATCTTCGATCAGCCCTACGTGCTGACCCGAGGGGGCCCCGGCGACGCCACCCGCACGGCGGTGATGGTGATCTACCAGTCGGCCTTCACCGAACTCCACTTCGGTCTGGCGGCGGCCATCGGCCTGGTCCTGATGGTGATCATCATGTTGGCCACCTGGGCCCAGTTCAAGCTCTCCCGCAAGTTCGTCTTCTACATGTGAGGCCAGTGATGTCTTCCAATGTCGACAAGCCCGTGGCGGCCGTGCATCATCGCATCTCGGCCTCCCTGGTGGGACGCGTCGTCGTCCTGCTGATCGCCCTGTTCCTCACCCTCGGTCCGGTGATCTGGACCCTGGTGGTCTCCCTCACCCCGACCGACTCGCTGGGTCAGCGCACACTGAGTCTGACGGCCTTCCGCGACGTCTTCAGCCAGGTCGACGTGATCCGGCTGTTCTGGAACTCCACCCTGGTCACCGGGCTGTGTGCCATCGGCCAGATGTTCACCGCCGCACTGGCCGGTTACGCCTTCGCCAGGCTCAGGTTCCGCGGCTCCAGCCTGCTGTTCGGCATCGTCCTCGCCACGATGATGATCCCGATGCAGGTGACCATCGTCCCGGTCTTCATGATCATCCGCAGCATGGGCCTGTCGGACACCCTGTGGGCGCTCATCCTGCCGGCCATCCCGACTGCCTTCGGCACCTTCCTGATGCGCCAGAACTTCATGGGCATCCCGGAGAGTCTCACCGAGGCCGCCCAGGTGGACGGAGCGTCACCGTGGCGCACCTTCCGCTCCATCTACCTGCCGCTGTCGGTGCCAGGTCTGGCGGTGGTCGGCATCCTCGCCTTCAACGGCATCTGGAACGAGTTCTTCCGGCCTCTCATCATGACCATCAGCGAGCAGAACTTCACCCTGCCACTGGGTCTGGTGAGCCTGCAGGGCAGGCTGGGCACCGGCTCGATGTCCACGGTCCTGGCCGGCGTGGTGCTGTCCATGATTCCGGCCCTCATCGTCTTCATCTTCGGGCAGCGTCCGCTGCGTGAGGGCCTCACCGCCGGAGCCGTCAAGTGATCGATCCCGCCTTCCCGCGGCTGCACGTCCGCGCGCAGCAGGGCTGGGTCAACGACCCCAACGGGCTCTGCCACGTCGACGGCCGCTGGCACGTGTTCTACCAGTACAACCCGTCGGCGCCCCGTCACGGCCAGATCCACTGGGGCCACTCGTCCTCGACGGACCTGGTGCACTGGCGTCACGAGCCCGTCGCGCTGGCACCGCGGCCCGGCCAGCCGGACGCCGCGGGCTGCTGGAGCGGTTCCTGCACGATCGACGGCGGCGTCCCCACGCTGTGCTACACCGCCCTGGCCGACGATCCGCGCGACGCCGTCGCGCTGACCGCCACCGGGGACCCCACGCTGACCCGCTGGACGCCGGCCAGTGAGCCCAGCGCGGGCAGGCAGGGGCCGGCCGATGCCGAGACCCGTGACCCGTACGTGGTGTGGATCGAGGGACACCGCTACATCCTGCAGGGATTCGGGGGTCCGTCCTCGACGCCCCGGGTGCTGGTCCACGACGCCACCGACCTGCGGCACTGGAAGCTGCTCGGACCGCTCATCAGCGCCGACGACCCGGTGGCCGCCAGGGTCGCCGATGCCGCCATCTGGGAGTGCCCCAACCTGGTCCGGATCGGCGACCGATGGTTGCTGGTCATCTCGCTGCTGAACGAACGGCCCACGGCAGTGAGCTGGATGACCGGAGATCTGGTCGTCACCGCCCAGGGGCCACGTTTCACCGCGGTCGACGGCGGGGTGCTGGACAGTGGTCCGGCCTTCTACGCCCCCCAGCTGCTCGACGACGACGGCCGGATCCTGATGTGGGCCTGGTCCGATGAGCTGGGCCGGTCCACGCAATGGTTGGACGCCCACGGCTGGGCCGGCACCCTGACCACCCCGCGCGAACTGACACTGCGAGGCGGCAAGCTGGCGAGCCGCCCAGCCCCCGAGTACCTGACACAGCGCTCGGGGCTCCTGGTGGGCAGTTGGCGGGCCGTCGAGCAGCCCTCCTTCGAGGTGGCGGTCGGCTCCGGGGCACGGCTGTCCTGCTCGGCGACCGACCCCACCGGCCGGCCCGGGACCGGTTCGGAAACGGGCCCGCACCTCGATCTGCCGGCGGGCACCCGGCTGCTGGTGGACGGTTCCCTGGTGGAGATCTTCGACCCCGACGGGGACACCTTCACCACCCGCATCTATCCCTCTGAGGCCTCCGTGTGGACCATCGAGGGAGACGCCGAGGTGCACTGCCTCGGCTGATCCGTGGGCTCAGCGGCTCGGGGTACCCACCGAGGACCGCAACACCGCAGGGGTGTCCACCAGGACCTCGCCGCGGGGCAGGTCGACGCCGCGCAGGGAGCCGATCAGCAGATCCATCGCCGTCTCCCCCATCTGGCGATGCGGCAGCCTGATGGTGCTCAGCCCCAACTGGGGAGCGACGTTCTGGTCATCGTCATAGCCGACGATCGAGACATCCTCGGGTACACCGAGCCCGAGCCGTGCGGCCGCCAGCACCACTCCGGCCGCCGCCCGGTCATTGGCGCAGATGATGCCGGTCGGCCGGTCCTCGGCCGACAGCACCCGGGTCCCCACCGCCAGGCCGACGTCGATCTCCCAACCGCAGGTCACCTGGCGGCTGGTCAACCCGGCCTCCCCCATCGCCCTTCGGCACCCGGCCAGCCGCCGACCAGTTGCCTCGACATCGGGAGTACCGGCCAGCACCGTGATGTCGCGGTGACCGGCGTCCAGCAGCATCCGGGCCGCCCGGTAGCCTCCCGCCACCTCGTCGGGAACCACCCCGGTGGCCCCGCCATCGGTGGCGAAGGCGTCCAGCAGGATGTTGTGCTCAGCCAGGAAGAGCTCGGGCGGCGTCCACCCGTGCAGTCCCTCGGCGGCGTAGACCAGGGCATCGACCTGGCGGCCGAGCAGCGTCTCCATGGCCTCGGCCTCGGCTCGCGGCACCCGTTCGGCGTTGACGACCAGCAGGATGTAGCCGTCTCGTGCGGCCCGGGTCGTCGCGCCCGCGATCATCGCGCCGCCGAAGGAGCCGGTGACGATGGAGTCGGTGACCACGCCGATGCTGTGGGTGGTCTGGTCGCGCAGGCTGCGGGCCACCTGGTTGGGTCGGTATCCGAGCCTCTCGGCGGCGCGCCGGACGGCCCTCTGGTTGGCGGCCGAGATCGCCCCCTCCGCTCGACCGTTGAGCACCAGGGAGACGGCGCTGCGAGACACCCCGGCAGCCTTCGCGACATCCTGGGAGGTCACCCTCCTGTCCACGTCCCACCTCCTGTCGGGGAGGGGTCGAACTCCACTCCCAGTGTCTGTGCCGGCCCGGCCGGATCCTACGGCCTGCGGGATCGGGAGCGCAGGCTCATCGGCAGCCCTATCAGGCCGATCAGGATGAGAGAGCCCAGTACCACGTGGACCCATCTGACCCCGGCCTCGCCCAGCCCGATCTGGATGATCATCAGGATCGGGATCGAGACGGCGTGGAGCATCAGACCGTTGGCACCGCCGGCCCGCCGCCACACGATCGCGGAGATCGCCGCCAGGACGGCCGCCAGGGTGGCGGCATAGCCCAGCCCGGCGTGCAGGTTGATGAGACTCCAGGAGCCGTTGAGCATCAGGATCCCGAGCACCAACTGCACGGCGACCAGCACCAGTGCGACCCGGGTGCCCCAGAACAGCACCGGCGGAATGGTCGGCCCGGAACCGGGAGCGAGGCGCGGTCCGGATGCTCCGCCGGTGGATGGATCGGTTGCACTCATGGCGCCAAGATTAGCGACGTCCCGGGGCGGCAGCCGGCAATTCCGCTGCCGGCCGGTGCCCCCGGACCACCCCTGTCAGCCCCGCACCCGACCGAACCGACCCTCGACGGCGAAGGGGCCCCCGATCACCCCCAGAAGCACCGCCAGCACGGCCGCCGGCCAGCTGATCTGAAGGATCACCGACCAGGTCTCGACGATCCAGTACTGGCCGATGAGAGCCACCGCCAGGCCGACCAGGGCGACCACCAGGCCGGCCAGCTGAGCGCGCCGGTGGCGCCCCACCAACCGGGAGCCACCCAGGCCGGCGCACAACAGCACCGGCAGCAGGCAGACCACCGCCACCCCGCAGCCGCACAGCAGTCCGATCAGCAGACCGTTGAACCAGCCCCGCACCGGCAGGCCGGAACCCGACCCCGAGATGTCGGACCCGGTCGCCGTCCAGATCCCCAGGCAGATCCCCCACAGGATGCCGCACAGCGCCGCCGACAGCACCAGCGCGGCGGCGGCCCGGCCCACCCGGGCCGACTCCCCGCCGACCGGATCGACCCTCACGAGAGCTGCCCCGCCGATGCCCCGTCCACTCTCCCGGCTGGCAGCACGTCGGAGGTCCCGTCGGGCTCGTCGCCGGGCAGTGGACGCCCGGCGTCCGCGCAGGTGCACCGCGAGGGGGCGCCGGGCCACGGTGCGCCCTCGAAGGGCCAGGCGACCTGGAGCAGGCCGTCGACGCCCGGCTCGCGGTAGAACTCCCAGCCGAAGACGTCGGCGAACAGATCATCGGGCAGGGAGGTGAAGGCGGTGATGTCGGTGGCCTGACTGGCGTGGCAGAGCAGGGCGGCACGCTTGAGCTGGGCCAGATCGCGGACATCGACGGCCCAGCGCAGGTCCACCTCCGGGGTGCCGATGAGGTTGCCGTCATCGCCGGGCATGATCGGGTCGGGCATCTTCTGGGTGAGGCCCCGCGAGCGCGCCAGCCTGGCCGCCCTGGCCTGGTGGTCGCGGTTGATCGAGACCTCCAGCACCCGGGGACGCCGGGCCGCCGCCTCCACCGCGGCCCATGTCACGTGGTGCACCATCACATGGTCGGGATGTCCGTAGTTGCCGTGCCAGTCGTAGCCGATCAGGGCGTCGGCGTCCTCCTCATCGAGGATGTCGGCGAGTCGGCGTCCCGCCTGATGGGGGTCGGCATCCATGAAGGAGCCCGGAGCGTGGTTCTGCGGCCAGCCGGTCATCCCGGAGTCGTGGTAGCCGAGCCATTCCACCCGTGCCACCCCGAGGGTGCGCGCAGAGGCCTCCAGTTCCCGGCAACGACGCGCTGCGACCGACTCCCCGGCGACCGCATCGGCGGCCGTCTCACCGCACGCCCCGTCGGTGGCCACCACCAGGACGACGCGGTCACCTCTCGATGTGGCGCGCGCCATCGTGCCGGCAGTGGATGAGGACTCGTCGTCGGGGTGGGCGTGGAGGAAGACGAGAGTTGCCATGGACCATAGTTTTCCGCGCCCGGCCCACGACACCAACAATCCATCGCCGGTCCACAGCACATCGGACCCGCCGGGCACGGCGTGGTGCGGCCGAGCCCGCGGCAGGCTCAGAAGATGGCGTCCAGATGGTGGATCCGCAGCGCGGTGATCCGGGCATCACCACACTCTGCGCAGATCGCGGCTGCCCTCGGCCCCTCGGGCGGATAGACCATCGATGAGATGACCTGGTCGCCATCGCCGACGAAGACCTCCACCGAGCCCCGGTCCAGGACGATCCGCAGCCTCAGCAGGCCGTCGGCATCGGGGGCGCACGGGGCGCTGCGGCTGCCGCGGTCGCCGGCTCCGGAACTGCCCCGGTCCAGGTGGACCCTCCCCGACTGGCCGTCCCAGACGACCAGGGTCTGGTGGCCGTCCGGGGTCCGGTGCACGGCCAGCGTGATGCGCTCGGCGTCGCTGTGCGCCAGGTCGAGGCTGAGCTCGATCTCGGCGGCGCCGGGGATGTCTGCGGCCAGCGACCTCTCGGTGTTCGCCGGCACGGTGATCGGGCCGAGGCCGCAGGTGGACCGTCGCAGCGCCGTCAGCTCTCGGACCGGACGGGTCAGCACGGCGTCCCCCGGCCCCAGGTCCAGTTCTCGGGGCACGGTGAGCTGACCGCACCAGCCGTCGCTCTGCGAGACCGGTTCCGGCCTGCCGAAGGAGCCCATCCACCCCCACACCAGCCGACGTCCGTCAGGAGACTGCATGGTCTGCGGGGCGTAGTAGCTGTGCCCCCAGTCGCACGGGAACTCGCCGGTGACCGGTGTGAAGGCCCGGCCGGGGGCCCATTCGCCCACCACATAGCGGGCGTTGTTGACGTTCCTGTCGAGATAGCCGTGGGGGTGAGTGCCCATCGCGCAGTAGGACAGCACCCAGCGGTCCCCGAGCGGGAAGAAGTCTGGACACTCGGCCATGAAGACCTCATCGATGGGGCTGCGGTACAGCACCCCTTCGAAGCGCCAGCGCCGCAGCGCTCCGGGGCCCTGCAGGTCGCTGCTGTACAGCCACACCTCGGCGTGGCGACGCCCGTCGGCGGGGTCGAGCGGGGATGCGCCCAGCACCAGGTACCAGCGGTTCCCGGTCCGCCACACCTTCGGATCCCGGAAGTCGGTCATCTGCTCGGGAGGCTCGATGACCACCCCGTGCCTGACGAAGGTCGTCGCGTCGGTGGAGGTGGCCAGGCACTGGACCTGCCGTGCCAGGCCCGGGGCCAGCCAGCGGTGTCCGGTGTAGAGCACGGCGATCCCATGCCGGTCGGGCAGCGCGACCGCCGAACCGGAGAAGACGCCGTCGCTCTCGGCCTCCAGCTCGGGGGCCAGCGCGATCGGCTCGTGGCGCCAGTGCACGAGATCGGCGCTGGAGACGTGCCCCCAGTGCATCAGTCCCCACTGCGAGCCGAAGGGGTTGTGCTGGAAGTACACGTGATAGCGACCTGACAGGTGGACCAGCCCGTTGGGGTCGTTGATCCACCCCGCCCGCGCGGCGATGTGGACCAGCGGGTACCAGCGGTCGTTGCGCGTGACTCGCATCCGCACCACCCCACGGTCTGCGGCCGAGAGCGGATCGGCGGTCTGCTGCATGGGTCCTCCGGGATCGTGAGCGCCAGGTGCCTGACACGTGTCAGACGCCAGTCTGACACACCCCTGAGAGGACAACCCAAAGGGCGCTGGAGCAGACTTGGGCCGTGGCGGAGGCCCACCACCTCACACGATCCATGTCTGACACGACACCAGGAGGACCCATGACAGAGCAGCAGGTATCCCCCGGCCCGACGGCTCTGGTCATCGGCGAGTCCCTCATCGACATCGTCACCGGCCCGGGCCAGCCGGCCTCCGAGCACCCCGGCGGCTCGCCGATGAATGTGGCCATCGGGTTGGCCCGGCTGGGACGCACCGTGGAGCTGGCGACCTGGTTCGGCTCCGACGAGCGCGGCGAGGTCATCGACGCCCACCTGGCCGCCGACGGGGTCGAGGTCGCCCGCCCCTCGCGGGGCGCGGCCAGGACCTCCACGGCCACGGCCACGGTGGCCGCCGACGGGCAGGCCCAGTACGTCTTCGATCTGGACTGGTCGCTGCCCACCGTGACCCTGCCGCCGAACTGTCCGGTGGTGCACACCGGATCGCTGGGCGCCGCGATCACCCCCGGCGTTGACGTGGTCCGCGAGGTGGTCCGGGAGGCCCGCACCGTCTCCACGATCAGCTACGACCCGAACATCCGCCCCGATCTGCAGCCCGACCCGGCCGCAGCCCGCCGGACCGTGGAGGGGTTCGTGCGGCTGGCGGATGTCGTCAAGGCGTCCGATGAGGACCTCGCCTACATCGGGGAGGGGGCTGATCCCGAGGAGGTGCTGGCCGGCTGGCTGGACCTCGGCCCGAAGCTGGTCGTGATGACCTGCGGTGGCGACGGCGTGGTGGCTCTCACCGCTTCGGGGCTGGGGGTACGGCTGAGCGCCAAGCGAGTGACGGTGGTGGACACCGTCGGCGCCGGTGACTCCTTCATGGCGGGCCTGATCGACGGGCTGTGGTCCGCTGGGCTGCTGGGAGCAGACCACCGTGACGCGCTGCGCCGGATCGATCCGAGAACCCTCGAGACGATCCTGGACCGGTGTGCCACGATCGCGGGAATCACGGTCTCGCGGACTGGCGCCAACCCTCCCCGGATCGACGAGCTGGACTGAGGGACGCCTGGACGTGGGACTTCCAGATCGCTCAGAGCTGAGCACCGGCACGCCTGGTGGCGCCGAGTGGCGGTGGCCCTCGGTGACCATCGACCGGCCCGGCGTCCAGCCCCACCCTGGCAGCCGGGCCGCCCGGGTGGCGGCGGCGCTGACCGAACGGGTGCGCAGATTCTGGGCCCCTCAGCCGCTACCGAAGGGTCTTGAACGCACCGCCTCGGTGATCAGCGCCTGGGCCATCGCGCTGGGCGTCGTGCTCTCCGTGGTGAGTTCGGTGGCCGACTGGCAGGCCGGGCGTCTCACCCCTCGTGACCAGCGGATGATCGCCGTCCACGTACCCCTGCTGGTCGTCACCGGGGGCTGGTTCTGCGCGGCGGTGCTGCGGCGTCGACCATCTCTTCGCGCCCAGCAGGTCCACACCCTCTACTGCGCGGCGCTGGCGGTGATGGCGATGCTGCGATGGCAGAACACTCCCGACATGGTGTTCTCCCCCGGATCCCACGCGGTGCTCACCGCGATGGTGGTCTCGTGGGCCTGCTTCTCCTGGCGCGGGGCAGCCGCCATCACCACGCTGATCTGCATCTGCGCCACCGGCTCCCAGGAGCACGGTCTGCCGGCCAGCTGGGACGTCTGGGCCAATGCCGCCTACAACCCGGTGATGTGCATGGTGATCATCGCGGGGTGGACGTCGGTGATCACCATGGTGCGGATCGCCGGCTACGCCGACCGCGCCCAGCAGAAGTCGGCGGCGCGGCTGGCAACCGTCCAGGAGGAGCTCGCCGAGTCCAACCGCTGGGACGCCATCATCCACGACTACGTGCTGGGTGCCCTGGGCAGTGCCGCCCGTGAGGGGGTCCCGGACGCCGATCGGATCACCCGCATCCTGGCCCGCAAGGCCGTGAAGGCCTGGCCCAGCGCCGGTTCAGAGGTGGTCGAGGGGCCGCGAGAGGAATCTGGGAGTCTTGCTGGAATCCTGGCCGGAGCAGCGAAGAACCTCGGCCTGGCGGCGCGGATCCAGATACACGGCGAGCCCGGGCCGCGGCAGGCCGAGGCCTTCGCGACCGCGGGGGTCCAGGCACTGACCAATGTCGCCGAGCATGCCGGGGTCCAGCAGGTCACCATCACCGGGCGGTTCGACCCTGATCTCGGCGAACTGCGAATCCGTGACACCGGCGCCGGCTTCGACCCGGCCGCCGTGCCGCGGTCGCGCCGTGGCCTGCGCACCTCGATCCGCTCCACCATGGAGCTGGCCGGAGGATGGGCCGAGATCAGGTCGCGGCCGGGCCGCGGCACCGCCGTCGAGCTGTCGTGGCGGCCTCAGGTCCACAACCCGGTGCGACTGAACAGCCTGCCGGCCTTCCGAGCGGCGATGGTGATGCTGTCAATCGGCCTGCTGATCTCGGTGGCACTGGGTCTGCGCGCCCTCGGCCCGGTCATCTCACTGCCGGTCCAGGCCGGCGGCGCGGTGGGCACCCTCGTGATGGTGGCCGCTGCGCTGTGGTGGCCGCCACCCGGCCTGGCCCGGTCCCGTCAGCTCAGACCCCGCCCCAGCCGCGCCGCGGCGCTCACCATCGTCATCCTCACCGTCGCGCTCCAGACCATGATGCTGGCCAACCTGCGGCCCACTGCCGAGCTCGGCTGGCAGGAGTGGTTCATCGGTTTCGGGCTGGCGGTGTTCACCCCGCTCGCCTGGCGCACCAGATCCCGCTGGATCCCGGTGCTGGTGGTCGCCAGCTGGCCGGTGATGACCATCGGCGCCGCCCTGCTGTCAGGCCAGAACCCGGTCGTCCTGGCCACCAGTCGGGCCCCCTCCTTCGCCTTTCCACTGATGTTCAGCGGGGCTGCCGCCTGGGCCTCGGCCAATATGAATCGCGCCCTGAGGTCCATTCATGCCAGCCACTCCGAGCTGCTGCGCAGCACCCGCAGCCGGACCCGTGCGAGGGCCGTCCATCGGGAGGCCGCACGGCGTCTCGAGGCTGTCAACGGAGCACCCCTGGAGATGCTGGAGAAGCTGGCCGGGGATGCTCCGATCACCGATGCGATGCGCCGCGAGTGCGCCGTCCTGGAGGCCTCCGCCCGGGACCTGCTGGTCGCCCCCGGCGTGCTGAGCACGAGGATGTCCGACTCCTTCGGGGCGGCCCGTCGCCGCGGCGCGAGGATCCTCATCACTGGCAGCGTGGCGCCGGCTGAGGTCGCAGGGACGCCGTCCGAGCTGGATCCCTCCTGGGATGACGAGAGGCCGGCGGAGGGCGGCCCCGGATCCCAGCCCCCAGATCCCCATTCCCACCATCGCGGCCTCGAGGAGAGACGTCTGGAGGCCTTCCGCCGCAGCTGCCTGGAGCTGGCCGCTCTGGCCGGGCCCCGATGGCAACTCACCTGCCGGTGGAAGGGTGCTGCCGACGGGGCCCCGGCCACCGTGGTGCTCGCCCGCCTCCGCACCTCCCCCCTGGCCTCTGCCGGTTCCGCAGCGGCGGATCCTGTGACGCTGCCCTCCGACTGGCCCCAGCTGGAGGCGATCGCAGCCGATACCGGCGTCGATCTGGAGATCATCGGGTCGGCGGAGGAGGTGGCGGTCGTCATCGGCGGGGATGCCGGTGCCACCGGTCCGGCCGGCGCCGCGCAGCCCGCCAGTGCCGACAGCCGCACCTGACCCGCGGTGGCGTCCGCCCCTGCCGGTGGCGGGGATGCCAGACTGGGGGCGTGAACTTCCACTCCGCCTATGACCAGGGTTTCGCCCGGGTGGCCGCCTGCACGACCCAGGTGCACCTGGCCGACCCGGCCGCCAATGTCACCGGCATCATCGCCACGGCCCGCGAGCTGGACTCCCGGGGGGTCGCGGTGGCGGTCTTCCCCGAGCTGTGCCTGACCGGCTACAACATCGACGACCTGCTCCTCCAGGACGTCGTGCTGGAGGCCACCCTGACGGCGATCGAGAAGCTTCGGGCGGCCTCTGCAGATCTGCTGCCGATGATCATCGTCGGCGCCCCGCTGCGACAGGGAAACCGGCTCTACAACTGCGCGGTGGTGATCCACCGGGGTCGGATCCTCGGCGTCGTGCCGAAGAGCTACCTGCCGAACTACCGGGAGTTCTACGAGAAGCGGCACTTCGCGACCGCCGCCGACCGCACCGAGGACTGGGGCTCTCTCACCGCCCTGGAGGACTGGTCGGACCCGGAGAACCCGACCGAGGTGCCGTTCGGGACCGATCTGTTGTTCCGCGCCCTCGACGTCCCCGGACTGGTGCTGCACGTGGAGATCTGCGAGGACCTGTGGGTGCCGATCCCGCCCAGCGCCGAGGCCGCCCTGGCCGGAGCCACCGTCGATGTGAACCTGTCGGGGTCCCCGATCACGGTGGGCAGATCCCGCGAGCGGCACCTGCTGTGCCGAACGGCGTCGGCCAAGCAGCTGCAGGCCTATGTGTACGCCGCCGCCGGACCGGGCGAGTCCTCGACCGATCTGTCCTGGGACGGCCAGACCATGATCTACGAGTGCGGGCAGCTGCTGGCGCGCACCCCGCGGTTCGACCCGGAGCCCGGCTACTGCCTGGCCGATGTCGATCTGGACGTGATCCGTCAGGAGCGGATGCGCCAGGGGTCCTTCGACGACAATGCCCAGGCCACCAGCCGGGGCGAGGTCTTCGGCCACCGGTTCGTGAACTTCACCCTCGATCCGCCGCACACCGATATCGGACTGGAACGTGCGATCAGCCGGTTCCCCTTCGTGCCCAACGACGCGGCGCTGCTGGAGCAGGACTGCTACGAGGCCTACAACATCCAGGTCTACGGGTTGCGACGCCGACTGGAGGCGATCGGTGGATCGAAGGTGGTGATCGGCGTCTCGGGTGGTCTGGACTCCACCCATGCGCTGCTGGTCGCCGCCAAGGCGATGGATCAGGCGGGCCGGCCGCGCTCGGACATCCTCGCCTTCACGATGCCGGGATTCGCCACCAGCGACCACACCAGGAACAATGCCCTGGCGCTGTGCGAGGCGCTGGGGGTGCCCTGCGAGATCCTCGACATCCGGCCCGCCGCCACCCAGATGCTCAAGGCGATGGGGCATCCGGCGGGCGACGGGGAGCCGGTCTACGACGTCACCTTCGAGAACGTGCAGGCGGGGCTTCGCTACGACTTCCTGTTCCGGATCGCCAACCAGCGCGGCGGGATCGTGCTGGGCACCGGGGACCTGTCGGAACTGGCACTGGGCTGGTGCACCTTCGGGGTGGGCGACCAGATGAGCCACTACAACGTCAACCCCGGGGTGCCCAAGACGCTGATCCAGCACCTGATCCGCTGGTGCATCTCATCGGATCAGTTCGATGCCGCCACCGACGAGGTGCTGGAGTCGGTGCTGGGCACCGAGATCTCCCCCGAGCTGGTGCCCTCGCGCCCCGGTGAGCAGATCCAGTCCACCCAGGCGCGGATCGGACCCTACGAGTTGCAGGACTTCACCCTGTTCCACCTGCTGCGCCATGGCCTGCGACCCAGCCGGATCGTGTTCATGAGCCATCACGCCTGGGCCGACGCCGCGGCCGGCGAGTGGCCGCCGGGGTTCCGGGCCGAGGACCGCAACCAGTACTCGTTGAGCGATATCAAGGAGTGGACGAGGCTGTTCCTGCGGCGGTTCGTGGCCAATCAGTTCAAGCGCTCGACGTTGCCGAACGGGCCCAAGGTGGTCGCCGGCGGGTCGCTGTCCCCACGAGGTGACTGGCGGATGCCCTCCGACGCGGTGGCCGATGCCTGGCTGGCCGATCTGGAGACCGTTCCCGAGGACTGAGGGCCGCTGCGTTCCGTCTCATCTCGGGCCTGCGGTCGATCCTCAGGCGTGGTCGCCGGCGATCGACCACAGATCACGATGCCGAGGGCCGACACAGTGGGCGCAGTGACGAGAGGACACCATGAGACACGACCAGCGGCGAGTTCGGTTCGTCTACCCGGACCCGGAGGCCGATGCCCGGGAGGCCGACGGCGTCGATCCCACCTTCGAGCAGGCCTTCGACAACGCCACCTCCGAGATCCTGATGGGGCGACGTGAGGGCTGGTGGAACGTGGCACTGGCCTATGACGAGGTCGACTGGCCGGGAGAGTCCTTCTCGGCGTTACGCCAGAGCGCACGGCTGGGCGACATCGACGGCTTGATGCGCTACTCCAACTGGCTGTGGGAGTTCGGCGAACGTGCCCCGGCGATCCAGGTCCGCTCCCGACGGCACACGCGAGAACCGGGCGATGATCCGGTTGCACCAGAGACCCTGCGCCTCAAGGAGCTCACGCTGACCTACTGGATCCAGGTGTGCCATGACGACGTCGTGGAGGAGACCCTCGCGGCCCTCGCTGAGCTGGATGTCACCTACGCCTCCGACTACGCGTACTGGCTGGAGGACCACGATCGCTTCAGAGACGCCGTGCGCCTGCTGCGCACGGTGATTGCCGAGAAGGACTGCGCCGAGATCCTGTCACTGCCACTTGGCAACCTCCTCGAGCGCCACGGCGACCCTGCCGGAGCCACGGGCGCCTACACCGCGGGGATCGCCGCCGGGGACTACTTCAGCGCATTCAACCTCGGGACCCTGAAGAACGATCTCGGAGAGGAACGCGAGGGACACCGGCTGATCCGGCTGGCGGCATCGCACGGAGACCGCAAGGCCATCCGGTGGCTCCGTTCTCAAAGACGCTGGGAACAACGCCACCGGCACTCCCGAATCCGCCACCCAGTTTGATCCGACCCGGACTGACTCCAAGCCCACTCGCCGCGCCCTCGGGTGCTCGAATCTGTCGACGCAACCGAGAACCTTCACTCGTCAGAGTGATCTCACCCAATCTGCGGCCCAGCATGGAAGACTCCCTCGCAGGACACCACCGAGGCGAGCAACGGAGGCGGGAGCGCCCATGATCAGGACCATCAGGCCAACGGCCTACTCCAAGCTCGTAGGTGCCATGTTCGACCTCACCATCGCCGCGCTCCTGTTCGGCTGTTTCGCAGATGCGGACTCTGCACCTCAGCAAGCAGCCTTCATCGCGGGTTCCTTGCTGTTCCTACTGGCTGGGCTGAAGCTAGCCTTCAACGGTCGTGTTCAAGTCGACCGGGAAACCAGAACAGTGAAGGTGACTCGGCGGCTCTGGGGCCATCAGATCATCCGGTTCAGCGACATCGTCGGCATCGGTCTGTGCGACTCGACTTTTGTGATCGGCAGGTGGGGGGAGGGAGCTCTGGCGGTCACACTTGCCGTGAAGGGCCAGGACTCGGGGAAGCTCCGTGCCATCAAGTGCTACGGACTGTGCAGTTTCACCGCCACTGATGCAATCCACGTCAGGATGCTGGAGTTGCGCGACGCCATCGGCGAGTGGGAGCACACACCCCGTCTCGACTGGTTCGCAGGTTCGCCCATCACAGAAGATATGATCGACGACTGACTTGGCAAGGCTTGCACTGCGATCGATCCCGTGATTATATGAACTCTGTTCATCCCGATTCGGGGTGAACATGTTGGATTCACAGCAAGATCCATTCCAGCGATTCGGTGCCCGGCTCATCCCGGCGCCATGAGGAATCGCCAGGCATCGAAGGAACCCGTCATGACGACACTCGGGATCATCCCGTTCCGGACCGGTCGTAGCACCGCTGCCCGGATGTCGTGTCGGTGCTGTCCGGCTCGAATGTCCTGTCCGGCTTGCTGAGCCACCCCTGAGGGCCCGCTGATCCGCTTGTGAGAGCCGATTCGGCCCTCTCCCACCGGCACCCTTCCCCCCTCCCGTCGCTGGTGAGGGGCAACTGCAGCGTCATCTCTGCAGACCCCGGCCCGGCAGGGCGTCCGCCCGAGCAGACTCTGTCAGATCAGACTGCCACGGGGCTCGCGGTCGTGATGGGCGTCACGGAACTCCCAGAACACCATTGCGTCATTGGTGTCATTGTCTCCTCGTTCTGACCATCTCAGCGGTATCGGCACGCCCAATTTCTGCCGCATATTCCACACCTCTATCGACACACCCTCACTCCACGCACAGACAAGGAACAACCATGGCATTGACCGGACTTCTCGTCGGACTGATATTCGGATTCGCCCTGCAACGGGGCCGATTCTGCGTGACGACAGCCTTCCGCGACATGTGGCAGACCAAGCGCAGCAGCTACTTCACCGCCTTCATCGCCATCATCGCGATCCAGGCGGTCGGCGTCGCCGTGCTCGATGCCACCGGCGTCGTGCATCTCACCCACAAAGCACTGCCCTGGCTGGCAGTCGCCGTCGGCTCCCTGATCTTCGGCGTCGCCATGGTGCTGGCCGCCGGCTGCGCCACCGGCACCTGGTACCGGGCCGGTGAAGGCCTCGTCGGAAGCTGGATCGCCCTGGTGCTCTACGGCGCCTCCGCAGCAGCCATGAAGTACGGCCCGCTGGCCCCGCTGAACGACGGACTGCGCAGCGTCACCGCGCCGGCCACCACCATCCCGGCCACCTTCCACATCTCACCGTGGATCGTCGTCGCGGTCCTCGTGATCGTCGCCGGATACCTGGTCTACCGGGAACTCACCCGGCCCCGCCGCACCGTCGCCACCCTGCCGCCCACCCGCACCGGCCTGGCACACCTGCTGTTCGAGAAGCCGTGGCACCCGCTGGCGACCGCCCTCATCATCTCGGCCGTCGCGATCGTCGCCTACCCGCTGAGCTTCGCCAGCGGACGCCAGGCCGGCCTGGGCATCACCACCCCCTCGGCCAACCTGGCCAACTGGTTCGCCACCGGCGACTCCACCCGCATCGACTGGGGGGTCTGGCTGGTGCTGGGCATCCTCTTCGGCTCCTCGATCGCGGCTCTGGCCAGCGGCGAGTTCCGAGTCCGAGTGCCCGACGCCGGGACCGCGATCCGCTCGGCGATCGGCGGCATCGGCCTGGGTATCGGCGCCTCCCTGGCCGGCGGTTGCACCATCGGCAACTCGATGGTCGAGACCGCCCAGCTGGCCTGGCAGGGCTGGCTGGCCTTCGGCTTCACCTTCCTCGGCGTCGGACTGGCGGTGCGCTACCTCCAGCCGCGGGCGGCCCGCAGCGTGCCGCACACCCTGACCAGCGCCCCTGCTGCGCCGGAACCTGCTCGCGTCCCGGTGTCGGCCTGACGCCGGTCAGCCCACCCGACCTGGAGCCCACCCGACCTGGAGCCCACCCGGCACCAGGGCCACCCCACAGCCAACTCGACCACCAACCCACTCACCAAGGAGAACACCATGGCCACCCACATCCTGGAGACCGGCGGCAACGTCTGCCCCTTCCCCCTCATCGAGGCTCGTGAGGCGATCAGCCAGATCCCGGTCGGAGACGATCTGGTGATCAACTTCGACTGCACCCAGGCCACCACCGCCATCCCGGCCTGGGCCGCCGAGGCGGGCCACGACGTCACCGACTTCCGCAAGGTCGGCAAGGCCAGCTGGAGCATCACGGTCCGCAAGTCGGCCTGACAACCCCGGCCTCCCCCGCGGGGAGGCTCCGCGCGGCCCAGCCCGCACCCGGCTGACGCCGAGCGGCCTCCCCGGCCTTGAAGACACCCTCCCCCATGACACCTGCTCGTCACCTCGGCACGGCAGACTGGGAGCGTGCGTAGTGACGACTGGAACGATGACCACCACAGCTTCGAGGACATCAATGCCACCCCAGCTCTGCCCGACGGCCACGGCGTCAAGATCGGCATCCTCACCAGCGGCGGCGATGCCCAGGGGATGAACGCTGCGGTGCGGGCGGTGGTGCGCTCGGCGCTGAGCGTGGGCGCCGAGGTGTACGCCATCTACGAGGGCTACCAGGGGATGATCGACGGCGGCGACGGCATCAAGCTGTTCGACTGGGAGGACGTCGGCTCGATCCTCAACCGCGGCGGCACCGTCATCGGCACCTTCCGGTGCAAGGAGATGCGAGAGCGTTCCGGGCGCCTCAAGGCCGTCAAGCACCTCTTGGAGCGCGGCATCGACCGGTTGGTGGTGATCGGCGGCGACGGCTCGCTCACCGGGCTGAACCTGCTGCGCAACGAGTGGTCAGGGCTGATCGCCGAGCTGGTCGAGGGCGGCGATCTCACCCCTGAGATCGCCCACGAGCACCCCACCTTGATGATCGCGGGAATCGTCGGCTCGATCGACAACGATCTGGTCGGCTCGGACATGACGATCGGCGCCGACACCGCCCTGCATCGCATCGTCGACGCCATCGACGACCTGGCCTCCACCGCCGCCAGCCATCAGCGCTCCTTCGTGGTCGAGGTGATGGGACGCCACTGCGGCTACCTGGCGCTGATGAGCGCGGTGGCCGGCGGGGCCGACTTCGTGCTGGTTCCCGAGCAGCCCCCGGAGCCCGGCTGGGAGGACCGGATGTGCGCCGACCTGCAGGCGGGGCGACGTGCCGGACGCCGCGACTCCATTGTCATCGTCGCCGAGGGGGCCACCGACCGCGAGGGCAACCCGATCAAGGCCGACTACGTCCGCCAGGTGCTCACCGACCGGCTCAACGAGGACGCCCGGGTCACCATCCTGGGCCACGTCCAGCGCGGCGGGACACCGAGCGCCTACGACCGGTGGGCGTCGACCTGGTTGGGCTACAACGCCGTCCACGAGGTCCTCACCGCCACCCCCGACTCCGAGGGTCGGGTGATCGCCACCAGGTCCAACCGGATCGACCGGATCTCCCTGGTCAAGGCAGTGGCCGACACCCAACAGGTGCCTGAGCTCATCAAGGCCGGCGACTACCGCGAGGCGATGCGGATGCGCGGCCGCTCCTTCGTGGAGATGGACGCCATCTTCAGCGAGGTCGCCTCCCCGGTGCGCACCGTGCCGATCGCCTCCGACAAGCGGATCGGGATCATGCTGGCCGGCGGGCCGGCCCCAGGCATGAACACCGCCACCCGGAGCCTCGCCCGGCTCGGGATCTCCCGCGGCCACCACATGATCGGGATCCACAACGGGTTCATCGGGCTGGCTGCCGGTGAGGTCGCCGAGCTCACCTGGGAGGAGACCGAGGGGCTGGCCGGGGAGGGCGGCGCGATGCTCGGCACTCGCCGCGAGGTCCCCCGCACCGAGGATCTCTACGCCATCAGCCGGTCCCTGGAGAAGAACGAGATCGACGCCCTCATCGTCGTGGGCGGCTACTCGGCCTACGACGGCATCCACAAGATGACGACCGAACGGGACCGTTACCCCGCCTTCCGGATCCCGACCGTCTGCATCCCGGCCAGCATCGACAACAATCTGCCTGGATCCGAGCTGTCGATCGGTGCCGATACCGCGCTGAACGTCATCGTCGACGCGATGGACAAGATCAAGGAGTCCGGGATCGCCTCCAAACGTTGCTTCGTGGTGGAGACGATGGGCAAGAACTGCGGCTACCTGGCGTTGATGTCGGGGTTGGCGGCCGGCGCGGAACGGATCTATCTCAACGAGGAGGGCATCAGCCTGGACGACGTGGTCGCCGATATGCACTGGTTGCGGGAGTCCTTCGCCAATGGACGCCGACTGTTCCTGGCGGTGCGCAATGAGAATGCCTCGGCCAACTACACCACCGACTTCCTGGCCCGGGTGATGGAGGAGGAGTCCCACGGGCTCTATGACGTGCGCACCGCGGTGCTGGGGCACATGCAGCAGGGCGGCTCGCCGTCCCCCTTCGACCGGCTGATGGCCACCCGGTTCGCCTACCGCGGCCTCAACCTCATCGACGACGAGCTGGCCGCCGGCACCGACAATGCCTCCTTCATCGGTATCCGGGAGGGCCATCTGCGGGCCGGTTCGATGGACACCATGCCCTCCCTGGTCGACGCCCTCCACCGGCGCCCCCGGGACCAGTGGTGGCTGGATCTGCGCACCGTGGTGAAGACGGTCTCGGATGAGCTGCGCAGCTGAACCGGCTGAGGGCCTCGACCGGGTGAGGAACCGATCCGCGTGAGGGCTGGCGGGCCTGAACCGGGGCGACCACCGCACTCTCCGGCCCGCTCGGGACCCGTCACCGCCGAGGCCACCTCCCGGAGTGCGCAGATCACTCCGCAGACGAGGGTTCCTGCATCGGCACCGACCCCAAAGCCCCGTCTGCGGAGTGATTTGCGCACCCGCGAACGGCACACACCCCGCGGGAGACCCGACTAGGGTGGCGACGTCCACGATGACCGCGGGCATCGACTCGAATCCAGCACTGAGGAAGCATCGATGGCTCTCAATGAAGTGACCTTTGCCTCACACAACGGGCGTGACGAGATCCACGCCTGGATCTACACCCCGGCCACCTCGCCCCGGGCGATCGTCCAGATCGCCCACGGTCTGGGGGAGCACTCCCGGCGCTACATCCACATGATCACCTCCCTGCTGGATGCCGGCTTCGCAGTGGCCGCCGACGACCATGCCGGACATGGCGCGACCGCCGCGGCCTCCGGAGTGTGGCAGGACACCGGGGAGAACGGGGTGGAGACCGTACTGGCCGACGAGAAGACCCTGCACGACCTGGCCGTCGAGCTCCACCCGACCCTGCCCTATGTCTTCTTCGGCCACTCCTGGGGCTCGATGATCG
This sequence comes from Acidipropionibacterium thoenii DSM 20276, assembly GCF_000423445.1. GTDB lineage: Bacteria > Actinomycetota > Actinomycetes > Propionibacteriales > Propionibacteriaceae > Acidipropionibacterium > Acidipropionibacterium thoenii. Next base: position 10,722 of record NZ_AUHZ01000017.1, on the reverse strand, counting down.
CCCGCGGATATGCCGCCCGCTTCGGCGAGGACCTGTCGGGACTGGCGCTGTGCGGGATCGCGGCGCAGATCCACGGCATCGAGGAGACCCTGGACCGGGCCGGCCTGGCCGCCGCCATCGCCGCCGGGGACCCCACCGCCTCGGGCGAGGAGTTCGCCGACCAGATGTTCGACGGCTTCACCGACCGCTTCGGGGTGGACGCCGGTCCGACCGACTGGGTGGCCTCCGATCCCGGGGTGGTCGCCGACCATGCCGTCGACCCGCTGAACAACTTCGGCGCGCCGATGTCGCTGCGATTCGTCTCCGACTTCGCCGGGATCTACGACCAGGTCAACGACCCCGCCTGGTATGCCGCGATCCCGGCCGGCCTTCCGGTGCTCATCCTGGCCGGCGACCAGGACCCCGTCGCCAACTACGGCGAGGGGGCTCTTCACGTGGCCAACCAGCTGTGGGACGCCGGTCACACCGATGTCGAGACCCACGTGTACCCGGGGGTCCGCCACGAGGTGCACAACGAGCCGGCCACCCGGGCCGAGGTCGAGGCCACCCTGATCGACTTCGTCAACAGGGCGATCGTCTGAACCACTGCCCGTTCACCCGGATGGGATACTGACGCGGTGCCCGCGTTTCTGTGGATCCTCCTCATCGTGATCGCGGCCGGGCTCGTGATGACCGATCTGTGGATCCGGGCACGGCGCAGCCTGATTCTCATCCGGCGCGACAACCAGCAGTTGCGGGCTCTGGTCGCGCACCGGATGGAGCGTCCCAACGTCTTCTCCCATGAGGTGCGCACCCCGTTGGCTCTCATCCAGGGCTCGGCCGAGCTGCTCAACGAGGAGACGCCGGGACCGCTCACCGAGCGCCAGCGCGAGTTCGTCGAGACCATCCTCGACAACACCGCGCAGATGTCGGCGCTGGCCGAGAACATGCTCGCCGAGGCCCGGGTCGACGCCCAGCTGGTGGAACTGCATCGCAGCCAGGTGGAGATCCGCGGGCTGGTCCGGGACGCCGTCAACGAGCTGCGTCGGCTCACCCACACCCCATTGGAGATGCAGAACTCCGGGCGACGGATCATGCTCGCCGCAGACGCCAATCTGCTGCGCCAGGCACTGTGGAACCTGGTCAACAATGCGGTGCGCCATGCCGGCGAGGGGGCGGTGGTCACGGTTCAGGTGACCGAGTCCGAGGGTTACGTCATCATCTGTGTCTCCGACGACGGCACCGGGATGAGCCAGGCGGAACGAGAGCAACTGTTCCGACCATTCACCGGCGATCTCACCGCGCTGGAGAGCCACGGCACCGGTTTGGGAATGATGGTGACACAGCGGGTCATCGAGGCCCACGGCGGCCGGGTTCTGGTGGACACCCTGGCCGGGCGGGGTACCTCGATCTTCTGCACCATTCCCATCCACCCCTGCCCGGCCGTCCCGAAGGAGGATCAGGCATGACTCCTTCGCCAGAGCCACTGGCGCTGGTGGTTGACGACCAGGCCCAGATGCTGTCGATCGTCAGTTTCGCATTGGAGACCCAGGGATTCCGGTGCCTGACGGCTCGCAACGCCGAACGCGCCTGGGAACTGTTCAACCAGCAACGCATCGACATCATCGTGCTCGACATCATGCTTCCCGGCGCCTCGGGAATCAGCCTGTGCGAACGGGTCCGATCGGTCTCGGCGACGCCGGTGATCCTGCTCACCGCCAAGAACACCACCGATGATCGGATCAAAGGGCTGTTGGCCGGGGCCGACGACTATCTCACCAAACCTTTCAGTCCCCGGGAGTTGGCGCTGCGTGCCCAGGCGATCTTCCGTCGCACTGTGCCGGCCAGCGATGAGACGACCCTGGCCAACGGCGAGCTGACGGTGGACACCGCCCTTCGCGCCGCTTTCTGGCGCGGCCGAAACCTTCATCTGTCGGACCTCGAGCTGCGGCTGCTCACCACCCTGATGCGCCACAAGGGAGAGGTCGTCACCTGGGCCGTCCTCCTCAACGACGTCTGGTTCACCGCCTCCGGGGTGGGCTCCAAGGAGATGATCAAGACCACCGTCTACCGGTTGCGTCATCGCCTCGATGGCGAGGGAGCCGCACTCATCCTCACCGTGCGCGGCGAGGGGTACCTGATGCCGGACGCCGGGAGGCCCCAGTGAGCGCCGACAGGAACCCTCCCGGTCCCAGCAGGGACGCACTCCCGACGATCCCAAACGGCAGGAGGCCTGTCGGCAGGACCCCCGCCAGGGCTGGGGGCCGATCGATGCACGGGCGCAGGCCGGGCGCAGCCGGCCGTTGGTGGCCCAGGGTGGCCGGTGTCCTGATCCTGGTCACGGTTGTCGGATGGGCACTGGGTGGAGTCGTCAGCCATGCCCGAGGTTCCCGGCTGTCGGTGCTGTGCTCCTCGATCGATGACATCTGCCAGGAGTGGGGCGCCGCCTTCACCGCCGAGACCGGAATCCGGGTCACCATGACCCGCCGCCCGGCCGGGGAGGCTCTCACCCTCATCAGCCAGCCCGGCCACCACTTCGATGTATGGCACGGCGGACCCTCGGAGGCCTATGTGACAGGCACCGCCCGAGGACTGTTCGTGGCCTACCGCCCCCACGGCTGGTCGCAGGTGCCCGCCTTCGCCCGCGACAAGGACGGGTACTGGACCGGCAGCTACCAGGGCATCATGGGATTCTGCTCGGACCGCTCGGTGCTGGCTCGCAACGGTCTTGCGATACCCACCTCGTGGCAGGACCTGTTGAATCCCCGCTATCGGGGCCTCATCTCTGCCCCGAACCCGATGTTCTCGGGCACCGGTTACACGATGGTCGAGACCCAGGTGGCCCGCTTGGGTGGCGAACAGGCGGGAATGGACTGGCTGCGGCGTCTCAACCGCAACGTTCTGCAGTACACCTCCTCGGGACTGGCGCCATCCGGTGTGGTGGCCCGCGGGGAGGTGGCGACCGCGATCACCTTCACCCAGCACTGCGTCAAGCAGATCGGCCAGGGACACCGCGATCTGGTGGTGAGCTACCCCAGTGAGGGCACCGGCCGGGAGGTCGGCGCGGTGGCGATCCTGCGCGGCACCGACCACCGCAACGCCTGGCAACTCTCGGCAGCCAGGCGCTACGAGGACTTCATCCTGTCGGCCAAGGGCCAGGAGCTGGGGCAGCATTCCCACTCCCGGCAGCTTCCGGTCCGCTCCGACCTGCCCTCCGACCAGCGTCTCCGGCTGCCGGCCGACCATCGGATCGTCGCACTGTCGCTGCAGGAAGGGGCCCGGCGCCGCCAACATCTCACTGAACAGTTCCGCACCCAGGTGCTGGGATGAGCGCAGATTCGCTCACCGATGCCAGCACCGCACATCGCTGGCTGCGTCGACCGCCGCGTCGAACACCACCCGGGTTGCCGCGCCGCCCCCGGCGTCCAGTTCTGACCCCCGCCCTTCGGGCAGTGACCTGGCTGGGGCTGGCCATCCCCATCGTGATCCTGCTGCACCCCACTATGGCAACGCCTTTCACCTCTGCCGGCAGAACCGCACTGGCAGGAGTGGTGACCCATCAGATGCCGGTGATCGGAAGAACGCTCGGCTTGGCGACGGCGGTCGGGGTGGTGGGAACCGCGGTCGGAGCGATGATGGCGGCGGTGCACCACAGCTACTGGTTCGCCGGGCGCGGCGCCCTGCATGGCATGACTCTGGCCCCGGTGCTACTGCCGCCGGTGACAGCCTCCACCACCCTGTTGCAGATCTGGGGGAACAACGGTGTCATCGCCCAGCTCACCGGCGAATCCTGGCTATCGGTCTACGGGTTCACCGGCCTGGTGCTGGCCGACACCCTGGCGATGATGCCATTGGCCTACCTGGCGGTCCTGTCTGGCCTGCGCACCCTCGATGAGGGACTGATCGACCAGGCCCGCGACCTCGGCCTGCCGACCTCGAAGATCCTGCACGCCATCGTCCTTCCGCACCTGTGGCCCCAGCTGGCCACCGTGTTCCTGCTGCTGGTGGCCAACACCGCCGTCGACGTGGCCAACCCGCTGGCATTGGGCGGCTCCTACCAGGTGCTGGCGACCCGCCTTCGAGAGGCAGCGATCGGTGAGGGAGACATGGTGGGGGCCGCCGCCACCTCCGCGGTGATGCTGGCCATCTGCATCCTCGCCTGGCTGGCGATATCAGCGATCTCATCGAACTCCGGGAGCCTGACCTACCAGGATTCCGCGATCCGGACCCGACGGCGTCGCCCCGCCACTGCCTGGCAGCGCGCGATGGTGGCAATGACCTGGGTGGTGGCCGGGATCAACGCCCTCAGCCTGCCGGTAGTGATGCTGGGCTCGGTGATCGACGCCACGGGTGGCCTGAGCTGGACGGCGTCGAGCTATCGCGGGCTGCTGACGGGCCTCAACGGGCTGGCGCTGGCCGACTCGGTGATCGTCGCGGCCGGCGCCACCACAATCGCGCTCCTCGCCGGGTGCGCCATTGTGGCCACCGGCGGGCTCCACCGGGGCAGTTCGATCTCAGCAATCCTGCTGGCCTCCTCGGCCCCCGCACTGCCATTGGCACTGGGCGCCCTGACGATCTGGCAGGCGCCGGGGGTGAGCGGGGAGTCGACCTCGACGATCCTGGTCCTCGTGATGACCGTTCAGGGGCTGGTCCTCGTGCCTGTCGTGGTGGCCTTCCTGAGAGCTCGCACCGATGCGATGGTGCTGCCGGTCAGGCAGTCCGCGGCCGGCCTGGGGATGGCCCCCCGGCGGATGCTGAGGCCGTTGATCATCCCCCAGCTGCGCCCTGCGCTGGCCGCGGCTACGGCGCTGGGGTTTGCGATGGGGATGACGTCGGTCCCCTCGGTGATCCTGCTCACTGGTGCTGACACGCCATTCATCGCCGCCCAGATCGTCACCGAGGTAGAGGCAGGTCGACTCACTGAGGCATGCACCCTGTCCACCGTGACGGCGATCACCGTTGCCCTGGTGGCCTCCGGTATCTGGCTGAGCATCGGAGGAGGACGCCGTGCGTGAGGATGACCGGCACGGCCTTGATCGCGTGGAGAGCCGCGCTCATGAATCGAGACCGGATCGCGAGGGCCGGATCGAGGTGCGCGGGCTGTCCAAGACCTTCCCCGGGATGTCGCGACCGGCTCTTGACGGAGTCGACCTGATCGCCGAGCCCGGACAGCTGATCGACGTGATGGGGCCATCGGGCTCAGGGAAGTCGACCCTGGTGATGATTCTGAATGGTCTGGAGGCCGCAGACCAAGGTCAAGTGCTCATCGCGGGTCGCGACATGAGCGATGTGCCACCGGCGGGGCGCCCCACGGCCACCGTGTTCCAGCAGGACAACCTCTTCCCCGATCTGACCGTCTTCGACAACGTCGCCTACCCGCTGCGGGCCGCACGCCTCAGTCCTCTCCAGGTGGCCGACCAGGCGGAGGTGATGCTGCTGAGGCTGGGTTTGGCAGGCCTGGAGCGGGCCTACAGCCACGAGCTGTCCAGGGGTCAGCGGCGCCGGGTGGCGTTGGCCAGGGCGCTGGTGTCCCAGCCGCGGGTGCTGCTGCTCGATGAGCCGTTGTCCGGCTTGGACCAAGCTCTCAAGGCTGTCCTGCTGGACCTCATCGATGGGTTGAGGCGCCGGCTGGGCACCACTGTGGTGCATGTCACCCACGAACCGGGGCTGGCACTGGCCACTGCCGACCGGATCGTCGTGCTCGATCATGGCCGCGTCGCCGGCGCCGGGACGCCACGCCAGATGTATCAGCATCCAGCCAACTCCTTCGTCGCCGAGTTCCTGGGCCGGTCATCCTTCCTGGATGCCGAGACCCTGGGCCCAGTGCCCCCTTGCGGCCCAGGTGATGACCGGCGAGCGAGGATCCGCGTGCTGGGCAACGAACTGGTGGTGCCGGTGGCCCCCGGCGTCACTGTGGAACCGGGACACACCGCCACCCTGCTGGTGCGCCCGCACTGTCTCCAGATCCACCCGCTCGGACCGACCGGTCAGCGCGACGAGGTCGGCTGCGCCGCGCGAGAGCCCCGCCAGGAGCGTGGGAGCGCACCCCACGGCCTGGTCGGCATCGTTCAGGAGGTGCGTTACCGCGGAGAGACGATGGAGTATCTCATCGAGACCGAACAGGGCAGCCTGCTGGGTACCGGGGACCTGTGGTCCGAGCCGCTGGCGCGCCATCAGATGGTGTCACTCAAGCTGGCAGCCGACCACCTGTGGCTGCTGGCCTGACCACCGGCGCTCGACCGCCGACTGCACCGAACGCCGCCGACGAGATGAGCCACCGGCCCAGATGGTCACAGCGCTGTGACCATCTGTCACCACAGACCATCGCTTCGGCCGACCCGAGCCGCAAACATAAGGAGTCGAACAGTGCCGTCCACACCGGACGACCATGAATTCCGGAGTTGCCATTCATGTCCACCACTGAGAAACCGGCTTCGCGAAAGCGCTCCTGGCTGTCAGCACCCCCGCCCGCCCCTCGGCTGGACGACGCCGAGGTCACGCGGCGGTACCCCCGGCTGCGCCTCCAGGTCTTCCTGGGAATCTTCCTCGGCTATGCCGGCTTCTATCTGATCCGAAACAACATCTCCCTGGTCTCGGCGATCCTGCTCGACGAGGGTCGCATCGACAAGGTGGGGATCGGCATCATCTCGAATGCCGTCCTGATCGCCTATGGCTTCTCGAAGTTCTTCATGGCGATGATCTCCGACCGCTCCAATGCGCGGTACTTCCTGCCCTTGGGCCTGTTCCTGTCGGCCCTGGCGAACCTGGCGGTGGCCTTCGTGCCCGCCGTCTCGGCATCGATCGCTGTCTTCGCGATCGTGATGTTCATCAACGGCTGGTTCCAGGGCATGGGGTGGCCTCCCTCGGGCCGTGTCCTGGTGCACTGGTTCTCCACCAATGAGCGGGGCTGGAAGACCTCGATCTGGAACTGCGCCCACAACGTCGGAGGGATGGGCGTCGGCGCCGTCTCGGCCTGGGGCCTGGCCATCACCGCCAATGACTGGCACGCCGCCTTCTGGCTGCCGGCCCTGGTGGCCATCGTGGTCGCCATCGTCGCCTTCCTGTTGATCCGCGACACCCCGGCATCGGTCGGGCTCCCCCCGATCGAGGAGTTCCGCGACGACCCGGCGAAGGTCGAGACCGACACCTCCGAGCTGGAGACGCGCAGTTACTGGCAGGTCGTCGTCCAGCACGTCTTCAAGAACAAGGTGATGCTGCTACTGGCCTTCGCCAATGTCTTCGTCTACACCTTGCGCTATGGGGTCCTGAACTGGGTCCCGACCTATCTGTCCGAGGTCCACGGGGCCTCTGTCTCGGGCGGTATCGCCGGGTTCTCGCTGTTCGAGCTGGCCGGGCTGGTCGGCACCTTGGCATGCGGCTGGATCTCCGATCACATCTTCGGTGGCAACCGCACCCGCACCGGCGTCACCTTCCTGATTGGCGTCGGGGTCTTCCTGGCCGCCTACTGGCTCGCCCCGGTGGGAACCCCGTACTGGCTGCTGATGGTCTTCCTGTTCTTCATCGGCGCCTTCATCTATGGCCCGGTGATGCTCATCGGCCTGCAGGCGATCGACATGTCCGCGGCCAACGTGGCCGGCACCTCTGCCGGCTTCACCGGACTGTTCGGATACGTCCTGGGAGCGACGATGGCCTCCTCCGGTGTGGGCTTCCTGGCCCAGCACTTCGGCTGGGGGGTCACCTACGGCTCGATGGTCGGGGTCGTTGTGGTGGCCATCGTGCTGCTGGCCATGATCGGTCCCGAGGAGAAGCGGCTGATGACCGAGCACGCTGGAAAGTCTCAGCGAAACCACTGAGTCGGAGCAGCGCAGCCACCCTGTGGTGAAGCGCAGTGAGAAATGGATGCCGCCGGCGCGGCCCGGGTTCCTCCCGGGCCGCGCCGGCGTTGCGTCACACTGGATGGCAAGCACGCAGTGGATCAAGCCGCGGACCCGAGGAGGCGCCGATGTGCGGACGGTATGGCTTGAATGTCGGGGCGACCGATCTGATGAGGGTCTACCAGGCGATCGGCAGGGACATCGAGGGGTGGACGCCGACCTACTCGGTCGCCCCCTCGACCACCATCCCGATCCTCATCGCGGTGCCCGAGGAGGCACCCCACGAGATCGAACCAGAGACCCGGGAGCCGGCGGCAGCCCGGACCCTGGAGCCGGCCACCTGGGGTTTCCGGCCGTTCTGGGCCAAGGCGGGCGGACCGCGTCCCATCAATGCCCGGCTGGAAACCGTGGCGACCAACGGGATGTTCCGGACGTCCTTTCGGTCCCATCGCGCGATCGTCCCGATGACCGGCTACTTCGAGTGGACACCGGGGAAGGCGAAGACCAAGATCCCGCACTGGATCCACGCCGACGGGCAGCTGCTCAACGCCGCCGCGATCACCTCGACGCCCAGCACCGAGGGCGTCTCCACCACGACGACGGCCATCATCACCACCACCGGGACCGACCGGGCCGGCGAGATCCACGACCGGATGCCGGTCTTCCTCGCCGAGGACGCCTTGGACGAGTGGCTCGACCCGAAAAAGCTGGATCTGGACCAGGCTGAGGGGCTGGTGCAGCTGGCCGGCGCCCAGGCCGAGCAGATCGCGACCACCCTGGACAGCTATCGGGTGGATCCGCGGGTCAACAACGTCCGCCGGATCGATCCGAGTGATCCCACTCTCATCGAGCCGGCCGAGACGCTGTTCTGAGCTCGCCGTGCCGTGAGCGCTGCTGTGGGCGAATCAGTTGAGGAAGAGCAGCATGCCCGCCCAGACGATGAGGATGATCGCGCAGATGATCCCCATCCCCCACACGAGAACCCACATCAGTTTCTCGTGAGGCGGCGGCAGCGGCTCCTCGGCGGACTCGCCGTCGGCTGTCCCCTGGATCTGATCGGGGGTATCACTCATCGCATCTCCTGGCTCAGCACACAGCCGGAGTCTACGAACGCCGTCCAACACTTGGCTATCCGACCTTCGGGGTGGATGCCGGCTCGTTGAGTCTGGAGAGCACGGTCGTGGTGGTCGTCATGTCATCGCCTCTGGTGACCATCACGGACCTGGTGGCGACGAAGGCGTCGTTGGTCCACAGGTCATATCGCAGCGAGACCATGCCGACGAAGGCGGAGACGTCTTCCTCCTCGCCATACAGGCGGAGATATCTCTTCAGTTCGCCCGGCTTCAGGTCGACAGAGAAGTGATGCCCGAATCGATCCGATCCCTAGTAGGCGGTGTCCGCGAAGACAGCGATATCGAGATACCGCGAGAAGGGATTGGCCAGCGTTCCAAGATCCACGTCATTCTTCTCGTTCGAGGCGGACCAGCCCTGTCCGTCGCGGACCCAGACCTTCGCTCCGACGGTGACCACGTCCGTCTTCTCGCCAGAACCATCCACTCGGACATGGGTCCTTCTGACGGTACCGGACTGATCGACGTCGACAACCACCGTCGCGGACTGTGTGATGGATGCCGAGGTGCCCCTGATGACGGAGTCCATGTGGAAGCTCCTGAGCGCAGACTGTGCGGCAGTCGTGCGGTCGATCACTCCCGGGATATCCGTGGACCCGCTGCTGATCGCGTATGGAAACACGCGTCCTCCGGAGTCAACCTCCACGGTGCCATCGCGGGTCGACGCGGGCAGTGGCGTGAGGCTCGCGGATGGGGTGCTGGAGGCCGTGGTGGACGGAGCGCCTCCGGCCGACCGTGAGGAGCCTGCGTCGTCGGTCACGCCACAGGCCGTGACTGCCACCAGCGTCGCGAGAAGCAGGCAGGCCCGGGCGCTGTACCTGGGACAGGGCCGATGCCGCGACACCGCAAGCACCTGACGAGGTGCCCGAGTGGCGTCCACATGCTCCCGGTGATCTTCGGATGCGGTGGTCATCATTGATGGCTCTTCACGAACGAGGGTGTAGCGGGTTGAGCGTGTCGGTGGCCGGGTAGGGGTCGAGGTCTCCCTGAGGATGGAAGTTCTCACACTCGCCATCTGCCGGAAGACCTCGACGTGTCACACCCTACTTTCACTACACCTTGCCTGACCACGTTCTGCGGTCTCGACGAGCTCGGCCTGGAGGCTGTCGGGCAGCGTCTGGACCCGGATCGGGCGGTGATCGAGTGCCGTGTCGTGGAGCCGGACCGGTGGTGCCGCGAGTGTGGATGCGAGGGCGCCCCGCGCGACACGGTGATCCGTCGGCTCGCGCATGAGCCGTTCGGGCATCGGCCCACGACCCTGCTGATCCGGGTCCGGCGCTACAAATGCTGCGGGTGTGGGCGGGTCTGGCGGCAGGACACCACGGCCGCCGCGCCGGTACGGGCGAAGATCTCCCGCGGTGGGTTGGCGTGGGGGCTGGCGGGCTTGGTCCTCGATCATCTCTCGGTCACGCGTGTCGCGGCAGGGCTGGGGGTGTCCTGGTCCGCCGCGAACGACGCGATCCTCGCCGAGGGCCGCCGGCGGCTGATCGATGACCCGGCGCGGTTCGAGGGCGTGACCACGATCGGCGTCGACGAGCACGTGTGGCGACACACCCGCCACGGCGACACGTCCGTGACCGTGATCATCGACCTGACCCCGGTGCGCGACAAGACCGGCCCGGCACGGCTGCTGGACATGGTCGCCGGACGCTCGAAAGCCGTGTTCAAGACCTGGCTCGCCGCCAGACCGAAGCCCTGGCGAGAGGGGATCGAGGTCGTCGCCATGGACGGATTCACCGGGTTCAAGACCGCCGCCGCCGAAGAACTGCCCGACGCGG
>NZ_AUHZ01000016.1 GCF_000423445.1 Acidipropionibacterium thoenii DSM 20276 | reverse complement strand
GAAGGCTGCCGCTTTTTTTAGGAACTCGTTCTCCATCCGGGCCTCACAGAGATCCTTCCTCAACCGTTCGAGTTCGGCCGACTCGGCACTGGTGAGGTTCTCGGTTTCCGGGTCCGGATTCTTCTTGCGATACTCCTTGACCCATACGCCGACAGTCTGAGCGACAAGATTGTATGATTCTGCTACGGCTTTGATGGTGCGATGCTTGTCCACGACTTCAAGAACGACCTAGTTCTTGAACTCCGGACTGTACTTCGATCCTGACATGATGTGATCCTACCCGATTCTCGAAACTATGACTTTCCTCAGAAGTCCGGGAAGCTTCACTCAGTCCAACTCCTACCTCGACTCCACCGCGGACGCGGCCGACAGGCTCGCCCTCCAACGGTGGGTGACCCGCTCGCTGGTCAAGCGCGGCATCTGGGGGTCGGGGCTCGACACGCTCCTCACCCGCATCCGCGATGTCCTCCGCACCAACTCGACGAACGGCTTCCCGGTTGCGGCGGTTGAGGAGGCGATGGCGGCCGTGGGCAAGAGCCTCGCGTTCGACAACGCCGAGATCGACGAACTGCTCAACCTCAAGTACGCGGGCCAGCGGACCTTCTCAGTGCTGTCCGTGCTGTACCCGGGGCTGGACCTGAGCAAGAAGTTCCACGAGGATCACATCTTCCCCAAGTCCCGCTTCACCAAGAAGAGACTTCTCGACGCCGGTGTCCCGCTCGACAGCGTCGACGACTACCTGGCGGTCGTGAACCTCTTGCCGAACCTCCAGTTGCTCGCCGGGACCGCCAACATCGAGAAGCAGGACGGCCTGCCTGCGGAGTGGATCGGCACCGCCTTCCCGAGCGAGGACAAGCGAGCCACCTACCTTGCCGAGAACGACCTCGACGGTCTTCCGCTCGACCTGGCCGACTTCACGTCGTTCTTCGAGGAGCGCAAGCAGCGAATCCGGACCCGCCTACTTGCCGCTCTGGGAACAACACCGGGCGCACCGGAGGACGCGGCTCTCGCGTAGCCGACGTTCACGCGGCGAGCAGCGACAGTGCGGACACCGCCTGGAGAGGTAGCACTCCGTTGCCAAGCGCGGTGATCTGCTGGTTCTGCGTCAGCTCATGGGCATCGGTGACCCATCCAGCGGGCAGGCCCATCAGCCACTCCACGAACGCCGGTGCTGGGCGAGGGCCGTCGGCTTCGTTCAGGAGGGCTGGCGCTGGCGCGGGGCGTCTGGTGACGTGTTCCCAACGGGTGATGGCGTCGGCGTAGCGTCCCCAGCGCTGAACAGCCCGTCGATCAGGGACCACAGCGTCTCCGATTCGCCTCTCCTGCTCGGTGAGCCAGCCGGTCCGTGGAGGGCGAAGTCGATGATCTGGTGAGACAGTGCGATCGTCCCTCGTCGTGCTCGCACCTGGTCGCCAGTGGGGTGCGGAACAGTGCGCCGGGCGAGGGCGAAGATGCGGGAGCGTTGGTGAGGAGCGCCGACAAGGGAAGCCGGTAGGCCGATCCATCGCGCATCCAGCCGCAGGTCGGCCAGATCGCCGAGAACGGCGCCGAGAGCCCGTAGAGGTCGAGCTGCGTTGTCTCCCAGGTGCCACGGGTCGCGTTCCATGCCGCGAAGGGTTGCGCCGTCGGGGGTTGCATCGTCGGGGTTGCGTTTTCCATGGTCGTCTCCTTGTGCGGTTGGCCGTGTCGCGGGTGAGGACAGCAGCCCGCAGACGTTCTCGATGACGACCCATTCGGGCTGGAGCGTGAGTTGATTGAGCGTTCGTGTCCGGTTTGACGCGCTGGATCAGACCACATCGGTACGGTCCTCGTGACACCTTCAGGAGGGTGCACGATGAGCAGCAACGATGCCTCGGTACCGAGGAAGCGGCGGCCGAAGAAGGTCCTGTCGCCGTCGGCGAAGTATGAGATCTGGTTGCGGCTGGTCCGTGGCGAGGTCACGATCGCCCAGGCCGCGACCGAGGCCGGGGTGGACCGGTCGACGGTCATCCGGGTCCGGCAGGTCGCCAAGGACGGTGCGCTGGCTGCGCTGGCCGCCTCCCGGCCCGGCTCGCCGGGCAAGAGCCAGCGGGACTTCGAGCTGGAGGAGGCCAACGCCGAGATCGCACGGCTCTCGGAGGCGGTGAAGGAGCTGGCGGTGAAGCTGACGCTCGTCGAGGGAAAAGGGGGGCGGGTCTGATGCCCACGGCACCCGTGCCGGCCCGGGTCGACGCCGCCACGAAGGGCGCTCTGCTGGGCCTGGTCGAGCATGCCACCGATCGTGGCTGGCCGGTGGAGAAGGCGTGCGCGGTGCTCGGCCTGGACGTGCGCCGGGCCCGCCGGTGGACCCGCCGTCGGGAGACCGACGCCGCCGCCGGGCTGGTCGATGCTCGTCCCGGCGCGAGCGTCAACGCGCTGAGGCCGGCCGAGGTCGAGGCGATCGTGTCCGCGTTCGAGACCTTCGGCGAGAAGGACTTCTCCCACCGCCGGCTGGCGCACCGCGGCTCCTACGAGGGCTTGTTCTGGGCCGCCCCGTCCACGGTGCGGCGCGTCCTGAACGACCATGACCTGCGGTTTCGTCACCCACCGCGGCCGCCACGCGGTCAGCGGCGCCCGTTCCCGGACTGGGCCTCCTACACCCCTGGGTCGATCTGGATCTACGACACGACGCACTTTGTCGCCGCCGGCGTTGGTGCCCTGTTCGTCGAGGACCTCGTCTCCCGCAAGTGGATCACCACCGTCGTCTCCGCCGAGGAGACCCACACCCAGGTCCAGCTCGCGTTCGAGCATGCCCTGGAGGTCGAGGGGCTGCTGGAGCCGGCGCTGGAACGGGCCGAGGCGCTGGGCCGGGACCTGGAACTGGACGGGGAGGACGCGCTCACCCCGATCCTGCTCGCCGTCTCCGACAACGGTTCCCAGATGATCTCGGCGAACACACGCAAGTTCATGGCCATGTACGCCATCGCCCAGCACTTCGGCCGGCCCTCGACGCCGACCGACCAGGCCTGGGTGGAGTCCCTCAACGGGACCGTCAAGGCCGAGTGGCCGCACCTGACGAAGATCACCGACCCGGCCGTCCTGCGTGCCGAGCTCGACGTCGCCCGGACCGAGTACAACACCACCAGGTTGCACTCCGCGCTGGGCTACGTGACTCCGGACGACGAGCACCACGGCCGCGGCGAGGCCATCCGACAGGCCCGCCGCGACGGGCTCGCACGAGCAGCCCAGGCACGACTTGCCTACAACCGGAACCAACGGAAGAATCAACCCAACCCAGAGGACCCGGATGTGGTTTGATCCGCACGCCCGAAGCGGACATTAACGCTGAAACACCTCACGGAGCAGCGCTTGGAGGTTCAGGCGGTGTTGGACGAGATGTCCGCGCAGCAGCTGGAGGAGATTGCCTGCGACGGATCAGATGAGATGCGTGAGCTGGCCAGTGATGCCCTGGACTTCCGGGATCGGGCTCGGGCCTATCTGGAGGAGGCGGCGAGTCTTGAGGGGTTCAGCTTGTCGAAGACTGGCCATGGAAGCTTGGACGGCGGCTCGGGATTGGGCGCGGTGCGTGCGATTCAGGGTCTGGTGCTGACCCATCGAGACCAGGTGGTAGCGGTGGATCTTGGCGAGTTCGGGGATTCACACTTGGAGTTGGCGGCTCGTGGAGTCACCCATATCTTGGAGATTCAGCGCACGGAGGTCACCGTCCGCCGGGTGGCTGATGACCGGGAACTGTTTGTTAGCGAGCGGGTGATCTGCATCGATCAGCTGCGACGGGCACTGAGGGCGGTTGCAGCCGACAGCACCGGTGGCTGAGGCTCAACGCAGCAGGACAGCACGAGGCCGGGGTCCCAAGTGAGGAGACCCCGGCCTCGCTTTTGGGCTCAGTCGATGCGCAGCTGGTCGGTGTCGGGATCGACGTCGAACGTGACCACAGCACCATCGATGATCTCGCCGGCGAGGAGCTTTGTGGCGAGCTGGTCCTCGATGGTGGACTGCACCAGTCGGCGCAGCGGTCGAGCGCCATAGACGGGGTCGAAGCCGTTGCGGGCGAGCCATTCCTTGCCCCGGTCAGTGACGTCGATCACGATTCGGCGCTCCGCGAGGCGGGCGTTGATCTTGCGGAGGTTGGTGTCGACGATGTGGGTCAGGTCCTCCAAGGTCAGCGGGTCGAACATCACGATTTCGTCCAGCCGGTTCAGGAATTCTGGGCGGAAGGCGCTCCGTACCACGCCCATCACGGCCTCATGCTTGGCCTTGGTGTCCAGACTCGTGTCGGCGAGGAACTGGCTGCCCAGGTTCGAGGTCATGATCAAGATCGTGTTACGGAAGTCGACGGTGCGGCCCTGTCCGTCGGTCAGGCGGCCGTCGTCGAGCACCTGCAACAGGATGTTGAACAGGTCGGGGTGCGCCTTCTCTACCTCGTCGAGCAGCACCACGCTGTACGGGCGGCGCCGTACGGCTTCGGTGAGCTGGCCTCCCTCTTCGTAGCCGACGTAGCCCGGGGGGGCACCGACGAGGCGGCTGACCGAGTGCTTCTCGGAGTACTCCGACATGTCGATGCGGATCATCGCGGTCTCGTCGTCGAACAGGAAGTCGGCCAAGCTCTTGGCCAGTTCGGTCTTGCCGACGCCGGTGGGACCGAGGAAAAGGAAGCTGCCGGTGGGCCGGTTCGGATCGCTGATGCCAGCGCGGCTGCGCCGGACAGCATCGGCAACGGCTTTGACTGCTCGCTTCTGCCCGATGAGGCGCTTGCTGATGTGTTCCTCCATGTGGAGGAGCTTCTCGGATTCGCCTTGGAGCATCTTGCCGACAGGGATGCCGGTCCAGGCGCTGACCACCTCAGCAATGTCCTCTGTGGTCACTTCGTCGGCGACCATGCGACTGGCCTTCTCTTCGTTCTCTTCCTGCTTGGCCTGCTCCAATTCGCGTTCCAGCGCCGGAATCCGCCCGTAAGCAATCTCGGCTGCTGCAGCCAGGTCGCCGACACGCTGGGCCTTTTCTGCCTCGATCCGGAGCTGATCGATCTGGGTCTTCAGCTCTCCGATTCGGTTGAGTCCGGCTTTCTCCTGAGCCCAGCGGCTCTCCAGGAGCCGCAACTTCTCCTCAGAATCCGCCAGTTCTTGTTCCAGCCGTTCCAGGCGCGCCTTGCTGGCAGCGTCGGTCTCCTTCTTGATGGCGAACTGCTCCATCTTCATCCGGTCCACTTGTCGCCGCAGCGCATCAATCTCTTCAGGACTGGAGTCGATCTCCATGCGGAGTCGGCTGGCAGCCTCATCGATCAAGTCGATGGCCTTGTCGGGCAACTGTCGGTTGGTGATGTAGCGATTGCTCAGCGACGCGGCAGCAACGAGAGCGCCATCGGTAATGCGCACCTTGTGATGCGCCTCATAGCGCTCGCGCAAACCGCGCAGGATGGCGATGGTGTCCTCCACCGATGGCTCGCCCACATACACCTGCTGGAAGCGACGCTCCAGCGCCGGGTCCTTCTCGATGCGCTCGCGGTACTCATCCAGCGTCGTGGCGCCAATCATGCGCAACTCGCCGCGGGCCAGCATCGGCTTGAGCATGTTGCCCGCATCCATGGCACCTTCACCACTCGCGCCAGCGCCGACGACCGTGTGCAGCTCGTCGATGAAGGTTATGATCTTGCCTTCGGCCTCCTTGATCTCCTTCAGCACGGCCTTGAGTCGTTCCTCGAATTCGCCGCGGTACTTGGCCCCGGCCACCATGGAACTGAGGTCGAGGCTGACGACGCGACGACCCTTCAGCGAGTCGGGCACGTCACCGGCGATCACGCGCTGCGCGAGGCCCTCGACGACGGCGGTCTTGCCGACGCCGGGCTCGCCAATGAGGACTGGGTTGTTCTTGGTGCGCCGGGCGAGGACCTGCACGACGCGGCGGATCTCCTGGTCGCGGCCGATCACCGGATCCAGCTTGCCCTCGCGGGCGCGCTCGGTGAGGTCGACGGAGTACTTGCTGAGGGCGGACTCGCCGCCTTCGGCCTCGGGGCTGGTGACACGGCGATCGCCCCGTGCGCCTGCGAAGGCTTCTTCCAGTTTCTCTGTGGTCGCCCCTGCACCGACCAGCATCGTCTGTGCCTCAGACGGGATGGACGTCAGCGCAATGAGCAGGTGCTCGGTGGAGACGTAGGAGTCGCCCAGCTTGTCGGCGCGAATTTCCGCGTCGGCGAGTACCCGCGCGAAGGAACCGGACAGTTGCGGTTGGGCTACCGAGCTGCCTTGGCTGGAGGGCAGCTTGCTGATGGCAGCCTGGGCGCGCTGGTCAATCTGGGCCGGGTCGACACCAACAGATTCCAGTAGTGGCCCCACTGAGTTCTCGGGGACCATCAGCAAGGCATGCAGTAGGTGAACGGGCTCGACCGAGGGATTGCCGGCCGCCAATGCGTTGCGGACGGCGGCCGAGACCGCGTCCCGGCTCATCGTGGTGAGCTTCTCGGTGTCCATGTGCTTCTCCTTCGGATCGGGACTGGTATGCGCCCGCGCGGGGCGGGCCGCTGCGAGGCTGTGGCGCCAGGGCTCTCGGCGGGCCGTCAGCGGCTGTACCGGCAGACCCAACAGGAAAACCTGACGCACTTCGATGGTGGGCATCGGTGCGGCTCCGGGTCAAGCGCTTCGGCCGCATTTGGGGGTTGGCCCTCACTGCAGTGGGGGACGACGCCCATGTGCGACCAGATCTATGGATCTGGGCCGTCCTCGTCGGCGATCCTTGCTGCGTGGACAGGAAGGACTGTATGGCCAGGAAGGAACAGAGGCTGACCCTCACCTCGTCCATCCGTTCGCATCGCACGAGGAATCGCAGGAGGAAATCACCATGGACTTCACAGACCACGTCGTGGTCGGCGTCGACGGTTCGTCGACCTCGATCGCCGCCGCCGTGTGGGCCCGGGACATCGCTCGCGCCGGACACTGGCCCTTGGGCATTGTTTACACCCAAGGGCTGGCGCCCGATGTGCGGGAAATGTTGGGCGAAAGCGGCACATTGATGTGTGTCGAATCAATGCTGGCCCCAGCATTGGTCCAGGCGAGTCGCACCGCGGCCATGGTCGTCGTCGCGTCCCGTGGTCAGGGCTCGCCCGTCCTCCCGATTGTGGACGCCGCGGCCGAAGCCGTGCTCCAGGAGGCTGCCGGTCCGGTGGTGGTGCTCCCCTCCACCACCTGGAACACCTTGGAGCGCCCTCTTGTGTTAGGCCTCGACGCCGAGCGCCCAAGCCCTGCCAGCATTCGTTTCGCCGTATCCGTCGCGGGGCGCACCGGGGCCCGGCTGAAGGTCATTGTCGACGACAAGGGGCAAGGCCCCGACCGGGCGCGTCTCCAGACCGTGCAGGTCCTCACCCGGGTCCTAGGTAGCGACCTCCCCGAGACCTTTGATGTGGAGGTCTCAGCCCACGAGCTGACTGACGCGTTGCTCGCGAAGGCATCGGAAGCGAGCCTGACTGTCGTGAGCAGCCAACACGCCAGTCGCTCTGTCGAACGAGAGCGCTCTGAGAACCGCCTGTTGCTCCGGTTGTCCACCTCGCCGGTAGCGGTGGTGGCCAACACCGTCGAAGTAGGTCAGGCTGACGGATCCGCTACCCGATAGACTGACCGAACAGACTCCCGATACAGCGCTTGGCAAGGTCCCCAGAGCAGGTGGCGATGCCTCGGGAAGCGGCTCACCCTTAGAGAGGGGCATTCGGTGAGTTTACAGAGACGTATCTGGGCCATGGTCGTGGGTGCCTTCGTAGTGATGACCACTATCCTGATCGCTTCCCCGATCACGATAAGTTATCCACCCACTCCCGGGCAGATCGCCTGGGTCATCACTGGAGTGATTGTCTTGTCCCTCATCAGTTGGCCCATCATCAAGCATGGGCTATCCCCACTCATCCGCGTCGCCCAAGACATTGAGGCCACGACAAACCTCGATGCGGCACGCCGCATCGAGACGGCGCCCGATCTGCCCGAGCTGGACGGCATCGTGGCGGCCCACAATGCCCTCGTCGAACGCCTGCGCGCGCAACGTCGTGCGACGGTTTCGGCTCTGATCGAGGGTCAGGAGTTGGAGCGTGCTCGCTTATCCCGTGAGCTCCATGATGACGTCGGACAGACCCTCACTTACGCACTGCTCTTGTTGCAGTCCGCTCAAGATGACCCGCATAGCCAGCAGAAGATTGCCATGGCGCAGGATGCCGTTCGGACCAGCCTGCAAACCGTCAGGCGACTGGCCGCCGACCTGCGCCCCAGCGTGTTGGCCGACATCGGCCTGGTCAGTGCGCTCACGTCTTTGGCCACAGCTCACGCCGAGGCCACCGGTATGGCCGTGCGCCGCGAGATCAACCCCGTCCCCGACCTGGGCTGGGCTGCACAGCTGGTGGTTTACCGGGTTGCTCAGGAAGCTCTGACCAACTGTGCGAAACACTCCGGTGCCAGTGTGGTGACCCTGTCTCTCACCCACCGGGAGAACCTCGTCCAACTGGTCGTAACAGACAACGGCAAGGGCCTTGGTGAGGCTATACCCGGCACCGGCATGGCGGGCATGCGAGATCGCGCGCGATCCATCAACGCAAACTTGAACGTCGCCGACAATCCCGACGGTGGCACACGCATCGAACTGCGCATCAACCTCGACACTCTCCCAAAGGAATGACCATGCACACGCCGACAACCCGAATCTCTCGCGTGCTGCTGGCCGATGACCACACTCTGCTGCGCCAAGGCGTGAAAATGATGCTCGACCCCCAACCCGACTTCACCGTCGTAGCCGAAGCGGCTGATGGAGCCCAAGCACTGGATCGCATCAACCACGGCGACATCGACCTCGCTATTCTCGACATCACCATGCCCCGCATGACCGGGCTGCAAGTTGCTCGCGAAGTGTCCCAGCGCAAGCTGCCTACCCAAATGCTGATCCTGAGTATGCATGACAACGAGCAGTACCTGTTCGAGGCCCTCAAGGCCGGTGCAGCCGGCTATGTGCACAAGTCCATGGCAGACCGGGACCTGCTCAACGCGTGCCGCGCAGCCGTGCGAGGCGAGCCTTTCCTCTACCCAGGTGCCATGTCCACCATCATCCGCGAGTACGTCCAGCGCGGCCAAGCCAACGAAGGCGACCGGCTCCTGACCCCCCGCGAAGAGGAGATCCTCAAGCTCATCGCCGAGGGCCACTCCGGCAAAGAAATCGCCGAGATGCTGTTCATCAGCCCCAAGACCGTCGAACGGCACCGTGCCAACTTGCTGGAGAAGCTCGGGATGAAGGATCGCCTCGAACTGACCCGCTACGCCATCCGCGTCGGACTCATCGAGCCCTGAACCGGACACAGCGGCACGGCAGCTATCCCCAGCTTGTGCATGTGTGGTCAGTCCGTTGTGGGTGTTAGCACCGATGGTGATCGGCCGTGGTCAGGGCTGGAATGGGACGTGCGGGGTTCATGGCCATGTGCCGGGCCTCGCTGACCATCATCGGCGGTTGGCCTGCTTTGCGCGGGCCTTCTTGTCGCGATCCCTGTCCTGAGCGACCCTCGGAGGTTTTCCATGTCCAAGACTTTTCGCACACTGGCCCTGATCGAGCTGTTTGGTGCAGCACTGCTGATCCTGCTCGGTTTCATGCTCATCTGGTGGCCAGGGCTAACCCTGCAATCCCTGGTGATGTTCTGCGGCGCCTTTCTGCTCGTCGAGTCAATTTCGGCGATGATCGGCGCATGGCGCTGTTACGGCGTCCTGCGGTGGCTGCGAGGCGGAGTGGGGGCCCTGGGCGTCGCACTAGCCCTACTCATCGTCCTCCTGCCTGATCTCACCTTGTCGTTCATCGCTGCCGCCGTTGGCCTATGGACCATCATGTGTGGCTTGGGCCTGATGACCGAGAAAACTGCTCGGCGTCGCTGGCTGTACGTCCTGGCTGGCGTTCTGCTGGTCTTGGCAGGCATCTGGTTCATCTTCAACCACGCCGCTGCGATCATCACCATCGGGCTCTGGGCCGGCATGTCGCTGCTGGTTCTCGGCATGTCCCAAGTTGCAGCGGCCATCGCCGTGTGGCGTGCGGCCAAGAACAGCTGACCGACCAGGCAAACGCCTACGACCCTTCCAACCACAACTCGGTCTCTTTTAGGAGTCTCGCCATGATGAGAAACAGCCTTCCCGCGCGCACTGTGGCAGCAGCCATTGCGATGACCGCACTGATTCCGCTCACTTCCTGTAGTGCCACCGCGCCGATGAACCCCGAAGACGTGAAGACGCCAGCACCAGTGGCGTCCAACAGCCCCCTCACAAGTCCGACCTCGGGTAACAGCTCTGTTACCTCGTGCAGCATCGACGATCCGTCCTGGACGACACTTGCTGAGAAGGTGAGCCCGTCCGTGGTGTCCGTGGAGGTCTCCAGCGGCGGCCACCCGGTGGGCGAGGGCTCGGGGGTGGCAGTTGACGAGCACCACATCGTCACGAATGCCCATGTGGTGGGTGATGCCACTGATAGCGACGTGTCGGTCACCCTGTCCGACAACAGCGTCCAGCCCGTCACCATCGCCGGTCGTGATCCGATCACTGATCTGGCCGTGCTCACGGTGCAGGACACCAAGCTCACCCCGATCCCGATTGCCACTTCGGCCGAAGTGCGCACCGGGCAGCCGGTGATGGCCGTGGGCAACCCGCTGGGACTGGCAGGGACTGTGACCACCGGCATCGTCAGCGCCCTCAACCGTCCAGTGGCTGCCTCCGAGCAGGGTACCGGGCCGAGCGTCGCGACAGTGACCAACGCGATCCAGACCTCAGCACCGATCAACCCGGGCAATTCGGGTGGTGCTCTTGTCAATGGCTGTGGCGAACTGATCGGCATCAACTCATCCATCGCAACATTGGGGCCTGGCAGCGGCAGTATCGGCATCGGGTTCGCGATTCCGTCCGACGAGGTGTCCATGGTGGCCCAGCAGCTCATCCGTGACCGCAGAGCCCATCACGCCCAGCTGGGGATCTCCGTGGCAGACGGCATCGCAGCACGGGGGACGCAGCGGATCCGAAGTGCCATGGTCGCCTCGGTGGTTGTCGGTAGCCCGGCCCACAAGTCAGGTCTACAGGTCGGAGACCACATCATCAGCATCGACGGTGTTGCAACCACCTCGGCATTGTCCTTGGTAGGGCATGTGAGGGGACTTCCCGTCGGGAAATCGGTGAACCTGCTGGTGGTGCGCGACGGCAGGGAGCTTACGGTGTCCGCGACGCTTGCCAGCGACTGACTCCGCGAGGTTCCGACCCCGCGCGTCGGGCACGGCGTCGGTGCTCGATCACGACCCGAAGGTCGTTGATGCCAGCCATCCAAGGCCGGCGGCGGCGAACTCGTCTTCCGGCCCAACCGCAGTCTTCCGCCTCCGGACGCGGTCCTTGCCCGTGCGGAGCAGCTTCGCTGTTCGTGATGTCTTCAGGGCTCTGATCGCCCCGCTCACTCGCCCAAGGAGGCGGAGTGAGGCAGTGGGGATCATCTCGGCCACTTTGGGTGTCGCCACCCATCGACGAGAACCCCGAAGTCTGGAACAGTAGATGACGTGAGAGCGCACCGGCCACGCCAGCGCTTCTCGATGATCTTTCATAGTTCACAACAAAGGAGGAGAACAACCATGGCACGTTCAGTCGGTATCGATCTCGGCACCACCAACTCTTGCGTCGCCGTCCTCGAAGGCGGCGAGCCCACCGTCATCCCCAACGCCGAAGGCTCCCGCACGACGCCGTCGGTAGTCGCGTTCGCCAAGGGTGGAGAGGTACTCGTCGGCGAAGTCGCCAAGCGCCAGGCCGTCACGAACGTCGATCGCACCATCCGCTCGGTCAAGCGCCATATGGGCACCGATTGGTCAGTCAACATCGACGGCAAGAAGTACACGCCGCAGGAGATTAGCGCCCGCGTCCTGCAGAAGCTGAAGCGGGACGCCGAAGCTTACCTGGGCGAGCCCGTCACGAACGCGGTCATCACTGTGCCGGCGTACTTCAGCGATGCTGAGCGTCAAGCCACTAAGGAGGCCGGCGAGATTGCGGGTCTGACCGTCGACCGCATCATCAACGAGCCCACCGCGGCGGCGTTGGCGTACGGCCTTGACAAGGGCGACAAGGAGCAAAGCGTCCTCGTCTTCGACCTGGGCGGTGGCACGTTCGACGTTTCGCTGTTGGACATCTCCGATGGTGTCTTCGAAGTCAAGGCCACCAAGGGCGACAACCGTCTCGGCGGCGACGACTGGGATCAGCGGATTGTCGATTGGCTAGTGACGCAGTTCAAGAACGCCAACGGTATCGACCTGAGCGCGGACAAGATGGCCAAGCAACGTCTGCAGGAGGCCGCCGAGCGCGCCAAGATCGAGCTCTCGCAGGCCTCTGAGACCCAGATCAACCTGCCGTACATCACGGCCGGAGCCGCAGGGCCGCTGCACCTCGAAGCCAAGCTGACGCGCGCCGAGTTCCAGCGCATGACGAAGGATCTGCTGGACCGCTGCAAGACTCCGTTCCAGGCCGTCATCAAGGACGCCCACACCTCGGTGGATAAGATCGACGAGGTCATTCTCGTGGGTGGTTCCACCCGTATGCCGGCCGTCGTCGACCTGGTCAAGGAGTTGTCGGGCAAGGAACCACACAAGGGTGTAAACCCCGACGAGGTCGTGGCCATGGGCGCTTCGCTGCAGGCTGGTGTCCTCAAGGGCGAGGTCAAGGACGTCCTGCTGCTCGACGTCACCCCACTCTCCCTCGGCATCGAAACCAAGGGCGGCGTGATGACGAAGATCATCGAGCGCAACACGACGATTCCGACCAAGCGGTCCGAGATCTTCACGACGGCCGAGGACAACCAGCCGTCGGTCATGGTGCAGGTGTACCAGGGTGAACGTGAGTTCGCCCGCGACAACAAGCCGCTGGGCAACTTCGAGCTGACCGGTCTGATGCCTGCCCCGCGCGGGGTTCCGCAGGTCGAGGTCACGTTCGACATCGACGCCAACGGCATCGTGCACGTGTCCGCCAAGGACAAGGCCACGGGCAAGGAGCAGTCGATGACCGTCACCGGCGGCTCGGCGCTGGGCAAGGACGACATCGACCGGATGGTGAAGGACGCCGAGGCGCACGCCGAGGAGGACAAGAAGCGTCGTGAGGCCGTCGAGATGCGAAATCAGGCCGATGCCCTGGCGTTCCGCACTGAGCAACTACTCGCCGACAACGCCGCGACCATCGGCGACGATGTCAAGGCACCCGTCGTGGAGGCCCTGGACAAGTTGAAGGAGGCCCTGAAGGGCACCGACAACGATGACCAAGTGAAGGTTCTGATGGAGGAGCTGAACGAAAAGACCTCAGTGATGGGGCAGGCGGTCTATGCAGCAAGCCAGGCACAGGCTCAGGGACCGGCATCGCCGAGTGAGCAGGAGACATCCTCCGACGATGACGTGGTCGACGCGGAGATCGTCGACGACAAGTGATGCGCCCGGTGGGGTCGCCTTGCGACCCCACCCATTCCGGCGATCACCACGCGATCGGCCCGTAGCGGCCCGCGCTGCGAGCTCTTCGCGTGGTCCTGAGCCCATCCACGGTGGCCCTGCCTGTCAGGTGCTGCCACGACAATCACCCACAGGAGGAAGCATGAGCACAGACGACGTGACCACCACGCCCACTCCGCAGCCAGCGGCCGACGAGGTGCTCGCTCCTGACGCGCAGCTCGAAGCGTTGCGTGATCAGGTCGCGCAGCTGGAGAGCCGCTTGGCGGAACGTACTGAGGACCTGCAGCGGCTGCAAGCCGAGTACATCAATTACAAGCGACGAGTCGACCGTGACCGGGACCTGGCGCGCCGCGCGGGAAAGGAACAGATTCTCACGGACCTTCTGCCCGCCTTGGATGCGATCCAGCTGGCCGACCAGCACGGCGAGCTGGATGGCCCCTTCAAGATGCTTGCCGACCAGATCTCCGCAGTGGCTGCTCGGCACGGCCTGAGCAGTTACGGCCAGGTCGGAGACCAATTCGACCCCACCCTGCATGAGGCATTGATGCAGCTGCCGATGTCTGGCGCCACCAAGACTTGTATCTCGCAAGTGATGCAGCCAGGTCACCGCATTCACGACAAGGTCCTCCGCCCTGCCCGCGTCGCAGTCAGCGAGCCGGACGCACAACAGGCGGCCACCGAGTCCAGTACGCACGGAGATGAGGAGGGATGAGCGCACAGGATTGGGTTGACAAGGACTTTTACAAGGTCCTGGGCGTGTCGAAGGACGCTACCGACAAGGACATCAAGAAGGCCTTCCGTAAGCTCGCTCGTCAGAACCATCCCGACCAGCACCCCGGCGACGCTGCTGCTGAGGCCCGGTTCAAAGAAATCTCGGAGGCAAACTCCGTCCTGTCCAACCCCGACTCGCGACGAGAGTACGACGAGATCCGCGAGATGGTCGCCAATGGCGGCTTCCGCTACGGCCCCGGCGCAGGATATCCGGGCGCCGGTGGCCAGTACGCCTATGGAAACCCCGCCGGTGGCCCCTACACCTACAGCTATTCGACTGGTGGGTCTGCTGAGGACCTCTTTGGCCAAGGTGCGGGTTATGAGGACATCCTGGGCGGCTTGTTCGGCCAAGGCGGCGCTGGCTTCAGCGGTGCTCGGCGGCCCAGCGGCCCTCGGAAGGGCGCTGACATCGAGGGGGAGGTGACCATCGGCTTCCTCGAAGCTGTCAAGGGCACCACCGTTTCGATGCAGCTGGTCTCTGAGGTGGCGTGCACAGCTTGCGGCGGCGCTGGCATCACCTCGGGAAACCCGCCACAGGTATGCGGCTCCTGCCACGGCACCGCACGGGTAAGCCAAGCCAAGACCATGAAGGTGCGCATCCCGGCAAGCGTCGACGACGGCCAGACCATCCGAATCAAGGGCAAGGGCTCGGCCGGCCTCAACGGCGGCCCGGCGGGCGACCTGCTGGTCCGCGTTCATGTCACCCCGCACCCACTGTTCGGCCGCAAGGGACGAGATCTGACCGTGTCCGTGCCGGTCACCGTCGACGAACTCATCCTGGGCGCCGATATCGAGGTGCCCACCCTCGAAGGCGGACGAGTGAAGGTGCGTATCCCCGAATGCACCCCGAACCGGCGCACCCTGCGCGTGCGAGGCAAGGGCGTCACCACCAAGGCGGGAACCGGCGACCTGCTAGTCACCGTCGAGGTCGTCATGCCGACGTCGCTCAACGACCAGGCCAAGCAGGCAATGCGCGACTTCGCCCACGCCATGGGCCAGACCAACCCCCGCGCTTCGATCCTTGGGAGGAACTGAGATGACCACCACCGACAACAGCGTTCATGACGGTGTGGTGTTCACCACCAGCCAGGTGGTGCTCCTGACCGGTCTGCACCCCCGCACGCTCGAAGCCTTCGAGCGCGCCGGCATCGTGAGCCCACGCCGCAGCGCCGCCGGCCAAGCGAGCTACGACCAGCACGACCTTGTGCGGCTGAGGCAAGCGCGGAACCTGGTTCAGCGCGCCGGGATGGACCTCGACGAAGTCCGACAGCTCTTCGCCTTGCAAGACCAGATCGAGCAGACCCGCCAACGCTTGGATCAGATGGTGACCGAGCTGTGGGAGATCTTGGACCGGACCGTACCCACCCCCAGTGGGCGAGTGTTCACCACGGGCAGCGATGGCAGGGCATGGCCCGGACGTCAGAGGATGACGGGGTGTCGGCGCCTGCAGCGCTAATCAGCCTGGCTGGCACAGCGCGCCACAGCCGCTACTCCATGTGACGTGCAATGTCGTGTTGTGCCTGCCGGCCGCATTTCACAACTTTCGATACTCAACTGTGTGACCGGCCTCGAAGGCCTCATTCGTTGTCACCCGGGGCCGTTCACCACAGAGCCCGTATCACCGGCGGCCAACCTCACGACAGAGCCTCATGTGCCCGCCTTCGCAGCGTCCTCCGGCCGCGTGAGTTGGTAGTTGGTGGCTGCCATCCGCACACGTCGCGGACTCAAGTGGGGGATGCCCGCGATGCTGGTCGCGCTTCCGTACATCCTGATCGCCAGCATCTGCTCTGGCTCGGCAGCCGATGGCGGCCCAGGCTGGCTCCACCTCATCGTGCTGTGGGCATGCTGGAACGCGCTCAAGTTCATCATCATGGGACCCGTGAGCGTCGCTCTGCTCATCCGTGCGCGCCTGCGCGAGGCTCCGGTCCGTCGTCACCAGCGCCACGGCGTCGAGGCGAGCCTGCGTGAGCCTGCCCTTCGTGTCTAGGCTCAACCGCCCACGGCAGTGGATGCCGTGATGCGAGAACCACAGCGCCCGCCAGGCCGGATCACGACGCCGTGCGAAGCGAGCGCTCGTCGGACAGCCTGAGGCCCCGCCCCAACCTTCACGCCGACCTCTACCAGCGTCAACCCGCTGAGGTAGAGGTCGGCTGCTTCGTGGATGCGGGAGGGAACCGTCCACGGCGGATCGTCACCTCCCGCCGGGTGAGGTGGGTGGCGACCGTGCGGCGGTTCACTCCGAACACGGATGCCAGCTCCACGAGCGTCGCGCCTCTGCGGTACTGCGCCACCAGATCGTCGACCTGCTCCGGGCGAAGGAGGGTTTGAGCCATCCCGAGTGATCGCACCACTCGACCCCTTGAGTCGGAAACGGTAGGCTCAGAGGGGCGCTGGTCGTGGTTGTAGAAGCCCCGTGACCTGCGCAAAGACAGGGTTTTCAGGTGTGGGCAGGGGTTCTCAAACTCTCTACGGAGGTCCACCACCAGCACAGGCCGGTTGGCCGGGTGTTGTGCCTGGCAGCCGGTTGGAAGACTGTGATCGGGCCACGCTCGTGACCTCAGGGAGTGTGCAGGATGTCCGACGGCAGTCCCACTGGACCCTCGCGTTCGGCGAGAGTCCACCGAGCAGGCACCACCGCGTGGTCGGCACTCGGCATCATCCTGCTGGCTGCGGTGATCGCGGCCGCGCTGGGCGCGCTCTCGGGGATCCTCATTCCCCTCGTGGTCGCCGCCATCCTGGGGGTCGTGCTGGAGCCGTGGGTCTGCTGGCTCGAGCGCCGGAAGGTGCCCTCCGCGCTGGCCGCCCTGGTCGGTCTGGTGTCGGCCGTCCTGGTGGCGGTCGCGATGGTCTGGTTGCTGGTCGTCGGCTTCATTCAGCAGTTTCCTGAGATCACCCGGCAACTGATGGCGGGCTGGAAGGCCTTCGTCGTATGGGGGCGAGGTCTCGATCTGGACGCCGTCCTTCTCGAGCAGATCCGCGAGGCCGTCAGCGGGTATGCTCCGCGGGTCGGCCAGGGCATCCTCGGCCTGGTCGTCAGCACGCTCTCGGGAGGCGTGTCGATGGTGATGGGTAGCTTCTTCAGCCTCTTCTTCCTGTTCTTCGTGCTGAAGGACTTCCGGCGCTTCGGTGGGTGGCTGTCGCGGACGGCGGGCGCCGACCTGGCACTCGTCGAGGAGGTCAAGGCCCTGTCACAGACCGCCGTCCGGGGTTACTTCAGGGGCACGGCGATCACGGCGATCATCACGGCGCCGATCTTCCTGCTACCGCTGTTCCTCCTGAGGCTCCCGCTGATCCTGCCGATCGCGATCCTCTACTTCTTCCTCTCCTTCATCCCCTATGTCGGAGCCTGGATCACCGGCGCCTTCGCGATCCTGACCGCCTTCGGCGCGGTCGGCCCGACGGGAGCACTGATCGTGGGAGTCAGCCTGCTGGTGTCGAACGGGACGATCCAGAGCGTCGTCGGCTCCTGGGCTCTGGGTAGCTCGCTGTCGCTCCACCCGGTCATCGTGCTGCTTGCCACCATCGTGGGCGGGACCATCGCCGGGTTGCTCGGCATGGTCCTCGGCCCGCCGGTGACCGCCGCGGTGGTGAAGTCGCTCGCTGCGGTTCGCCAGTACCACCAGGCCGAGAAGGGCGCGCTGGCGCCTCCCGAGCCCGGGACATCGCGGCCCTGAGCAGGCAGGCTGTCGTCAGCGAGCGGTCGGCAGCTGACGGAGGCGCTCAACTGATGGTGTGCCGGTGATTCACGGGGTGTCGGGTTCCAGGGTGTCGAGGTACTTCCTCAGGTCCGCGGCGAAGGTCTTGTTCGACGTCGATGAGTGTCGCAGTGACAACCACGACCTGGCGGAGGCGACGAACTCGGCCTGGGGATCTGGCGGGGGAGGGGGCGCCGGCGGTGTGGCCAGGGGGGTGAAGATGGTGCAGTCGCCCGATGCCTTCAGCAGGATCTCCATGTCGTCCCAGCTGAAGTAGGCCCGACCCTGCAGCCCCCACTGCTGTCCCCAGGAGTTCTGCATCCAGACCCGCTCGTGCTCGACGTCGAGTTCGTCGAGGCAGTACTCGTGGCCGCCGGCCACCCGTCCGGTGATCGTCTGGTGCCCGTCGGGGGCCGGGGTGAACATGTTCTGTCGCCACTCGGTGCCCACGATGACTGCCTGGCGGGCCAGTGCCGTCAGCAGCGCACTCAGCGAGAAGGCGTGCTCGTACCCGCTGATGAGGCCGCGGTTCTTGAGCACTGTTGCCACCGACAGCCCGTCGGATCCGGTGTCGGTGGGTGGGTAGGTGCCCGGGAATGGATCGATCTTGGTGGCATCGGAGTAGACCCCGACCGCGTAGCGCTGGTCGGCGTCCGGGTCGCCGGTGAGCACCGCCTGAACCTCGGGCTGACTCCAGAACGGCAGGTAGGAGAGGCACTTGGTGGCCGCATTGCCGGTGCAGGAACCGAGGTTGCCCTGGTCCAGGGTCGGGATGTGAGAGATGTGACGCACCGACGAGAGGGTGCTGAGGTCGGCGGCCCTGAACGCATAGTTCCAGGACCGGGGGTCGTGATTGACGTTTCGGCCCAGGCGAGGATCGGTGGGCTCCTGGTAGATCTTCACGTAGCTGGTCATCGCTGCGTCCTGTCCCCTGAGTAAGGATGAAGCCGAGGTGGACAGAAGTTATCAGGGCCCGGGTCATCTCCAGCAGGTGTCGTACCGGTCGATCTGACGGCGGGCCTGCTGACCGCCCGGAGGGGGTCGCCGCCCGCCTCAGACCAGTGCGCCTCGGATCGCGTAACGGTGCATCGTGACCCCCTGGTCGAAGGACTGCTGCTCCAGCAGATCGAGTTCCACCGGGGAGTCCAGATCATCGAACAGCGGCCTCCCGGTCCCCAGGATCACCGGGTGGGCGAACACCAGGAGCTCGTCCAGCAGCCCGGTCGCCAGAAGCTGGGTGGCGAGGGTGGCTCCCCCGACGCCGATCCGGCCATCGGTCCCCGCCCGCAACTCGGCCAGCTCCGAGACGACATTGTCGGCGAGGATCCGGGTGTTGTGGTTCGCGCTGGTGCGGGTCGTGGAGACCAGGATCTTGGGCATGGTCGTCCAGATCCGGCCGTACTCGCGCATCACCTGCGGTTCAGAGGGATCGGCCCAGACCTGCGGCCAGTAGCTCTCCATCAGCTCGTAGACCACCCGGCCCTGCACCATCGCCGTCAGCTCGGCGGCGCGATCATTGAACTCCTGGTGGAGGGTCTCGGTGATCCGCATCCACTGGCCGCCGCCGTTCTCCCCGGCAGTCTGCTCGATTCGAAGGTCCAGCGAGACATTCATCCAGTACACGAAGCGGCCCATGGTCATCCCCTGCGGTGCGGCGAGTGCGGGTGGGGGCGACTGTACGTGCCGCAGGGTCGGGCCGGAGGAGGGCCGCTGACCGGCGGCAGCGAGTCACCGCCGGATCCTGGTCACTGCAGGGCCGAGGTCAACCTCATCACCGATTCGGTGTACCGCCGGGCGATGGAGCGGGAGTTCCAGGTCTGGTAGTCCAGGACCGTGCTCCTGGCGGCGTAGTCGGCGACGACCTCCTTGAGCTGGCCGACGATGTCGCCGCCGTAGGACAACAGGCTGATCTCGTAGTTCAGACCGAAGGACCGCATGTCCAGGTTCGAGGAGCCCATCACGGCGATCTCGTCGTCGACGATGAAGCACTTGGTGTGCAGCACCTGAGGCGCGGGATAGCGAAGAATCCTCACCCCGGCCTCCAGCAGCGCGTGGTAGTAGGACGACTGGGCCCGGTCGACCATGAACTGATCGGCCTGCTCGCTGACATACAGGTCCACCTCCACCCCGCGCAGGGCAGCAGAGGTGATGGCCGCCAGCAGGGACTCGTCGGGAACGAAATAGGGGCTCACCACCGAGAGCCGCTCGTGGGCCAGGTACATCAGCGAGGTGAACGAACGCAGATTGGGATCGGTGCGAAAGCCTGGTCCCGAGGGGATCAGTTGAACCGCGTTGACATCTCCGCCGACCTGTCGTTGGCCGCCGTGCCGGGTGGGCAGCACGTGGGAGTCGGTGCCGCCACCGCCCAGCCCCCGGTAGGCGTGCATCTCGATGATCTCGTGGGACTCGGTGTACCAGTCGGTGACGAAGATGGCCTCGAGGGAGGAGACGATCTCACCGGTCAGTTCGATCGAGATGTCATTCCACCGGCGTCCGATCTGGCGGTTCCTCGCCGAACCGTAGGTCGCCTCGATCAGGTTCTGAGAGCCCATGATGGCCACCTGGCCGTCGACGACCAGGAGTTTGCGGTGATTGCGAAGGTCCACCCGACGGACCTTCCCCTGCAATGGCAGGAAGGGCATCATCAGGTACCACTCGATGCCCGCGGCCGTCATGTCCTTGAGCAGCTGGTGGAATCCGGGGTACTTGCGGGAACCGAGGTGATCCATCAGGACGCGCACCTTCACCCCGCGTGCGACCGCATCGGCCAGGGCGTCGAAGAAGGGGGCGGTGGTCTGGTCGCGGGCCATGATGTAGATCTCGACGTCGACGGTCTCCTCGGCGACCTCCACCAGTCGGGTCATCCGTTCGATGCCGGCCTCGTAGTCCATCATGACGCCGTTGTTGACGCCGGTGACCATCGGCAGGGCGGTGAGCGAGCGATTGAGTTCGACGATCTCACCGAGGCCATCCGGCAGGGTGACCGACTCGGGGGAGTTCGGCATGTCCTCGGTTCCGAGTGTGAGCAGCTCATTGGCCCTGGCCTGGATGCTGGCGCGCCGACCGCTGACATAGGGGCTGCCGAACAACAGGAACAGCGGGACGCCGACCACCGGCAGGAACAGGATCAGCAGCAGCCATGCCGTCGAGGAGGAGGGCCGCCGGTTCTCCGGCACGATTCCGATCGCCAGGACCTTCACCAGATACTCCAGCACGACGAAGACGCTGGTGCCCTTCCAGAATCGCTTCATGCGCCGCGTGCTCCTTCCGGCCATGTGGACACAGCCACCGATGACAGGAGTCTAAGGCCTGGCTGCGGAGGGCCGCGGCCATCGATTCAAGTGGCAGCCGGGGTGCCGGATGGTACCGGCGGCCTGCGGGTGCGGCATGGCGGGCTCAGCCCCCATCCCGGCCGGGCCGGCGACTCCTCGCCGATGAGCCGCCTCCTCCAACTGCCGTGGAGCGTCCCCGGGGTGGAGCCTGACAAGGGCATTTGGATGGCCGGGCAGAGTTGATGCCACGAAATGCATCACCTGCCCCCGAGTCATCGAGGAGCCAGAAATGTCAGTCACCGACGTCACCATCGACGAGAACAACCTCACAGTCACAGTCATCGCCGACCTCGCTCATCCGGTGGAGAGGGTGTGGCAGCTCTACACGGATCCCCGCCGGCTCGAGCGGGTCTGGGGTCCTCCGGGAGCTCCGGCCACCTTCACCGAGTGGGATTTCAGGCAGGGCGGTCGCGCCCTCTACTACATGACCGGAACTCGCGACGAGCGCTACTGGGGCCGCTGGGAC
Source organism: Acidipropionibacterium thoenii DSM 20276 (assembly GCF_000423445.1). Lineage (GTDB taxonomy): Bacteria > Actinomycetota > Actinomycetes > Propionibacteriales > Propionibacteriaceae > Acidipropionibacterium > Acidipropionibacterium thoenii. Next base: position 39,918 of record NZ_AUHZ01000016.1, on the reverse strand, counting down.
ATCCTCGACATCGATCCCGGGCACAGCTTCCAGGTCCTCGACTCCTTCGCCGATGAGCACGGCGAGCCGAGCACGGCGCTCCCGGCGTCGCGAATGTCCTTCGTCCTGGAACCGGCGGCCAACGGCCCCCGGTTCACCCTCACCACCACATTCGAGACCCTCGACGACTTCAAGAAGATCGCCCAGGAGATGGAGATGACAGAGGGACTCACCCAGGCGATGGGTCAGGCCGACGCCGTGCTCGATGGACTCCGGCAGACCTATCAGGGCCGGGTGGCCCATCTGGAGGTGCTCTCCGACACCTGGGTGAAGATCACCCGGGCCATCGAGGCCCCCAGGACGCTGATCTGGCGGGCGTACAACGATCCCGAGATGATCCGCCGCTGGATGCTGGGCCCCGACGGCTGGGTGATGAGCGAGTGCAAGGTGGCACGCGAGGTCGGCCAGACCTTCCGCTACGTGTGGACCACCGACCCGGCGGTCCCCCGCCAGCAGGGCGAGTCCTTCGGCCTGGAGGGAGAGCTGCTGCTGCGTCAGGTGCCGTTCCGGGCCGTCACCACCGAGCGGATGCTGGGCACCGAGGGTCCCGAGACCGTCAACGACCTCACCCTGGTCGAGGAGGACGGCATCACCCTGGTCACCACCGTCATCGAGTATCCCGACGCCCAGACCCGAGACATGATCCTGGGCACCGGGATGATCGAGGGGATGGAGCACTCCTACGCCCGGCTGGAGAGGTCTCTGCTCGCCGAGCCGGTCTGACCGCCGATCAGGACACTCGGGACACCGGCAGCTTCTCGCCGGCCTCCACCGCGATCGGCAGCCGGTTCTCGACCGGCGGCAGCGGGCAGGTGGCGAAGTCGGTGTAGGCGCAGGGCAGGTTGGTGGCTCTGTTGAAATCGATGACGGTGTCGCCCTGCGCATCGGGGGCCGCGACCCGCAGGGTCCGGCTGGCGGGATAGGTCGTCACCCCGCTGGTGGCGTCTCGCAGCAGCACGGTCAGCGATCCGTCGTCGCCACCGGTGAAGGCCGTCAACCGGTAGTCAGTGCCGTCGATGGTGAAGGTGAGGACGCCGGGGGAGTCGAAATGGTGCTGCAGCCCGTCGATGACCGCCCCGACGGTCTCCTCGTGAACCTCCTGGTAGGCATCGAAGTGCGCCGGGACCACCCAGCGGGGATCGGCCGGATAGGCCGGGGTGCCGGGGAAGTGCGCCAGATAGGCGCTGTCGGACCGGCGCGGACGCAGCATCACCGATGAGCCTCGCCAGGCGACCTCGGCGACGCCGTGGGCACCCTCGGCATCGAATCCCAGCATCGCCCCACCCCTGGCGATCCGGTCTCCCAGCGCCACGGATCCAGTGAGCTCCTGGCATCCGTCGGTCAGGGTCTCGCCCGGTGCGAGATCCACCTGCGGCTGGCCCTCGACCAGCCGCCAGCTGCCGGGGACGCCGTCGACCCTCAGCGGATCGTCGTCCAGGAAGTACAACCCGGTGGCCGACAGGATCCCGAGCGGGTCGGTGCGGCCCTTCTCGTGGGCCTGGTGCCAGGAGCGCCAGTCGTCGGCGAACCGGTCCGTGTCGAGGCCAGGCTGTTCCTCCCGGCTGAGATGGGGGTCTCGGGTGGTGTGCGACATCTGGGTCTCCTGGTCGGCGGCGGTCGTCGCATCCACGGTAGCCCGGGGGCCGCAGGTCTCGGTGCCCGCTCGCGGTCAGAGAACACCCGGCGGGGGAATGGTCGTGGCACCGTGCGATGTTGTCGCTGATGATGCGGCTCGATCGTCAGGAGGCGATTCCCATGAGTACTGCCCACCACACCCCGTCCGAACTCGCGCGAGCACTCGAGGCCCTCTCGCCGGCGACCAGGCTGCAGGTCGCGATGACCGCCGGTACCCACCCGGAGCCGGGCGATGTCGCGGTCCTGATCCGCCGCTGCGGGGTCGAGCCGGACTTCTTCGTCCGGGACATGCTGGTCTGGGCCCTGCTGAGCCATCCCAGCGACGAGACGGTGCCGGCTCTGCTCGGCGAGCTCGACTCGGCGAATCCGCAGGCCCGGGCCCAGGCTCTGCATGCCTTGTCGAAGATCGGGGATCCGCGCGGCTGGCCGGCGGTCAGCGATGCCTTCATCGCTGATCGCGATGACGAGGTGGCTCGTGCCGCCTGGCGGGCGGCTGCTGCGCTGGTGCCCGGTGATCAGCGTGAGCGGCTGGCGCGACGCCTGGCCGGGCAGCTGGGGCGTGGTGACCACACCATGCAGCTCAGCCTGGCCCGGGCCTACCTGGAGCTGGGGGAGGCCGGTGAGGCCGTCCTGGCAGCGGCGGCCGAGACCGCCGGGTCCCAGGCGGCGCTGCATGCCGAGACCATCCAGCGGCTCATTGTCGACCCCGATCTCGGATTCGACGCCGCCCGTGAGGAGGCGCTGAGGGTCTGGGTGATGGGGGTGCCCGAATGATGCGGACGACCTGATGCTCATCGGGGAGGTGTCGCGGCGTTCGGGAGTGAGTGTTCGGATGCTGCACTACTACGACCGGATCGGCCTCCTGCGGCCCTCGGGACGGATCGGCAGCGTGTACCGGCGATACGAGCCCGAGGATCTGCGCCGGTTGTTCCGTGTCGAGGCCCTGCGCAGCCTCGGGCTCTCCCTCGAGCAGGTCGGCAGGGCCCTCGACGATCCCGGCTTCGACGCCGCACGGATGCTCTCCGAACTCATCGATCGCACGGTGCGGCGGATCGCGGCGGAGCGCGAGCTGCTGACCCGACTGCGGGAGATCGAGTCGAGCGGTCCCCACAGCTGGCAGGAGGCGCTGAGCGCCGTCGACCTCCTCTCCGGGCTGCGCTCCGGGCGGTCGGGCGAACGCCAGGCCGCGGCGCTCCGCTCTGGGATCACTGCGGCTGCGCCCGATCTGCTGATCGGTATCTACCTGTCTGAGCCGGAGGAGGCAGTGGCGGGATCGCTGCGTTGGGCGATCGCGCGGGCGGGGGAGGCCGCAGTGCCGACCCTCGCCGCGCACCTGTCCGACGCCGTGACCGCCGTGCGGCGACGGGCCGTTCACGCCCTCGGTGAGATCGATGGTCCCGCCGCGGCCGATGCCCTGGTCGGGGCACTGGCTGACGCCGACCCGTCGACCGCCGGGCTCGCCGCGATCCTCCTGGTCTCCCGCGACATCCCCTCGCCCGGCCTCCCATTGCCGGTGATCTGCACACCGCTGGTGCACCTGGTCGTCGCGGGGCAGTCCGATGTCGAGGCCGCCGAGGCGCTGGGGGATCTCGCCTCCCACTCGGCCCGGGCGGCCGGCAGGATCACCCGGGAGCTGGTCGAGCAGCTGGCGGTGGCGGATCCGGCCGGCCGCAGCAGGATCGTCCAGGCCCTCGGCGAGATCCCCGGGGAGGGGGCCACGGCGGTCCTGCTCGAGTTGGCCGAGGACCCCGATCAGGAGGTTTCCCGGGTGGCGCGCTATCTCTCGGCTGGGCGCCTCCGGGGTGACCTGGGTGGTGCGCCGCAGGGTCGGAGGTGATGGCAGACCTACCGCGTCCGAGGCCGCCGACGTGCCCCCTTGTTTGTGTACCTCTAGGTAGGTACAGTACAGACCATGAACTCCAAGGAGAACCTCATCGACACGATGAGCGACCTCATCTGGGAGCGCGGCTATGCCGCGACCAGCCCTCGTGAGGTGCGTGAACGCTCGGGGGTGGGACAGGGAAGCATGTACTACCACTTCCCGTCGAAACGGGATCTGGGCATGGCCGCGATCCGGCACAACTGCGAGACCTCGCTGCCTGCCAACCTCGAGATCCTCAACAACCCCGGCGATCCGATGGAGCGGCTCACGAGCTACCTGAGCCGTGACAGCGATCCGCTGCGAGGGTGCAAGGTGGGCAGGCTCACCCAGGACCCGGAGGTGGTGGCAGATCCAGGCATGCTGGCACCGATCAGGGCATCCTTCGAGACGATTCACCACAGTCTCGTCGCGGTGATCGAGGAGGCCGTTCGAGGAGGAGAGCTCCCCGCCGATGTCGATGCCGGTCGACTCGCGTATCTCATGACGGCGACCATCCAGGGCGGCTACGTCCTGGCGATCGCCGCCCAGGACCGGGCTCCCTTCGACCAGGCCCGCCAGGGTGCGGTGGACCTCCTGGACGCAGTCCGGGGCAGCGCGGCCGGGTCCCGGCCGGCTGCCACCGGCAGCGCCGACGCCGCACCGGATCGGATCGCCACAGCTCACCCCGACCCCAACGGGTCATCAGCGTTATCCCGAAAGGACAACTGACATGACTGTTCGTATTGGAATCAACGGCTTCGGCCGGATCGGGCGCAACTACCTGCGCGCCGCCCTGGCCAACGACACCGACGTCGAGGTGGTGGCCGTCAACGATCTCACCGACGCCGCCACCCTGGCCGACCTACTGGAGTGGGACTCCATCTCGGGCCATCTGGACGGCGTCGGGGTGGAGGGCAACACCCTCACCGTCGCGGGCCGGAGGATCGCGGTGCTCTCCGAGCCCGACCCGGCTGCCATCGCCTGGGGAGACCACGGGGCCGACGTCGTCATCGAGTCCACCGGCCGCTTCACGGCCAGGGACAAGGCCCTGCTGCACCTGAGGGGAGGGGCGAGGAAGGTCATCATCTCCGCTCCGGCCGGCAACGACGTCCCCACCTTCGTGCTCGGCGTCAACGACGACACCCTCGACCCGAGCGCCTCCGACGTCTTCTCCAACGGCTCCTGCACCACCAACTCGCTGGCCCCACTGGCCAAGGTGCTCAACGACACCTTCGGCATCGAGTCGGGCCTGATGACCACGGTGCACGCCTACACCGGCGACCAGCGTCTCCATGACGCTCCTCACAAGGATCTGCGGCGCGCCCGGGCCGCCGCCCTGTCGACCATCCCGACCACCTCGGGGGCCGCCAAGGCGATCGGCGCGGTGATCCCGGAGCTGGACGGCCGGCTCACCGGCTTCGCCCTGCGGGTCCCGGTACCCGACGGCTCGATCACCGATCTGACCGCCGAACTGGCCACCACGGCCACTGTCGAGCAGATCAATGCCGCCTTCGCCAAGGCAGCCGCCTCCGAGCCGCTCATGAAGTACCTCCAGTACTCCACCGCCCCGATCGTCTCGGCCGACATCGTCGGCAACCCGCACTCCTCGATCTTCGACGCGCCGCTCACCAAGGCGATCGGCAGGCAGGTCAAGGTGCTGGGCTGGTACGACAACGAGTGGGGATTCTCCAACCGGATGGTGGAGTTCTCCGAGCGGATCGCCTCCGCTGCGTGAGGCAGGCGATCCGCTGGCGGTCCTGTCGAGTCCGGGATGATCCCCGTCCCAGCGGCTCGGAGAGTCTCGCCCCGAGCTGGCCGATGCCATGCTCGGGGCGAAATTTTTGCATACTGTGCAAATTGAGCTAGCTTTGCTCCAGCCCGGAGGTTTCCCCGGGCGACCCGCAGGGACGCGGGGCACGTCCCCGCGTTGACACCTCGGACCTGCCCCTGTCCTGCTCGAATGAGAATCGCAGGAACGCAGTGACCGCAGAAATTCCAACCGCCGCGGCGGGGGTGCCGCAGACCTCTGCTGCGAGTGGGCACGGGCCCACCGGCAGAGGTCCCGCGAGCCAGGGTCACGGCGCTCTGATGAGTCAGCGCCAGATCATGCTCGTGGTGCTGGCCCTGATGACCGCGATGTTCCTCAGCTCGCTGGACCAGACGATCGTCTCCACGGCGATCCGCACCATCGGCGATGATCTCAACGGCCTCGACAAGCAGGCCTGGGTGACCACCGCCTACCTCATCACCTCCACGATCATGACGCCGATCTACGGCAAGCTCTCCGACATGTTCGGCCGTCGGCCGCTCTTCCTCATCGCGATCGTGATCTTCGTGCTGGGCTCGCTGGCCTCGGCCTGCTCCACCTCGATGCTGATGCTGGCGGCCTTCAGGGCTTTTCAGGGGATCGGCGCCGGCGGCCTGATGTCCCTGCCCCTGGCGATCATGGGCGATATGCTCGCCCCCCGCGAGAGGGCCAAGTATCAGGGCTACTTCCTGGCCGTCTTCGGGATCTCGACGGTGGTCGGTCCGCTGTTCGGCGGCCTCTTCGCCGACGCCTCCCAGATCCTGTGGATCTCCGGATGGCGCTGGGTCTTCCTGGTCAATGTGCCGGTCGGTGTGCTCGCCGTCATCATGGTCTTTCTCTTCCTGCACCTTCCGAGCTTCAATGCCAACGAGCGCGCCCGGGTGGACTGGTGGGGAGCCACCACCGTCGTGCTGGCTCTTGTTCCCATGCTGCTGGTCGCCGAGCAGGGACGCGAGTGGGGCTGGACGTCGCTGGCAGCCATCCTCTGCTACGTCGTCTCGGCAGTCTCGCTGGTCGCCTTCGTTCTCATCGAGCACGCTGTCGGTGATGATGCGATCATTCCGCTGCGGTTGTTCGGCTACCGGGCCTTCTCCTGGGCCTCGGTGCTCGGCCTGCTGATCGGGTTCGGGATGTTCGGCGCGATGATGACGATCCCGCTCTACCTTCAGATCGTGGTGGGGTTGACGCCGACCGAGTCCGGCTTCGCGACCCTGCCGATGATGCTGGGCCTGATGATCTCCTCGATCATGGCCGGCGTCATCATCGCCCGGACAGGCAGGTACCAGTGGTTCCCGCCGGTGGGCACCGGGATCACCGCATGCGGCTACCTGGTGCTGCTGTGGGCCCTCGGCGGCCCGCTCTGGCACGTCCTGATCGGGATGTTCGTGCTCGGTCTCGGCCTCGGCCTGCTGATGCAGGCCCTCACCCAGGCCAGCCAGAACGCGGTGCCCGGCAAGGACATGGGAGTGGCTACCAGTTCGTCGACCTTCTTCCGCCAGATCGGCGGGACGCTGGGCACCGCAGTGCTGCTGTCGGTGCTGTTCTCGGTGATGCCGACCAATATCGGCACCGCGATGGCCGATCGCCCCACCCTGACTGCCGCCCTCGACGCGGCACTGGATCCCAAGGTCGCCGCTGCGCCGAACAACGCGGCGATCATGGACACGATGTGGTCGCCGATCACCGACAGGATCCAGCAGAGCTACGCGAAGGGCCTCGATCAGGCCACTCAGAAGGTCACTGCGCAGGTGAGCGCCGAGACGGCATCCCTGCCGGCCGCCGCTCAGCAGCGGGCGCTCCAGCAGGCCCTGTCAAAGGTCGCCGAGGAGCAGCATGTCAGCGTGGTCGATGGCAAGTTGGCCGTCAACTACTCCGACGCCGCACAGCGCTCCCATGTGGTGGATCAGGTGGTCCCGGAGCTGGCCGACCAGATCGCATCGGGGACCGGTTCGGCATCCACCGCCGACACCTCCGACACCTCCTTCCTCAACGGTGCCGATGACGCACTGGCCAAGCCCTTCCTCAACGGCTTCACCTCCTCGGCCCGGGCCGTCTACTGGGTGGGTCTGGGGGTCATCCTGCTGGCCTTCGTGCTCACCTGGTTCTTCAAGGTGCCGCCGCTGCGCGAGCGCTCCGCCCTGGAGGAGCGCGCCCACCATGCCCGTCAGCAGGCCGAGGCCGCTGCGGCCGCCGGTGAACCTGACCACCACGCTGAGGATGACGCCACCGACACGGATGCGGCCGGCCAGGCCGTCGAGGATGGCCAGGAGCAGCGCAGTGAGCGCTGACACCAGGCCGGGTGGTCTGCGGGAGCACAAGAAGCAGGCCACCCGGGCGGCCATCCATCAGTCGGCGCTGAAGCTGGCTGCGGCACGCGGGCTGGACGGCGTCACCGTCGAGCAGATCTGCGAGGCAGCCGAGATCTCCCAGCGGACCTTCTTCAACTACTTCCCGTCGAAGGTCGCAGCCGTGCTCGGGATGACCATCCGGCCGATCACCGAGGCCGACCGGCAGTGGTTCCTGGGCAGGGACCAGGACCTGATCGCCGACCTGTGCAAGATGTTCGGCGGTCATGTCGAGCCCTCCAGCGATGCGGCCGGGCTCAAGCGGCTGGCGGTGTGCCAGCCGGGACTGCTCGGCGACGTCGGACGGCAGATGGATCAGCTCCGCAGCGACCTGGTGGAGCTGGCCGCCCGGCGCACCGGGGAGGACCACCGCTCCCGGCTGGCGGTCAGCGTCGTCACCGCGGCCCTGGCTTTCACCCTGCAGTCCGAACAGGCCCCCGAGGGAGCAGAGGCGCTCACGGCGGCGCTGCGCAGTGTCGTCTGCGAGATCGGGGAGCTGGTCGGCGGCCGGCCCTGAGGGGCACCGCTATTCCCGGCGGAGGCGGTATCCGAGCACTGTTCGCTGAGCACGTGTTCGCTGGAGTCGGCCGGGATCGCCACGTAGCGTTGAACGTGGAAGGGAGAAGTTCATGACAGACACACTGAATGACAAGAAGATTCTCATCCTCTCGACGAATTACGGCACCGAGACCTCGGAGCTGACCTCACCCCTGCGCTACCTCAAGGAGCATGGCGCCCAGGTGACCGTGGCGGCTCCCAGCACCGATCCGATCGCCACCCTGGAGGGCGACAAGGATCCCGGTGAGAAGGTCACCCCGACGCCACCCTGTCCGATGTCAGGGTGGCCGACTACGACGCCGTCGTGGTCCCCGGCGGCACCATCAACGCCGACACCCTGCGGACCGACTCCGACGCCCAGGCGCTGGTGAAGTCCTTCGCCGATGACGGCAAGGTGGTCGCGATGATCTGTCACGCCCCGTGGCTGCTGGTCGATTCAGGTCTGGCCAAGGGCAAGACGCTGACCTCCTACCACTCCATCAGCGCTGACCTGAGGAATGCCGGCGCCACCTGGGTGGATCAGGAGGTCAAGGTGTGTCCGGCCAACGGCTACCGGCTCATCACCTCGCGCCAGCCCGGCGATCTCGACGCATTCAACAGGACCATCGAGGAGACCCTGGCCGCGCAGGCCTGAGTTCCGGGATCGGGCCCCTCACACGGCTACCGGAGCATCCTCCTCGGAAGCCGGGTGAGGTCCGGGCCGGCCCCACCACGGACGTGGCCGGTCCGGGCAGTCCCTACGCTGGGGGCATGGGAACCGATCGTGCCCCCTCCCTCCGACCGCCGGTGGGTCCGCTCGCCCGGGCGGTGCTCAGACTGTTCGCGGCGCCGCGGCTCGACATCCGCCAGGACTACCGGAAGGTCCGTCGGATCCAGCGGCAGCTCGCCGCCCTGCCGGCCCAGCGCTACCGCGCTCTCGACCGCCAGATCATGGCCGCCGACGACAGCCACCCCATCCCGGTGCGGGTCTTCGAACCCCGGCAGCGTCGGCGCGATGAGATCCTGCTGTTCTTCCACGGCGGCGGATGGGTGACCGGGGACATCGAGAGCTACACCCCGGCGTGCGCCACGATGGCCGATCTCACCGGCGCGGTGGTGGCCTCCGTCGACTACCGGTTGGCTCCCGAGTACCCCTTTCCGGCCGGCCTGCAGGACTGCTACCGCGTCGCCCACCTGCTGCTGGACGAGCCGGCTCGGGCCGACATCGCCGACCCCTCAGGGATCGTGCTGATCGGCGACTCGGCCGGTGCGAATCTGGCCGCGGTGGTCTCCCTGCTGCTGCGCGACCGCGGCCAGCGCGGCGCTGACCGGCAGATCCTGCTCTACCCGGTGACCCACTGGGACCACGACCCGAGGACCTCTCCGTTTCCCTCGGTCCGCGACCACGGCCGCGACTACCGACTCACCAATACCGAGGTGCAGGACTACCTCGACCTGTACACCTGCGATCCCGCCGACCGGCACAGCCCGCTGGTCGCCCCACTGATGGCCACCGACCTGACCCACCAGCCCAGCACCCTGGTGGTGACCGCCGAGCTCGACCTGCTGCGCGACGAGGGGGAGGCGTACGGACGGGCCCTGGAGACGGCGGGCAACACCGTGCGCATCCACCGGGTGCCGGCAGCCCTGCATGGGTTCATCACCCTGCCGCGGTTCGCCCGGCCGTTGCGCGAGGGCTACCAGGTCATCAATGACTTCCTCGGGCCGGCGCCGGCCACCGCCGGAAGCCGGCAGTGGAGGTCGCGATGACCCGCCGCAACTGGGTGGCCCTCGACAACGCCTCCAATATCTTCCTGGCCGCCCGTAGCGACATCGACCCGAAGGTCTTCCGGATCAGCGCCGAGATGGATCAGGAGGTCGATCCGGAGGTCCTCCAGGAGGCCTTGGACCTCACCTTCGAGCGGTACCCGCTGTTCCACGCGGTGCTGCGCCGCGGGATCTTCTGGTACTACCTGCAGGACAGCGATCTGCGCCCCCGGGTCCGACCCGAGACCGACTACCCGTGCGCCCCGATCTACCAGCCCGACCGGCGCAACCTGCTGTTCCGGGTGCTCTACCGGCGTCGTCGCATGATGGTGGAGATCTTTCACGCACTGTCCGACGGCACCGGCGCGCTGTGGTTCCTCACCGACCTGGTGGACGCCTACTGCCGGCGCCGCTGCCAGGCGGGCGACCCGCGGGGCCAGTCCGAGCCCGCACGGGTGCCGGTCCACGACCTCAGCACCGATCCCTTCGCCCAGTACTTCCGCCGGGGACGCGGATCCGGGGCCGACGGGGAGCCCGCCGGCCGCGACGAGTTCCGGCATGCCGCCGCCCCCGCGGCCCTGTCGGTCGAGGGCCCCGGATCGCCCGCCGCCCGCCCGAGCAGACGCCGACGCCGGCTGTTCGACCGCCGGATCCAGCGGGTTCGAGGCACTCGCAACCCCGACAACCGGACCCGGGTGGTGGAGCTCGGGATGGCCGCCGACCCCGTCCTGGAACTGGCGCGCAGCCGCGGGGCGGCCACCACGGTCTATCTGACGGCCCTCTTCCTCAAGGCGGTCCGGCAGTCCTCGCCCGGACCGGAGAGCCCGGCCACCCTCACCGCCTCGGTGCCGGTGAACCTGCGTCAGTTCTTCCCCTCCTCCTCGGCCAGGAACTTCTTCGCGACCATCCGGGTGGGCCACGACTTCGGACAGGGCCACGACGAGATCGCAGCGATCTGCGCCGACCTGTCCGGCCAGTTCAGCGCCGGCGCCACCCCCGAGGCGCTGGAGCAGAAGCTGCGGCGTCTCATCCGGTTGGAACGGATGCCGCCGCTGAGGATCATGCCCAGCCCGCTCAAGAACCTCATCCTGCGCAGCGTCAACCGGGCCAGCAATCGCGGTCTGACCGTGGCCGTCTCCAACCTCGGCCTGGTCCGGCTGCCCGATGCCGCCGAGTCGCGGGTGGCGGCGATGATGTTCCACACCGCCGCGGTACGGCCCCAGTTCTGCGCGATGACCCATGCCGGGAGGCTGACCATCAGCTTCACCTCTCCATTCGTCCAGACCGGTCACGTCCGGGAGTTCGCCCGGCTGCTCACCGACCAGGGGATCGGCGTGACGGTGGCCGCATCCCGGGTCATCGAGGCCGAGCTGGGCGTGGTGAACCTGCCCCGACACCGCACCAGACGGCACCGACCCGGCCGGGAGCACCGATGAGGCGCTGTCAGGCCTGCCGGGTCGACGTCGAGGGGGACTGGCAGAGCTGCCCGTTGTGCCACCTTCCGCTGCAGGGCCGGGCGACCCCCGACCCACTGCCGAGGGTCCCGCTGGTCTTCTCCCGCGGACGGGTGCTCCGGGTGCTGTTCGGGTGCTCCTTGGCAGTGATCCTGGGATCCTTCGCCAGCCAGCTGCTGTTGCACCGCGGGCCCGCCGGGATCGGCGTCCTGCGGTCGGTCTGGCTCGGGGTGGTGGCGATGTGGTGGGTGGTGCTGATGGCCGTGCGCAAGCGCCGCAACGCCGCCAAGGGAACCGTCTACCTGGTGCTGGTGATCGGCGGGGTCTCGGCCTACTGGGACTACCTCACCGGATGGCACCGCTGGTCGTTGAGCTATGTGGTGCCGATCGTGTCCGCCTGTTCCATCGTGGCCGTGCTCATCGCGGTGCGGGTGATGCGGATGGAGGTGGGCGATCACATCGTCTACAGCGGCCTCATCGCTCTGCTGGGCCTGGTCCCCATTCTCTTCCTGGTCTTCGGCTGGGCGCCCAACCCGATCGCCTCGTGGGTCTGCGTCGCCGTCTCGGGGGCCGGCCTGGTGAGGCTGCTCGGCTGGTTCCCCGACGCCCGCCGCGAGCTCGCCAAGAGGCTGCGGCTGTGAGGAGGCCGGCGGGGCCGACCTCCAGCCCACCGGGGGCACCCCTCAGACGCCTGCCGACCGATCGCGGCAGCCGTCCCCAGCTCCTGCGGCCCGGGCACGGCGGTCCATCGCCGACAGCCCCCCGTGACCAGGACTGAACTAGACTCCCGACATTCAGCAGACCGCCCAGCCGGTGCCGGCCGGGCGGCCGCACCGGACAGGGGCGAGGAATGATCGATCTCAATGCCGACTCCGGGGAGTCCTTCTCCCACTGGAGCATGGGCGATGACGCCACGATGATGGGGATCGTCACCAGTGCCAGCATCGCCTGCGGTTTTCATGCCGGGGATCCCACCGTGATGCACGCGACGGTCGACTCCGCGGTCCAGCACGGTGTGGCGATAGGCGCCCACGTCTCCTACCGCGATCTGCATCACTTCGGCCGGGTCTTCGTCGATGTCGCTCCGGAGGAGCTGACCGATGAGGTGATCTACCAGATCGGCGCTCTCCAGGCGATGGCCCGGGCCGTGGGCGGTCGGGTGAGCTATGTCAAGCCGCACGGCGCCCTCTACAACGCCATCGTCCACCACCGGGGCCAGGCCGAGGCGGTCGCCCGGGCGGTCGCGGCTGCCGACGACTCACTGGCAGTGCTCTGCCTGCCCGGTTCCGAGATCGCGAGGGCCGCCGGATCCGCAGGTCTGCGGGTCGTCCTCGAGGCCTTCGCCGACCGGGCCTACAACCCCGATGGCACGCTGGTCTCCCGCCGCCGGTCGGGATCGGTACTGCGTGATCCCGACCTGATCGCCGCCAGGGTCGTCGCGATGGCGGTGGATCACCAGGTCACCGCGATCGACGGCAGCACCATCGGCATCGACGCCGCCAGCATCTGCGTCCACGGCGACACCCCCGGGGCGGTGGCCATCGCCTCGGCGGTTCGCGCCGCACTCCTCGATGCGGGTGTCGCCCTGGCACGGTTCGCATGAGCCCGGCCCCGCCGCCGGGCCCACCGTCGGGGGCCGGCCGCCGGATCCGACCATCCGGCCCGACGGCCTTCCTGGTGGAGCTGCCCAGCCTCGAGGCGGTCCTGGCGCTGCACGCCGAACTGGATTCCGATCCGCTTCCCGGCCAGCTCGAGGTGGTCGCCGCAGCCCGCACCGTGATGGTTCGCGCGGCCTCCACCACGGCCGCCGAACGACTGGCCGCCGAGATCTCCCGGATGGCTGTGTCCGAACGGCAGCCGACAGACACCGGCCGGGTACAGATCGACGTCTGCTACGACGGGCCGGATCTGGACGATCTGTCCGAGCTCCTGGGAGGCAGCCGCGAGGCGGTCATCGCCGCTCACTGCGGGCAGCTGTGGACGGCGGCCTTCGGCGGGTTCGCTCCCGGGTTCAGCTACTGCATCGCACAGCACCACAGTCTGGACGTGCCCCGCCGATCCACCCCGCGCACTGCGGTTCCCGCCGGCTCGGTCGGGCTGGCCGGGCCCTTCTCGGCGGTCTACCCGCGCACCAGCCCGGGCGGCTGGCAACTCATCGGCCGGACCACCGCCGTGCTGTGGGACCCGGACCGCCGGTCCCCGGCTCTCATCACCGCGGGCAGCACCGTCTGCTACCGAGCGGTACGAGAGCTGGTCGAGGTGGTCGGACCGCCTGCGCCCGCCCAGCCTGCGGCGGCCCGCGGGCTGCAGATCCTGGCCACCGGGCCCCAGTGCCTGGTCACCGATCTGGGTCGACCCGGACACGCCGACCTGGGGGTGGCCGAGTCCGGAGCGATGGACCGTGGCGCCGCCCGGTTGGCCAATGTCCTGGTCGGCAACCCGCTGACGGCCCCGCTCATCGAGAACTTGGCCGGCGGGCTGCAGGTCCGGGCCCTCGGGGATCAGATGGTGGCCGTCACCGGCGCCCTGGTACCGCTGACCCGGGAGTCCTCCGATCGGACCGAGGCGACGAATGGGCCGCAGCAGCAGCCGGCTCGAGGGCTGCAGCACGAGACTCCGATTCGGCTGATGGACGGCGAGGTCCTCAGCCTGGGTGCCCCCGCAGCCGGGCTGCGCGCCTACCTGGCGGTGCGCGGCGGAGTGGATCTGCCGCGGGTGCTCGGCTCAGCGGCCACCGATGTGATGTCGCAGATCGGCCCCGCACCGCTGCAGCGGGGTCAGATCCTCCCGGTGGCGCCGTCCCGCAGGGCGGTCGAGCCGACACCCGGAACCCGCCCGGATCCGCTGCCCGAGGGCCGGGCGTGCGCCAGGGTGGTGCTCGGCCCTCGCGATGACTGGTTCACCGCCGAGGCGGTCGAGTCGCTGCTGAGCCAGCGATGGCGGGTGGCCGAGGACTCCAACCGGATCGGGCTGCGTCTGGAGGGCCGCCCCCTGCAACGGGTGAGGCAGGGCGAGCTCGCCAGCGAGGGGACGGTCGCCGGGTCGATCCAGGTGACCACCGCCGGGATCCCGGTGATCCTGATGCGCGACCATCCGGTGACCGGCGGATACCCGGTCATCGGGGTCGTGCTGCCGGCCGATCTGGACGCCCTGGCCCAGCTGTCGCCCGGGGCGAGGATCGATCTGCGACTGGGCTAGATCCAGCTGCGGAACCACATCCGCGTCAACCAGGCGGTCCTGGTCATCAGCGAATCGGTGAGGATCGGGTAGATGAAGGCGAAGTTCAGGGCCACCAGGGCCATCGCGGCCCCGACGATGGCGGCCCCCATCCGGCGTCTGGGGGTGTCCTCGGCCGGGCCCAGGATCTGGCCCAGCCAGATCGCCAGGATCGTCACGGTGAACGGGATGATGCAGATCGCGTAGAAGAAGAACAACGGGCGGTCGTCGTAGCGGAACCAGGGGATCCAGGTGGAGGCCATCGCCACGATCGGCAGGGTGAACCGCCAGTCGCGACCGGCGATCCACCACACCACCCCGGCGGCCAGCGCCAGCGCAGCCATCCACCACAGGGTCGGCGTCCCGACCGCCGAGATCACCCGAAGGCAGGTGTCATCGACCGCCTCGCAGCCCTGGGTCCCCGGCGCGATCCCGTTGATGGCATCGATGCCGATCGGCCGCTGCACGATCAGCCAGCCGGACGGGTTGGCCGAGTAGACGTGGGTCTGGGTCATCATGTACGAGCCGGTGTGGAAGTCGTAGATCTGCTTGTGGTAGTCCCACAGCGCAGCCAGCCGGCGGCCCACCAGCGCCTGCACCTGCGGATCGGGAACCGGACCGGCCCAGCCCGTTCCGAATCTCATCTGCGGATAGGCCAGCAGCCAACGGGCCCAGGTCGCCAGGTAGACCGCGCCGGCGACCACCACCAGATAACAGAAGGCCGGTAGGCCGTCGCGGGCCAGCGACCACCAGGACTGCTTGCGGGCCCCGGCGAGACGGCGGGCCGAGAAGTCCCAGCAGACCGAGACGACGCCCATCGTCGCCAGGACGAACATCGAGTTCCACTTGACGCCGATGGCACATCCCAGCATCAGGCCGGCCGCCAGCCGCCAGGGACGCCACCACAGCGCAGGTCCGAAGGCGCCGTCCAGGTTGAGCTTTCCAGTGTCGCGGAGATGGTCGGCGAGCCGGTGCCTGAACCAGTCCCGGTCGGCGGCGACCGCCGCCACCCCGGCCACGATGAAGAAGGCCTGGAAGATGTCCAGCAGGCCGATCCGGCTCATCACGAAGGACAATCCGTCCAGGCTCAGCAGCACCCCGGCGATGGCCCCGACCAGGGTCGAGCGCGACAGCCGACGGGCCAGCCGGATCGTCATGAGGATCATCAGGGAGCCGAAGATCACCGACATGAACCGCCAGCCGAAGGAGTTCATCCCGAAGATCCACTCGCCCAGGGCGATGATCCACTTGCCCAGCGGGGGGTGGACGACGAACTCGGCCTGGTTGTTCCAGATCCCGGTCATCCCGTTGACGATGTCCGAGTTAGCGGTCTTGGCATCGGGCCAGCTGCCCTCGTAGCCCAGATGGAGCATCGTCCAGGCGTCCTTGGGGTAGTAGGTCTCGTCGAAGACCAGGGTCCTGGGGAAGGAGACGTTGTACATCCGAAGCACCAGGGCGAATGCGGTGATGGCGACGGTGACCACCCAGCTGGTGAAGCCGTCGGTCATCCGGCCGTCGTCCAGCCGCTCCAGGGTCGAGGTCGGGCCACGGTTCGCTGCACTCACCCGACCCATCGTAGGGCGGGCGCCGCCCGGTCAGGAGTTCCTCGCCTGCCATGGGAGACTGGGCCGGTGAACGAGACTGGACGAGTCATCCTGGCCGGCACCCCGATCGGGGACCGACGGACCGCCTCCCGGGCGCTGCTGGAGACCCTGGAGTCCGCGCAGGTGGTCGCCGCCGAGGACACCCGCCGCTACCGTGACCTGCTCAAGCGGCTCGGCATCACCTCGGCGGCCAGGGTGATCAGTTTCTTCGAGGGCAACGAGTCCCATCGGCTGCCGGAACTCCTGGAGGAGCTGCGCGCCGGCCGCGATGTGGTGGTGGTCACCGATGCCGGGATGCCGTCGGTCTCCGATCCGGGTTTCCGGCTGGTGAGGGCCGCCATCGATGAGGGGATCGGCGTCACCTCGGTGCCCGGGCCCACCGCGGTCACCACCGCCCTGGCACTGTCGGGGCTGCCCACCGACCGGTTCTGCTTCGAGGGCTTCCTGCCGAGAAAAGCGGGGGAGAGACGCCGTGCGCTGGCCGAGCTCGCGGCCGAGAAGCGCACCATGGTGGTCTACGAGGCACCCCACCGGCTGGCGGCACTGCTCGACGAGGCTGCCGCCCAGCTCGGCGCCGACCGCCAGGCCGCGGTCTGCCGGGAGCTCACCAAGACCTACGAGGAGGTCCGTCGCGGAACCCTCGCGGAGCTGTCTGAGTGGGCCGCCGAGGGAGTCAAGGGAGAGATCACCGTGGTGATCGCCGGGGCCCAGGGGGTCACGGTCGGGATGGCCCGGGCCTGTGAGATGGTCGCCGAGCTGGTCGCCGCCGGGGAGAAGCTCTCGAGTGCGGTGGGCGATGTGGCGTCCAGCACCGGGGTGAACCGCCGAGAGCTCTACTCAGCGGCCCTGGACCACAGATCGGGCACCCGCGGCTCGGCGGACGACCGGGCAGCCGGCCGCCCCGAGGAGGACCGGCAGGTCGGTCAGGATGACGGCGAGGCCGACCGGTGAACCGCTGCGAGATCTCCGGCCGGCTCGCTGGGCTCGGCCTCCCCGAGCTGCCCGAACCGCTGGCCGCCCCGATCGTCGACAGCCACACCCACCTGGACACCATCGCGGAGATGGTCGGCATCGACCCGGAACTCTCGTTGGCTGCCGCCGCAGCGACCGGCGTCACCTGGATCGTGGAGATCGGCTGCGACGTGGCCGGCTCCCAGTTCGCCGAGCAACTCGCCCGCAGCCACCCGCAGGTGGTGGCCGCGGTCGCCATCCACCCCGATGACGCTGCCGCGCTGGCGGCCGGATCACCCGAGTCGCTGAGCGAGGCCATCGACGAGATCGACCGGCTCGCCGGGGCCGGGCCCCATGTGCGAGCGATCGGGGAGACCGGCATCGATCACCACAACACCCCCGAGGGCCCCGGATGGCAGGTGCAGCGGGAGGCCTTCGCCGCCCACATCGCGCTGGCGAGGACACACGGCCTCACACTGGCCATCCATGATCGCGACGCCCACCATGAGATCCTCGACATCCTGGACGCCGAGGGCTGGCCCGAGCGGGTCATCATGCACTGCTTCTCCGGGGACGCCGATCATGCTCGCCGCTGCCTGGACCACGGCGCCTGGCTGTCCTTCTCGGGAACCGTCACCTTCAACTCCGCGCGCCCCCAGCGCGAGGCGCTGGCCGTCACCCCCCACGACCGCATCCTGGTGGAGACCGACGCCCCCTTCCTCACCCCGACGCCCTGCCGGGGCGCGCGCAACGGCCCCTATCTGGCCGCCCACACCGCCCGCTTCATCGGCGACCAGCTGGGCCTGACGGAGATCGACTGCTGCCGGCTGCTGGCTGCCAACGCCTCGGCGGCCTACGGCGGGCCATGGGGTCCGGAGGCCGACGGCGGCGCGGGTCCTCAGCTCGAGCGGACCTCACGAACCACCGCCGGGGGCGTCGATGAGTGAGGACGGCAGTGGGCTGCTCGGACCCCGCCAGATCCGCCGGCTGGCCGATGAGATCGGGCTGCGCCCCACCAAGTCCAGGGGTCAGAACTTCGTCCACGACGCCAACACCGTCCGCCGGATCGTCTCGCTGGCCGGCATCGGGTCGCAGGATCGGGTGATCGAGGTCGGCCCCGGTCTGGGATCTCTCACCCTGGGACTGCTGGAGACCGGCGCCCAGGTGCTGGCCATCGAGATCGACCCGCTGCTCGCCGGTCGGCTGCCAGGCACCGTCGCCGCCAGGATGCCCGAGGCCGCCGGCAGGCTGGAACTCATCGAGTCCGACGCCCTCAAGGTCGATCGGCTCCCAGGGGATCCGGCCACCGCGCTGGTGGCCAATCTGCCCTACAACGTCGCCGTCCCGGTGCTGCTGCACCTGTTGGCGATCGCCGAGGCCTGGCGCACCGGGCTGGTGATGGTCCAGCTCGAGGTCGCCGACCGGTTGGTGGCCGGGCCCGGATCGAAGGTCTACGGCGTCCCCAGCGTGAAACTGGCCTGGTACGCCCGGGCCACGAAGGTCGGCACCGTGCCGCCCGGGGTCTTCTGGCCGATGCCCAATGTCGACTCCGGCCTGGTGCGCATCACCCGCAGCGCACCGCCGTGGTGCTCGGCGACACGCGAACAGGTCTTCACCGTCATCGACGCCGCCTTCGCCAACCGTCGCAAGATGCTCCGCTCGGCCCTGTCGGGATTGTGCGGCGGATCGGCGGCGGCCTCGGCGATGGTGGCGGCAGCCGATGTCGACCCGACGGCACGCGGGGAGTCCCTCGACATCGCCGGATTCGCCCGGATCGCCGAGCAGCTGGCCGGCGCCGGACGGCTGTGAACCCGGCCGCCGGGCTACGCCGCGAGCCGGGGAGTGGATAAGTTGGCCTCATGGCCGGCAATCCACGCAGCACACCCGAGGCCCCACCGGTGATGGTGAGGGTCGCGGCGAAGCTGAACCTCGCGCTGGGGGTGGGGCCATTGGGTGAGGACGGATACCACCGGCTGGCGACCGTCTTCGAGGCCGTCGGCATCTACGACCAGATCAGCGTCTCGGCCCGCTCCGACGACCGGATCCGCGTCACCGTCGAGGGCCCGCAGGCCGAGATGGTGCCCCAGGACCACACCAACCTGGCCTGCCGGGCCGCCGAGCTGATGCGCGAGCGGTGGGCCGGGCCCCACCTGGGCGCCGACATCCAGATCTCCAAGTCCATCCCGGTGGCCGGCGGGATGGCCGGCGGATCGGCCGATGCCGCAGGCACCCTGTTGGCCTGCTCGGTGCTGTGGGACCTGGACACCGGCCCCGACGATCTCCAGCAGCTGGCCGCCGACCTGGGCTCCGACGTCCCCTTCGCCCTGGTGGGAGGGGTGGCGCTGGGCCGTGGCCGGGGAGAGCATCTGGTCCCGGTGATCTCGCGCGGCACCCATCACTGGGTCTTCGCCACCTCCGAGCGGGGACTGTCCACCCCGACGGTCTACCGGCGCTTCGACGAACTGGGCGGAGCCGGCGGGGACTGGGTGCCGACCGCCCTGATCGCGGCGCTGACGAGCGGCGATGTGGAGACCGTCTCGCACTGCCTGGGTAATGATCTGCAGGACGCCGCGCTGGACCTCCGCCCCGATCTGTCAGCTGTGCTGCGCACCGGGGTGGAGGCCGGCGCGCTGGCCGGCCTGGTCTCCGGCTCCGGCCCGACAGTGGCCTTCCTGGTGGGCGAGGAGGCCGCCGGCCGCACCGTCGCCAAGGCGCTGGTCGAGCTCGACCAGGTCGATGACGTGAGGGTGGTGCGCGGCCCGGTGCCCGGCGCCCAACTGCTGCCGGGCACCCTTCAGGCGAGGATGTGACGTGGCTGACTCCGTCGATCGCATCATCGCCGCATGGGCCCGCGAGCGCCCCGACCTGCCGGTCGACCGGATGGAGGTGTGGTCGCGTGTCACACGGTTGTCACGGCTGCTCGACCGTGCCCGGTCGCGGGCCTTCGCCCAGCACGACCTAGAGGTCTGGGAGTTCGACGTGCTGGCGGCCCTCCGCCGCAGTGGAGAGCCCTACCAGATGAGTCCCGGTCAGCTGCTGAGCGAGCTCGAGGTCTCCTCGGGCACCATGACCAATCGGATCTCGCGACTGTCGGCCCGCGGCCTGGTGCTGCGGCGTCCCCATCCGGTGGACGGCCGGAGCGCCCTGGTCGAGCTCACCGGCAAGGGGATGGAGCTGGTCGACGGTGCGCTGGCCGCCCTGTTGGACTCCGAGGGCGGTCTCATGCGCCAACTCGACCCCCAGGACGTCGACCAGCTGGGAGCCGGGCTCCGGGCCGTGCTGGGTCATCAGGAGATCAGGGGCGGTTCGTCAGGCCACGGGCCCGCTGGGTCGAACGGGTGAGCTGGGGGGAGGCCGAGAGCCGTCCCAGGCCGTTGAAGGCCAGATCGACCAGATGGGCCGCCACCTGCTCCTTGGAGGGCTGCCTGGTCTCCAGCCAGGCCTGACCGGCCATCGCCACCATGCCGGTGAGCGCCTGGGCGTAGATACCGGCGTCCGAGGGGTCATACCCGTGGCCGGCGAAGGTCTCGCTGAGCAGGCCCTCCACCCAGGAGGCCACATCGGAGAGGATCGAGGCGTAGGAGCCGGTGGAGGTGCCGACCGAGGAGTCCCGCGAGATGATCTGGAAGCCGTCGGTGTGGTCGTCGATGTAGTCCAGCAGCGCCAGCACACCCGACTCCAGGATGCTGCGGGGGCTCTGGTGGGGCCGGGTGAGGGCCGCCAGCAGGCTCGACTGGAGAAGCTGGACCTCGCGGTCGACGACCACCGCGTAGAGCCCGTCCTTGGAGCCGAAGTGCTCGTAGACCACAGGTTTGGAGACCCTGGCGGTCGAGGCGATCTCCTCCACCGAGGTGCCGCCGACGCCATTGGCGGCGAACAGTCCTCGGGCGACGCCGATCAGCTGGTTGCGGCGTTGCGCACTGGTCATCCGGACTCTCGGCTGGCGCCGTGACGGATTGTCCTTTCCAGATGACGAGGTGATCATGCCCTGAAGATACTCGACGGGCCACTCCAGGGCCGGATCGGGTGCGCACCCCCGAGCGCGCCGGCCGGTGGCCGAGAACCTCGGCGGCGCAGCCGGTGAGCTGTTTGCCGTATCGTGGGGCCCGCTCGATCTCGAGCGATCCCCGGTTGGTCTGCCGGCAGGGCCCGCCTGACTTTGAATCAGGATGAGCGACACAGGTTCGACTCCTGTCCGGGGAGCGTGGGCCGATGTCAACTGGCGGTACGCTCAGCTGGCGCAGTTCGCAGCGACCAGGGATCACCGGAGGGTCTTTGCAAGGATGACTCCCGGAGTACCAACTCTGCACAGCGAGAGGTGAGGAACGTGACCACGACCAGCGACCAGACGACCTCTACAGGTGTGGCGGCTGTCATCGTGTTGGCTGCCGGCGGGGGCACCCGGATGAAGTCGAGGCGGTCGAAACTTCTCCACGAGGTGGCCGGCCGGCCGATGCTGTCGTGGGCCGTCAATGCCGCCCGTGGGCTCAACCCGGAGCATCTCGTCGTGGTGGTCGGCCATCTGCGCGAGCAGGTCGAGGCCCAGCTGGCCGAGGACGCCCCCGACGTCGCCACCGCCGTCCAGGCCGAGCAGAAGGGCACCGGACATGCGGTCGGTTGTGCCCTGGAGGGCCTCGGCGAGCTGACCGGGGAGGTCGTCGTCACCTACGGCGACGTCCCGATGCTCGACACCGCAACCCTGCAGGATCTGGTCGCAGCCCATCGGGCGGCCCACACCCTGGCCACCGTGCTCACCGCCGAGGTGCCCGACCCGACCGGCTACGGACGGATCCTGCGCAATGGTGAACGGGTCTCCGGCATCGTCGAGCACAAGGACGCCGACGACGCCCAGCGTCGAATCCGTGAGATCAACTCCGGCATCTACGTCTTCGACGCGGTGGCCCTGAGGCGCGGCGTCGCGGCGCTGTCCAATGACAACGCCCAGGGGGAGTACTACCTCACAGACGTCGTCTCGATGGCGGCTGCCGGCAGCATCCGCGGCGAGGGCTCCGAGCGGTCCGGGGTGGCGGCCTATCGCACCGAGGACCTGTGGCAGACCGAGGGGGTCAACGACCGGGTCCAGCTGTCGCGTGTCAACGTCGAGATGAACCGTCGGATCCTGGAGCGCTGGATGCGCGACGGCGTCACCATCGCCGACCCCTCCAGCACCTGGATCCAGCCCGATGTCGACCTCAGCCAGGACGTCACGGTCCTTCCCGGCAGCCATCTCAACGGGGCCACCAGCATCGGATCGGGAGCCGTCATCGGGCCCGACACCACGCTGACCGACTGCGAGGTCGGCGAGGACGCCGTGGTGACCCGCACCGACGCCACCCTCGCGGTGCTCGGACAGGGCGTCCGGGTGGGGCCCTACGCCAATCTGCGACCGGGTACGGTGCTCGACCAGGGCACCAAGATCGGTGCCTTCGTGGAGACCAAGAACGCCCATCTGGGTGCCGGCACATCCATCCCGCGGCTGGTCTACGCCGGGGACGTGGTGATCGGCCATGAGGTCACGGTCGGTGCCGGTGCAGTGTTCGCCAACAACGACGGGCAGTCCACCGCCACCAGCAGCATCGGTGATGGCGCCTTCGTCGGTTCCAATGTCGTGGTGGTCGCCCCGGTCAGTGTGGGCGCAGGCGCCTTCCTGGCCGCCGGTTCGGCGATCACCGAGGATGTGCCCGAGGGGGCTCTGGCGATCGCCAGGGACCGCGGCCACATCAGCTCGGGCTGGGTGGCCCGGCACCGGGGGCAGGCCGCCCCCTCCTCAGACTCGGACCCCCGGTCCGACAGCCGAGACCACATTTCCACGCCGGAGGAACATTCGTGAGCGGTGCCACACGACCCAACAACAAACACCTGATGCTGTGTTCGGGACGGGCATATCCCGAACTCGCAGAGGAGATCGCCAAGGAACTGGGGGTCGGTCTGGTGCCCTCCCGCCAGGTCACCTACGCCAACTCTGAGATCTACGTCCAGTTCCAGGAGTCGGTGCGCGGCTGCGACGCCTTCGTCGTGCAGTCCCACTGCGCCCCGGTCAACGAGGCCATGATGGAACAGCTCATCATGATCGACGCCCTCAAGCGGGCCTCGGCCAAGCGGATCACCGTGGTGGCGCCGTTCTACCCCTACGCCCGCCAGGACAAGAAGCACCTGGGTCGCGAGCCCATCTCGGCTCGTCTGATGGCCGACCTGTTCACCGCGGCCGGGGCCGACCGCATCATGGCGGTGGACCTGCACGCCGCACAGATCCAGGGCTTCTTCGACGGTCCGGTCGACCACCTCTGGTCCCTGCCGGTGCTGTCGGACTACGTCCGCGAGAAGTACGGACACGAGGACGTCGTGATCGTCTCCCCGGACGCCGGCCGGGTTCGGCTGGCCGACATGTGGACGGACAAGCTGGGTTGCCAGCTGGCCATCATCCACAAGCGCCGCGATCCCACCAAGGCCAATGAGGCGACCACCCACGAGGTGGTCGGCAAGGTGGCCGGCAAGACCTGCATCCTCGTCGACGACATGATCGACACCGGCGGAACGATCTGCCAGGCCGCCAAGGCACTCGAGGAGCACGGGGCGGCCAAGGTCATCGCGGCTGCCACCCACCCGGTGCTCTCCGGGCCGGCGGCCGATCGCATCAAGGCCTCGCCGATCGAGGAGCTCATCGTCACCAACACCCTTCCCGCCGATGGCGTCGACATTCCCGAGATGACGGTGCTGTCCATCGCCCCGCTGATCGCCAAGGCGATCCAGCAGGTCTTCGAGGACGGCTCGGTGGCCCAGCTGTTCCGCTGAGCCGAGCCAGACGGTGTCGTCCCCGGCGGGGACGACACCGTCTGGCTGCGTTTCCGGTCCTGGCCGAGGACGCTGTACACTTCTTGATGCTTGGCGAGGGACCGGAAGGTCCGTGATCGACTGGCCGTTCAGAGGAACTCTGGATATCCCACTCGTCGAGCCCATCGATCGGTTCCGAGTAGGAGAAACACATGGCTGACGTCATCACCCTCAAAGCTGGCAAGCGCACCGAGTTCGGTAAGGGTGCGGCCCGCCGCATCCGCCGTGCCGACCTGGTCCCCGCCGTGATGTACGGTCACGGCACCGACCCCATCCACGTCACCCTGCCGGGTCACGCGACCCTGCTGGCGCTGCGCGCCGAGAACCCGCTGCTGTCGATCGAGGTCGAGGGCGACGAGCCCCAGCTGGCCCTGCCGAAGGACGTCCAGCGTGACATCTTCACCGGCTTCGTCACCCACGTCGACCTGATCACCGTGCGCCGCGGCGAGAAGGTCACCGTCACCGTGTCGCTGCGCGTCGAGGGCGAGCCCGAGCAGGGCACCGTCGCGACCGTCGACGTCAACGAGGTCGAGGTCAACGCCGATCCGCTGAACATCCCCGAGAGCCTCACCGTCGACGTCACCGACCTGCCGGCCGGCCACAGCATCACCCTGGGTGAGGTTGCGCTGCCCGAGGGCGTCGAGCTGGCCGCCGATCCCGAGTCGGTCGCCATCTCGATCGTCATTCCTGCCGCCGAGCCCGTCGAGGAGCCGGAGGCCACCGATGAGGACGCCGAGGCCGAGGACGCCGAGGCTGCCCCTGAGGACGCCGAGGAGTGACTCGCACCTGGCTGGTGGCCGGGCTGGGAAACCCCGGTCCGACCTACGCCGGGACGCGCCACAATGTCGGCGCGATGGTCGTCGAGGAGCTGTGCCGACGGGCCGGGCTGTCTCTCAGCTCGGCCCGCGGTCAGCGGGCCGAGCTGGCCCGCACCCGGATCTCAGCAGCAGGCCTGGCAGTTCCGGCGGCTCAGTCCGAGGCCGTCATCCTGATGCGCTCCCGGACCTATATGAACGAGTCGGGGATCGCAGTGCGAAAGGTCGCCGACTTCGCCCGCGTCCCGGTCGAACAGATCATCGTCGTCCACGACGAGATCGACCTGGACCTGGGACAGCTCCGGGTCAAGGCCGGTGGCGGGGACAACGGCCACAACGGCCTGAGGTCGATCCGCGCCCACCTGCACAGCGGCGACTTCCTCCGGGTCCGGATCGGGGTGGGTCGCCCCCCGGGTCACCAGGACCCTGCCGACTATGTGCTCAAGGGATTCGCCTCACGGGAGAAGGCGGAGGTCGGCGGCCAGGTCCGGTTGGCCGCGGACGCCGTCGAGTACCTGATGACCGAGGGTCTGGCAGCCGCCCAGAACCGTTTCAACAGTTAGAACCCCGGTAGCGGGCAACGTAGAGTGTGCGGGTGCCTCTTGCTGGTCTGGTCTCCCTGCTGTCCCGTGAACCCGTGCTGAACCGGGTGATCCGCGATGGCCTGACCGGTCACGTCCGGGCCCTGGACCTCACCGCCGCGGCCCCCTCCCGGCCGGCGGTGGCCGCCGTGCTGGCCGATGCCTTCGAGGGATCGGGCCGGGGACTGCCGATCCTGATGGTCACCTCCACCTTCCGGCAGGCCGAGGAGGTCACCGCCACCCTGGAATCCTGGCTGGGTGCCGACGAGGTCTGCTACTACCCGTCCTGGGAGACCCTTCCGCATGAGCGCCTGAGCCCCCGCTCCGACACCGTGGGACGCCGGCTGGCCGTGCTGAGGCGGGTACTCGGCACCGGCGGGCAGCGGCCCCCGAAGGTCATCGTCGCCCCGATCAGGGCGGTTCTGCAGCCCCAGGTGGCCGGTCTGGGCACCGTCGAACCGGTGCTCATCCGGACCGGTGGGCAGTACGACCTCACCCAGCTCTCCCAGGACCTCGTCGAGGCCGCCTATCTGCGCGTCGACATGGTCGAGCGCCGCGGCGAGTTCGCGGTACGCGGCGGGATCCTCGACCTCTTCCCGCCGGTCCTGGACCACCCGGTGCGGATCGACTTCTTCGGCGACGAGGTGGAGGAGATCCGGTCCTTCTCGGTGGCCGACCAGCGCTCCACCGACGAGGTGCACGAGGCCGTCACCGCCGCACCGTGCCGCGAACTGATCCTCACCGACCAGGTGCGCGCCAGGGCCCGCGCCCTGATCCCCGACCACCCTGAGCTGGCCGACATGCTCGAGAGGATCGGCCAGGGCCAGGCCGTCGAGGGGATGGAGGCCCTCATCCCGGCCCTGGTCGACAGGATCGAGCTGCTGGTCGACGTGCTGCCCGCCGAGGCGATGGTGCTGGCCTGCGATCCCGAACTGATCCGGACCCGCGCAGCCGAGCTGGTGCGCACCTCCGAGGAGTTCCTCAACGCCGGCTGGGCGGCTGCGGCCTCCGGTGGCGCGGCGCCGATCGACCTGGCCTCCTCCGGCTACCGCAGCCTCGTGGAGGTCCGCGACCATGCCCTGCAGCGCGGCATGAGCTGGTGGTCCCTGTCGGCCTTCAGCTCCGGGGTCGAGTCAGCGGATCCCGATGAGGCCGACGAGATCCAGTTCGCCGACGCCCCCGACAGCCTGGACCTCAAACTCGAGGAGGTCGATCCCTGGCATGGCGATGTCGACTCGGCGGTGGCGTCGATGTCGGGACGGCTGTCCGCCGGCTGGACCGTGGTACTGGCGGTGGAGGGGGAGGGGCTGGCCCACCGGATGGCCGAGCTGCTGGCCGAGCACGACGTACCGGCCACCATCGAGGCCGACCTCACCGAGCCTGCCGATCTGCCGGCCGCCGCTGCCGAGGACCCCTCTCACGCCGGCCGGCAGAACCCGTCGGGCGGCGTCGTCCACATCGTTCGTGCCCACCAGCGTCAGGGGTTCCGCGCCGAACGGCTCGAACTGGTGGTCCACGGCACCGCGGATCTCACCGGTCAGGCCGAGTCCACCGACCGAGCCACCCGCAAGATGCCGGCCAGGCGTCGGAACCAGATCCAGCCCCGGGAGCTCAAGCCCGGGGAGCTGGTGGTCCATGAGCAGCACGGCGTCGGCCGCTACGTCGAGATGATCCAGCGCACGGTGGCCGGGGCCACCCGCGAGTACATGGTCATCGAGTACGCCCCGGCCCGCAGGGGACAGCCCGGCGACCGGCTCTTCGTCCCGATGGACTCCCTGGACCAGATCACCCGCTATGTCGGCTCCGACGCCCCGGCCCTGGACAAGATGGGCGGGGCGGACTGGAAGAGGCGCAAGGCCAAGGCCCGCAAGGCGGTCCGCAAGATCGCCGCCGAACTCATCAAGCTCTACGCCGCCCGGCAGGCCACCAAGGGCCATGCCTTCGGCCCCGACACCCCCTGGCAGCACGACCTGGAGGACGCCTTCGCCTACGTCGAGACCCCCGACCAGCTCACCACCATCGCCGAGGTCAAGGAGGACATGGAGCAGGTCGTCCCGATGGACCGGCTGGTCTGCGGGGATGTCGGTTACGGCAAGACCGAGATCGCCGTCCGGGCCGCCTTCAAGGCCGTTCAGGACGGCAAGCAGGTCGCCATCCTGGTGCCCACCACGCTGCTGGTCCAGCAGCACACCCAGACCTTCACGGAGCGCTACGCCGGTTTCCCGGTCACGGTCGCCTCGCTGTCCCGGTTCCAGACCGAGGCCCAGGCCCGCGAGGTCAGGCAGGGCCTGGAGAGAGGGACCATCGACGTGGTGGTCGGCACCCACCGGCTGCTCTCGGAGACCATGAGATTCAAGGATCTGGGCCTGGTGATCATCGACGAGGAGCAGCGCTTCGGCGTCGAGCACAAGGAACAGCTGAAGAAGCTCCGGGTCGACGTCGACGTGCTGTCGATGAGTGCCACCCCGATCCCGCGCACCCTGGAGATGGCCGTCACCGGGATTCGTGAGATGAGCACCATCGCCACCCCGCCGGAGGAGCGTCATCCGGTGCTCACCTTCGCCGGACCCCAGGACGATGGCCAGGTGGTCGCCGCGATCCGCCGCGAACTGGCCCGCGAGGGTCAGGTCTTCTTCATCCACAACCGGGTGCAGGACATCGAGAAGACCGCCGCGAAGCTGCGCGAACTGGTACCCGAGGCCAGGGTGGCCACAGCCCACGGCCAGATGAACGAGAAGCAGCTGGAACAGATCATGGTGGACTTCTGGGAGCGGCGCGCCGACGTCCTGGTGTGCACCACCATCGTGGAGTCCGGGTTGGACATCTCCACGGCCAACACCCTGATCGTCGACCGCGCCGACCGGATGGGGCTGTCCCAGCTCCACCAGCTGCGCGGCCGGGTCGGGCGTAGCCGCGAGCGGGGCTACGCCTACTTCCTCTACCCGCCGGACAAGCCGCTCACCGAGACCGCCCACGACCGGCTGGCCACGATGGCCCAGCACACTGACCTGGGCGCCGGGATGGCCATCGCGATGAAGGATCTGGAGATCCGCGGGGCGGGCAATCTGCTCGGCGGGGAGCAGTCGGGCCACATCGCCGACGTCGGTTTCGACCTGTACATCCGGCTGGTGGGGGACGCCGTGGCCGAGTTCCGCGGGGACACCACCGCCGAGGAACCCGAGATGCGCATCGAGCTGCCGGTCGACGCCAATCTGCCGGTCGATTACGTCGAGTCCGAGAGGCTGCGACTGGAGATGTACAAGAGGCTCGCCGAAGTGCGCTCCGATGATGAGGTGGACGCCATCCGCGACGAGTTGCTGGACCGTTACGGTCCACTGCCCGAGGCCGTGGAGGCGCTGCTCGGCGTCGCCCGGTTCCGGCTGCTGTGCCGGGCCCATGGAATCCGGGAGGTGGTGCCCACAGGCTCCTCGATCCGGTTCTCCCCGATCCACCTTCCGGAGTCGCGGACGATGCGGCTCAAGCGGCTGCACCCCGGCTCGACCGTCAAGGACGCCGCCGGGCTGGTCCTGGTCCCCAAGCCGCGCACCGCCAGGGTCGGGGGGCGTCCACTGGCCGGGGCCGAACTGCTGGACTGGGCCCGTGCCGTGGTCACCGACATTCTCGCGGTGCCCCAACCGGCCGGGGCCGGATCGGCGGGCCAGGCCGCCGGAACCTCGAAAAGCCCGGCCCGGGTCGGATGAGGGGTCGTAGGATCGCAGGCGCGACGGCAGTTCTGCGGGCCGGCGCCAGACACCAGTCAGGAGACTCCACGATGACCTACTTCGCCCGGCTCACCGGCCGAGTGTCCCGCCCGACCAGAGTGGTCGCGGCGGTGGCGGTGACGACTCTTGCAGCCGGCTCGCTGGCCGGATGCGTGCCCTCCTCCTCGACAGCCGTGGAGGTCGGTGACCAGAAGGTCTCGATGGAGACCTTCCAGAAGGACCTGGACGCATGTTCCTCGCTGGCGGTCTCCGACACCATGACCCCACGTCAGGTGATCGCCACCACCGTCACCCGGGGGGCGGTGGGGGAGGCCCTGCTGGCCCGGTCGGGGCGCACCCTGAGCACTGCGGCCCGTGACGAGGTGCTCAAGGCCAACGACCTCACCGTGCTGGAGTCCAACCCGACCTGCCACCAGATGGGTCGCAGCCTGGCCTCCCTCTATGCCGTCGTCCAGACCACCGATGAGAAGACCCTGATGGCCCAGATCGGGGACCTCGACGTCCAGGTCAACCCCAGGTTGGGCGGATGGCAGTCCGAGGAACTGCTGGTGGCCGGCAGCTCCTCGCTGTCGAATCTGTGGTCCGGTACCCGTTCGTGACCTTGGATCCGGAGGGGTCGGCGGCCGAGCTGCAGCGCCCCACCGCCAGCCTTGGGGAGCTGGTCGATCTGGTGGCGCTGCTGCGCGACCAGTGCCCCTGGGACGCCCGCCAGACCCATCGCAGCCTGGTCACCTACCTCATCGAGGAGACGGGGGAGGTGGTCGACGCCGTGGAGATCGGCACCGATGAGGATCTGGTCGAGGAACTCGGCGACCTGCTCCTCCAGGTGGTGCTGCACTCCAGGATCGCCGAGCAGCAGGGTCGATTCTCGATCCGTGAGGTGGCCGGGGGAATCGTCACCAAGCTGCGACGGCGTCACCCCCATGTCTTCGCCGACGCCCCGGTACCCGACGATCTGGATCGCAGCTGGGAGGCGCGCAAGACCGCCGAGAAGGGCCGGGTCTCGAGCCTGGACGGGATAGCCGAGTCGCTGTCGGCGCTGGCCCGGGCCGTCAAGGTGGTCGCCCGGATGCGCAAGCACCAGGTGCCGGTGGCCCTGCCCACCGAGCCGATCAGCGCCGAACAGGTCGGCGACCGGATCCTCGCGCTGGCTGCCAGGGCCCATGCCAGCGGGGTGGACGCCGATCAGGCCACCCGCGATGCGGTGCGCCGCCTGGAGTCGCGGGTGCGCCTCGCCGAGCACCGGCCCGACGGTGCGCCTGACCCCCACCTACGCGGCAGTGAGGTCCAGGACTGAGGATTTGCGACCTGCCGGGCGTGTCGTGGCCGGCCTCGGTTAGGCTTGGGGGCGAAAGACTATCCATGTGAAAGGTTGGCCAATGGCAACCATCGAATTCATCGACGCTCGCCAGATTCTCGATTCCCGTGGCAATCCCACTGTCGAGGTCGAGATCGTCCTCGACGACGGCACTGAGGCCCGGGCCGCTGTTCCCTCGGGAGCCTCCACCGGCGCCTTCGAGGCGGTCGAGCTGCGTGACGGGGATGAGTCTCAGTTCGGCGGCAAGGGTGTCCTCAAGGCCGTTGAGAACGTCAAGGAGAAGATCGCCGAGGAGGTTCTCGGCTACGACGCCTCCGAGCAGCGCGCCATCGACGCCGCCATGATCGAGCTCGACGGCACCGACAACAAGGGCAAGCTCGGCGCCAACGCCATTCTCGGCGTCTCGCTGGCTGCGGCACGCGCCGCTGCGGCATCCGCCGACCTGCCGCTGTACCAGTACCTCGGCGGCCCGAACGCTCACGTGCTGCCCGTCCCGATGATGAACATCCTCAACGGTGGAGCCCACGCCGACTCCGACGTCGACATCCAGGAGTTCATGATCGCCCCGATCGGCGCCGGCTCCTTCGCCGAGGCCTACCAGATCGGCGCGAACGTCTACCACGCCCTGAAGAAGGTCCTCAAGGACAAGGGCCTCAACACCGGCCTGGGCGACGAGGGCGGCTTCGCCCCCGATCTGCCGAGCAATGCTGCCGCCCTCGACCTCATCGAGGACGCCATCAAGGCTGCCGGCTATGAGCCCGGGAAGGACGTCGCGCTGGCACTGGACGTCGCCTCCTCCGAGTTCTACGAGGACGGCAAGTACCTCTACGAGGGTCAGAAGCGCTCCTCGGCCGAGATGATCGAGTACTACGAGAAGCTCATCTCCAACTACCCGCTGGTCTCCATCGAGGATCCCCTCGACGAGGAGGACTGGGACGGCTGGCAGGCCTTCACCGCCCGCTTCGGCGACAGGATCCAGATCGTCGGCGACGACCTGTTCGTCACCAACCCGAAGCGACTCCAGAAGGGCATCGACCTCAAGGCCGCCAACGCCCTGCTGGTCAAGGTGAACCAGATCGGCTCCCTGTCGGAGACCATCGACGCCGTGGAGCTGGCCCACCGCAACGGGTTCAGCTGCATGATGTCCCACCGTTCCGGTGAGACCGAGGACACCACGATCGCCGACCTGGCCGTCGCCCTGGGCACCGGTCAGATCAAGTCCGGCGCTCCGGCCCGCGGCGAGCGGATTGCCAAGTACAACCAGCTGCTGCGCATCGAGGAGGAGCTCGACGACGAGGCAGTGTTCGCCGGTGCCTCCGCCTTCCCGCGGTTCAAGGCCTGATTCGCCGCTGAGCCGCATTCGACCCGCTGTGGGTCCGGTGCGGTTCCCCGGCTGATCCACAGCCATGGCCCGGAGTCCATCAGGACTCCGGGCCATGGCTGTGTGTCGAGGGCCTTTGTGTCATTGGGTTCTGTGGAGAGGCCCTGATGGGAAGGGCCCTTCTGCCGGGTCGGCGGTCTGCCGAGGGACGACTTGTCGGTGGCGGACCGGCCGCTGTCGGGAGGTGAGGCCGGTGCCGGTCTGGTGTCAGGTCCGTGTCGGTCTGGTGTGAGCCCCCGCGGCAGGGGGATCATGGACGGTGATGGCCAGCTCACCGAGAACCCCCGCATCCCGTCCCCACGGCAGTGCCTCCGGCCTGCGTGGTGGCGCTTCCGGTGCCCGCGGCGGCGCCACCGGACCGCACGCCGGTGCGCCGCGGTCGGGGGCACGGCGTCCTGCCTCCCGCCCTAACACCCACGTACGCAATGCCGGTGCCTCGAGCCGCCGGATGGCCCGCGCCGAGCCGGCAGCCGGTACCGGGAGGTCGACCCCCGACGAGAGGACGGGTCCGGCCGGCAGAGCTGGCAAGGGCGGATCCTCCAGCTCTCGCCGACAGCCTCGGACGCTGCTCGGGCTGGGGCGTCTGAGCCTCACATCGAGGGCCTTCATCCTGGCCGCCGCGGTGGTGATGGTGATCGTGATGATCACCCCGAGCCTGGGCGTCTACTTCAAGCAACGCTCCGAGCTGGCCGATCTCACCGCCCAGCAGGCCCAGACGAGCCAGTCCATCGA
Organism: Acidipropionibacterium thoenii DSM 20276; assembly: GCF_000423445.1. Classification (GTDB taxonomy): domain Bacteria; phylum Actinomycetota; class Actinomycetes; order Propionibacteriales; family Propionibacteriaceae; genus Acidipropionibacterium; species Acidipropionibacterium thoenii. The sequence goes on along the minus strand of NZ_AUHZ01000016.1, from coordinate 7,322 downwards.
CAGCCTCCGCGATGAGCTCGAGCGATGGGACGATCCGGACTACGTCCGCTCCCAGGCACGAAGCCAGCTGGGCTGGGTGGTGCCGGGGGAGACCGGATTCAGGGTGATCGGCAAGGATGGCAAGGTGATGGGACCCGGCGCCGAACTGGACTCCGCAGGATCCACCGCCACGACCACCGCCACCAGCCCGTGGTGGCAGAAGCTGACCGGCAGCGTGAGAACCGCCGACAAGCCGGTCGCTACCACTGGGAAGCGGTGACTCGATGACCCATCTCGAACCCTTCGGTGCTCAGGACCGTGCCGATGTCGCCGCCCAGCTCGGCCGCGAACCGCGCGGGGTGATCGGCGTCGCATGGCGGTGCAGCTGCGGGCGTCCCGGGGTCATCGCGACCCTGCCCAGGCTGCCCGGGAACTCCCCCTTCCCGACCACCTACTACCTCACCTGCCCGGCGCTGGCCTCACGAATCGGCACCATCGAGGCCTCCGGCGAGATGGCCCGGATGACCGAGCGCCTCGGCCAGGACGCCGAGCTGGCCCGGCGCTACCGGCAGGCCCATCAGGCCTATCTGAACGATCGTCGGCACTATGCCGAGCAGGCCGGACTGGGCCCGGTCCCCGAGATCGACGGCATCTCGGCCGGCGGGATGCCCACCCGGGTCAAGTGCCTGCACGCACTGGCCGCTCACGCGCTGGCGGCCGGTCCCGGCGTCAACCCCATCGGCGACGAGGTCGTCGAGATGCTCCAGGGCTTCCTGGCCGAGCATCGCAGCGGGTCTGGGGACAGCGAGCCCCCAGGCCAGGATGAGGAGAGCAGATGACAGCGCCAACCGGTGCTCCCAAGGTCGCCGCCATCGACTGCGGCACGAACTCGATCCGGCTGCTGATCGCCTCTGACGGGGGGCGCGGCAACCTGGTCGAGTACGACCGACGTCTGGAACTGGTGAGACTGGGGGAGGGGGTCGACGCCACCGGGGCCTTCAGCCCCGCCGCCCTGGAGCGTACTTTCGCGGCCTGCGACCAGTACGCCGGGGCGATCTCGGAGCAGGGCTGCGACCGAGTGCGGTTCGTGGCCACCTCGGCTGCCCGTGATGTCTCCAACCGGGACGCCTTCGCCGCCGGAGTGCGCGCCCGCCTGGGCGTCGATCCGGAGGTGGTGCCCGGTACCGAGGAGGCGGCACTGTCGTTCGCCGGCGCGATGTCGGGGATCGAGGTCACCGCGGAGCCGGTACTGGTGATCGACTGCGGAGGCGGCTCGACCGAGCTGGTACTCGGACACCGCGACGGGGAGGGGACGCCGATCGTCGACCGTTCGGTGAGCCTGGACATCGGTTCGGTGCGGCTCCGGGAACGGTTCCTGCACGGGGATCCGCCCACCGCCGGCGAGATCGACGCCGCCCGTGACCTGGTGCGCGAGATGTTGGATACGGCTCAGGTGGATCCGAGCGTCGCAGCCACCGTGATCGGGGTCGCCGGAACTGTGACCAGCCTCTCGGCGATTCATCAGGACCTGACCGTCTACGACCGGCAGAAGGTCCACGGATCGCGGTTGAGCCGATCCGATCTGACGGAACTGGCGAGTCGGCTGCTCAGTTCGACGGTGGATCAGGTCCTGACGATGGGCCCGTTGAAGCGCCGTCGCGCCGAGGTGATCTGTGCCGGGGCTCTCATCATGGCCGAGATCGGGACCCGGATGGGAGCTGACCAGTTGATCGTCTCGGAGACCGATATTCTGGACGGTATCGCCCGTCGGCTGTTGATCGGCTGACCGGCCCTCGTAGCCCAACGGCAGAGGCAGGCGGCTTAAACCCGCTCAAGTGCGGGTTCGAGTCCCGCCGGGGGCACCACCGCGAGGATGCGGCCGCCGAGAACAGCTGGTCCACAGGTTCTCAGAAGGTTCGTCGCGAGCCTGTCCTCAGCAGGAGACAGCTTCTCCTCATTCTCCTCATGGTTTGTCGCGGTGGGATCTCCTCAGGTGGCACACGAGCGAGGAGATCACCATGAGCGGGCACCAGCACGACCAGGCGGACCAGCTGCCGACGGAAGTCACCACACCGCAGGGCGGCGGTCCGCTCAGGCGACGCAGGAGAACCCGACTCACGGCGATGGTCTCGGGGCTGGCGCCGGTCCTGGCGCTGGCCCTGGGGGTTCCGCTGGTCGTTGGCGGGCAGGTCGCGTCCTCGGTGATCACCAGCGGGCAGGATGCCGTGGTGTCGGGCGGGAGATGGAACGATCCCTCCGGTTGGCCGGGCTCGGGTCAGGACTCCACGGGGCACAACGAGTACGGGCAGTCCGGGCAGGACGACTCCGGCCAGCAGGATTCCGGGCAGCAGGATTCCTGGCAGCAGGATTCCTGGCAGCAGGATTCCGGTCAGACCCAGAGCGAGGCGGTCACCGCCACCAGTGAGCAGTCGGCCGGGGTCGTCACCATCAACACCACGCTCAGCTACGCCGACGAGAGTGCCGCCGGCACGGGCATGGTCCTCACCAGCAACGGGACCGTGCTGACCAACAACCATGTCATCGAGGGGGCCACCAGGATCACCGTGACCGTGCCCGCCACCGGGAAGTCCTACCCCGCGACCGTCGTCGGCACCGACACCAGCGAGGACATCGCTGTGCTGAAGCTCACCGGCTCGTCGGGACTCACCACGGTCAAGCAGGACAAGGACGCCGAGTCCGTCGGCCAGCAGGTCACCGCTGTCGGCAATGCCGAGGGTCAGGGGACGTTGATGGCCGCATCGGGAGTGATCAGCGCGCTCAACTCGACAGTGACCACGTCGGCGGAGGGAACCGTCGGCAGCGAGTCCCTGGACGACATGATCCAGATCTCCGCCGATGTCGTCTCCGGTGACTCCGGTGGTGCTCTCCTGGACACCGAGGGTGAGGTGGTCGGGATGACGACGGCGGCCTCCAGCGGCACGACCGCCGTGGTCGCCTATGCCATCCCGATCGAGAACGCCCTCAAGGTCGTCAGCCAGGTCGAGAGCGGCAAGGAGGGCGACGGTGTCACCCTCGGCTACCCGGCCTTCCTGGGAGTCGAGGTCGCCAGCGCGACCAGCACCACCTCGTCGGCAGCAGGGGGGGGAGGGCCAGCAGGGCCAGGCCGCCACCTCGAGCACGGTCAGTGGCGCGCAGGTGGCCGAGGTGATCGACGGCACGCCGGCCGCGCAGGCCGGCCTGGAAGCCGGTGACACCATCACCTCGATCGGCGGGAGAACGATCTCCACGGCCTCGGGCCTCAGCAGTGCGCTGGCCGGCTACCGGCCGGGTTCGACGGTGACGTTGGGTTGGACCGACAGCCAGGGAGTGAGTCACACGGCGTCGGTGACTCTGACCACCGGGCCTGCGGCCTGAGTGACCAGAGGCGTCGACCTCCGCCATGGGGCAGTGCCCTGAGCAACCGGGCCGACATCAGACAGCCTCGTGGTGGGCGATGCCAGGTTTGAACTGGCGACCTCTTCCGTGTCAGGGAAGCGCGCTACCGCTGCGCCAATCGCCCGAGGTGGAGACGGGATTTGAACCCGTGTGCACGGATTTGCAGTCCGTTGCCTCGCCTCTCGGCCACTCCACCACGATCGCCGGTGCCGGTGATCGGTGCCGATCATCGTGACGAGCCGTCTTGGATCCAGGTCCGAAAGACCTTCTCCGAGCGGACGACGGGACTCGAACCCGCGACCCTCACCTTGGCAAGGTGATGCTCTACCAACTGAGCCACGTCCGCATGGTGCCCGGCGGATCATCCGCCCGACATCGACGATGAACACTATTGGAGGCTCACCATCGGGCGCAAGTCAGGCACACAGCGATGCCCCGGGTCCTGGTGCCAGGGTCTGAGCCGCCCCTGAGGCGACCAGGAACTCCTGCGGCCGAGCCCGGTCGCCTTTGCCGCCTCGATAGACTGGCGACCAGGTGACATAACAGGAGGTACATGATGGGCAATCCCGTCTTCGCCCGTGCTGAGGCCTTCCAGCCTCACAGCAATCAGCAGGTCTGGCAGGGCCAGCAGGGATATCAGCAGTCTCAGTCCTGGGGTGGCCAGCCCGCCGCGGCCGGGCCCGGCTACGACCCATACGCTCAGCAGTCCCAACCGGTGATGACTTTCGACGACGTCGTCGCCAAGACCGGTCTGGTGCTGCTCACCATCTTCGCGATCGGCGTGGTGACCTATCTCGGGGTCATCGACCGGCCGGGTCTGGCAGGTGGAGCCGCCCTGCTGTCGGCCCTGGTCGGCTTCGTCACCGTGATGATCGTGGCGAGCCGGGCCAAGGTCCCGGTGGCCGGGGTGATCGCCTATGCCGTGATCGAGGGTGTCTTCATCGGCGCCATCTCCGCCATCTTCGAGAGGATGTTCCCCGGCATCGTCGTCCAGGCGGTGCTCGGGACCTTCTGCGCGGCCGGCGTCACCCTGGCGGCCTACAAGTTCCTCAACATCCGGGTGACCAGCCGGTTCCGTCAGGTGGTCACCATCGCCACCATCGGGTTCGCTGTCGCGATGCTGGCCAACCTCGTGATGGCCTTCTTCGTCCCGGCCGGCCTCGGTCTGCGCGCCTTCGGCGCCGGCGCCGGTTGGCTGCCGATTCTCGGCTCGGCGATCGGCGTCGTGCTGGCGGCGATGAACCTGGTTGTCGACTTCGACAGCGCCGAGCAAGGAGTGCGGAACCAGGCTCCGGCGAGCGAGTCCTGGCGGGCGGCCTTCGGCGTCGCGGTGACGATGGTGTGGCTGTACACCGAGATCCTGCGGATTCTCAGCTACTTCAGGTCCAACTGATCCTCGGCTCATCCCGGCCTGCCGTGACAGGCCCGGACGCGACTCGACCCCGGCTATTCCAAGCCGGGGCCGAGTCGCGTCCGGGGGCTGTGGACCCGGCGACCACCGGGCCGCCGGACACCGCACCGATCGGGTGATCGGTCAGGTGGGGGGCACGTCATGCAGGTGGTGCTCCAGGCAGGACCGGGTGGCCGCCCCCCAGGGCAGCCTGCGCCACCTCCAGATCGGGATCCAGCGCGACCGGGTGGTGGTACCGCCGACGTCCAGGACGACCGGCTCGGTCGGCTCCTTGCTGGTGGCGCTGTAGATGATGCGAAGGGCGTGGAAGTCCTCCAGGCCCCCGGATGGAGCACGTCCGATCCAGTGGTCGGACTGCAGATCGATGATGCGATTGAGCCGCACCGTCTGACCCGACTCCTCCATCACCTCACGAGTGACCGCCTGGGCTGGGGACTCCCCCTTCTCGATCCCGCCACCTGGCAGGGCCCACAGCCCCGGCACCGCCGTGACCGTGGAGCACTCGGTACCCAGCAGACCCAGACTCGAACGGACCACCGCATAGGCAGCAAGTCGCTGGTAGAGCCTGATCGGCTCCCCGGGCCTGCGATCCTTGGCCAGATCGGGGACGCCGGGGCGGTTCCTGGGTGGCCGGGAACGGGAGGTTCGCGGCATCACCCGGACCGTGATCGTGACCTCGGAATCGGACAGATCAGCCGACAGGTACTCCTTGGCAACCAGCCCCCGACGCCAGAGTTCCTGGTGCGGGTTCATGCCGTGGGGCACACGAAAAGCGAGGGATTGCCCGCTCCCCGGTGCTCCTATCGCGACTACCAGCACGTTTTCCATTCAACCACCGGAGGCGCAGCTGCCGAAGACGGGCTCATCTGACCTGCGAGGTGATGTCCTTCCCGGTGATGTCGGTGACGACGGTGGCGCCGTCCAGGGAGAAGTGGATGGTCGGCAGTGACCGCTTGTCCGACATGTCGATACGGAAGGACAGCTGGGAGGCCAACGGGGCCTTGCCGAGGGTGATCGGGATCTGGGCCATCAGGCCCGCCAGCACGGTGGGGGAGATGTCGCTGGGGCTGAACAGCTGAGCACTGGTGTCGCCCCGACGTTCGACCGCCCACGCGGGCAGGGCAGCGGGTCGGGTACGGCGCACCATGATTCCGTCAGTGCCCGAGGGGGTGTCGACCATCACCCCCTTGCCCGACTGGTAGCTGATCGCCAGCACCTGACGGGACCCGTCCACCGCATCCCTGAGGGCCTCGGTCATCCCCGCAGTGGTTGCGAAGTCCACCGTGTTGATGAGGCTGCCGTTCGGACGGAAGAAGACCGGAGCGGTCTCGGGTCGGGTGGAGACCGAGATCAGCACCACCCCCTGGTTGTATTCCAGGACCTGGAGCTCCTGGTTCTTCCGCGAGCCGGCAACCGAGGCGGCAGTGCTGAGCATCTGGGAGATGCGCTCCAGGGCGAAGCTGTCGGGGTTGAAGGGCCTCGAGACGGTCTGCGAGCTGGCCGCCTGGGTGGAGCTGATCTGGCCGGCCTGCCAGCTCCAGATCTGCGCAGTGGCTCCGACCCGCACTGTGACACTGACCTGCTTGGAGGTGATGTCGACCTTGGTCACAGGTGCACCGCCGGCCGCCTGGACGAGCTCGTCGACGATGTGAGGGGCGACATCGCCGGAGAAGGGTGACGCTGTCGCGGGAAAACTACTGTGCGCAGACATCGTCGCAACGCTGGGCTGCGGGTCATCGACGGTCGGCCGTTGGCAACCCGTCACGAACAGACATCCGGCCACTGCAGCGGCAAGCACTCCACAGCAGCGGCGCGACAGGGAAGGCAGGGCAGGCACAGGACCGAGTCTATGGGCGGGTGCACCACCCCGGTGTCGAGGGGAGTGCCAGGGGCCGCCGGCGCAGCCATCCGGACCGCCTGTCCACCCGGATCCGCGCAGCTGCCGGACCGACTTGCACTCCGGCCAGAGGCGCGGCATAGTTGGCCCTCGGCCGTTCCCCCTCGGGGTTACGGCTTGGTGAAAGATCAGGAATGAGTTGATTGCTAGTCGATCGGCGGTCTTGACCGAGTGGCCCCAAGGGTCTACAATTCACCAGGGCCTCCGCGAGAGCGGGTGTCTGGCGGTTCGGGAAGTCTCCAGAAGGAGATGGAAAGAATCGTTGCTCCGAAAGAGTCGGAATTGACACCGACGATGGAAAGAGTAATGTAGAGCAAGTGCTCCAAGCCGGGGTGTGAGTCCTGGTGCGGGTCGTGTGTGATGTTTGAGAACTCAACAGTGTGTCTATTTTTTAGTCAATAATTTTGTTGGTTGATGCACAACTTGGTTGTGTGTCGGATTTATTGATTCCTTTGATTGATTTCGATTGATCATCTGATGGAAGTCAGTTGGTTTGTTGGGGTTTGTTTTGGATTCTTTGATGTGGTTGCCTGTGCTGCTGCCTGTTGTTGTGGGTGGTGGTTGGTGATATTTTTTCATTGGAGAGTTTGATCCTGGCTCAGGACGAACGCTGGCGGCGTGCTTAACACATGCAAGTCG
>NZ_AUHZ01000015.1 GCF_000423445.1 Acidipropionibacterium thoenii DSM 20276 | reverse complement strand
GAGCCCAAGAAGCTGCGCCATCGCCTGTTCGCCATCCCCGCCACCCTCGCCCGGAGCGGCCGGCGCGTCATCCTGCACGTCTCGGATCGCCAACCATGGGTCGACACCGTGGTCGCCGCAGTCGGCGTGCTGCGGGGCCTGCCCGCCCCCGCGGGATAGCCCCCGGTATGCACCTTGACCGCCCACCATCTGAAAGAACCCCACGGCCCGGACAGCCCGACCCCCGCAGCGACATGCGGCGAACCGTCGCACCCGCCTGCCAGAATCAATGCTCAGTTCGACGACACAGCCGCCGAACCCCCACCCAGCAGCCACCCATGAAAAATCGAGGTTAGGACGCCCAAATCCGCCTGTACAGCAGAAATGCCGCCCTGACTAGGGGCGGCATTTCTCAATGTGGAGATGGCGGGAATTGAACCCGCGTCCTTGAAAGACGATCCAGACATTCTCCGGGCGCAGTCTGTGCTGTCGTTCTACTCGGCTCCTGCACTCCCACAGACACGGTGCAGACAAGCCCAGTCACAGTTAAGTCCCGCGTGGTCCCCGTGACCACTACCACGCAGCAAGCCTTCAAATGAGGCCAGATCCCGAATGGAAGGCTACATCCGGGCTGACCCTTCGATCACTGATCAGGCAGCGAGAGCGAAGTCAGTGCGATTGTTGTCAGCACTTATTGGTTCCCAGGGATCGTTAACGAGATGACCCTGGATTCTCGGCCCGCTTCTCCTGGAACCACCGTTCCAAGTCGAAACCAGTCATCCCCTAGTTCAGTTGTCAATCACGGCGCCCGATCAAGCTAGGCCCCGCAGCCGCAACGGCAGAACCGCCGCGGACCTCCCCAGTGTAGCTCACCGACCTCAGATCGCCTGAGCTCCGGCGGATCAGCGCCCCAGCGACTTCCTCGGCCGGTCCTGCTCCTTGATCAGCTGGAACGGGACGGCCCGGGTGATCGGGCTGCGCCAGGTCTCTCCCTGGAACCCCTTGACCGCCTGGATGACGGTCAGCGCCAGATAACCGACTCCCGCCGCCACCATGAGGGGGTTCGCGACATGGAGGATGCCGAGCAGAACCATCACCGCCCACATGTAGATCTGCGCATTGGCCTGGTTGGCGACCTGGGAGCGGGTCCAGCTGCCCTTTTCGGTCAGCGCCACGGCCACCAGGGGCACCAGCGGACCGGTGAAGGTCAGAGGTGCCAGCCCCACCAGCCCCGTCCCCACCGAACTCATCGGCGTCGGGCCGGTGCTACGCCCCAGGGCCAACGGCCTGGCCAGGGATGCGGTCATCGGCACTGTCGCCAGCCCCGACAAGGTCTGGTTGAGCTCTCTGCGGGTACGCGCCGCGAAGGCGTCCTCCATCCGCTTCTCGAACTCGCTGATGGTCAGACGCCCGTCCGCGTAGGCCTGGCCCAGGTAGTCGACGACACGGTCCCGCTGGGCATCGGTGACCCGCCAGTCAAGACTGCCGTCCTCACTGGCGGGGCGCCGGAACGGGCTTGCTGGGGTGCCGAAGGGTGCATCGGCGAATGGACTCCTCATAGCATCCATCCTTGCGCGCAAGCGTCGTTTTTCCCAGCCTCCGCGCCCCGGACCGATCCCCCATCCCTCGCCCCTGGCAAGACCCTCATCCCAGGAAGGTCTGCAACTGGGCTATCCGACCACGGGCCTCATCGAGCTGCTCGTGCACCCGCACCGGAGCGGTCCCGCCGCGCCCGAGCCTGGCACCAACCGAACCCTGGACGGTCATCACCTCACGGACCGCCGGGGTGAGCAACGGGTCGATCGCCGCCAGCTCGGCATCGGTGAGATCGGCCAGTTCCTTGCCCTGGCTCTCGCACTCCTTGACACAGGCGCCACTGAGTTCATGGGCATGACGGAAGGGCACCCCGTTGCGTACCAGCCACTCCGCGATGTCGGTGGCCAGTGAGAAGCCCTGGGGAGCCATCTCGGCCATCCGTTCGGTGTTGAACACAGCGGTGTCCATCATTCCGGTGACCGCCGGCAGCAACAGGTGAAGCTGGTCGATCTGGTCGAAGACCGGTTCCTTGTCCTCCTGGAGGTCTCGGGTGTAGGCCAGCGGCAGACCCTTGAGGGAGGCCATCAGCCCAGCCAGGTCGCCGATCATCCGACCGGCCTTCCCACGGGCCAGCTCGGCGATGTCGGGGTTCTTCTTCTGCGGCATGATCGAGGAGCCGGTCGAGTAGGAGTCATCGAGGGTGATGTAGCTGAACTCCCGGGTGTTCCAGATGATGACCTCCTCGCACATCCTCGACAGGTCGACGCCGATCTGGGCGGCCACGAAGGCGAACTCCGCGACGACGTCGCGGGCCGCGGTGCCATCGATGGAATTGGCGACCGAGTCGGTGAAGCCGAGATCGTGGGCGACCTCCTGGGGGTCCAGGCCGAGGCTGGACCCGGCCAGCGCACCTGAGCCGTAGGGGCTGGAGTCCAGACGCCGGTCGAGATCCCGCAGCCGGTCGACGTCGCGCAACAGTGGCCAGGTGTGGGCCATCAACTGGTGGGCCAGCAGCACCGGCTGGGCGTGCTGCATATGGGTCCGGCCGGCGATCACGGCGTCCCCCACCTGATCGGCGCGCTTGACCAGCACCTCTGCCAGGTCCAGCACGTCGGCGGCCAACGCCCGGGCCTCATCACGCAGGTACATCCTCAGCAAGGTGATGATCTGGTCATTGCGGGAGCGGCCGGCCCGGATCCGGCCGCCCAGATCAGCACCGGCGCGCTCGATGAGACCGCGCTCCAGGGCGGTGTGGACGTCCTCGTCGTCGGGCGAGGGCGCGAAGGCCCCGGAGCTGACGTCGGCCAGCAGCCGGTCCAGGGCGGCCTCCATGTCGGCGAACTGCTGGTCGTCCAGCAGGCCCGCGTGGTGCAGCACCTTGGCGTGGGCCTTGGATCCGGCGATGTCGTAGCGGGCCAGACGCCAGTCGAACTGGGTGGAGACCGATAGCGCTGCCAGAGCCTGCGAGGGCCCGCCGGCGAAACGGCCTCCCCACAGGGCAAGCGGCTTACTGGAACTGGTCTGGTCCGGGGTGGTCACATCGGTCCTTTCGGGAATCGGCGCCACTATTCAACCCTTCGGAGACGCCGCGGCGCCATTCCGGGCGGCGGCTCGGGTGGTGAGGGTCAGCCCTGGTCGGCGCCCTCAGCCGGCGATCTGCTCGGGGTCCATCAGCCAGGCCATCAGCCCCTTCTGGGCATGCAGCCGGTTCTCGGCCTCCTGCCAGACCACCGAGGCGGGCCCGTCGATGACCTCGGAGGTCACCTCGTGCTCGCGGTAGGCGGGCAGGCAGTGCATGAAGACCGCCTGATTCCCCAGGTCCATCAGCTGGGAGGTCACCTGGTAGGGCTTGAGGACACCCTCGGCGGCATGTCCGGCCTCCTCGAATCCCATCGATGCCCAGGTGTCGGTGGCCACCGCGTCGATCCCCGCCACGGCCTCGGCCGGGTCTGTGGTCACCAGCACCGACCCGCCGGTGGACTCGGCGATCTCGGCGGCGCGGGCGACGACGTCGGGGCGCGGTGAGTGCGACTCGGGGCACCCGATCCGCACCTCCATTCCGGCCAGTGCCCCTCCCACCAGATAGGAGGCGGCCATGTTGTTGGCACCGTCACCCAGGTAGGCGAAGCTGCGCCCGGCCAGCGCCGGGCCCTCGGGGGACAGACCCCCCTTGACCTCGGCGATGGTGAGCAGGTCTGCAAGGATCTGGCAGGGGTGGAACTGATCGGTGAGGGCATTGACCACCGGCACCGCCGAACTGGCGGCCATCTGGTCGAGGCGCTCCTGGCCGAAGGTCCGCCACACAATCATCGAGCACATCGACGACAGCACCTTGGCGGTGTCGCTGATCGGCTCGCCGCGTCCCATCTGCGAGCTGGCGGCGTCGATCACCAGCGGGCTGCCGCCCAGATCGGCGATGCCCACCGCGAAGGACACCCGGGTCCGGGTCGAGGACTTGTCGAAGATCACCGCCACCGTCCTGGGCCCGACGAACGGCGTCTCAGCGAAACGGTCGGCCTTGAGCGCCAGCCCGCGGGCCAGCACGGCCCGCTGCTCGGCACTGGTCAGGTCGTCGTCGCGCAGGAAGTGGCGCATCTCAGTTCTCCTTCTGGGAGGTCGTGGTGGACACCGCGTCCAGCAGTCCCGGCAGGGCTTCTGTGAAGCTGTCGGCCTGGGCCACGGTGAGGATGTAGGGGGGCGCCAGCCGGATGGTGGACGGGTTGGCGGCGTTGATGATGAATCCTCGGCCCCTGGCTGCGGTCACCACATCGCCGGCGATATCGGCGTCCAGCTGGATGCCGAGCAGCAGCCCGGAGCCGCGCACCTCGACCACTCGCGGATGGCATCCGGTGATGGTGTCGATGAGGTGCTGTCCGACCTGGCGGACATTCTCCAGCAGGTGGTCGTCCTCGATGGTGGAGATCACTGCCAGCGCGGCGGCGCAGGCGAGCGGGTTGCCGCCGAAGGTCGTGCCGTGCTGTCCGGGGGCGAGGATCCCGGTGATCGCCGGACCGAAGGTGACGGCCGCCCCCATCGGGAAGCCTCCGCCCAGGGCCTTGGCGCAGGTCATGATGTCGGGCCGGATCCCGGCGGCCTGGTGGGCGAACCATCCTCCGGTGCGGCCCATCCCGCACTGCACCTCGTCGACCACCAGCAGGGCGTCGTGCTCGCTGGCCAGCCGGCGGACCGCCTGCAGGTACTCCCGGCTCAGCGGGATGACCCCGGCCTCTCCCTGGGTCGGTTCCACGAAGATCCCGGCGACATCGCCCTGGCGCAGTTCAGCCACCAGGGCGGCAACGTCCTCGGCCGGGATGAAGGTGACGTCGGCGCCCAGCGGTGCGAACGGAGCCCGGTAGGCCTGTTTGTAGGTGAGCGCCAGGGCGCCGAGGGTCCGGCCGTGGAAGGCGTGCTCCAGAGCCAGCACCCGGCCTCCCCGGTGGTGGGCCTTGACGATCTTCAGCGCCGCCTCGTTGGCCTCGGTTCCGGAGTTGCAGAAGAACGCCGCGGACCCCTCGGGTGCGCCGGCGATCTCCAGCAGCTTCTCGGCAAGTGCCAGCTGACCCGGCGTGGTGAAGAAGTTGGAGACGTGGGCCAGGATCCCGGCCTGGGCCGAGACCGCCCTCACCCAGGCGGGGTGGGCATATCCCAGGGCGTTGACGGCGATCCCGCCGAGCAGGTCCAGGTAGTTCCTGCCGGCCGCATCGGTGACGTAGCAGCCGTGGCCCTGGACCAGGCACATCTGCGGGGAACCGAAGACACCCAGCAGATGGTCCTTGTAGCGGTCTCCCCAGTCCTCGGCGAGATCCCGGTCCAGACCGGCGACGGTCCCGGTGGATGCCTCAGTCATCGGTCACTCCCGACTCGTAGTCATCGGGGCGGGCCATCGTGCCCACTCCCTTGGTGGTGAAGATCTCCAGCAGCAGGGCGTGCTCGATGCGCCCGTCGACGATCGCAGAACTGGTCACCCCGCCGTCGATGGCCTCCAGCAGAGCCTGGGCCTTGGGCCTCATCCCCTCCCCCAGCCGCGGGATCATCCGGCGCAGGTCGGAGACCGAGATGTCGGGTATCAGCGTCCGCGGGTCGGGCCAGGTGCGGTAGATGCCGGCCACATTGGTGAGCATCACGAGCTTCTCGGCGCGCAACGCCTGGGCGATCGCGGTCGCTGCGGCGTCGGCGTTGACATTGAGGATCTGACCGGTGGGATTGCCCTGGCCGTCGACCTCGGGAGTCACCGGGGCGATGATCGGGATCTGGGCACGGTCCAGCATGTCGTTGATGAGATCGGTGTTGACGTCGGTGATCTCACCCACCAGGCCCATGTCCACCGGCTCCCCGTCCATCTCCACGTGGGTGCGCCTGGCCGACAGCAGACCGGCGTCCTCTCCCGACATGCCGATCGCCAGGGGGGCGAAGGTGTTGATCCGGTTGACCAGCTGGCGGCCCACCTGGCCGACCAGCACCATCCTCACGACGTCCATCACCTCGGGGCTGGTGACCCTCAGGCCGTTGCGGAACTCGACGGCGGTGCCCTGGTTGTGCAGCATCGCGTTGATCTGCGGTCCGCCGCCGTGCACCACGATCGGTCGGATACCGACCGAGGCCATGAAGACGATGTCATCGGCGAAGGCCTGCTGCAGGACGGGGTCGACCATCGCATTGCCGCCGTACTTGACGACCACGGTGCAGCCCTGGAACCTGCGGATCCACGGCAGTGCCTCGACCAGCACCTCCGACTTGCGCTGTGCGGCGCTCTGGGAGGCGTTCAATGGGACATCCAGTGCAATGCTCATGATGTGTAGGCGCTGTTCTCTTCGACGTACTCGTGTGTCAGGTCGTTGGTCCAGATGTGCCCGGAGGCATCTCCGGCAGCCAGGTCGATGTCGATGTGGACCTCACGGCCGGTCATGTCGACCAGCTCGCGATCCTCCCCGATCATCCCGCCCCGGCAGATGGTGACGCCGTTGAGGACGACGTCGACCTGATCGGGATCGAAGGGTGCCACGGAGACCGGGACGCACCCGACCGATGAGAGGATCCTGCCCCAGTTGGGGTCGTTTCCGGCGATCGCGGTCTTGACGAGATTGGATCTGGAGACCTCCCGGGCCACCGCGACCGCTGCCGCCACCGAGCTGGCGTGGTTGACGGTGATAAGGACGTCGTGGTGGGATCCCTCGGCATCGGCCACCAGCTGGCGGGCCAGATCCGCGCACACCGCTGACAGCGCCTCGGTGAGCCTCTCGCCGCTCAGCCGGATCCCGGAGCCCCCGGAGGCCAGCACGATGACGGTGTCATTGGTGGACATGCAGGCGTCCGAGTCGACCCGGGAGAAGGTGACATCGGCGGCCGGGGCGAGCGCCTGCTGCAGGTCGGCGGACTCCACCACCGCATCGGTGGTGATGAAGACCAGCATGGTGGCCAGCTGGGGGGCCAGCATCCCGGCACCCTTGGCGATTCCCCCGAAGCGGACCCCGTCGAAGTCCATCTCGGTGGTCTTGGGGTGGGTGTCGGTGGTCATGATCGATCTTGAGGCCGCCTCGTCGGCCACCGCGCCGACCCCGAGCTGGGCGTGGGCGGCATGGATACCGGCCAGCACCTTGTCCATCTCGAGCCGTTCGCCGATGATGCCGGTGGAGGCCACCAGCACCTCACCCTGACTGCAGTCCTCCAGCTCGGCGACCAGGGCTGCCTCGGCCCTGGTGTCGGCCAGCCCCTCGGGTCCGGTGCAGGCATTGGCACAGGCCGAGTTGGCGACCACCGCATGGGCGACGCCGCCGGCCAGCACCTCTCGGCACCAGCCCACCGGTGCGGCGAACACCCGGTTGCTGGTGAGGACGCCGGCTGCCGACCGCAACGGTCCGTCATTGACGATGAGGGCCAGATCGGGGTTGCCGTTCCTGCGCAGGCCGGCGCTGACTCCGCTGGCCCGGAAGCCCTTGGGATATGTGACTGACATGGTGATTCTCTCCGTGAAATCGGCCGAGCAGGCCGCAGAATTGGGTGGGACGGGGCGGCTGTCAGGGGGCCAGCCCGACTCGCGACAGACCCTCTGTCTCGGGCAGTCCCAGCGCCAGGTTGAGGCACTGCAGGGCTGCCCCGGCGGTGCCCTTGACGAGATTGTCGATGGCCACCATCACCGTCGAGACTCCGGAGGCCGGGTCCGCCACCGCCGACATCCGCACCATGTTGGAGCCGATCACCGGATGGGTGGAGGCCATCTGTCCCTCCGGCAGGACAGTGACGAAGGGCTCATCGGCATAGGCATCCGACAGGCACTCCAGCAGACTGCCGGTGGAGACCCGGTCGGCGGAGCGGCCGTTGCAGACCGCCAGGATTCCCCGGCTCATCGGCACCAGGATCGCCGTCATCGACAGGCTGGTCTGCTGGGGTGCACCGGCCTTGTGCAGGGACTGGAGGATCTCGGGCAGGTGCCGGTGGACGCCGCCGCTCGAGTAGGGCCTGGCACCGCCATTGACCTCGGCGAAGATCATCTCGGTTCTCGCCTTGCGTCCGGCCCCCGAGGTGCCGACCGGCAGCACCGCCGACAGCCCAGCAGGCTCCAGCAGGCCGGCCGCCACCACCGGCGCCAGCCCCAGGGCCACTGCCGAGGCATTGCAACCGGGTCCGGCGATGTGCTTGTGGCCCAGCAGCTCATCGCGCTGCTTGTGACCGCCCGGATGGGCGGGATCTGCTGCCAGCGGCAGCTCGGGCAGTCCGTAGGGCCATGTCCCGGCATGCTCGCCGCCGTAGAAGGACTGCCAGTCGGCGGCCGAGACCAGCCGGAAGTCGGCCCCGGCGTCGACGATCACCAGATCCGGATTGAGCTCGATGAGCCGGCCGGCCAGCTCGGCCGAGGCTCCGTGCGGCAGCCCCAGGACCACGGCGTCATGTCCGGCGAGCAGCTCCGGGTCCATCTCCGTGAAGGTCTCGGCCACGTCGGGAGTCCCCGCCAGTTGCGGCAGCACAATGGCCACCGGCTGGCCGGCATTGGTGTGCGCGGCGAGCGCACCCAGGTGCATATGGGGGTGCCCAACAATGAGCCGGGCCGCCTCTGACCCCGCATAGCCGGACGCGCCGGCCACCGCCACACTGAATGGCTTTGCAGTCATGTGCATATTTATACATCATGGCCGGGGGGCCCACAACTCACCCGGACAACCCGCATCGCGGCTGCCGCGCCGGACCTCGAGCAGCTTCAGAGCGGCCCTCGTCGACTCACCGACGGCCGTGCTTGATCCTGGCCGATATGGCGCGGCGGGCCTCGCGGTCGGCATCGCGCTGCTTGATGGCCTGGCGCTTGTCCCAGTCCCGCTTTCCGGTGGCCACCGCGATCTCGACCTTGGCGTAGCCGTCCTTGAAGTACAGCGACAGCGGGACGATGGTCCTGCCGGAATCGGCCGACTCCCGTGACAGCTTCGCGATCTCGCGCTTCGACAGCAGCAGCTTGCGCTTGCGCATCACCTCATGGTTGCGCCAGGTGCCGAAGGCGTACTCGGGAATGTGCAGGTTGTACAGCCACACCTCGCCGTGGTCATCCACCTGGGCGAAGGCGTCCCCCAGTGATGCCTTCCCGGCGCGGAGCGACTTCACCTCGGTGCCCTGGAGCACCATCCCGGCCTCCCAGCGCTCGCCGATGGCATAGTCATGAAGGGCCTTCTTGTTGCGTGCGACGATGCGCTCGCCCTTCTCCCTGGGCATACCGACCTCCTTGGGCGCCGCCGGTGACACAGCTCATTGCGACGCGGCGCCCCATGCTACCCGGCTAGACCTTCAGATATCGCCTGGTGGCGACGAAGGCGGGCAGCACCGACAGCACGATGGACACCACCAGCATCGCCGCCATCGCCAGCAGTGCCTGGTGCCATCCGATCCACACGATGGTGGTGATGGAGGTGGCGGCCTTCTTGATGATGACGAAGTAGACCCCCAGCGCCAGGGTGCCACTGGCGAGCAGACCGCCGATCACCCCGGCGACCAGGGACTCCAGCAGGAAGGGCGTGAGAATATAGGCATTCGAGGCGCCGACCAGTCTCATGATCCCCAGTTCCCGGCGTCGTGAGAATGCCGCCATCCTGATGGTGTTGCCGATCTGGAGGGCGGCTGCGATCAGCAGCAGCACCGACATCCCGAGGGTTCCCCATTTCAGGGCGTTGAGCCACATGAAGAGTGGGTCGAGCACCGGGTGGAGATCCAGGACTGCTTGCACCCCGGGTAGCCCCTTGGCCTGTTCGACCACGCCCAGGTACTGCTGCGGGTCGCGCAGCTTGACCCGGAAGGAGTCCTGGATGGTCGCCTCGGTCAGGACGTCCTTGACCGGGGAGTCCCGATAGACCCGCTGGTACTCCTGGTAGGCCTCGTGCTTGGACTCGTAGTAGACCTCCTGGACTTGCGGGTTGGCCTCCAGGACCTTGCGGATGTTGTCCTTCTGGGCCTGGGTCGCTCCATCCCCGGAGGTGCACTGGCCGCCCGAGACGTTCGGCACGCACAGGAAGACCGAGACCTCGATCTTGTCGTACCACTTCCCCTTGACCAGATCGACCTGCTGGTTGGCCAGCAGCGCCGCACCGAACAGGGACAAGGAGACCCACATCGTGACGATCACCGCGAGCGTCATGGTGAGGTTTCGGCGTAGACCCGTCCAGGTCTCTCTCAGGGTGTGACGCATGAATGGGCTTCCTCAGGGTGGTTCGAAGTCAGTGGTGAATCCGGGAAATGAGGGCTGGTCGGAATCTCAGGCGGTGCCGTAGACGCCCTCACGCTGGTCGCGGATGACCGCGCCGCTGTCCAGCTCGATGACGCGCCGGCGCATCTGGTCGACGATGGTGGAGTCATGGGTGGCCATGATGACCGTGGTACCGGTCCGGTTGATCCGGTCCAGCAACTTCATGATGCCGACGCTGGTGGCCGGGTCGAGGTTGCCGGTCGGCTCATCGGCGATCAGGATCTTGGGGCGGTTGACGAAGGCCCTGGCCACTGCGACCCGCTGCTGCTCACCGCCCGACAGCTCATCGGGCATCCGCTTGCCCTTCTCGGCCAGCCCCACCAGTTCCAGGGTCTGCGGGACGACCTTCTTGATCTCGCGGGTGGGACGGCCGATCACCTGGAGGGCGAAGGCGACGTTCTCGTAGACGGTCTTGCCCGGCAGCAGCCGGAAGTCCTGGAACACGGTGCCGATCTGGCGCCGCAGAGCCGGGACCTTCCAGCTGTGCAGGGTGGACAGGTCCTTGCCGGCGACATAGATGGTGCCCCTGGTGGGGCGGTACTCGCGAAGGATGAGCCTGATGAAGGTCGACTTGCCCGACCCCGACTGACCGACCAGGAAGACGAACTCCCCCTTGTCGATGTCGACGTTGACACCCTTGAGGGCGGGCTTAGCCTGGCCCTCGTAGACCTTGGTGACATTGTCGAAGGTGATCAACGGACCGTCCTTGGTTGATTCGTGTACGAGTTCCTGAGAATTTCTCAGACCTGTCGAGACGAGTCTATGAGACGCCGGCTCACACGCAAGTCGGACTCGCCAGCGAGATCCTCAGATCCCCGATCACTGCTGGGCCTGGCTACGACGCCAGCGGATCCCGGCGTCGATGAAGTTGTCAATGTCACCGTCGAAGACGGCATCGGTGTTGCCGACCTCGTAGTTGGTCCGCAGGTCCTTGACCATCTGATAGGGGTGCAGCACATAGGAGCGCATCTGGGCTCCCCAGGAGTTGCCCTCCGACTTCAGCGAGTTCATCTCGGCCTCCTGATCGGCGCGGGCCTTCTCCAGCAGCTTCGCCTGGAGGACCCGCAGGGCGGCGGCCTTGTTCTGGATCTGGGAGCGCTCGTTCTGACAGCTCACCACGATGCCGGTCGGCAGGTGGGTGAGGCGGACGGCGGAGTCGGTGGTGTTGACGCCCTGACCGCCGGGGCCCGAGGCGTGGAAGACGTCGACGCGCAGATCAGTCTCGGGGATGTCCACGTGGTCGGTCTCCTCGACCACCGGCAGCACCTCGACCCCCGCGAAGGAGGTCTGACGGCGTCCCTGATTGTCGAAGGGACTGATCCGCACCAGCCGGTGGGTGCCCTGCTCGACCGACAGGGTTCCGTAGCCGAAGGGCGCATGGACGATGAAGGTGGCGGACTTGATACCGGCCTCCTCGGCGTAGGAGGTGTCGAGCACCTCCACCTTGTACTCATGGCGCTCGGCCCAGCGCAGGTACATCCGCAGCAGCATCTCGGCGAAGTCCGCGGCATCCACGCCGCCGGCCTCCGAACGGATCGTCACGACGGCCTCGCGCTCGTCATAGGGGCCCGACAGCAGGGTGCGGACCTCCAGGGCATCGATCTCGGTGCGCAGCGAGGACAGTTCCTGATCGGCCTCGGTGGCGGAGTCCTCGTCGCCGTCCTCGGCTGCGAACTGCAGCAGGACCTGGACGTCGTCGATCCTGGACCGCAGGTGCTGGAGCCGGTCGACCTCGGACTGCAGGGCCGACAGCCGCGATGTGGTCTGCTGGGCGTGCTCCTGGTCGTCCCACAGGTCGGGTGCGGCGACCTCCTTCTCGAGCTTGGCGATCTCTGCACGCTTGGCGTCTGGGTCGAGCACCGACTCGATGGATTTCAGGGAGTGATCGAGGTCGTCGGCTGTCTGCTGAAGGTCTACAAGTGCCACGACGCACCATTCTACCGTGCCAGCGGGTGCGGCGCGGGGGTGAGGATAGGGTGTCTGCGTCCCGAGATGGACCCGGGCACATAGCTCAGTTGGTCAGAGCGCCTGCCTTACACGCTGGAGGTCGCCGGTTCGAGCCCGGCTGTGCCCACCCCGACCCGGATCTGAGCAACGATGTTCAAACACGCGGTACGTGTACTGCATCCAGAATGGGTGCAGGCGAGGAGCCGTAGCGCGTTGGCAACCCGCTCCCTAGTGCGCTGGCTTGGGTCAGGTAACGCTGACCGTCGGCGTAGGGGAGGTGGGGTACCTGATAGGTAGGTGTCGAGGTCTCCGACCGGTCAGCTGTCTGGGAGCCGACCTATCTGTGTAGCAGTCCCTTCACTCCCTCGACGTGAGCGAGATGTCGCCCGTGTCGTACGCGGGCTGCGGACACACCCACTGCGAGGATGGCATCGGCAACGCAACCGCGATCAAGGATGTAGAGATGCGCATCAAGTCCGTCAGGATCAAGAACTTCCGATGTCTAGAAGACGTGCGCGTCGACATGGAGGCGCTGACGTCGTTCGTCGGGCCAAACGGGGCAGGAAAATCGACAGTTCTCCGCGCACTGGACTGGTTCTTCAACGGTGAAACACGCCTGGCCGATGAGGACGTCTACTCCGGGGCCGCCAACGACCGCCGGATCAGCGTCGAGGTCAACTTCACTGACCTCACCGTTGCGGATCGCGAAGCCCTGGGCCCGACTTACGCTCCTCCCGACTCCACGATCTTCACAGCCTGGCGGATTTGGGACGACGGTAGCGACAAGATGACCGCGCGAGCCCGGTCGTTCCCAGCGTTCGAGGAGATCCGGAATGCTGGAGCAGCGAAGGACAAGAAAGCCCTTTGGGACGCCCTGATCTCAAACGGTGAAGTGCCCGGGCTGCCGAAGTGGACGAACCTCGGCGCTGCCGACCAAGCGATGACGCTATGGGAGAGCGACAACTCTGATCGCCTCGAAGAGACGGAGAGCGGCGTCACCCACCTGTTCGGCTTCAACGGGCAAAACAAGTTGTCGGGACTTTTCGACTACGTGCTCGTGACGGCTGATCTTCGCGCCAGTGAAGAGAGCGTGGAGGGCAAGAAGACGATTATCGGGCGCATCCTTGAACGCGCGATCAACCGCGACGGCGCCAATGCAGCGTTCGAGGCTCTCGCTCGAGAGGTCAGCGAGAAGCAGGCTGCGATCAACGAAGAACACCTGGGCCAGCAACTCAAGGACCTGGCTGACGCGCTGACCGCCGAGGTGAGTGCCTTCGCCGCTGGTCGTGGTGTTCGACTCCACCCGCGAACTCCCGACGTACGTCCCAGCCCGGCGTCGATCAGCGTCGCCATCAGCGACGCTCTGAGCGAGACCAGCGTGGATCGGCAGGGACACGGCTTCCAGCGCGCGCTCCTGATCTCCTCGCTCAAGTTGCTCGCTGCCCGCGGTGCACAAGACAACGACGGCAGCGTCATTTGCCTCGCCATTGAGGAGCCTGAGCTGTTTCAGCATCCCACCCAGGCGCGAGTCTTCTCGAAGGTGCTGCGTGATCTATCAGACGACGCCGAGGGCGGGCTCCAGGTCATGTACGCGACACATTCGCCGTATTTTGTCGACCCAAGATTCTTCGACCAGGTTCGCCGCGTCACTCGCCGTCAGCATGCGCCGAGCGAACATCCGTCGGTCACCGTCCACTTCGCGTCTATCGATGCCGTCGCAAAGCGGCTCGATGGCTCCGGAGTGACTGACGCATCTCTCCGGTCAAGGTGGGATCAGGTCTGTACCAAGAACCTAGCCGAAGCCTTCTTCGCGGCCGCCGTGGTCTTGGTGGAGGGGGACACTGACAAGGGCATCCTCGATGGCATCGCGGCACGAAAGGGGCAGACCGCCCTGGAGGTGGAGGGCGTGACTGTCGCCTACTCCGGTGGGAAACAACACCTGTTCACGCCTCACGCAATCCTCGCCGAGCTGTCCATCCCGACGCTCGTCGTGTTCGACAATGACAAGGGTTGCGGGTCGCGGCAGCGAGCTGACGGGAAGCCCGAGAACGAGGCCGCTGCCACCGAGGCGAACGAGATCGGCACGAACCGACGGCTACTTGCCTACCTGGGAGAGACCATTGTCGACAACCCCGAGGGACAGGTAAGCGCCAACGTTCACGTGTGGGCAGACCGGCTGGAGGACGTGATCGAGAACGAATGGGGTGACTGGAACAAGACTCGACAGTCGATCGTGAACAGCAGTCGTGGCGCAGCGGGGAAGAACGCAGCGACTTACGCCCTTGCCGCTCAGGAGTGCCCTGTTGACCCCAGTGGTGTGCTGACCGAGGTGATCGATGCCGCTCGCGCGCTGGTCACCTCGATACCCTGATTGTCACGCCTCTGTGGCGAATCCCGACGAGCCTGCCGATCTTCGCGCCGTTCAGATCGTCGAAGAACCTCAGCTCCTGAGATCATGGGAACGTCGCTGCCAGCCGACGGGCAAGCCAAAGCAAGATGAGCAACGAGGGAGCGAGGTGAGCTATATGTCAGATTGGCAGCCGATCCAGCTCGGCTCGACACTCAATACCGCACCGTCGACTCCTGTGGGGGCACCGGTAATCGGCAAGCTCGACCTGCTGCCTTTCAACGGCTTGTCTTGGGAGGACTTCGAGCGCCTGCAATGGCGCGTGATGCGTGACGTGAAGGGTTTACGGCACGCGCAGCTATATGGTGATCGCGGTCAGGCGCAGAAGGGTCTGGACATCGTGGCTCTCGCGCCTGATGGCACCGGTGTTGCGCTTCAGAGCAAGAAGTACACCAGCTTCGGCGCCAGCAACATCAAGGCCGCGGTGAAGAAGTTCCTGACCACCACCCGTCCGTTCACCGTCGAGACGTTCATCATTGGGGTGGCCCGCCCAGTCAAGACCACGGCCGCGGTCGATGAACTCGCCGCCCAGCGCCGAGCGATTTAGCCGATCAACTTGGAGATGTGGGATGCGCAGGAACTGTCCTACCTCCTCCGAGGCCGGCCCGACATCGTCATCGAGTACTTCGGGATGCCGACGGCCGAAGCCTTCTGCCTTCCGTTCAAGCTCGACACCCCACTGGTTCCGACAGCAGACGCTGTTGCCGTGCGCGAGGCACTAGCCCGCACCCCCGAAGTCGCCACCGGCGCCCAAGCCCTCTTCGACCAAGCGGCCGGGACAGAGGATTCCCCGCAGGCTTTGGAGCTCGTCGAGGCCGGACAGGTGAAACTCCGCGATGCCGGCTTCGGCCCCCACGCTGCACAGCACGACAAAGACCGATACCGACTCCTGGCGGCCGTCGGCCGTGCAGATGAGGCAGCACGCCATGTCCTGGAGCAGTTCTGGACCGCCCTGGACCAGGGCCTATCCACCACCGCACAACTCACCCAGACCCAATTCGCAGAGCTAGCCAAGCTCGCCGCGCCCAATGAGACGACTAACGCCGCAGACGGCGCGAGCGTCAGCGAACAGATCAAGCTGTGCCAGCGCGTCGCCGAAGCTGCGACGGCGCTGTATTCCAACCCGCTGGCCCAGCTTCCCGGTATCGAGACACTGCGGATCGGGGAGCCCCTCGACCAGATCCGACTCCTTCTGCTCGCCGGCGAGGCAGCGCTCGCCAAGGACGACCGCGAATGGCTGACCAGCGCTGTCCCCGCCCTCACCAAACTCGCGGGAGTCTCCTCAGCAGACCCGGTACTGCGCACCCGGCTACGACTCATGCTGGCTGAGACGACCGCAGAATGGGCAGACCTGCTGGCTGACGTACGACAAGTGAAGCTCGGCTACGCCCTCCTCGGACTGGTCACCGCTCGTTACGCGCGCGACCTCGCCCTCCACCAACGATTCAGCGAAGCCGACCTCGCCTGGGACGAAGCATCCGCCGCTGCGTCACTGGCACGACAATGGGGCGAAGCATCGACCTGGGTCCTGAGCCGCCGCGCCTTCCGATCGCATTGGAACCCGTTCACCAGCAACGACCTGCTCCCCATGCAAACCGCGCTGCAGCAAATGGGAACCTCCACGCCGCTCATCCCCAACGCCGAGCACGCCTACGAAGACGCGCTGGCCAGCCTGAGCGATCAGAAGCTGCGATCGGCCGCGATATCAGCACAACGCGCGCTACGCGACGCCATCACGACCGGCGACTGGGCCGGCGAAAACCGCGCACGCCGCGCGCTCGCCGCGATCCTCATCGAGTCCGACGAGCCAGTCCGGGCCGCCCGCCACCTGGCCCGCGCCGGAGCCACCAAAGCGATCGAAGCCCTGGGCGCATCTCATCCGCTCGAATTCATCAACATCGTCGAGGACCTTGACGAGCCCAACTACTGGACCGTCGGCACCACGTATCGGCTCCTGGCCGCCCAAGCCGATCTCATCCCCGACGACCTCATAGGCGCCATCACCACCCACCTCGTCGACGAACTGACCGCAGCCGAGACCGGCACCAGGACCGACCTACGCTCCTTCACAACCTCCCGATACAACAACGCCATCAAACTCCTGGCTGGCATCGCCGACCGCCTCCAAGCGCCGGCCGCCGACGAGGTGCTCCACCACTTCGAGAAACAACCGCCGGTCGAGCCGAACCACTACCGCTACCACGACGAAGACGAAGCCACCACCGTGGCCAAGATCGCAAACACTCACCCCCAACTGACCACCCGCGCCATCGCGCACCTCGTGACCCTGCTCGGCCGCTCGCAGCCCTCACGCACTTCCACCACCATCGACGCCATCGAGAGCAACCACCCCATCGCCCATGACGCGTTAGCCGCGCTCGCAACCACAGACAACCGATGGGCACAGGAGATGCTCGCATTCCATGACACCGACGAGGTCGATCCCATGGCGGCCACTGCAGCGCTAAGCAGGCTAGCCACCCCACTCCACCACGTCGATGGTGTCTACTCCGTCGGCACCGGCGCGGTCGGTGACTCCCTCCTCATTCGACACCTTCCCGCCACGGATGTTGACGCCGCCGTCACCGAACTCCTCCAACGCGCCGACGATCCCCACGTCGGCTCCGGTGATCGCGGGCAGTACCTCATCGCCGCCAGCAACCTCGCGCGCCACATCACGCCAGCCAAGCGCGCCGACTATTTCGCCACTGCAGCACGTCTGGCCACCTCGCCGACACCCTCGGACCACGACAAGCTCAACGAACAGTTCACCCACAAACTCGGCGCCTTCCGCATGAACGGCGCCCTCCACGACGCTCGCGGCGAAGCAACCACATTGGCCGCCGCGCTCGCGACCACCGACGCACAACGCAGCGAAGCCCGACGCCTGGCCTACTCACTGCTCGGCACAGACTCCGACTACTGGCCCACCAGAGCATTGCAACAACTCGGTGACACCCTCAACGACGACCTCGCGTTCCTCGCCACCCAGGGCTGGGCCATTCGCAGCCTCGCAGCCAGCCTCTGGCCCGAGCACGGCCAGCCGGCCCATCTCGGAGCCCGCCTGGCGGCTGACCCCGACGTCCGAGTCCGGCGCGCCCTCGCTCGCGCGCTCTCGGAGCAGTCGGGTCCAACGCACCCGGCCGTGCGCGAGCAACTTGCCAATGACCCGGCCCACAGTGTCCGCGAAGCCGTCAGCAACAAGACGTCATCCTCTCCCTTCGCCGAGACCGTGACACAACCTTCGCCCCACTCCTAACCGCCAACTCACTAGGAGCCGACTTAACACCCGACCCCCTTGAGCACCGCTACATCGGGGCCGAGATGCGGCCACGACTCACGAAAATCCCTCCCGTGCAAGACCGCCACCGGCCCGTCCTCGTCTCGGCGTCAAGGCGGCACTGCCCGCCAGCGATGTCCTTCAGGCGGCGACGAAGCAATCCCGAGGGGGTCTTCCTTGCAGGTCCTCTACTCGGGCTCTCCGATCCTCCGTGGTCTCCTTCCGCGCGGACGAAGACTGCCACCGACAGCAACAACGGCGTTGCGCACGGTCCTGCCATCGATGGCAAGTCGTTCGGCAACCTCCTGCAACGTCAACCCACCGGCGTAGAGAGCGGCCGCGCGACGCCGGACCGCGTCCTCCAAGTCAGGCGTCCTGAGCGGCGCGCCAGCCCGAAGGGCAAGCGTCGGGATCGTGCCGCGATGAACGCCATACTCTGCGGCGATCATCTGAACCGGCATGCCCGCCAGGTAGTCAGAGATCAACTCGGCACGCTTGGCAGGACTCAACCGGGTTTGAGGCTTCACCGATTTCCTGACCACCGAGCCCGCGTATCCTGCCTCTCAGGCGGCCGCGCTCGCGGACCTCGCCCCTCAGGCCCCCGAAGTACACGGGAAATCAGGGTTCTCAACGCCGGACGAGGGTTTGAGAATCGTCCAGGAAGGCCCACCCCGACCCGGTATCTGTCAGAACCTCGCCCCCGGCACGCCGCCACGGCGGCATTTCTCCGCTGCCGGAAGTTGCGGCAGTTCTGTCGACCACGGCGCGCCGATGCCCATATGCTGACGGTCAAGCACGGTGCCCGATCAAATTGGAGTGACATGACCAACCCCCCGATGGACCCCAACGATCCCACTGGCGCACAGCAGCCCGGTGGTCCGTTCGATCAGAACCGGTACCCCCAGGGCCAGCCCTACCCTCAGGACCAGCCCTACCCGCAGGACCAGTACGCCCAGAACCCGTACGCCCAGAACCCGTACGCCCAGAACCCCTACCAGCAGGGCGGATACGGCGCACCGACCGGTGGCCGGCCCCGCCCCAAGGTCGATATGAAGCGGGCCGTCACGCTGTTCTTCAAGAACTACGCGGTCTTCAACGGCCGGGCCTCCCGGTCGGAGTACTGGTGGGTGTGTCTCTTCCTCGTCCTGGTCTACCTGCTCTGGACGATTGCATTCGGAGTGGCCGGTGGGTTCGCCTCGATGACGGCGAGTATCGATCCCTATGGGGCCAGCGCCACCAGCACGAGTCTAGGGGCCGGGGTGGTGCTCCTCTGGGTGGTCGGTGTGCTGATGGGACTTGCGGTCCTCGTGCCCAGCTTGGCGATCACCTGGCGGCGTCTCCACGACACCGACAAGTCCGGAGGTTTCTATTTCTTGAGTTGGATCCCTTGGGTCGGGGGAATCATCCTCATCATTCTGATGGCTATGCCCTCCGTCCCCGCAGCCTGGCAGCGATGGGACAATGGGCAGCTGCCTGCTGAGAGCTGAGTCGGCCCGTCCTCCTGGCGAGACCGACCAGATCACCTCGGATCAGGGATTGCGACCATGCCGCAATCCCTGATCTGTCATCCACCCGACGCCGACCCACTTCCCGTGCGACCGTGCCAGTGGCATCGCCGCACCAGACCCACCAGAAGGAAACGGACATGTCGAACCAGCCCTGGGGCCCCTACGATCCCGACCGTTCCCTCCCGCCAAGCGGTCCCTCCGAACCGACCGAGCCACTGAATCAGGGAGATCAGGGCCAGTGGCAGGCCCCGTATCAGCAGGGTCCCGGCGATCAGAACCCCTATGACCAGAACGCCTACGGCCAGGCTCCCTACGGCCAGGCTCCCTACGGCCAGCCTTCCTATGGCCAGGACCCGTACGGCCAACCTCCTTATGGCCAGTCCTATGGACAGGGCCCCTACGGACAGGACCCGTACGGGCAGAGCGCCTACGGCCAGAACCCGTACGCCCCGAACCCCTACTCCCCCTACCTCGCTGCCGGTGCCGGACGCCCGCGGCCCTCAGTGGGTTTCCTCACCGCGATCAGGCTGTTCTTCAAGAACTACGCCGTCTTCAGCGGACGGGCCTCACGTTCGGAGCTCTGGTGGGTGTACCTCTTCAACGCCCTGATCGGAGTGCTCTGGGGTGTGCTGTTCATGGTGGCCGGCGGAGCTGCCTGGCTGACCGCTGCATCGGATCCGTACGGGAGCGAACCAGCTCTGCCCGCGAGCCTGACCTTCCTCACCCTCCTGGTGTTCGGCTACGCGCTGGCCACCATCGTGCCGTCCTATGCGATCGTCTGGCGGCGTCTGCACGACACCGACAGGTCCGGTGGCTTCTACTTCCTGTCTCTCATCCCCTATGTGGGGGGGATCATCGTGATCGTGCTGCTGGCGCTGCCGTCGGTGCCCACCGCCTGGCAGCGTTGGGACCACGGCAGGCTGCCTGCCGAGAACTGATTGACGATCAGCCCTCGGTCTGGAGGTTGGCCAGCACGTCGTCCAGGTCGTCGGGCTTGACCAGCACATCGCGGGGCTTGGAACCCTCGGAGGGTCCCACCACCTGACGGGTCTCCAGGATGTCCATCAGCCGGCCGGCCTTCGCGAAGCCGACGCGCAGCTTGCGCTGCAGCATCGAGGTGGATCCGAGCTGCAGCTCCACGACCAGCTTCGCCGCCTCCAGCACCAGCTCGAGGTCATCGCCGATGTCCTCGGCCACCTTCTTCTCGGCCACCGGGGCGGCGACGTCGTCGCGGTAGTGAGCCGACATCTGCTCCTTGACGTGTTCGACCACGGCGTGGATCTCCTTGTCGGAGACCCAGGACCCCTGGACCCTGATCGGCTTGGAGACGCCCATCGGCAGGAACAGTCCGTCGCCCTGACCGACCAGCTTCTCGGCCCCGGGCTGATCCAGAATGACCCTCGAATCGGTCATCGAGGAGGTCGCGAATGCCAGCCGGGAGGGCACATTGGCCTTGATGAGGCCGGTGACGACGTCGGTGGAGGGGCGCTGGGTGGCCAGTACCAGGTGGATGCCGGCGGCGCGGGCCAGCTGGGTGATGCGCACGATGGAGTCCTCGACGTCGCGAGGAGCGACCAGCATCAGGTCGGCCAGTTCGTCGACGACCACCAGCAGGTACGGATAGGGGGCCAGTACCCGCTGGGACCCCTCGGGCAGGGTCACCTGGCCGGCCCGGACCGCCTTGTTGAAGTCCTTGACGTGACGGAACCCGAAGGCTGCCAGGTCGTCGTAGCGCTGGTCCATCTCGCGGACCACCCACTGCAGGGCCTCGGCGGCCTTCTTGGCATTGGTGATGATCGGTGTCACCAGGTGCGGGATGCCCTCGTACTGGTTGAGCTCGACCCGCTTGGGATCCACCAGCATCATCCGGACGTCCTCGGGGGTGGCGCGCATCATCACCGAGGTGATGAGCGAGTTGACGAAGCTCGACTTTCCCGAACCGGTCGCTCCGGCCACCAGCAGATGGGGCATCTTGGCGACGTTGGCGATGACATAGCCGCCCTCGACGTCCTTTCCCAGGCCCACCACCAGCGGATTGTGGTCATTGCGGGCCTTCGGGGAGCGCAGCACATCGCCCAGCGAGACGATCTCCTTGTCGGTATTGGGGATCTCGACGCCGATCGCCGACTTGCCGGGAATCGGGGAGAGGATCCTGACGTCCGGGGAGGCGACCGCGTAGGCGATGTTGCGGCTCAGCGCGGTGACCTTCTCCACCTTGATGCCGGCTCCCAGCTCGACCTCGTAGCGGGTCACCGTCGGCCCCCGGGAGTAACCGGTCACCTGGGCGTCGATGCCGAACTCGGCGAAGACGCTCTGCAACTTGGCCACCACCGCGTCGGAGGCCTCGGTACGAGCCTTCGGCACCGATCCGGGCACCAGCAGATCGGCCGGCGGGAGCATGTAGCAGATGTCTCCC
Source organism: Acidipropionibacterium thoenii DSM 20276 (assembly GCF_000423445.1). Taxonomy (GTDB): domain Bacteria; phylum Actinomycetota; class Actinomycetes; order Propionibacteriales; family Propionibacteriaceae; genus Acidipropionibacterium; species Acidipropionibacterium thoenii. The sequence goes on along the minus strand of NZ_AUHZ01000015.1, from coordinate 43,681 downwards.
GACAGAGTCATCTGCTGGGGCTCGGAGACGGCCTCAGCAGGCACGGATGCCGCACTGCCGGCGGGCTCGTGGACGGTGAATCCCTGAGGCAGACCGGCGGTGGTCCTCTCGGCGGGCACCGCGGTCGCCGGTTCAGGCTTGTCGCCGGCCACCAGGGAGTCGTAGTCGAAGACCTCATCGGCCGCGGCGGGAGGCGGCGATGAGGGCTTCTGGGCCGGCAGGTCCTCGGTCGGCGTCTCATCGGCCAGCAACGGCGTCTCGTAGGCCTCCCGGGACTCGAACTCGGCCTGGTGGCGTCGTTCCAGCTGCTGCCTGCGGGCGCTGCGCAGCCGGGCCATCCCACTCAGCAAGGGCCGACCCACGACGATGACCACACCCAGCAGGCACAGCGCGAGGAGCAGCGGTACGGCGGCCCAGGTGGTCAGCAGATCGGCGAAGAAACTGGAGGAGATGAATCCGAGCATCCCGCCGGAGGCCCGCAGCTGGTCCATCCGGTCCGGCCGGGGCAGACCGTCGGAGATGTTGATGACGCCCAGGATCCCGAGGAACAGCAGCGCCCAGCCGATCAGCTGACGCCCGGCCGGGCCGTTGCGGTCGGGGTGGCGGAAGATCCGCCAGCACATCACCACTCCGAACAGCGGCAGGGCGTAGGACAGCGAGCCGAAGATCGTGGAGATGCCGATCCTCAGCCCATGACCGAACGATCCGGGCAGCTGGAACCAGAAGACGATGGCGACCAGGGCGGTGACCAGCAGCAGGCCCAGTCCGGAGCCGTCACGGCGCCGTTGCGGATCGGCGACCCGGTTGCCGATCCGGCGCACCATGCCGCCGATGAGGTGTGCGATTCCTGCCCAGGTGGCCGCGAGTGCGCGGGCCACCGGGTTCTCAGAGGTCGTCGAGGTCGCCGGCCGGCCCTTGCTGAGGGGGGCTGACGTCTTCTTCTTCCTGCTTCCAGCTGATCGCGTGCCGCTGCTGCCCGACGTCTTCTTCGCCGGGCTCCTGCGGGACCGCGTCGGGGAAGACACACGGGTCGCCATGCCACGAAGGCTAGCAAGCCCGAGCGTCGGACCCCGCCAGCCCGCGCCGTGACCGGCCAAGTCGGTCGCTCCGGTCGGCGCAGCCGGAGTCGGCCGCCGGTCTCAGAAGTGCACCCAGCCTGCCGGGTGCTCCCAGGGCTGTCCATCAACCAGCACGGTGGGCTCGGGATTGTCCTGGGGGTCCAGCACCGAGCCGATCACCTGCCAGTCCTCGGGAACATCACCGGCGGCGAAGGCGGCCGCCAGGGCGTGGTCCTCCCCCCCGGCCAGCACCCAGATCATCGGGTCCAGCCCGGTGGCCATTCCGACCGTGGTGATGGGGTCGGCGACCTCCAGCCGTGCGGTCTCGATGTTGATCGCGAAACCGGAGGCGGTGGCGATATGACCGAGATCGGCGACCAGCCCGTCGGAGACGTCGATCATCGCGTGGGCTCCGGCCGTCGCTGCCTGGCGTCCGGCCCCGTAGGCCACCTGGGGGCAGCGCTGGGCATCGACGACGGCACGTGGTGAGCGGAACCCCCGCCCCAGCACGACCAGCCCGGCCGCCGCCCAGCCGAGCCTTCCGCGGATTGCCAGGAGATCTCCTGGAACCGCTCCGTCACGGCGCACCGGGGCCATTCCGGCGGTCTGACCGATCACCGTGATGGAGATCGTGACGACAGGTCCGGCAGTGGTGTCCCCACCGACCACACTCACCCGGGCCGCCGCCGACTCCTCCCGCAACCCGGTCATGAACTCCCTGGCCCAGGCGACCGGAAGGTCAGGCGGCGCACTGAACCCCACCACCAGGGCCACCGGCAGTGCGCCCATCGCCTCGATGTCGGCGACATTGACGGCCACCGACTTGCGTCCGATGTCCTGGGCCGATGACCAGCTGCGCCGGAAGTGCACCCCCTCGACCAGCACATCGGTGGAGACCACCGCCGAGCCGTCGACCAGGAAGACCGCTCCATCGTCCCCGGGACCCACCGACACCGCCGGGTCCGAGGGCAGATCGCGCACCAGCGAGGAGATCAGGGGGAACTCGCCGACATCGGCGATGGTCGGTCCCGTAGGGCTCATGGCGTCTCCTGGGCTGGTGCGAAGTGGGTCACCGTAACGCTAGCGTGCAGCCATGACTTCCAGGCCGGCCAGGTGGGCACTGCGGACCATCCGGTCAGCGCTGGTGACCGGCTGCGTCATCCTCACCGGCTGCGGCTCCACCGCCTCCCCGCTCCTCGCCGAACCCTCCCCCACCGGCTCGGCGGCCAGCTCCTGTCAGGCCGTGATGGCGGCTCTGCCCCAGCAGGTCGCCGGGCTGGCACGCACCGCATCGACCCCGCTGACGGCCTCCTGGGGGGATCCGGCGATCACCCTGCGCTGCGGCGTCGACCGGCCCGAGGGCTTGACGCCGACCTCCCGGTGCGACGAGGTGGACCGGGTGGGCTGGTACTCCGAGGAGTTCACGGAGGCCTGGCGGTTCACCACCATCGGCCGGGTGGGTTATATCGAGGTGACCGTGCCGGCGGTTCATGCTCCGGCCTCCGACGCCCTGGTGGATCTGGCCCCAGCGGTCAGCAGGATGGCCTCGGTCCATCCCTGCCAGTAGCCGGTCGACCCGTCCGGCCCCTCACTCAGCGCAGCCCGAGCGGGCGCTCCAGGGCGAGGTCGAGCAGCTCGGTGACCAGATCCCGGTAGCTGAATCCGCTCGCCTGCCACATCAGGGGGTATCCGGAGGTCTTGGTGAATCCCGGCAGGGTGTTGGGCTCGTTGACGAGGACCTCCCCCTCGGCCGTCACGAAGCAGTCCACCCGCGCCAACCCCTCGCATCCCAGCGCCTGGAAGGCACGCACCGCAGTCTGCTGGACCTTCTCGGTGGTCGCCTGGTCCAGATCCGCCGGTACCGAGACGGTGGCCAGCGTGTCGGCGGTGAGGTACTTGGCGTCGAAGTCGTAGAACCCGTCGGGGTCGTGGACGATGATCTCGCCGGGCAGCGAGGCCCGAGGCTGCTGGCCGTGGTGACCGTCCAGCACCGAGCACTCGATCTCACGGCCGGTCAGGCCCTGCTCGACGATGACCTTCGGGTCCCAGCGGCGAGCCTCCTCGACGGCCGCCTCGACCCCCTCGGAGGATGCCACCCGGCTGATCCCCACCGAGGATCCGCCGCGGGCCGGCTTGATGAACAGCGGGTACTCCAGTTCGGCGATCCGCTCCAGGCATCCGGCCCGGTCCTGGGTCCACTCGTGGGGAAGGATCTCGGCATAGGGCCCCACCGGGATGCCGGCCTGGCTCAGCACCACCTTGGTGAGCTGCTTGTCCATGCAGTTGGCGCTGGCGGCCACCCCGCAGCCGACGTATCGGACGCCGTTCATCTCGAACAGCCCCTGGATCGTGCCGTCCTCGCCGAAGGGACCGTGCAGCAGGGGGAAGACCACATCGACCGGTTCGGCCGCCTGGCCGTCGTTGTCGACCAGGAAGCAGCCCTCGTCCAACCTCTTCAGCCCGGCACCGGGATGCTCCCCGGTCACCTCGGGCAGCTCGCCCTGGTCGGGGAGTCCGGCGATCTCGGCGGGGCTCCACCGGGTCCACCTGCCATCCTTGGTGATCCCGATACCGACCACGCTGAACCTCTGAGGGTCCATCGCCGCCAGCACATTGGCCGCTGTCAGGCAGGAGATCGAGTGCTCCGAACTGACCCCTCCGAACACCACGGCGACATGGCTTCGGGAGTCCCCGCGCCCACTGGAAGCAGATCCGTGGGCCGCTGACTGGGTGGTGTCTGTCATCGATGTCCTTCCTTTCAGACCGGCCACACCCTACCGGGGTCGGGATGCCCTGCTCCTGGGCACACGCTCGCCGGTGCGGATGTCGTATCGGGTGGCGGGGGCCTTCTCACCTCGGGCCAGCTCGACCTGGGTGTCGATGGCGTCCATGATGCGGTCGGTGGCGGCCCGTACCGCCTTCAGGTCGTGGCTGCGGCCGGCGAACTCCGTCAGGTCGACCGCCGGGCCGACATGCAGGTGCATGGTCTTGCGGGGGAAGAGCCTCGGGAAGGTCATCTGCTTGAAACCCATCACCTCGTTGGGGCCCCACTGGCCCACCGGGATGACCGGTACGCCGGTCTCGATGGCCAGTCTGGCGGCCCCGGTGTGGCCGGTCATCGGCCAGTGCAGGGGATCGGCGGTGATGGTCCCCTCGGGATAGATGATCACCGTCATGCCACGTGCCAGCTCACGGCGCGCCGCTGCCAGGATCTCGGGACCCGGGGCCTTGCGGTCGACCGGGATCTGGTCGGCGTGGCGGGCCACGAAGCCCACGATCGGAACGTCGAAGAGTTCCTTCTTGGCCATCCAGTGCGGCCAGCGCCCATTGACGACCAGGAAGGCGCCGAGCACCACCGGGTCGTAGTTCGACACGTGGTTGCTGACGATCAGCGCTCCGCCGCTGGCCGGCAGATTCTGCTCGCCGTGGTGGTCGAAACGGGTCAGCAGCCGGGCCGCCGGCAGCAGCAGCGCCACTCCGGCGATGAAGATCGGTCCCGGCCGGTCGGCGGGGCTGCGCAACCTCAGGCGCGAGAGGTTCAGGCCTGTGAGTGTGGCGCGGTGCACGAGATCTCCTGTTCGGCGGCGATGCGGGTTCCAGGACGCCCCATGGCCCCGGGCCGCCGGTCGGGGGCCCGGGTTCCAGCAATCCTCAGGCCGGGACCTCCACCGACATGGTAGTGGGCTTGAAGGACGGCCGGTCTGCTTCGTAGGCGGAGATCTCGTCGGCCAGCTGCAGGGTCGAGGAGATGTCGTCGAGGCCCTCCAGCAGGCGGTGCCGGGTGAACTCGTCGACGGCGAACTCGACCACCCGCTGCGGGGTGGTGATGGTCCGGGTCTTCAGATCCACCGTGAAGTCCGCGCCGGGAGCAGCCTCGGCGTCGGCCCACAGCTGCTCGACGACCGCCTGGTCGACGGTGGCGATGAGCAGCCCGGCCTTGCCGGAGTTGTTGCGGAAGATGTCTCCGAAACGCGACCCGATGACGACCTTGAAGCCGTAGTTCTGCAGTGCCCAGACGGCGTGCTCGCGGGAGGATCCGGTGCCGAAATCGGGGCCGGGGATGAGGATCGAGCCGTTGGCCCAGGCCGGCTGGTTGAGCACGAACCCGGGATCCTTGCGCCAGGCGGCGAACAGCCCGTCCTCGAATCCGGTGCGGGTGATCCGCTTGAGGTAGACGGCGGGGATGATCTGATCGGTGTCGACGTTGCTGCGACGCAGCGGGACGGCGACTCCGGTGTGACTGGTGAACTTGTCCATGGCTCAGACCTCCACTGCTGCCAGGTCGGCAGGTGCCGACAGATGTCCGGTGATGGCGGTGGCGGCGGCCACCGGCGGGGAGACCAGATGGGTGCGACCACCGCGACCCTGGCGTCCCTCGAAGTTGCGGTTCGAGGTCGAGGCCGAGCGCTCGCCGGGGGCCAGCTGGTCGGGGTTCATGCCCAGGCACATCGAGCAACCGGCGCCTCGCCACTCGGCACCGGCGCCCAGGAAGACCTTGTCCAGGCCCTCCTCCATGGCCTGCAGCCGCACTCGGGCAGAACCGGGGACCACCAGCATCCGGGTGCCCTCGGCGACCTTGTGGCCCTTGATGACGCTGGCGGCCAGTCGCAGGTCCTCGATCCGGCCGTTGGTGCACGAGCCGAGGAAGACGGTGTCGATCCTGATGTCGCGCATCGGGGTCCCCGGCTTCAGGTCCATGTAGTTCAGCGCACGCTCGGCCGAGCTGCGCGCCACCTCATCGGTGAAGGACTCGGCGGCCGGCACCGAGGAGTCCAGCGGAACCCCCTGGCCCGGGTTGGTGCCCCAGGTGACGAACGGCGTGATGGCGGAGCCGTCCAGGTGGATCTCACGGTCGAAGACGGCGTCCTCGTCGGTGCGCAGCGTCTTCCAGTAGTCCACCGCGGCATCCCAGTCGGCTCCGCTGGGAGCGAGCGGGCGACCCTTGACGTAGTCGAAGGTGGTCTGGTCGGGAGCGACCATTCCGGCCTTGGCACCCCATTCGATGGACATATTGCAGACCGTCATGCGGCCCTCCATCGACATCTCCTCGAAGACCTGGCCGCGGTACTCGACCATGTACCCCTGGCCACCGCCGGTGCCGACCTCGGAGATCAGGGTGAGGACCAGATCCTTGGGGGTGACGCCGTCGGGCAGCGTGCCGTCGACCGTCACCGCCATCGTCTTGGGGCGGGCCTGGGGCAGTGTCTGGGTGGCCAGCACGTGCTCGACCTCGGAGGTCCCGATACCGAAGGCCAGCGCTCCGAAGGCGCCATGGGTGGAGGTGTGGGAGTCCCCGCAGACGATCGTCATGCCGGGCTCGGTGACGCCGAGCTGAGGACCGATGATGTGGACGACACCCTGATCGACGTCACCCAGGGAGTGGATCGGGACGCCGAAGTCCTTGGCATTCCTGCGCAGCGTCTCGACCTGGGCGCGGGAGACCGGGTCGGCGATCGGGAGCTCGGGGTGCAGAGTCGGGATGTTGTGGTCCTCAGTGGCCATCGTGAGATCGGGTCGGCGAACCGTGCGCCCGGCCAACCGCAGTCCCTCGAAGGCCTGGGGGCTGGTGACCTCGTGCACCAGGTGCAGGTCGATGTAGAGCAGGTCCGGCTCGCCTCCCTCTCCCTTGTGCACGACGTGGGCGTCCCACAGCTTCTCGCTGAGTGTGCGACCCATCTCACTCCCTCCCTGCGTTGGCGGCCCTCCCTGCGAGGGTCACGGCCATTGTGGCTGGCCGATCACGAGGTGAGACGCTAATCTTGAAATATGGACGAATCAAGTGGGGTCGGTGTCCTCGACAAGGCGGCCCTGGTGATGTCGGCACTGGAGACCGGGCCGGCCAGCCTGGCGGGTCTGGTCCAGGCGACCGGCCTGGCCCGGCCCACCGCGCATCGTCTGGCCCGTGCCCTCGAGCATCACCGCTTCGTCAGCCGTGACCTCCAGGGGCGCTTCATCCTGGGGCCCCGGCTGGCCGAGCTGGCCGCTGCGGCCGGTGAGGACAGGCTACTGGCTGCCTCCGGGCCGATCCTGGCCAGGCTGCGCGACATCACCGGGGAGTCGGCCCAGCTCTACCGGCGCCAGGGGGACTCCCGGGTCTGCGTGGCCGCCGCCGAGCGGCCCACCGGGTTGCGCGACACCATCCCGGTGGGCAGCGTGCTGTCGATGGACGCCGGTTCGGCGGCTCAGGTGCTGCTGGCCTGGGAGGACTCGGACCGGATCCAGCGCTCGCTGTCCCACTCGGCCTTCTCCTCGGTGACGCTGGCGGCGCTGCGCAAGCGTGGCTGGTCCCAGTCGGTCGGGGAACGGGAGGCCGGGGTGGCCTCGGTCTCGGCGCCGGTGCACTCCCCCTCGGGCAAGGTGATCGCCGCGGTGTCGGTCTCCGGGCCGATCGAGAGGCTCACCCGTCAGCCGGGCCGGATCCACGCCCCTGCCGTGATGGCAGCGGCCGACCGGCTCTCGGAGGTGCTGCGCCGCTCGGCCGAGTGAGCAGCGCGTGAAAAAGCCCGGACCGATCAGGTCCGGGCTTTTGTCGTGGTAGCCCCGAGCGGATTCGAACCGCCGTTTCAGCCTTGAGAGGGCCGCGTGCTAGGCCGCTGCACCACGGGGCCACGTCATCGATTTCTCACCGATGTGTCTGTATTCAACTGTGCGGGTTGTCACCCATTTGAGAAAACATCATCGCTTGTCGGCGATAACATCTGTCATCTCGGTGAACCCAGCCTGAAAAGCCTATCAGGTTTATTGACGTCACCGCCAATAACCTTTCCACGCTCTCCAGAGCTGGGGTACCAGGACTCGAACCTGGACTAACTGAACCAGAATCAGCCGGGCTGCCAATTACCCCATACCCCATTGTTCCACCCGGTTGGCCGGGCGTCGCAACGACGATGAACGGTATCAGCCTGCCCCCCTGCCACGCAAATCCCTCGCCCTGGATCGGCCTCAGGGCCTGGCGGGCGCACCGGGCTGAGCGGGCCGCGGTGTGCGCCGCGCCAGACGCATCAACCCGCCGATCCACCAGGCCGCCACCGCCACCCCGACGAACCCTCCGACGTCCCACAGGGCGTCGGCTGCAGTCATCTCGGTGACGCCGCGGGCCTGGGCGGCGCCACCGAGGAAGACGGCGTAGCCGAAGGCGAACAGATTGTTGACGACATGGGCGGCGATCCCGGCCTCCAGGCCTCCGGTGAGCAGCACCAGTGCCCCGGCCGCCAGTCCGAAGGAGAACCGGTCGATGAACAGCCACAGATTCTGGGTGCCGTGGAACAGCGCGAAGATCAGGGCCGATCCGACCACCGCCAGCCACCGGTTGGCCCCCAGACCGCCCAGGCAGTTCATCAGGTAGCCGCGGAAGAAGACCTCCTCGGCGGCTGCCTGGAGGGGAGAGGTGAGCAGGATCGCCAGCAACCAGGCCCACCACAGATGGGGCACGTGGAACTCCGGTTGCCCGGAGCCACGAGCCAGGATCTGGGTGAGATTGAGCACGATGACGGCCACCACCATCACCACCGCCAGGAATCTCCAGCGCAACCCGGGTTGAACCGACCACACCCAGGCCGGCGAGCGTCGGTGCAGGTAACGGGCCAGCAGGAGGACCACCACCATGAGGCAGGCCAGCGCCAGATGGGTCGAGACCAACCCCCAGATGGTCTCGAAGGTCTGGCCGCGCCTCAGGTACTCCGCGTAGCTGCCGGGCCTGCCCGAGACCAGCCATCCGATCCCCAGCAGCGCCTGGAGCACCAGCGGGATGATCAGGGCGTAGCCCAGCAGCGCCCCGCAGATCCCGACCAGGCTCTTGAGGGGGCCATCGGCGCGGTCGACCAGTACCTGGGAGTAGTCCACCCCCGATTGCGGATCGCGCACCGGCCGCTCCGGCGTCCCGCCCTCCGATGAGGGCCGGCTGATCGGGGAACCGGGCCTTCGCTGCACCGCCATGATGGCTCTCAGGCCCCTGCGATGGTGTTGGCCAGGGTGCCGATGCCGTCGATCTCGACCTCGACCCGCTGGCCGGGCTCCATCGGCCCCACCCCGGCTGGGGTGCCGGTGAGGATGACGTCTCCGGGCAGCAGGGTGGTGAAGGAGGAGATGTAACTGATCAGCTCGGGGATCGCCCGGATCATCTGCCTGGTGTTGCCCTGCTGGACGACCTGTCCGTCCAGCCGGGTGGTGATCGACAGGTTCGAGGCCTCCGCCACCGACAGGTGGGTGACCATCCAGGGCCCCAGCGGGCAGAAGGTGTCGGATCCCTTGGCACGTGCCCACTGCTTGTCAGGACCCTGCAGATCGCGGGCCGTGATGTCATTGCCGACGGTGAACCCGAAGATCACCTCCTGGGCGCGCTCGGGGGGAACCTCCTTGCAGATCCGACCGATCACGACCGCCAGTTCCCCCTCGTACTGCAGGTCGTGGGTGAAGGAGGGACGGATCACCGGCTCGTCATGGCCGATCACCGCGGTATTCGGTTTGAGGAAGATCAGCGGCTCGGCCGGCACCTCGTTACCCAGTTCGGCGGCGTGCTCGGCGTAGTTGCGCCCCACCCCCACCACCTTGGAACGGGGGATCACCGGGGAGACCAGCCTCACCTGGGACAACTCGTGGCGGGCTCCGGTGTACTGCACCGGGGCGGCCACCGGGTCCCCGGTGATCTCAGCGATGGTGTCGGGATGCTCCCCCTGATCGGCGGCCAGTTCGACGATTCCGAAGGCGGGATCCCCACCAGTGGGGACGAAACGGGCAATGCGCATGGCCACAGAATATCGGTGCTGGAATACTGGCCGCCATGACAGCTCAGTTCTCAGTGGTGGATCTCATTCGTGCCAAGAGATCGGGTCGCCGTCTGGAACCGGAGCAGATCGACTGGCTCATCGACGCCTACACCCGCGGCGTGGTGGCCGACGAGCAGATGTCGGCGATGGCGATGGCGGTCTTCTTCCAAGGCCTGGATGACGCCGAGCTGTCCCGCTGGACGGCGGCGATGATCGCCTCGGGCCACCGGCTGGACTTCTCGAAGCTGTCTCGCCCGACCGTCGACAAGCACTCCACCGGCGGGGTCGGTGACAAGATCACCCTCCCGCTGGCGCCTCTGGTGGCCTCCTGCGGGGCGGCTGTCCCCCAGCTGTCGGGGCGGGGTCTGGGCCACACCGGCGGCACCCTGGACAAGATGGAGGCCATCCCCGGATGGCGGGCCGATCTGTCCAATGACGAGATGATGGCCCAGCTGGACAGTGTCGGCGCGGTGATCTGCGCGGCCGGACCGGGGCTGGCGCCCGCCGACAAGAAGCTCTATGCCCTGCGCGATGTCACCGGCACCGTCGAGTCGATCCCGCTGATCGCCTCCTCGATCATGAGCAAGAAGATCGCCGAGGGCACCTCCGCCCTGGTCCTCGACGTCAAGTGCGGTTCGGGAGCGTTCATGAAGACCCAGGCCGACGCCCGCGAGCTGGCGGCCCGGCTGGTGAGTCTGGGAACCGACGCCGGGGTGGCCACCAGCGCGCTGCTCACCGACATGTCATCGCCGCTGGGGCGGGCGATCGGCAACGGCATCGAGGTGGCCGAGTCGGTCGAGGTGCTGGCCGGAGGTGGACCGGCCGACATCGTCGAACTGACCCTGGCGCTAGCCCGCCAGATGGTCTCGGCGGTCGGCCTGGACGCCGATCCGCAGGAGAACCTGCGCAACGGCAGAGCGATGGACGTCTGGCGCCAGATGGTGCGCGCCCAGGGCGGTGACCCCGACGCCGCGCTGCCGGTGGCCCATCACAGCCAGCAGGTGCTGGCCGACCGGGACGGCGTCCTCACCGGCATCGACGCCATGTCGGTGGGTCTGGCGTCCTGGCGGCTGGGTGCCGGGCGGGCCCGCAAGGAGGACCCGGTGCAGGCCGCCGCCGGGGTCCGGCTGGAGGCCGTGATCGGCGACACGGTGACGGCCGGTCAGCCGCTGGCCACCCTGTTCACCGACACCGCCGACGCGATCGGAGGGGCCGAGGAGGCGCTGGCCGGAGCCTTCACCTTCGGCGCCGGGGCAGCCAGCACCTCGCGGGTGATCGACGTCATCGGAGGCTGACCGGGGCGGTCGCACCACCACAGACCAGGGCGTGCCGGTAGGCGTCCGACAGCGCCTCCCAGCTGGCCTCGATGATGTCGGTGCCGACCCCCACCGTCGCGGTGATCCGCTGGTCGATCTCGGTGTCGATGAGCACTCGCACGGTGGCGTCGGTGCCGTGACCGTCATCGAGGATGCGGACCCGGTAGTCGGTGAGATGACAGGCCGCGATCTGCGGGAAGTAGTCGATGAGGGCACCTCGCAGGGCCTGGTCCAGGGCGTGCACCGGGCCATTGCCGGTCGCCTCCACAGTGGTCGCCCCTGATCCCTGCCCGGTGGGGTGGATGGAGACCACCGCGGTGGTGATCACCTCTCCCTGTCCGGTCTGGTGGGAGCTGGCCTGCCAGAACAGCACCTCGAAGGCGGTGGTGGCCAGCCCCAGGTGCTCGCGCAGCAGCAACTCGAAGCTGCCATCGGCGGCCTCGTAGGAGTACCCGTCGACCTCCCGGGCCTTGACCAGCTCGACCAGCTCACCGGCCTGGTCGCGGGTGAGGGCACCGAATCCCAGTTCGCTGGCCTTGAGCAGGATGTTGGCCCGTCCCGACATGCCCGAGACCAGCATCCTCATGTCATTGCCGACCACTGCCGGGTCGATGTGCTGGTACAGGTCCGGGTCGATCCGGATCGCCGAGGCGTGCAGCCCCGCCTTGTGGGCGAAGCTGGAGCGTCCGGCATAGGGCTGGCGGGCCTGGGGCAGCTGGTTGGCGATCTCGCCGATCGCGTGCGCCACCCCCGACAGATTCGCCAGCTGACCTGCGGGCAGCACCCGCAGATCGTACTTGGTCTCCAGGTTGCCGATCAGGGTCACCAGATCGGCATTGCCGGTGCGCTCCCCGTAGCCGTTCATGGTGCCCTGGATCTGGACGGCGCCGGCCTCCATGGCGGCCAACGAGTTGGCCACCGCGCAGCCGGTGTCATTGTGGCAGTGGATTCCCAGCGGCAGGCCGATCTCGGCGGTGTCCGCCACGATCCGGGAGATCATCGAGGGCACCATCCCGCCATTGGTGTCGCACAGCACCGCGATCGAGGCGCCGGCCTCGGCGGCAGCCCGGACCACCGACAGCGAGTACTCGGGATCGAACTGGTAGCCGTCGAAGTAGTGCTCGCAGTCGACCATCACCTGATGGCCCAGACCCACCAGATGGCTCACCGTGTCGCGGACCATCGCCAGATTCTCGTCCAGGGTGGTGCGCAGCGCCTTCTCGACGTGGCGGGAGTCGGCCTTGCCGACGACACAGATCACCGGTGCCCCGGAGTCGTGCAGGGCTGCCACCAGGGAGTCCTCCTCGACCCGAGCCTCGGCACGCCGGGTCGACCCGAAGGCCACCAGCTGGGAGTGCTCCAGGTCCAGTTCGGTGCGAGCGCGCTGGAAGAAGGCGGTGTCGTTGGGGTTGGCGCCGGGCCAGCCCCCCTCGATATAGCCCAGCCCCAGTCCGTCCAGCAGCCGGGCCAGCTTCAGCTTGTCCTCGACGCTGAATCGCAGCCCCTCCTGCTGGGCTCCGTCGCGCAGCGTGGTGTCGAACAGGCTGGGCCCGTCCGACACTGCTGCGCTACCGGCGAGGGTGCGGGGGGTCGACGCCATGGCCCGGCCTCAGCAGACCTGGTGCAGCCAGCCGTGGGTGTCCTCCACACGGCCGTACTGGATGTCGAGGAGGCGGTTGCGGATGGCCATCGTGACCTCCCCGGCCTGCTCCTTGACCGTGGTCTCCCCCGCCTCGTCGACCAACGAGCCGATCGGGGTGACGACCGCGGCGGTGCCGCAGGCGAAGACCTCGGGGAAGCGACCCGAGCGGATCCCGTCGAGCAACTCGTCGACGCCGAGCCGGCGGGCCACCGGCTTCAGGCCCATGTCGGGGGCCATCTCGAGGATGGACCGGCGGGTGACACCGGGCAGGATGGTGCCGGTCAGCTCGGGAGTGACCAGCTCACCGTCGTTGCTGACGGCCATGATGTTCATGCCGCCAAGCTCCTCCACCCAGGCGTGCTCCACGGCGTCGGCGAACAGCACCTGGGAGCAACCCTTGGCATAGGCCTCCTCCTGGGCCAGCAGGGAGGCGGCATAGTTGCCACCGCACTTGGCCGCACCGGTGCCGCCGGGGGCGGTCCGCGAGTTGTGACGCTCCAGCCAGATCCGCACCGCCGAGACGCCGCCGGAGAAGTAGGCGCCGACCGGGGAGCAGATCACCGAGTAGAGCACCCGCTTGGCCGGGGCGACGCCGAGGAAGTCCTCGTAGGCGATCATGAAGGGACGTAGGTAGAGGCTCTTCTCGCCGCTCTCACCGGGGTCGGGGACCCAGCGGGCCTCGGTCCTGGCGACCTGCAGGCAACTGGTGACGAAGTCCTCCTCCGGCAGCACCGGAAGGGCCAGACGCCGTGCCGAGTTGGCGAACCGCTCGGCATTGGCGTCGGGACGGAACAGCCAGACCGTTCCGTCGGCGTGGCGGTAGGCCTTGAGGCCCTCGAAGATCTCCTGGGCATAGTGCAGCACCGCACTGCCGGGGTTGACGGCGAGCGGGCCATAGTCGACGACCCCGTCCTGGCCCCAGCCGCCGTCAACGGTCCAGATGGCCTCGGCCATGTGGTCGGAGAAGGCCTCTCCGAACCTGGGGTCGGCGTGGATCGCGGCAATGGCCTCATCGGAGGACCAGGTCAGATCATCGGTGGCTGCAAAGCTCAGACTCATGGCCGACACGCTACACCGGCAGCGACCAGAATTGTTCACAGGCTGACATTCGAATGTCACATTGTGGACCAGTCGATACCGTGAGGCCATGACGAATGACGCTTCCTCCTCCGCTGTGCCCACTCTGGCTGTCATCGGTGGCGACGGGATCGGCCCCGAGGTCACCGCCGAGGCCCTCAAGGTGCTGACCGCCACCATCGGCGACGACGCCTTCACCACCCGGGACTACTCGCTGGGTGCCGAGCACTGGAAGGCCACCGGCGAGGTGCTCAATGACGACACCCTGGCCGAGATCGCCACCGCCGACGCCATCGTGCTGGGCGCGGTCGGTGCGGCTCCGGGGTCCACCGAGGTGCCCTCGGGGCTGCTGGAGCGCGGCCTGCTGCTCAAGCTGCGGTTCTCCCTCGACCAGGGGGTCAACCTGCGGCCCTCGACCTGGTACCCGGGCACCCCGACTCCGCTGTCCGAGGCGGTCACCGGCGCCGGCCCGATCGACTTCGTGGTGTGCCGTGAGGGCACCGAGGGTCTGTACTGCGGCAACGGCGGTGCGGTGCGCGTCGGCACCCCCCAGGAGATCGCCACCGAGGTGAGCCTCAACACCGCCTTCGGTGTCGAGCGGGTGGTGCGTGACGCCTTCACCCGCGCCCGGGCCCGCCGCAGGCACCTCACCCTGGTCCACAAGCACAATGTGCTGGTCAACGCCGGGTCGCTGTGGCGCCGGGTGGTCGATGAGGTCGCCGCCGACTTCAGCGAGGTCGAGCACGACTACCTGCATGTCGATGCCGTGACCATCGCCCTGGTCAAGGAGCCCCAGCGGTTCGACGTGATCGTCACCGACAATCTGTTCGGCGACATCATCACCGACCTGGCAGGTGCGGTCACCGGTGGCATCGGGCTGGCACCCAGCGCCAATATCAACACCAGCGGCCAATACCCCTCGATGTTCGAGCCGGTGCACGGGTCGGCCCCCGACATCGCCGGGACCGGCAGGGCGGACCCGACCGCCGCGATCTCCTCGATGGCCCTGCTCCTCGACCACCTGGGCCGGCCGGCCGATGCCGAGCGGATCCGCACCGCGGTGAGCGCCGACATCGCCTCCCGGCTCGGCGCCCCGGCACGCTCCACCACCGAGATCGGCGATGCCATCGCCGCGTTGATCTGAGGGTCCGAGGTATCACCCGGTTCATGGGACAATGCCCGGGTGATACCCCTGCCTGAGACTCCCGACCTGGTCGCTGCCGCGCTGCACAACGCCCTGGAGCAGGGGTACCTCACCACCACCCGCAACGAGACCGGCCGGCTGCTGGCCACCCTGGCCAGCTCGGTACGTGGTCCGATCGGCGAGTGCGAGGCGGGCTCGGGAGCCGGCGTCTGCTGGCTTCGGCTGGGAGCGCGACCGCACACCCATGTGGTGACCGTCGACGAGGACGAGGAGCGCTGCCGACGGGTCCGCACCATCCTGGCCGGCCAGGATGTCGAGGTGATCCATGGCGGCTGGCAGGAACTCACCGAGCACGGCCCCTTCGGGTTGCTCTCGCTGCCCATCCGGATCGCCCGGATCACCCCGATCCCGACCATCGTCAAGGCGGTGCGCAAGTCGGGACTCATCGTCATCGACGACATGCCCCCCAGCTTCGGCTTCCCGCCACGCACCATCGACGGCGACGTCGACCACACCCGGCTGGCCTGGCGCTCCGATCCCTCGGTCAACTGCACCGAGATCCAGCTCGCCGAGGACCTGGCGGTCATCATCGCCTGCAAGCTGTAGCAGCCGCCATCCGGGCATCCTGGTCCCGACACGTGACGGAGCCCGTCACCGCGGGGGTGACGGGCTCCGTCATATCAGGATCTGGCCGGCAGGGGCGCAGACGGGGATCAGCGAGCGGCCGAGCCCTCGGTGTAGTCCTCGTCCTCGTTCTCGATCCAGGAGAACATCTTGCGCAGCTCCTTGCCGGTGGCCTCGATCGGGTGGCCGGCCTCGGCAGCGCGCATCTTCTTGAACTCCGGGGCGCCGGCGTCCTGATCGGCGATGAACCGCTTGGCGAAGGCACCGGACTGGATGTCGGCCAGCACCGCCTTCATGTTCTCCTTGACATGACCGTCGATGACCCGCGGACCGGAGACGTAGTCGCCGTACTCGGCGGTATCGGAGATCGACCAGCGCTGCTTGGAGATGCCGCCCTCAATGATGAGGTCGACGATCATCTTCATCTCGTGACAGACCTCGAAGTAGGCCATCTCCGGCTGGTAGCCGGCCTCGGTCAGCACCTCGAAGCCGGTCTCGATGAGGTGGGACAGGCCGCCGCACAGGACGTTCTGCTCACCGAACAGGTCGGTCTCGGTCTCCTCGCGGAAGCTGGTCTCGATACCGCCGGCACGCAGCCCGCCCAGCGCCTTGGCGTAGGACCTGGTGAGCTCCCAGGCGTGTCCGGTGGCGTCCTGCTCGACGCACACCAGCACCGGGACCCCGCGGCCGTCCTCGTACTCACGACGGACGATGTGGCCGGGGCCCTTGGGGGCGACCATGCAGACGTCGACATCAGCCGGGGCCTTGATGTAGCCGAAGTGGATGTTGAAGCCGTGGGCGAAGAACAGCGCATCGCCGGGCTTCAGGTGCGGGGCGATCTGCTCGGCGTACAGCTGACGCTGGTTCTGGTCGGGGGCCAGCACCATGATGACGTCGGCCTCCTCGCAGGCCTCCTCGATACCGACCACGCGCAACCCCTGGGCCTCCGCCTTGGCGATGGACTTGGATCCGGGACGAAGCCCGACCCGGACGTCAACGCCGGAATCGCGCAGGTTGAGCGCATGGGCGTGGCCCTGGGAGCCGTACCCGATGATCGCCACCTGGCGGTTCTGGATGATCGACAGATCCGCGTCGTCGTCGTAATAGATCTTTGCCATGAAATTCTCTCCTAGTTGATGGAAAAGAGGTCTGTTGCCGTAGCGGGTCAGGTGCCGCTGCGTGATCCGCGGGAGGTCAGCGCCGCTGCCCCGCGGTTGAGGGCCACCCGGCCCGACTGGACGAGTTCGATGATGCCGAAGGGCTCGAGCATCTTCACCAGTGCGTCCAGCTTCTCACGGCCCCCGGTGGCCTCGACGGTGAGCGACTCCGGTGAGACGTCGACCGCCTTGCCGCGGAACAGCGAGACGGTGTCGATCACCTGGGAGCGCGTCTGGGGGGTGGAGCGCACCTTCACCAGCACCAGTTCGCGGGCCACCGCGCCGTCCTCCAGCTCGATGATCTTGTGCACCTCGATGAGCTTGTTGAGCTGTTTGACGATCTGCTCGAGGGTCTGGGGGGAGTCGACGCCGACGCCGATGGTCATCCGCGACTCGTCGGGGTCAGTGGTCGGTGAGACGGTCAGCGACTCGATGTTGAAACCGCGGCGGGCGAACAACCCGGCCACCCGGGTGAGGACGCCGGGGTGGTTGACCACCGACATGGACAGGATGTGAGTGCTGCTCATGATTCAGTTCTCTCCTGTCGTGGCGGCAACCGTGCCGACCGGGACGGCGGGTTCGGCCGAGTCCTCATCGGCGGCCTGCTCACCCCAGTCGGGGGCCAGTCCGCGGGCGATCTTGATCTCGTCATTGCTGGTGCCGGAGGCCACCATCGGCCAGACCATGGCGTCCTTGTGGACCACGAACTCCACGACCACCGGACGGTCGTTGATGGCATTGGCCCTCTCGATGGCGGCGTCGACGTCGTCTGCCTCGGTGACCCGGAAGGCCGCGCAGCCCAGCGCCTCGGCGAGCTTGACGAAGTCGGGCAGCGCGTCGGAGTGCAGGTCGGTCTGGGAGAACCGCTTGTTGTAGAACAGGTTCTGCCACTGCCGCACCATGCCCAGCACGTTGTTGTTGATGATGGCGATCTTGACCGGGATGCCGTTGAGGGCGCAGGTGACCAGCTCCTGGTTGGTCATCTGGAAGCAACCGTCACCGTCGATCCCCCACACAGTGGCATCGGGGGCGCCCACCTGGGCACCCATCGCGGCAGGCACGCAGTAGCCCATCGTGCCGGCTCCGCCCGAGGTGAGCCAGGAGTGCGGCCTGTTGTGGGGCAGGAAGTGGGAGGCCCACATCTGGTGCTGACCCACCCCGGTGACGAAGATCGAGTTGTCGGGAGCCATTGCCCCGATCCTCGAGATCACCCACTGCGGGGAGATCTTGCCGGCCGGCGGCTCCTCCCAGGAGGGTGCGTAGACCTGCTTCATGGCGTCCAGCTGGTCGTTCCAGGCCGAGATGTCGGGCAGCATCTTGCCCTCCAGCGCATCGATGAGCTTGGCCAGGGTGAGCTTGGCATCACCGACGATCGGGACGTCGGCGTGCCGGTTCTTGCCGATCTCGGCGGGATCCACATCGGCGTGGATGACCTTGGCCTGCGGGGCGAAGGTGTCCAGGCGTCCGGTGACCCGGTCGTCGAAGCGAGTGCCCACCGCGATGATGAGGTCGGCGCGCTGCAGGGCGCCGACGGCGGCCACCGAACCGTGCATCCCGGGCATCCCCAGTGCCCTGGGGTGGGAGTCGGGGAAGACGTCGCGGGCCATCAGGGTGGTGGTGACCGGGATGCCGGTCACCTCGACCAGCTTCATCAGCTCCGGGGCGGCGTTGGCCCTGGCCACTCCCCCGCCGATGTAGAGCACCGGTCGGCTGGCCTGGCGGATCAGGGTGCTGGCCTCCTTGATCTGGCGAGAGTGCGGCCGGGTGGTCGGCTTGTAGCCGGGCAGGTCGTACTGCTTGGGCCACACGAAGGGGGCGGTGTCCTGCTGGGCGTTCTTGGCGATGTCGACCAGTACCGGGCCGGGACGCCCGGTGGAGGCGATGTGGAAGGCCTCGGCCAGCGCCAGCGGGATCGCCGAGGCCTCGGTGACCAGGAAGTTGTGCTTGGTGATCGGCATCGTGATGCCGCGGATGTCGGCCTCCTGGAAGCCGTCGGTTCCGATCAGTGAGCTGCCGACCTGGCCGGTGATGGCCACCATCGGCACCGAGTCCAGGTAGGCGTCGTACAGCGAGGTGACCAGATTGGTGGCACCGGGACCCGAGGTCGCCATGCACACCCCGACCCGTCCGGTGACCACTGCGTATCCCTCGGCGGCGTGCCCGGCCCCCTGCTCGTGGCGCACCAGGATGTGGCGCACCTTGGAGGAGTCCATCAGCGGGTCGTAGGTGGGCATGATCGCACCACCGGGAAGCCCGAAGACCACGTCGACACCGAGCTTCTCGAGGCTGGCGACAATCATCTGCGCGCCTGTCATCTGCTTCGGTTGCCGGGGATTGTCAGCCATCGCTGATCCTCCATTCCCTCCGTGTCGCGAACCTTGCGTCGCGAACTGTGCACCATCTACGTCGTCATCGAGACGGCCGGGCTCATCAGGAGCCGCGTTCCCGGATGCTGGCGACATCGGCCCCTGACAAGAAAAAACCCTCGATGCCGAGTGGCATGCGAGGGAGCGTCCTGACCGGGGTCAAGACGCTAACTAAGAACAACGAGGCCGTTCATGGGAGGAACAATTCCGTATCCGACCCACCATGTCAAAAAAATGGGACGGTAATCCCACATGTTGGACAGGTTTCTTCGGTACCGGCTCATCTCAGCCCCGAATGAGGGCCAGCACCTCCTCGGGATCTCGCAGCGGGCGCTGGGACCTGATGGCATCGAACCCGGGCTCGGCCTCGTAGCGCGGGATGAGGTGCACGTGCAGGTGGAAGACCGACTGACCCGATACCTCACCGATGTTGGAGACGACGTTCATCCCCTGCGCGCCGAGCTTCTCGATCAGCAGGCTGGAGACGCGGGTGATGAGCGGGGCGATCCGGGCCAGCTCGCCATCATTGCCGCAGATGTCGGGGACGTGGCGGCGAGGCACCACCAGAGTGTGGCCGTCCTGGAAGGGGGAGACGTCCAGGAAGGCGACGCCGACCTGGTCCTCGGCCACCCTGCGGGAGGGGATGTCACCGGCGATGATTGAGCAGAAGAGGCAGTCCATGAGCCATGCCTACCATGAACTGCCGGCGGCCGGGGCCGATGCCGCAGGGTCTCAGCGCACCTCGAAGCCGGCGGCGCGCAGGCCGTCCTTGACGGCCGCGATGGTGAGTGTGCGGTAGTGGAAGACGGAGGCCGCCAGCACGGCGTCGGCCCCGGCCCGGGCCGCGGCCACGAAGTGCTCGACGGTGCCGGCACCTCCAGAGGCGATCAGGGGGACGTCGATCTCGGCGCGGACCGCCTCGATCATCTCGATGTCGAAGCCGTCGGTGGTGCCGTCGGCGTCCATCGAGTTGAGCAGCACCTCGCCGGCTCCCCGCTCGACGGCCTCCTTGCACCAGGCGATGGCGTCCAGCCCGGCCGAGCGGGTGCCCCCGAAGGTGGTGACGCCGAATCCCGAAGGATGTCCGGGCTCCCGGCGGGCGTCCAGGGACAGCACCATCACCTGGTTGCCGAACCGGTCGGCGATCTCGCCGATCACCTCGGGCCGGGCGATCGCCCCGGTGTTGATGCCGACCTTGTCGGCCCCGCAGCGCAGCAGGGAGTCGACGTCGGCGACCGAGCGCACTCCCCCGCCGACGGTCAGCGGGATGAAGACCGTCTGGGCGCACCTGGTGACCATCTCGCGGGTGGTGGCACGGCCCTCGGTGGAGGCGGAGATGTCGAGGAAGGTGAGTTCATCGGCCCCCAGCTCGCCATAGGCCTGGGCCAGCTCGACCGGATCCCCGGCGTCCCGCAGACCGGTGAAGTTGACTCCCTTGACGACCCGGCCGTCCTTGACATCCAGACACGGGATGACCCGCAGCGCAACACCCATGGGGCGAGCCTAGCCATCCCCGACCCGCTCAGGCATCCTCTCCCGACATCGAGACGACGCCGCGCTGGATGGCATTGACGGCCCGCCGGCAGTTCCGGGCCAGCTCCTCGTCCACCCCGGCAGCGGCGATCTGACCGGCCAGGTCGGCGACCTGCCGAGCCTGACGGACGAAGTCCCCGGCACTCATGCCATCGGCCAGCAGCACCTCCAGGCCCGCACCGGCAGCCCAGGCGTAGATCTGCTCGGCGAATCCGACGTCCAGGTCCCGCGGCGGCTCCAGCCGGTGCTCCCTCTCCAGTCGGCCGACCCGGGCCCGCACTGATCGCAGCCTGCTCACCGCCTGCTCACAGGAGTCGTCGGGAAGCCAGGCTCCCCGGCGCCGGTCGGCCGGCCTGGACTCGAAGACCAGGGTCGACAGCACGGCGGTCAACTGGGGGACGTCCAGGTCGTCGAGGACCCCTTCCCGGACGGCCTCCGCGGTGACCAGGTCGAGCTCGGAGAAGATCCGGGTGAGCATCCGGCCCTGGTCGCTGATGGCAGAACCGGCGTCGGTGAGATAGCCGAGCTCGCTGAGCACCAGACAGATCCGGTCGAACTTGGCGGCTATCGAGCCCGACTGGCGCCGTGCCTTCTCGGCAGCGGCGTCAGCCTTGCGTCGCATCGCCATCGCCTTCTCGGCGAACCGGGCGTGCTTCTCCCGGTCGGGGCAGTGGTGACAGGGATGCTGGCGGATCTCAGCCCGCAGCTCGGCGATCCGGGCGCCCAGTTCGGCGTCGATGGCGGCCTTGTCGGGTCGCTCGGGAAGCTCGGGCAGGCGGGCTCGGGCGTCGTCGAATGCCCTGCCCAGGTTGCGGCGGGCGGTGGCGTCACCGGGATGGAAGTGGGCCGGCAGCCGCACCCCGCCGTAGCGGCGTACCGGGGAGTCGATGTCGGCCTCTCCCAGTCTCATCACCTTCCTGCCCTCGACCATCGCCAGCGGGTGGGGGCGACTGTCGCCACCACGGTGTGCCCCCTTCCTCGCCGATCCGCCACCTCCACGATGACCGCCGTGGGTGCCCGGATCGATGACCACAGCCCATCCGGCGTGCGGGCCGGCCGGCACCGCGATGATGTCGCCGGGATCCAGTGCCGACAGCGAGTCCGCGATCTCCGCGTCGCGCGCCCCGCGGCGCAGCCTGGCCTGCTCCGCCTCGGCCTGGGAGACCTGCTCGCGCAGCCCGGCATACTCGGTGAAGTCACCCCGCTCGCAGTGCGCCGAGGCCAGCAGCTGCTCGATGGTCCGGTCATCATGGCGGCGCTGGGAGGAGTTGGCACCGCCGAGCCGCCGTTCGGTCTGGAACTGGGCGAAGCTGTGCTCCAGCACCTGGGCGGCCCGGCGTCGCCCCATCGATGCCACCAGGTTGACCGCCATGTTGTAGGTCGGTGTGAAGGCCGATCGCAGCGGATAGGTGCGTCGGGAGGCCAGCCCGGCGACCGCCCGGGGGTCCATCCCGGGCTGCCAGCAGACCACCGCATGGCCCTGGTCATCGATGCCGCGCCGCCCGGCCCGACCGGTGAGCTGGGTGTACTCGCCAGGTGTGATGTCGGCATGGGTCTGGCCGTTGTACTTGACGAGCTTCTCGATGACGACGGTGCGGGCCGGCATGTTGATGCCCAGGGCCAGGGTCTCGGTGGCCACCACCACCTTGACCAGTCCGGTGACGAATCCCTCCTCGACGATGTCCTTGATCACCGGCAGCAGGCCGGCATGGTGGGCTGCGATGCCGCGGCAGAAGGCGGCCAGGAAGCGGTCCCATCCCAGTGCGGCGCGTTCCTCAGCGGTCAGTGCGGCGCCGTGGCGTTCGGCGATCCGGCGCAGTTCGGCGGCCTCAGCGGGGCTGGTGAGCACCACATCGGAGTTCATCAGCTGGCTCACCGCCGCGTCGCAGCCAGTGCGCGAGAAGACGAAGATGATGGCCGGCAGCAGACCGGCCTGCCGCAGCGAGCGCACCACCTGGGAGCGGCTCGGGCTGTTGCGGGGGCCGCGACGGTCACCGCGGTCCCGGTCCCCACCGGCACTGGCCCCGCCGAACCGTCCCGATCCGTAGGACACGCTCTTGCGGCCCCTGCCATTGCGGCCGCGGGGACGCCGGGAGTCGTCGCGCTGGAATCTGGCCTCCTCCCGGGCGATCCTCACCAGTTCGGGGTTGACGTCGCCGGGGGCCTCGGGTGCGAACAGGTCGATCAGCCTGCGGGCCACCGCGACGTGCTGGTCCAGCGGCACCGGTCGGGTCTCCGAGACGATGACCCGGATGTCCCCGCGCACCTCCGCCAGCCACTCGCCGAACTCCTCGGCATTGGAGACGGTCGCCGACAGGCACACCAGCCGGACCCCGGGGTCCAGACCGAGGATGACCTCCTCCCAGACCGGGCCGCGGAACCGGTCGGCCAGGTAGTGCACCTCGTCCATCACCACCCAGCCGAGTCCCTGCAGGGTCCGGGAGTTGGCGTAGATCATGTTGCGCAGCACCTCGGTGGTCATCACCACGATGGGCGCCTCGGAGTTCACCGAGACGTCGCCGGTGAGCAACCCGACCTGGTCGGCGCCGTATCGGGCCGCCAGGTCATGGAACTTCTGGTTGGACAGTGCCTTGATGGGAGTGGTGTAGAAGCACTTGCGGCCGGTCTCCAGAGCCAGGAAGGTGGCGTACTCCCCGACCACCGTCTTGCCGGCCCCGGTGGGGGCGGCCACCAGCACCCCGGCCCCATCGTCGAGATCTCGGCAGGCCGTCACCTGGTACTCGTCGAGGGGGAAGTCGTAGCCCTCGGCGAACCGGGAGAAGGCGCGGGAGTTGGCCCGGGTATCGGCAGAGTCCATGGGCCCCAACCTAGTTCAGGAGGCGATGTTCAGGAGACGCCGAGCAGGTGCAGGGCCCGGGGCCGGCAGGTCACGGTGATCGGCAGGTCGCCGAACTCCTCGCCGTCGGCCATCGCGAACAGTTCCTGCCCGTCTGCCGGGCTCTCCCCGTCGATGGTGACGGTGCGGGCTCGCAGCAGCTCCACGAAGGGCAGCCTGGCGAAAGCACCGGTGTACACAGTGGCCAGGGCGGCCAGCAGGATCTTGCGGCTCACCGGATGAATGATGGTGATGTCGAGCATTCCGTCCCGTACCTGGGCACGCGGACAGATCCGCATCCCGCCCCCGATCCAGCCGGCATTGCCCACCGCCACCAGCATGGCGTCCAGCTCGCGGGCCCGGCCGTCGATGACCAGTCGGTAGCGCAGCGGGGTGAAGCGGGCCAGCTCCGCCAGCGCGACATAACCGTAGGAGGCCGCCCCGAAGCGGACCGGCAACGCGTTGGCACGCCGGTTGACCCGGGCGTCGTACCCACTCGACAGCACCGATCCCAACCACCTGGCCTCGGCCTGCCCCGTTCCGCAGACGTGGTGCAGAGGTCCTGTCGCCTGGGCCAGATCAATGTCGGCGACCCGGCCCGAGACGATGGCCTCGATGGCGCGGTCCATCCGGCGCGGCAGTCCGACTCAACGGCAGAAGTCATTTCCGGTGCCGGCCGGCACGATGCCGAGCCGCACCGGGCTGTCGGCCGCAGCGTTCAGGCCGAGGTGGCTCATCCCGTCACCACCCATCACGACCAGGTTGTGGGGCCCGGAGTTGGGGTCGGCACGGGCGCGCGCGACCGCCTCGACCATCACCTGGTGCGCGTGGCCCATCGATTCGCTGAGGATGGTGCGTAGCGCGGTGTCGGGCAGCTGTGCCGACAGCCGCCCGGCGACCAGCGGGGCCAGCCTGCGGGCAGCACCACCACCGGAGGTGGGATTGACGACCAGGGTGAGGGTGCCGGGCCGCTCCCGTGCGGGCACCGGCCACCGGCCGGTCTCGCTCACTCGATGTCGAGTTTGAACTCGTCGGGGTTGATGCCCAGCGACTCGTTGGCAGCGGCCTTCTTGTCGTGGGCCCGGCAGATCAGCTCGGCGACGAAGTACATCACCGTCAGCGGCACTGCCAGAGCCGACATCGAGATCGGGTCGCCAGCCGGGTTGGCGAACGCCCCCAGCACGAAGAAGCCGAAGATCGCCCACTTCCGGGCGGACGCCAACTGGGTGGCCTTGAGGACCCCGACCATGTTGAGGATCACCAGCACCACGGGCAGCAGGAAGCTGCAACCGAACAGCAGGATGAGCCTCAGCTCCAGATCGAGGAAGGCATTCATGTCGAGCAGGTTGGTGATGCCCATCCCGTTGGGGGTGAAGTTCAGCATCATCGCGATGGCCTTCGGCATCACCCAGTAGCCCAGCGCCGAGCCGATCAGGAACAGTGGCACCGCTGCCCCCAGGAAACGGATCGCCCAGCGCTTCTCCTTGACGACCAGACCGGGGACGATGAAGGCCCACAGCTGGTAGAGCCAGATCGGACAGGCGGCGATCAGCCCGACCAGCACCGCGATCCGCAGGTTCAACATGAACGGCGCGGTGACGCCGGTGTTGACGACCTGCAGATGGGCCTCCGGGTTCTTGGCCATGATGGCCTCGCTGGCCCGCTGGTAGGGCCACATCACCACTTCGACCAGAGGCCGGTAGAAGACGAAGGCGATCGAGCTGGTGACGATCACCGCCACCAGGGAGAAGACCACCCGGTAGCGCAA
The DNA here is from genome assembly GCF_000423445.1 of Acidipropionibacterium thoenii DSM 20276. Taxonomy (GTDB): domain Bacteria; phylum Actinomycetota; class Actinomycetes; order Propionibacteriales; family Propionibacteriaceae; genus Acidipropionibacterium; species Acidipropionibacterium thoenii. The sequence continues at coordinate 18,395 of NZ_AUHZ01000015.1, read as the reverse complement.
CTCTGCGAGATGGTCCAGCAGCGACATCGTCCCGCCCTCGCCGCCCTGGGGCGGACGGAGCCAGGCGAAGCGCCCCGGCTGACGGGGCTGCTGCGCCTGTGCGAGGTCACCCTCGGTGACACTGCGACTGGTGTCGATGCTCATGAAGACCTGTCCGGTTCAGACCCGGAGCGTCACTCCGCCTTGGTCTGGGCGTCGGTGGGATTGCTGACGGGCGGGTCGGTGACGACCGGATCGGCCACCGCAGGAGTGGAGGTCGTGGTCTGGTCGGACTTCTTGTCCCCGTCCAGGCTCTTGGTCTCCTCCTTGAACTCGCGAATGGCTCGACCGGCACCCTTGCCGACGCCGGCGATCCGCGATCCGCCGAACAGCACCAGGGCGAGAACGATGACGATGATGATTGATATCTCATTGATGAGAATCAGCTCTGGAGCCATTGCTGACAACCTTTCTGGCATTGGACGTCTGGGGCCCGCGTTGACCTTCATCGCGGGTCGACATCGCAGTTCAGGCTACCACGCCCGACCCTTGCCACCCCGGGGCGAAGTGCCCTCGTCCAGGGGCTCCAGGTCGAGCTGGTCGAGCACCTCACCGAGGTCGTCCAGGCGCTTCAGGACGCCGTCCAGATCAGATCCGAGACCGGTCACCTTGTGCCACAGCCACCACAGCCCCCAGCAGGTCAGCACCAGACCGCCCACCAGGGCCAGGATCAGCACCCACAGCCACCACATCATCACTCACCCTGCCCGGCCGGGGTGGCCAGCCCATTGGCCGTCGCAGCCCGGCGCAGCAGCTCGGCCGCCCGCCCGGCAGCCTGCGGGGGGTCCACCGCGTAGACCTCGGGACCCAGGGCCAGCAGCAGGTCGGCCAGCCAGCCCTGCGAGGCGACGGCGAAGGTCACCCTCCAGCCCTCGGCGGTCCTCTCGACCTTGCGGGTCGGATGGTACTCGGCCACCCACCCGGCCGAGGGCGCCAGCGTCAGGGTGACCTCGTCGGAGGCGGGCAGGTCAGAGAACCAGTCGAGCTCCGCCGGCGGCTCCCCGTGACTGGTCGCCGTCCCGACCTGATCGGCCCGCTCGATGCGATCCAGCCGCCAACTCCGCCAGGCCTTGCGGTCCAGGGACCAGCCCAACAGATAGCTGTGACCATCGCGGACCTCGACCCGCACCGGGTCGACGGTCGGGTTGGTGGTCTGGGCGGCTTGCTGACGCCGGTGCACCAGTTTGAGCCGCCATACCTCGGCGATCGCCCGGGCGAACCACTCCCTGCGCCGGTCCGATCCCGCGCCGGTGCTGGCCTGGATCGGATCGGGCCCGATCTGGGGTATCACGGTGCGCAGGGTGGCCGAGGCGGAGCCGACGGCAGGGCGCACCGAGGGGTCGGCCAGGTCGCCGACCACCTGGAGTGCGGCCAGCAGGGACCAGGCCTCGTCGGGGGTCAGGCGCATCGGACGGGGCAGCACATCGGCATTGTCGATCGTGACGGTCCCCTCGTCGTCGACGGCATCCATGTCGATGTCGATGAGGTCGTCGGGCAACCCGCCGGGAAGTCCGCACATCCACAGCGTCTTGAGATCTGCGACGATCCGGGAGGGGGACACCCCGAAGACCTCGGCGACCCGGGTCAGCGGCACCCCGGGGTGGGCGCGAAGATAGGGCACCAGTGACAGCAGCCGGGTGACCTCGGCCTGGGAGTGCGTCACCATGGTGAGGCCCCTTCCGACTCCGGCCGGCCGGCGGCCGGTGAGCGCCGATGGCTCCAGGACCTCGCGTCGATCGCCACGACTCGTTGCGCCAGCGCCTGGCGGGCCCGGTCGGGGGCCACCAGCACGGCCCTGCCACCGGACTGCAGGAGGAACGTCACCAGCTGATCCATCCCGGCGAAGACCACCGTCTCGGCGACGAAGTCCGCCGGGAGCCCGACCCCCTCGGGCAGATCCGTCGGCAGCTCGGCCGGCACCGCAGGGCCGGGCATCCGCAGGCCGTGGTGGTGGGCGATCAGGGCGGGGACCGGTTCTGCCGGCGGGGGCTCCAGGCGGCTGAGATGACCCTGGACGACCTCGGGGTCGGGTCTGCTCACCGATCCTGGCTGGCCCTCCTCGACGACCGGCGAACTGATCCGCGAGAGCCGGAAGATCCTGGCGTCCCGCCTGTCACGGTCGAAGCCCAGCAGATACCAGTGGCCCCTGCGCAGCACCAGGCGCCACGGCTCGACGTGACGTTCGATGGCATCCCGGTAGCCGAACCGCACCGGAGTCGCCGACAAGGTGGCACGCCACAACTCCGGGAAGCCGGTCTGGTCGGGGCCCGAGGACACCTGGGTGGAGATCCCGGCCTCGGTATCGGGCTCGACCCCGGCGGCCCGAAGCTTGGTCAGTGCCGAGGCGGAGGACTCGTCGAGAACCTTGTCCCGCCAGACCCTGGCGGCCATCCCCAGTGCGTCGGCCTCGGCCTGGCTGAACTGCACCGCTGGCAGCTCGAAATCCGATCGGGGGATCCGGTAGCCGACCTCATGGCCGAAGTAGGAGTCGATGTCGACGGCACGGACGTCGATGCCCTGGTTGCGCAGTTCGTCCTTGTCGCGCTCGAAGATCCGCTCGAAGGCGGCCACCGACTTACCCCGATAGTCGACGATGGTGGCCTGCAGCTCGGCACGGGTCAGCGGCCGATCGGTCACCAGCAGGGCGATGACCAGGTTCACCAGCCGTTCGGAACGACGTGACGACATGAGCACCTCCCGGTACGAGCCTCGATGGTGGCCGCGACCCCACAGCCTACTGCCAGCCGCCCAGCGGCGCCTCTACAGTGACCAGCATGAACTACCCGTATCGGACCCCCGGCGATCCGGGACGCGGCCGGTTCGCCCCCTCCCCCACCTCGGCCCTGCATCTGGGCAATCTGCGCACCGCGCTGGCGGCCTGGCTGCTGGCCCGCAGGTCCGGACGCGGATTCGTGGTCCGCATCGAGGATCTCGACCAGGCCAGGGTGGCGGCCGCCGGCGATATCGCCGGCCGGCAGCTGGCCGATCTGGAGGCGCTGGGGCTGGACTGGGACCCCCCGGTGATCCGGCAGTCCCAGCGCCTGGAGATCTACGCCGAGATGATCTCCCGGCTCGACAGCTATCCCTGTTTCTGCACCCGTCGGGAGATCGCCGCGGCCAGCCAGGCACCTGACGGCAATCCGCAGTCCGGGGAGGGCGACTGGCAGCCCTACCCCGGCACCTGCCGCGATCTGACGGCCGCCGAGCGGACCGCACGATCCTCCTCCCGGCCGCCGGCCCTTCGACTCAGGACCACTGTCGACAGCTGTGCGGTCACCGATCTGGCCCGCGGTCGCCAGCGTGGCAGGGTCGACGACGTCGTGCTGCGGCGCAATGACGGGACTCCGGCCTACAACTTGGCGGTGGTCGTCGACGACGGTCTCCAAGGGGTTGATCAGGTGGTGCGGGCCCGCGACCTGTGGCCCTCGGCGCCGCGCCAGGCGGTGATCGCAGGGTTGCTGGGGATGCCGGTGCCCGGCTATGCCCACACCGGCCTGGTCACCGGACCGGCCGGCCGGCGGCTGGCCAAGTCCGCCAGGACCCCGGGGTCACTCGGTTCCGCAGGGTTGGCCGAGCTGGCCGAGGCCGGGATCGGCGTCCCACAGCTGAGAAGGCTGCTGTGCCGCTCACTGGGGTTGCCCGAGGTGGACCGGCTCGACGAACTGCTGGCCCCCGACCCCCGGATCGACCTGGCGCTGACCCCTCCGGACCCGGCTGCCGCACAGACCCCGCTGGACGCCGGACCACTGGCGGGCCCGCAGGGTTGGTGGTCGGACACCGAACTGCACGCCGATCACTGAGCCCCCCGGGGGGACTACTGGGCGGACTCGGCGTACAGGATGTCGACGACGTAGACCAGGGTCTCGTTCTTGGCGATCGACGGCGTTGCATTGCCCTGCGGATAGGCCATCGAGGGGGGCACGATGAGCATCACCCGGGAGCCGACGGTCTGACCCACCAGACCCTTGCGCCAACCCTCGATGACACCGGACATCTCTCCGGTGACGGCCTCGCCGCTGAACCCGTCCTCGATCATCTTGCCGTTGGACCAGGCCCAGCTGCGATACCGCACCTGGATACCGTCAGTGGCGGTGACCTTGGCTCCGGGGCCCTTGATGAGAGTCTGGGTGACCAGTGTGCTGGGCTTGGCGGCTTTTCCGATGGTCACCGTCGGGATGTTGTTCTTGACGGTGACGGTCGGCAGTCCAGCCGCCGGAGTCACAGCGGTGCCGGTGGCGGTGGGATAGGAGGCCGCCAGGATGTCGACCACGAAGACCAGCGAGTCGCCCTTCGCGATGCCGGCCTGCTCGTTGCCGCCCTGTGAGTCATAGGCGTCGGAGCCGGGCATCATGATGAGCACCCGGTCGCCGACCTTGTGGCCGATCAGGCCCTTCTGGAAGCCGGCCACGACCTGGCTCAGCGAGAAGGTCGCCGAGGCGCCGCGGGTGAAGCTGGAGTCGAAGGTCTTTCCGGTGCGGGCGTTGATGCCCACGTAGTTGATGCGCACCGTGGAATCGGCCTGCAGGGCGATGCCCGATCCCGCGGTCAGCACCTTGGAGGTGGTCTTGGCGATCCGGATGGGCCATTTCGCGGTGACGGTCGGGGACTTGCCGGCCGCCCCCGTCACGGTGATCGCGTCCAGGCTGGTGATGACGGTGGCCGGAGTGGTCGGGGTCGCCGAGGCGCTGGGGGTCGCCGAGGCCGACGGGGTGGCCGAGCTGGGGGCGGCCGAGCTGACCGAGGGGGACGGCGTCGACCCACTGGAGGAGTCGGTCGAGTTGCAGGCGGTCAGGCTGAGGGCGGCCACCACTGCCACGGCAGCCAACCCGGCTGCCCTGTTGCCACGGGTACGGAGAACGCGAGAGATCACCCGATGCACGTTACCCGAGCCCCGGGGAGCGTCCACATCGGGCAGGTCCACAACTCTCACAGGTCCACCGCTCTCACAGGTCCACGATGTCGAACAGCTTGCCCAGCTCCTCGCGGCTCAACGGGCGCATGTCGCCGACCCCGAGCCGTCCGACCCGCACAGGCCCGATCGCGGTGCGCGAGAGCTTGCGCACCGGATGGGCCACCGAGTCCATCATTCGCCTCACGATCCGGTTGCGGCCCTCGTGCAGGCTCACCTCCACCAGGGACTTCGTCTCGGAGGCCTGCACCAGCCGCACCGAGTCGGGCTTGACCGGACCGTCATCCAGGGTGAGCCCCTTGGCCAGCCGCCGGATCACCTTGTCGTCGACGTGACCCTCCACCTCGGCCAGGTAGCTCTTGAGCACCTTGTAGGAGGGGTGGGACATCCGATGGCCGAACTCGCCGTCATTGGTGAGCAGGATGAGACCCTCGGTCTCGGTGTCCAGCCTCCCGACATGGAACAGTCGCTCATTGTGGGGTACCCCCTCCAGATCGGCCAGACAGGGCCGTCCGTCGGGGTCATCCATCGTGGAGACGACACCACGGGGCTTGTTGAGCACGTAGTAGAGGTGACGCCGTGCGGTGGGGATCCGCGACCCGTCGACGCGGATCTCATCGTGCTCGGGGTCGACACGGCGGCCCTGGGTGATGATGATCTCGCCATTGACCTCGACCCGGCCCTCGTCGATCATCTCCTCGGCCGCCCGCCGGGAGGCCACTCCCGCCTGGGCGAGCACCTTCTGAAGTCGTATGCCCTCGTGCAGCTCGTCGCTCATCGCTGTTCTCCTGTCGTCCTGATGGTCTTGGATCGGCCGCGCAACCGGGCCAGCAGCGCCGAGTCCGGGCCTGCGGAGTCCAGATCGGCCAGTGCCAGCGCGATCGCCTCCCGCACGATGCGGCCGCGATCGGCGTTGACACCGTGGGCCCGCAGGGTCACCCGGGCGGTCTCCAGGGAGATCAGCTCATCGGTGCTGACATAGACGGTGATCTTCTGGTCGTGACGCACCCGCCCGGTCACCGGGCTGGCGGGCTGCGACCCTGCGCCGCCGGCGGCCGGCCGGTCACGTTCGGGGCCGGGATGGGGCTGGTCCGCGGTGGGCCGGAACAACTCATCGGCGCCCGGGAGCCTCACCCGGCGTGACATCTGACCAGCACCTCCTTGGCGAGGTCGCGGTAGGCCTTGGCCCCTGGTGAGGAGGGGGCGTAGGTGGTGATCGGCTCCCCGGCCACGGTGGTCTCGGGGAACTTGACGGTGCGCTTGATGACAGTGTGGAAGACCACCTCACCGAAGGCTTGGACGACCCTCTCCATCACCTCCCGGGCATGCAGGGTGCGCGGGTCGAACATGGTGCCCAGGATGCCCATGATCTTGAGGTCGGGATTGAGCCGGTCCTGGACCTTCTCGATGGTGTCGGTCAGCAGGGCGACCCCGCGCAGCGCGAAGAACTCGCACTCCAGCGGCATGATGACGTAGTCCGAGGCGGTCAGCGCGTTGATGGTGAGCAGTCCCAGCGAGGGGGCGCAGTCGATGAGGATCATGTCGTACTGGTCGCGCACCTTGTCGATGACCCTCTTGAGGGTCTGCTCGCGGGCCACCTCGGAGACCAGCTGGACCTCGGCGGCCGACAGGTCGATATTGGCCGGCAGCAGGTCCATCCCGTTGATCACGGTCTGCTGGATGACGTCCTCGACCTTGTCGCGGCGCGACAGCAGCAGGTTGTAGATGCTGACCTGGAGATTGTGGGGGTTGATACCGAGCCCGACCGACAGCGAGCCCTGCGGGTCGAAGTCGACCAGCAGCACCTTGCGGCCGCACTCGGCCAGGGCGGCACCGAGATTGATGGTGGTGGTCGTCTTGCCGACCCCGCCCTTCTGGTTGCACATCGAGATGACGATGGCCTGCTTGGGACCATCGGGGACCGGTGCCGGTTCGGGCAGCACCGGCCACGGCCGACCGGTGGGCCCGATGTCGTGCTCAGCGGCGTCGGCGGCCTCCCTGCCGGGAGCCGGCACGTGGATGAGCTCCTCCTGATCGGTCGCCTCGGGCACCTGGAACCCTTCCTCTCGCATCTGTCGAGCCCGGTACGGCCGGGCTGGCACAACCCTAGCTGCTCCCACCTCGAAGAGCCCGTGGATGGGCCGACCGGTACACCTCGCGCAGGTGCTCGGCGGTGACGAGGGTGTAGATCTGAGTGGTGGTCACCGAGGAGTGGCCGAGCAGCTCCTGGACCACGCGGACATCGGCTCCGCCATCGAGCAGATGGGTGGCGAATGAGTGCCGAAGACTGTGCGGGGACAGCTTCTCGGTGAGTCCGGCCCGCTTGCCGGCGCGCTGCATCACCGCCCAGGCACTCTGCCGCGAGAGCCGGCCGCCGCGCTGGTTGAGCAGCAGGGCGGGGGTGACGACGCCGCGTCCGGCCCACTGCGGTCGGCCCCGCACCAGCCAGGCCGTCACGGCCCGGGCGGCATAGCTGCCCAATGGGACGACCCTCTCCTTGTTCCCCTTGCCGACCAGCCGCAGGCCGATCTGAGGATCGGCCAGCACCCCATGGAGATCGTCGACGTCCAGGTCACAGATCTCCGAGACGCGGCCACCGGTTCCGTAGAGCAGCTCCAGCAGGGCCCGGTCCCGCAGCCCCTCGGTGGTCGTGGTGTCGCAGGACTTCAGCAGTGCCTCGACCGCCTCCACCGACAGCGCCTTGGGCAGTCGGCGGGGCCGGTTGCCCGGCGAGACGTCGTGGGCCACATCGGCGGCCACCCTGCCCTCGGCCAGGGCGAAGGAGTGCAGATTGCGCACCGCCACCACCGCTCGGGCCACCGAGGCCTGCGCGAGGTGGTTGTCGGTCAGTTGCCGGGAGAACTCGGAGATGTCGACGGCGCTGACCTGGGACAACTCCTCGAGCCCGCGTCCGGCCAGGAAATCGGTGTACCTGGCCAGGTCGCGCCGGTACGCGGCGATGGTGTTGCCCGACAGTCCCCGCTCCACCGCCAGGTGCGACAGGTAGTCGGCCACCAGATCCTCGAGCCGCGAAGCGCTCAATCCTGCTCCGGATGGCCGATGATCCCCGCGGGTACTCCGGTCAGACCGCCGGGGCGTTCCCGGATCGGCCAGCCGGCGTCTGCCGGCCGGAGCCGGTCGATACGGTCCTGGCTCCGGGCCACCTCCAGGGCCATCAGTCCCGCCACCAGGGTGGGCGACTGGCAGGATCCGTCGAGGACGGCGTCGATCAGATCGTCCAGAGGTTCCCAGTCGTGGCTCATGGCGGCCTCCTCGCCCTCCAGGACGAAACCCTGTGGCCGCTCTGCCGGATGCAGCCCTCGGGCCAGGAAGATCCGGAGGGACTCCTGGGAGCCGCCGGGGGAGGTGAGGATGTCGACCAGGATCCGCCAGTCATCGGCGGCCAGCTGGGCCTCCTCGGCCAGCTCTCGCTGGGCCGCGTGCAGATAGTTCTCGCCCTCGACGTCCAGCAGCCCGGCCGGCGGTTCCACGAGGATCATCCGGACCGGCTGACGGTACTGGCGCACCACCGCCACCCGGTCCTGGTCATCGAGGGCGATGATGCCGACCGCACCGGGATGGGTGATGTACTGCCGTGAGATCTGTTCCCCGGTCGGGGTGACCACGGTGTCGTTGACGAAGTCGCAGACCCGCCCGGTGGCCAGCACCTGGTGGGAGTCGATCTGCCAGCTCTCGTCGTGGTCCCATCGTGTGCTCATTGGCGGCTGGGTCATTCGGCATCCTGGGGAAGCGGCGCCGAGCGGTCCTCGCCGCGGTGATGGGCCACCGCGGCGGCGACCAGTCCTCGGAACAGCGGATGCGCGTGGGTCGGCCGGGACTTCAGCTCGGGGTGGGCCTGGGTGGCCACGAAGTAGGGGTGCAGGTCCTGGTCCAGTTCGACGAACTCCACCAGGGAGCCGTCGGGCGAGGTGCCGCTGATGTGCAGTCCGGCGCCCTCCAGTGCGTCCCGGTAGGCGTTGTTGACCTCGTAGCGGTGGCGGTGCCGCTCGGAGATGGTGGTGGTGCCGTACAGCTTGGCCACCTGGCTGTCCTTGTCCAGCTTGGCCGGGTAGGCCCCCAGCCTCATGGTGCCACCCAGGTCGGCGTGGCCCGAGACGATCTCGATCTGCTCCGCCATCGTGGCAATCACCGGGTTGGCGGAGTCGGGGTCGAACTCGCTGGAGGCGGCGTCCTCGATCCCGGCCAGGTCGCGGGCCACCTCGATGACCGCGCACTGCAGGCCCAGGCACAGCCCCAGGAAGGGCAGCCCGGTCTCGCGGGCATACCTGATGGCGCCGACCTTGCCCTCCACACCACGGATGCCGAATCCGCCGGGAACGCAGATGGCGTCGACCCCCTCGAGGGCATGACGAGCACCGTCGAGGGTGGCGCAGGTGTCGGAGGCGATCCACTTGACGTTGACCTTCACCCGGTTGGCGTAGCCACCGGCGTGCAACGCCTCGGTCACCGACAGGTAGGCATCGGGCAGGTCGATGTACTTGCCGACCAGCCCGACGGTGAGCTCCTCGGTGGGGTGCTGGACGCGGTTGAGCAGATCATCCCAGGTGGTCCAGTCGACGTCGCGGAAGAACAGGCTCAGTCGCTGGACGACATAGGCGTCCAACCCCTCACGGTGCAGCACCTTGGGGATCAGGTAGATGGAGGGGGCATCGGGGCAGGAGACCACCGCCTGCTCCTCGACATCGCACATCAGGGCGATCTTGGACTTGATCCCCTTGGCCAGGGCCCGCTCGGAGCGGCAGACGATGGCGTCGGGCTGGATACCGACCTCGCGCAGCGCGGCCACCGAGTGCTGGGTGGGCTTGGTCTTCATCTCACCGGCGGGGCGGATGTAGGGCACCAGCGAGACGTGCAGGAAGAAGACGTTCTCCCGGCCGATCTCGTGGCGCACCTGGCGGGCGGCCTCCAGGAAGGGCAGCGACTCGATGTCACCGACGGTGCCGCCGATCTCGTGGATGACGACGTCGGGGTCACCGGCCTCCATCGCCAGCATCTGGGCCTTGATCTCGTTGGTGATGTGAGGGATCACCTGGACGGTATCGCCCAGGAAGTCGCCGCGACGCTCCTTGGCGATCACCGTGGAGTACACCTTGCCGGTGGTGACATTGGCCTCGCCCGACAGGTTCTCATTGAGGAACCGCTCGTAGTGGCCGATGTCCAGATCGGTCTCGGCGCCGTCCTCGGTGACGAACACCTCACCGTGCTGGAAGGGGTTCATGGTGCCCGGGTCCACATTGAGATAGGGATCGAGCTTCTGCATGGTGACCTTGAGGCCACGGCTCTTCAGGAGGGAACCCAGAGAAGAAGCGGTGAGCCCCTTCCCCAGCGACGAGACGACTCCGCCGGTGACGAATACGTGCTTGGTGCAGTGATTGTCGGTGCTCACGGAGTTCCAGCCTATCCGGTGGGAGCGGTTCTGCTCTAGCCGCGGACACCCTCTCCCAGATCGAGCAGTTCCTGGGCATGTTCGACGGCCAGCTCGGAGCCGGACATCCCGGTCATCATGCGCGCCAGCTCGCTGCGCCTGTCCGCGCCGCTGACGGCGTGGACGCCGGATCGGGTGATTCTGCCGTCGGAGGTCTTGGTGACCACCAGGTGGCAGTCCGCGAAGGCGGCGACCTGGGGCAGGTGGGTCACCACGATGACCTGGTGACGCCGTGCCAGCCGGGCCAGTCGGCGTCCGATCTCGATGCCGACGGCACCGCCCACCCCGGCATCGATCTCGTCGAAGACGAAGGTCCGGGCCTGCTCGCTGCCGGCCAGCACGACCTCCAGGGCCAGCCTGACCCGTGACAGCTCGCCCCCGGATGCCGCCGAGGCCAGCGGGGCGGGGTCGGCGCCCGGGTTGGCGGCCAGCATGATGACCACCTGATCGGCTCCTCTGGGACCCATCGAGGCGGACTCGAGCTGAAACCTCAGCCGGGCGGTCGGCATCGCCAGGGCGGCCAGCTCGGGCTCGATGGCCGTAGCCAGCCGCTCGGCCGTGGAGCGGCGCAGCGCCGAGATCCGCTCGGCACTGTCGGCCAGTTCGGCCGCCAGCTGCGCCACCCGCTGTTCCAGCTCGGCGGGATCGGCGGCGTCGCCGGCCAGCTCATCGAGCCGCCGACTGTCCCTCGCGGTGGCCTCCAGCAACCTCTCCAGGGTGGTGGACCGTGCCCTCAGCAGCCGCTGGATGGCCGCCAGCCGGGAGTTGACCTGTTCAATCCGGGCCGGATCGGCCCATGCGTGCTCAGCGCGGGCCGCCAGGTCGGTGGCCAGTTCGGCCAGGTCGTAGCCGATCCGGCGGGCGGCGTCGGCCAGGGCGGCCAGCTCCCGGCGGTCCTCCTCGTTCCGGTCCGCCCCGGTTCCGCCGCCCAGCCCGTCCAGCTCGCGACGGGCCAGTTCCAGCAGCGAGACCGCCCCCGGTTCCAGGCCGGTCTCGGTCTCGGCGCCGTTGAGGTATCTGTCGGCGCGCAGCAGCCCGGCCCGGGAGTCCTGGGCCCGGGCGAGCCGGCGCGCCTCGGCGATGAGCTCCTGGTCCTCGCCGGGTTGCGGGTCGACGGCCTGGACCTCGGCCAGCCGACGGCGCAGCACCTCGATCTCCACGGCGCGGTCCTGCTCACCGGTGCGCAACTCCACGAGCCGTTCCGCCAGCCTGCGGTGAGCCGACCAGATCTCCTGATGGGCCGCCAGCAGTCGCGCCATCTGGGGGCCGGCGGCACGGTCCAGGACGTCGAGCTGGTGATCGGCCGAGGTGAGTCGCAGCTGCTCGGACTGCCCGTGGATGGTGATCGTCGAGCCGGTCAGCCGACCCAGCCGCCCGGCGGTCACCTGGACTCCCCCGATCGCCGAGCGCGACCGGTGGGAGGCCAGCACCGACCGTGAGCAGATCACCTCACCGTCCTCGGTCTCACCGCCCAGCTCCTCGATCTGTTCGGCCATCCGGGCATCGGTCCCGATGGTGGCCTCCACCACGGCCCGGGACGCCCCCTGCCGGACCAGGCCCGGATCGGCCCTGGCCCCCAGTAGCAGCCCCAGGCCACTGACCACCATGGTCTTTCCGGCGCCGGTCTCCCCGGTGACGGCGGTCAGTCCCGGTGCGAACTCGACCTGGGCGTCCTCGATGACGCCCAGGTCGCGGATCAGGAAATCGCGGATCATGAGTCCAGGTCGCCCTCGGACTGGCGCCACCCCTCGACCGGCAGGGCGAACTTCTTCACCAGCCGGGAGGTGAAGGGCTGTTCGGCCAGTCGGGCGATCCGCAGCCGCTGGGCGTGCCGGGTGATGGTGACCCGGCGTCCGGGGCGCACATCGTAGCTGCGCCGTCCGTCGCACCACAGCACCCCGGAGTCGGATCCGGCCGGCTGGATGTCGAGGTCGACGCGGGCCTCCGGGCTGAGCACCATCGGGCGGGCGAACAGTGCGTGGGCGCACAACGGGACCATCAGCATGGCGTCCAGGTCCGGCCACATCACCGGACCGCCGGCCGAGAAGGCGTAGGCGGTGGAGCCGGTGGGTGTGGAGACCAGGATCCCGTCGCAGCTCCAGCGCTGGACCGGCAACTCGTCCACCGAGGCCAGCACGTCCAGCATCCGGCGCCGAGCGGCTTTCTCCAGGCTGAGCTCGTTGACGGCGAAGGAGCGCCACATCTGGTTCCCATGGTGGTCGAGGACCCGCACGTCGAGCACCAACCGATCCTCCACCGTGTAGTCACGGGTGCAGACCTGACGCACCAGGGAGGCCATGTCCGATCTCTCCAGCTCGGCCAGGAAACCGACATGGCCCAGATTCACCCCCAGCATCGGCACCTGATGGGGAAGGGACCACTCCGCTGCCCGCAGGATGGTGCCGTCCCCGCCGAAGACGACGACCACCTCGATGTCAAAGCGATCCGGCTGGGGATCTGCCCGGCTCAGACTCACCAGGGTGATCCCGGGCAGCCTGGAACCGAGCTGACCCAGTTGCCCCTCGGTGACCAGGCAGGTGATCCCGCGTTCATCCATCGCCTCGATGAACTCGGCCGCGGCGTCGAAGGCATCGGGGCGGTAGGCGTGGGAGAGCACCACGACGGCACGCGACCGGCCGGCCCGCTCGGTACCGCTGAGATCGGGGGAGCTCATCTGGGCTGTGCCCATCGGGGAAGTCACGAACCCAGCGTAGCTTTCCGGACGGCCGGGGCTCAGCCGCGCTCCAGCCGGATGAAGTACTCCTGGTTGCCGTCCTGGCCGGTGATCCTGGCGGGTGCCCGGTCGCTGACCCGCCAGCCGCAGCCGGTTGCGGCGTCCATCACCTTCTGCACCGCCCGGTCGCGCAGACCCTGGTCGCCGACCACGCCATGGGCTCCCAGATCATGGCGGCCCACCTCGAACTGAGGTTTGACCAGCAGCAGCATCGTGGCGGTGGTCGAGCACACCGACGTGAGCGGGGCCAGCAGCAGGGTCAGAGAGATGAAGGAGACGTCGCCGACCACCAGATCCACCGGTCGGCCATCCAGATCGGCCAGGGTGAGATCGCGCAGGTTGAGCCCCTCGCGGACCTGCACCCTCGGATCGTCGGCGATCTGGGCGGCGAGCTGGTGATGGCCGACGTCGACGGCGAAGACCAGCTCTGCGCCCTTCTCCAGCACCACCTGGGTGAACCCGCCGGTGGAGGCCCCGGCGTCCAGAACTCTCGGCGGAACGGTCACGTCGAGATCCTGGAGGGCCCCCAGCAGCTTGCCGGCTCCCCGGGAGACCCAGTGCTCGACCTCGGCCTCCACCAGCTGCGCGTCCTCGATGCGCCGGGAGGGCCTGGTGACCGGTTGTCCATCCACCCTCACCCTGCCCTGGCGTACCAGTCTGGCAGCCAGTGTGCGCGACCGGGCCAGGCCGCGGGTCACCATCGCCACGTCGAGTCGCTGCGCGCTCACCGCAGCCGTCCCTGCTCCTCGATCTCGGGCTCATCGCCGAGCCCCCGGGCCCGCAGTGCGTCCCCGACCTCCAGGGCGTGGCCGACGACGCCCACCATCACCGGGATGACGAACCGCCACGAGGACCTCTCCAGTCCACGCGCCCGGGCCGCCTGACGGATCGACAGCACCGATCCGAGCAGATAGGGGATGGTCGCCCACATCAGGGTGACCGCCAGGGCGAACTTCTCCGGGCTGGCCCCCAACGGCCGGAGGATCCGCGCAGAACCGGCAATGGCGTCCATCAACGCATCGGGGGAGGTGGTACAGGTGAGCACCCGGGAGACGTAGAGACAGGCCATCAGGGAGGCGACGTAGATCACCCCTCGCCGCCAGTCGCCCAGCACCAGGTGATAGCCGAGAACCAGCCCGTTCATGATCCACAGCGGGGCACCGATCCTCAGCCCGAGCCGTGGCGGCAGCCTGGCCACCACCAGGGCGACCAGCACCGAGGCCGCCAGGCAGACCAGCGAGAACCACCAGATCCGCAGCAGGAAGGGCAGCACCCCCAAAGCCATCAGCATCAGGTACTTCGCACCCACCGGCAGCCGGTGCGCCGGGGTGTCTCCCGGCAGGTAGACACCCAGGTAGTCCTGGACCCGTGCCGCCCTGCTCACCGGGACGCCCCGGCGTCGGCCTGGCGGGTCATCCGTTCGCGGTAGCGCGACACGACCTCGCCGGCCGGCCCGTCATCGACGATCTGACCGCTCTCCACGGCGATCGCCCGATCCATCGAGGCGGCCAGTTCCAGGTCGTGGGTCGAGCACAGGATCTGCTGGTCCAGCTCCTCGAAGGCCCGTCGCAGCTGCTCCCGGTTGCGCAGATCCAGCAGAGTGGTGGGTTCGTCGGCGAGGATGATGGTGGGTTCGACGGCCAGCACGCTCGTCAGCGCCACCAGCTGGCGTTCACCACCCGACAGGTCATGGACACTGCGGGCCGCGATATCCCCCAGCCCTCGTCGGGTGAGCAGGTCCAGGGCGCACTGATGGCGCTGCGCGCGATTGCGGATCCGTTGCCTCAGGCTCAGCTCGACGTCGGCCAGCGGGGTGGACATCACCAGCTGCGACCGCGGGTCGGTGAAGATGTAGCCGGCCTGCCGACGGGCTCGGCGAGGATCCTGGACAGGGTTGACGCCGTCGGCGATCACCTCGCCGGATGTCGGCTCCACGAGCCCGTTGACCATCTGCAGCAGGGTGGACTTGCCGGCGCCATTGGGTCCGATCACCGCCACCCTGCGCTCGGACAGCACCAGATCGATGCCGTCCAGGATCGTCACCTGCCGGTGGGCACCGTCGATGTCGTACTCGTCGACCCTCAGGCCGGCACCCCGGAACTCGATCACGCCCGAACCCGTGCTGCCGGGGCCGGCAGCATCCGCGGGAAGGCCCGGAGGACGGCCAGCGCGATCGCCACCACCAGGCAGGCCTTGATGAGATCGATCGCGAAGAAGATGCCATTGCCGACCAGTGCCGCCCGCAGCGACATCCCGGCGTTGATCATCATGCCGGCGATTCCCAGAGCGTAGATGACCACCATGTCGAGCAGTGCCACGGCGAACAGCAGCACCGGCAGCAGCTGACGCCTCGGACGAGCCCGCAGCACGGCGGTGGCCACCGCCCCGGCGGCGAAGGCGCCCAGCAGGTAGCCGATGAGGAACCCGCCGGTCGCCCCGAGCAGGATCCCGGGACCGCTGGCCTGTCCGGCGAAGACCGGCAGCCCGAGCACCCCGACCAGGATGTACAGCCCGACCGAGAGGCCGCCGCGAACCGAGCCCAGCAGCATCGGGGCGACCATCACCCCGATCATCTGCAGTGCGAATGGCACCGCCCCGACCATGAACAACGGCGGAATGATCGCCAGGACCGCGATGAGGGCCGCGAAGACCGCGATGAGGGCCAGGTCGGTGGCCCCGAGGCCCGACCTGGCCGGCCTGCCGGCGCTGGGGGAAGGGCCGACGCTGTGCTCGGCGATGCCGGCAGGTGCCGATCCGGATGTGGATGTCTCAGCCATGATGCTCTCCTGGGCGCTATCGAGGTCCAGTCGACCCGACAGGACCGATCCGAATCATAGCGAGTTCCCTTGAACAGTGTTCAGTGGACCAGGTCCAGGACCTCCAGGTCCCGATGCGGGGCTGTTCCGCGACCGCTCCAGACCAGTGCCAGCAGAGCCGCCAGGCAGTCCAGCTGAGCGTCCAGATCCGACACCACCGGACTGCTGATCCGGGCGATCCCGTCGCGGACCACCGCCTCACCGGCTCGGCAGAGGGCACGATCGCCGTCGATGACCGCCCGGCGTGGCTCGGCCAGCAGGCCCGAGACATCATTGGCGATGAACTGCGGCCGGGACTGCGGTCCGGCGTCCAGCAGGTCATCCTTGCCGTGGGCACCCGAGAGGACGAACAGCGACCCCATCCCGGCCCCGTTGGCGCCGAGAACGTCGGTGTCGAGCCGGTCCCCCACGAAGATCGGCGAGGTGCAGCCCAGCCGGGCGACGGTGGCGTCCAGCAACGGACGGTGCGGCTTGCCGGCAATCACCGGCTTGACGTTCACGGTGGCACCCACCGCGGCCAGCTGCACCCCGATACCCGGGACCAGGCCGCGGTCGGTGGGACGGGTCATGTCGGGATTCGCGCCGTACCATCGGGCCCCGTGCTGTACCGCGATCCCGGCCTCCACCAGCAGCGACCAGGGCATCTGCGGGTGGTATCCCTGGATCACTGCGGCCGGCTCGTCATCGGCCCCCGCCACCGGCTCCAGACCACGGATCCTGGCCTCCTGCGCCAGCGCCTCGGTGCCCACGATGAGCACCTTGGCTCCGGCCGGCAACTGAGCGGCAGCCAGGTCGGTGATGGCCTGGGCGGAGGAGACCACGTCGGCAGCACCGACCTGGATCCCCATTCCCTGCAGGACCCCGGCAACCGTGGTGGTGCTGCGGGCCGCATTGTTGGTGACGAAGCCCACCTTCACCCCGCCGGCCCGAAGGGCTGCAATGGTGGCAGGGGCGGCGGGCACCGGCTCGGGGCCCAGGTAGATGACGCCGTCCAGGTCGAACAGTGCCGCATCGAAACCGTCAATCAGCGCTCTACTCACTTGTCATCACCCTTCTCGCCGGCCTCCAGCTCCTTGAGCCGGTCAGCGGCGTCCAACAGTTCGGAGGCATCCAGGGAGTCCGCGGTCGCGAAGTACTTCCTGGCTGTCGAGACATCACCGGAGGTCAGCATCAACTCGGCGTAGGCGTAGTGCAGCCGCGCCTCGGCCTCGTCGGAGGCCTTGACGGTGGCGATCGCGCCACGCAGCAGCCTGCGGGCCTCGGCCTGTTGCCCCATGTCCTCCCGGGCCCCGGCCTTCACCAGCACCAGCTCCACCCGCTGGGAGGAACTGAGCCGCTCACTCTCCTCACCCTCGCGGATCAGTTTCAGAGCCGCCTGCGGGCGACCCAGAGCACGTTCGCAGTCGGCCATCACCGGCAACAGATTGTCGTTGCCGGTCATCCTTCGTAGCGCCCGGTACTCATTGAGGGCCGAGGCGTACTCCCCGGCCGCATAGGCCGTCTCCGCAGCGACCTCGCGCAACACGGGCAGCCGAGCGGCCCGCCGCAGTGCCGCCTGGGCGTGCTGATGGGCCAGCTTGGGGTCCTCCTCGAGCAGTTCGGCAGCAGCAACCACGTGACCCTCGATGATATGGGCGACATCGGTCGGCACACTGCGCAGCTCGGCCTTGATCGCAGGCGGCAGGGCGTCCTCGTCGAAGTCCAACGGTGCCACCGGCTCATCGGCGTACTTGCCGTAGCCGCGCCGGTCCACGACATCGTGATCCTGCCCGCGGTCACGACCAGACTGCCGGGAACCGGGCCGGTCCGACCTGTCATTGCGCCGACCGCCCCGACGGTCGTGCTCGCGACCCTGATCATCGTCATCGCGATGACGGGGCCCGCTCCAGGCCCCTCTGCGGCCACCGTCTCCTGCGCCACGCGGGCCTGCGCCTCGATGCGACGAGTTGTTGCCGTAGCCGCCCGAGCGCCCCGAACCGCCACGGCGACGGTCGCCCGAGAATCCGCGGCCCGAGCCGCCGCGATGTGTGGAATCTGCCATGTGGAACAGTCTCCCGCAGCAGGAGCCCCGGCACCAATGCGGATACCCCGACGCGTGGCCCCTCGTGGTGTGCGGGTATACAGACGGGTCGGTATACAGGCTCTTCCCAGATGAGGGTGTAGCGCACGTCGCGCGGCGGGCCGGCGCGTCGGTGGCCGGGTAGGGGTCGAGGTCTCCCGAGGATGAGAGCTCCTACACACTCAGCCCGAAAGACCTCGACGTGCACGACGCTTCCGTCGGCGGGCGCGCTGATGCGTTCGCCAGCCCCGACCTGACTGCCTTCTGCCGCCTCGACGAACTCGGCCTCGTTGTCACCGGGCAGCGACTCGAGCCGGATCGTGCCGTATTGGCCTGCCAGGTGGTCGAGCCCGACCAGTGGTGCCGGCGCTGCGGCTGCGAAGGGAGACCAC
>NZ_AUHZ01000014.1 GCF_000423445.1 Acidipropionibacterium thoenii DSM 20276 | reverse complement strand
GGTCGGTGTCGGTCTCGGTGGTGAACATGAACAGCAACGGGACGACACAGACGGTGGCGATCCACAGTGGGGCCACCTCGATCTCGCTTCCGTCGGAGCTGATGGGGAGCACCAGTCCGCGCACGACCGCCGAGGCGATGACGGCCACCGCGACCGATGGTCCCACCCGGTGGTGACGGGCCCACAGCATGACTCCCGTGTGCCTCACGGTGTCACCGTCTCCAGGTAGCGGGATCTCACGGCCTCCAGATCGCGGGATCCGGCGAACTCGTCGAAGGCCCCGCTGTGGGCGAATCGGGCCTGGTTCATCACGGTCAGGGTGTCGGCGTGGTCCAGGACGTCCTCGACGATGTGGGTCGACACGATGGTGATCGCCTCGGCCGAGACGCGTTGCAGGACCGAGGACAGCGCCTCCCGTTGGGCGACGTCCAGCCCTGCCGAGGGTTCGTCGAGGATCACCAGTGAGGGCCGGCCCACCAGCGCCGAACCGATGCCGACCCGCCGGCGCATCCCTCCGGACAGGGCGGAGATCCGGTCGTCGGCACGCTCGGCCAGATCCACCAGCTCAATGACCCGGTCCACCTCGGACGGGACCCGGGAGTCGGGGATACGGTGCAACCAGCACATGTAGGCCAGGTGCTCGCGCACCGTGAATCGGGACCTGCCGAGGTTCTCCTGGGGGCAGTAGCCCAGCTGTTCGCGGATCCCCTCCCCGGTGTGCCCGTCGAGCTCGACGGTTCCCGACGCTGGCTGCAGGGTGGCGATGGCGCGCAGCAGTGAGGACTTCCCCGCGCCGTTGGGGCCCAGCAGCGCGTGGAAGCCCTCATCAAGCCGCCAGGACACCGCGTCGACGGCGGTCCGCTTCCGGTATCGGACCGTCAGCTCGTCGACCGTGAGTGTCATGCGGACCCCTCCGTGACATTTCCGCCTGTCGATCCAGCATGCACCAGTAAGTCTGATCGGGGCGGGTACGAGTCGGGAACCGATGGAGACGGTGGGAGTGCCCGCTCCCTCACGGCGCGAACGGCGTCAGAAAGAAGGATCGCGAAGACGGCCAGGGGAATAGTGCTACTGACCCACCAGACGACCAGACTCTGCGGGTCGTGGGCGTCGGCGCCGAAGGCTCTGCAGATCAGCAACGGTCCCACGGTGACGATCGGGAGGGTGAGTATCCCGAGCAGCCACCGGATGGCTCTGCTTCTGATGACGGTGGACGCCCACATGGCGATGAACGGGATCCATACCCAGTGGTGGTTCCATGACACTGGTGAGATGAGCAGCATCACGGCGGCTCCGACGCCCAGGGATGCGGTGGGGCGTGCGCGGTCCCTGGGTAGGGCGAGGAATCCGGCGATCACGGTGATCGTCACGGCGGCCCCCCAGGCGATCGTGGTTGCCGTTCCGGACCCGTCGGATGCGGGGGAGATCATCTGGGCCAGACGCCGGATGACGGCGTTGAGAGAGGTGTTGGCGGCGAAGCTCACCTCTCCGGTTCTCGCCGGGTCCCAGGCGAGGCGTCCCCAGTAGAGCCGTGATTCCACGGGCAGGAGCAGGAGCCCGGCGGCGATCGAACCGGCGAATCCGCATCCCATGCCCAGGATGAATCTCCAGTCCCGCTGCCGCAGGGCGACGAGCCCCAGAGCCAAGGGGGTCAGCTTGATACCGCCGCACAGACCGACCAGAACTCCTCCGGTGAATCGTCGGTCAGTGGTGAGGGCGAACAGGCAGACGGCCGCGAGAATGAGGTTGATCTGGCCTTTCGCGAGGGTCTCCCACACCGGGTTGAGACCGCACATCAGAGCCGTCCCGAGAACGAGAAAGCACCACGGATGAGAGTTCCGAATATGTGCGAATCTGCGGGGTGCCAGGTCGATAACCCGTGACGCCAGGTAGGCCGTGGCCACGCATGACAGGAGCTCCATCAAGACCGCGGATGACGTGGGACGCAGGAGCGCCCCCGGTGCGAAGACCAGACCGGCGAAGGGCGGGTAGGTGAAGGGCAGCGCGGGGCGGGGAGCATAGAGGGCCCCGGTCCGCCTCAGGACGTCGGAGCCCCCCTGCCAGTACACGTTGAAATCGATCGGTACCAGCCGCTGGCAGACGAGGTGGATCAGGAGGAAGAGCATGACCCCGGCCGACACGACTCGACCGGGGTCAGCACTGTCATTGGACGACGCGAACTGTGTCATTGGCTCACGTAGTCCGTTGCGTGTCAGGCGCACCAGTCACTTCCCGGGCGGTTGTGAACCGCAATGCAGACCGTCCACCCACGCCCTGAGACAGACCCGGTCATGGGGCTTGTCGTTGAGCCTGATGCAACACGCACACCACCAGCGGTACTGCCGCCGTTTTTCATGTACACGAGATCACCGGGAGATGCGTGCGTCGCCTGCCCGCGAAGTCCCTCAGTGCACTGGTAGAGCGTGAGGGTGCGGCCATCCTTCGTTTTGGATCGATTGGCCGTGCAACCTGCTTTGGAAATCGCAACGGGATCCGCCGACGCGGACGTCGCAGCGAGCGGTGCAAGTACTCCAACCGTCACAACGGTTGCCATAAGGGCTGAGACGGCCCTATTCTTTGAAATCATGAATGTACTCTCCATTGAGTCGTTTCGGTGCGGATTTGGTTCGCCATATTTGGGTCTTGCTCCCCTTCGATATATGAGATCTCTTCTCCTCCCTGTCGCTGAAGTGATGTTATGACTTGGGATGTGTGCCCAGCAAGCGGTTCAGGCGAACTCTGCCCGATCGGGCAGAAAATTGCCCGATCGGGCAATTGTCGACATTTCGTACTCCGGCCGACCGGGTCCGTGCCCCGGGGGCTATGATCCGGCTATGAGCGCTGGGGGCATCAGGGTCGGGATCTGCGACGACAGTGAGCAGGTCCGTCGGCAGACGGGGGTCTTCCTCTCCGCCGCCCCGGATCTGCTGGTGTGCGGGATGTACGGGTCCGGTCGCGACGCCATCGCCGGCGTCCCCAGGGATGATATCGAGGTCCTTCTGCTCGACGTCCGGATGCCCGGCATGACGGGGCCCGCCGTAGCGTCGGGGCTGGCGGCGTCGGGAAGCAACTGCAAGATCCTCTACGTCACGTCGTATCCCGATGAGGTGCCGGTGCGCGGTGCCCTGCGGCAGACGGTGCTCGGTGCGCTGACCAAGGACGTGAGGCCCGAGAACATGGTCTCGGCCGTCCGCCTCGTGGCGTCGGGCGTATCCCTGCTGGCTCCCGAGTTCATCCGGGAGTCCGCGGCTGGCGGGGAGGGCCTGATGGACTGGTTGGCCGACCCGCGGGAGCGCGAGGTGTTCAGGCTCGTCCAGACAGGTGCGACGAATGCGCGTATCGCCGAGGAACTGAACATGTCGACATCGTGGGCGAAGCAGACGATCTCGGCACTGTGCCGCCGTTTCGGCGTGAAGGGAAGGGCCGCGCTCGCGGCGTACTCAGGAGGCGCTGCCTTCGACCATGGCGTCAGGAATTGAGACCCTGACCGTCCAGCGGCCGTCCGACAGTCGCGTGTCAAGGGTGCCGCCGAGGCCTTCCGCCAGGTCCCTCATGCCGGTGATGCCCAGATCGTCTCCGTGGTAGGCGGTGGTCGTGGCGTTGGTGAACGTTGCCCTGAGACCGCTGCTGTCGGCTCGCGCCGTCACCCTGCACAGGCCATCAGGGGAGCCGTGCCGGAGGATGTTGTTGAATGCTTCGTGGGCGATGTGCCCCAGGGCGCTCGACATCGCCGGTGATATCGAGTCGACGCCGTCGCCGATTTCGGGCTCGACGCTGAAGCCGGCGTCGGCAAGGCGGGCGAGGCCGTTTCTGATCTCGGTGGAGAATGACAATGGTGGCGATGCGATTCCGGCTCGCATGAGGCTCACCATGTGTCGTACATAGGCGGAACTGCGGCGGCTCATGGCTGCGATGTCGACCAGTGCGTCGTCCTTGTCGATAGTGGGATCTATCCGGGTGGCTTCCGCGGTCATGGTGATGAGTGCCAGCTCGTGCGTGACGTTGTCGTGCAGCTCGGCGGCGATTTCCCGGCGCTGAGCCTCGGCGCGAGCCGCGATCCGGCGACGCTCGACGAACTGGGTGTTGCGCAGGGCCAGCCCGACAACCCACGGGAGAGCGTAGACGCCGAGCCACACGACGATGGCCTGGAGGTCCTCGCGCATCGTCGTGGTGTTGCGGAAGGACAGCCACAATGACACCCCATATCCCCAGGCTGAGGTCGCCACCGCCGTCCAGAACTCCTCATGCCAGGCGCACGAGAGGATGACGATCATCAGGGCATACAGGGTGGGGCCGACCATGTTGTCGGGCAGCAGTGCCAAACCGCCGAAACCCAGACAGGCGATGACCGCGCCGATGCGGGGATGCCAGGCCGTCAGCGCGGCACCTCCGCAGGCGATGATGCCCAGGATCAGCGCGAGCGTGGCGTCATAGCCGGGGTGGAAGGGCAATGCGTCGATGGCCAGGAGGACGATGGCGAGGGTCACCTCCATGGCGCCGCTGCTGAGTGTGCGGTGCAGAAGTCCTCTGCGGAGTGCCATGAGTCAGATGCTAAGGGTCCGCGCGCGAGATGGTGCGCCCCGTGGCGAGATCCGGTGACTGGCCGGAGGCGTCAATTTGTCGACAATTGCCCGATCGGGCAGAGTTCGATCCATTCGCTCGACATGGCAAAGGCGGGGGCGTAGCGTCCCCGGTGCAAATTGGCCGCTAGTCGTGGTCAACGGAAATATGAATGGAGACCATTCATGGGAACTGAATCAGCAATTGCCGCATTATCGATCGGCGGACTGGTGGTGGGCATCGTCGTTGCGTGCGTGATCCTCATCAGTCTGATCGTCACCGCATACAACACGACGAAGATCCGCCGGGAACTCCAGGAGATCAAGGAGCGGTTTGCACATGACAATCACCTCGCGTCCTGAACCGTCGCCGACGGAGGCGGAGTTCAGCAGCCAGATGGACGTCATCTTCGACGGCATGAGGGCCGGACATGCTCAGGAGCACGACCCTGTCGAAGAGCCGTCGTCCCCTGTCGAGAGCACTACCGGTAGGGCCCGCGAGCCCGGGCTCAGTACTTCTTGCCCGGGTTGAGGATGCCGTTCGGGTCGAAGAGCGTCTTGATCCGGCGCTGGAGTTCCAGAGCCTCCGGAGCCATCTCGGTGTCCAGAGCGGGCAGCTTCTCCAACCCGACGCCGTGCTCGCCGGACATCGTCCCGCCCATCTCCTGGGCCAGCCGGCTCAGCGTCATGACGGCCTCATCGGCCCTCTCCCGGGCCCCCTCGGCCGGTGTGTAGGCCACGATCGGATGCAGATTGCCGTCGCCCACATGGCCGCCCAGCGCGATCGTGACGTCGTAGGCGCTCTCCACCTCGGCGACTCGCGCACTGAAATTGGCCAATGCACTGCGGGGCACCGCGATATCGCCCTCCACCGACCCGCCGAGCAGTCCACGGGCGCTCGGCTGGAGCTGGCGCCTGGCCTCCAGGATGGCTTCCAGCTCCTCGGCGCTGTCGGCCCGTTGCACGGTCGTCGCCCCGGCGTCGGCGAAGATCTTCTCGAAGCTCGCCAGGTCCTCCTCGGCCCCGTCGCGGGCGTCGGTGACCGCGAGCGCCCACGCGTTGGCCTCGGCCGGGACCGGGGCGTCGGGGATGTGCTTGCGGATCGCCTCCAGGCACCGGCCGTCCATGAACTCCAGCCTCGCCGGGGTACGCGGCCCCGCGGCGATCCGGTTCGTCGCGCTCAATCCTTGCGCGACGCTGGGGAACAGTCCCAGCACGCCGCGTTCGGGCCCCGGTGCCGGAAGCAGCTTCACGGTGATCTCGGTGACCACCGCCAGAGTCCCCTCAGAGCCCACGATCAGCCCGGTGAGATCCAGACCGCCGACCGTCTTGATGGTGCTGGGCCGGGTGCGCAGGACGGTGCCGTCGGCCAGCACCACCTCCAGGGAGCGCACCGACTCCCTCGTCACCCCGTACTTGATGCAGCGCATTCCGCCGGCATTGGTAGCCACATTGCCGCCCAGCGTGGCGATCTGCGCCGACGCCGGATCAGGGGCGTAGAACAGGCCCCGGTCTGCGGCCGCCGCCGCAAGATCGGCCACGATGACGCCGGGCTGGGCCACCGCGATCATGTCGTCGGCGTCGATGCGGATGATGGCGTCCATGGCGGTCAGATCCAGCAGGATCGCGCGGCTGATGGCGGACGCCGCCCCGGCGACGCCGGTGAGGGTGCCCTGCGGGACGACGGGGATCCGGTGGGCGTTGGCGTAGGCCAGCAGGGCCGAGACCTGCTCGGTCGACGCGGGCCGGGCCAGCACCAGGGGATCCGGGTCGCCCGGCATCGCCGAACGATCGGTGCGGTGGGCGGCCAGCGTGGTGGGGGAGTCGTCGAGGTCGATGCCGGGCAGTGAGCCACGCATCGCGGTCACAACACGGTGGGGAGCGGTCTCGTCGGTGAGATCGGGGTCGAGGGTGGTGGTCATCAGGATCTTTCTGGTGGTGGTCAGTGGAGCTTCTGGAGGCGGTCGACCGCCTGGCCGATGCTGTCTGCGGACTTGCAGTGGGCGAATCGCACCAGGGAGCGCATCCTGGCGGCGTTCGGCCCGGCTGCGCTGGTGAAGGCCGAGACGGGGACGGCGGCGACGCCGATCCGTTCGGGCATTTCGCGGCACAGCTGGGCGCCGTCCTCGAAGCCCAGCGGGGCGGCGTCGGCCACCGTGAAGTAGCCGGCGTCGGGGACGATGACGTCGAAGCCTGCGGACCGAAGCCCGGAGACGAGCAGGTCGCGGCGGTCCTGAAGAGAGGAGCGGACGGCGTCGAAGACCTCGCCCCCCAGCCCGAGCCCGGCCGCGACACCGACTTGGAAGGGGCCGCCTCCGGCGAAGGTGAGGAACTGCTTGACGGCCTGGATCGCGGTGATGAGCTCCGGTGCGGCGGTGATCCAGCCGATCTTCCAGCCGGTCACCGAGAAGGTCTTGCCGGCCGAGGAGATCGAGACCACGGTGCCGCGGGCCCCGGGCAGGGTGGCCATCGGGATGTGCGGGCCGGCGAAGGTGAGGTGCTCATAGACCTCATCGGTGATGACGTAGGCGCCATGTTCCTTGGCGACGGCCAGGATCTGTTCCAGATCGGCGCGGCCGAGCATGGTGCCGGTGGGATTGTGCGGGGTGTTGACGATGATGGCCCGGGTGTTGTCGGAGACGGCCTCCCGGAGCGCCGCCACGTCCAGTGAGAAGCCGGTCGGGTGGCCGTCTGCGTCGTGGGTCAGATCCAGCGGGGCGGGGACCTGCACGCCGCCGGCCAGGGCGATGACCGCGGCATAGGCGTCGTAGAAGGGGTCGATCGTGACCACTTCCTGGCCGGGCTCCACCAGCGCCAACAGGGACGCGGCCATCGCCTCCGTGGCGCCCATGGTCACCTGGATCTCGGTGTCGGGGTCGACGTTCAGGCCGTAGAAGCGGGCCTGGTGAGCGGCGATCGCAGTGCGCAACGAGGGGATTCCGGGCAGCGGCGGGTACTGATTACGGCCCGCGGCGATGGCCTCGCGGGCGGCGTCGAGCACCTCGTGTGGCCCTGGATCGTCGGGGAACCCCTGCCCGAGATTGAGCGCGCCGGTGCTGGTGGCCAGGGCGGTCATCTCGGTGAAGATCGTCGGCGCCACCCGGCCGTCGGCTCCCAGCAGCCCGGCACCGGCGGCCGTGCGGCGCCATGGGCCGGTGACGGGTGCCGGTGTGTTGAGATCCTCGGCGTTCTCACTCATTGACCCAGTGTCTCAAGCCCCAGCATCCCGGCCGCCTGCCGTTCACTAGATGACCGGTACCGGGTGATCCAGCGAGACAGCCGCTGATCTGTGGCGTTCATGTCCCAGACCCCCCATGTCTCGCTGGTTTACCCGGCACACCTCGGGTATGCGCACCGGGCAGGCATCGGATCGGGCGGTCACAGCTCGGCGAAGGGGACCTCCGGATCGGCCAGCCGGGCCGGATCGACGGGCCTGCGGGCCGCGATGATCGGCTTGACGGCATCGATGACATCCCAGACGTTGACATTCATCACCGCGGTGATGCGGTTCGCGTCGAGCCAGAAGGCCACGAACTCGCGGGTGTCGAGGCTCCCGCGGATCACCAGGGAGTCCTCCTCCCCGGGCTGCCCGTAGTACTCCATTCCGACGTCGTACTGATCGCTGAAGAAGTACGGCAGTTCCTCCCAGCGGGCGTCCCCGCCGAGCAGGTTCGTCGCCGCGATCGCGGGCTGGTTGAGGGCCGTGGCCCAGTGCTCCACCCGGCTCCTGGCACCCAGAACCGGATGGTCCACATTGGCGATGTCGCCGACGGCGTAGATGTCCGGGTCGCTGGTGTGCAGCCCGGCGTCGACGAGGACGCCGTTGTCCACGGCCAGCCCGGCGGCCTCGGCCAGTGCCACATTCGGCTCGGCGCCGATGCCCACCAGGACCGCGTCCGCCCCGATCGTCTCCCCGTTGGTGAGCCTCACCCCGGTTGCCCGGCCGGCCGTCGCGGTGATCTCGGCCACAGAGGTCCGCAGCCGGAAGGTGACGCCGTGCTCGCGGTGGAGTTTCGCGTAGACGGTGCCCATCCGATCGCCCAGGGCATGGGCCAGGGGGATGGTGGAGGGTGCGACGACGGTGACGACGCTGCCCTTCTCCCTCGCGGTGGCGGCCGCCTCGAGTCCGATCCAGCCGGCGCCGATCACCACGAGACGGCGCCCCTCGCCGAACTCGGCGCGCAGCGTCTCGGCGTCCTGCCTGGTCCGCAGCACATGGACCCGCTCGGCGCCGGCCCCGGATACGGTGAGCCGCCGTGGCGTGGATCCGGTCGCCAGAACCAGCTTGTCGTAGCGCAATGGGGAGCCCTCGTCGAGGGTCACCGCATGCACCTCGGTGTCGATCGCGGTGGCCCTGGTGGACAGCCGAAGGTCGACGTCGTGCTCGGTGTACCAGTCGCGGGGGTGGGTGACGGCGTCCTCGAAGGAGTCGCCGCCGGCCAGGAATCCCTTCGACAGCGGTGGTCTCTCGTAGGGCAGGTTCGGCTCCGCGGCGATGAGGGTGATCGAGCCGTCGAAACCCTGTTCCCTCAGCGCCTCGACGGTCTTCGCCCCGGCCAGGCCTCCGCCGATGACAACGACATCTCGTGGACTGCTCATTGGATCTCCTCCGATGGTGATCGTCACGGCCATTGTTGCGCGCAACGAGGCGGCACCGGAGAGCCTTGTGCGCAAATGCCGACCCCACCTCAGATCGGCGACGGCATCCAAAGTTGGCGGCGGCGGTGGAATACCACTGCCGCCGCCAGTTTTGGATGCCGTCGAGGAATGGAGCCCGGGGGAGGGGGAACGGGTGCAGGGGAGGAAGGAGAACGGGGTTCAGAGACCCGGGGGCAGAGCCCGGTCGCCGAGGACCGACTGGTTCCAGTAGTCGATGTCGTCGGGGCGGCGTACCGCGTCGTACTTGTTCAGCCACTCCGGCAGCAGCCACACCCGCTGGTAGAGCTGCGGATGCTGAGGCTGCCGGTGAGCTGCCCACAGGAAGAACACGAGCTCGGCGAGATCGGACTCGATGACATAGCTCACCCGGCCCTGCTCCGAATTGCCCACCATGGCGAACTGGCCCCGCTGGACCATCTGGCCCAGGTCGATGCTCTGCCAGTCCCAGGTCACCAGATCCCCGGCGGTCAGTAGGTGGAAGCCGTCGATGTTGATGAAGATCCGCCCCTGGTCCAGAGGACGCCACATCCGGGTGGCGTCGGCCTGGGCGGCATTCCTGCGCTGGGAGTTCCCGATGGCCCGGGCGAGCCCGACGCCGGCCGTCAGCGCCAACCCGTACTCGCCGGTGGCGAAGAAGAACCCGTTGTCATGGACGTAGGAGCCGTCCCCGGCCGCCTGGAAGGAGTACAGCGTGAAGGGGGCTGTGGCGATCACCCGGTTCTGCGGGAACTGCCCCGGAACCGCGAAGGGCACCGGAATGCCCGGCACCTCGTCGAAGTGGTCGGTGAGGATGCAGTGCACCGCGAAGGCGGTGCGCAGCAGGGACTCGTCACGGGGAGTCCACCCCACTCCGGGCACGCTGCTCCGGTACGCCCAGTCGAATCCGCTCACCTGGATATGGTATTCCGCCGATGTTCAGGCCCGACCAGGTGGCGGATCTCCCGGCAGTCGGGGGTTTCCGGCCCGGCCGGACCGAAAAGGACGGCCCGTCGGGAATCTCGTCCCCTCACTCCACGATGATCCGGTCCGGGGTGGCGGTGGTGGCGCGCATCGTCACCTCGAGCTCGTCGCCGATCCGCACCGAGCCGGGCACCCACAGCAGGCTCGCCTGCATGTGCGGAGGCTCGGCGAAGAAGAGCTTGTGGCCGCCGGCCGAGTAGGGGGACAGGGCCATCCGGCCCGCCTCCATGACGCCGTTGGCCACGGTCTGGGCGATCTGCCGGGCGTTGGCCGCAGCCGTCGGGGCCTGCATGGCCACCCCGTTGGCGGTTCCCCCCGAGACGATCGCCAGCCGGTGGTGACGCCGCCCGGCCCGGCGCTGCCAGTACCCGACGCGTTCCGAGGGCGCGACGTCGTGGACGTCCTGGACGCTCGCCCGGTAGTGCAGGGCGTCGTGGGCCCCCAGCCACAGCTCGGTGCCGACGCGATGGCGCACCTCGACGTGGAAGGTCTGACGCAGCCGGTCCAGATCGGCGGCGCTGAGGTGGGAGACCCACAGTGGAGCCGTGTACGCCGACAGGGCGGCGGTGGCCAGGTCGGTGGCCTCGCCCAGATGCTGGCCGATCATCGGCAGGTGGATGGTCCAGCCGACGATCTCCAGCCCCTCGGCGGCCGCGACGGCGGCCTCGAACTCGTCTGGCCGCATCCCGTAGCGGCGCATGGAGGTGAGCACCTCCAGGATCACCCGCGCTCCCGGACGGGCCTTCGCGACGGCGGCCACATCCTCGAGGCGCGAGAGGGTCGTGATGACGCCGGGATCGGCGAGCGCCGCCTCGGCCACGGCGTCGCCGGGACGCCACGGGGTGAGGACGACGACGTCCCCCTCGAATCCCGGATGCTCGGCGTCCCCGGCCCGGACATCATGCTCATCAGCGCTGCCGCGCACCTCGTGCTCATCAGCGCTGCCGCGCACCAGCGCCACCTCCTCGGCCGTGCCCACCGCCAGGCAGCCCAGCCCGAGTCGTGTCACCTCGCCGGCCAGCCGGGCAAGCCCGAAGCCGTAGCCATTGCCCTTGGCCACCGGAACGATGCCCGGATCGCCGGCCACCACCGAATCCTGATGGGCCCGCCAGGCGGCGCCGTCGACGTGGAGCACCAGGCTCATCGCGACCTCCGGTTCATGTACCAGTCGAAGACCTTGTAGAGCAGCGGATCGATGACCAGATCCCACTCGCCGATGTAGGAGACGGCCTCGCCGCCCGAGCCCACCTTGAACTGGATGAGCCCCAGTTCCGGGTCGTCGGCGGCCAGTCCCTCGGTGATCCCGCGCAGATCGTAGACGTCGGCGTCGACGGCCATCGAGTCGCGGATCATCTGCCACTGGATGGCGTTGGAGCCGCGCACATCGCGCTTGGCGCTGGTCGACGCCCCGTAGGAGTACCAGGTGTGCCGCTCGACATGGACCCAGGTGGTCGACGCCACCAGGTCGCCCTCGTGGTGGGCCAGGTAGAGGTGCATCCGGTCGGGGTCCTCGCCGTTGAGGGCGTCCCACATGGTCTGGAAGTAGTCCAGCGGCCGGGGGGTGAAGCCGTCGCGCCCGGCGGTCTCCACGTACACCTTGTGGAAGGCGGCCAGGTCCTCGCGGCCGCCCCGGCTCACCTCGACCCCCTTCTTGGCGGCCTTGCGGATGTTGCGCCGCCACAGCTGGTTCATCCCGGCGAGCACCTCGTCCTCGCTCAGCCGGGTGCGGACCCCGTCGGTCCAGTTCACCAGGGGCAGCTGGAAGTTGAACTTCGGCTGGCCGGCCGCGAATCCCTCGGCGGCCTTGGGGGGACGCCATCCCAGGTGGCGCAGCTGGTTGGCCAGCCGGGTGGCGTGCAGATTCGTGACATCGGCCGGAGCCTGGGACAGGGCGGTGATCGACTCGTCGGCGATGGCGTCCTTGATGGTGTCCTTGCGCCAGATCCGGTGCGGCAGGGTCGGGCCGATCCGCAGCGCGAAGGCGTGACGCCGCTTGGCGTGGGCGCGCAGGGCGTCGAGGATCTCGGGCAGGTCGGGGCTGGTCCAGTCCAGCACCGGGCCCTCGGGAAGGTAGGCGAGGTAGCGCTTGAGCTTCGGGACCTGGCGGTAGAGCACCAGTCCGACGCCGAGCAGCTCCGGGCCGCCGGGGCCGCCGTCGCGGACGATGCCGATCGACTCGGAGCGCCACTCCTGCTTGACCTTGGCCCATGCCGGGGTCTGGAGGAAACTCACCGTCTCCTCGGCCGTCGAGCCCGGGGTGGCCCAGTCGTGGAGGAAGGCGAGGTGCTGGGCGGCGGAGATCTGGCGTACCTGAATCACAGAGACACTGTAACCGGGCCGGGCTGTCGAGGCGCCGACCCTCAGGCCTCCGGGGGGTGTCGGCCGGCCCGGGAGGCACCGTACCGGCTGGTCTCGCCGGGCTCCCGAGGAGCGCCGTTGCGGGCCAGGGGGATCCAGCCCAGTGGGACCCGGATCAGTGGGGTCCGGGCTGATCCGGCGGAGTCTTGGACGAGCCGTCCGTCGCGGCCGGGCCCGCGGAGATCGACGGCGTCTGGGAATGGCCGGAGCGGTCCGAGGCAGCCGAGGTGGCGGCGTCGCTGGTGGTACCCAACGCCCGCTCCGAGGCCAGATCGGCCTGGGTCGGCATGCCATAGGCGCGCGCGGTCTGGTCGTGCAGGGTGATGATCTGTCGGCGGATCCGCTCGGAGAACTCGTGAGCGATCTCGCCGGGGGCCGGCTCCATCGGGTGGCCGTAGACGACGTGGACCGGGGGGCGGCCCTTCGGCAGGCTCTGGCCCTCCTGGGAGGGCATCGCCGAGAAGGCGCCGACCAGGGCGACTGGGATCACCGGGACCCCGCGGGAGATCGCCAGGGCGGCGGCGCCGGGTTTGAAGGTGCCCATC
The DNA here is from genome assembly GCF_000423445.1 of Acidipropionibacterium thoenii DSM 20276. Taxonomy (GTDB): domain Bacteria; phylum Actinomycetota; class Actinomycetes; order Propionibacteriales; family Propionibacteriaceae; genus Acidipropionibacterium; species Acidipropionibacterium thoenii. Next base: position 83,009 of record NZ_AUHZ01000014.1, on the reverse strand, counting down.
CCGCCGGTGCGCGAGCGGGTGCCCTCGGCGAAGATCAGCAACGGGATGCCGTCGGTCAGCAGGGATCCGGCCAGCCCGCGGTGGGTGTGTGAGGGGGCCCCGGCCCGGGTGCGTCCCTTGCCCCGGTCGACCGGGAAGGCATTGAAGAACAGCACCGGGGTGAACGCCTTCCACCAGGTGGTGAAGAAGTAGTCGGCGGCGGCGCCGGTGGACAGATACTTGCTGAGCCGCCTGGGAAGGGACCCGAAGATCAGCGGGGTGTCCAGGTGGGAGGAGTGGTTGGCGGTGATGACGTAGGCACCGTCCACACCACTGAGGTTCTCCACACCGTGAACCTGAACCTTGGTGACCCGCCACACCAGCGGCTTGAGCAGCAGCAGATTGGCGGCCTGCCGGGCGATCGCATTGATGTCGCTGGTGTAGCGCCCGCGATCCTTGACCTTGGGTTTGATGGGCATCCTCAGCGCTCACCGGCCTGACCGGGGGTGGGGACATCGATCTTGTCGCGGCTCGAGGTGAGATTGCGCGACAACCACCTCATCGTCGAGCGCGGCGCGGTGCCGGCGACTGCGATGGCGGCTTTCCAGCGGGCGGTCGGCACTGAGACGACCTTGCCCCTGTGCAGATCCTCCAGGGACTCGCGGACCACCGTCGCGGCGTCGGTCCACACGATCTCGGGAAGCCTCGTGGCCGTCACATGGGCGCGCTCGTGGAACTCGGTGTGCACCCAGCCCGGGCACAACGCCTCGACCTTGACCCCCGAGCCGTGCAGCTCATTGGCCAACCCCTCGGTGAAGGTCAGCACCCAGGCCTTGATCGCCGAGTAGTTGCCGGTGTTGATCCAGGCGCTCGAGGAGGCGACGTTGATGATCCCGCCGTGGCCCCGGGCGCTCATCGCCCGCCCGGCGGCCGCTGATAGGATCAGCACGGCCTTGCACATCACGTCGAAGGCACGCTCCTGGAGAGCCAGCCCCTGGGGGTCGAGGATCTTGGCGTGCAGCCCGAAGCCGGCATTGTTGACCAGCAGGTCGACCGGACGTGCGGTGTCCTCCAGGCGGGCGGCGACGATGTCGACGTCGGATCGCACCGCCAGGTCGGCGTGGATGGTCTCCACCGAGACCCCGTATCGGGGCTCGATCTCGGCCTTGATGGCGGCCATCCGATCGGCGTCTCGTGCTGCGATGATGACGTCGTCCCCGCGGGCGGCGAGTTGCGTGACGAACTCCCGTCCGATGCCGGAGGTGCCGCCGGTGACCAAGCAGGATGACATGGGATCTAATCTAGGCCCTCCGGTGGCCCGGATGGGATATGGCAGCAGAGGCAGCTGCCGCTCTGCCACCGCCTGAGGGTCTCGACTGTCTGGGGGCCTCGGAGAGTTCGAGGGACCCTCGGCACGGTCGATCGGGTGATTCGCATCTGTCGAGGCGACTGTCCGCGGCCCGTGAGATCTGCGCGGGAGGCTGGCGGGATGCGCCGCGCGAGACTGTGCCGGATAGGCTCCGGATGTGACCCAGTGGACGATAGGTGCAACCGTTGACGAGGCCGACTTCGTGGCCCAGACCCGAGAGCGAGGCGGCGATCTGGCGCAGCTGATCCTGGGCGACCCGCAGTCCTGGAAGAAGCCGACGGTGAGCTTTCCGGGTGGCGCCGCCGGGGTCCGTGAGGCCGCCGAGCAGGCCGGGATCGGGGTGGTGGTGCACTCGGCCTATGTCATCAATCTGGCCTCTCTCAACAACCGGATCCGGATCCCCTCCCGCAAGCTCCTCCAGCAGACCCTGACGATCGCCGCCGAGATGGGCGCACTCGGGGTGGTGGTCCATGGCGGCCACGTCCGCGACGGGGAGCCGATCGAGCAGGGTCAGGACAACTGGCGCAAGGCGGTCGAGGGGATGGAGATCCCGGTGCCCCTGCTGCTGGAGGACACCGCAGGCGGCAAGCACGCGATGGCCCGCCAGCTGGAACGCATCGCCGGCACCTGGGCGGCGATCCAGACCGCCTCAGGGGCCGAGAATGTCGGCTTCTGCCTGGACACCTGCCATGCCTTCGCCGCCGGCCTGGAGATGACCACCCTGGTCGAGCAGGTGCGCGAGATCACCGGTCGGATCGATCTGGTGCACGCCAATGACTCCCAGGGTCCGGCAGGATCGGGGCGCGACCGTCACGCCAATCTCGGTCAGGGTCAGATCGATCGCGATGAGCTGGCCGAGGTGGTGCGGGCCGCCGGTGCCCCGGTCGTGGTGGAGACACCGGGACCGGCCGAGGCCCAGGCCGGTGACATCGCCTGGCTGAGGGCCAGACTGCAGGACTGAGGCCCGGTCACGCCCCGTACCAGTACCCCTGGAACGATTCCTTGAACACTCGGTACCCCAGCCCGGTCGAGTCATACCGGTAGCTGGCCAGCACTGTCCCATCGGCGCTGCGCTGGGAGTACTCATTGGACTTGCCGGAGTTGACCACCATCTGGTCCCCGACGGTGCGTTCTCCCAGCCGCCAGACATTGGAGACCACCGAGGAGTAGGGGACATCCTGGGCGAAGTCCTGTCGGAAGGTACCGGCCGTCTCGTCGACGAGGTAGCGCAGCGCCTGGCTGGTCCCGTCGATGGAGCTGCGGCTGGCACTGCTGGGCCCGGCCGATTTCCAGTCGATGTCGGTGCGCGATCCGACATGCCAGTAGTTGTTGTTGAACATCTCCAGGTAGTACTGCCCGGGCGGCAGCTTCGGATCGTCGATCCGGTGCACCGAGTGCTGTCCGGCATTGCGAGTCGGTGAACCGACCGGCGTCAGCAGGTGCTTCTCATAGCCGGTCCCCTGCCACATCGCCTCGGGGCCGATGAGGAACTGGATGGACGTCGTCGAGTAGGTGTCCAGAGCATGATCCAGAGCGATGATCGTGGAGATCTCCCGGGAGGACAGGTACATCACGTCGTCGACGATCTGGAGGGTGTTGAGGTGGATCCAGTCCTTGCCGGTGGACCCGTCCAGGTTCGTGCCGGGTGCCACCGCGAGCCTCTCGTACTGTGGCAGCACCTTCGCCAGATCGACTGCTTCGGTCACCTCTCCGGAGTCCAGGTCGATCCGCAGCACCCGATCCTCCACGCGCGTCGAGTCGCCGGCCGAGGCGAGCGCGTAGACGATCCCGGCGTCGTGCACCACCAGGTCGTGATGCATCGAGTAGCCGGTGAGGCTGATGATCGGGTCGGCGTGGCCCAGCGGATCGATGGCGCTGATCTGCCGGGCACCGGTGGCGGTGACGAGGCTGCCCTTGCTCATCTGGAGGTTGAAGGTCGCGGTGTCGGAGGCCAGCTCGGCGCGCATCGCCCCCTGGTTGTCCATCAGATAGGTGCTCGTGCTCAGTCCTGAGACGCCGACCATCGCGAACAGCCCGGAGCTCAGCGGCTTCTCGTTGAGGATCCGGCGGGCGACCTGGGTGGGGTATCCCGATGGATTGCTCGGGGCGATCACGGTGACCCTGACAGACACCGCGCCGCCCGAGGCCGTGCTGGCGGAGGACCCGGATCCGGACGGCGTTCATCTCAGTGTGAGGGTGTTGCGGGTGCCGGGCACCAGCGCAACGACCAGCCCCTCGAAACCGGTGTCGGCATGGTTGGCGGCCACTGCGGAGAAGTCCTCGACGGAGCTGGTGGCGTCGGTGAAGGACAGCTGCCCCGACCCACCGGTGAAGTAGACGTAGAGTCCGCTGGCCGTGGTGCCGTAGGGGTCCATCACCAGCAGCGGGTTCTGCGGGGTCCAGGTTCCGGACTTCTTCTTGGCCTGGAGTGCCGTGTGGCGGGCCGCCTGGGTGGCGGAGTCGTAGGTCTTCGGCGGCGTCGTGCCGCTGGGATAGCTCATCTGCCACACGGTGGGCCCGCTGATCTGGGTCGGGAACCTGGTGACAGCGACCTGTCCCGCGCTGGCCGGAGTTCCCGAGGAACTTGCTGAGGCGGTGGAAGCCGTCGCCGCCCGCCGAGATCGCCGAAGCTGGATCCCGGCCCCCGACACCCCGAGACCGGCCACCCCTCCGGCGGCGAACAGCCCGAGCCCCTGGAAGAGCTGACGCCGGGAGACCGGCTGTCGGCCCGCGGGTTCAGGGGAGGCGGTCGGTCGATCGCCATCGTTGTGACGGTCTGGATCGGCCGGCATCCCGGGACCGCCCTGCATCCGGGGACCGCCCTCGCCGGGATTCCCCTGGCCGCAGCCGTGCGAGACGTCATGGTGCTGTGCGGAGTCTGGAGCCATGCTCTCACGGTGCATGGCAGAGCTGCCAGGATCCTGTGTGCCGCCACTGATCCAGGTGAGATCTGGCGGCGTCACCCGGTTGGCGATTCTCACTACCATGGGAGTCGTCGCCTGCCTGTGGTCAGCCCATGAGGAGAACCCATGCCTATCTCCGAAACCGTCCCCAGCCGGGGCGCCGATTCCGCCTCCCCTGACGCAACAGAGGACACCCGCGCCGATCCGGCGGGCCTGCTGCTCGGCACCCCCGTGCCCGGGGAGGATCCGAAGAGGGTTCATCTGGCGCACATGTTCGGCGACGTCGTCTCCCGTTACGCCTACCGGCCGGCATCCCGGGTGAGGATCGACGGCCAGTGGCGGATTCGTACCTTCGCCCAGATGAGAAGGCGGGTCGACGCCATCGCCCTGGCCCTGATCGAGCACGGCATCGAGCGTGGCGACCGGGTGGCGATCTTCTCCCACAACAGTCCCGAGTGGTTGGAGATCGACCTGGCCGCGATGACTGTCGGAGCGGTTCCGGTACCGATCTACCCGACCAGTACCGCCGACCAGCTCGCCCATATCGTCTCCGACTCAGAGGCCCGGGTGATCTGCCTGGCGGGGGCCAAGCAGCGTGACCTGGTGCTGTCGGCACACGACCGGATGCCCAGCCTGGTGGCCCTCGTCGTGATCGACACCCCCTCCGCCCAGCCGGTGGCTGCCGGGGAACCGGCCGCCACCGAGCCCGCCGCCGGCGCCCCGCAGCCTGGCGCCCCGTCCGGCCAGTCGGTCCCGTCCGCCGAGTCGGTCCCGACCGCCGAGTCGGTCCCGTCCGCCGACCTCCCGGTCCTCAGCCTGGCCGAGGCCGTCGCCACCGAGCGCACCAGCGCCCGGACCGCCGAGCTCCGCGCCGTGGTCGACCAGCGGATGGCACAGTCCGCCGGTGACGACGTGGCCTCCCTCATCTACACCTCCGGGACGACCGGCGCCCCCAAGGGTGTGATGATCACCCACCGGGCGGCGATGGCCCAGATCGACGCCCTGGACAAGTTCTTCGACATCGGCCCGGCCGACCACTCGCTGTGCTTCCTGCCGCTGTCCCATGCCCTGGAGTGGGGATGGTCGATGGTGGTGCTCTCGCACGGCTGCCTCAACACCTTCGTCACCAACCCCAAGACGATCGCCACGATGCTGGCGGAGGTCCGCCCGACGCTGTTCGTCTCGGTCCCCAAGCTCTATGAGCAGGTGATGACGGTGGCCCACGAGAAGGTCGCCGACTCCCGGCTCAAGACCCGGATCTTCGACTGGTCCCTCGACGTCGGTCGGCAGTGGTGGTTGGCCGCCGAGGCCGGCCGGCGTCCCGACGTGGGCCTGAGACTGCGCCACAAAGTGGCCGACGCCCTGGTGCTGGGCGCGATCCGGGCTGCGGTCGGTGGCCGCAAGACCGTGCTGGCGGCCGGCGGTGCGCCGCTGCGCAAGGAGGTCGAGGAGTTCTTCGCCGCGATCGGGATCCTGGTCTGCCAGGGCTATGGACTCACCGAGGCCTCACCTCTGGTGAGCTTCAACTCGACCGGCGCCCATAAATTCGGAACCGCCGGGAAACCCCTCGTCGGAAGCGAGATCAAGATCGGCGAGGGGGGCGAGATCCTGTATCGCGGGCCGAACATCATGAAGGGCTACTGGAACGCCCCCGAGGCCACCGCGCAGGCGATCCGGGACGGCTGGCTGCACACCGGGGACATCGGGCACCTCGACGAGGACGGCTACCTGGTCATCACCGATCGGCTCAAGGACATCATTGTCACCCTCAACGGCAAGAACATCTCCCCCCAGCCGATCGAGGGGCTGCTGATGGCCGATCCGCTGTTCGAACATGCCGTCATCCTGGGCGACAACCGGCCCTGCCTCACCCTGCTCGTCAAACCATCGATGCCTCGTGTCGAGGAGCTCGCCGAGAAACTGCACCTGAGCCTGTCGGGGGGAGAGGCCGCCAGCAGCCCGGAGCTGGTCGAGGAGATCCGGCGTCGGGTCACCGAGCTGACCTCCAAACTGCCGTATCAGGAACAGATCCGCGACCTGCGGGTGCTGTGGGACGATTTCAGCCAGGACAACGGGCTGCTCACGCCCACCCTCAAGGTGAGGCGCCGTGAGGTCGAGAAGCGGTTCAGCACCGTCATCGACGAGATGTACTCGCGGCTGGCAAGTCTGAGGCGCGGAGGCGGGGGCTCCCACTCGGGCCGAGATCAGCGGGGATCCGACCGGGAGCATCGCTGACCCCACCGGCGACTCCTCCGCGCTCCCCGGTTCGGCAGTGGGCTGTCAGGCGACGGACGGGCTGTCACTACACTGCCGACCATGGGACTGAGGAACTTCCTGACCAATCGCGGTATGCCGACCGGCGGTCTCGAGCTGGCCGAGGCGCTCAACGTGCTGGCCAACGGGGGCATCCTGGTCGACATCCGGACCCCGGGGGAGTACGAGGCCGGGCACGCCCCCGGCGCCCGGCTGGTGGAGCCCAAGGATCTGGTGGCGGACCCCTTCACCGCCGTCTACGGGGACGACCCGCTGGCAGAGCCTGACCCGCACTTCGTGCTGGTCTGCGACACCGGCTTCCGCTCCGGGCATCTGGTCGGGGCGGTCCGCGAGAAGGGTTATCAGGCCGATTTCCTGACGGGCGGCCTGCGGGCCTGGCGGGAGGGCGGCGAGATCCTCATCCCCGGCCCCCCGCGGCACTGACCGGAGCCAGAAGCTGCGCAGATCACTCCCCAGACGAGGGCTGGTGCACTGGCAGCTGCACGGACCCCCGTCTGCGGAGTGATCTGCGCACCCACCGCCCTCGGCCAGCCCTGTGGCGCTGTCAATCCCTGCCATCCGGCGGCACTGAATCCCGCTGTCAGAGGCACTGACCGAGGAGTGGACCAGATGGTCTGACCAGGTGGTGGACATGGGTTGACGACCGCCACCATGAATGGTTAGGTAAGGCTTGCCTAACACGTCCCGGGTCGTCCGGAACGGGATGGAGAGCCCATGTTCGTCGCCAACCTTCTCATCGCTCTGCGCGAGGGGTTCGAGGCCTCCTTGGTCGTCGGCATCATCTACGCGTACCTGGTGAAGTCCGGCCGGCGCGATCTGATCGGCAAGTTGTGGCTCGGGGTCGGCCTGGCCGCCCTGATCCCGCTGGGCATCGGCGCCATCCTCACCTGGGGCCCCAAGACCCTCACCTTCCAGGCCCAGGAGATCCTCGGCGGCGGGCTGTCGCTGGTCGCGGTGGCGATGGTCACCTGGATGGTCTTCTGGATGGGGGAGAACTCCCGCAAGCTCAAGGGCGACCTGGAGTCCGACCTGAGCCGTTCGCTCAGCTCCCACCGATCCGGCTGGGGGGTCGTCTGGATCGCCATCCTGGCGGTCGGACGGGAGGGGGTCGAGACCGCGCTGTTCATCTGGGCGACGGTGAAGTCCTCGGTGCAGACCAACTCGGTGGCCACCACCGCCGGTGTCGTCACCGGGCTGGCGGCCGCCGTGCTGCTCGGCTGGCTGGTCTACCGAGGGGCGCTGCGCATCAACATGCGGGCCTTCTTCGCCGCCACCGGAGCCTTCCTCATCCTGGTCGCCGCCGGGATCGTCTCCTACGGGATCGGTGACCTCCAGGAGGCCGGCGTCCTGCCGGGGATCATGACCCACGCCTGGGACTACTCGACCTGGCTGCCGAGCACCTCGTCGCCGATCTACTGGCTCTACGTCGTGGCGGTCGCGATGTTCCAGGTCAACCTCGCCCCGACCGTCCTGCAGGTGATCGCCTGGTGGGTCTATCTGGTCCCGGTGATGACGCTGTTCATCCTCCAGGTGAGCGGACGGCTGCACCGAGGGGACGCCATCCGCTCGGGAGAGGCCGCGAAGCCCGATGGATCACCGGCGGCCGTTCCCGGCAGCACCGAGGGCGCACCGGGCAGATCCAGCCGCCAGATCGCCTCCCGCAGCACTCCCGGACAGCCCTCAGCAGGCCACCACGAACCCCTTCACACGGCGTCCTGACGCCATGAACCCGAGGAACCTCATGCCCACTCGCTCCCATTCCGCGCGCCCTGCCGGCTCCGACGCCCCGCAGGATCGTCGCCCCGGCCGCACCCGTCTGGCCCGCGCCGGCGTCGCCCTGCCGACCGCCGCCGTGCTCGCACTGCTGGCCACCGGCTGCACCGACAACGTCCAGGACGCCTCCGGCCCGGCCGGCTCGGCCTCCGCCTCGGCCCCAACCTTCACCATCACCGACGATGACTGCTCGCTGTCGACCAGCACCGTGCCGGGCGGGGTGCTGACGGTGACCGTCACCAACAAGGGGTCGGTCCCCAACGAGTTCGAGATCCTCACCGAGAACAAGCTGCAGATCGTGGGGGAGAAGGAGAACATCGGCCCCGGCGTCACCACCACCTTCACCACCGCGCTGGAGCAGGGCACCTACTACACCGCCTGCAAGCCGAACATGGTCGGCGCTCTCAAGGGGGTGGCCAAGCTCACTGTGACCGCCGGGTCGGGGGCCGCCATCGACGCGGACACCGCTGCGCTGGAGGCCAAGGCGATCACCAACTACACCTCCTACGTCAAGGACCAGGTCGGCCAGCTCGTCACTCAGACCCAGGCCTTCACCAAGGCCTACACCGGTGGTGACACCGCCAAGGCCCGCGAGCTCTACCCGGTGGCCCGCAGCCACTACGAGCGGATCGAGCCGACCGCCGAGGCCTTCGGGATCAAAGAGGCCGGGGACCTGGACACCGCTCTGGACCTGCGCGTCCAGGATCTGGCCGCCGATGCCGGCAAGAAGGTCAGCGATCCCGCCGTGCTGAAGTCCTGGACCGGTTGGCACCGCATCGAGGCCGACCTGTTCAGCGCCGACGGCTCGGCCTTCAAGTTCGCCTCGGAGGCCGACCGCAAGGCCGCCGCCGACCAGCTGAACAAGGACACCCAGAGCCTCTACGACCTGGTCTACGGCAAGATCGACGGCGCCTCCGGCAAGTTCAAGCTCAAGCTGACCGACGTCGTCACTGGAGCCTCCAGCCTGCTCGAGGAGGTCGCCACCTCCAAGATCGTCGGCGAGGAGGAGACCTTCTCCCACACCGACCTGTCGGACTTCAAGGCCAATGTCGAGGGTGCCGAGGTCGCCTACGGCAATGTCGCGGCCCTGGTGAAGAAGGCCGACGCCGATCTGGACGCCGAGGTCGCCCAGTCCTTCAAGGATCTCAACTCCCTGCTGGCCAAGTACCAGGACGGCAAGGACTCGATGGGCAATGTGAAGTACGTCGACTACTCGACGATCGCCGCGGTCCAGAAGGACGCCGGCGAGGCACCCAAGGACGCCGGCGAGGCACCCAAGGACTCGGCCTACACCAAGGCCCAGCGGACCTTCTCCGATGAGGTCAATGTGGCCTCCGAGGCGCTGGGCAAGGTGCCTGGGACGATCCTTCACTGAGTGCCGAGATGCTGATCCACGAGATGATGAGATGACCCAGGAGCACCAGTCCCAGCCCGATCCCGATCCGCAGCAGGCCCCCGGCGCCGCCGGTCCCGCGCAGCCCGCCGATGGTGACGCCGCCTCCCAGCAGCCGGGGTCCGACGGTGCCTCCTCCCCGGGGGAGACGCCGGCCGGCCGTCCGAAGGTCTCCCGGCGGGCCGTCCTCGCCGGGTCCGGCGGGGCGGCGGCGGCCTTCGGGCTGGGCGGCTTCGCCTGGGGCCACCACCGCGGTGCCGAGGCCGCCGAGGCGTCCTCCTCGGGTCACCCGACCCAGACCAGTTACCCCTTCCGGGGAGCCCACCAGAGCGGCATCCTCACCCCCGCCCAGGACTCGATGTTCACTGCGGCCTTCGACATGCGCGAGGTCGACGTCCGGCTGGTGCGGATCCTGCTGCGCGACTGGTCGACGGCCGCCGAGCAGATGACGGCCGGGGAGCTGGTCGGCGGCCAGCCGCTGGCCAACAAGCAGGCCGCCCCCACCGACACCGGGGAGGCCTGGGGCTATCCGCCATCGGGACTGACGATCACTTTCGGCGTGGGCCGGGGGCTGTTCGTCGACGACAAGGGCCGCGACCGGTTCGGGCTGAAGTCGAAAATGCCGGAGATCCTCGCCGAGGGGATGCCCAGGTTCGCCAACGAGGCCCTGCAGTCGGGCCAGTCCGACGGGGACCTGATGATCCAGGCCTGCGCCGACGACAACCAGGTCGCGATGCACGCGATCCGCAATCTCACCCGGATCGCCTTCGGCAAGGCCACCATGAGGTGGTCCCAGGTGGGCTACGGCCGGACCTCCTCGACCTCCACCGATCAGCAGACCCCGCGCAATCTGTTCGGCTTCAAGGACGGCACCAACAACATCAAGGCCGAGGACGATCTCGCCCAGCTCAATGAGCACCTGTGGGTCCAGCCCGGCGACGACCAGGGCGACTGGATGGCCGGCGGCAGCTACTTCGTGGCCCGCAGGATCAGGATGTACCTGGAGATCTGGGACCGGTTGCGGCTGGGCGACCAGGAGGACACCATCGGGCGCGACAAGATGTACGGCGCCCCGCAGTCGGTGGCTGCGCCCACCGCGGGTTCCCAGGAGTTCACCGCGGCCGATTTCGCGGCGAAGCGGGCAGGTCAGACCATGATCCCCGCCGATGCGCACATCGCGGTGGTCGCCCCCGAGCAGAACAAGGGACGCCGGATGCTGCGCCGGGGCTACAACTACACCGACGGGATCGACTCCCTGGGACGGATCAACGCCGGGTTGTTCTTCGTGGCCTTCGTGCGCGATCCGAGGACGAACTTCTACCCGATCCTCACCCGGATGACCAGATCCGATGCTCTCACCGAGTACCTCCAGCACCAGGCCTCGGCGCTGTTCGCGATCCCGCCGGGCATCGGGGCGGCCGACCAGGGGGTGGCCGAGAAGCTGTTCAAGGGAGTGCTCTGACACACCTGCGCAGATCACTCCCCAGACGGCAGTTCCTGCAACCACAGCTGCACGAACCCCCGTCTGGGGAGTGATCTGCGCACCTGCAGGCGGGGATCCGGCCGACCATCACCGAGTACACATCTGGCGGCTTAATCTGCGCGCGTGCAGGCGGGGATCCGGCGTCTTGGCGAATCCGGCCCGCCACGGTAGAGTGTTCAGCTGGCTGTCCCATGCCGGGGCAGCGACGTCGCGGGGCAATTCGGTCACCGCGACGGGCATATCGCCCTCCTGCCACGGGACCTTCCCGTGGCCGCCGAGACCAGAGGAGGTGGAGTCAGCGTATGCGCAAGTATGAGGTCATGGTCCTCGTCGATCCCAGCGTTGATGAGCATCAGGTCGAGTCCCTCATGGATCGTTACCTGAAGGTCGTCAAGGACGAGAAGGGCACCGTCGACAATGTCGATGTGTGGGGCAAGCGTCGGCTGGCCTACGAGATCCAGAAGAAGTCCGAGGCGCTGTACGTCGTCCTCGACGTCACCTGCGAGCCGTCGACCGTTCAGGAAGTCGATCGCCTCTTCGCGATCGATGAGAAGATCATGCGTACCAAGGTGATGCGTCCCGACGCCCACTGAGGCGCCGCACGCATCTCACATCCCCCAGCACTATTGCCTCTGCCTGCTGCCGCCCGTGGGTCAACGCCCTCGAGTCGCAGTCGGCAACGACGGTGACGATGCCGTCGATCCGGGCTGTCCATGACGACTGATGAAGAAATGTCAGTGCTGCTTGGCAGTCTGGATGACACGACGTCGTCCCCCGTTTTGATTCGGAGAGTCACATGGCAGGCGAAACATCCATCACCGTGATCGGCAATCTCACCGCCGATCCTGAGCTGCGGTTCACCCCCAACGGGGTGCCGGTGGCCAACTTCACCGTTGCGTCCACCCCGCGTACCTTCGATCGCCAGACCAACGAATGGCGTGACGGTGAGGCACTGTTCCTCAGCTGTTCTGTATGGCGTGGATATGCCGAGAATGTCGCGGAGTCCCTCAGCAAGGGGATGCGCGTCATCGTTCAGGGCAACCTGAAGGCGCGTTCCTATGAGGACCGCGACGGCAACAAGCGCACCGTCCACGAGCTCGACGTCCAGGAGGTGGGTCCGGCACTGAGGTACGCCTCGGCGAAGGTGACCCGCAATCCCTCCTCGGGCGGCGGTCAGGGCGGCCAGGGTGGCAGGTCCGGTGGTTACAACCAGGGCGGCAACTCCGGCGGCTGGGGTTCTGCGCCCCAGGGTGGCAACAGTGCTGCTGGCAACTCGGGAGGCTGGAACAACGGCCCCCAGGGCGGCCAGGGCAATCAGGGATCCAATCAGGCTCCGGACAACCGCGGAGGCGGCGTCGACCCGTGGGCTCAGGCCCAGAGCGACGAACCGCCATTCTGATCCGCACGTTCCCCCGGATCCAATCAGCAACGTCAAGTTCCGCTTCCGGCGTCGTCTGCCTCGGCAGGCGTCGGCCAGGACACGGACAGGCACATTCCGGCGAGAGCCGGGCTTTCACGGGATGAATCCCGTAGACATAAGGAGAGCACCACAATGGCCGGTCCACAGCGCAAGCCTGTGAACAAGAAGAAGATCATCCCCGTCAAGACCGTGCACATCGGCGAGGTCAACTACAAGGACATCGCCCTGCTGCGCAAGTTCATCTCCGAGCGTGGCAAGATCCGCGCCCGCCGGGTGACCGGTCTGACCGTCCAGGATCAGCGGAAGGTCGCCATCGCGATCAAGAATGCGCGTGAACTCGCGCTGCTGCCCTACGCCTCGACCGCTCGCTGAGAAGGAGATCTGATATGAAGCTCATTCTCACCGCACCCGTCGAGAAGCTCGGGGAGCCCGGCGACATCGTCGAGGTCAAGGACGGCTACGGCCGTAACTACCTGCTGCCGCAGCGTTTCGCGATCCGTTGGACCCGCGGCGCCGAGGCTCAGATCTCGCAGATCAAGCGGGCCCGCGAGGCCAAGGAGATCAAGACCCGCGACCAGGCTGAGGAGATCCGCAGCCAGCTCGAGGACTTCAAGGTCCAGATCCCGGTTCAGGCTGGAGACTCCGGTCGCCTCTTCGGCGCCGTCACCCCCGCCGACATCGTGCTGGCCGTCAAGCGCGCCGGGGGCCCCGCCCTCGACAAGCGGACCATCGAGATCACCAAGCCGATCAAGACCGTCGGCACCCACACCGTCAACGTGAAGCTGCACGAGGCCGTCAAGGGCCACATCGCAGTCGAGACCGTCGCGAAGTGACCTGATGGACGCCTCCTGGCCGGTGTCGGCCCGGAGACGCCCTGAGGTAGCGCCCGGCGGCGACCCGAAGGGGTCGTCGCCGGGCGCTGGTGTCTGCGGGCCCGGATGCTCCCCGGCGGGCCCGGGCGTACCAGTTCCCGCTGATTCGCGGGCTGACACCAGTGCGCTCCCGCAGTGCGGTGACGCCGGGCCCTCCGGTCCGGTGCTGACCTCCCAGATCTGGGAGTCGGCGGTGGCCGGGGCGATCTCGCCGACCGAGGTGATCGGAGAGAACCCGGACTCCTGGCAGTCGGACGTCACCTTCACCCACGGCCTGGCCCTGGTCCTCGACGAGGAGGCCCAGCACCTCATCGACGCGATTCGCACCCGGCTCCGGCGCGCCGGCATACCGGTGATCGGTTACCCGGGCCATGTCACCCTGTGCTGCCTGGCGGCGTGCGGCACCGGATCGGCGGATATCCAGGCCGGATCCGGTCCGGTCGGCCGACCGGACCCGGCGGCACAGGTCCGAAGGGCCGTCAGCGAGCTCGGAATGCCCACTCGGCTGAGGCTGTCCTGCGCCCAGGTGCTGCCGGGTGCCTCCGGGGTGGTGGCCCTCATCGTGGAGCCCGAGGCCCGGTTGCGCCTGGCGCACCGGCGGCTGCACGACAGACTTGCCTCCGACGGCGTCACCACCTTCAACTTCTACTCGCCGGCCGCCTGGTTCCCCCATGTCAGCATCGGATTCCACGTCCCGGCGGCGCAGTTGGACCAGGCGCAGCAGATGGTGGCCGGCTTCGCCCCCGTGGAGGTCAGCCTGGCAGGGATCTCGATGTGGACCATCGGCACCGACGAACAGCGTCTCCTGATCCACTTCTGAGCCCGTCTGGCCCTGGACCCGGTCGGCAGCGCCCGCGGAGCGGTGGGAATCCCGGGAACACGTGGCGAACGTCTAGGCTGTGGGCCTGTGCGCCCGGACCGGTGCGCGTCCCTGATGGAAAGGCTCCGCTTCGTGAACTGGTGGCAGGCTGTCATTCTCGGCATCGTCGAGGGCATCACCGAGTTTCTGCCCGTCTCGAGCACAGGTCACCTGCGCATCGTCGAGCACCTGATGGGGTTCAAGACCCAGGGAGTGGGGATCACGGCCTTCACCGCGGTGATCCAGGTCGGTGCCATCGTGGCGGCGATCATCTACTTCTGGAAGGACCTGGTCCGGATCGTGGTCGCCTGGATCCGGGGCCTGGGGAGTAAGGAGGCTCGCGAGGATCCCGACTACACGCTGGGCTGGGGGATCATCATCGGCTCCATCCCGGTCGCGGTGGTCGGACTGATCTTCAAGGAGGCCATCGAGGGGCCGCTGTCGTCGATCTGGGTGGTCTCCGGGGCTCTGATCATCTGGAGCCTCGTGATGCTGGTCGCCGACCGGCGTACCGACCTGCACCGCGGGATGAAGGAGGTCTCCCTGGTCGACGCCGTCGTCATCGGCTGCTTCCAGGCCCTGGCCCCGCTGTTCCCAGGTATCTCCCGTTCCGGCGCCACCATCTCCGCCGGACTGTTCCGACGCTTCGACCGGGAGACCGCCACCCGGCTGTCGTTCTTCATGGGCATCCCGGCCCTGGTGGCCGCCGGCGTCTACGAGGCGGTCGGCAGCGCCTCGGCGATCACCGACGCCGGTGAGATCTTCATCAATGGCGGTTCCGGGGCGATCGGCTGGGGCCCCACCATCATCGCCACCCTGGTCTCCCTGGTGGTGGCCTACTTCTCGATCGCCTGGCTGTTGAGGTTCGTCTCCTCCAACAAGTTCACCGGGTTCATCGTCTACCGGGTGATCCTGGGCGTGGTGCTGCTGGTGCTGGCGATCACCGGCCTGATGACCGTCTGATCCGGCGAGGGGACGGGCCCCTGCACCCCTGATCCATCAGGGCAGCGGCAGTACCCTTCCACCCCCGGTCGGCCCGATCCTGGGGCCGGTCCGGGCGTTCGAGGGCCTGTCGAGCGGGTGGGGCCGGCGGTGGCCTCAGTCGCCGGAGTCGGCGATCATCTGACGGTTGAAGTCCGACTTCATCGCCCGCCAGGCCTCGGCGTCGCGTCCGGAGATCCAGTAGGCCGACAGGTTCATGTGATCCTTCGGCAGCCCCCGATCGACACGGAGGTGACGCCGCAGCGGCCGGACCATGTCGGCCTGGCCGTGCACGAAGGCCCACCACGGGCCGGCGGGGGTCGGCACCCTCCGGACCGCCTCCACCAGGGCGGATCCGCCCGGCGAACTGGGTACCATCTGGATCTCGGCGCCGGGGCGCTCGGGCAGCGGGTAGCGGTGCGGGCCCTCCTCCAGCAGGACGATCGCCCGCGCCCCCTGCGGCAGCGCCTCCAGGGCATTGACGATGGCCGGCTGGGCCACCGGATCTCCCACCATCAGCACGGTGCCGGGATCGGCGGGCAGCTGCCAGTGGCCGCCCGGCCCGCGCACCGTGACGACGTCTCCCACCGCCAGTCCGGCGGCCCAGCTGGAACCGGGGCCGCCGTGGGGGAAGACGAAGACGTCGATCCCCCAGGCGCCGGTGGCAGGGTCATAGCGACGCCGGGTGTAGGTCCGCAGCAGCGGGGAGGCCTCCGGGGAGTCCGAGCCGGCCTGGCCGGCAGGGCCCGGAAGCACGATCTTGACGTGGTCGTCGACGCAGCGCCGAGGTTCCAGCCGGTTGCTGCGGGGGGCCGCGGCGACACCCCCGTCGGCGTCCAACAGGTCACCGTCGACATCGATCGAGATGATCCCGGGAAGAGCCTTCGAGATGGCGGCGACCCGGACCTGATGCATCGGCTTCGACATGGTCGCCAGACTAATCGGCGGCTGGTAAGGGTCCCCTCAGTGGCACGCGGAGCCCACCGGGGCCGAGGTGGTCAGGACCAGCCCGGTGCACCGGATCTGGCGGTCGGGTGGCAGCCACCGCAGGCCCGAACGGCGTCCCTCCTCAGCCGATCGCAGCCTGGGCGGGCTGTGCGGCGTCCTCCAGCGCCGCTGCCCGGGAGGCCCGGCGTACCTGATGGGCGCTGATCGCCAGCCCGATCAGGGTGACGAGCCCGCCGGCCGCGATGTAGAGCGAGATCCCCGAGGAGCCGTGGAAGTGGCGCAACAGGGCGGTCGCGATGGATGGTGACAGGCCGCCGCCGAGCACCGCGCCGAGGTTGTAGGACAGCGCCACCCCCGAGTAGCGGTGTTCAGGGCGGAACAGGCTCACGTAGTAGGCGGCCATCGGTCCGAAGGTGAAGCTCAGCCCGATGTAGGCCGAGACCACTGCCAGGTACAGCTGGGCGACGTTGCCGCTGTTGAGCATCCAGAAGTACGGGAAGGCCCAGACCACCTGGAACAGCGCCCCGGTGGCCATCACCCTCACCATCCCGAACCGGTCGGCCAGTCGGCCGGCCACGAAGACCGCCACCAGCATCCCGGCAGATCCGGCCATCCCGGACACCAGGACGTCGGTCTGCTGGAAGCCGACCGTCTTGGCGGCGTAGGAGGTGGTGAAGGAGTTGACGATGAAGATGAACTGATTGAATCCGAGGTTCACCAGGATGCCGGCGACCAGGAAGACCAGAGCATGGCCGAAGACGTCGGCGATCGGGACCTTGCGGGTCCGCGACTCGGCCTGCAGCTTCTCGAACTCGGGGCTCTCGCTGATCCCGACCCGAACGTACAGGCCGATCGCGATGAGGATGGCAGAGGCCAGGAAGGGGATCCGCCAGCCCCAGACGCCGAAGGCGCTGCCGGTGATCATCGCCACCACCTGGAAGCTGGTGATGCCGAGCAGGCTGCCGATCGGCGAGCCGGCGGTCACCGAGGCGCCGAGGAAGGCCTTGCGACCGGCCGGGGCGTGCTCGGCCACCATGATGAAGGCGCCGCTCTGCTCCCCGCCCATGAAGACCCCCTGGAGCACCCGAAGGGTGACCAGCAGCACCGGGGCCAGTGCACCGATGGTCTGGTAGGTCGGCAGCAGCCCCATGCACACGGTGCAGGTGCCGGTGGCCAGCAAGGTGATGACGAGCATCGTCTTGCGGGAGACCCGGTCGCCGAAGTGGCCGAAGATGATCCCGCCCAGCGGCCTGGAGATGAAGCCGGCCCCGAATGCCATGAAGGATGCCAGGGCGCCGGTCAGCGGATCGGAGTGTGGGAAGAACAGGTGGGGAAAGACCAGTCCCGCTGCCAGTCCGAAGACCAGGAAGTCGTAGAGCTCGATGCCGGTGCCGAAGGCGCCGGCCAGGGCGATCCTGCGCATCTCATCGGGTGAGGTGGGTCTGGTGGGGGCGCCGTTGCCTGAGGCGAGCGCGGTCATTGCGGGTCTCCTTGCTGGGGTACCGACGAGTCTGCCGGAGGGGCCCGACCCCTCGCCGCGCGTCTCGGATGACAAACAGTCCCTCCATCGGCCGGTCCTGCTGCCGGCACGGCCACCGGCGCGACGGTGCAGCCTCGCCCGGCGGGGCTCATCGGTCGGGGACGCCATCCGTCGGGGCTGCACCGGGAACCGATCGGTCCGGGTGGGCGACTACACCCCGGAGGGTGTGGTGGGTGAACCCGGTGGATGGCAGCATCGGAGGATGCGCACGCAACGGTGCACCGTTCGGGGGGCGGCAGGATCACGATCTCGGCGGTGAGCCGTGTTGTCGATCCGGAAGGACTCGCCATGACCACCGAGGACACCACTGCCGACGATGGCAGCCGCACTGCCGCGACCCCGGCAGACATCCCTTCGAAGGTCTCTGCACAGGCCGCCACGGGATCGGACCAGGAGAGGCCTGACCTCGCGGAGGTGGCCGAGCTCGCAGCGCAGCTGCGGGTCGACTCCATCCGGGCCAGCACCAGCGCCGGCTCCGGCCATCCGACCTCCTCGCTGTCCGCCGCAGACCTGCTGGCGGTCCTGGTGACCCGCCATCTGCGCTACGACTGGGACCAGCCGGCCACACCCACCAATGACCACTTGGTGTACTCCAAGGGGCATGCCTCCCCGCTGGTCTACTCGGTGCTCAAGGCGACCGGGCAGGTCAGCGATGAGGAACTGGTCGGCGGATACCGGCGGTTCGGACAGCGCCTTCAGGGTCACCCCACCCCGATCCTGCCTTGGGTGGACGTCGCCACCGGATCACTGGGCCAAGGGCTTCCGGACGGCGTGGGGATCGCCCTGGCCGGGAAGAACCTCGAGAAGCTGCCCTACCGGGTCTGGGTGCTCTGCGGAGACTCCGAGATGGCCGAGGGATCGGTCTGGGAGGCTCTCGACAAGGCCTCCTACTACCATCTCGACAACCTCATCGTGATCGTCGACGTCAACCGGCTCGGGCAGCGGGGGCCCACCGAGCTGGGCTGGGACGTCGACAGCTACGCGCACCGTGCGCAGGCCTTCGGAGCCCGCACGCTCACCATCGACGGCCATGATCTGGACGCCGTGGACGCCGCCCTGTCGACCGCCGAGTCCGACCGGGACGGCCGCCCCACCGTCATCCTGGCCCGCACGGTCAAGGGCAAGGGGGTCCCCGAGGTCGAGGACAGCCCGGACTGGCACGGCAAGCCGCTCCCCGAGGAGCTCGCGGAGAAGGCAGTGGCCGAGCTGGGTGGCCCCCGTCAGATCCTGGTGAGGAGCCTGCGGCCGCCCGAGGCGCCCCGTCAGGAGACGCCGGCACCGGGCGCCGCTCTGCAGCTGCCGCACTACCGCCACGGTGAGGAGGTCGCCACCCGCAAGGCCTACGGGGCCGCCCTGACGGCTCTCGGACAGGCCGACCCGCGAGTCGTGGCGCTGGACGCCGAGGTGTCGAACTCGAGTGGTGCGGGGGCGTTCGCAGAAGCCCTTCCCGATCGCTTCTTCGAGATGTTCATCGCCGAGCAGCAGCTCATCGCCGCCGCCACCGGGATCGCCGTGCGCGGATACAAGCCCTTCGCGTCGACCTTCGCGGCCTTCCTCACCCGTGCCTACGACTTCATCCGGATGGGGGCGATCACGGGCGCGGATCTCAGGATCGTCGGCTCCCACGCCGGTGTGGAGATCGGTGCGGACGGCCCCTCGCAGATGGCCCTGGAGGATCTGGCGATGATGCGTGCGGTGCTGGGCTCGACCGTGCTCTACCCCAGCGACGCCGTCAGCACCGGCGCCCTGGTCGCACAGATGGCCGATCTCGAGGGCATCAGTTATCTGCGGACCACGCGCGGCGGGTACCCGGTCGTCTACGACTCCGATGAGGACTTCCCGATCGGCGGATCGAAGATCCTGCGCTCCAACGGAAAGGACGAGGTGACCCTCGTCGGCGCCGGGGTGACCCTGCACGAGAGCCTGAAGGCCGCAGACCTGCTCGCCGAGGAGGGCATCGAGGCCCGGGTGATCGACTGCTACTCGGTCAAGCCGATCGACGCCGCCACCCTGGTCGATGCGGTCGGTCAGACCGGCGGGCGGATCGTGGTGGCCGAGGACCACCATCCCGAGGGAGGCCTCGGGGAGGCCGTGGTCGCCGCGCTGGTTCGTTCCGGAGCGGCGGACCTGTCGGTGCGCCACCTGGCAGTGCGCGAACTGCCCGGATCCGGCACCACCGCCGAGCTTCTCGGCTGGGCCGGTATCTCCGCCTCGGATATCGCCCGGGCGGCGCGGGAACTGGCCCGCTGAGGTGCCGGTGTCAATGATCAAGCGACGGGTCGGTTCAGCGGAAGCACGTATTCACCTCTCGGAGTAATTTGCCTCCGGGGGAGAGTTCTGGTGAATTTTCCCGTACTGTGGAGGAGAAGTAGGTTTCTTTTCGAAAGGAGAAATCATGGGAACTGTGATCTCATGGATAGTTGTCGGTCTGTTGGCCGGAGCACTGGCCAAATTGATCCTCCCTGGTAAGCAGGGCGGCGGCTGGGGCAGCACCATTGTGCTCGGTCTTATCGGCGCCATCGTCGGCGGATTCATCGGAGGCCTGTTCGGTGGCGGCGGCGTGGGCGCAACCTTCTCCAACCCTTGGTCGTGGGGATCGTTCATCACCGCGGTCATCGGCGCGATCATCTTTTCTTTCGTCTGGGGCTGGATCAGAGGCCGCGGGCAGAAGGCCTGAAAGGTCTGAACCCGAGCCGTACCGGCGAGCTCGAGGATGCGGGGCGGTGCGAAGGCGCCGCCCCCTCGCGTATCACCGGCGATCCGCGGCAGGCCGCCTGACCGGAGATCTCAGGCCGGCGGCGGGAGCCGTGCGGCCTAGGCAGGTCCGCGACGGCTGACCGAGAGCGGGGTCAGCCGGTGGTCTGCTCGGATCTGGAGGTGGTTGTCGGTGACATGCCATGTCCGACCCCCCACAGGATCGCCTGGCTACGCCGTGAGACGCCGATCTTGCGGTAGGCGTTGCGGATGTAGGTCTTCACCGAGTTGATCGTCAGATAGCAGGACGTGGCGATGTCCTCATTGGTGGCCCCCTGGCAGATCAGGGCCAGCATCTCGGCCTCACGGGCCGACAGTCCGTAACTCTGGCCTGGCCAGGCGTGATACTGGGTGTCGCTGCCGGTGGGTTCCAGTTCCATCACCCGCTCGCCCTGATGGATCCGGACCAGCGCATCGCCGAGCTGACGGTCGTCCAGGGCCTTGGAGAGGTACCCGCAGACCCCCATCCGGAAGGTGAGGCTCACTCTCTCGGGGTCCAGATTTCCGCTGTAGACCACGATCTTGCCGCACTTAGGGTCTCGCAGCAGAGCCCCCAGCTCGGAATCGTCATCCCGCCTGGCGAAGGCGTCGAACAGGACGATGTCGACCGGCGACGAGGGGGTCGCCAGGGAGAGCGACTCGACGACCTGGAATCGGTGGTCCCTTCCGAGCATCTCGGCCAGACCGTGCGCAATGACCGGGTAGTCGTTGGCCACGGCGACCGAGATGAGTACCTGGGCGCTCATTGCTGAGATCTCCTTGCGGTTGCCGGCGGTGCGCCGGTGATGGCGGGTGTCGGGAGTGCTGTCGGCCGTCGGCGGCCCCCGAGGAGGACCGGCCATCACCGCTGCGCGACTGCCGGGGCGAGGATTCAGCCCCGGGAGCGGTCAGTTCGCACGCCCCGATTCTGAAGGGATTGTACCGCTGGGCTGAACCGGCCGTGCCAACCGGGAGGGTCCCGGATCCGGAGCCGGGGGTTACTTACGAAGTTCTTAATATGACACATCTTGGGCGATGGGATGGCGACGTAAAATAAATAGAGGTGGTCAGGACTGGCGACCTTCGCTTCACTTTCGAAGGAGAGGTTCCATGTCAGACACTCCACTTGCGGTTTCCGGAATTCATCCTGTTGAGGATGTCAAGAATATTGGGAATGGCCGTGCTGGGCCCCGCGACGGCGGGTCGCACCGCACCGGCCGAGTCCCCGGAAAGGCCCGTCGGCAACGGGCCACGACGGAGTTCTCCCAGTTGAGCTCCCAGATGCAGGAGGCGGGCCTGATGGGCCGCCGACACGGGTACTACTGGGTGCGATTCGCGCTGCTCACGGTCGTGCTCAGCGGACTCGTGGCAGTGTTCATCCAGATCGGCAACTCGTGGTGGCAGCTGTGCACGGCGGCGGTCTTCGCCCTGGTCTTCACCCAGATCGCCTTCCTCGGCCATGACGCGGCCCACCGGCAGATCTTCCAGTCCGGGAGGTGGAACAACTGGGCTAGCCTGGTGATCAGCAATCTGTACGTCGGCATGAGCGTCGGCTGGTGGAACAACAAGCACAATCGCCACCACGGCAACCCCAATCGCGTCGGCTACGACCCGGACATCCAGATTCCGGTGGTCCGGACCGACTCGCTGCGGGCCCTGCGCAGCCGCAGCGCGGTGGCGAGGTGGGTCCTGGCTCATCAGAGTGTCGGCTTCACCCCATTCCTGCTGTTCCAGGGGCTCATCCTCCATGTGCAGAGCCTCAAGCGGTTGTTCGGCCGTGGCCCCGTCCAGCACCGCAGCGTGGAGATCAGCATGATCCTGGTTCGCCTCGTCGGCTTCACCGGCCTGGTGTTCCTGGTCCTCTCACCGGGCCGCGCACTGGCATTCCTCGGGCTCCAACTCGCGGTGTTCGGGTTCTATCTCGGCACCGTCTTCGCCGTCAATCATATGGGGATGCCGCTCGTCCCGAAGGACGTGAAACTCGATTTCTTCCGGCGTCAGACTCTCACCGCCCGTGATATTCGCGGGGGCCGACTGGCGGCTTTTCTGATGGGTGGTCTCAACTATCAGATCGAGCACCACCTGTTCCCCTCGATGGCCCGTCCCAATCTGCGCAGGGCGGCACAGGTCATCAAGAGGTTCTGCGATG
Source organism: Acidipropionibacterium thoenii DSM 20276 (assembly GCF_000423445.1). Lineage (GTDB taxonomy): Bacteria > Actinomycetota > Actinomycetes > Propionibacteriales > Propionibacteriaceae > Acidipropionibacterium > Acidipropionibacterium thoenii. The sequence goes on along the minus strand of NZ_AUHZ01000014.1, from coordinate 60,333 downwards.
AGCACGACGTGCGCTACACCAGGACCGGTCTGGCCGAGGCGCTGCGGAGCGTCACCGCCTACATCGACAGCGTGGGGCTGGGCCATCAGGATCCCTTCGAGTGTCCCCTCATCGCAGTGCGACGTTCGGGCGCACCGATCGGATGATGCCGTCGCCACGGCCGGGTACCCGGCCGTGGCGGTCCCGGTCGGTGATCGGCTGGTTGTAGCCTGGGCCGCGTGAACCCGCACGGGGGACGCGGGCGATTGATCCGAGGACATTCACACGACGGCATAGGGTGCCGTCCAAAAGCATTGCCACGGGGTTGTCACCGCTGCTCCATCACGAATTCCATCGAGGGAATTCTCCGCCGCGTTGAGTTTGCGGCACCCAAGGGTAGCGTCGGAGAAGTTGGGCGATCCGTTCAGTGAGTCGATACAGAGAGGAACGAGCCATGGCCACCATTACTGAGCCTGTATTCCGATCGCAGGAAGAGGGGCCCGAGCTGTCGGCTCGGGAGGCACAGATGCTCGCGCTGATCTGCGAGGGCGCCACCAACGACGAGATCGCCTCGATCTGCTACCTCACCATCAATTCCGTGAAGACCTATATTCGCAATGCGTATCGCAAGATCGGGGTCGGCCGCAGGAGCCAGGCCATCGTGTGGGGCTCGCGGCACGGCATGGTGAGGTCGGCGGCGCAGTACCGATCGCAGCCGGACCTCGCGCAATGACCAGTTCCGAGAAGATCGTCGTGGTGGGCGGCGGATGCGCCGGCCTGTCGGCCGCCGACACCCTGCAACGAGCCGGGCTCGATTACGTGCTGCTGGAAGCCGGTGACCGGGTCGGTGGCCGGGTCGGGAATCGCACGAACGGCAGTTCCACCTGGGCCATCGGCGCGACGATGACCGAGCCGCAGTGGGAGACCACCGGCCAGTATCTGCGTGAACTCGGGATCCTCGACGAGGTCCGCAAGGTCCGCACCCAGTGCTTCGGGATGTGGGACGGTCAGCGCACCTGGTACCTCACCCTGGGACGCGGAATGCGCCCGGCCCAGCTGTGGCACTTCCTGCGAGGTGCGTTACCGCTCTCGGTCTACCTCCAGGCGATCCGCTTCGGGGCGACCGTGCTGCCCCACCTGGTGAAGGCCGGGCCCGCCTCGCGCAAGTACGACCTCAGTTGGCTCTCACGTCTCCAAGCCACCACCACGGCGCAGTTCGGCCGACGACACGGCGGCCCGGCGTTCACCGACCGGATCCTCGGGCCCTTCCTGGCGACGATGGTGCTCGGTCGCACCACCGATGTCAGCATCGCCCTGCCACTGGCCACCCTGGCACTGATGAGAGGCATGCGAACCCTTGAGGGCGGCATGGCGTCGATCACCGATGCGCTCCACGATCGGGTGCAGGACCACGTACGGCTCTCGACGCCGGTGGAGGAGATCGTGGTGGAGAACGGGGCTGTCACGGGTGTACGCACTCCCGAAGGAGTCGTTGCGGCGAGCGCCGTCATCTGCGCCACCGATGCCCAGGTGGCACGAAGGATCATCCCTGCGCTGCCCGGGCGGATGGCCGATGACCTGTCGGCGTGTAGTTACACCTCCACCTACAACTACGTATTCGGGCTCGAGCGCCGAGTCGTGCCCGACGACTTCGTCTCGCTGATGATTCCCGAGAGCGAGGACTCCATCCTGGTCCGGGCCTTCGACGAGAACTGCGGTGCCTTCGGGCAGCGCGGCCCGCGGGGCAGCGGTCTGATGCACGCCTTCACCGCCGGTTGGCACGACGACACCCTGGTCGCCATGGACGAGCCGACCCGCCGGCGGGCCGTGATCTCCGAGATGCAGCGATTCTTCCCGGAGTTCCCCGACGAACCGGCATTCACCGACGTGATCCGCTGGGACCGGGCGCTGTGCCAGCAGTCACCGGAACAGCTCGAGGCGATGACCGATCTGCGAGGTCATCTCGACGATGTGGAAGGGCTGCATCTGGCCGGGGAGTACCTCTTCGTCAACTCCACCACCGAGGGAGCGCTGCGCACCGGGCGGCGTGCCGCCGAGCAGGTCATCTCCAGGCGCTGAGCCCGGGACCGACCGGGCACAGCGCCGCTGTCCGGCGGCCTCACCGCCGGACAGCAGACTCCAGGTCGGCCGGACTCTCGATCCGTCGAGTCAGCAACGATCTGGCGGCGTCGAGTCCGTCGGCGATCTGCCACAGCAGCACCCCGACCGTCCGGCCGTCACGAATGTAGGCGACGACGCGTCCGCCGTCGCGCATTGTGGTCGTGAGAGTCTCCAGGGAGGGGTCCAGCTTCCCGATCGCCTGCCAGTCGATGCCCAGCACCCGGGAGTAGATGTACGGGGTGTAGTCGTAGGGCTCGGGGTCGCCGGCCATCGCGCGCCCGGCGGCTCGGCCCATCGTCTGGGCGTTGTCGACGTGCTCCACCCGGGTGGGTCCCAGAACGGCGTCGCGGTAACGGGCGATGTCGCCGGCGGCCCAGATCGACGGGTCGGACGTCCTGAGGTGAGCATCGACGATGATTCCGTCGTCGACACTCAGCCCGGCCTCGCGCGCCATGTCGAGGTCGGGCACCGCTCCCAGACCGGCCACCGCGGCATCGGCGGTGATCTCGCGGCCGTCGTCGAGGACAGCTGTCACGCCCACCTGCAGACCGTCCTCGCAGGGGCCGCTGCGTCGCACCTGGCGGACCCGGTGGCCGGTGAGGAGACGGACCCCGGCGTCGGCGAACTCCTGGTGGTACTCCTGGCAGATGTCGGCGGGGAACATCGTGTCTCCCAGCATCTGACCCGGCAGCACGAGGGTGACCCGCCGGCCGTGCCCGACCAGGGCAGCGGCGAGCTCCGCACCGATGTACCCGCCACCGATCACCAGGAAGCTGTCACGGTACAGCGACAGACTCATCAGCCGGCGGTAGTCCTCGGCGCTGCGGTAGTAGATCACCGTTCCGGACTCGGCGTCGGGCAGCGTCCTGGGGACGAGCCCGGTGGCCAGCAGCAGGCGCTGGTAGCCGATCGTCTCGCCCGCGGCGGTGACGACTTGCTGGTCAGTCCGGAGAATTCGTGTCACTCTGGTCTGGAGTTGCAGGTCGGCGCCGGTGGCCTGCTGGGTGTCCAGTAGGGCGCGGTGCCAGGGGAAGTGCATGTCGGTCCACAGCCTCTTGCTCAGCGCCGGCCGCGCGTAGGGAGGATCGATGTCCGCGCTGAGGATTCCCAGTGCCCCCGCGACGTCGAGCTCCCTGATGCCCCGTGCAGCTGCGTCCGCGGCCATCCCGCCGCCCACGATCAGGTAGTCGTAGTGTCTCATCTGCTCTCCTTGACGGCGGTTCCGGCGGAACCGGTGATGGCTGGTCGGGGCGGTCGGCGATCCCCGTCGGCCGCCGTCGGGTCAGGGCGTCGGGCTGCCGCCGTTGACGTTGAGGGTCTCGCCGACCACGTAGCTCGACTCGGCAGAGGTGAGGAAGACATAGGCGGGTGCCAGCTCGGTGGGCTGGCCGGCCCTGCCCAGGGGGGTGTTCTGACCGAAGGAGGGCAGCGCCTCGGTGGGCTGGCCCGCCGATACCTGGAGCGGTGTCCAGATCGGGCCGGGAGCCACTGCGTTGACCCTGATCCCCTGCGGGGCCAGCTGCTGGGCAAGCCCCTTGGTGAAGTTGTTGATGGCCGCCTTGGTGGAGGCGTAGTCGAGGAGGTGCGAGCTCGGCTGGTAGGCCTGGATCGACGTCGTGTTGACGATCGTGGAACCGGGGACCAGGTGGGGCAGCGCGGCCCGTGCGATACGGAACTGGGCCAGGATGTTCACCTCATAGGTGGCGGTGAGCTGGTCGTCGGTGAGGTCCTCCAGATGCTCCACGAAGATCTGTTTGCCGGCATTGTTGACCAGCGCGTCCAACCCTCCGAGCTCCGATGCCGCCTTCTCCACCAGATCCGAGCAGAAGGTGGCCTCGGCGAGGTCGCCGGGGATTGTGACGGCACGCCTTCCAGCCCCCTTGATGAGCTCGGCGACCCGCAGCGCGTCCTCCTCCTCGGCCGGCAGGTAGGAGATCGCGACATCGGCTCCCTCCCGTGAGAAGGCGATGGCGACGGCCGCCCCGATCCCGGAGTCGGCGCCGGTGATGAGGGCCTTGCGGCCCTCCAGTCGGCCGGTGCCCCGATAGCTCTGCTCGCCACGGTCGGCGGGAGGGTCCAGCTGCAGGTCCAGCCCGGGCTCCTGCTGTGACTGCTCGGGCGGTGAGATGGACGGGTAACGGGTGACCGGGTTCTGGAAGGTGAGCTGGGTCTCATCAGTCATGTGCTGGCCTTTCTCGAAGGAGCGTGCCCGAAGGTCTTTCCCGACCTCCGGGCACGCAATTGGAACGCAGGGTTAACAGGGATCAGTTGCCGTCGTGGCTGTGCTTGCCACCCTCGACCTTCGCCGCGTGGGGCTGAGCCTCGGCTCCCTGCCGGCCGGCCTCGCTGGGGTCGGCGGCATTCTTCTGTCCGAACCTGCCGGTGCTCTGCTGAGCGGCCTCGCTGGGGTCGGCGGCATTCTTCTGTCCGAACTTTCCGGTGCTCTGCTCGCCGCCCTTACGGGCCTGCTCCTCGGTGTCCGAGCGATTGCCGAACTGGCCTGAGTTGTTCTTGTCAGCCATGGTGTACTCCTCTCCGTCCTTCTCCTCCCAATGGGACATGTCATCTCATTGGGGGTCCAACCACTCCACGAGATGTGGCATCCACCGCGAATTCCTCGGTCGTGTGCCACTGGCGGGCGAAACGCGGACGGTCATTGTTCCGCGACGTTCTCGTCGAGATATCAACCACGGTACGGACTCCAGGATCTGACGGCCTCACCCATAGGGGTGAGAGGCGGCCCACCGATGGGGTAGGACACTGAGTGAATTCCTGGGGTATCGCGCACGCAAGGTCGCGGATCAGGGCCGCGAATCACGGTGCTGACAGCTCCTGGTGAACGGGTGCCGCGGTACCGTGCGACGATCCGGGGGCGGAGTGGCGAGGGGCAGGGATGACGCGACGGTGGGCGCAGCGAGCGGTGATCGCCCTGCTCGCCTCAGTGATCCTGATGGTCGGGGCCGGCTGCGGGGCCCAGTACCCCCGCGACACCCATGGCTCGCTGCGCGCGGCCACCGGTGGCAGCCTGCGAGTGGGTGTCTCTGCCAACCCGCCGTGGACCGAGGTGGGCGCCGATGGCGAGGTGGGCGGTTCGGAGGCACGGCTCGTGGAGAGTTACGCCGCCAGCATCGGCGCCACGGTGCGGTGGCGGGTCGGCGCCGAGAGCGTGCTGGCCGAGGAGATCGACGAGGGTCAGCTCGATGTCGTGATCGGCGGCCTCACCTCGAGCTCGCCGTGGACCGAGAAGATGGCCTTCACCAGGCCCTATGCCACCGTGCAGAGCCCGAACGGCGACTCCGTGAAGATGGTGATGGCGACCCGGCCGGGAGAGAATGCCCTGCTCGTCTCGCTGGAACGGTTCCTGGCGCATCAGGACCGGCGATGACGGCCGGCTCTCGCGGCACCGGTGACGGACGCGAACTCCCCGAGCCGCTCCAGCGCACCCTGCGGGCTGCGATCCGGCTGGAATGGCTGACAGTGGCGTCTCAGCTGGTGATCGCTGTGCTGGTGGGCGTGGTCTCGGGCCAGTCCCAGGCGATGAAGGTGGCCTGGATCGACGATGCGCTGTCTCTGCTGCCGCCGGCCGCGTTCCTGGTCGCCAGCCACCGGATCCGCAGGAGTCCCAGCGCCGACCACCCCTACGGCTTCCACCGCTCCATCGGCGTGGCCCATCTGGTCGCCGCCACGGCGCTGCTCGCGATGGGAGGCTATCTGGCGGTCGACTCGCTGATCAGCCTGGTGACGGTGGAACGGCCGCCGATCGGCATCGTGGTGATCGGCGGCCACGCGCTGTGGGCCGGCTGGCTGATGGTCGTCGTGATGGCTGTCACCAATGTCTCGCCGATCGTGCTCGGACACTTCAAGATGAAACTCGCCGAGCCGCTGCACGACAAGGTGCTCTACGCGGACGCGGCGATGAGCCGGGCCAACTGGACCTCGGCTCTGGCCACCATCGTCGGCGTGCTGGGAGTCGGTCTGGGCTGGTGGTGGGCCGATGCCACGGCCGCCGTCGTGGTGTCTGCGGGGATCGTGCGCGATGGGGTGTCCAACCTGCGTTCGGCGATCGGGGGGCTCACCGACCGGCGGGCGCGCACCTTCGATGACGCCCGCCCGCACCCGCTGCTGCGACGGATCGACGAGCTGGCCGCCTGCCAGCCGTGGGTGGACGCCGTCAGGAGCCGGGTCCGTGACGAGGGGCATCTGTTCCATGTCGAGGTCTTCGTGGTGCCGACAGATCCTCGGCAGTTCTCGGTGCAGCGGTGCGCCGATCTGGTCGAGGCCCTGCGGAGTCTGGACTGGAAGATCCACGACGTCGTCGTCGCACCGCTGCCTGCGCTACCGGAGCACCAGGCCTTTCCGCCGGAGGAGGCGGAGCCGGCCTAGTCCCCGGCCGGACCCCAGCCGTCCTCCGAGCCTGCCGGCGCAGATCATGCGCAACCGGCTCAGGGCCGGGCGGTCGGATCGGTGGATCCGCCAGCCGGCAGTTCGGGGGTGAAGCGCTCCCAGACGCGGTGTGCTGCCAGCAGCTCGGTGACCGCCGACAGGACGGCGGGGGGCTGCTGGTCCTCGACGACGCCGGGGCCGGCCTCCACCGCCTCGTCCAGCACTCGCCGGCCCTGACCCCAGGCCCCGATCGCCTTCGCATGGCGCCAGCACTCCTCGACCATCAGGGTGATCCGCGGATCATCGCCCGCCGGTGCCGGGGCATCGGCCTTCTGGTCCGGGTCGGGGGTGGCGACGGGGTCGCCGGCCAGCAGCAGCGCGTCGAACTGCACCGAGCGGGCGGTGGCGAAGGTCTCGTCGACCGGATGGCCCGCCACCGATCCACCGTGCGGCGCCACCAGGACCGGCGTCATGGAGTGCTCGTCGATCCATCCGAGGACCGCGTCCAGCTCCGCCCGGTCCTGATCGGATCCGACGACCAGGCCGATCATGCGGCCGTCCACCGGCCAGCGGCGGCCCAGCTGGCTCAACGCCGGGCTCGGCGTCACCTCGGCCAATGGCTGGTCGGGGGCGGGGGCATCCTCCCCCAGGGCATCGGCCACCTGCTGGCACAGATCCCCGTCGATCCTGGCCAGGCACTCGAGCTGGCGCCGACGGACCTCCGGGGCCCGGCACTTGCTCAACTCGAAGGAGTAGGCGCCGACGATGTGCTGGCGCTCCACCGGCGTCATACTCGTCCAGAACAGCCTCGCCTGGGAGTAGTGGTCGGAGAAGCTGGCCGACAGCTCGCGGTTCTTGACCGTCTCGGGGATGCGCACCGGGGCGTCGGTGAACGGCCGGTCGGCGTCACCGGCGGTGAACGGGCAGCCCCCGCCGAGGCTGTTGGGTCGGTAGGGGGCGATGCCCTGGTGGATGTCCTGCTGCCCGTACCCGTCCCGCAGCATGTCATCGACCGGCGCGTGCGGCCGGTTGATCGGCAGCTGGTTCCAGTTGGGACCGCCCAGCCGGGTGAGCTGGGTGTCCTGGTAGGAGAACAGCCTCACCTGCAGCAGCGGGTCGTCGGTGACGTCGATGCCGGGCGGAAGATTGCCCGGATGGAAGGCCACCTGCTCGGTCTCGGCGAAGTAGTTGCGAGGATTGCGGTTGAGGGTGAGCCTGCCGACCAGCTGGACCGGCGCCAGCTCCTCGGGAACGAACTTGGTCGGGTCCAGCAGGTCGATCCCCTCGAAACTCTGTTCCTCGTTGTCGGGGAAGACCTGAATACCCAGCTCCCACTGCGGGAAGGAGCCGGCGTCGATGGCGTCTGCCAGATCGCGGCGGTGGAAGTCCGGATCGATGCCGGAGACCATCTGCGCCTCCTCCCAGGTGAGGGAGTGGACGCCCAGGCGTGGCTTCCAGTGCCACTTGACCAAGGAGGTCCGGCCGTCCTGGCCGATGAGCCGGAAGGTGTGGATCCCGAAACCCTCCATCATCCGGTAGGAGCGCGGGATCCCGCGGTCCGACATATTCCACAGGGTGTGGTGCTGGGCCTCGGGGTGCAGCGAGACGAAGTCCCAGAAAGTGTCATGGGCCGACTGCGCCTGGGGGATCTCCCGGTCGGGATGGGGCTTGGCGGCATGGATGATGTCGGGGAACTTGATGCCGTCCTGGATGAAGAACACCGGGATGTTGTTGCCGACCAGGTCGAAGGTGCCCTCCTCGGTGTAGAACTTCGTCGCGAAACCCCGGGTGTCGCGCACCGTGTCGGCCGAGCCGCGCGAGCCCAGGACGGTGGAGAACCGGGTGAAGGTCGGGGTGATCGCTCCCTTGCGCAGGAAGGCCGCCGAGGTCACCTCCTCGGCCGTCCCGTAGCTCTCGAAGACGCCGTGCGCGGCGGCCCCGCGGGCATGGACCACCCGCTCGGGAATGCGCTCATGGTCGAAGTGGGTGATCTTCTCCCGCAGATGGTGGTCCTGGAGCAGGACCGGGCCGCGGGCACCGGCCTTGAGGGAGTGGTCGGTGTCGCGCAGGCGGGCACCCTGGGAGGTGGTGAGGAAGTCCCCCTGCTGGCCGGGTGCCTCGGGGTCGGGACGCTGCTGGTCGGATGTCATGAAATGCCGCCTTCGGTGTGGTGGGTGGTTTCCGGAATGCGCTGCTCCCCGGATCTGTGCCGTGGGCCAGGAGGTCCGGATATCGGGCTGGTCGGTCCTTCATCTGATATCCAGGTGACGAGGCGCTCACCAGGAGTTCGGTGTCGGCCACGCTGCCGGATCGATTCCGGTGTACGGAGATCGCTGGGAATTCCTGGTTCGGAGTGAGCGGAGTCCTCAGAAATCAGAGATCGCGCGCTCGTCGAGAAATTGGTACGACCATATTCCAGTGCCATCATGATGCCCCCATCACCGTCCCCCGAGACGCATTTCATTGCCATTGGATCGGGACCGCCTTATGGGCACAGTACCCACCGATCGGCTCCGATCAAAGGCGCCGTCGGCGACGGGCACACCGATCGCCTAGGCTGGCAACGGTCTGCGTGGGCGGACCGCCGATGCCGATGGCGTCGTCGCCGACGCCGGCCGCGGGCCAGCGGCCGGCCCCGGCGTCCAACCCAGATGTCAGCAACCGAGTGGAGAACCGATGAGCGTCAAGGAACTGTCCGGGATCCCGTGCAGCGAGCGAGAGGTCCCCGCCGAGGTCGCCGCACCCTGGTTCCAGATCAGTGCGGAGAACAAGCAGCTCGAGGGACTGTGCTTCGACCGGGCCGGCGATCTGCACCTCGTCGACGTCTTCGAGGGCAATGTCTACAAGCTGGAGATGACCGGCAGGAAGCTCACCGTGCTGGCCACCCTCACCGGGGAGAATCCCGCGGCTCTCAAGATCCACCGGGACGGCCGGCTGTTCGTCTGCTGCCTGGCCAATATGCGCGACAACGGGTCGATCGTGGCGATGGCTCCCGACGGCAGCGAGCTCGAGACCATCGTCGGCCCCGAGCTCGGCTACGTCCCCGATGACATGGTCTTCGACTCCGATGGCGGTTTCTACTTCTCCGACTTCACCGGCCCGGTGTTCGATCCCACCGGCGGGATCTACCACGTGTCCGGCGATGCCCTCGGGGCAGGACCGGTCGACGGCTCACAGATCACCGCCGTGGTGCCGAACCTGGCCACCCCCAACGGCCTGGCGCTGTCCCCCGATGAGCACCGGCTGTGGGTCACCGAGATGGCCGCCAACCGGCTGCACTGCATCCAGCTGGAGGGTGACCGGGTCTCGATCCCGCCCTATGGCACCGCGGTGCCCTACACCTTCGCCGGGCTGGAGGGACCGGACTCCTGCTCGGTCGACGCCGACGGCAATCTCTACGTGGCGATGTACGAGCAGGGCCGGGTGCTGTGCTTCGACCCCGAAGGAGTGCTCGTCAAGCAGGTCCTGCTGCCCGACCGGGAGCTGGGACACCACCGCCGATCCACCCATCCGATGATCATTCCCGGTACCTCGACCCTGCTGATCTGCACCAATGACTTCGGCGGCGACGGCGGCTCCTGGATCTTCTCGGCCGACGCCCTGGGCCGGGCCCACAGCACCTACCAGTTCAGCTGACGCGGCTCGGAGGGGGGGGCCGACCGGAGCTTCGGGGCCCCGGCGCGGCCGGATCCAGTCGGCTCTCCACATCGGGTGAGTCCGAAGGTTTCGCTGAGAGAAGCATGGTGAAATACTTAGTTTTTGCCTCGAATTCGGATAGCGTAGGTCTTCATGAAGCGCCGCTGGGTCGTTCTGATCGTTGCGGCTGCCTCCATCGGGGCAGTCGGGGTGGTCGACGCCGCCATGATCGGCTCGCGCGATACCGCGACTCCGCTCCGCAGAGCCGGCGTCGCCCTGCCCTCGGTGGCTGCTCAGGGCGCTTCGGCCCCCGCCGCCGTCAGAAATCTTCACCTGGTCTCCAATGACGGGTCCAGGTTCACCCTGGCATGGTCCGACGACCCATCGGCCTCGGTCTTCGAGGTCTACCCCGATGGGGGAGACACCACCCGGGTCGGCGTCACCTCGGTCACTCTCAACTGGCCGCCGTCGGCGCACAGCGTGCGAGTGAGGGTGGCGGCCGTCAGCGCGGCGGGCGCCTACTCCAGCTGGGCCTCCCTGGTGGTCGACCCGGCGTCGCGGCCCCCCGCATCGCCCCCCGTCACCCCGCCGACCGGGATCGACGCCGCCGGTGCCGGTCACAGCGGGTCGGGCCCACACGCGACCAGCGGCCGGTCGTCGACGCATCGGTGGCCCTCGGCTGAGGGCGGCCCGACGAGCTCGAGGCCGACCAGCGGCACCCAGACCTCGGGGGGTCAGTCCAGCGATCAGCCCACCAACCTGCCGACCACGGCACCGACGTCGACCGGCGGTCAGCCCCCGGTGACCGTTCCCAGCAGGCCCGCGACCTCCTCGCCTACCCGGCCTCCTGTCACCCCGTCCACGCCCACTCCCACTCCCACTCCGACGCCGACTCCCACCCCCACTCCCAGTGAGGACGAGAGCTCGCCTTCGGATCCCGGAGGATCCTCGGACGTCCAGACTCCGTCCCCCTCGGCGACCAGCTCCTCGGCCTCGCCCGATTCCGGTGGCGCCGGTTCCTCGCAGCAGACGACCCAGACGCAGACCCAGCAGGCCTACACGCGGTCCTCGCCGCTGGGTGAGCGCCAGCCGGCCCGCTGATCCCTGCTCTGCCGCACGCGGTCTCTGCCGCACGCGGTGCGCTGCCACGCTGAGGCCTCCATGGGCCGGGTCATCTCACGAGGTCCTCGGCAGCGCTGCTGGGCGCCGTGGCCGCACGCCGGCGGAGAGAGCCGGCGGGGCGTCCCCTGCGGGACTCAGAAGTGGATGAACCCGTCGAAACCGGTGCTGCCACCGGCCGACCAGTTGACGTGCGAGCGGGTACCGAAGCCGCCGGGGACCTGGAAGTTGTACTCGGAGACGTCGATCGTGCCGTCGCGGTGCACCGCAGTGACCCAGGCGACGTGACCGGCATAGCCGCTGGTGCGCCAGGCCACCGAGCCGACCGACGGTGAGGTGTCGACGCGGACGCCGATGGACCGGGCGGCGGCCCCCCAGTTGACGGCGTTGCCGAAGTGGACGCCATTGGTCTGGTTCTGGAAGTTCGACCAGCCGGTGGTGGTACGGACCTTCCAGGCGGCGTAGGAGACGCACTGGCCCCAGTAGAAACCCCAGGGGTCGACGCCGTTGTAGTTGGCCACCGCCGAGTAGCTGCCGGCGGTGTTGGAGGCGTGGCGCCCGGAGCCGGAGCGACTGGTCTTGCGATCGGCGGAGGCGGCTGCGGTGGCCAGCCGGTTGGAGGCCTCCTCGGCCTGGCGGCGGGCCGCGGCGGCGGCAGCGGCAGCCTTGCGGGCGGCAGCACGCTTGATCGCGGCGTTGACCTCGGCGACCTGGCCCTTGATCTTGCTGGTGGCGGCCTGGTCGGCCGCCAGCTGGGCCTGCTTCTCGGCGGCGGTGGCGGCATTGAGCTTCACGGTGGAGGCGACTGCATCGGCGGCCAGGGCGGCCTCCTTCTCCAGGACGCGGGTGGTCTCCAGGTGAGCCTGGGACTCCTTCTTGCGCTGGGCGGCCTGCCGGGTGGCGGCGGCCTGCGTCTTCTCGGCCGCCTGCAGCTGGACGACCTTGGCGGAGATCTCCTCGACGGCCTTCTTGGAGTAGTCGGTGGCCACTGCCGACCACTGGGTGCGCTGATTGATGTCGTTGGTGGTGAGGTTGGTGGTGAACACGGCGATTCCCTGCAGCGGGCTGGACTGCTGGACCAGCCGGTTCATCGTGGTGGCGTACTTCTTGCGGTCGGCGGCCAGCTGGGTCTTCCCGGCGGCGACGGCATCGTCGGCGGCCCGGAGATCGGCCTGGGCCTGGTCCAGCTTGACGGCCAGCGCGGCATCGGCCTTCCGGGCGACGGCGACGTCGGCCCGGGCCTGACTCAGCACCGCCTGCTGGCTGGCCAGCCGCTGCTGGGAGGTGGTGAGGTTCTGCTGGGCGGTGGCGGCCTCGGCCCTGCTGTTCTTCAGCGATTCCTGGGAGGTCCTCAGCGCGGACTCGAGGCGATCGCGGCGGTCCTGATTGGACTCGGCGTGGGCGACTCCGGTGGAGGCCACGGAGGCGACCACCGAGAACATCACGGCCCCGGCGGCGAGACGCCGGGCGCGGCGAAGGCGGTCGTGAGAAAAGTGGGGAAGTCTCATCTCTGGACTTTTTACCATCGGGTGGTTCCAGTTGAGTTCGCGACACGCCCCCGTTTCCAGGACGTCATCTGTGATCCTGGTCACAACCCGCGGCCTCGTTGCAGGTAGCCGGCCATCTCGGCGGCCGGGACCATCGACCCGCCGGTGATCCAGGCGATCTGGGTGGCCCGGGACAAGGTGGCGTCGTCCAAGCCGATCCGATCGCGGTAGCCGGCGTCATCGCGGACCCGCCCGATCCCGGCCAGCCCGGCGACCGCCGAGGGTTCGGCGTCGATTCCCTGCTGGTCGTGGAGGGTGGTCAGCATCCGGAACAGATCGTCGTCGTCGACGGTGAGGTATCCGTCGATCAGCTGCTGCATTGCCTGGCCGACGAATCCGGAGGGCCGTGAACAGGCCAGGCCGTCGGCGGCAGTGCGCCCGTCGATGCCGAAGTCGGTGACCGAGACCTTCGAGTGGAGACCCGTGTAGACGCCGAGGAACATGCTGGGGCAGTGGGTGGGTTCGGCGAGGATGAGGTGGACGGCGTCCCCGAACTCGACCTTCAGGCCGAAGCCGATGCCGCCGGGCCCGCCGCCGACCCCGCAGGGCAGGTAGACGATGAGCGGATGATCGGCGTCGACCGGGCGGTCCATGGCGCGGAGCTGGGCCGACAGTCGGCGGGCGGCGACCGCATAGCCCAGGAACAGCGCCGAGGAGTTCTCGTCATCGATGAAGTAGCCGCTCCGGTCGCCTGCTGCGAGGGCCTCGGCGGCCCGGGTACGGGCGGCAGTGATCGCTGTCGAGTAGTCGGCGGGGTACTCGATGACCTCGACGCCGTGGCTGCGCAGCATCTCCTTCTTCCAGCCGCGGGCGTCGGCCGACATGTGCACCTGGGTGCGGAAACCGAGGGTGGCGCTCATGATCCCGATGGACAGGCCGAGGTTGCCGGTGGAGGCCACCGACAGGCTGTGCTCGGCGAAGAAGCGGTGTACTCGCGGCTCGGCGAGCACGGTGTAGTCCTGGCCGGGGGTCAGCAGTCCCGCCTCGATGGCCAGCGTCTCGGCGTGCAGCAGGACCTGGTAGATCCCGCCACGGGCCTTGATGGATCCGGAGATCGGCAGCTGGGAGTCGAGTTTGAGCCACACCCCGTCAGTTGAGGAGGCCGCCAGCGGGGACTCGATGATGCCGCCGGTCGGGCGGGTCTGCGGGAATGCGGCGGCCAGGAAGGGGGCGAAGCGGTCCAGCCGGTCGGCGGCCCCGGTGATCTCGTCGGGGCTGAGGCCCACCTGGGTCAGACCCTCGGCGGCGGGTCTGACATCGGGGTTGAACCACTGTGTGGGGCGGCAGGCGATCAGATCGGCGATGAGCGGATGGTCCGCGATCCAATCGGTCAGGAGTCGGCCGTGGACCAGGTCGTCGGCTGGCATCTCGTCGGCAGGCAGGCCGTCCTCGGGCGTCCTGGAGTGGGTCGGTGTCATGGGCTTCCTCAGGCGGTTCGAGCGGCTCCACCGTATCCCGGAACGCACCGCCGGGTGGGGTGATCCGCGGTCCGGCATCGGGGCGCAGGATGATGGATGACCGGCGCCCGGAGCCGCTGCCGCGCGGCCCTAAGCTGGACTTCTGCAGAACCGGACAGGAAGAGGGCATCGCCGTGGGTTGTACAACCATTCTGGTGGGCAGGGGCGCCAGCTACGACGGATCGCCGATCGTGGCGCGCAATGAGGACTCGGCCAACGGCGAGTGGAATCCGAAACGGATCATCGTCGTCTCCCCGCAGGACCAGCCGCGCAGCTACACCAGCGTGATCGGACACCTCATCATCGAGCTGCCCGACGATCCGCTGCGCTACACCGCCGTGCCGAATGCCGTCACCGACGAGGGGGTGTGGGCAGAGGCCGGCATCAACTCGGCGAACGTCGCCATGAGTGCCACCGAGACCCTCACCAGCAACGAGCGGGTGCTGGGCGCCGATCCGCTGGTCGAGTACCAGCCGGCATGCGGGACGCCGGGCCAGGAGGACTACCGGCCCGAGGTGGCCGGCGGGATCGGCGAGGAGGATCTGGTCACCATCGTGCTGCCGTACATCCGCACCGCCCGAGAGGGTGTGCTGCGGCTCGGGCAACTGCTGGAGCAGTTCGGCACCTACGAGATGAATGGCATCGCCTTCAGCGACGCCGAGGAGATCTGGTGGCTGGAGACGGTCGGCGGCCACCACTGGATCGCCAAGCGGGTGCCCGACGACCGATACGTCACGATGCCCAACCAGCTCGGTATCGACTCCTTCGACCTCGACGACGCCTTCGGCGAGGGGCGCGAGCACCTGGCCAGTTCGGACCTGCGGGAGTTCCTGGCCGGCAACTTCCTGGACCTGCGGTTGCCCGGGACCGGGCCCAGCGGATTCCTGGCGGCCCGGGCCGGTGGCGCCTCGGATGGCGGGCCGACAGGTGCCCTGCCGGGTGGCGTCCTCAACCCGCGGGAGGCCTTCGGCTCCCACTCCGATGCCGACCACGTCTACAACTCCCCGCGTGCCTGGAGCATGCAACGGGCCCTCAACCCGCACGCCGAGGACTGGGACGGGCCGACGGCGCGGTACACCCCGGCCTCCGACGACATCCCCTGGTCGCGGGTGCCGGAGCGGCGGATCACCCTCGAGGACATCAAGTACGTGCTGAGTCTGCATTACCAGGGCACCCGGTACGACCCGTACTCGGCCCTGGGCACCGAGGCCCAGAGGCATCTGCTGCGCCCGATCGGCATCAATCGGCACTCCGAGCTGTCGATCCTGCAGGTACGTCCCTACCGGCCCGAGTCGAGCCGGTCGCTGCAGTGGGTCGCCTTCGCCTCGAACCCGTTCAACACCCTGGTGCCGCTGTACACCAATGTGGACCGCACCCCCGACTACCTGGCGAACACCACCGGTCGGGTCAGTACCGACAGTCTCTACTGGGCGCAGCGCCTCATCGCGGCGCTGGCCGACGGCCATTTCAACGAGATCATCCCCGAGATCGAGCGCTACCAGGAGAGGACGCTGGCCGCCGGGCATGCCGGTGTCCGGGTGACCGACGCCGCCCTGGCGGCGTCGGCCGGCTCCGGGAACCGCGAGAACCCGGCGAACGGGCAGGCGGACCAGGATCAGATCCGTCGGGTCCTGGCGGGCGCCAATGAGACGATCGCCGAGCAGCTGCGCGCCGAGACCGACGCGCTGCTGGGAAAGGTGCTGGTCATCGCCAGCAACCTCATGAGCAACCGGTTCTCCCGCTCCGACAACTGAGCTCCCGGCCCGGCCCGGCCGGGACGGGGCGCGGCCGACCGGTCCGGCACCTCCCGGCCCCGCCGGCTGCAGGGGGCGTCCAGCCTCAGCCCTGGGTGGCGTTGTGGTAGTGCCCCGGGGCGGCGTCCGGCAGCTCGTTGAGCCGGGCCATCTCCTCGTCGCTGAGCTGGAAGTCCAGGGCCGCATTGGCGCGGATGTGGTCGGGTCCGACGGCCTTGGGCAGCGGCAGGACGCCGTTCTGCAGGCAGAACCGCAGCGCCACCTGGGCGAGGCTGACCTGATGGGCGTCGGCGATCGCCTGGACCGCGGCGTTGTCGAGGATGTCGCCGGTGGCCAGCGGCGAGTAGGCCTCCACCAGGATGTCGTGGTCGCGGCAGAAGCCGGAGATCACCGGCTCGGTGAAGCCGATGTAGTACTGGATCTGGTTGACCGCGGGGGCGACGTCACCCTTGGTGAGAACGTTCTCCAGATCGTGCACGTCGAAGTTCGAGACGCCGATCGCCTTGAGCCGGCCGTCGCCGAGGCCTTCCTGCAGCACCTCCCAGGCGGCCAGGTTGCCCTCGTCGAAACGCTTCTCGTGCTGGCCCCAGGGCCAGGGCGCGTGGATGAGGTAGAGGTCGATGTAGCCGAGATCCAGATGCGCCAGGGACTCCTCCATCCGGGTGACGGCCTCATCGTGGGTCTTGGCCGCTGCGGGCAACTTCGAGGTGACGAAAATCTCCTCACGCGGGACTCCCGAGTCGCGGATGGCGCGGCCCACGCTGGCCTCGTTGCCGTATCCGTGGGCGGTGTCGATATGCCGGTAGCCCGTCTCCAGGGCGGTCCGGACCGCGTTGTATGCGGTGTCGCCGTCGGGAATCTGCCAGGTGCCGAATCCCACCTCGGGGATCCTTGCTCCGGTGGACAGGGTGAAAGTGTCGGTCAGTGCGCCCATGTGGGGCCTCCTTCAGTCAAGCGTGTCTGCACCTTACGTCCGCGGTGGTCGGGGGCTCCGGGAGAGGGCCGGGAGGGGCGTCGGCCCTATGCTCGGACCGGAGGAGTTCACCATGCGTACCCCGAGGCCCCACGCCGATCCCAGGAGCTACGTCTCCACCGGGTCGCTGCCCGCCGACGCCCCGATCGAGGACCTTCTGCGGCGGGCCCACGAGGAACTGCGCGGGGTCGAGGAGGGAGAGCTCTCGACCGTCTACCCGGCACTGGCCGGTGCGGACCCCAGCCACTTCGGCCTGGCGCTGGCCGATGTCGAGGGTGCCACCTTCGAGGCGGGCGACTCGCGGATCCCCTTCCTCATCATGAGCGTCTCGAAGCCCTTCGTGCTGGCCCTGGTCTGCGACGCGATCGGCGCCCGGGCCGTCGACGATCTGGTGGGGATGACCGCCACCGGACTGCCCTTCAACTCGCTGGAGCCGGTCGAGCGCAGCCCACGAGGGCGGACCAACCCGATGGTCACCTCGGGGGCGATCGCCACCACCAGCCTGGTCCCAGGGGGCCGGTGCGAGGAGCGCTGGCAGTTCATCCGGGAGGGTCTGTGCCGCTTCGCCGGACGCGATCTCAGCCTGGACACGGACACCGTCGAGGCGGTGCGCGCCACCAACCTGCGCCATCGATCGCTCGCCCTGCTGCTGAGGTCCAGGGCAGCGCTGCGGGGCGATCCGCAGGAGGCGGTGGAGCTCTACACCGACCAGTGCTGTCTGGAGGTGACCGCCGTGGATCTGGCCGTGATGGGCGCCACGCTGGCCGACGGCGGGGTGAATCCGCTCACCGGTGACCAGGTGGTCTGCGCCGAGGCCGCCCGGGTCGCGCTGGTCGCGATGAATGTGGCGGGCCTCTACGAGGCGTCGGGGGAGTGGATGCTGCGGGTCGGGGTTCCCGGCAAGAGCGGTATCGGTGGCGGGATCACGGCCTCCTCCCCGGGCAAGGGAGGATTCGGCGCCTTCTCCCCGCTGCTGGACGCCCAGGGGAACAGTGTGCGTGCGGGCCGGGCGGCTGAGCTGCTGTCCCGCGAGCTGGGCCTCGACATTCTGCGCTCGGCACCCGCGCAGCGGTGAGATCTGCCGTACTATCTAAGCATGTGTGCAGATACGAAGAGATGCACGTTCGACGCGGAGAGCCAGTACGCCGATCTGGCCGCCGAGGTGTTCTCGCTGCTGTCGGACGCCACCCGGGTCCGGATCATCCTGGCGCTGCGCGAGGCTGAGTTGTCGGTCGGGGAGATCGCGGAGCAGGTCGGCAAGTCCCCGACGGTGGTGTCCCAACACCTGGCGAAACTGCGCTGGGGCAGGATCGTGGCGACCCGCCGGGAGGGCACCCGGGTGTTCTACAGCCTG
The DNA here is from genome assembly GCF_000423445.1 of Acidipropionibacterium thoenii DSM 20276. Taxonomy (GTDB): domain Bacteria; phylum Actinomycetota; class Actinomycetes; order Propionibacteriales; family Propionibacteriaceae; genus Acidipropionibacterium; species Acidipropionibacterium thoenii. The sequence goes on along the minus strand of NZ_AUHZ01000014.1, from coordinate 42,010 downwards.
GTTGACGAGCACGCCCGCCAGCTCGTCAGCCATGCGGTGTTCCAGGCGGAGCACGTCGTCGACGGGATCCCGGCCCATCACCTGGGCGCCGACGGACTGCCGGTCGGCGCCGACGGTCTGCCGGTCGGCAGCGACGCGGGGCAGCCGGGGGAGAGCCGGCAGTCGGCCGGGCAGTGCCCGCGATGACCGTCCAGACCACCGACCTCGCCGGAGTCGGCGAGCCGCCGGACGCCGGCTCACCCACCGTCGAGGACCGCAGCCTGTGGGCGAGGATCGACCGCGGGGATCTGGCGCGCACCGTCCTGGTCGCCGCATGCGCGGTGGCAGTGGCGTTGGGCCTGACCTGGCCCTCGCCGCATCTGCCGGTGGTGGCCCTCGCCGGTCTGCTGGTCGGCTGCTGGCCGATCCTGGTCGAGGCGTGGCGGGACGTGTGGCACCGGCGGATGAGCATGGAGCTGTCGATGCTCATCGCGATCGCCGCCGCCGCGGCGATCGGGGAGTGGGCCACCTCGTTGGTGATCGCGGTGTTCGTGCTGGCCGCAGAGATCCTTGAGGATCTGTCGATGGATCGCGGCCGGGAGGCGCTCACCGACCTGATGTCCTTCCTGCCCAGCACGGTCCAGGTGCGGCAGCAGGACGGCGTCGCCGAGGTGGCGTTGTCCGAGGTGGCCCCGGGGCAGTTGGTGGTGGTGGCACCCGGCGGACGGGTCCCGGTCGACGGCGTGGTGGTGACCGGCCGGTCGACGGTTGACCAGTCGCGGATCACCGGGGAGTCGTTGCCGGTGGCGGTCGGGGTGGGCGACGGCGTCTTCTCCGGATCGATCAACCAGACCGGTGCTCTGGACGTGCGGGCCGAACGGGTCGGTGCCGAGTCCTCCTACGGGCGGATCGTGGCGGCGGTCCGTCAGGCGCAGTCCTCCGAGCCGCCGGTGCAGCGACTCGCCGACCGGCTGGCTGCCTGGCTGGTCTATCTCGCGCTGATCGGTGCCGCGATCACCTATCTGGTCACCCGTGATCTCACCTCGACCATCTCGGTGATCGTGGTGGCCGGTGCCTGTGGGATCGCAGCCGGGACCCCGTTGGCGGTGCTGGCGGCGATCGCCCGGATCGCGCGGGCGGGTGCCTTCGTCAAGGACGGGACGCATCTCGAGGCGCTGTCGGCGGTCGACACCATCGTCTTCGACAAGACCGGAACACTCACCGTCGGGCAGCCCGTCGTGGTGGGGGTCCGGCCGGCCGAGGGGGTCTCGGCCGATGAACTGCTCGGCGCGGCAGCCGTCCCGGAGTCCTCCTCCGAGCACCCGCTGGGCCAGGCCATCGTGGCCCACGCCCGCGCGCAGGGCCTGTCGATCCCGTCGTGCGAGGGGTTCGGCTATCAGCCGGGCAGAGGGGTCTCGGCGACGGTGGCCGGCCAGCGGGTCGATGCCGGGAACCGTGCACTGGTGCCCGACGTCCCCGAGCAGGTGGCCGACCAGAGCGTCGCCACCGCCGTGCACGTGGGGATCGACGGACGCTACATCGGGACGATCCTGCTGGCCGACGCGGTGCGCGACTCCGCCGGCCGGTCGGTGGCCGAGCTGCACCGGATGGGTCTGCGGACCCTGATGCTCACAGGCGACGTCGAGCAGACCGCCCGGGCGGTGGCCGGGCAGATCGGCGTCGGCGAGGTGCGGGCGGGGCTGCTCCCCGAGCAGAAGCTGACGGTCATCGAGGCCGAGCGCGCCGCAGGCCACAAGGTGGCGATGGTCGGCGACGGGGTGAACGACGCGCCGGCACTGGCCCGCGCCGATGTCGGGATCGCGATGGGGTCGGGCACCGACATCGCCCGGGAGAGTGCTGACGTCGTCCTCATCAGCTCCGATCTCGACGATCTGGTGCGCACGGTCGGCACTGCGCGCCGGGCGCGTCGGATCGTGATGGCCAACTTCGTGGGCACGATCCTGGTCGATCTGATCGGGATGGTGCTGGCGGCGTTCGGCTACCTCACCCCGGTGCTCGCCGCGATAGTGCACGTCGGCTCGGAGACCGCATTCATCCTCAACTCGGCACGTCTGATCCCCGGGCGCGGTCGACGCTGAGGTGTGGGCCCGGCCCGTGCGCGGGTCGGGCCGCATCCGGACTGCGCAGATCACTCGGCAGACGTGCCTTCTCGCGTCCTCGCTGTCCGATGAGGCGGTGTTCGATGACGTGCAGGGGACTCCGGACTGGTTCCTCGACGAGGTCGACGGCTCCATCGACAAGTGACGACGGCCGTCACCCAGGGGACGCTCAGGTCATCAGACCCTCGCGTAGAGCAGGTAGCAGGCTCCACCCATCCCACCGAGAACTGTGCCCAGAATGACTTGGGGCCAGGAGTGACGCCCCTCATCGACTCGAGCCCAGCCGGCGAGCGGCACGGCCAGCGCGCAGCAGACCCCGGCAGGCCACCACAGCAGCCACAGGACGACGGCTGCCCCGGCAAGGGTCGCCAGGTGAGAGCTCGCCTTGGTCACCAGATTGGCCAGTCCCACCAGTCCAAGACCCGTGAACATCGCAGCCGCGACCGCCACCAGCTCACTGGGAGCTCTGATGATCAGCAGGCCCGCCGCGCCCATCATCACCCACACCAGAATGAGGCCGTACAACCAATGGCGTTCGGCGCGACGGACCACCTGGGCATCGCTGACCGCACCGATCCTCAACAGCACCGCCAGAGTGAGGTACGGGCCTGCCACCAGGAAGACGAGCCCCATGGCAAGGCAGGTGAGCCGGACACGAGGATCCGCCGACGTGGTCAGGCAGGCGACGACCCACACCAGCGAGACGACGTACGGCGGGCTGAGGATCCGGGCCACCGCAGCCGCGACCCGGTGTGTGCCCCTGGATGCGAGCCGTGCCACGTCCACGTCCTCGTCGTCAGGAGGCGGGGGCGATGCCCGCGCATCGTCGATCTCCATGAGTCTCCGTGTCGGAACGATGTCAGTGCGGAACGATCGGTCCGCGCGACGCATTACCTCTCCAGTGTCGCAGCCGCGATTCCACGAGGACGCCGGCGCCCCCAGACGTGCACCCATCGGTGCCCCAGAATCCCGGCCGGCTGAGGTACTCGGCCTGGACGAGGGCTGGGACCGGCGAGCCACGTGGTGAACGACCTCCGCGGGTCAGAGCAGGGTGGCGGCGTGGTCGGGGACCCGCCGGGTCTGCGAGAGCGGTGGGCGCTCATCTGGCTCGGTATCACGCGAGACGACGTTCTGGCATACTCTCCGCCACTGGCAGACAAGTTCGCACTCGACGCCGACGCAGGGTCGGATGAAGTTGTGGCCCGCTTGGTGGAAGCAATACGGCCGAGCGTGGCGTGCGGCTCGGGTGGGCTGGACTTCAGCGCGAAGCTGCTTGGCCTCCCTGAGAGCGCTGACGAATTGGTATCGCGTGTAACAGCCACAGAATTCCTTCGCCACTTTTACGAGCACCGAGACCAGTGAAACGCAACGAAGAACTCTCGGCCACGTGAGCGTAGAGACAGCTCCGCAGAAACCACCCACCCGGGCGACGAGACGGTCGCAACAGAGTGGCTGACCAATCCGGTCATCCGAATTGAGCGCCCGTACCGAGTTGTCGGTAGACGTGACTGCGTACGCGTGCACGTTCACAGGTGAGTGTGTTTGCGTGACGCGGACTAGTCGAGGTCGACTTCTGGCAGCACCTCCACCGAGGAGACGCCGTCGATCTCGCTGAGACTCGATATGAGTGGGGCGGTGTCCTTGGCGCCCTCGAGCTCGAGTACCAGACGTGCCAGCTCATGTCCTGAGCGCCTGGGCTGGGAGCGTTGCACCGCCCATCCCGCCCTCGTGATGGTCGACAACAGCTCGCGGAGCAGGCCCTGACCGTCCAGGTAGCTGATGTCCAGGTACGAGGGATAGCGGCCCTTGTTGGGTAGGCGTTCCTGCAACCAGTTGAACCCGAAGGTGATGACGAAGTGCAGCGCGGTGACGACGATGGCCAGCAGCCACAGCCCGGCTCCGGCGGCGGTCCCGATCGCCGCGCACTCCCACACCGAGGCAGCGGTCGTCAGCCCTCGCACCCGGCTGTGCTGAGTGATGATGAGTCCAGCGCCCAGGAAGCCGACTCCCGAGACGATCTGGGCCGCCACCCGGGACGGATCGAGGGTGACATTGGGCCCGAGCACGTCGAAGAATCCGTACTTGCTCACCATCAGGAAGATCGCGGAGGCGACTCCGACGATCGCCTGGGTGCGCATGCCGGCGCCCTTGCCGCGGATATTGCGCTCGAGCCCGACGAGCGAGGTGAGCACGAAGGCGAGCAGCAGCTCACCGATCTGTAGTGGTCCTTGTCCCATCATTGTTGTTCCACCTCCGCCTTGAGGATGAGCACCTGATCCGGATTGAGCAAGGGGGAGTGGACGCCGACATCCTCGAGGACCGCTCCCGGCACCACGATCCCGCCGGGCTCCGAGGCCCATGGCGGCAGCACGAGGCCTGCCGGTCCGCCGCCCACCAGGACGGTTCGGAGCCGGTAGCTCCGATCCCGGTCCAGCCCCGGAATGGGCATCATCCCCCTCGGTGACAACGGCGAGCGGTGACGCGTGACGAGTTGATAGAGACCCTGTGACCGGTCCTGGGAGACGACGCCGTGCAACCAGATGGAACCATCGGCCACGTCCCGGCGGACGATATCTCCTGTGAAGAGTTGCTGGCGGTGCTGCTTGAAGAAGCTCACCCATTCAGCGAGCCGGGACATGTCCTCGTCGGTCGCTGAGAGGAGATCCCACTCGAAACCGAGATGTCCCCACAGCGCCGTGCCGGCGCGGAAGGACAGGTCGGAGACCCGGCCGGTCGTGTGCGAGCGCGGCGAGGCGATGTGGGAGCCGAGATACTCCAGTGCCGCCAGCTGTGAGGTCCAGCGGACAATGCTCTGGCGCTCGTGCGGGTCGATGCAGTCCGACGGCCAGACGCGCTGGACGTGGCACAGCATCTCCAGATCGATTCGTCCACCGCCTGAGGCGCAGGACTCGATCTCGAGTCCTGGGTGCCTGCTGCGCAGGGCGTCCATCAGTCGGTAGCAGGCCAGGGTCTGCTCGTGGACGGCGGCGGATCCGCCGGATGTGGCGTCGCCGGACTCGATGAGATCTCTGTTGTGGTCCCATTTCAGATAGTCGATCGCATACTCGTCGATGAGTGTGTCGAGGCGGTCGCGCAGATGATCCCATGCCTGCGGGATGGTGAGGTTCAGGACCTGCTGGTGGCGCCACTCGGTCGGCAGTTCGGAGCGTGCCCGCATGATCCAGTCGGGATGGGATCGGGCCAGGTCGGAGTCGATGCTGATCATCTCGGGTTCCACCCAGAGGCCGAACTGCATGCCGAGCGAGCGGACGCGATCGACCAGTGGGTGCAGGCCCTGGGGCCACACCTGCGGGTCGACGGTCCAGTCGCCCAGGCCGGCGCGGTCATTGCGACGACCCTTGAACCAGCCGTCGTCGAGCACGAAGCGCTCCACCCCGATCCGCGCCGCCCGTGCGGCGAGGTTCAGCAGCGTCTCGAGGTCGTGGTTGAAGTAGACCGCCTCCCAGACGTTGAGACTCACCGGCCGGTCGGCCCCGGGATGGCTGGGAAGGGTGCGCTCCCAGCGGTGCAGCTGGCGGGCCGCGGCGTCCAGTCCCTCTGCGTACTGCGCGTACACCCATGGGGAGGTGTAGGTCTGCCGGGCCGCGAGCCTCCCCTCGCCGGGGAGCAGCAGCTCGCCGCCGGCGATCACCTGGCGGCCCGTGCTGGTGCGCTCGAGCCAGGAGCGGGAGTTGCCCGAGTGGCCGACGTGCAAGCCCCAGAGGCGGCCGTGGGCGAAGTCGAAGCCCGGCTCGCCGCAGTACATCATCATGGCGGAGTCGAACCCAGGGCGTCCATGGCGGCTCTCACGCAGATGACAGCCGACCTCCACCTGACGACGCTGAGGTGCGCGTTCCAGTCCCCAGCGGCCACTGAAGTCGAGAATCTCTGAGGCGCTGAGCGGCAGCGGGAGCGCGAATGAGAGTTCGTCGAGGAAGTACGTCTGATCGGCGGTGTCACTCCGGGCTCCGGTGTTCAGCAGGGTGGCCCGCATCCGTAGCAGCCCCTGGGGGAGCAGCTCCATCGTGAGCGCGAGGTCAAGGCCTGCCTCGGCGTCCTGCAGGTGGTAGACGAGTCGCCCCGAACTGGCGCTGACGGCCTGCGATGCCTGGTGCTCCGCTGTGAGCAGGCGCGCACTCTCGGCATCGATCTCGAGGCCGGTGCAGCTGAGCCTGGGGGACCAGGCCGTGCCGTCGGCGCGGTGACCGACGAGGCCGGGGCGCCCCATCCATCCTCCTGATCCAAGAGGAATGACGCCGACTCGCGGCGGAGTGCTCAACTGGCCGCCCGAACTGGGCGCGCAGGACACCGCTGCGAGAGCGCTCAGGGCCGACAGGGGCAGTGCTCCGAGATCTGGTCCCCAGTGAAGGATCATGGGCTGCTGGCCGAGGGTGGTGTCGATGATGAGTGACGAGCCCCCTGCGCGCAGGTGGGCGATCTGGGTCTGACGGGGGTCCAGTTTCACGGCCTCGGTGCTCCTTGCCTCATGGGGTTGGCAGCTGTCCCAGCACGGTCGGGAATCGAGCGGGCAGCCACTACTCTACTCAAGTAGATTGGGAGACGTCGCCCTCAGATGACGTGGAGCGTGCACCCATCGCCCGTGGTGGCCTCCACAGGCCGGCCGACGCGGCTGCTCTCAGCTCCCACACCAGGGCGCTTCAGGGACCACCGACCCGCGTGACCAGCGCGTCAGGATGTGGCGACCTGAAGGTAGCCCGATGATCCCGACGCGACGGCGGCGCTCGAGACAGCACCGATACAATCCTCGGTGATCGCGGGGTGCGGCCCGAGGCGCTCGTCGCATGATTCCTCAGTGCGTCGAGTCCGGTTGCCGGAGTCCGTGTCCACAGCAAGGAGAGGTACGTGACCAGCGGGGAGAGCAGACCCACGACACGGGCGGATGTGGCCCGTCGGGCCGGGGTCTCGACCGCGGTCGTCAGCTATGTGGTCAACAACGGGCCGAGGCCGGTGGCCAGCCAGACTCGCAGACGAGTCCTGGAGGCCATCAGAGAGCTGGGATATCATCCCAATCCCTCGGCTCGCGCGCTCAAGACCGGTTCAACCGGGCTGATCGGGGTCGTCGTGCCCGAGATCCTCAATGCGTACTTCAGCGAGTTCGTCGACGCCATCGACGTGGCCGCCCGGCGCCGAGCGAGCTCGATTCTGCTGAGCATCACCCATGAGGACGCGGGCACCGAGAAGGAGGTGGTCGCAAGCCTGGTCAACCGCGGCGTTGACAGTCTCATCTTCAACTGCCGTCTGGTGAACACTGAGCTCTACCAGGCCGGAGACCCTCGCATCCCCAGGGTGCTGCTCGACCGCTCCACACCGGTCGGAGAGATTCCCGCCTTCGGCGCCGATCTCGCGATGGGGGCACGGCTGGCCACCGAGCATCTGGTCGGTCACGGTCACATCAGGATCGGCTACGTCGGAGGGCCGCTGCCCGACGATCGCGCGGACTTCCGCCGGGACGCCTGGCAGGCGGTCCTGGAGGAGCGGCAGCTGCCGCTGCTGTCGCCGGCGATCACGGCCTGGGATCGCGGCGGCGGCCACCAGGGGGCTCAGGACCTTCTCGACCGGCCCGAGCCGCCGACCGCGATCTTCGCGGCCTCGGACCAGATCGCGATAGGGGTGATGCATGCTCTGCATCAGCGCCGCCTGCGGATCCCCGACGACGTCGCGGTCGTGAGCCTGGACGGTACTGCTGAGACGGCCTACAGCTGGCCACCGCTGACCACCGTCCGACAGCCCTTCGAGGCGATGGCCGAGGCGGCGATAGCGGCGCTGACCGGGCCGCCGGAGCCAGGCACGCGGACGCTGTTTCCGATGACCCTCCAGGTGAGGGCGTCGTGCGGTTGCCATCAGGACCAGGAGAGCCTGGAGTAGCCGTCGTTGCTGCTGCTCAGAACCCGATCATCTGGTCGGCGATGTCGGTGATGACGCCACATCCCCAGTTGCGGTACTTGTTCGCGGTGCCCAGGTCATTGATGGTCCAGACATTGACCCTGAGCCCGGCCGCCAGGTACTCGTCCACCGCCTCGTGGGTGGCCAGCGTGGTACTGGGATGGATCAGGGTGGCCCCGCACAACTCGATGGTCGCCCGCCAGTTCGCACGCAGGTCCCGGCTGTCGGCCAGCAGGGCGAGGGCGAACCGGTCTGTGCGCCGGGACATCTCGGCCAGCTGCAGGGGGGCGAAGGAGGAGACGATCACCTCGATGCTGGGATCCAGACGATTCAGTTCGGTGATGGCCGCCTCGACCAGTGCGATCGCCTGCCGGCCGCCCTGCTGGTTGCCCTTGAGCTCCAGGTTGAGATTCATCGGATGGCCGTTGAGGAAGTCGATCAGCTGATGCAGGGTCGGTACCGGTTCCCCGGCGAACTCGGTGGAGAACCAGGAGCCGGCGTCCAGCGTCCCGAGGTCGGACGAGGTGAGGTCGTAGATCGAGCCGGGGCGGTCGGTGGTCCGGTCGGTGGCGGCGTCATGCATGACGATCGGGGTGCCGTCGGCGATGACGTCGGTGTCGGTCTCGATCCACCGGACACCGGCGGAGTAGGCCTTCTCGAAGGCGGCGATGGTGTTCTCGGGGGCTTGGCGGTTGAGACCGCGGTGGGCGTGGACGTCTGTCATGGTTGATCGCTTTGCGGTTGAGGATGTGCTGATGCGCCGAAAGGTCTCCTCGGCGCCCTGAGAGTGTGGGGCACCGAGGAGACCGCGTGGCATCTATGGGTCGATGCCGGTGACCGGTGGGTTACTTCTTGACATTCTGCTCGTAGTCGCCCTTGATGGTGGTCTGGGCCGCCGTCATGGTCTGCTTGACGTCCGCCTTGTCGACCAGGATCTTCATCAGGCTGGAGTCGAGGGTGCTGGCGCCGCCGGGCACCAGCACTCGCGCGTAGCTCTGCGGCCTGAGGCGCTTCAGGGAGTCGAGGACGGCCTGGAAGTCGGGATTGGCGGCAGTGAGCGAGGCGGTGTCGGCGTCGGTGCGCACCGGGACGTAGCCGGTGATCTGGGAGAAGTCGACGGTGTTGGCCGAGCTCGTCAGGTAGTCGGCGAACATGGCCGCGGCGAGCTTCTTCGCGGGGGTGGTCTTGGCGTTGATGGCCAGACCTGCGCCGCCGGAGGGCACGATCTTCGTGTCACCGGTGAGCCCGGTGGGCAGCACGCCGACGCCGACATTGAACTTCGCGGCGCCCTTGATCCCCGAGATACCACCGGAGGAGTTGATCATCTGCGCTATCGCGCCGGAGCCGAAGACCGTTGACGGGTCGCCGTTGAGCACCTGGGCCCATCCCTGCTTGACGGAGTCCTGGGCGAAGGTCAGGGAGGAGATGGTCTTGTCGCTGGTCATCGGCGAGAAGTCCCACTTGTTGCTCCAATCGCCGCCATTGGCCCACAGCAGACTGGTGACTCCCCAGGAGACGTATGAGGTGTCGCTGGCCCAGGTGAAGGGAATCTGCTTGGGATTGGCCGCCTTCAGCTTCTTGGAGTACTGCTCCACCTGGTCCCAGGTGGCCGGCGCCTTGTCGGGCAACCCGGCCTTCTTGAACGCGTCCTTGTCGTAGATGTAGACCAGCAGGGAGCGGGCGTAGGGCACGGCGTAGTGGGCGCCCTCGTAGCTGTAGTCGTCGTAGAGCGACTTGTAGTAGCTGCTGGTGTCCAGCTTGGCGGCCTTGAAGACCTCGTCGACCGGCGCGATGGAGCCGTTGAGATGGGCGCCGAACCAGGTGGCGTCCGAGACGACGACCAGGTCGCCGGCACCGCCGCCGACCTGAGCGGTCTGGAACTTCTGAGCCACCTCGTCGTAGTTGGATCCGGCGGAGACGATATTGACCTTGATGCCGGTCTTCTTCTGGAACTTCTTGGCCATCTCGGTCTCGAAGGCGATCGAGTTACCAGGGTGGTTGCCCCAGAACGAGATCTCCTTCGCGGGCTGGACGCCGGAGAAGTCGGTGGTGGAGCTGGGTGATGAGCCGGCCGATCCCGAGGTGTCGGGGCCGCAACCGGTCATGGCGAGGGCGACGGTGGCAGCGATGCCGACCGTGAGCGCCTTTCCGAATCTGTTCACAGGGTTCCTTTCAGATGATGCATTGCGGGATGGATCACGAACGTGGGGCGCGTGCCGGCGCGTGCCGCTACTCCTTCACAGCGCCCTGGGTGAGGCCGGCGACGATGTACTTCTGCAGAGCGGCGAAGATGATGAGGATGGGGACGATGATCAGGGTGGCGCCGGCCATCAGCGTCCCGTAGACCCCGGTGCTGGACTCGGCGGACTTCAGCAGGTTCAGACCCACCGGAAGGGTCATGTGCGACGGGGTGTCGGTGATGATGAGGGGCCACAGGTAGGAGTTCCACTCGGTGACGATGGTGATGAGTCCGACGGTGGCGATGGTGGGGATCGAGACCGGCACGACGATGCGCCACAACTTGCGCCAGTGGCCGGCACCGTCGATCTCGGCGGCCTCCAGCAGGCTGCGCGGGAGCGTCAGGAACTGTTGCCGCATGAGGAATGTGCCGAATGCCGATCCGAGGCCGGGGAGGATGATTCCCCACAGGGTGTTGCGCCCGCCCATCGTGGCGATGGTGATGTAGTTCGGGATGATCGCCGCCTCTCCCGGGAACATCAGGGCGGCGAGGACGAAGGCGAAGACGAACTTCGACCAGATGGTGTCGATGAAGACGACCGCATAGGCGGTGGTGATGGCCAGCAGCAGCTTCACGCCGCCGCCAACGATGGTGACGACCGCACTGTTGGCGAACAGTCTTCCGATCGGAAGGGCACCGGCCACGTCTGCGTAGTTGCGCAGTGTGGGGCGGTGGGGCAGGAAGCTGGGATTGGCGGTGACGATCTCCGAGCTGGCCTTGAAGGATGAGGAGAGCATCCACAGCAGTGGGAAGGCGATCACGATGAGGGCCAGGATCATCGGCAGGTAGCCGGTGAGGGTGGCGGAGAGTGCGCGTCTGCTGTCTGTCCGGCGGCCGGAGGACCGGTGCCTGGAGGGCGTCGGCAGCGACCCGGTGGTTGTGCTCATGCGTAGTGCACCTTCCGGTCGACGAATCTGAACTGGATCACTGTGATCAGCGCCAAGGTGAGGAAGAGCACCACCGAGATGGCTGAGGCGTAGCCGGCGCGCTGGTAGATGCCGAAGGACTGCCGGTAGATCTCGAAGACGAAGGTGTTGACGCCCTCACCGGTGGGTTTGAGGATCTGCAGGATGTCGAAGGCCTGCATGGCATTGAGGGTCATCGAGACCATCAGGAAGAAGGTGGTCGGGCTCAGCAGGGGCAGGGTGACGCGGAAGAAGGTCTGCGCCTTGGAGGCGCCGTCCATCCTGGCCGCCTCCAAGAGGTCCTGGGGGATGGACTGGAGCCCTGCGAAGAACAGCACCGTGCAGTAGCCCAGGTACTTCCAGACGTAGACGATGATCGCTGCGGTGAGGGTGGTGTTGTCGTGGAGGAACCACTGGGGTGAGGACTTGCCGAACCACTCGAAGACGTAGCGCAGGATGCCCATCTGCGGGTCGAACATGAACGACCACACCAGAGCCACGCCGACCCCCGAGAGCACGTAGGGGGAGAACAGAGCGGTGCGGGTGAAGGTGGTGCCAGGGAGCTTCTGGTTGACCACGACGGCCATGATGAGTCCGAGGATCATCGAGCCGAGCACCGTGCACACCGTGAAGATGAGGGTGACCTTCCACACCGACAGGCCGGTGGGCGAGGTGAAGAACTCCTTGTAGTTGTCCAGACCGATGACCTTGGCCGTGTCGGCACCGATGCGCCAGTTGAGCCTGGAGTAGTTGAGATTCATGAACAGCGGGTAGTAGACGAATGCCGTGATGAGGGCGACATTCGGTCCGGCGAACAGGACGAAGTAGAGGTAGTCGCTGGGTCTGCGGCGTCTGCGGCGCAGCTGCCTTGCCGACCGCCTCGACCGCGGACCCATCGAGGGATCCGCCTGTTCCTGCGCCGATGAGATCTGAGCCACGTGCGTTGTGCCCCTCCCCGTGGCTCCAGCGCCACGCGTCGCATACTGCACGCAGTCCGAGGGGACCACGCGGCCCCGACTCTACTGCTGTAGATTCTGGGCTGTCAACGACTTTCTGCTGTGGACTCCGGTCCATTTCGCCGGCCCTCATCAGAGCCGGCGGCCACCAACTGGAGGAGCTCCGCAGGTCAGAGCAGGGTGGCGGCGAAGTCGGGGACTCGCCGGGTCTGCGAGAGCGGTGGGCGCTCGTACCCCTTGGAGGGCGGACGACTCGGGATCTCGATCGGCGCTCTCTCGATGTCGGTGTAGGGCACCTGGCTCAGCAGGTGGTGGATCATGTTGAGCCGGCCGCGGCGCTTGTCCTCGTTGTCGACGTCGAACCAGCGGGCCTCGGGAATGTCGGTGTGGATCAGCATGGCGTCCTTGGCCCGGGAGTAGTCCTCCCATTTGGTGATGGAGACCATGTCGTTGGGGCTGAGCTTCCAGCGGCGCATCGGGTCGTCGGCCCGTGACCTGAACCTGTTCTCCTGCTCCACATCGGAGACGCTGAACCAGTACTTCAGCAGGATGATGCCGTCCTCGACGAGCATCCGTTCGAAGATCGGCGCCTGGCGGAGGAAGCGTTGGTACTCGTCGGTGGTGCAGTAGCCCATCACCTTCTCCACCCCGGCGCGGTTGTACCAAGAACGGTCCATCAGGACGATCTCCCCGGCGGCCGGCAGGTGCGCCACGTAGCGCTGGAAGTACCACTGCGTCTTCTCGCGCTCGGTCGGGGTGGGAAGGGCGACGATGCGTGTCACACGGGGGTTGAGGTACTCGCTGACCCGCTTGATGGTCGAGCCCTTGCCCGCGGCGTCCCGTCCCTCGAAGATGACGACGATGCGGGCTCCGGACTCCTGGACCCAGGCCTGCATGTCGACGAGCTTCGCCTGCAGCTTCTTGAGTTCACGCTCGTAGATCTTCTTCGGGATGCGCTCCGCTTTCACCATGAGGGCAGCCTAGGCGGGAGAGGTCCTCACGGGGCCGGTTCCGCCGGCGTCTCGACTATGCTCGCCGACGTCTGGCGGCGCAGTTGACCGCGGTTGTGGCGGGGTGCCGCAGTCCGGGTCGGGCGCCATGACCGGTCGGGTCGAGGACGAGACGTGAGGCGACAGGCGTGAGGATGACGGTATGAAGCTGGCTCTGCTCGGTGGCGGCGGGTTTCGTGTGCCGCTGGTCTTCAATGCCCTGCTGTCCCAGCACGGTGATCTCATCGATGATCTGTGGCTCCACGACACCGAGGCCGATCGACTCCAGGTCATCAGGAACGTCCTGACCCAGGCCCAGGGGGATCGCCCCGGGCCCACCCTGCACACCACGACCGATCTCGCCGAGGCGGTGCGGGGGGCCGACTTCGTCTTCTCGGCGATCCGGGTCGGGGGACTGGCGGGCCGGGTCCACGATGAGCGCGCCGCGCTGGATCTGGGAGTGCTGGGCCAGGAGACCACCGGCGCGGCCGGGATCGCCTTCGCGCTGCGGACCGGCCCGGTGGCTCTGGAGATCGCCCGGACCGTCGCCGCCGAGGCGCCGAAGGCCTTCGTCATCAACTTCACCAATCCGGCCGGGATCATGACCGAGCTCATGCAGACCGTGCTGGGCCAGCGGGTGATCGGGATCTGCGACACCCCCTCGGGACTGGGCAACCGGGTCGGGGCGCTGTACGGGGCCAGCGAATTCGAACTGTCCCTGGACTACGTCGGGCTCAACCACCTGGGCTGGCTGCGGCACGCCTGGTACCACGGGCGCGATCTGGTCGCCGAGGTGCTCGCCGAACCCGAGAAGCTGGCGCGCCTGGAGGAGGCCGACGTCTTCCCCATCGAGTGGATGCAGCGGCTCGGAGCACTGCCCAACGAGTACCTCTACTACTGGTACTGCAATCGCGAGGCGGTGGCGTCCATCCTGTCGGCCGACGCCACCCGCGGGGAGTTCCTGCAAGCTCAGCAGAGCCGGTTCTATCGCGCCGCCACCGCCGAGCCGGCGCGGGCGCTGGAGCTGTGGACGGCGACCCACGACGAGCGGGAGGCGACCTATATGGCCGAGGCCCGTGACGAGGGTGAGGAGCGCCCCGACCTGACGGGCGGCGGGTACGAGCGGGTGGCGCTGGCCCTGATGCGCGCCATTGCGCTGGGTGAGCGGGCTGAGATGGTCGTCAATGTGCGCAACGGCCACACCCTGGCCGCACTGCCGTCCGATGCGGTGATCGAGGTTCCCTGCCTGGTGGACGCCGCAGGGGCCCATCCGCTGTCGACCGAGCCGCCCGGTGGGGCCGAGCTGGGGTTGATGATGCAGATGAAGGCCGTTGAGCAGCTGGCGATCCGCGCCGTCCTGGAGCAGGATCGCGGGCTGGCCTTCGAGGCGCTGGCCAAGCACCCTCTGGTGGGGTCGGTGGAGATCGCCGAGAAGCTGACCGAGGCCTTCTGGCCGCAGGAGTGATCGCCGACGACGCTGGGATGATGACCGGTGGGCTGCGGCCCCGGACAGCGGTGCTGTAGGACTGGCCCTGCAGGACTGCCCGGCAGTCGGTGGACCACCACGGCCGACCCCAGGTCAGCGCCCGCTCTTGCACCTCGACGAAGGAGATCTCGTGGAACTTCAAGCCATCCCTGCTGGCACGCCGAAGACGGCCTACTCGCTGGCCGTGCACGGCGGCGCCGGATCGCGCAGTCATGCGCTGACCGATGCGGAGGCCGCCGAGTACCACGCCGGACTGCGCCGGGCCCTGGTGGCAGGACAGCGGGTTCTCTCAGCCGGTGGTCCGGCCCTCGAGGCGGTGACCAGCGCGGTGATCGAGCTCGAGAACGACCCGCTGTTCAACGCCGGCCGTGGTGCGGCGCTCACCTCCTCGGGAAGCGCCGAGCTCGACTTCTCGGTGATGGCCGGTGACGGCCGCGCCGGAGCGGTGGCGGCGTCCCGGTTCGCACGAAATCCGGTCCTGGCGGCTCGCGCGGTGATGGAGCAGACCCGGCACGCCCTCATCGTCTCGCCGTCCTCCGACCGGATCGCCGAGTGGGGACTGGAGACGGTCGAGCCCGACTACTTCGTGACACCGGCCCGGCTGGAGCAGCTTCACCGGCTGCAGGACGCGGCCACCTCCGGGCCCCGGCACGGGACCGTTGGCGCGGTCGCCAGGGATGTGACCGGTCATCTCGCCGCGGCCACCTCCACCGGCGGGATCGCCAACCAGGCGGTCGGCCGGGTGGGGGACACCCCGGTGATCGGGGCGGGGACCTTTGCCCGCGACGGCGTCGTGGCGGTCTCGTGCACCGGGCAGGGGGAGGCCTTCATGCGCGGCGTGGTGGCACACGACATCGCTGCGCGGATCCGCTACCAGGGAGTCGGCGTCGAGGAGGCGGTGCGCCGCACCTTCGCCGAGGAGCTCAGCGGCGCGCAGGCCACCGGCGGCGTCATCGCCGTGGACGCGACCGGGCGCACCCTGCTCGGTTTCAACAGCACCGACATGTTCCGCGGTTACCTCGAGGACGGAAGCGCCGTCACCCTGGTGTGATCGGCGCCAGTAAGTCTGGAGGCGCTGAGGTTGTGGCGGATCCTGGCGTAGTCGAACCAGGATCTGCCACAACCGCGGGCCGCGGAGTGGCGGCCATGGGCCCTGATCCCATCGGGCATAGCGTGGGGACGGATCATCAGAACCGACGACATCTGTCAGGGGGCGGTTTCCCATGGCCACCAACTCATCCACGCCTGATCCAGCCCAGAAGGATCAGTCCCAGAACACTCGCCACCACATTCCCCGCCGAACGATGATGCTCGGCTCAGCTGCCGCACTGGGCTCGGCAGCCGCCGCTGCAGTCGCTCCGGGGGTGGCCCAGGCAGCCGATCCAGACGGCTCGCACCAGGTGCTGCCGGCCCGGGGTCAGCAACGACCTGGCGCCACGGTGGTCCCCGGCGCCGATCGTGCCGCCGCGTCCAAGTGGTCGATGCTGCGAGGTCAGAAGGTCGGCGTCATCACCAACCCGACCGGCATTCTCACCGACACTATGGGCAGCATCGTCGATGCGATGGTCGCCGCCCGGGTTGACGTCGCAGGGGTCTTCGGGCCCGAGCACGGCTTCCGCGGCACCGCCCAGGCCGGCGGCTCGGAGGACACCTACACCGATCCCCGCACCGGCGTCACGGTCTATGACGCCTACGGCGCCCAGGCGGACAAGTTCGCGACGATGTTCACCGACGCCGGCGTCCAGACCGTCGTCTTCGACATCCAGGACGTCGGGGTGCGGTTCTATACCTACATCTGGACGATGTACCAGGCGATGATCGCCGCGGTGAAGCTCAAACTGAGGTTCGTCGTGCTGGACCGCCCGGTCCCCAATGGCGGAAACGCCGACGGGCCGGTCATGACCCCCGACTACACCTCGGGTGTGGGCCAGGACGCACTGGTGCAGAAGCACGGCATGACCGCCGGAGAGGTCGCGCGCTACTTCAACGGCGAGTTCATGCCCGTCAAGGCCGGCGGCCGGCTCGCCAAGCTGGACGTCGTCACGGTCTCGGGTTATCGGGCCGACATGCTCTTCGCCGACACCGGCCTGCCGTGGGTGCTGCCCAGCCCCAACATGCCCACCCCCGACACGGCTCTGCTCTATGCCGGGACCGGGCTGTTCGAGGCCACCAACCTCTCGGAAGGACGCGGCACCACCCGCCCCTTCGAGATCATCGGGGCGCCCTATGTCGACTACCGCTGGGCGCAGGCGCTGAACCGCAGGAAGCTGCCCGGCGTGTGGTTCCGGGAGATGTACTTCACCCCCACCGCGTCCAAGAACGCCAACACCGTGTGCGGGGGAGTGCAGGTCCACATCCTCGACCCGAAGAAGGTGCAGGCGATCCGCACCGCTGTCGAGATGATGGTGAGTCTGCGCGATCTCTACGACGACTTCGGCTGGCGCACCGGAGACACCTACTCCGGTTACTGGGCCGATCGGCTCACCGGCTCGGCACGGTTCCGCACTCAGCTGGACGCGGGTGCGAGTGCGGCGACGATCGTGGCCGGTTGGCGCTCGGAGCTGGCGGCATTCGATCGGCGCCGACGTCCCTATCTGCTCTACCGCCGATGAGTGAGAGGTTCCGGAGGAGCGAGACCGGCCGGTGCCAGCCACTGGGTGACCGCCTCGAGCTGAGCGCGTAGGCCGCTCCATGGCTGGTTGAGATTCAGAGTTCGTGCGCCGATCCGGTTGCCCTGGATGACGACATCGAGGTCAGGCTGGTCGGGCGCCTCGGTGCGCGCGTAGAGCAACATTCCGCTCACGGACCCGTCCTGGTCGATGTCGGCGTTCTTCACATAGGCAAGCACCTGGTACAGGTTGGCCGAGCTGACGGTCAGCTTGCCCCACCTGCCGGATTGCATCGATTCTCCGTAGTACTTGGCGTCGATGATGAGGGTCTGCGATCCCCTGCGGAGGGTGACATCGGTACGCATCGCGGGGAGCTGTTTGACGCCCAGCGCACTCGCCTCGTCGTAGTCCCAGTGGACCGCTGCCGCACTGGGTGAGAACTCCGCGTGGTGGAAGGAGTAGTACTCCCGCAGGAACTTCTCGTAGACGTGACTCATGGCATCGTCGGAGAACCACGCAGCGAGTTCTGTGGGGCCGGACTCCTGGGTGGGAAGGAGTCCTCGCACGATCAGCTCGCACACTCCGATCAGGAGCCGGTAGTTCGCGTTGGCCCGGTGGTAGCTGAGCGTGTTCCATCGGATCGAGGTCGGCGCGATCAGCGTGACCGCATCCAGATAGGGGAGGAGACGCCGCAGCGCGGCCCTGCGAGCCGGCGTGACGTCGCCGTGGCGAATGAGGAGGACGATCACCGACTTCAGGACTCGGTTGTGCGGGGTGTCGGGATCGTACTCGTCGAACTGACACGCCAGCCGCCCGCGGGTGACCGAAAGAGTCGCCACGGTGCGACCGATGTCGATTCGGCCGCGTACCGTCGACAGCTCGTCGCGATGGCGTCGGTACTCGCGGTACAGCCCGCGCTTCACCTGGGCGCCGACTCCCTGGACGAGGATCTCCCCGAGCAGGTCGTGGAGGTGTTCGAACCGCTCGCCACTGATGGGGTCACTGTCCTTGCTGCGCAGCGCACCGAAGGCGTAGGCCAGCATGATGTAGACATTCCGGATGACGATGGAATGGTCGGTCATGACGCCGCATTCCGGAGTCTTTCCGCCCACTCCTGGGCTCTGTCCGGCTCATCGAACCAGTACTCGTCGAGCAGGGGAATGAGTTCGTCCTCGACCACGGATCCCAGCCATCCGTCGTCGACGCTGGTGGGGTGGCAGAGGAAGCTGTGACCGATCATGAACCCGGATCCGAGCGCAGGATCCGCGGCGATCGCCGCGTTGAGGTCGATAATGTCTGCCACGAGATGGTCGAGGGCTGGACTGTCGACCTCGCGCTGCCACCGCATGAATCCCGAGGAGCTGAAGCCGGGGTCCATCTGGAAGAATCCGAAGCGGCGTCGCAAGGCATAGTCGAGGACGGCGAGGCTGCGGTCCGCGGTGTTCATCATGCCGATGATGTACACATTCGGAGGAACCGAGAAGGTCTCATTCTTGTAGAGCAGGCGCAGTTCCTGGCCGCGCTTGTCTGCTTCGATGAGCATGAGTAGTTCGCCGAATATCTTGGAGATGTTGCCGCGGTTGATCTCGTCGATGATGAAGAAGTACGGCCGGTCCGGATCGTCGGCGCGGGCCCTGTCGCAGAATCGGTAGAACGGCCCCTCGGTGAGGGTGAATCCGCCGGACTCGGTGGGTCGGTATCCCATCATGAAGTCCTCGTAGGAGTAACTCTGGTGGAACTGGACCATCTGGACCCGGCTGGGATCCTTGGCGCCGATGATGGAGTACGCCAGGCGTTTGGCGGCGTAGGTCTTCCCTACTCCGGGAGGACCGGCGAGGATGACATTCTTCTTTCGTGTGAGCAGCCTGCGCAGCCGGTCGTAGCGCTCCTCGGAGAGGTACACCTCGTTGAGGAAGGCCGTCTTGTCATATCGGGGGAGAGGAGCGGCCACGACGGACTCCTCCGGTTCGGACTCGTCGGCGAAGAGCTCTTCCAAGTTGTCGACGTAGTCGTGATAGGGGGTGATGTCGGTGAGTGTCTTCAAGACAGCGTTGCCGGGGTGCTCCCAGGATCCGATGTGATCCCAGCTCACAGAGCGGACGTTCTTGAAGGAGTCGCGCTCGGGCTCGAACCGCGCGTCAGAGGTGACCTCGCCTCGGCCGATGAGCTTGCTCTTACCGTGCTTGGCGTAGACGATGTCACCCACCGCCATCTCATTCTGGAACTGCCACACCGCGAGGACGTCGTTCATCATCGATCCGCGCGTTCCCTCGGGGTCGAGCCGCTCTCTGATCGATTCGCGGTTGGGGTATTCCGAGAAATCGCCGAGCTCATCCCAGGCGATTCCCATGATCCCGTTCGTCGAGAACTCTTGCCACTGAGATGCCCCTTTGCCGGGGGAGTAGAGCCAGTAGTGCCGGGGGCGGGGCTCATTCAGATCGGTACTGTCGGACGCCGATGATGCCGATTCGGTAGTGGGTGCCCTCCAGAGTTCCTCCACATCGGGAGTCCAGAACTGGAACGGTTCAGCACGGTCCTGGGCCAGTGCGGCGCGGATCTGGAACAGGTCGCGGTCGATCGCCGCCGGCTCCTCACCCGTCGGGCCTCCGATCCGACTGGCGAGGCCATCCCGGATCCTCTTCTTCTTGTCGGTCGATGCGATGGGCTCGAACTCGTCCGGCCTCGCGAGGAACTGCAGAATGTTGCGGATATCGGACCGGTCTTCCCCGGAATTGATCATGGTGTGCTGCAGGGTCCACGGATCGCTGCGAGCAGCCTCGCGTTCGAGGTCGGTCAGCCCACGCCAGTGGATCACGAACTGTGAGAGCCAAGGGAGATGTTTCCACACGTGACTGTTGTACGAGTTTCCCACAGTGAGTCCCGCAGTCCCCGCCGGGCGGCCCAGCCATCCAGACATGGGTTCGGGAATGGTCACGGGGACGTCGAGATGGGTCAGCACCCGTTCGACATGGGCTCGTCGCGTTGCCGGCAGATTCGAGCGCAGCGGGTGCTCCCGCAGGAAGACCAGCTCGGCGGCAAGGAGCACGGCTTCGCGGGAGGCACCTTGGAGTTGGACGTCGAGCTTGTCCCACTGGCTCATATCCGTACCAGGTATGGGGTTGCCTGCGATTCTGGAGCGAAGTTCCCCGGCAGCCTCGGCCGTCCAGATTGTGGCGTCCGGAGCGATCACGGATCTGCCGTCACCAAGCATGTGGGAGATCAGGCTGCCGACCTCACGGGCCAGATTCGTCTCGGCGGTCGGCCGTGAGGCCACGACGCGGTCGTGGAGGTCTTCAAGCATGACAGTCAGCTCCC
The DNA here is from genome assembly GCF_000423445.1 of Acidipropionibacterium thoenii DSM 20276. Taxonomy (GTDB): domain Bacteria; phylum Actinomycetota; class Actinomycetes; order Propionibacteriales; family Propionibacteriaceae; genus Acidipropionibacterium; species Acidipropionibacterium thoenii. Next base: position 21,508 of record NZ_AUHZ01000014.1, on the reverse strand, counting down.
CATCTGGGTGTCGGCAGTTCCCGGCGCAACTGCTTGTGGGAGATCCCGGTCAGGCTTGTCGAAGTTCACTCTGCCGAACATGAGGGAGTCCTTCTCGCTCTGCTGTGACGCAAGGAGTTCTGTGATCCTGCATTGAGGTCTCTGAAAGCTCATCGACTCAGTTCCTTCTATTTGTCGGTGACCGGGCGCGCAGTGGAGCTGGGTCCACAGCGGCACTGTACCCATGGGGTCGGACACGATTGGGCCTGGCACACCCGTGTGCGCCAACTGGTCTTTGGGCGAGGCTGCAGTGATGATCAGGGTGAGGCGAGCTCTGGAATGAGCAAGAATGAACCCATGACTGACCGGGAGCCAGACGATGTGAGCGGAGAACGCGGCCAGCTCGAACCGAGGTCGAACACCGTCCGAGCGCGTGTCGGCCGCTGGCCCCTATTTGGAAAGATCGCAGTCTGGGCAATGTTCAGCACTGTCGTGTTAATCGTGCTTACGCAACTTTGGGGTGTCAACATCTTCAGCCGCGGCGCGATGGGCCGCACAGCAGGACCGCTTGAGCTGGTGAGATTGGCCCTGACCATTCTGGGCGGGATTGGCGCGGTCGGCTATCTGGTCATCAAATATCAGGATCGCCAGGCGGGGTTCCGTGAGGAGGCTCAGAGGAACACAGAGATTCAACTCCACCGCCAGCAGTTGACCCAAGCGGAAGAGATAGAGGACCATCGCCAGGAGGAGGCTCGTCGAGCCCGATTGGATGCGCAGGTCGCTCAGGCGATCGCGATGCTGGGGGACCGGCTGGCTGCCTCTATCAGGATAGCCGGGGTGTACGCGCTGGCGGATATCGCCGATCAGGAAGGGGGCATGTGGCGCCAACGTGTCGTTGACATCCTGTGTGGGTACCTGCGTACAGCGCGCCACGACATCATTCGGAACGAGGAGACCGCGAAGGTCACCAGAGTCGTCGCTGCCGACGGGCCCGTCGAGTCCACCATTCTCGTCATCATCGCCCGACACTTGCGTAAACGGCGGCCTGTGTCTGCCGGCGGGCGCCACCTTAAGTTGGCGCAGGACGTCGACGACGACCAGTTGTGGTGTGACTGTGAGATCGATCTCCACAGCGCCGTACTCACAGAACCCGTCAACTGGGGCGGTATCACCCTCACCGGAAACATTGATATGCGAAGGGTTCATTTCACTCAACGAGTGACCTTCGAAAGCGCGCATCTGGCCCAAGGGGTGGACTTCGAGTCTGCCACCTTTGAAGAAGTGGACTTCACGAGGGCGACGTTCGTCGATGTGGCGAACTTCATGGACGCCCAGTTTCAGAGGGCTAAGTTTAGCGAGAGTCACTTTGAAGGAGACGCACGATTTCAGTTCGCATGCTTCGATCTATCGGCTGAATTCACGAGGGTGAGATTCGATCGAACGGCGAACTTCAATCATACAAAGTTCCTGTTCTCTGGGGACTTCTCAGAATCGAATTTCAGAGGTACAGCGAATTTTATGGGAGTGGTATATGAATTCGGCTTGGCGTTCACGAAATCCGTTTTCTTGGGAGGGCTCGAACTGCTCAGTTCTGCTAGGGAGCCTTCGTTCTTCGGAGCCCAACTCACTCGAGGGAAAGTAGAAGTGTGGCACTCCTCGGATCAAGCCACATATGGACCGGATTCAAGTCTCCCAAGTGGGGCCTCATGGATTTCCGAGAGTCAGGGATTGCCTTAAGGTCTGCTGCTTCTTGCTGGAGCACGACAGTCCCACTGGCATTACTATTGTACTGTCGTTAGTCTCGGGTGCGAAGAGGAGCTTGGCGCGGATAGTTTCTTGCAGTTATACTGCTCCCGTTGATCCGATTCGCTTACAGATTGGATCTGGATTTATCATCGGTTTTGCATGCTCATAACTGAGCAACTTTAACGCTCAGATCGTCAATCCGTACAGGCGCTGGAGAAGAATCGTGGAGACGGACGCCGTTGTCCAGGAATGACTGGTACTGACAGTCGACTTCAGTCGGATGCCGGTTCACGTCTTGGGTCGAGGGCTCGAAGGACCTGATGCGCGCCATGGGTGTGCTCGTTTCTAGCGGTTGGGGAGGTCGTAGTCGTCGAGGGTTTGTTTGGCCCGGCGCCGTTGCCTCTTTTCGGACGAATGGGAGCTGGGCAGCTGCTTGGCCGATTGGAATCTTGCGCAGAGGATTCTGACCTCGAGGCATTAAATCGGTTTTCCGATCAGAGGTCATCGCAGTCTTGCTGGTGTTCCTCTCGGACATCCGCTACGAATCCTCGCACGCCGTTCTTCTCCAGTCTCGCGAGGATATCATCAACGGTCCATCGAGGCCCCTTCTGCCCGGTCCGGGATGAGATCTTATTCAGTCCCAGCAAGACCTGCCGTGGATACAGGCCGAACAAGTCCCTGAGGAAATCATCGGGAGACTGAGCGAACAGACTTCCCGGGAGAATGCGTTCTGGGAAATGCTTGAGGTTGAATGTGACGATCACATCTGCATGTCCAAGGGCGCCGGCGGCAATCACGTGAATGTCTCCAGGGTCGGGCGCTCCGGTGATCTGACCGGCAAGAGCCTCCCAATCCTTGACTCTGGCATCCGGAAGCGCCGCGTTCATGTTTCGTCGCAGCCTCGTGATGTATGCCTCCGTCTCGTCCGCGTCTCGACCGCGCTCCCGGTGGCGACGTCGGATGACGGTCGCGAGTTCCTCCTCGATCTTGTCGCTCCACAGCGGTCTGTAGGCCGGGCTGGTACCGAGTTCCAGGAGAAGATCTCGAAGGACACTCGGTACCAGGACGCAGGTGTCCAGGAACGCTGAGAAGGTCATGATCAGTCCTGGCCGTCCCGATGCCTGACAGCCGCGTCGGCCATCCCGTCATCGTCGTAGTCACCGAAGGCCTGGGCATCGGCGACAATGTCCGCGAGGGCCTGGTCGGCCTGGTGGCGCTGTCGCTTCTGGAACTCAAGGATGTCGGCAAGCATCACCCGGCGGTGTCGACGGGCCTTCATGAAAGGAATCTCGCCTTCCTCGAGGAGTCGGACCAAGGTCGGGCGGGAGATCCCCAGCAGGTCGGCGGCCTGTTGGGTGGAAAGCTCTCTCGTCTGGGGCGCCACTGTGACGGCAAGTCCATCACACATCGCTGCGACCACCTGTCCGAGGATCTCGGCGACCTGCGGTGGGAGGTCGATGGTCTTGGAGCCCATGACCAGGCGAGGCCGGGAGTCAGGGTCCGCGAGGGCTTGGGAGGCAAGAGCCTGGCACATCTCGACGAACTCATCATCCAGCCCCTGTGACGGTAGATAGGTGTGATCCTTCAGGTTCTTGGGCATGGCTGGGCTCCTTCGCTCCACGGTCGATGGTGGCAGTCCCGAGGGTTTGATCGTTCTGTTCGACCGTTTCGTTTCTTTCGAATGATCGTAGCAACGCCATGCGCGTGCGCACAAGTAGCCAGCGACTGCAGTCATCAGTCCACCGGCACGGCCGCCAGCCGAGCGATTGTGCTTGTGGGGGCACTCTCCGAGCCTCTCTACTATGCTCACACGTGTCTGACAGCGTTGTGCACAGGGGAGTTGCAGCCATATGACCGTCGCCACCGACCTCAATGTCGCGCCGGGCTCAATTGTCCTGGTCCGGGATGAGGAGTGGCTGGTCACCGCCGTCGACCAGACTTCTGACGGCCAACTCCTCCATGTCATCGGCACCTCCGAACTGGTTCGCGGCACCACCGCGAGCTTCTATCCCTCGATCGACACCGACGCCACCGCGCTGGATCCCCGTGACGCCAAGGTCATCGCCGACGGCTCCTCCCACTACCGCAAGGCCCGCCTCTGGCTCGAGTCGACCATCAGGTCCACGTCCACCCCTCTCAGCGACCCCAGTCTGACGGTCGCCAGGGGCGCTCTCGCTGACTCCCTGCCGTACCAGATCTCGGCCGTTGAGAAGGCTCTCGATCCGTCCCGTCTCCGCACAAGAATCCTCCTGGCAGACGCCGTCGGGCTCGGCAAGACCCTTGAGATCGGCATGATCCTCTCCGAGCTCATCCGGCGTGGACGAGGTGAGCGAATCCTCATCGTGTGCCCTCGTCACGTCCTGGAGCAGACCCAGAACGAGATGTGGTGCCGCTTCGACATCCCCTTCGTGCGCCTGGACTCCCTGGGCGTCCAGCGGGTCCGCCAGAAGATCCCCGCCAACCGCAATCCCTTCACCTTCTACAAGCGGGTCATCATCTCGATCGACACCCTCAAGCAGGACCGCTTCGCCCACGACCTGCGCCACCACCACTGGGACGCCGTGGTGATCGACGAGTCGCACAATGTCACCAACTCGTCGTCGAAGAACAACCACCTGGCCAACGTCCTTGCTCCCAACACCGACGCCCTCATCCTCGCCTCGGCCACCCCGCACAACGGCAACCCCGACTCCTTCGCCGAACTCATCCGGCTGTTGGAGCCCACCGCGGTCTCCCCGAACGGAGAGCTCAACAAGGACGATCTCGCCAGCCTCGTCGTCCGGCGCCACCGCAACTCCGAGGAGGTCGCCAGCGTCGTGGGAGGGGAGTGGGCCGAGCGTCAGCCGATGGACAACAGGCTCATTGCCGCTTCTCCCGCCGAGGACGCCGTCGCCGCCGAGCTCGCCGACACCTGTCTGCACCCCGCCTCCGGCACCTCGCCCTACACGGGACGGACCAGCCTGTTCCCCTGGACTCTCGCCAAGGCCTTTCTCTCCTCCCCGGCGGCTCTGAGCGAGACCATCGCGAGCCGGCTGAACCCCTCCGGCAAGAAGACGGAGAATCTCCCCGGCCCCACAGAGATCAGGGCCCTCGCCACCCTCCAGGATCTCAATGACGCCGCCTTCGACCACTCGGCGAAGTACGACGCCCTGGTGGGCTACCTGCGATCGATCCCCATCGGCCGACGCTCTTCCGAGCGGGCCGTCGTCTTCTCCGAACGAGTCCCCACCCTCCACTGGCTCCGCAGGAAGCTCATCAAGGATCTCAAGCTCACCGACGACCAGGTGCGGGTCCTCCACGGCGGCATGACCGACATCGAGCAGCAGGAGGTCGTCGAGAGCTTCAAACAGTCCAGCTCTCCGATCCGCGTCCTGGTGACCGGCGATGTCGCCTCCGAGGGAGTCAACCTGCACCTCCAGTGCCATCAGCTCATCCACTACGACATTCCGTGGTCCCTCATTCGTATCGAGCAGCGCAATGGCCGCATTGACCGCTACGGCCAGCGTCACCGCCCACAGATCACCACCCTCCTGCTCGAGCCGAGCACCGAGTCCTGGACCGGTGATGTTCACGTGCTGACCAGGCTTCTCGAGAAGGAGGAGCAGGCGCACAAGGCCTTGGGCGACGCCGCCTCCCTGATGGGTGAGTACTCCGTCGCCGCGGAGGAGAACACCATCCGTGACGTGCTGGCCCACAACCGGGATGTTGACGCCGTCGTCAAGGATGTTGATGATCTCGCCGCCGACCCGCACCAGTCGCTGGCCGCATTCCTCGACATGATCGGCTCCCAGCCCGGTCCTCAGGCCGACACCACGCCGGAACCGGAGGCCGATCCGCTCTACCGCACCTCGGTGGACTTCCTCAGCGAGGCCGTCGCCGACGCCTACGACGGCAATCAGAGTCAGGCCCCCGGCGACGGTGGCACCGGAGGGATCTCCTGGCAGAGGTTCCCCGAGGAGCACTTGGTGCGGTTCGTCCCACCGCCCGATCTCAGGACCCGCCTCGAGGTGCTGCCGGACTCCTACCTCACGCAACGCCACGTGCTGTCGTCCATGACTCTGGCCACCACCCGGCAGGAGGCCGACCGCCTCCTCAAGAACTCCCTCAACGACGAGAGCGGTTCATCCTGGCCGGAGGCCCATTACCTCGGGCCTCTCCATCCGGTGCTCGACTGGGCGGCCGACCGCTGCCTGTCGGCCCTGTCACGCAATGAGATCTTCGCCGTGCGGGGAAGCGTCATACACCCGACGGTGCTGCTGGTCGGAACCATCACCAACAAGCGCGGCCAGGTGATCTCGGCGGTCTGGATGTCGGTGATCTTCGACCCCGACGAGTTCCAGCCGGTGGTCGACCCGGCGCCCTCCAGCGCTGCGATGCTGCGGGCTGTCGGATTCGGGCAGCAGCTCAACAACCCCGGACCGGTTGCCGATCTGGGTGCCCTCCAGGAACTCATTCCGCAGGCGGTGAGGCAGGCGGGCCAGTACCTTGCGCAGGTCTCCCGGGCCACCCAGGAGGACGCCGAACAGCGCGTCCAGGGCTGGAACCAGCAGGTGGACAACTGGTCGGCGCAGGCCGAACAGCTTCCGCTTCGCGGCTCCATGAAACGGCGCAGGGTCGACGTCGAGCGCGAGCGAGCGCTCATCGCCCAGATGGCACCCGACCGTCGCCTGGTCCGCCCCCTCCTGGTCGCGGTGCCGGCAGACACCCCGGTGGGCACCGCCACAACGCAGAGCAGGGATGGTGAGTGATGGCCAGCAGTGACGCCCTCCGTGTGGTGGAGGATTGGATCAGCGAGCACTACTTCACCTCCGACGCCGCCAACGAGACCTTCCACAGGCGGGTGGTGGATCGCCGCAAGGAGTGGGACGCCGCCGAGGAGCCCACCTCGCGGTCCCGGCTCACCGCCGCGCGCGGCAAGCTGCTGGCCGCGATGAGTGCCCTCTACCCGGACGCCACCAGCGGGGAGACGCTCACCAACGGCGACACCACCGGGCCGCAGCAGCAGCCGACCCTGGTCGATGACGACGTACGGGACGCCGCCGCGGATCTCTACAAAGCACTGCGGAAGGTGCTCGGCTACCAGACCGGCGAGTTCCACCAGGAGGGGGACACCCCGGTCCGACGCTATGGCGCCCGCGGACTCGCCGAGACCCCGCTGGCCATCATCGAGGCGGCACCGGTCCAGACCCTGGAGGACCTGTTCATCAAGAGGGTCCCGACTCTGTTGACGGCCTGGACTCCCCTCGAGGAGGGGGAGCCGCTGATCTCCGTCTCGCAGGCCCTCTCCGAGCTCTTTGCCCCTCGTGGCGACGGGCCGGCCGCCTCCTTCGCTCTGGTGATGGCTGGCCGGTGGCTGGTGGTCACCGAGGGCTCCCGGTTCCAGCAGGGCCGCTACCTCGGCGTCGACCTGCAGACCGTCCTGGAGCGCAACGAGACGAAACGCGCCGGTGAGCTCGACACCGCCCTGACCTGCATTGACGCCCAGTCCCTCGCTCCCGATCTCGACGGCGCCATCTGGTGGTCCGGCACCCTGGAGGACTCCTCACGGCACACCGCCGGCGTCTCCGAGGATCTGCGTGAGGGAGTCCGCACCAGCATCGAGATCATCGCCAACGAGGTGGTCGCCCGCCGCCGCGCCCAGGGTCTTCCGCCGTTGCCCGATGACCAGGCCCAGCCGCTCGCCCAGCAGGCCCTGCGGTTCCTGTACCGGATCCTCTTCCTGCTTTACGCTGAGGCCTCCCCGCAGCTCGGCATCCTGCCGGTCGGCGCCCCCGAGTACGACGCCGGATACTCGGTGGACCGCCTGCGCGATCTGCTCCAGGTGAGGCTCACCAGCCAGCGGGCCCGCCAGGGCACCCATATTCATGAGTCCCTCGCGGTGCTGTTCCGGCTCATCGACAAGGGACACGATGGCCTGCAATCCCCGGACGGCCGGCAGGACGCCGACCAGCCCACCGATCAGGGCCTGCAGTTCCACAGCCTTCGCGCCGACCTGTTCCGCCCAGCGGCCACCGCCCTCATCGATCAGGTGGGCCTGGGCAACGAGGCCCTCCAGAAAGTGCTCTCGCGGCTGCTGCTCACCAAGGAGTCCAAGGGGCGCGAGCGGGGCTTCATCAGCTATGTCGAGCTCGGTATCAACCAGTTGGGGTCGGTCTACGAGGGGCTGATGAGCTACACCGGCTTCTTCGCCTCCGAGGAGCTGTACGAGGTGGCCCACGATGGCAACCCTGCCAAGGGGTCGTGGGTGGTGCCGATCGATCGCGCCGACGACATCGGCCCGAAGGACTTCGTGCGCATCGAGGATCCCGACACCGGGGAACGGGTGCCGCGCCGCTACTCCAAAGGCGAGTTCGTCTTCCGGCTCTCGGGCCGGGAGCGCCAGCAGTCGGCCTCTTACTACACCCCAGAGGTGCTCACGAAGTTCACGGTCGGTCAGGCCCTGGCAGAGCTGCTCGATCAGGACGGGGAGACGACGCCGGCCGACGACATCCTGAATCTCACGATCTGCGAGCCCGCGATGGGGTCGGGAGCCTTCGCCATCGAGGCCGTCAACCAGCTCGCCCAGCAGTACCTGGACCGCAAGAAGAAGGAGCTCGGGCCGGAGGTGGTGCTCGACCCGGACGACTACCCGGCCGAACTGCAGAAGGTCAAGGCCTCCATCGCCCTGCACCAGGTGTACGGGGTCGACCTCAACGCCACCGCCGTGGAGTTCGCGGAGATCACCCTGTGGCTCTCCTCGATGGCCAAAAGGCTGCAGGCGCCATGGTTCGGACTCCACTTGCGGCGCGGCAACTCCCTGATCGGGGCCCGGCGGGCGGTGTACCGGCGTAGCCAGATCATGGACAAGTCCTGGCTGACCGCCCCACCCACCGATGTGCCACTGGCCGACATCGCCGCCCGCGTGCAGCACGACTCGGACGAGCTCACGGACGCTGCCGGCAGGATTCCGCACTGGCTGATGCCCGCCGCCGGATGGGGCTCGACCGCAGAGTCCAAAGAGGCGAAGAACCTGGCCCCCGAGAGGGTCAAGGAGATCAAGGCCTGGCGGCGCCGTGCCACCAGCAAGCCCAGCAAGAAGGAGGTCGACCGGCTGGTTGATCTGGGCTACCAGGTCGAGGAGCTGTGGATCATGGCCTACCGGCGGTTGTCGGTCGCCGAGCAGCAGACCAGGCGCACCATCCCGCTCTGGGGCCAGGAGCCCGATGACTCACCCGACAGCTATGTGACCCGCGAGCAGATCGAGGAGAGCCTCGTCGATCCCGATGGCGCCTACCAGCGGCTACGACTGATCATGGATGCCTGGTGTGCGCTGTGGTTCTGGCCTCTCACTACGGATGTGAAGCCGCCAGAGTGTGACGAGTGGCTCGTCGTCTGTGAACTAATTCTTGGGACGCGTCGCAAGAAGGATCGCACTACTTCGGCGAGTGGGGCGGAGGCTCTGGCCCCGGCCAATGCTTGGGAAGCTCTGGCATCCCAGGAGAGCTTCGAGCTCGCGGGCGCCGGAGCGGTAGCGCATGTCTCTGGCCTTGTGAGCGAGCATCCATGGCTGGGGGTGTGCCAGCGCGTCGCCCGTCAGCAGGGGTTCTTCCACTGGCAGCTCGACTTCGCGCCGGTGTTCGGGCGTGGCGGTTTCGACCTTCAGCTCGGGAACCCACCGTGGGTGAGGCCCCGTGGAGACGTGGGCGCCCTCCTGGCCGAGGGCGACCCGTGGTGGATGCTGGCACACAAGCCCTCGGAGGCGGCGCGTAGGGAAAGGCGTGATAAGACGCTCCGGCTCCCCGGCATGGCCGACGAGGTCCTTGACGGTACGGGCGACACGGTGGGGCTCGCAGCATATGTCGGCGATCCAGCGAACTATCCGGTGCTCGAGGGCCTCCAACCAGACCTGTACCGGTGTTTCATGTCGCAGGTTTGGGCCCACCAGTCGCACAAAGGCATAAGTTCGCTCATTCACTTGGATACCCATTTCACGGACGAGCGGGCAGCTAAAATTCGTCAGAATTGTTATGGGAGACTTAGGGAGCATTGGCAGTTCATCAACGAGTTGAAATTGTTTGATATTGGAGATGAGAAGACATTCAGTGTTAACCTATATGGCGGCCTAAGAGCCGTGGGATTCGATCAGGCGGCTGCCTTGTATCATCCTGATACGGTGGTGAATTCCTATCGTCACAACGGAGACGGCGAAGAGCCGGGATTCAAGTACCAGGGGCACTGGGATACCCGGCCGCACCGATCTCGGATCCAGCGGGTCACCGACGAGACGCTGACTGTCTGGCGTGACTTGCTGGAATCTCAGGACACTCCCATCAGGCAGACCCGAATGGTGTACACGGTGAATCGGGAGGTGGCCGATGTGCTGGCCAGACTGGCCCATGCACACCGTATTGGGTCACTCGGGCTGGATTTCTCGCGTGGTTGGGATGAATCGATTGACCGGAAGAAGGGATACTTCGTCCAGGGGTGGGGGGTGCCGGACACTTGGGATGATGTGATCCTTCAAGGACCGCACCTTCACGTGGCCAACCCGGCCTACAAGCAGCCGAACCCCACCATGAAGAGCAACGAGGACTGGTCGACCATTGACCTCGAACACCTCGCCGCCGACGCCATCCCCGCCACGGCCTACAAGCCCGCCGGTGACCGTGCCAAGTATGATCGCGACTACACCCACTGGGATGGCGCACCCGCGCGAGATCACTACAGGATCGCGTGGCGCGCCATGGCGGCCAATACCGGCGAGAGAACGCTTATTCCAGCGATCATTCCACCGGGATCGGCACATCCTAATGGTGTCTTTTGTATGGCGGCGAATAGTGCGCTTGAGACGACATTGGCGACGGGAGTAGCGAGTTCCCTTATTGCGGACTTCTCAGTTAGGGCATCGCCCAAGAGCGGGATTTATCAGGGAGTGTTCGAGCGTCTGGCTCTTCCACCCCTCGATCACCCCCTCATCCCTGCCCTCATCCTCCGGGCCCTGCGCCTCAATTGCCTCACCAACGCTTATGCCGATTTGTGGGGCGAGTGCTGGAACACGGCGTTCACCATCGACTCCTGGACCGCCACGGACCACACGACCACAGGCCTCGGCGATGTGGCCCCCGACTGGTCCGTGGACACTCCGCTCCGACGGGACTCCGACCGTAGGCAGGCGCTGGTGGAGATCGACGCCTTGGTGGCCCTCATGCTGGGGATCCCTGCAGAGGAGCTGTGCACCGTCTACCGCACTCAGTTCGCGGTGCTCTATGACTACGATCACGGGCAGAGCCGCCGGACCAACTACTTCTATGACGCGAACGGACGGTTAGTTCCCACAAGCGTGCAGCAGGTCTGGAAGAAGAAGGGGGACTACCTCTCCTGGAGTGACCGCACCGCGACCAATGCGTCCGGCCACGAGTACACCTACGAGCTGCCCTTCCAGACCTACGACCGTGAGGCCGACATGACGGCCGCCTACCAGGAGTTCGAAGGGCGTCTGGCCCTCATGAGAGCTGAGGGGTCAGTCGACGCCGAGGAGAAGAGCGTGTCATGAGCGAGTTGCTGCCACCCCGCGAGGCCAGGGCCCTCCAGAACCGGCTGGAGGAGTACCTCACCACGACCTTCGCGCTGGCTGACGGGGATGCGCAGACCGCTCTCAAGGCGTTCCTCAGCGACCCCACCGATGGCCTGTTCAAGGGGCCGTACATCCGCACCAGCCTGCCCTTCCAGCCGGCCCCGCGGCGCTCCGTCGAGGGCCTGTCCTGGGTGCCCGACAAGTTCACCCCCTACGGACACCAGGCCGCCGCCTTCGCCAGGCTCAACTCCGCCCACCACCGTCCGCTGCCGACCCTCATCACCACCGGCACCGGGTCGGGCAAGACCGAGGCTTTCACCTACCCGGTCCTCGACCACGCCGCCCGGGCCCGACGCGCCGGCCAGCGCGGCGTCAAAGCCCTCTTCCTCTACCCGATGAATGCCCTGGCCACCGACCAGGCATCCCGGCTGGCCAGCACCATCTGCGCCCCCGGCGACCGGGCCGCGGAGAACCCCTGGGCCGGGGTCACCGCCGCGATCTACACCGGGGACCAGACCCACCAGCGGACCACCATGAGCGCCGAGGGGATCATCACGAGCCGCGAGGCGATCCGCTCGGACCCGCCCGACATCCTGCTCACCAACTACAAGATGCTCGACCAACTACTGCTGCGCCCCGCGGACCAACGCATCTGGGCTGAGTCCGCCGACAGCCTCCAGTACCTCGTCCTCGACGAGTTCCACACCTATGACGGTGCCCAGGGCACCGATGTCGCCATGCTGTTGCGCCGCCTCGGCCTGACCCTCAAGTCCTACTGGTCGCCACCCGGCGACACCCCGCAGGACCACGACACCCAGCAGGGCCAGCGCGACCTCTCACCGAGCGTCCACACCGCCGAGGAGTGGGCCAGGCCGCTGGGGCGGATCACCCCGGTCGGCACCTCCGCCACCCTTGGCGGAGGATCGGAGACCGGCCGCCAGCAGATGGTCGACTTCGCCACCACCATCTTCGGCGAGCCCTTCGACACCGACTGCGTGGTCACCGAGTCCCGCAAAGCCATCGACGAGTGGGCGCACGGCGTGGGCTCCAAAGCCAAGAAGGTGACGCTGCGGCCGATGACCATCACCACGAGCGGGGCCCGGCAGATTCACGACGCCGCCGAGCGGGCCGGCGGTGATGCCGCCGCGATCTGCCAGGCCGTCCTCCAAGGTATGTACGAACCCGAGGATCCGCACGCCTCCTCGGGCGACTCTGGCTCCGAGGTTCCGGACGCCTCCACGGACCGCGCTGGCTCCCACGACCACGTCCACGACCGATTGCTCGCCCTGGCCGCAGCCCACCCTTTCATCCGGAGCCTCATCACCAGGACCACCGAAGCCACCCACATCGATCGGCTCGCCGACGACAAGGAGCTGTTCCCCGGCGAGGGAACCGACCCCGACGCCCATGATCATCGCGTCCTGTTCCTCCTTGATCTGGTCTCCGCACTCGCCCATCTGCGCGCCCAGCCCGACCGCGACGCCATCAGCACCGAGACCCATCTGTGGATCCGTGAACTGTCCCGGATCGACCGGGAGGCCAGCACCGAGGTCCGCTACCACTGGTCCGACGACGGTGTTCCCGCGGGATCGGGCGATGACTTCACCGCTGCCAGCCTCGCCTGGTTCCCCGCCGTCTACTGCCGTCACTGCGGTCGCTCCGGATGGGGTGTCCAGCTCGCCAACACCGGGGCGGATCTGACCGCCAACGATGACCACATCCGGACCGGTCACGCCAGTCACAGCAACCGGTTCCGTGCCCTCATCAGCGCCACCCGCGAGGCCGAACAGGAGGAGGCGGAATCCGGTGGGGAGCATGATTCACGACTGATGTGGTTCGACACCCTGGCCCGCCACTTCTCCTCCCGGCGTCCTGAGGCCGATGACCCGGCCTACCGGAATGGCTCGGTGATCCCGGTGCTGATGCTCACCGGGGAGGACGCCGACGACCAGTCCCGCGATGATCGTTGCCCCTCCTGCCAGCAGCGTGACGGTATCCGGTTCCTCGGCTCGGCCATCGCCACCCTGCTCTCGGTAACCATGTCGAACCTGTTCGGCAGCCCCACCATCAACCCCGGGGAGAAGAAGGCCCTGGTCTTCGCCGACTCGGTGCAGGACGCCGCCCACCACGCCGGGTTCATCTCCGCCCGATCCCACTCCATCACCCTGCGCGCCGTGCTCCGCAACGGCCTCGGCGACGAGCATCTCAACCTCAACGAGCTCACCGACCGGGTACTCGAACTGGCTCGCGACGACGTCTTCAAGCGCTATCGGATCCTTCCTGTGGAGTTGGCGAGCAATCCCGAGAATGCCGAGTTCTGGACCTCATCGAGCTGGTCGGGGATTCACAGCGGGCTTCGCAACAGGGTGCGGCGGCGTCTCCTCTTCGACGCGATCATGGAGTTCGGCCTGTCGAGTCATTTCGGCCGCACCCTGGAACGCACCGGTTCAGCCTGGGCTCATGTGGGCACCGAGAGTGGCACGGAGTTGGGCGCCATCGCCCAGCAGGTTCTCGCCGATCTGAATCAGGACCGCATGGACGAACCCCTGGCCGATCTCTCCCAGCAGGTGCGTGTCCGATGGGTGCGCGGTGTCCTGGAGCGGATGCGCTCCCAGGGTGCCATCGATCATGAGTGGTTCGACCGATTCATCGACCACGACGGCCAACGGTACTTCCTGTGGGGAGGCCGCACCCCGACCCAGCGGACAGGCGGGATGCCGGCCTTTCCGACCGGCCGGGCCGCACCCGGGTTCCCCTACACCGGCGGAGGAAGGACGCCGCGGGCGCGCAGGGACCGGCGTTCGGACACCATGCTGCTCGACCCCGTCACAGACTCCCAGTCCTGGTATGCCGACTGGACCCGGCGGGTGCTCGGCGTCCCATCCCGACTGGGCGGGGTGCTGGCCAAGGATCTGCTGGTGCGACTGGCGGCAGCGGGAGTGGTCGCGTCGGTGCGGACCGGAACCGGTGACCACACCGTCTACAAGATCCGCGCCGACCACGTCATTGTGGGGGTCGCGGATGCGCAGGACGTGGCCACCGGTCGGATCCTGCTGCGTTGTGACGTGTGCCGGACCCCGTATCCCGGATCCCCCGACACCGTCGCGGACCTGCGCGACGGGCCTTGCCTGTCGTCACGGTGCCCGGGCCACCTGCGCCCCGAGGCAGGAGACCCGGACAACGCGTACCGGCATCTCTACGAGTCCAGCGACATGCGTCGCGTGGTCTCCCGCGAACACACCTCCCTGCTGAGCAACCAGACCCGCGCCGAGTACGAGGAGGCGTTCAAGCGTGGCTCCACCGATCCCGCCGCGCCCAACGTGTTGGTCGCCACTCCGACCCTGGAGATGGGCATCGACATCGGTGACCTGTCGGCGGTCTTCCTGGCCGGGCTGCCGCGCCGGGTCGCGAACTATCTGCAGCGGGTCGGGCGCGCCGGACGCCTCACCGGCAACTCCCTGGACATGGCCTACGTCCGTGGCCGGGGAGAGTTCCTGCCCCGGCTGGGGGAGCCCGAGTCCCTCATCAACGGCGAGGTTCAACCGCCGGCCACCTACCTCTCGGCCGAGGAGATCCTCAAGCGGCAGTACCTGGCCCATATTGCCGACGGGATGGCGCGCGACGACATCGAGAAGCACCACCCGCGTTCCATCGGCGAGGCGATGAACTCCCAGCCGGGCGAATACCTCGGTGATCTCGTCAGGGCCGCCGAGCAGCCCGGGCGACTGGCCGCCTTCCTGGCCACCTTCGACGGCCGGGTCGATGAGGCCGCACGGGAGACCCTCAAAGCCTGGGCCGACCCCGGATCTGCACCCGGCAGCAGTGACCTGGCGGCCCTGGTGCACGGTGCAGCGCAGTCCTGGCACCACGAGCAGGAGGCGCTGCGCTACCGCAAGGACCAGATCATGAGTGTCCTTGAGGAGCTGGACCAGCGCGCCACGGTCACCCGGGCCAGCGACGACGTCGACCAGTTGCAGGCCGCGACAGCAGAGCTCGCGCTCGTGGAGGGTCAGCTGGACCGGTCAGACGAGCGGACCGACGACACAGCGGAACGCCGGGCAGAGCAACGGACGGCCACGTCTGCCCTGCGCCAGGTGAACCGCGAGATCGCCGAGACCGGTACCGAGTACTGGATCTCCACCCTGGAGAGGGTCGGGCTGTTCCCCAACTACACCCTGTTGGACGACTCGGTGACCCTCGACGTCGCGATGAGCTGGTTCAATCCCGACACTGGCGCATACGAGCACGAACCGGTGAGCTATCAGCGCGGATCGGCCATCGCCCTGCGTGACTTCGCCCCCGGTTCCACCTTCTACGCCCACGGCTACGCCGTGAGGATCGACTCGGTGGATCTGGGGCCCGACGCCCAGGAGATTCGCAACTGGGTCTTCTGCCCCCAGTGTGGCTACGGGAAGGACCTCACCGAGAGCGGCGTCGAGGAGACGATCACCGAGTGCCCACGGTGCGGAACCCCTGGGATCGGGGATTCCGGCAACCGCATGGAGGTCGTGGAGTTCAAGAAGGCCTCAGCCAATGTGAACCGGGACTCCTGCCGGATCACCGACTCCTCCGACGAGAGGGTGAATGCCAACTACACCATGGTGCTCACCGCCGACGTCGACGAGGCCCGGATCGCACACCAGTGGTTCGTCGAGGGCTCCGAGTTCGGTGCCAAACTCGTCAACGGGATGACGCTGCGATGGCTGAATCTCGGCAAGCGGCAGGAGCAGGGCTCCGAGCGGATGATCGCCGGGGATTCGTACATCGCCCCGCTGTTCCGGGTGTGTGAGGGGTGTGGCCACCTCGACACCCAGTCGCGGGCGAACTCCCGTGCCGAGCACGCGCCGTGGTGCCAGTACCGCGATGCGCCGGAGGAGCACAATCGGGCGATCGCGCTGTCGAGGACATTGACCACCCAGGGGGTGCTGCTTCCCTTGCCATGGTCCATCACCACCGGGGACAGCTTCGCCATCCCGAGCCTGGCGGCTGCCGTCCTCATGGGGTTGCGCTCCGAGTTCGGAGGATCGCCGGATCACATCGGGGTGGAGGCGGTCGCTGATCCGACCGCCCCCGGCGAGACGCCGCAGCAATCACTGCTGCTGCATGATGAGGTGCCAGGGGGAACGGGGTACCTGGCCAAACTCGCCAATCCACGAGACGTCTGGCAGATGCTGTACAGCGCGTGGCGGCGGGTCCACGACTGCGAGTGCCAGGCCGAGGGGAGACTGGCGTGTCATCGATGCCTGCTGCCATATGCGTCTCCACAGTCAGTGCCGCACATCTCACGGATGGCGGCCGAGCGGCACCTGCGTGTGCTGCTGACCGGATCTGTCGACGGTCCCGAGCCCACCGAGGAGATGGCCTGGAAGCGGACTGACGCCGCTGTGGCGACTGATCCGAGCGACGAGTCCGCACTCGAGCAGCGCTTCCGGGTGGAGGTTCGCGCAGGACTCGAGGGGGTCGCCACGGTGCACGAGGTCCCCGGACCCACCGGAAACGTCATGACTGTGAGCGCCGGGAACCGTCAGTTCCGGATCCAGCCTCAGGTCGATGTCCTGGGCGTTCGCCCCGATTTCCGGCTGTTCGGGTCGGGGATCCCGCAGGTCGAGATCTTCACTGACGGATTGCGCTACCACGCCACGAGGGAGCACAACCGAGTGGCCGATGACGCCCAGAAACGGGCAGCGCTGAGGCTCGGCGGGGACCAGGTGCTGGCCATCACCATGGCGGACTGCGAGCAGGAGGCGGCGCGCAGGGCCTCCGGAGGCTCCCGCGTCGCGCCGCCGGCCTGGCTCAACGAGCAGATCACCGGGCCGCTGCGGACTCAGTTCGGGTTCAGCCAGGACGCCGCCGATGCGCTCACCAGCGGGCCTTTCGCCTTCCTGGCCTACGTCGTCTCCGGTGGAAGTCAGGCCGATCTTCGACGGTTCAGCAACGCCGTGCCGGCGTACTTCATGATCACTGCCGGGAACTCCGGGGCCCGGCGGGTGTACCTCGACGAGGCCATGCCCCTGCCGGAGACGGCGGCCGGGCTGATCTGTGGGCAACCGGCCGTTCCCTCGCAGACATCTGGCGGATTCTGGTGGCACCGCGGGGAGGTCGGCGTGCTGGTCGACGCCCAGAACGTGATGAACATGAGGATCTGCGTGGTGCTCGACGACCGGACGGCGTCGCTGGGGTCCGACACCTTCGCCGACTCCTGGCGGCTGTGGTTGCAGATCTCCAATGCGCTGATCGCCAGGACGCCGGACGACACACACCTCGTCACCGTGGAGGCGGTACGGGCCAGCCGCAGTGCAGCGGCAGTGCTCTCGTCGCAGGCCGGGGCGCTGGCGGCGGCCGGGAGTTCTGAGCTGTCCGGGGGCCCTGTCCTGACCGGAGGAGGTACGCCGTCTCGTGCGCGCGCCGACATCATGGTGTCCGATCCGGCGATCCCGGTGGAGCTGGTCGGACAGTGGCAGGCCGTCCTCGGCAACGTCGACAAGTCCGTTGCCCCCCTGGTGCGTCAACTGGCTGATGCCGGTGTCTCGGTGCCGGAATCGGGCGAGGAGGTCGCGGGGATCCCCACAGACTTGTCGTGGCCATCTGAGAAGATCGTTGTGGTTGTCGAACCCGAGGAGGGGGACGCGGAGGAGCTCCAGCATGAGGGCTGGCGGCTCGTCCCGGCCGAGGTGAAGGCGATCGTCAAGGCAGTGAGGGGGACCGATGGCTGAATCAATGCTGATCATGACCAAGCAGGCGCATCAGGTTGATGGGTCAGTGAAACAGAAGGCGTACACCTTCCTGGAGAAGCTCGCCAAGGATGACGCCGCTCCCGGGTTGCACATCGAGACGATCAACGGGTCGGTGGACAAGCGGGTGCGGACCGGACGGGTCGACGACAAGTACCGCGCGGTGCTGTTCAAACTGGCGGGAGAGCATCCGGCCTATGTGGTCTATGGGATCTGGATGCATGACGAGGCGATCGAGAAGGCGCGAACCGCCAAGTTCTGGATGAACCCGGTGAACGGGATCGTGGAGATCGTGCGGGCCGAGGCGGCCGCCGTTCCCGAGGCGGATGCTGTTGCCGAGGTGCCGAAGGCGGATTCGGGGGCTGACCGAGGTGTCGGGGCGGGTGCTGGTGCTGATCCTCATGCCGATCATGTGGAGGAGGCCGCTCCGGCGAGGGATGGCGTCCCCGCTGCGGCGCCGGGTCCGGATGTCCATCCCGCGACTGCAGATCCTCTGCTGAAGGTCTCCGTCGCGGAACTGGAGGGTCTTGGCATCGAGCCGGGGCTGGCTCGGCGAGCCGTGCGGGTGACAGATGATCGCGCCTTCGGGCAGTTGGTGGAGTCTGCCCCGACCTGGCAGTCGGAGGCGCTGCTGGCTCTGGCGACCGGCAGCTCACTGGACCAGGTGCGCGAGGAGTTGGAACTCGACCGAGCCGCGACAGGGTCTGAGGCCAACGATGCCGACATGATCGAGGCGCTGAAGAGGCCGGCGAGCCGAATGGAGTTCGCCCCGATCGACGGCGTCGACGAGCTGAGACGCGTCATCGAGGAGGGCGACCTCGGTGCCTGGCGGGTCTTCCTGCACCCGGTGCAGCGCACCTGGGTGGACAAGAGGACGAATGGCTCGTTCCGGCTGGCGGGTGGCGCGGGGACCGGGAAGACGGTCGTCGTGGTGCACCGTGCCCGGCGTCTCGCAAGGACAGATCCCGGCTGTCGAATCGTGCTCACGACCTTCACCAGGAACCTTGCCGATGAGCTCAAGGAGAGCCTGACGCGTCTGGATCCGGGGATTCAGCTGGCTCCGGGGCTGGGTGGTGACGGCGTCTACGTCAACGGGATCGACGCCTTGGCGTCGGCAGTGGTTCGCGGAGCCGGCGCGCGCATTGCGACGGCGGTGGAGAAGGTGCTGGGCGCGGCGAGGACCGACGTCGGCGGCCGGCTGCCCAGGGATCTCTGGCGTCAGGTTGTCCAGGAGACATCCGGGCTGAGGGAGCAGCTGGGTGCCGCCGCGAAGCCACAGTTCCTGGAGACCGAGTACGAGCTGGTGGTGTTGCCGAACCGCATCACCACGGAGGCCGAGTATCTGCGCGTGCGACGGCCCGGCCGTGGCGTGCGGTTGAGTCGCTCGGCGCGTCAGGCGGTCTGGAAGGCGGTGGAACGGTACCGGGAGGAAGAGGCCCTCCAGGGTTGTGCGGACTTTGCGGAGAAGGCGGCAATCGCCGCGGAGTACCTGAACGAGGTGGCTGACCGCGAGGGCCGGCCGGCCGATCACGTATTGGTTGACGAGGGGCAGGATCTCAAGCCTACTCACTGGATGCTGGTGCGGGCGCTCGTCGGGGAGCATGCCGATGACATCTTCATCGCCGAGGACGGACATCAGCGGATCTACGGCCAGAAGCTCGTCCTGTCCCACTACGGGATCGCGACCCGTGGGCGGTCCAGGAAGCTGACGCTCAACTACCGCACGACGGCCGAGAATCTTCGATGGGCGACGGCAATCCTGGCGGGTGTCGAGTACGACGATCTCGAGGGGGACGAGGACGGCACCGACGGGTACCGGTCGGCCAGACATGGAATGGATCCGGTGGTGCGCCGGTGCTCCGGGTTCATTGAAGAACTCGATGCCACTGCCGAGACGCTGATGCGCTGGATCAAGGAGGCAAGTGGCACTAGACGAGCTGAGGCCTTCGCTGTCCTGGTGAGAGACCGTAATCAAAGAGACCGGGTCGTTTCCGGGCTCAATGAACGCGGAGTTCCGGCCAAGGCTGTGGATCGAGGGCCAGCCACGGGGAAGGAACCGGTGGTGATGACCATGCACCGCGCCAAGGGAACCGAGTTCACCAGGGTGATCCTCTTCGATGCGGATCTGACCGGTGCAGACTCCAGCGCATCCCGCAGCTATGACTTCAGCGATCAGGACAAGGCTGATGCCCGGAAGAGGGAGCGATCGCTGTTGTACGTCGCGGCTTCAAGGGCGAGGGATGAACTGATAGTTTTCGATGCCTTTAGGTGAGGTGTACCTGCGTGATGGACATATCTAGTAAGTCGAAGCAAGCGTCAAAACGAATGGTTGCGGAATCCGCGTGTGCTGCGTGGACAGTTCAAGGTCATCGGATCAGGGAGTTCAAACGACGAATAAATGATCATATCAGTATTGATTCGCTGGCTTCGCTTGAGTCAAAGACGCTTGAGTTTATTGTCGATGCCGACGAAAATGATATATGGGAATCGTTGAGCGCATCGGGCCGATATGAATCATGGAAGGTTTGTGTCCTCGTTCCACTTCCGCTCCTTGGGGTCGCGCACGAGAGACTTCGGCAGAGTGGCTGCGAACTTCAAGGTTGGTGGTCCGAGGGGAATCGAGTTCACTTCGGCAGTGCGGAGATCGCATAATGCCGCCCGCTATCTATACGCAGAGTGTCATCGCTGTGATATGGGACTTTGACAAGACCCTGACCCACGACTATATGCAGGGCCCCCTGTTCACGAAGTATGGCGTTGATTCAAGAGCGTTCTGGGAAGAAGTGAATAATTTGAGTGCGTTCTATTCAGAGGAGGGAGACTATAGGATCGCGAATGATACGATTTATCTGAATCACATATTAACATATATCCGAGAGGGAATATTCAAAGGACTGACAGCCAAAACACTGCGTGAGCTAGGGAACGAAATTCAACTCGCTCCAGGTCTTCCAGGATTCTTTGACCGGCTGCGGCAGTCTGTCGATGTAGAGCCGTATCGAAAACATGATGTGAGAGTGGAGCACTACGTGGTTTCAACTGGGCTACGAGCCATGATAAAGGGGAGTCGTCTCGCATCCCATGTGGAAGGAATTTGGGCATGTGATCTACTACCGCCTGCGCCACCAGTTCATCATCCCGGAAATCAATCTCAGGACGTAATACCCGGGAGCGATGGTGACAGCGAAGTTTTATCAGGCTCTTCCCAGATGAGGGTGTAGCGCACGTCGCGCGGCGGGCCGGCGCGTCGGTGGCCGGATAGAGGTCGAGGTCTCCCGAGGATGAGAGCTCCTACACACTCAGCCCGAAAGACCTCGACGTGCACGACGCTTCCGTCGGCGGGCGCGCTGATGCGTTCGCCAGCCCCGACCTGACTGCCTTCTGCCGCCTCGACGAACTCGGCCTCGTTGTCACCGGGCAGCGACTCGAGCCGGATCGTGCCGTATTGGCCTGCCAGGTGGTCGAGCCCGACCAGTGGTGCCGGCGCTGCGGCTGCGAA
>NZ_AUHZ01000013.1 GCF_000423445.1 Acidipropionibacterium thoenii DSM 20276 | reverse complement strand
CCGGCGAGTGAACCGCAACGCGACGATCCGATGCTCCGTCTTACGCGAAAGCCGGTTCGGTGACGAGGTGGGCCTCGAACTACGGTCGATCAACGGCAGCCCTGCCCGGTACCTGTCGGCCCACCGCTTCACCGTCGCGGGCGAGCACTGGAACCGTTCCGCCGCCCGCCGCAACGACCAGCCCTGTTCCACGACGAGAACAGCAAGACGACGACGCCCTTCCGGTGTCAAGGGTGCGTTAGCGTGAGTCACGAAGACCTCCGTGGTCAGGAGAGTGAGTGTGGTAACCCACATCCTGCCCGGAGGCCTTCGCTACCTCACCCGTTCACAACCTCCCGGGGAAGTACATCTAACCCAGAGCCGAGCGGAAGGCCTCCATCTTGGCGCCGGTCTCCAGCCACTCCTTGGCCGGATCCGAGGAGGGCATGATCCCTGCCCCGGCGAACACCCGGACGCGCCGGGATCCCGGGGAGAACTGGCCGCAGCGCAGACCGATACCCCACTGGCCCGAGCCATCGGCCGACATCCAGCCGACCGGCCCGGAGAACCGCCCGCGGTCCAGGTCCTCGACCCGGCCGATGATCCGGTAGGCCTCATCCCGCGGGGTACCGCACACCGCCGCTGTGGGGTGCAGATCGTCGACGATCCGGGCGGCGCTGGTCCGGGGACCCACCGCGGCGGTGATGTCGGTGGCCAGGTGGGTGACATTCGGCAGTTTCAGCAGGAAGGGTCCGTCGATCTTCGGCTCGATCCCGTCGCCCGCCAGGGCCGAGGTGACCGATGCCACCGCCAGTTCGTGCTCGCGCTGCTCCTTGGGATCGCTCAGCAACTCCTCCGACCAGGCCGGCTTGCGGGTCCCTGCCAGCACCCGGCACCGGAACCGGCCGTTGCGCAGGTCGACCAGCAGCTCTGGGGTCGCGCCCACCAGCCCGTCGTGGGCATAGGTCCAGCAGCCGGGGAATCGCGCGGCCAGAGCAGCGGCCACCGCACTCTGGCGCACCGGTCGGGAGGCCGCCAGCTCGACCGCGCGGGCCAGCACGACCTTCTGGATCCGCGAGTCCAGAGTCAGGCTCCGGATGGCGGCCTGCACGGCCTGACGCCAGGCTGGCTCGGCTCCCGGCCGGGGGATCTCAGTGAGGGTGAGGGGGGCTGGCGGGGCGGTCGGTGAGGGAACAGGCATGGCGGTCCCGGGTGCAGCGATCACCTCGGTCGGTTGACCGGGGGCCCTTCTCAGGACGGTGACGGCGGGCACCACCAGGTCGCCAGGCCGGCGGCGGGAGAAGGGGAAGGACCCCAGGGCCACCGGGTCGGCACCGGCCTGTCGGGCCCACCGGCTGAACTCCTGCCAGGCTCGCTGGACCCCTTGGTGCCCGCTCGCACTGAACCGTGCCGCCTCACCCCAGCCGAGTACCGCCGGAGCCGCGTCGGCCTGGGGGGAGACCCACACCCAGGGCCGCTCGACGGACTCGGGCAGCAGCGGCGCGACGGCCGAGAGCCAGTCCGCGCCGGGTGCCTCGGCGAGAAACCGGGAGTCGGGCAGCTCCGTGCTGAGAAGCACTGATGTCTGGGTAGCGGGCACGAGTGCAGAGTCTAGGTTCTCAGTCCCGGCGCCACGCCCGGCCCTCGTCGCGGGCCGCCTCGGCCCACTGCCGCAGCCTGATCCGGTCGACCTTCCCGGACGCCAACATGGGCACCTCCTCGGCTGTCACCACCATCCGCGGTGCATGACTCCTGGGCAGTCGGGAGGCGACCGCCTCGCGCAGCTCCCGGGCCGATGTCCAGCTGGCCGAGGGGACCACGACCGCGGTCACCAGCTCCCCCCAGCGCTCGTCGCTCAGGCCGAGCACCGCCGCCCGACTCACCATCCCGGTGGCGCGGACTGCCTGGGCGACCTCCGCGGCGTTGATCTTGAGGCCCCCGGAGATGATGACATCATCGGCGCGGCCATCGATGACGAGCTCGCCGGCGTCCAGATGGCCCAGGTCGCTGGTCGTCAGCCAGCGGAGGCCGTCCCGCTCGTCGATTCCCAGGTCGGCGTCGAGGTAGCCGCTCATCACCATCGGACCGCCCAGATGCACGACACCCTCGTCGATCCGGACCTGCATGCCCGCCAGCGGCACCCCGTCGTAGACGCAGCCACCGCAGGTCTCGCTCATGCCGTAGGTCACCCGGACCCCGATCCCGGCCTGCCGGGCCCGTGAGATGAGACCGGGGCCCGCGGCGGCGCCGCCGACCAGCACCGAGGTGCACCGGGCCAGGGCCTCGCGGCACCGGTCGTTGGCGAGGGCGTCGACCAGTTGGGTGGGGACCAGGGAGAGGTGCACCCGGGAGTTCTGGTCGCGGGCCAGTGCCCGGTCGATGCCGGCTGCCAGCTGCTCGGCGTCGAAGGAACCGGTGAGCACCACCGGTGTGGTGCCGGCCAGCACCGAACGGGCCACCACCTGCAGGCCCGCGATGTGATGGGGAGGCAGTGCCAGCACCCAGGTGCCAGGACCCCCGATCCGGTCGTCGGTGGCGTTGATGGAGGCGGTGAGCTGTGCCGCCGAGAGCCCGACCAGGCGGCCATGACCGGTGGTCGAACCGGAGGTGCGCACGATGATCCGGACATCCTCCAGGTCACGGGCCGCCCGCTTCTCCAGGTCCGTGACGACCGCCGGGGGCATCTCCTGGCCGCCGACCGGTACCAGTACCGAGCGGGTGGTACCTGACAGGGCGGCCGCCAGGCGTTCCATCAGCCAGGAGACGTCGTCGTCGGTCCGCTCGACTCGGACCACCCGGGCATTCGACAGCAGATTCACGTTGCGATCCTCGCACAGACTGCGCACATCACTCCGCAGACGGGGGTTCGTGCACCGGCAGCCGCCTGAACCGCCGTCTGCGGAGTGATCTGCGCAGCATCTGGTGGCAGAAGCCACCAGGCGGCTCAGTAGTAGTAGGGATACGAGGACCAGTCGGGAGCTCGGTGCTCCAGGAAGGCATCGCGACCCTCCTGGGCCTCCTCGGTCATGTAGGCCAGCCGGGTCGCCTCACCGGCGAAGGCCTGCTGGCCGGCGATCCCGTCGTCGACCATGTTGAAGGCGTACTTGAGCATCCGGATCGCCTGCGGGGATCGGCGGGAGACGCTCAACCCCATCTCGATGGCGGTGGTCTCCAGTTCGTCGTGCGGGACCGCACGGTTGACCACCCCCCAGCGCTCGGCCTGGGCGGCGTCGTAGGTCTGCGCCAGGAAGAAGATCTCGCGGGCCCGCTTGTCGCCGATCTGGCGGGCCAGCAGGGCCGAGCCGTAGCCGGCGTCGAAGGACCCGACGTTGGCGTCGACCTGCTTGAAGCGGGCGTGCTCGAGGCTGGCCACCGCGAGGTCGGCGACCACCATCAGGGAGTGTCCGCCGCCGGTCGTCCAGCCCGGAATGGCGGCGATGATCGGCTTGGGGGTGGCTCTCATCAGCCGCTGCACCTCGAGGATGTGCAACCGTCCCAGCCGCCCCTTGGCCAGCCGCTGATGGCGGGCATCGGTGGACAGGTCCTCGTCCCCGGCGGCCTCGCCGTCCTCGTACTGGTAGCCGGCCGCGCCACGGATCCGCTGGTCGCCTCCCGAGCAGAAGGCATAGCCGCTATCGGCCGCCGGGCCGTTGCCGGTGAGGATGATGGCCGCGACATCGGCCGAGCAACGGGCGTCATCGAGGCTGCGGTACAACTCGTCGACGGTGTGCGGGCGGAAGGCATTGCGGATCGCCGGCCGGTCGAAGGCGATCCGCACCACCGGCAGATCCTCCCCGGTCTGCGGTGAGACCAACCGGTGATAGGTCATGTCGGTCAGCCCCGGACCGGGGATCTCGACCTGGCGCCACCGGTGCGGATCGAAGGTGTCGGAGACGAAGGGCAGGCTGCTCACAGCCGCGAAGGTATCACCCGTCTGCGCTCGGCACGGCGGGCCCGTTCGGCCCGGGTCAGCCACCAGGCGGCCAGCACCCCGCCGATCGCCCCACCCAGGTGGGCCTGCCAGGAGATCCCGCCGCCTCGCGGCAGCACCCCCCACAGCACACCGCCGTAGATGAACAGCACGATGACGGCCAGCACGATGTCCCCGGCGTCGCGGGTGAAGATGCCCTTGACCAGCAGGAGTGCCAGCCAGCCGAAGACGATGCCGGAAGCCCCCAGGGTCACCGAACCGGCCGGTGAGGCGAGCCAGGCCAGCAGCCCCGAGCACACCGTGATGATGAGACCGGAGACCAGCCAGCTGCGGGTGGAATCCATCAGCACCAGCCAGCCCAGCACCAGCAGCGGGATCGTGTTGCTGATCAGATGGGCGAACCCGACGTGCAGCCAGGGGGCGGTGAAGATCTGCCACAGCCCCTCGACCGTCCTGGCGTGAATGCCCAGCGCGTCGAGGGACCCACCGCTGGCGGCGTCGACCAGTTCGATCAGCCACATCGCCGCGACCACCCCCACCATCACGACGGCGGAGCGCCCCGCCGGGTTCGCGGTGGTGGGCAGTTTCGGAGAACGGCGTTGGATCTGGCTCATGTCTCCAGTGTCCGGGTCCGGACAAGCGGGACGTCGTTCACGCCGTCGGCGAACGTCTTATGCCAAACCCTGCAGCAGACCGCCACAGTTGTGGTTTCCTCGATGCTGACAGTCGAGGTCGAGGAGGACCCATGACGCCAGACCAGCAGGACGTGTACGAACCCCCTCAGAACATCATCGATGATGCCTGGATCCAGGACTGGCGGGCCGTGGAGGCCGCGGCCGCCGCCGACCCCCAGGGCTACTGGGCCGAGCGGGCATCCGAACTCCAGTGGTCCCACCCCTGGGACAAGGTCCTGGATGACTCGGAGGCGCCGTTCTACAAGTGGTTCACCGGGGCGAGGACCAATATCGTCAGCAATGCCATCGATCGGCATCTGACGACCGCCCGGCGCAACAAGTTGGCGTTGATCTGGGTGGGGGAGGACACCTCGAAGGTGCGGACCTTCTCCTACTTCTCGCTCAACCGCGAGGTCGAGCAGATGGCCAACATCCTCAAGGCGATGGGTGTCGAGAAGGGTGACGTCGTCACCATCTACCTGCCGCGCATCCCGGAGATCTTCTTCGCGATGCTGGCCGCCGCCAAGATCGGGGCGGTGCACTCGGTGATCTTCGCCGGATACTCCTCCGAGGCGCTGAGCACCCGGATCGACGACTCCGAGTCGAAGGTCGTCATCACCGCCGATGGCTCCTGGGTCAACGGGAAGGTCTTCCCCCTCAAGAAGATCGTCGACGAAGCGGTGAGGTTCTCCCCGACAGTGGAGAACGTCATCGTGGTGCGCAACACCGAGACGCCGGTGACGATGGACTCGGTGCGCGACCACTGGTACCACGAGCTCGCCAGGTTGCCGATCGCCAAGGGCCACTGCCCGACCGTCCAGGTCGATGCCGAGGACCCGCTGTTCATCCTCTACACCTCCGGATCCACCGGCAAGCCGAAGGCCATCCTGCACACCCATGGCGGCTACCAGGTCGGCACCTACACCACGCTGAGATACTCCTTCGACATCAAGGAGGAGGACCGCTGGTGGTGCACCGCCGATCCGGGCTGGATCACCGGGCACTCCTACCTGGTCTACGGGCCGCTGCTGAACGGGGCCACCGTGCTGATGGCCGAGGGCAACCCGACCTACCCCTATCCCGACATCTGGTGGCAGCTGATCGAGCACTACGGCGTCACCGGCTTCTACACCGCCCCCACCGCGATCCGCACCCTGATGCGCTTCGGGGACGCCTGGGTCACCAAGCACGATTTGTCCAGCCTGAGGCTGCTGGGTTCGGTGGGTGAGCCGATCAACCCGGAGGCCTGGCGCTGGTTCCACCATGTCGTCGGCGGCGACCGCTGCCCGATCATCGACACCTGGTGGCAGACCGAGACCGGGATGTTCCAGATCACCACGGTGCCGACCATGGACCAGAAGCCCGGCTCGGCGGGCCGCCCGGTGTTCGGCCAGCAGGCCGCCGTCGTCGACGAGGCGGGGGACGAGGTGCCGGTGGGTACCGAGGGGTTCCTGGTGCTCAGGAATCCTTGGCCGGCGATGATGCGCACCCTGTTCAAGGATCCCGAACGCTACCGGCAGACCTACTGGGCGAAGTACCCGGGGCTGTACCTGACCGGGGACTCGGCCCGCCAGGACGAGGACGGCTACTTCTGGATCATCGGGCGCACCGACGACGTCATCAAGGTCTCGGGACACCGGCTGGGCACCGCCGAGGTGGAGTCGGCGCTGGTCTCCCATCCCGCGGTGGTGGAGGCCGCTGTGATCGGGCTCCCCCACGACGTCAAGGGGAACTCCATCCACTGCTCGGTGATCCTGGCCAACGGCTTCTCCCCCTCCAAGGAGCTGGAGGAGGAGCTGCGCAACCACGTCGCCGAGACCCTCTCGCCGATCGCCAAACCCGATGGCTTCGACTTCCCCGAGAAGCTGCCCAAGACCCGGTCCGGAAAGATCATGCGCCGGGTGCTGCGGGCCCGTGCCCTGGGACAGGACGAAGGCGACCTGTCCACCCTCGAGAACAGTTGATTGATCAAGGAGGACCAATGACCGACGAGAGCACCCTGATCCAACCTCCCCAGGAGGTGCTGGACCAGGCCAATGTCCAGGACTGGAAGGCCCTGCTGGAGCGCGCCGACGCAGATCCGGTGGCCTTCTGGGAGGGAGAGGCCGCCGAACTCGAGTGGTCGGCGCCCTGGGACAAGGTCCTGGATGACTCCGGGGCGCCGTTCTACAAGTGGTTCACCGGGGCGAGGACCAATATCGTCAGCAATGCCATCGATCGGCATCTGACGACCGCCCGGCGCAACAAGTTGGCGTTGATCTGGGTGGGGGAGGACACCTCGAAGGTGCGCACCTTCTCCTACTTCTCGCTCAACCGCGAGGTCGAGCAGATGGCCAACATCCTGCTCTCGATGGGGGTCCAGAAGGGTGACGTCGTCACCATCTACCTGCCGCGCATCCCCGAGATCTACTTCGCGATGCTGGCCGCCGCCAAGATCGGCGCGGTGCACTCGGTGGTCTTCGCCGGGTACTCCTCGGAGGCCCTCAATGCCCGGATCGACGACTCCGAGTCGAAGGTCGTCATCACCGTCGACGGGTCGTGGATCAACGGCTCGGTGTTCCCGATGAAGAAGATCGTGGATGACGCCGTCCGGTTCTCCCCGACCGTGGAGAACGTCATCGTGGTGCGCAACACCGGTTCGGAGGTATCGATGGACCCGACCCGGGACCACTGGTACCACGAGCTGGCGCGGCTGCCGATCGCCCAGGGGCACTGCGAGACGGTCCAGGTCGATGCCGAGGACCCGCTGTTCATCCTCTACACCTCCGGATCCACCGGCAAGCCGAAGGCCGCCGTCCACGTCCATGGCGGATACCAGGTGCATCTGTCCTCGACGATGAAGAACTGTCTGGACATCCACGAGGCCGACCGGTGGTGGTGCACCGCCGACCCGGGCTGGATCACCGGCACCTCCTATGTGATCTATGCACCGCTGATCCGTGGCGCCACCGCCTTCATGGCGGAGGGCAGCCCGGTCTACCCCTACCCCGACGTGTGGTGGCAGCTGGTCGAGCACTACGGCATCAACGGGATGTTCACCGCCCCCACCGCGATCCGCACCCTGATGCGCTTCGGGGACGCCTGGGTCACCAAGCACGACATCTCCACGCTCCGGATCCTGGTGAGCGCCGGGGAACCGCTCAACCCGGAGGCCTGGCGCTGGTTCCACGACGTGGTGGGGCAGGGCCGCTGCTCGGTGATCGACAACTGGTGGCAGACCGAGACCGGTGCGATGCAGGTGACCAGCCTGCCGACGATGCCCAAGAAGCCCGGCTCGGCGGGCCGGCCGATCCCCGGCCAGGCGGTCGCCGTGCTCGATGAGCAGGGCAATGAGGTGCCGGCGGGCAGCGACGGCTTCCTGGTGCTGAAGAACCCGTGGCCCTCGATGCTGCGCACCCTGTTCAAGGAGCCGCAGCGCTACGTGGAGACCTACTGGTCGAAGTACCCGGGGGTCTACCTCACCGGGGACTCGGCCAGGATCGACGAGGACGGCTACGTGTGGATCATCGGCCGCACCGACGACGTCATCAAGGTCTCGGGTCACCGGATCGGCACCGCCGAGGTGGAGGCCGCGGTGACCTCCCACCCCGCCGTCGCCGAGTGCGCGGCGATCGGGCTGCCGCACGAGGTCAAGGGCAACGCGATCCACGTCCTGGTGGTGCTCAACACCGGTTACCAGGGATCCAACGAGCTGGCCGCCGAGATCCGTCAGCACGTCTCCCAGACCCTCTCGCCGATCGCCAAGCCCGATGTCATCGAGTTCGTCGACAAGCTGCCCAAGACCCGGTCGGGGAAGATCATGCGCCGGGTGCTGAGAGCCCGTGCCCTGGGCCAGGACGAGGGAGACCTGTCGACCCTGGAGAACGACTGACGGTAGAACGACCGAGGAGGTTCAGGCCGGGTCCTCATCGGGGGTCCGTGCGGTGGTGCGGAAGGGCGCGGTGCGCGGCGTCCAGGGGTGGATGAGATGCTCTGGAGCCAGCGCGGAGGCGAGCGCATCCTTGTCGAGCAGGTGCTCCTCCAGGATGATCTCGCCGACCGTGCGCTTCTCGGCCAGCGCCTGCTGGGCCACCCGGGTGGCGGTGGCATAGCCCAGCGCCGGGGACAGCGCGGTGACGATCGAGACCGACCGCCACACCTCCTCGCGCAGTGTCTCCGCGTTGGCGGTGATCCCGGTGATGCAGCGGTCGGTGAAGACCACCATGGCGCGCTGCAGGTGACGGATCTCCTCGAACAGCAGATGGGCGATGATCGGCTCGAAGGCGTTGAGCTGCAGCTGTCCGGCCTCGGCGGCCATCGAGATGGTGACGTCGTGGCCGACGATCTCGAATGCGACCTGGTTGACCATCTCCGGGATGACCGGGTTGACCTTGCCCGGCATGATGCTGGAGCCGGCCTGGACCGCCGGCAGGTTGATCTCTCCCAGCCCGGCCCGCGGGCCCGACGACAGCAGCCGCAGATCATTGCAGATCTTGGAGATCTTGACGGCGATCCGCTTCATCACCCCCGACAGCTGCACGAACCCGCCGACATCCTGGGTGGCCTCCACCAGATTGGCCGAGTCGCTCAGTTCCAGGCCGGTGAGACGGTTGAGTTCGGTGATCATCGCCGGGGCGTAGCCGGCCGGGGTGTTGATACCCGTGCCGATCGCGGTCCCGCCGATGTTGAGCTCGGTGAGCAGTTTGCGGGCAGCCGCCAGTACCGCGTCGTCATTGCGGATCATCACCGCGTAGGTGCCGAACTCCTGACCCAGGGTCATCGGCACGGCGTCCTGCAGCTGGGTGCGCCCCAGTTTCAGGACGTCGGCGAACTGCTCGGCCTTGGCGGCGAAGGCATCGGCGGTGTGCCTCAGCGCCGCCGAGAGGTCGTCGAGCATGAACAGCAGGGCGATCTTGATGGCCGACGGGTAGACGTCGTTGGTGGACTGGCAGCAGTTGACATGATTGTGGGGGTCGACGACCTCGTAGCTGCCCTTGGGCAGGCCGAGCTCCTCGAGGGCGACATTGGCGATGACCTCATTGGCGTTCATATTCGTCGAGGTGCCGGCGCCGCCCTGGATGGTCCCGACGGTGAACTGGTCGTCGAACTCGCGGGTGCGGATCCGGGCGCAGGCGGCGTTGATCGCCTCGGCCACATCGGCAGGGATCAGCCCCTGGGCGGCATTGACGGTGGCGGCGGCCTGCTTGATGTAGGACAGCGCGTCGACGAACTGGTGGTAGTGCCCGACCTTCTTGCTGGTGATCGGGAAGTTCTCCAGGGCCCGTGCGGTGTTGATCCCCCAGTACTGCCGGTTGTCGATTCTCACCTCACCCAGCAGATCGGCCTCGATACGGGTGGAGCTGGCTGCGGGTCCGTGAGTGGTCATCAAGTTCCTCGGCTCAGGTGGGGACTTCTGTGACACCGGGAATTCTAGCGAGGCCAGGCGGCCGCCGCAGTGACCGCGTCCTGCGCGCTGGCCCTCAGCCGGCGCAGCGCGTCCTCGCGGATCTGCGAGCCGTGGGAGGTGAGCATGGGGGACGCCGCCAGCCCGGTCTCGCTGGCCTCCAACACCGTCCAGGCCAGATCCAGCAGGACCTGGTCGTGGTGCCGATGTCCCCTGCCGAGCCGCGGAGAGACCGGCTCGGGACGCCGACTGGAGATCGCGTTGAGGCCTCCCAGCGCCGCCGACACCTCGGCCATCATCTGGTGCAGCGCGGGGCCCGCCTCGGCCGGGGTGGGAGGGGGCAGCGGGGGGTTCCCGGCGACGATCCGCCACTGGATGGCCGGGCCGACCGGCTGGGGGACCCAGCACAGCCCGGCCGGGATCCCGCCGGGCACCGAGCTGTGGCAGATCACCGCGGCCCCGGCCTCCAGCACGGCCTCGTTGAGCTCGCCGGGACCGCGCAGCCCGGCGAGTCTGCCCGGAGCGGCCAGCACCGGCGACCAGAGGGCCTCGGAGGCGTGCGGCCAGTGGGCGATCCGGGTCAGCGCCATCCGCACCGGCACCGAGGCCAGCGGATCCTGCTCGGGCATCTGCAGGACGCCGTCAGGGTCGTGGACCTGGTGCATCGGACCGAGTCGGTCCTCGGCGCTCGGCGCACTGATCCGCCCGGCGGACAGGTCGTTGAGCAGGCCGCTCAGCTTCAGGCAGGTCTCTCGCACACTCTGAAGGATACGGTTGTCGCCATGCGACGAGTCATCCTGCTGGGTTCCACCGGATCCATCGGCACCCAAGCGCTGGATGTCATCCGGGCCCACCCCGACAGGTTCCGGGTGGTCGGCCTGAGTGCTGGCCACAACGCCGCCATGATGGCCGCCCAGGCGGCCGAGTTCGGCGTCGAGCACACCGGTCTGGGGGCCTCCGAGTCCTGCCAGCTGGTCCGCGACGTCGATGCCGACCTGGTGCTCAACGGCATCACCGGATCGGTGGGGCTGGGGCCGACCCTGGCGGCTCTGGAGGCCGGCCGGACCCTGGCGCTGGCCAACAAGGAGTCGCTGATCGTCGGCGGAGCACTGGTCAAACGGGCCGTCGCTCCCGGCCAGTTGGTGCCGGTCGACTCGGAGCACTCGGCGATCGCCCAGGTATTGCGAAGCGGTACCGCGGGCGAGGTCGCACGGCTGGTCGTCACCGCATCGGGCGGCCCCTTCCGAGGATGGAGCCGGGCCGAGCTGGACGGCGTCACGCCCGACCAGGCGCTGGCCCACCCCACCTGGCGGATGGGTCGGGTGGTCACCACGAACTCGGCCACCCTGGTCAACAAGGGCCTCGAGGTCATCGAGGCCCATCTGCTCTTCGACGTCGACTACGACCACATCGAGGTGGTGGTGCACCCCCAGTCGGTGGTCCACTCGATGGTCGAGTTCATCGACGGCTCCACCATCGCCCAGGCCAGCCCGCCCGACATGCGGCTGCCCATCTCGCTGGGTCTGGGCTGGCCCGACCGGGTGCCGGGGGTGGGCATCCCCTTCGACTGGTCGCAGGCCTCCAGCTGGACCTTCGAACCGCTCGACGAGACGGTCTTCCCGGCGGTGGCGCTGGCCCGTCAGGTCGGCACCGCCGGGTCGACCTATCCGGCAGTCTTCAATGCGGCCAATGAGCAGGCGGTGGAGGCCTTTCACGCCGGCAGGCTGGGATTCCTGGGGATCGTGGAGACCATCAGGCGGGTGGTCGACGCCCACCAGCCGCCCGGTGAGCTCACCCTGGAGAGCCTGGCGGAGGCTGAGCAGTGGGCCCGCCGTGCCGCCGACCAGTTGATAGGTTCGGGGTCATGAGCGCAGTGGTGGAGTTGGCTGGGGTCGGAGTGCGACGGGGCACCACCCAGATCCTCGAGAACGTCGACTGGCGGATCGAGGAGGGGCAGCGCTGGGTGCTGGTCGGCCCCAATGGTGCCGGCAAGACCACCCTGATGCAGATCCTGGCCGCCCAGCTGCACCCCACCACGGGTCTGGTGGAGATCCTCGACGAGATCATCGGAGCCGTCGACGTCTTCGAGCTGAGGCCGCGGATCGGCGTCTGCTCCTCGGCCCTGGCCCACCGCATCCCCCCTCATGAGAAGGTCCGCGACATCATCGTGTCGGCCGCCTGGGCGGTGGTGGGGCGCTGGAACGAGTCCTACGACCCGATGGACCTGGCACGGGCCGACGACCTGATCGAGCAGATGGGGCTGTCCGGGCTGACCGATCGCAGCTATGGCACCCTCAGCGAGGGAGAGCGCAAGCGGGTCGAGATCGCCCGGGCCCTGATGACCGACCCTGAACTGCTGCTGATGGACGAGCCGACCGCGGGTCTCGATCTGGCCGGACGGGAGCAGCTGATCGCCATCATGTCGCAGATCTGCGCTGACCCCGATGCGCCGGCCGTGGTGCTGGTCACCCACCGGTTGGAGGAGATCCCGCCGGGGATCAGCCATGCCTTGGTGCTGGACCACGGCCATCCGCTGGCCAGCGGGCCGATCGAGCAGGTGCTCACATCGCAGACCCTCTCGCGGGCCTTCGGACTACCCTTGGAAGTCACTACCCGTAACGGCCGATGGAGTGCCGTGGCTGCAAGGAGGTGAGTCGGCGATGGGCGAGTTCTGGAAGTGGGTCACCGAGCACAGCTGGGTCGGCTGGCTGGCGGCCTCGGCAGTGCTGGCCTGCGCCGAGATGCTGACCCTGGAGTTCACCCTGCTGATGCTGGCCTCCGGGGCGCTGGCCGGTGGCATCACCGCAGCGATCCTGCCGGGCGCCTGGTTGATCCAGGTGCTGGTGGCCGTCGCGGTGGCCGGGGTGATGCTCACGGTGCTGCGACCCACCCTGCTCAAGAAGGTGCGGGACGCTCCCGGCTATCGCTCCCTGCTCGATCAACTGGTCGGGTCCGAGGGCACCGCCACCCAGGAGGTCACCAGTGACGGCGGCGAGGTGAAGGTGCGCGGAGAGGTCTGGGAGGCCCGGACGATGACCCCCGGCGTCACCATCGAGGCCGGCGAGTCGATCGAGGTCTACCAGGTCGACTCGACCACCCTGGTGGTCTATCCGGCCAGCCAGGGCCTGGGCTGGTCGGGCGGAGCCGGCCGCTGAAGGTCGATCTGCGACCCCGGGCTGGGGGCGGATGGCAGGATGGAAGCCGTACCCGCAACACTCTCTGAGGAGAACTGATGCCCGAAATCATTGTTGCTCTCATCATTGTGGTGCTGGTGGTGGTCACCCTGGCATCTGCGATCAAGATCATTCACCAGCAGAAGATCGGACTGGTGGAGCGGCTCGGCAAGTTCCACCGGCGCCTGAACCCCGGCCCGCACCTGGTCGTGCCCATCATCGACAGGGTCCAGTACAACCTGGACATGCGCGAGCAGGTCCAGCCCTTCCCACCTCAGGGGGTCATCACCGAGGACAACCTGATGGTCAACATCGACTCGGTGATCTACTTCCAGATCGTCGATCCCGAGCGGGCCGCCTACGAGGCCCAGTCCTACCGCACCGCCATCGAGCAGCTCACCATGACCACCTTGCGCAACATCATCGGTGGGATGGACATGGAGGCGGCACTGACCTCCCGCGAGGAGATCAATCAGAAGCTGCGCTCGGTGCTCGACGAGGCCACCGGTAAGTGGGGCATCAAGGTCAATCGTGTCGAGCTGCGAGCCATCGAGCCGCCGCCCACCATCCGCGATGCGATGGAGAAGGGTGCCCGTGCCGAACGCGACAAGCGGGCCTCCATCCTGCTGGCCGAGGGCCAGCGTCAGTCCCAGATCCTGGCCGCCGGGGGCGACCGGGAGTCGGCGATCCTGAGGGCCCAGGGCGACCGGGAGGCCGCGGTGCTGAGGGCCCAGGCCGATCGGCAGGCCCAGATGCTGCGCTCCGAGGGCGAGGCGCAGGCCATCACCACGGTCTTCAACGCGATTCACGCCGGCCAGCCCGACCAGGGGCTGCTGGCCTACCAGTACATGCAGATGCTGCCCACGCTGGCCCGCGGTGACGCCAACAAGGTATGGATCGTCCCCTCGGAGCTCAACGACGCATTGCGCGGTCTGGGGCAGATGGTCGGTGACGGCGACAACCGCAAGCCGGCCTACCACTCCGCCGATCCGTCCTCCTTCGAGCAGCCGAAGAAGGTGGATGTGATGGCCGAGATCGCCCAGCAGAAGGAGGACGAGAAGGCCCAGTCCGATGCCACCGTCCAGCAGGCGATCGAGGAGGCTGCCAAGCTGGAGAATCCGGCCCTGGGAGGCTCCGCCAAGACCAGGCCGACGCCCTCGGTGGCCAGCCGGATCACCGCCGAGCAGCAGGCTCAGGGGCCGATGGGCGGCGTCTACCAGACAGGCTGGGGGAACCCGGCCAGCCCCGACCGGCCCAGCGACAACCCGCCCCCCACCGGCCCGCAGCAGCCCGGATCCGATCAGCCCTTCAACCCGCAGGATGGCCGGAGCTGAGCTGGTCGGCCTCCCACTCCCGGCGGTATCGTCCCGCGATCCATCCGCAGGCGATCAGCTGGCACATGTGGAAGATCATCAGCGGAAGGACGATGAGCCCCACCGGCTGTCCGGTGAACAGCACGGCGGCCATTGGCAGGCCGGTGGCCAGGGACTTCTTGGTGCCGCAGAACTGAATGGCGATCCGGTCCGGACGGTTGAACCTCA
Source organism: Acidipropionibacterium thoenii DSM 20276 (assembly GCF_000423445.1). Classification (GTDB taxonomy): domain Bacteria; phylum Actinomycetota; class Actinomycetes; order Propionibacteriales; family Propionibacteriaceae; genus Acidipropionibacterium; species Acidipropionibacterium thoenii. The sequence continues at coordinate 84,052 of NZ_AUHZ01000013.1, read as the reverse complement.
GCCAGCCGCCCAGCGCCCAGCTGAGCCACAGCATGAGGGCCAGCAGGAGCAGGCAGATGAGGATCGTCACTCCCAGCTGGGCAGTGCTGGTCATCGACCAGATGTGTTCGCGGACGCCCGATGAGAAGGCCGAGTAGACCACCGCGAGGATGACGCCGTTGTCGACGAACTTCAACGGCCTGCCGTGCTCGGTGACCAGTCGGGCGGTCAACGGCCGTGACAGCTGACCCAGGATGAAGGGCAGCAGGATCTGCAGCAGCACGTCGAGGATCGACGAGGCCGAGATGGTGATCCCCGAGCCCGAGGAGACCAACAGGAAGGCCAGCACCGGGGTGATGAAGGTGCCCACCAGGTTGGAGGTGGTCGCCGAGACGATCGCCCCGGGGACGTTGCCGTGGGCGATCGAGGTGAAGTTGATCGAGGACTGCACCGTGGAGGGCACCAGGGTCAGCCAGAGCAGCCCCAGGTACAGCACCGGGGAGATGGCCCAGGGAGTCAGCACCCGCAGGGCGATGCCGACCAGCGGGAAGACCACGAAGGTGCAGGCCAGGATGGTCAGGTGCAGCCGCCAGTGCTGCAGCCCCTGGAGGGTCTCACGCGGCTCCAGCCTGGCTCCGTAGAGCAGGAAGAGCAGGAAGACCAGGACCGTGACGGTCCAGTCGACCACCGGCACCGCGGCACCGCGGGCCGGAACGATGCTGGCGATGACGGCGGCGGCGACGATTCCGACCAGGAACCAGTTGATCCTCACCCCGACACCCTAGATGCGGAGCCCTAGGCTGTCGGGGTGGCTCAGTTCCTGACAATCGATGACCCCAGCGATCCCCGGCTCGCCGACTACCTGAGCCTGCGCGACGTCAACCTGCGCAAGTCCCTGGAGGCCGCCGAGGGACTGTTCATCGCCGAGGGGGCCAAGATCATCCGGCGGGCCGCCGAGGCCGGCTACCGGCCACGCTCCTACCTGCTGGCGCCGCGCTGGATCGAGGGGTTGAAAGACCTGCTGGATGCTGTCGACGTGCCGGTCTACGTCGTCAGTGAGGCGCTCGCCGAGCAGGTCACAGGTTTCCACGTGCACCGCGGCGCGCTGGCCTCGATGGAGAGGCAGACGCGCTGGACCCAGGCCGATCTGATGGCCGCCGACCGGCTGGTGGTCTGCGAGGACATCGTCGACCACACCAATGTGGGGGCCATCATCCGGTGCGCCGCCGGGCTCGGCTGGGACGGCGTGCTGCTGGCCCCCAGAGCCGCCGACCCGCTCTACCGGCGGGCCATCAAGACCTCGATGGGCACCGTCTTCGCGCTGCCCTGGGCCCGGCTGAGCGACTGGGCGCAGGGCCTGGAGTCCCTCAAGGAGCACGGCTTCACGGTGGCGGCGATGGCCCTGTCCGAGGACTCGGTGAGCATCGATGAGTTCGCCGCCGAGCTGGCCGACAGGCCCCGCAAGGTGGCCCTGCTGATGGGCACCGAGGGGGCCGGGCTGTCATCGCACTGGATATCCCAGGCCGACGTGGTGGTGCGGATCCCGATGGCCCACGGGGTGGACTCGCTCAACGTGGCGGCCGCCGCCGCAGTGGCGTGTTATGCCCTGGGCGCCGCCCCTCACAGCTTGGGGGACAGCGGCCAGTCGGCGGGGTAGAGGTGATCCAGCTCCTCGTGCTGCTCGTCGAGCTTGCGCCGGGCGCGCTTGGAGAGCCGGTCCCCGAAGACGATGCCGTTGCAGTGATCGGTCTCGTGCTGGAGGCAGCGGGCGAAATAGCCGGTGCCGGTGACCTCGAGGTCATTGCCCCAGGGGTCCTGGCCGGTGCAGGTGGCCAGGTCCGGGCGGGCCAGCGGCTGGAAACCACCTGGCCACGACAGGCAGCCCTCGTCGACCGAGACGAGATTGCGCTGCTTGCCGGTGGGCAGCGTGACCACTGGATTGCAGACTGCACCCTTGTGGACCACGCCGTCGTCGTCGGGGCACTCGTAGATGAACAGCGCCAGGTCCAGCCCCACCTGGGTGGCCGCCAGACCGACCCCGTCGGCGGCCCGGTTGGTGACATACATGTCACGGATCAGCTGGTGGAGATCCTCGTCGAAGGTGGTGACCGGCCGGGTCCTCTCGTGCAGCACCGGCTCGCTCCAGCGGGTCACCCGTCGCGTGCTCCCGCCGGTGAACAGCTCCTCCCAGCGGGGATCGTCGGTCGGGGTGTGCTCGCGCATGAAAACTCCTCAGCTGTCTCGGGCGATCTGCCGGCCCGATTGTGCCACTTCGTGGCGGATCACAGCGTGGCCCCGACCAGGACGTGGTTGGCCCCGGCGAGGGACAGGGCCAGCCGGGGCGCCCAGCCGTCGGCCCCCCGGGTGTAGCACAGCACCTCGCCGGAGTCCTGCTGGGCGACCCAGACCCGGTCGGCATCGACGGTGAGATCACGCGGGTTGGCCCCTCCGCAGTCGAACTCCTCAGCGACCGTCAGGGTGCCCGACCAGCTGGTGAGGGTGTCCAGTCCGGTGAGCACCGAGACGGTGCCGACCTGCCGGTTGGCCACCAGCAGGGTGCCATCTGGCCCCGGCACCAGGCCGGAGGGCTGGCTGCGGCCCTGCCGGGAGGCCGGCACCGGCTCATGGGGGTGCCAGTCCTTGGCCCAGACCTCCTGGCCGGCGGACCTGGTCCAGCTGAGGAGGGTGCCCGACAGCTCACCTGCGACGGTGAGGATCTGCCGGGGACCGTGGGCCGACAGCACCAGATGCCTGGGGCCGAAACCGGCCGGGGTGGGGATCGCGCCGATCCGGGTCAGCCCGGCGGCGCTGAGTTTGAGGATCTGGATCTGGTCGGTCCCCAGGTCGGTGACGGCCAGGTGGCCGCGGTCCAGCCAGGTCACTTGGTGGGCGTGCGGGCCGTCCTGACGGGAGGCCACCGGGCCGCGACCGGTGAACTGGACACGGGCGACCTGCTGGGGGCCGCGACCCCACCGGTCGAGGTCGATGACCGAGACCTCGCCGGATCCGTAGTGGGCCACCGCCAGCAGCCGGCCGGTCGGGTCGATGGCGCCATGACAGGGCACCCCGCCGGCCAGGTCGAGCCGGCCGGCCACGGTGAGGTCGCGGGCCCGTACCAGCCACAACTGCGAGTCCCGCTCCCCGATCACCGCCAGCAGATCACCCACCGGCACGATCCAGGAGGGGTCTCCCAGCCTCAGTCGGCCGGTCTGCTCGGCACTGAGGGCGGCCTGCGGCCCGGGACCGTCGGCCGACACCAGCCAGCTGGTGAGACCGCCGGGACCGGCAGGGGTGCGGTAGCCGCTGGCCAGGACAGGGGTGCGCAGGATGGTCATGGCGGCAGGCTACGTCCTGGCCCTCAGCCGGGTGTCTGCTTCCACCAAGCCGCTCGGCGGTGTCACAGTGGAACAGATGACTCTTCCAGCCGCCCTCGCCGTCCCCCTGGAGGACTTCTGCGACCACCTGAGGGTCGACCTGCACCGCTCGGAGCACACCATCGCCGGATACCGCACCGACCTGGCCGAGCTGTTGGAGGATGCCTGCGGCAACGGCGTCACCCGGTTGGCCGATCTCCAGGTCGCCGATCTGCGGGCCTGGCTGGCGGCCGGACGCAGCGCGGGCGAGGCATCGGCCACCCTCCAGAGGCACTGGGCCAGCGCCCGGGTGTTCTTCCGGTGGGCCCGGGCCGAGGGGCTGATCAGCACCGATCCGGCGGCCCGGCTGAAGGCCGCCAAGGTGCCCAGGCGGCTTCCCCAGACCCTAGGCGTCGAACAGGCCCGCCGGATCTTGGACGACGCCGTCGCCTCCGCCAGAGCCGACGGCTCGGTGCAGGGGGCCCGCGACGCCGCGATCCTCGAGGTGCTCTACGGCTCCGGGATCCGGGTGGCGGAGTTGTGCGGGCTCGATCTGGGGTCGCTGGATCGGGACAGGGCCACCCTGCGAGTGCTCGGCAAGGGGTCCAAGGAACGCACCGTGCCGCTGGGCGATCCCGGCTGGGCGGCGCTGGAGACGTGGCTGTCGCGACGCGGTGAGTGGCTCAGGCCCTCCTCGGGACAGGCGGTCTTCCTGGGCACCCGCGGGGCCAGGATCGACCAACGGGTGGTCCGGCGGGTGGTCCACCAGCACCTGCGGGCCGATCCCGACGCTCCCGATCTGGGCCCCCACGGTCTGCGCCATGCGATGGCCACCCATCTGCTGGAGGGCGGCGCGGATCTGCGCACCGTCCAGGAGATCCTCGGCCACGAGTCCCTGGCCACCACCCAGATCTACACCCACGTCTCCACCGAGAGGCTCCGATCGGCCTTCAATCAGGCCCACCCGCGCGCATAGCAGCCGGGGGCGGCCTAGGAGAGATGGCGCAACGGGTCGACCATCCGGCCGTCGCGCTCCATCCCCAGGTGCAGATGACAGCCGGTGGAGTACCCGGTGCTGCCGACCCGTCCGACCGGTTGGCCGCGCAGCACCACCGAGCCGGTGGCCGCACCGGGGCCCGACAGATGGTTGTAGGTGGTCCTCACCCGGACCCCGGCGAGCACCCCGTGGTCGACGACCACCCGGTAACCCCAGGCCGGCTGGTACCCGGAGAACACCACCCGGCCGGTGGCAGCTGCCCGAATCGGGGTACCACAGGGGGAGGCGAGGTCCACCCCGTCATGCAGCTTCCACACCCCGGTGACCGGATGGCGCCGCATCCCGAACAGCGAGGAGACCGGGCCGTCCACCGGCCTGCTGAGGGTGCCCGGCTGGCCCGCCCCGGTGGCCATCGGCAGACCGATGTCGTCGGCGGCGGGGATCGCCGGCAGCAGCCTGGGGCGGTGACCGGCCGGATAGAGGCGCACCGGGGCCCCGCCGCCACCGGAGAGCAGGGACATCGGGTCCTGGTAGTCCCTGCCATTGATCAGCCCCCAGTGCAGACAGCTGCGCGAACAGTGGTTCCCGGCCGCCACCGTCGCGATGATCTGGCCGGCCGCCACCGCCTGGCCCACCTCGACCCGGGCGGTGACCGGTTGGTGAGTGGTCCGCCGGCCGTCGGCCATCTGGACCACCACCACGCCGGTACCGGCGACCGGCCCTGCCACTGTCACCACCCCGGGAGTGACGGTGCGCACCGGATCGCCCACCTCAGCGGCCAGATCCACCCCGCGGTGGCCCACTCCCCAGGGCTGGGCAGGCGGGTCGAAGCCCTTGAGCACCCGGCCGTCGACAGGTGGGGAGGCGACCGGTGGCCCGGCGGCGCTGGCGGGGGCCAGCGCAGAGCTGGTGGCGGTGAGCAGCATGGCCAGCGGGGTGGCCAGCAGGGCACAGATGATGGTGAGCGCCCACTGGCGCGCCGAGGTGGCGAAGAAGTCCTTCATACTGAACTTCTCGTGGCGCAGGCCCGGATCTGCCGCTTGCGGCCAGATCTGTGGACAACTCCTCAGGGCCGGCCGCGACCCGGGGCGGGCTGTGGACAACTCTCGGGCGTCCGACATACACTTGCCGGGCAGTCCGGGCCGTCCCGGGCTGACTTCGCATGCGTTCGTCTCCCCCCGGGGGAGGCCGGAGGTACGGTCCTGCTGAGGCGGGAAGCTCCCGGCGACGCATCAGGCGGTGACGAGACTCGTCACCGGACAACCGTAGGCGCGCTGTCGCGCGCCCTGATGAAAGGACGAGCCAGATGGCCGTCGTCACCACCCGTCAGCTCCTCGAGAGCGGTGTCCACTTCGGACACCAGACCCGCCGTTGGAACCCGAAGATGAAGCGTTTCATCTTCACCGAGCGCAACGGCATCTACATCATCGACCTGCACAAGTCGCTGGGCTACATCGACAAGGCCTACGCCTTCGTCAAAAAGACCGTCGCCAATGGCGGCCAGGTCCTCTTCGTGGGTACCAAGAAGCAGGCCCAGGAGGCGATCGCCGACCAGGCCGCCCGCGTCGACATGCCCTTCGTCAACCAGCGCTGGCTCGGTGGCATGCTCACCAACTTCCAGACCATCTCCAAGCGGATCGCCCGCCTCAAGGAGCTCGAGGCGGCAGACCTCGACACCGTGGCCGGCTCCGGCTACACGAAGAAGGAGCTGCTGATGCGCTCCCGTGAGAAGGAGAAGCTGGCCAAGGATCTGGGCGGCATCCGCGACATGCCCAAGACCCCTCAGGCGGTCTGGATCGTCGACACCAAGAAGGAGCACCTGGCCGTCGACGAGGCGCGCAAGCTGCACATCCCGGTGGTCGCCATCCTCGACACCAACTGCGATCCCGATGAGGTCGACTACGCCATCCCGGGCAATGACGATGCGATCCGCTCGGTCGCTCTGCTCACCAGGATCATCGCCGACGCTGTCGCCGAGGGCCTGATGGAGCGCTCCAAGGGCAAGGAGTCCACCGACGCGGCCACCTCCTCCGAGCCGATGCCCGACTGGGAGCGCGAGCTCCTCGAGGGCTCCGAGAAGGCCGGCGACTCCGACTCCGCCGAGAAGACCGACGCTCAGGCCGAGCAGCTCACCACCGAGGTCGAGGCGGCTGCCGAGGCTCCCGCTGCTGAGGCGCCCGTCGCCGAGACTCCCGCCGCCGAGACTCCCGTCGCCGAGAACAACTGAGCCGTTCGTCCACCCACACCAGGACAGGAATCAATCACAGATGGCAATCAAAGCTGCTGATGTCAAGAAGCTCCGCGACGCCACCGGCGCCGGGATGATGGACGCGAAGAAGGCACTGACCGAGGCCGAGGGCGACTTCGACAAGGCTGTTGACCTGCTGCGCGTCGCCGGAGCTGCCAAGGCTGCCAAGCGGTCCGACCGCGAGGCCAGCAATGGTCTGGTCGCCGCCTCCGGCCACGCCTTGGTCCACATCGGCTCCGAGACCGACTTCGTGGCCAAGAACGCCGAGTTCATGGCCACCGCCGACCAGATCGCCCAGGCCGTCGAGAACGCCGAGGCGGACGGGAAGGACGCCGCCGGTGCGGTCGAGCTCCCCGACGGCCAGACCGTCTCGGAGACCCTGGCGGCGCTGGCCGTCAAGATCGGCGAGAAGATCGAGCTGGCCGACGCGGCCTACTTCGGCGGCACCGCCGAGGTCTACCTGCACCGTCGCTCCCAGGACCTGCCCCCGCAGGTCGGCGTGATGGTCGAGTACACCGGCGACGACGTCGCCACGATTCACGGCATCTGCCTGCAGATCGCTGCGATGAGCCCCCGTTGGCTCACCCGTGGTGAGGTGCCCGCCGAGGTCATCGAGCACGAGCGCACGGTGGCCCGCGACATCGCGCTGGAGGAGGGCAAGCCGGAGAAGATCATCGATCGGATCGTCGACGGCCGTCTCAACGGCTTCTACAAGGAGAACTGCCTGCTCGAACAGGCCGCCGTCTCCGATGACAAGAAGACCGTCGAGAAGATCCTCACCGAGGCCGGGGTCACCGTGACCCGCTTCGTGAGGTTCTCCGCAGGGGACTGAGAACGCCCCGCCCGAAGGCCCCGTCCGCGGACGGGGCCTTCGGCATGTCTGCAACGCCTCGGCGGACTCGGTAAGCTGAGGCGACCGATCAGCCTGAACCAGGAGAGACGATGCCCACTGCCTACCACCGGGTCCTGCTCAAACTTTCCGGCGAGGTGTTCGGAGGAGGTGGGATCGGTGTCGACCCCGATGTCGTCGCCGCCAAGGCCCGCGAGATCGCTGAGGTCGTCAACAGTGGCGTCCAGGTGGCCATCGTGGTCGGCGGAGGCAACTTCTTCCGCGGCGCAGAGCTGCAGCAGCGCGGGATGGACCGCGACCGTGCCGACTACATGGGGATGCTCGGGACGGTGATGAACTGTCTGGCCCTCCAGGACTTCTGCGAGAAGGAGGGGGTGGCCACCCGCGTCCAGACCGCCATCGCGATGGGCCAGGTCGCCGAGCCCTACATCCCCCGCAAGGCCGAGCGGCACCTCGAGAAGGGCCGGGTGGTGATCTTCGGCGCCGGCTCGGGAATGCCCTACTTCTCCACCGACACGGTCGCCGCCCAGCGCGCCCTGGAGATCGGTGCCGACGCCCTGCTGATGGGCAAGCAGGGCACCGACGGCGTCTACGACTGCGACCCGCAGACCCATCCCGAGGCCAAGAAGTTCGATGAGCTGACCTACGATGAGTTCCTGGCACGAGATCTCAAGGTGGCCGACGCCACCGCTGTGGCGATGGCCCGTGACAACGACCTCACGATGATCTTCTTCGATCTCGAGAAGCACGGGAACATCGCCAGGGTGGTTGCCAGGGAGCCGATCGGCACCACGGTGCACCGCTAGACATCAGACACACGGACGAAGGATCAGCAGTGAGTTCAGACATCATCAAGGACGCCGGGGTCAAGATGGCCGCCGCCGTCGACCACGCCCGTGAGGAGTTCGCAGCGATCCGTACCGGACGCGCCAACCCGGCCATGTTCAATCACATCATGGTCGACTACTACGGTTCGATGACGCCGTTGCAGCAGTTGGCGACCTTCCAGGTCCCCGAGGCCCGAACGGTACTCATCGCCCCCTACGACAAGTCCTCCATCAACGGCGTCGAGAAGGCCGTCCGCGACTCGGATCTGGGCGTCAACCCCTCCAGCGACGGCAACGTGGTGCGCTGCGTCCTGCCGGCGCTGACCGAGGACCGCCGCAAGGAGTACATCAAGATGGCCAAGGCCAAGGCCGAGGACGGCCGCATCTCGGTGCGCGGTATCCGGCGATCCTCCAACGACGTCCTGAAGAAGCAGGAGAAGGACAAGGAGATCACCGAGGACGACCTGACCCGCGCCGAGAAGGAACTCGACCAGGTGACCAAGAAGCATGTCGACGAGATCGACGCGATGCTCAAGGCCAAGGAGTCCGAGCTGCTCGAGGTCTGAGCGCTCCCACCGCACCATCGTGACCACCACACCCAGTCAGCCTGTCGGCCGGACCCCGCGAGCCGGCCGGGACCTGCCCGCCGCGATCATCACCGGCGTGGTGCTGATCGTCGTCGTGGTGGGCACGGTGGGGTGGTGGCACTGGGGGTTCGTCATCTTCGTGGCCCTGGCGCTGGCCGCCGGGGCGGTGGAGCTGCACCGGGCGATGGCCAGGATCGGGATGCACTCCGCCCTGGTGCCGTTGATCGCCGGTACCGCGATCAACGTGTTGGGCGTCTATGCGGTGGCCCGCCTCGACCTGGCCTTCGATGCCTCCACCTTCCTGATCGCCTGTCTGGGTCTGACCACCGCCGGCTGTCTGCTGTGGCGGCTGCCCGGCGGGTCCGAGGGATTCGTCCGGGACGCCGCCGCCAGCCTGTTCACGATCGCCTACCTGCCACTGATGGGCTGTTTCATCCCGCTGATGATGGCCGACTCCCTGGGCAGTCGGCGGATCATCAGCTGGTTGCTCTGCGTGATCGCCTCCGACACCGGTGGGTACGCCATCGGCGTCATCTTCGGTCGTCACCCGATGGCTCCCAGGATCAGCCCGAAGAAGAGCTGGGAGGGGACCGCCGGTTCCGTGGGCACCGCGATGCTGGTCGGTGCCGGATGCGCTGTCTGGCTGCTGGGGGCCCCGTTCTGGGAGGGGATCGTGCTCGGCGCGGTACTGTCGGTAGCCGGTACCTGCGGAGATCTTGTCGAGTCGATGATCAAGCGCGACGTCGGGATCAAGGACATGTCCAATTTCCTGCCCGGCCACGGCGGTGTGATGGATCGTCTCGACTCGATGCTGCTCTCGGCACCATTCGCCTGGGTCGTCATGTCCCTGTGCCTGTAGATCCCGAACCGTGCCTGTCGATCCCACGTTGTGCCTGTAGGAGTCAAGATGTCCACCGAGCCCCGCTCCGCCGTGTCCCCGTCGGGGCTGGTGCTGCCGATCACCCCGCTGGCCGAGCCCGGCACCGAGATGCCGGTGGTGGTCCGCAGTCCCAGCCGCGCCAAACCGCCCCGCCACTGGATCGACCTGAGTGCCGCCGAAAGGGTCGAGGCGATCACCGCGATGGGGCTGCCGAGGTTCCGGGCCCGACAGATCAGCGAGCACGTCTTCGCCCGTCACGAGCTGAACCCCCAGGAGTGGACCGATCTTCCCAGGGCGGCCCGCGAACCGTTGGCCCAGGCCTTCTTCCCCCAGCTGCTCACCGAGGTCTCCCAGCAGTCCTGTGACAACGGCCGCACCGTCAAGACGCTGTGGCGGCTGCACGGCGGATCCCTGGTCGAGTCGGTGCTGATGCACTACCCGGCCACCCGGCACGCCTCGGCGCGGACCACCCTGTGCATCTCCTCCCAGGCCGGCTGCGGGATGGCCTGTCCGTTCTGCGCCACCGGCCAGGGCGGTATCCAGCGCAATATGTCGACCGCCGAGATCGTCGCCCAGCTGCTGGCCGCCGATCAGCTCCTGGAGTCGGGGGCGGTGCCCGGGGCTCAGCGGGTCTCCAATGTGGTGTTCATGGGGATGGGCGAGCCGATGGCCAATTACAAGGCCGTCGTCGCGGCGGTGAGGACCTTCATCGCCCCGGCACCCGAGGGGATCGGGATGAGTGCCCGCGGCATCACGGTGTCCACTGTGGGCCTGATCCCCCGGATCAAGGCCTTCACCGCCGAGGGGATTCCCGCCACCCTGGCGGTCTCCCTGCACGCCCCCGATGATGAGCTGCGGGACGAACTGATCCCGGCCAACCGGCGCTGGAAGGTCGACGACCTGCTGGACGCCGCCTGGGAGTACGCCCACACCACCGGACGACGGGTCTCCATCGAGTACGCCCTGATGCGTGACATCAACGATCAGGCCGACCGGGCAGCGGTGCTGGCCCGCCAGATCAGGCGCCGGGGCGACTGGACCTGGGCCCATGTCAACCTCATCCCACTCAACCCCACGCCGGGATCACGCTGGACGGCGTCCCGCCCGGAGGACCAGGACGCCTTCGTGGCGACCCTGGAGCGCTGGAAGATCCCGGTCACCGTCCGCGACACCCGTGGCCAGGAGATCGACGGGGCCTGCGGCCAGCTGGCCGCTCGCGGCCGGGTCGAGGGAATGGGCGTCTGAGCCCCCCCTGCTCAGGGGATGATCGACATGAACAGGAAGGCCGCCAGCACCACCAGGTGCAGCGCACCGTGCAGCCGGGTGACCCGCTGACCCGAGACGGTCAGCATCCCGACCGCCATCGTGGTGATGAGCAGCACGATCTGGAGATTGCCCAGGCCGAGCTCCAGGTCCACGTCCAGCAGCGGGCTCAGGGCGGCCAGCGTGGGCACCGTCAGGCCGATGGAGGCGATCGCCGAGCCGAAGGCCAGATTGATACCGACCTGCAGATGGCCGCGCCTGCCGGCGTTGTAGGCGGCGATGGTCTCCGGGGCCAGCACCAGCAGGGCGATGACGACGCCGACGAAGGCCTGCGGCAGGCTCGCCGCGGCCACTCCGGCCTCGATCGCCGGGGACTCCACCTTGGCCAGTCCGACCACCGCGACCAGGGCACACATCAGCAGCCCGACGCTGAACAGGGCGACCTTGGTGGGCGGCGGATCGGCGTGCGCCGAGGCGGTGATGACCTGGCCCCTGCGGTTCAACGGCAGGAAGAAGTCCCGGTGCTGGATGGACTGGGTCATCACGAAGGTGACATAGACCACGATCGAGGCGGCCGCCTCGAAGGCCAGCTGGGGGCCGGTGAGGAAGGACCCGCGGGCCGAGGTGGTGAACCGGGGGACCACCAGGGTGAGGGCCGCCAGCACCACGACGGTGGCCAGGGCGGCGGCTGAACCCTCCTCGTTGATCCGGCCCGTCTCGCCCTTGCGGCGTCCGGTGCCCGACAGGATCGCCAGCCCGAGGATGCCGTTACAGGTGATCATCACCGCCGAGAAGACGGTGTCGCGGGCCAGGCTCTGGGTCTCCTCCCCCGAGCCCGAGGTCATCAGCATCACGATCAGGCCGACCTCGATGACGGTCACCGCCACCGCCAGGATGAGGGAGCCGAAGGGTTCACCGACCCTGGCGGCCACCACCTCGGCATGCTCGACGGCCGACAGCACGGAGGCGGCCAGAATGATGGCGACCACCACCGAGAGGGCGACGGGAAGGTGCTTGTTGCTCCAGGTCAGGGCCAGGGTGACGAGGCCGACAGCAGGCGCCCAGGTGGTCCACCTGGGCAACAGAGCTCGGGGTGATTGCGGTGCAGTCTTCGACATTGCCGCCATTGTCGCGTCTCATTCTCATCGCGGCAAATGGCGGCCCAGGGGCTCAGCGGCCGGCGGACAGCCGGAACTGGCTGAACAGCCCACCGGGGGTGAGCGGCTCGATGAACCAGTGCTGGGACAGCCGGTCTGCCGACCAGTTGAGGACCAGGGTGTGCGGGGTGGTCGTGACGGCGATCCGGATCTCCAGGACGCCGTCCCGCTCGCCCGCGCTGGCGGCCAGCTCGATCTCTCCCTCGGCGGTGACGAGGTGGCTGTGCAGCCAGCGGCCGTGGCCCACCGCGATGGTGTGCTGCTCACCGCTGGGACGCCGCCATTCCAACTGCCACCGGTCCCCGGTCGGGGTGAGGGTCAGCCGGTCGCCCTCCTGAAGGGTTCCGGTGCGGATCCGGGACCGATCCAGTCGGCCCGCCACGACGGGGACCTGCAGGGTCCTCAGGTCGGGTTCCGAGACCTCGGGGACGGCTGCGGCGCCGGCCTCCAGGACCGGCACCAGATGCGCCCAGATGGTGTCCAGCACCGGTTGGGCGCAGTCGGCGGTCTCATTGGTGGAGACCACCACGGCCCGTGCCTGCGGCAGGATCAGCGCGAACTGCCCGAAGGCGCCGTCCAGCCGGTAGCCGTGCCGCGACATCCAGACCTGCCAGCCGTAGCCCCGTTCCCAGTCCGGGAAGCCCTCTCCGGCGGTGCTCACCTGGCTGCGGCGGTGCTCCCGGATCCACTGGGAGGGCAGCAGCCGCTCGCCCTGCCAGACCCCGTCGTCGAGCAGCAGGGTGGCGAACCGGGCCAGCTCGGAGGGTCTCAGGTGCAGCCCGGAGAAGCCCAGCGGATGGCCCTGGGCGTCACGGTCCCAGGGCGGACCGCCGATCCCCAGGGGCTCGAGCACCCGGGAGGTGAGGAGAGTCCAGACGTCGGTGCCGGTGGTGCGCCTCACCACCTCGGCCAGCATCCAGGTGCTCAGATTGTTGTAGGCGAAGAAGCTGCCGGGCCGGTGCTCGGGCTCGGCGGCCAGGAAGGCGCGAGCGGTGGCCAGGCCATCGGGGTGGCGGGTCCAGGCCAGCTCCTCGGCCAGTGCGGTCGCCTGCTCGGCCGAGTGGCCGCCGGCCATCGCCAGGGCGTCGCGCACCCTGATCGAGCGGGCCCGCGGGCCGGCCCCCTCGGCGGCCTCGGGCCACAGCTCGGCCAGGGTGTCCTGGTAGCCGAAGGCGCCATCGGCGACCGCCAGCCCCACCGCCGCCGAGGTGAAGGTCTTGGACACCGAGTACACCAGCATCGGCTCATCGGTGTCCCAGGGGGCCCACCTGCGCTCGGCGATGATGCGGCCGTGCTGGACCACCAGCAGGGCATGGGGGTGGGTGCTGCGGCGGGTCAGTTCCTCGGCGGTGCGGTCGACGGCCTGGCGCAGAAGGGTGCTCATGGCACCAGACTGTCACCGGGGTCAACGGGGCCCGTGTCAGACTGGGGCCCGTGACCTTGCTGTTGGAGATCCTGGGCGCCCTGGTGTTCTTCGCCCTCATCATCGTGTCCGTCCTGCTGCACGAGTGCGGCCACTTCATCCCCGCCAAGATCTTCGGGATCAAGGTCACCGAGTTCTTCGCCGGTTTCGGGCCCCGGATCTGGTCGGTGCGGAGGGGGGAGACCGAGTACGGGCTCAAGTGGATCCCGATGGGCGGCTACGTCAAGCTGCTCGGGATGTTCCCGCCGCAGGTGGCGCGGCGTCATCCCAATCGGCTCACCAGGCTCGCCGATGAGGCCCGGCGGGCCGAGGCGGAGGACATCGGGCCCGGGGACCTGGACCGGCTGTTCTGCCACAAGCCGGTCTGGCAGCGGCTCATCGTGATGAGCGGGGGGATCCTCACCAACCTGCTGCTGGCCTTCCTGATCTTCTGGGCGGTCTTCGGGCTCTACGGACGGGTTGCCGAGACCACCACGGTGGCCAGGGTCTCCGAGTGCATGATCCCGGCCTCCAGGGCCTCCCAGACCTGCCAGAGCGGGGATGCCGAGACCCCGGCGTACGCCGCCGGGCTCAGGTCGGGGGACCGGATCGCCTCCTTCAACGGGGTGCAGATCGACTCCTGGTCGCAGCTGTCGGATCTGATCCGGCTCAACGAGGACGGGCCGGCCGCCATCGTGGTGGAACGCGACGGGAGGATGGTGAGCCTTCCGGCCACCCGCACCGTCATCAACCAGGTGGTGAGCCGGCTGGATCCCGGGTCGACGGTCAGGGCGGGATTCCTGGGCTTCTCGCCGGCCACCGAGATCGTCCACTCCGGCCCCTTCGACACCGCCTCACAGATGTGGACGATGTCCGAGCAGTCCCTCTACGCCCTGGTGCGGCTGCCGGTGCTCACCTGGAATGTCGGGGTGGACATGGTCACCGGCCAGTCGCGCAGTCCGACCAGCCCGATGAGCATCGTGGGGGCCTCCCGGGTGGCCGGTGATGTCGCCGGGGACTCCCAGCTGAGGGTGGTCGACAAGATCGCCATCGGCGGCTCCCTGCTGGGCTCGCTGAACCTCTTCCTGTTCTGGCTCAATGTCGTCCCGCTGCCGCCGATGGACGGCGGCCACATCGCCGGGGCTATCTACGAGGCCTGCAAACGGACCGTCTGGAGGCTACGCGGCAGGGCCGATCCGGGTCCGGCCGACACCGCCATGATGATCCCGGTGGCCTGGCTGATCGGGGCGGCGATGCTGCTGATGGGGGTCGTGCTGATCGCTGCCGATATCGTCTCGCCGGTCAAGGTGCTGTGAGATGAGCTGCCGGGAGTTCAGCGCGCTGTGACACACTGGCAGGTGGATAACTTCGAATCAGGAGCAGCACCTCGATGACCGTGAACCTTGGCATGCCTGCAGCCCCGCCCGCCACCCTCGCGCCCCGACGCAGCACCCGCCAGATCCGGGTGGGCGATGTCCTGGTCGGCGGTGGTGCCCCGATCTCCGTGCAGTCCATGACGACCACGAAGACCCATGACATCGGCGCCACCCTCCAGCAGATCGCCGCTCTGACCGCGGCCGGCTGCGACATCGTGCGGGTCGCCTGCCCCACCGACAAGGACGCCGAGGCGCTGCCGATCATCGCCAAGCAGTCGCAGATCCCGGTGATCGCCGATATCCACTTCCAGCCCAAGTACGTCTTCGCCGCGATCGAGGCCGGTTGCGGGGCGGTGCGCGTCAACCCGGGTAATATCCGCAAGTTCGACGACCAGATCGCCGCCATCTGCGCCTGCGCCGCCGAGCACCAGGTGAGCCTTCGGATCGGCGTCAACGCCGGATCGCTGGATCCCCGGCTGCTGGCCAGGTACGGCGCCCCGACCGCCGAGGCGATGGTGGAGTCGGCGCTGTGGGAGGCGAGCCTGTTCGAGGCGGTCGGTTTCCACGACTTCAAGATCTCGGTCAAACACCACGACCCGGTCGTGATGATCAGGGCCTACCAGCAGCTGTCGGCGCAGTGCGACTACCCGCTGCACCTGGGGGTCACCGAGGCCGGACCGGCCTTCCAGGGCACCATCAAGTCCTCGGTGGCCTTCGGCGCCCTGCTGTCCCAGGGCATCGGCGACACCATCCGGGTCTCGCTGTCGGCCGACCCGGTCGAGGAGGTCAAGGTCGGGATCAAGATCCTGGAGTCGCTGAATCTGCGCCCGCGCGGTCTGGAGATCGTCTCCTGCCCCTCCTGCGGACGCTGCCAGGTCGACGTTCTCAGCCTGGCGAACCAGGTCACCGACGCCCTCGAGGGAGTCACCGCGCCGCTGCGGGTGGCCGTGATGGGCTGTGTGGTCAACGGGCTGGGAGAGGGCCGTGAGGCCGACCTGGGGGTCGCCGCCGGCAATGGCAAGGGCAAGATCTTCATGCATGGCGAGGTGATCCGCACTGTTGCCGAGGATGAGATCGTGGCGACCATCGTCGAGGAGGCCCACCGGATGGCGGCCGAGATGGGTGAGGCCGGCGAACCCGTCGTCTCGGTCTCCTGAGGTGGCCACCCGGGTCCGGACACTCGACGACACCGACCGGGGTGCCGCCATCGAGTTGCTGTCCGCCGACCCGGTCGGCAATGTCTTCCTGCTGTCGCGGATCGCCCAGTACGGTCTGGCGCACCATCGGCTCGGCTGCTACGTCTTCGGGGCCTGGCACGGCGATGAGCTGGTCGGCCTGCTGCACGCCGGGGCGAATCTGGTGCCGGCCTGCAGCGACCCGCAGGTGCTGCCGCGGCTGGCGGCCCATCTGGGCCCCTGGCGCAACGCCACCTCCATCATGGGACGCGCCGACCTGGTGGTCGGCCTGCACGCCGAACTGGTGCGGCGCTGGGGCAGGCCCTGGTCCCAGGTCCGCGAGCTGCGAGCCCACCAGCCGCTGATGGTGATGGGTCCGCAGGCCGTGGTGGCCCCCGATCCGCGGGTCCAGACCGTGACGCGCCGTGACTTCGAGTCCTACTTCCGGGCCGCGGTGGCGATGTACACCGAGGAGGTCGGCGTCTCCCCGTTGGACCCCGGCAATGGCTACCGGCGTCACATGGGACAGCTGGTCGACCTGCGCAACTGCTTCGCCATCGTCGATGAGACGCCGGGGCAGCGAGTGGTGCGGTTCAAATCCGATATCGGGGTGGCGTGGGGGAGCATCTGTCAGATCCAGGGAGTCTGGATGGATCCGGCCTGGCGCCACAGCGGCGCCGCCGCCGCGGCGATGTCGGGGGCCGTCGAGCTGTGCCGGGCCCGATACCCGACGGTCTCGCTGTATGTCAACGACTTCAACACCCCGGCGGTGAGGTTGTACCAGCAGGTCGGCTTCCGGCAGGTCGGCGAGATGGCGACGGTCCTCTACTGAGGCTGTTCGGGGCCGTCGTGACGGCGCCGGGCCGACACCTGAAACCTGCCCGTAACGAGTTCGTGCGGGCCCGTAACACGGCCGGGGCAGCATGCCCGGCATGGACTCGTTGTTGGACGGCTACCCGCTCTCGCCCCAGATCCATGACGAGCTGCTCGGCGTCGACGGCGTCCGTCCCGAGTGCGAGCCGCTGGCCGCGGGATTCGACAGGCTCGGTGCCGTGGAGGTCGGTGCCCGGGCGGCCTACCTGGCCTCCCGATATGTCGACTCCGGTGTCACCTTCGATCTGGGCGGCACCGAGAAGCCCTTCCCGCTGGACATCATGCCGCGGATCATCACGGCCTCGGAATGGAACACCATCAGCACGGGAGTGGCCCAGCGGGTCTACTCCCTGGAGCGCTTCCTCGGCGACGTCTACGGCAACGGCAAGGTCTTCGACGACGGCGTGGTGCCCCGGCGTCTCATTGTCACCTCACCGAACTTCGTGCGCGAGGTGGCCGGCATCACCCCGGCCAACGGGGTGCGCATCCACGTCGCCGGGATCGACCTGATCCGCGACGGCCAGGGCACCATGCGGGTCCTGGAGGACAACGTCCGGATCCCCTCCGGGGTCTCCTATGTGCTCACCAACCGGGCCGCGATGGCCGGGGCGATGCCCAAGGTGATGCGCCAGTACGACGTCCAACCGGTCGACACCTACCCCTCCAGGCTGCGCGCCGCCCTGGAGGCCGCCGCACCGGCGGGGGTCAGCGAGCCCAATGTCGTGGTGCTGACGCCGGGAATGTTCAACTCCGCCTACTACGAGCACTCCCTGCTGGCCCGCACGATGGGCGTGCCGCTGGTCGAGGGCCCCGACCTGGTGTGCCAGCAGGGCCGGGTCTACGTGCGCACCACGATGGGCCTCAACCGCGTCGACGTCATCTACCGCCGGGTCGACGACGAGTTCCTGGATCCGGTGCACTTCCGCGGGGACTCGGTGCTGGGAGCCGCCGGGCTGGTCTCGGCGATGGCCAATGGCACCGTCACGGTGGCCAATGGGATCGGCAACGGGGTCGCCGACGACAAGCTCATCTACACCTACCTTCCCGACCTGATCCGCTACTACTGCGGTGAGGAACCGGTACTGCCCAATGTCGACTCCTGGCGTCTGGAGGAGCCCGGGGCGCTGGAGGAGGTCCTGGACCGGCTCGACGAGCTGGTCATCAAGCCCGTCGACGGGTCGGGCGGCAAGGGAATCATCATGGGTCCCGAGTGCACCAAGGAGGAGTTGGACGCCGCGCGGGTCAAGCTGCGCGCCGATCCACGAGGCTGGATCGCCCAGCCGCTGATCCAGTTGTCGACGGTGCCGACCTTCGTCGGCGACCGGCTGCAGCCCAGGAGGGTCGATCTGCGGCCCTTCGCGATCAACGACGGTGACGCCATCTGGGTGCTTCCCGGTGGCCTGACCCGGGTGGCTCTGAGAGAGGGCCAGTTCATCGTCAACTCCTCACAGGGGGGCGGATCCAAGGACACCTGGGTGCTGGCCGACCGGCACCCGGTCGAGCAGCCGACGGTGCCGGGTATCCAGCTCCAGGCCGCCGCCACCGGAGATGTGGCGGTGGGACCGCTGACCAGCTCCGAGCCGATGGACAAGCCGGACCGATCGGCCTGGGAGGCCCAGCAGGGTCAGCAACAGCAGACCCGGATCGACGAGGAGGTGGAGTCATGCTGAGCCGGCTGGCGGAGTCGATGTTCTGGATCGGCCGATATCTGGAGCGGGCGGAGGACATCGCCCGGCTGCTCCAGGTCCACCTGGAGGTCACCGCCGAGGAGACCAGCCGCAACCGCAGCACCAACTCCACGGCGCTGCTGGAGGGCCTGGGAGCCGACCCCTCCGAACACGCCGGACCCACCGAGGTCTGGCAGATACTCGGCCATGACCCCGACTCCCCGGTCTCGATCGTCTCGGCCCTGTCCAGCTGCCGCAATGCGGCCAGGCGAGCACGGGAGGTGCTCTCACTGGGCACCTGGGAGGAGATCAACCGGGCCTGGCGGGCAGTGGCCCAGGGCCAGCTCAACAGCACCTACCAGCAACTGGCGTTGCGCACCGTGCTGGACCACTGCTACGCCATCACCGGGATCATCTACGCCACGATGCCCCACGACGAGGGCTGGGAGTTCCACCACCTCGGCCGGTGCATCGAGAGGATCGACATCACCGCCCGGCTGGTCTCGGTGGCCCCGGTCGGGGAGGCCGCCAGCCAGATCGCCACCCTGCGCGCCTGCGGTGCCGATCATGCCTTCCTCATCAGCCGCGGCGGGGACCGCAGCCGCGGTGCGGTGATCGACTTCCTGCTGCGCGACAGGTTGAGTCCTCGTTCGGTGGTGCACTGCCTGGCTGAGGCCGAGGACTGCCTGGAGCGCCTCGACGTGGGACGTCGCACCGGCTTCCAGTCCGACGCCCAGCGTCTGCTGGGCCGGGCCCGTGCCGAGTTCGAGTACCGTTCCGATGCGGCCCTGCTGGTCGGGCTGTCCGACCAGATGGCAGGGCTGAGCCGCACCTGCCACAGCGCCACCGATGCCCTGTCGGCCCACTACTTCCAAGGGGCCGACGCGTCCCGGTGGCATGAGGGATGATCGATGACCTCCACACTGCGAATCCAGCACCGCACCGATGTGCACTACGACGGACCGGTGAACCAGAGCTTCGACGAGGTGAGAATGACCCCGTTGTACTCCGACTCCCAGCTGATCCGGAGCACCGCGATCACCATCACCCCTCAGCCCTGGCACTTCTCCTATGTCGACTACTGGGGCACCCAGGTGACCTCCTTCGAGCTGCACCACCCCCATGACCGCCTGACGGTCAACGCCGACACCACCCTCGACATCGTCAAGCTGCCCCATGTCGACTCCGGGATGAGGTTGCCGGAGGTCCGTGTCGGCCACGAACGCTGGTACGAGTACGTCGTCAACTCCCCGGTCACCGCCCCTGGCGAGGACCTGTCCGAACGGGTCCATGAGGTGATCGACGACTCGATGACCATCTGTCAGATCGGTCACTCGATCTCCGAGATGATCCACGAGGAGGTCAACTACGTGCCCGGCTCCACCCGGGTCGACACCACCGCCCAGCAGGCCTGGCAGGCCCGGTCGGGGGTCTGTCAGGACATCGCCCACCTGGTGATCGGCGCGCTGCGCACTTTGGGCATCCCGGCCCGTTACGTCTCGGGATACATGATGCCCAGGACCGAGGCCGCCCTCGGCGAGCCGGTCGAGGGCCAGACCCACGCCTGGGTGCAGTGGTGGGACGGCCGGTGGAACGGCTTCGACCCCACCAACATGGTCGAGACCGGGGAGAGCCACGCCAGGGTCGGCACCGGTCGCGAGTACAACGACGTCGCCCCCTTCAAGGGAGTGTTCTCAGGCCCCGGGGTGACCACCACCTACGAGGCCGCCGTCATCATCCGCAAACTGGCCTGAGGGTTCAGGTAGGATCTGCCCGGATCGTGCCTGGTCACGCCGAAGGGCGGCGGAGGGCTCAGCACGTCCAGAGAGGTCAGCACGTGTTGACGCGCATGTCAGAGCTGTTCGTCCGGACGCTTCGGGAGGATCCGGCCGACGCCGAGGTCCCCAGCCATCGCTGGCTGGTCCGTGCCGGGTACATCCGCCGGGCGGCCCCGGGAATCTACACCTGGCTGCCGCTGGGTCTGAAGGTGCTGCGCAAGGTGGAGGGCATCGTCCGCCAGGAGATGGACGCCATCGGCGGACAGGAGGTGCTCTTCCCCGGGCTGCTGCCCGCCGAGCCCTACCAGCTCACCAACCGCTGGGTGGAGTACGGCGACAACCTGTTCAGGCTGCGCGACCGCAAGCATGTCGACATGCTGCTGGGACCCACCCATGAGGAGATGTTCACCCTCCTGGTCAAGGATCTCTACTCCTCCTACAAGGATCTGCCGCTGGTGCTCTACCAGATCCAGACCAAGTACCGCGACGAGGCCCGGCCCCGGGCCGGCATCCTGCGCGGCCGCGAGTTCGTGATGAAGGACTCCTACTCCTTCGACGTCGATGACGAGGGCCTGGACGCCTCCTACCGGCTGCACCGCGAGGCCTACATCAGGATCTTCGACCGGCTGGGCTTCGACTACGCCATCGTCAAGGCGATGTCGGGTCCGATGGGTGGGTCCCGCTCCGAGGAGTTCCTGGCCGTCTCGGCCAATGGCGAGGACACCTTCGTGCGGTCCCCGGGCGGGTACGCCGCCAATGTCGAGGCCGTCAGCGTCGCCGCCCCCCAGACGGTGGACTACTCCGGTGTGCCTGCCCCCGACGTCGTCGAGACGCCGAATGTGCCCACCATCGACACCCTGGTGGCGATGGCCAACCAGGTGAGGCCGCGGACCGACCGTCCCTGGACCGGCGCCGACACCCTCAAGAACGTGGTGTTCATGGTGACCTGGCCCGACGGCACCAGGGAGCCGCTGGCCATCGGCCTGCCCGGTGACCGCGAGGTCGACGAGGCCCGGCTGGCGGCGGCTCTTGAGCCTGCCGTCGCCGAACCCTTCGGCGAGGAGGACTTCGCGGCCAACCCGGCTCTGGTGAAGGGATACATCGGGCCGGGGGCGCTGGGGGAGGGGAATGCCTCGAAGGTGCGCTACCTGGTCGACCCGCGGGTGGTGACCGGCACCAGCTGGATCACCGGTGCCGACCAGCAGGGCCACCATGTGTTCAACCTGGTCGCCGGCCGCGACTTCACCGCCGACGGCACCATCGACGTCGCCGATGTCCGCGAGGGGGACCCGGCCCCCGACGGCTCGGGGCCGCTGACCCTGACCCGTGGCATCGAGATGGGCCACATCTTCCAGCTCGGCCGCAAGTACGCCGACGCGCTGGGCCTGAAGGTGCTGGACCACCAGGGCAAGCTGGTCACCGTGACGATGGGCTCCTACGGGATCGGCGTCTCGCGGGCAGTGGCGGCGGTGGCCGAGTACACCTGCGATGACCGCGGCCTGGCATGGCCGCGGGAGGTGGCCCCCTATGACGTCCACGTGCTGGCCACCGGCAAGAGCGCAGACGTCGTCGATGAGGCCGCCAGGATCGCCGGTGACCTCCAGGACGCCGGACTGGACGTGCTGCTGGATGACCGCAAGGCCTCCCCGGGAGTCAAGTTCGCCGACTCCGAGGTGCTCGGGATGCCGACCTCGGTGGTGGTCGGGCGTGGCCTGAGGAACGGCGTCGTGGAGATCCGCGACCGCCGCTCGGGTGAGGCCCGCGAGGTCCCGGTGGCCGATGCGGTCGCCGAGATCCTCGCCGAGGTGCGCGGCTGAGGCGGTGTCCCTGCCCGAGCACGTCATCGCGCTGCTGATCCTGGCGGCCCTGCTGGCCGGCTGGGTGGACGCCGTGGTCGGCGGGGGAGGGCTCATCCAGCTGCCCGGCCTGCTGCTGGGGATGCCCTCCGACACCCCGGTGGCCAGCGTGGCCGGCACCAACAAGGTGTCCTCCTTCGCCGGGACGCTGAGCGCAGCGGGGGCCTACCTGCGCTCGGTGAGAGTGCACTGGGCCAGCGCCCTGGCGGTGATGGCCGGGTCATGCCTGGGATCCTCCGCGGGAGCGCACCTGGTGCAGTACCTGCCCCGGCGATGGTTCATCCCGATCGTGCTGGTGGTGCTGATCGGGGTCGGGATCCTCACCTGGCGCCGCCCCTCGATCGGGCTGGAGTCGAGGGTCCGCCACCGGGGCCGGGGGCTGTACCTGCGGCTGGTCGGGATCGGGCTGGCGATCGGCTGCTACGACGGGGCGATCGGCCCCGGCACCGGGACCTTCTTCGTGATCGCCCTGGTGGGGCTGATCGGCTACGGCTTCCTGGAAGCCAGCGCGATGGCGAAACTGGCCAACCTCACCACCAATGCGGCGGCTCTGGTGGTGTTCTGGGTCGACGGCGTCATCTGGTGGCGGTTGGGCCTGATGATGGCCGCCGCCAACGTGGTCGGAGGTGTCGTCGGGGCCAGGATGGCGGTGCGCGGCGGCAATCGCTTCGTGCGCCGGGTCTTCCTGGTGGTGGTCGCCGGTCTGACGATCAAGCTCGGCTGGGACCTCGTCTCCCAGTGGATCTGATCACACCCAGCCCGGCCAGCCGGGCACGGCCGAGCCGAGCGCCATGGCGTGGGCCAGCGGAGTGCTCATCGCCGTGATCGCGGTGCTGCGCCGATCTCCGGAGGAGGCGGCCACCACCCGACCCCAACCGGCCAGCACACCCAGTTCCAGCCCGACCCACAGGTCCTTGGTGGAGGCCGAGGTCGAGGGGGTGGCCGGCATCGGGTAGCCCGGCAGCAGAGGGGTGGGGGAGGCCGAGGCAGCGCGCAGCTCCTCGCGCAGCGCGGAGCGCTCGGTGTTGACCTCCTGCAGCCGCTGCTGGCCCTGGCTGCGCAGCGGATCGGAGGAGGCCAGCTGTCCGATACCCCACTCCAGGCCGGTGACCAGGGCATTGAGCCGGCTCAACAGCACCTGCTGGGCGCTGGGGAGCGGTTCGGTGGGCAGCGCCGTCGGGTAGACGTCGCCGGTCCGGGGAGCCGGGCCGGTCGTGGAGACATTGCTGCAGAAGACCGACAGGCTGGCCCACAGCAGCCCCATGGCGGGGTCGCTGGCAGCGGTGGCGACCGTCCTGTAGTGGTTTCCGGCGGCGCGCTCGGCGGCGATCAGGTTCCCGCTCGTCGGCGCAGCGGTGGGGGAGATCACCGCGGTGGTGTCGGCATTGCGCCCGGCCAGTGGATCGGCCTGGGCCAGCACCGTGGCATGGATCGTGTGGGCGGCTGCGATCCCGGCCAGGCCGGAGGCCCTCGCCAGCTCGGCCAGAGAGGTCTCGGTGGCGACCCCGGCACGACGTTCTGCGGTGATCGGCAGCGGTGTCGCCGATGAGCCGGCCTGCGATCCGGTTCCGACCAGGGGGGAGACGCGGTAGCAGCCGGTCAACCCCAGGCCCAGGGCCAGACCCACTCCGAGAACGGCACGTCGGCTGGGGGTGGCAGAGCTCATGGCTGCAAGGCTATCGGTGGTCTTCTAGAATGGCCTGCACAACAGCAACTACAACAGGATGAGGCCACCGATGAACGAGAACCAGCTCGCCGGCATCATCGAGCCGCTGCTCGACCAGTTCGGCATGGAGCTCGACAAGCTGGACGTGGTGGCCGCCGGCCGGCGCCGGCTGGTACGCATCACTGTCGACGGTGACGGCGCCGATGGCCACGGGCCCGGACTCGACGAGATCGGGGAGGCCTCCTCGGCGATCTCGCGGGCCCTCGATGAGTCCACCGTCACCGGTGAGGCGCCCTACACTCTCGAGGTCTCCTCGCGCGGTGTCTCCACCCCGCTGACCCGGCCCCGGCACTACCGGCGCAATGTCGGGCGGCTGCTGGTCGTGACACTGGAACCCCAGGACGGTGCCAGGTCGGAGAAGATCACCGGGAGAATCCTGGCGGCCGACCAGACCGGTGTCACCCTCGAGGTCCCGGCGCCCGGCTCCAAACCCCACAGGCCGATGGTGGTCAGCCGTGAGATCCCCTTCGACCGGATCCGGCGCGCCGTCGTGCAGGTCGAGCTCAACCGCAAGCCTGACAACACTGAGGAGAACTGAGATGGATATCGATCTGGCCGCGCTGCGGATGATCGAGCGAGAGAAGGACATCCCCCTCGACTACCTCGCCGAGACCCTTGAGGACGCCCTGCTCAATGCCTACGCCAAGACCGAGCACCCCGAGCCCGGAGCCCGCGTCGAGCTGGACCGCAGGACCGGCAACGTGGCAGTGCTGATTCCCGAACGCGATGAGGCCGGCGAGATCATCGGCTGGGCCGATGGCACCCCCTCCGATTTCGGCCGGGTGGCTGCCTCCACTGCTCGTCAGGTGATCTTCCAGCGGCTGCGTGAGGCCGAGGACGAGCAGAAGTACGGCCAGTTCCAGGCTGTCGAGGGGGATGTCGTGACCGGCGTCGTCCAGCAGTCCTACCGCGACAAGGGAACGGTGCGGGTCGATCTGGGAGCCATCGAGGCGATCCTGCCGCCGGCTGAGCAGGTCCCCGGCGAGACGTACAGCCACGGACGTCGGCTGCGGGTCTATGTCGTGGCGGTCCGCAAGGAGCAGCGCGGCCCCCAGGTGGTGGTCTCGCGGACCCATCCCAATCTCGTCAAGAAGCTCTTCGCCCTCGAGGTGCCCGAGATCGAGCAGGGGGTGGTCGAGATCAAGGCGTTGGCCCGTGAGGCCGGCCACCGTACCAAGATCGCGGTGACCTCCCACAACCCCGACGTCTCGGCCAAGGGCGCCTGCATCGGGCCGATGGGCCAGCGGGTCCGCGCGGTGATGCACGAGCTGGATGACGAGAAGATCGACATCATCGACTGGTCGGAGGATCCGGCCACCTTCGTGGGGGCGGCCTTGTCGCCAGCCAAGGTCAAGAGCGTCACGGTGGTGGATCCGGCCACCAGATCCACCCGGGTGATCGTGCCCGACTACCAGCTGTCGCTGGCGATCGGGCGGGAGGGCCAGAACGCCCGGCTGGCCAACCGACTGACCGGTTGGCGGATCGACATCCAGCCCGACAACCCCGTGGGGCCGGCCCCCAGCCAGCGGTGAGCCGCCCGCAGCGCAGCTGCGTGGGATGCCGGGCGAAGGGCGATCCGGCGTCGATGGTCCGCTTCGTGCTGGATGCCGGGGACGGGGAGGTCGCGACGGTCCGGTGGGATCCGCTGGGTCACCACCCCGGGCGCGGGGCCCATCTGCACCCCGGCCCCCGGTGCTGGGAGCAGGCCGTGCGCGGCGGCTTCGCCCGGTCCTTCCGGCGGCGGGTGCGGGTGGTGCCACCCGAGGCGCAGTGGTCCTGCCCGGTGGAGCGCTGAGCGGGTGAGGTTGGTGTGACGGGGGCTTTTCGGTAGAGTGGTCCACGCACGTCCGCCGGAAACCTCCGGTGACCTCACCGAACTATGCCCTCCTCCTCACGGAAGCGGGCGGTCAAGAAAGTGAGCAGACGCTCATGAATACTCGATGAGTACGCAGCAATGAGCATTCGCAACATCTAGTTGGCCCGAGCCAACACGGCCGGGTCCGAAGGAGAGTAGTGGCCAAGGTCCGTGTCTATGAGCTTGCAAAAGAGCTCGGACTGACAAGTAAGCAGCTTTTGGGGAAGCTGGGCGACATGGGAGAGTTCGTCCGATCAGCCTCCTCCACGATCGAGGCGCCGGTGGTCCGGCGCGTTCGTGACCAATTCAAAAACGCCTCTCAGGGCGCCGACGGCGGTCAGGCCAGGTCGGCCGGTCGTCCCGGATCCGGCAGCGCCAGGCCCGGCGCCACCAAGCCCGGTTCCGGCAAGTCCGCCCGGACAGCTACCGAGGGTTCCGACCCGGCGGCCGGCGGCGGGCAGCAGCACAGGCCCGCGTCGCACACCGGCGGGCCGCACCCGACGCCGGGGCCGCGTCCCGGCCATTCGAGTGGTTTCAACACCGCTCCGGGCGGTTCCTCGGCGGCGCGTACCAGCGTGACCCCTCGGCCCGGGCTCATCAAGCCCGGCCCGCACCCCCAGGGGGGCAGCACCCCCGAGGCCTCCAAGGAGGCCACAGATCACCGTGGTCAGGGTGGTAGCCATGCCGGCGGTGGTGCTTCCGCACCCGAGGGCACCAGGCCGACGACCTCGGCCTCGCGTCCCGGCCCGCATCCCGCCGGCCCACGGACAGGCTCGGGCCCGCGTCCCGGGTCCGGGTCTGGTGCACCGCACCAGGGCCCGCGTCCCGGCGGTTCGCGATCCACCTCCACGCCAGGCCCGCACTCCGGTGCCAGGCCCGGACCCAAGCCCGGGGCTCGCCGCAGCTCCGGTCCACGCCCGGGAAACAACCCATTCGCCTCCAGCCAGGGGATGGGCCAGAACCGGCGTCGTCCCGAGGGCACTGGCGGTCGTTCGGGTACCTCACGTCACGACGGGACGGTGCGCCCCGGCGGCGACCGGATGCCCCGTCCCGGCGGCAGCTCCGGAATTCCGCATCCGAATCCGGCGATGATGCCCAAGCATCAGTCCAAGGAGATCGGTCAGCAGTCCGGTCCGGGGCGCGGTGGCCGCGGAGGCGGTCGCGGCGGTCGTTCCGGTGGTCCGGGTCGCGGCGGTTTCGGCGGACCCGGCGGTTTCGGCGGTGGCGGCGGTTCACGTGGACCGGTCGGCGGTGGCCGCGGTGGCCGTGGCGGCCGTGGCACCCAGGGTGCCTTCGGACGCGGCGGCTCGGGCGGTCGTCGTGGCCGCAAGTCGCGGAAGCAGCGCAGGCAGGAATTCGACGAGATGCAGGCACCGCTGGTCGGCGGTGTGCGCGTCCACAAGGGCAATGGCCAGACGGTGCGGTTGCGCCGTGGCGCCTCGCTGACCGACCTGGCGGAGAAGATCAACGCCGAGCCGGCGCAGCTGGTGCAGGTGCTGTTCAACCTCGGCGAGATGGTGACGGCCACCCAGTCGGTCTCCGACGAGACCCTGGAGATCCTGGGCACCGAGCTGGACTACAAGATCCAGGTCGTCTCGCCCGAGGACGAGGACCGCGAGCTGTTGGAGTCCTTCGACCTCGAGTTCGGTGAGAACGAGGGGGACGAGGACGATCTGGCACCGCGTCCGCCGGTCGTGACCGTGATGGGCCACGTCGACCACGGCAAGACCAAGCTGCTGGACACCCTGCGCCACGCCCATGTGGTGGAGGGCGAGGCCGGTGGCATCACCCAGGCGATCGGCGCCTACCAGGTCGAGACCGAGGTCGACGGGCACGATCGCAAGATCACCTTCATCGACACCCCCGGCCACGAGGCCTTCACCGCCATGCGTGCTCGCGGCGCCAAGTCCACCGATATCGCGGTGCTGGTGGTCGCAGCCGATGACGGTGTGATGCCCCAGACGGTCGAGGCTCTCAACCATGCCAAGGCGGCCGATGTGCCGATCGTGGTGGCGGTCAACAAGATCGACAAGCCCGGTGCCGATCCCGAGAAGGTCCGCGGCCAGCTCACCGAGTACGGCCTGGTCACCGAGGAGTACGGCGGCGACACGATGTTCGTCAACTGCTCGGCCAAGACCGGCGAGGGACTGGACCAGCTGCTCGAGGCGATCATCCTGACCGCTGACGCAGCCCTGGACCTGCGCGCCAACCCGGACATGCCCGCCCAGGGTGTCGCCATCGAGGCGCACCTGGACAAGGGCCGTGGCCCGGTGGCCACCGCTCTGATCCAGCGCGGCACGCTCAACATCGGCGACTCGATCGTGGCCGGTTCGGCCTACGGTCGTGTCCGTGCCCTCATCAACGACAAGGGCGACAACGTCGAGAAGGCGCTGCCCTCGGATCCGGTGCAGGTGCTCGGGCTGACCTCGGTGCCAGGCGCCGGGGACAACTTCCTGGTCGTCGAGGACGACCGGATGGCCCGTCAGATCGCTGAGAAGCGTGAGGCCCGGATGAGGGCTGCACGGCAGGCCAAGTCCTCGCGGCGCAAGACCCTCGACGAGTTGTTCGATCAGCTGGAGAAGGGCGAGACCCAGGAGCTGCTGCTCATCCTCAAGGGTGACGGCGCCGGTTCGGTGGAGGCCATGGAGGACGCCCTGGCCAAGATCGACGTCGGCGACGAGGTGGATCTGCGGGTCATCGACCGCGGTGTCGGTGCCATCACCGAGACCAACGTCGACCTGGCATCGGCCTCCAATGCGGTCATCCTCGGCTTCAACGTGCGCCCGACCGCGCACGCCGCCAAGATGGCCGACGAGGAGAACGTCGACATCCGCTACTACTCGGTGATCTACGACGCGATCGACGACATCGAGGCGGCCCTCAAGGGCATGCTCAAGCCGATCTACGAGGAGAAGTCGCTCGGGTCCGCGGAGATCCGTCAGATCTTCCGCTCCTCCAAGGTGGGCACCATCGCGGGTTGCATGGTCACCGACGGGATCATCCGCCGGCACGCCAAGACCCGTCTGGTGCGCGACGGCGTGGTGGTCACCGAGACCGAGATCAACACCCTGCAGCGGGAGAAGGACTCCGTCACCGAGGTGCGCGAAGGGTTCGAGTGTGGCCTCACACTGACGAACTACTCCGACATCCACGAGGGTGACGAGCTGCAGTGCTACGAGATGGTCGAGAAGCCGCGGGAGTGATCCCCGGCGTGATCCACGCAGGCTGAACACGACCGCCCCGCTCTCCCTCGGGAGAGCGGGGCGGTCGTTCCGTGCGGCGGCTAGGATCGGCGTCATGCCAAATCCACGTGTGGCCAAACTTGCTGATCAGATCAAGGTGATTGTCGCCGAGACCTTGCAGACCAAGGTCAAGGACCCTCGACTGGGATTCGCCACCATCACCGAGGTGAGACTGACCGGGGACTGCCGCGAGGCCACCCTGTTCTACTCGGCGATGGGTTCGGACCAGGAACAGGCCAGCACCGCAGCAGCACTGGAGTCCGCCAAGGGGTTGCTGCGCTCGACGATGGGTAAGCAGCTGGGGATTCGCTACGCACCCACGCTGACCTTCGTCCGGGATGCCAGCTACGAGACCGCCAGGTCGATGGATGACCTGCTGGCCCGGGCGGCGGCCTCTGATGCGGAGGTGGCCAGGCTGGCCACCGATGCGGCCCCGGCCGGGGAGTCCGATCCCTACCGTCGCAAGGATGAGGACTGAACCCTCGGGCCGGGATCTGAGCCGCAGTCAGCTCCACAGGCCGCCGGGAGCGAAGACCTCCTCGACGAGCTCGTCGAACCAACCGGCCTCGCGAGCCACGTCGAGCACCGTGTAGCGGGATCGGTAGTACATCGCCTTCGGGAAGGTGTCCTTGACCTTCGCCGCCGTCAGACCGATGTCCTCGGGCCGGCTGGGAGCGCCTGCGGTCGCCAGCTTGTCGGCCAGCTCGCGCGCCGGGACCAGCTGGGCCCGGAGCCGCGGCAGGGTCTGGGGCCAGCAGTCGATGATCCGTTGGAGGCGTGCGGCCAGACCGTCGCGGTCCACATACTTCACGTGCGTCTCGGCGACCGCGTGGTCGGCGAGGGGGCCGTCGAAGGTGGCCCGGATATTGGCATCCACAGCCTCCCACTCGGGCCACTTCGCCAGGGCACCGTCGATGTCGAGGGTGGTGATGTCGCGATCCAGGAATTTCTCGTAGAAGGCGAGCATCGCCACCGTGCCGATGGCGACCTTGAAGCCGTGGGAGGGCGGGACCTGCTGGTCGGCCCCCAGGTGACCCAGTTCCCAGATGTGCGAGAAGTAGTGCTCGGCCCCCGATGCGGGGCGGGTGCCGCCATAGACCTGCATGGCCAGACCCGACAGGATGAGCCCCTCGACCAACCCCTGGTAGGCCTCGGGAATGCCGGCCGCCAGGTCGGCGGGATGGGCCAGCGCCTGGTGGACCCCGGACTGGACGAGATGCCAGACGTGGTCGTTCATGGCCTCCGCTCCCGCCGCGTCGGCCAGGATCCAGTCGGCACCGCCGGGGATCTTGGCGGCCAGGTCGCCGTAACCCGAGGCGGTCATCGCGGCCGGCGCCGCAGCGGCGACATCGAGGTCGAAGACCACCGCCTTGGGTGCGGTGCAGTTCATCGTCACCTTGACCCCCTTGTCGGAGATCGGGGCCCCGGCGCCGGTGTAGCCGTCCATCGAGGCGGCGGTGCCGACCACCGCGTAGCGGCGTCCCAGCTCATGGGAGGCGAGTTTGGTGAGGTCGTTCATGGTGCCGGAGCCGACCGCCACCGGGACCACCTCCGCGTGCCCACTGCGATCGAGGGAGCGCAGTGTCTCAGCGATGGTGTGGGCATTGTCCAGGGAGGCGTAGGGAATCGGCAGGGCAGGGAACAGGAGGGGGTCGGTCAGTGGTACGCCTGCCGCGGTGAGGGACTCGGCGACCGTCCTGCCGGCAGCCTCCCAGGTGCGCTGGTCGGCGACGATGAGGACCGGTGCCAGGCGTCCGTCGGGTTGCCGGGCCAGGGCCTCGGCGATGATCCCGCCCGCCCTGCTCGTGACCCCTCGGCCCACCTCGACCACATCGGTGTCCCCTGCGTCTGCCAGGGCTCGTGCGATGATCTCGTCACTCATTGTGTTCTCCATCATTGAGGTGTTCGGTGCTGTCGTCGGCGGCCCTCAGGAATGCGCTGAGGCTGTGGAGGGCCGCCGACTCGTCGGGACCGTCGGCCACCAGCTCGACGGTCTCGTTCTGGTTGATGTCCAGCGCCAGCAGGTCCGCCAACCGCCTGAGACTGGCGGTCCCGCCGGAGGTGCGGACGAACACGCTGGCGGAGTACCGCGATGCCAGCAGGACCGCCTGGGCGGCGATCCGGGCGTGTACCCCGGCAGGGTGTCCGACCCGCAGAGTGACGTGGATCACGCCGACTCGATCACGATCGTGCTGCCCTGCTGAGGGCTCGGCAGGTCGCCGGCAGCGACGTGCAGAGCTCCGTCCAGACGGGGGTCGGGAGCGCCGTCGAAGACCAGGGTGACATGGCCCAGGCTGTCGAGGTTGCGCTGGGCCACCTCCCCCACGGCGGTGATCGGGAAGGCCCGCCCGTCGATGAGGACGGTGTCGCCGACCTTGATGGTCCCGGTGCAGGTCGCTGCGGGGAGCGCGTAGCAGAAGTCGCGCAGCCCCTCGGGCGCCTGGTCGCCGAAGGTGACCAGCATCTTCTGGGTCAGGAAGGAGGAGGCCTCCGACCCGACTGAGCGAATGGTGTTGCGGTAGATGACCGGCATGATGATCTCTCTCCAGATCGTGATGTGGATGTGTCTCAGGACGCGTAGAGGCCGATGCTGGCGAGCCAGGCGACGGCGACCCGCGGGACGCCGTTGAGGAACCGCGAGTAGAGCACGCTCGGCACGCCGACCTCGATGGTCTCAGGCCTGGCCTCGGACAGCCCCATGCCGACCGGGATGAAGTCGCATGCGTTCTGGGTGTTGATGGCGAACAGCGCCGGGAGAGCGAGGCTGGGATGGATGGTGCCCTTGCCGATCTCGACGCCGATGAGGGTGCCGATGATCTGGCCGATCACCGCTCCGGGACCCAGCAGCGGGGACAGGAAGGGCAGCGAGCAGATGAACCCGAGGGCCATCAGGCCGAAGCCGGTGCCGGCCAGCGGAGTCAGCAGTTTGGAGAACCAGGTGCCGAACCCTGAGGCGTTGATGACGCCGATCAGCATGGCGACGAAACCCATGAACGGGATGATCGTGGTGAGCATCGTCTGGACGGCGTCGCGAGCCGCCTGGAAGAAGGTCGAGATGACCCGGCCGGCGCCCAGACCGATCTTCTCCATCAACGACTTCCTCGGCTTTGCGGCCACCGTCTCGGAGATCTTCTTGTCGCTCGACCACTGTCCCTGCACGGTACCGGCGGTGCCGGCCCGGGGACCGCTGGGGGCCGAGGAGGAGTTCTGGCCGGCAGGTGAGTTCACAGCGGCCGGTGAGACTCCCACGGCGTCGTCGGCGAGCTCCACCTGGTCCACGCCGACCGCGGAGACGTAGATCTCCTCGTTGATGTACTGGGCCATCGGGCCGGTCTTGCCGGTGGGCAGCACATTGATGGTGGGGATGCCCTTCTTGGGATAGATGCCGCACCGCAGGGTGCCGCCGCAGTCGATGACCACGGCCATCGCCTGGTCATCGGGCACCGAGCTGGTGAAGCCGTTGACCGCGTCAGCCCCGGTGAGTTCGACGATGCGGTCGACGACGGGAGGTCTCATCCCACCGCCGACGATGTAGACCAGCGTGTGCTTCTCGGCCGTGGGGGTGATGGTGAGTGGTCCGCCGAAGCCGCCGTGGCCACGCGAGACGATGATGGAATGGAACTCGGTCATGGTGCTCAGGCCTCCGCCATCTGGTTGACGTGGATGATCTCCCCGTCAATGGTCTTCGGCAGGATGATGCCCTGCTGCTTACTGACGTAGTGGGTTGTAAGTTCGGTGACCCACCCGCCGATGAAGTTCATCAGCGCGCCGACCAGCAGATACCGGATCGCCAGCGGTCCGGTCGGCAGTCCGAGTTTCGTGATTCCCTGGGCGATTCCGAGCCAGATGAACAGCTCGGCCGGATTGATGTGCGGAAAGATGCCGTTGCTGGTGTGGCAGAACTGTGCGGTGGCGGCGTAGTAGCTCGGCTTGTAGCGTTCGGGGAGGAACCTGCCGAGGGTGAACACCGCGGGGTTGCACAGCATGAATGCGCCGATGAATGGCAGCAGCAGGTAACGGCTGACGACATTGTTGCCGGCCTTCTGGGCGAAATGGTTGATGCGCTCCTCTCCGATGAGCTGGATCAGCGAGTTCATCGCGATGAGCAGCATGAGCACCAGTGGCACGATGCTGCCCATCCAGGAGATGAACGTCTTCGCGCCTTCCTGGAACAGGCCGATGAACCATTCAGCGGCCGAGACCACGTAATTCATGGTCGTCTCCTTCTTGTGGAGTTGCGGATTCTTCTTCCCTCACGGCAGTGAGGAGTCATGGTGGGAGCGCACTGCCCCTGCGGTGCGGCCCGGGGCCGCACCGCTGCAGGTGCTCGCGGGGTGGGGACTAGTCGGTGGAGGCCAGCCCTCGACGGTGCACGACCCGCTGGGAGGCCGGGACCGGTGAGCCGGTCGCGACGCCGACTGAGGGCCGGTGGCGACGTCGGCCGCCGATCCTGGCATCGATCCGATTGATCACCTTCATCAGCGGCGAGGGCGGCTCCACCGGCTCGCCTCCCTGCTGACAGACCAGGAAGTTGTCCCTCGCATTGATCACCGCCCGGCGCATGCTGGCCGACATCTTGACGCTCCGGGCGTCGATCCCGGCGACCGGTTGCCCGTCGAAGGCTGGGAAGTCCTTGAACCGGGAGAGCACGGTGAGGCCGGTGAGCCGGGTGCCGGCGAGGATGCGGTCCTCATCGTCGAGCAGGAACATCACGATCGCCCCCGAGCTGAGGGCGTTCTTCTGCTTGCCGATGGCGACCCTTCCGCGACGACGCATGGAGGTGTAAGCATCGGCGAAGTTCTTCATCTGGCGGATGGCCAGCAGCGAGTTCGCGAGGTAGATCACGGCCACTGCGATGAGGATGGGCCAGAACATGGGTGCTCCCGTCATTGGTGGGATCCGGTGGGATGGTTGGCCATGAACCAGAACAGCTGCTCATGGCTGGTGAGTCGGCTCATGGCGGTGAGCAGGCTCGGTGCCGATGCGAGTCGGATGATCTCGTCGTAGACGGCGATCAGGATGGTGTCGTCGTAGTCGCGCTTGTCCGGGACGCCCATCACGAAGACGGCCCGGACGCCCTGCTCGTGCGGGGAGTGCGGGATCACGGCCATCGCGAAGGCCACCTGGTCGGCGCCCGGGATAGTGGCATGGGGGAAGCCGACCTGGTCGTTGAGAACCATGGTCGCGTTCTTCTCGCGCTCCTCGAGCGCGGCGCCGAAGGTGCTGTCCACCAGCCCCAGCGAGTCCAGCCGGTCGACCAGCACAGTGGTCGCCTGCCAGTAGTCGGTCCCGGCCGGCAGAGCGAGGAACCTGTCCGGGTCGAGCATGGAGACCAGCAGGGAGGGGCCGGCGCCCGCCAGCTGCAGGTCGGCCTGCCGGCGGAACCTGATGCGCGAGAGCTGCCTGACGAGCTCCGCCTCGTCGAAGACCTGCCCCAGCTCGATGACCGGGGGACGGGAGGTGGCGCAGTTGACGGCCGGCGGAGCAGAGGACATCGCTGCTGGGGTGGAGATGACGAGATCCACCCCGGCCAGCGCCGCGTCGTCGACCCGGTCGGCCGAGAGCATCAGGAACTTCGTACCCTCGGGCAGTACCTTGCTGACCTGGATCCGCAGCAGGTGTCCGGAGACCCGTCCGGTGGAGGTGACCACTGCGACCCGCAGGTGGGTGCGCTGCTGCCTCTCGTAGGCGTCCAGGAAGACCTGGTGGTAGCCGGCCATCAGACCGACCTCGGAATCGCTGATGGCCAGTCCGGTTCGTTCCTGGAGGACATCCCGGCTGATCTCGGCCATCCGATAGGCGACCGGGTACTGGCCGCGGATATCGGCCACCGCGGCGGCGTCGACGCTGATCCGGAAGCGCATTCGGCTGAGCATGAAGGACAGATGGTGAGCGAACTCGTCGGTGAGTTCGCTGGCCGACACGTGAAGTCCCATCTGGAGCGAGATCCGCGTGAAGATCGCGTCCACCAGATCGGGCATCTCGTCGTCGGCGGGGAAGAGCTGACGGCCGACCGGGTCGTCGGGAGTGCGCATACCGGCCACCGACATCGCGAGGAACCGTCGCTCTGCCAGCGGGAGGCTCAGCCCCGCCGTCGGGCAGACGGCGCTGAGCAGGGAGGCCGCGAAGTCGTCGGCCGGAGTGCCCTCCAGCTGTGAGAACTCCGCCGGGAGGCTCTCGATGACGTGACCGGAGCGGCACCGATTGATGCTCATGGTCAGCCAGCGCAGCACCGTCCGGGTGGCCTCGCGGCTGAGATGGTCCTCGGTGCAGATCCGATGGGCGGCCTCGGCGGTGCCGTCATCCAGCGGATCGTCGTCGCACAGCACCTTGGGGAAGTGCGTGAGTCCCGCCATCCGCAGGTTCAGCTCCTCGCCCGCCAGATGCACCCCACTGTTCGGGGAGCCCTCGATGGTGACCAGATGAGCTGTCAGCCTCGACCGCAAGTGAGCCAGATCGGTGGCGGCGGTGGTCCGGGAGACCGACATCGTGCGGGCCAGGTCCTCGACCCGCACCGGTCCGGCGGAGCGCAGCAGTTCGCGGTAGATGATCGCGCAGCGGTGCTCGGGATCATTGAGCGAGTCGTCGGCGGCCATCAGGCGGTCCCGGATCGCCCCGTAGCGATGGGCGTCGACGATGCAGAGCCGGTAGCGGCCCTCCTCGAGCCGGATCGCCGCCGAGCTGCCGAGCAGATCGTCGAGCCGGGCCACCGCATTGGCGATACTGCGCCGCCCCAGGGAGAACCGTTCGGCGAGATCCTCCGGCGTGACGGTGAGTGTGATTTCCAACTGGCGAAGAATTGCGGCCTCGCGGTTCATGCGCACCCACCTCCTTGACGTCGTCCTTGTCGCCTCGGCAATCGCCGACCCCATGAAGGTAACAGCTCGCACCACGGAATCGGCCACTCCATTGAATCGGTGGTGTTCCAGGTGTTGGAAAAGTTCTGAATGAATGCGCGTTGCCCGGTTGAGCGGGGCCGGAGCAGACTGTCCGGGTGTCGTCCTCCAGTGCCGAAGGGGTACCCGTTCGATGAGAACTAGTCAGACATCTCGCAGTGATGGTTGCCAGAATTCCGGGCTGACTGTTCTGGCACCCTCGCTGCGTGGCGCGCTGGCCCAGCAGGGTGTGCTGCCGGTGATCTCGACGAGCTCGGATCGGTCCGGCAGCGAGGGGACACTGGGCCCCGGCCGCCGCACCCTTGTTCTGCCGATGGACGGGTCCGCTGCAAAGGACATTGCGGAACTGGCCGTCACAGCGGTACGGGAGTACCGGACCAGCCAGGGCGCTCCTCCCGACCGGATCGTGCTGCCCGGGGTGGCCGAGTTCAGGGTGGCGTACCCGCGGGCCTCGGGAGCGATGGCCGGCAGGATCGTCGTGGTCACCGGGGCCGCGCAGGGCTTCGGTTTCGGGATCGCCGAGGGAATGGCCCGTCTGGGAGCACATGTGGTGGTGGCCGATCTCAACGGGCCGGCCGCCCGGGATGCGGCCTCCCGGATCGGCGAGGAGTTCCCGGCCAGCAGGGTGCTGCCAGTGACGATGGATGTCGCCGATCTGGAGTCCACCACGGTGGCGATCGAGTCTGTGGTGCGCGCTCTCGGCGGGGTGGACGTCTACGTGAGCAACGCCGGTGTGGTGCGCGCGGGAGGAGTCGTGGAACAGCAGCTGAGCGATTTCGACGCGGTGACCCAGGTGAACTACCGGGGTTACTTCATCGGGGTGAAGGCGGTGACGCCGGTGATGGCCGCCCAGCACGCGGCGAACCCGGGAATCTGGTGCGACATCGTCGAGATCAATTCCAAATCCGGTCTGACCGGCTCCGGGCGCAATTTCGCCTACTCGGGCAGCAAGTTCGGCGGAATCGGACTCACCCAGTCATTCGCCCTGGAGCTGGTGGACAGCGGGATCAAGGTCAATGCGGTGTGTCCGGGGAACTTTCTGGACGGGCCGCTGTGGCAGGACCCCGACCACGGACTGCTCGTCCAGTACCTGCGGGCCGGGAAGGTGCCGGGGGCGCGGACCGTCGCGGATGTGCTGGCCGCGTACCGGTCGAAGGTGCCGATGGGACGGGGATGCCGCCCCGAGGATGTCCTGCGGGCGGTGTGCTATGCCGTGGAGCAGCAGTACGAGACGGGTCAGGCGATTCCCGTCACGGGCGGCCAGACGATGGTCCACTGAGGACCTGGCTTGAGTGAGTGATCAAGGAGAGATGATGCAGAACTTCCAGCCGACTCCCGGTTGCCCGATTCCGGTGCGGATCCTCGCCGACAGCGCGGTGCGCGAGGAGGTGGAGCCGTGGCTGCGGACCGGCCTGGTGTGCGGGGTCACCACCAATCCCACCCTCCTCAGGCGTGCCGGACTGCACGTGTCCGACATTGCCGAGGTCGCGAGGTGGGCGGCCGGTGATGGTGAACGGGAGGTCTGCTTCCAGCTGTGGGGGGACACCGCCGAGCAGCAGTACTCCAATGCCATGAGGATCCACGAACTGGCCCCGGAGGCCCTCATCAAGGTCCCGGTCACCCCGGCCGGGGTGACCGTGGTCTCCAGGCTGCATGCCCAGGGGATCCAGGTGCTGCTGACCGCCGTCTACGCCGCCAAGCAGGCCGCCATCGCCTCGGCCCTGGGGGTGCGCTACCTCGCCCCCTATTACAACCGGATGCTGGCCGCCGGGCGTGACGGTGCGGCCGAGATCGGCAGGATGGCCTCGATGATCCCCCAGGACGGCCGCGGCCCGCTGATCCTGGCCGCCTCGGTCAAGAGCGGGCGGCAGGTCGTCGAACTGCTCGAGGTCGGGGTGCGGGTCTTCACCCTGCCGCCGGCGGTGATAGCCGACCTGTTCACCGATCAGCTCACCGACCAGGCGGTCTCCGACTTCGAGGCGGATATCCAGGCGGCCCTGTAGGTTGGGTCGCCATGGACTCCGGCCTACTGATCGTCGACAAGCCCGCCGGCTGGACCTCCCACCAGGTGGTGGGCAGGGTCCGCCGGCTGATGGGCACCCGCAAGGTGGGCCATGCCGGCACCCTGGACCCGATGGCCACCGGTGTGCTGGTGGTCGGGGTCGGCAGGGCCACCCGACTGCTGGGCCGGCTGGCCCTCCATGACAAGGACTACACAGCCAACATCCGGCTCGGGGTGTCCACCCTCACCGACGATGCCGAGGGGGAGGTCATCGGTACCGCCGATGCCTCCGCACTGACCAGCGGCCAGATCGAGGCGGCGATCTCCGGGCTGCGCGGAGACATCATGCAGGTGCCCACCGCGGTGAGCGCCATCAAGGTCGACGGCAGGAGGTCCTACGCCCGGGTGCGTGCCGGGGAGAAGGTGGAGCTGGCCGCCCGGCCGGTCACCGTCTCCCGATTCGATCTGGGCTCGGTGCGCAACCTGGGCGACGGGGTCGTCGATCTGGATGTCACGGTGACCTGCAGTTCCGGAACCTATGTCAGGGCACTGGCCCGCGATCTGGGAGCCGCACTGTCGGTGGGTGGCCACCTCACCGCTCTGCGGCGCACCCGGATCGGGCCCTACCTCCTGCCGGAGGATCCCGTGGACCTGGCCGAGGGGGCGGCCAGACCCGAGCTGATGAGTATGGCCGACGCCGCCCGCGCGAGCTTCCCGGTGGTCCGGCTCGACGCCGCCCAGGAGGCGGACCTGAGGGTCGGACGCCGCCTGGAGCTGGTGGTTCCGGCCGATCCCACCGCGATGATCTCGGCGGCCTCGGGGGATCTGCTGGCGCTCTACCGACCCGATGCCGAGCGGCCCGGCTGGTCACGGGCGGTCGCCGTGCTCGTCTGAGGGAATTCGGGCGCCAGCGCCCGGCGCGGATACAATCCCCACGTGTCACCGACGCCCTCCTCCGCCACCCAACCCGACCAGTCGACGGTCGTCATCGGCAACTTCGACGGCGTCCATCGCGGTCACCGGGCGGTGCTGGCCAGGGCCGCCGGGCTGGATCCCAGCCTGCCGCTGGTGGTGGTGACCTTCTGGCCGCACCCGGTCTCGGTGCTGACCCCGGGCCGCGAACCCCTGCTGCTGTGCTCACTGCAACGCCGCATCGAGTTGCTGGAGGCCGCTGGAGCCAGCCAGGTCAGGGTGGTGCGGTTCACCCGGGAGCTGGCCGGCTGGAGCCCGCAGGAGTTCGTCACCAAGGTCCTCAACCCCCTCAACCCCCGACATGTCGTGGTGGGGCGCAACTTCCGTTTCGGCCACCGGGCCTGCGGCACCCCCCAGACCCTGGCTGAGATCGGCCGGGGCCGGTTCGACGTCAGCTCCCTGGACCTGGTCCACGTCGCCGGCAGCTCCACCTCCTCCACCCTGATCCGCGCCGCGGTCGCCGAGGGCAAGGTGCGGCAGGCGGCCAAGCACCTGGGCCGGGATTTCGAGGTCCAGGGGGTGGTGGTGATGGGGGACCAGCGCGGCCGGACCCTCGGTTTCCCGACCGCCAACCTGGTGCTGTCATCCCTCTACGCGGTGCCGGCCGACGGGGTCTACGCCGGCTGGCTCATCCCGGCCGGCGGTCCCGAGGCGGGCCATCGGCTGCCATCGGCCATCTCGGTGGGCAGCAATCCCACCTTCGACGGTGTCGAGCGCCGGGTGGAGACCTATGTGCTGGATCGCACCGACCTGGACCTCTACGGCGTCGACATCACCGTGGAGTTCGTCGACCGACTGCGCGGGCAGGTGAGGTACACCGGCGTCGACCCCCTCATCAGCCAGATGACCAAGGACGTCGCTGCCACTCGTGAGGTGCTCAGGCAGGACTCGTGATATCGTGTCCAAGTTGCCGTCAGATCGGCCGCGGCCGTGTAAGAGCTTCCAGCCATCAGGGCATCGGAGGCGCCGCGCAATGGACATGGGAGGAGCACCGGATGGATGCTGCAGAGAAGAAGAAGATCGTCGAAGAGTATGCGACCCATCCTGGTGACACCGGATCTCCCGATGTCCAGGTCGCGCTGCTGAGCCGCCGGATCTCCGACCTCACCGAGCATCTCAAGGTCCACAAGGGTGACCATCACTCTCGTCGTGGCTTGATGCTCATGGTCGGCCAGCGTCGTCGTCTGCTCAACTATGTCGCCAAGAGCGACATCGAGCACTACCGCGACCTGATCGCCCGCCTCGGCCTGCGCCGGTGACGTCGTAACCTCCACGACCTCATCACCATCGGGGCCGCTCCCTGCAGGGAGCGGCCCCGATGCGTTTTTTTCGGGACACGACTGCATCTGCGATAAGATGGCAGGGCAATTAGTGCGAACAGCTACAAGTAACACCGCCGTCCAGTCCGAAAGAACACGTCTCGGTCCTCGGTAGTGGCCAGCGGGTGAATGCTCCCCCGATGGCTTCGATCGAAGACCGGCGCGAGTGTCGGATGGGCGCAACCGCGCCCGTGGGGGCGGCGGCCCCACATGAAAGGAATCCCCATATGGAGGGACCCGGTCTCGAATTCACCGAGGCAGTCATCGACAACGGATCGTTCGGCAAGCATGTCGTGCGCTTCGAGGCGGGCCTGCTGGCACAGCAGGCCGACGGCTCCTCGGCCGTCTACCTCGATGGCGACACCATGCTGCTGTCGACCACCACCGCTGCCAAGACCCCCCGCGACTCCATCGACTTCTTCCCGTTGACGGTCGATGTCGAGGAGCGCATGTACGCCGCCGGGCGGATCCCCGGCTCCTTCTTCCGGCGCGAGGGGCGGCCCTCGGAGAACGCCATCCTGGCCTGCCGTCTCATCGACCGCCCGCTGCGCCCGACATTCGTCAAGGGTCTGCGCAACGAGG
The DNA here is from genome assembly GCF_000423445.1 of Acidipropionibacterium thoenii DSM 20276. Taxonomy (GTDB): domain Bacteria; phylum Actinomycetota; class Actinomycetes; order Propionibacteriales; family Propionibacteriaceae; genus Acidipropionibacterium; species Acidipropionibacterium thoenii. Next base: position 43,190 of record NZ_AUHZ01000013.1, on the reverse strand, counting down.
TCCAGGTCGTCGTCACGGTGCTGGCCCTCAACCCGTCGGTCTACTACGACGTGGTGGCCATCAATGCCGCCTCGATGTCCACCCAGCTCGCCGGACTGCCCTTCTCCGGGCCGATCGGCGGGGTCCGGATGGCCCTCATCGATGACCAGTGGGTGTGCTTCCCCGATGTCGAGCAGCGCAAGGAGTCGACCTTCGACATGGTGGTCGCCGGCCGCGTGCTGGCTGACGGTGACGTCGCCATCATGATGGTCGAGGCCGAGTCGACGCCGGCCACCTGGAACCTGGTCCGTTCGGGCCGCACCGCTCCCACCGAGGAGGTGGTGGCCACCGGACTGGAGGCCGCCAAGCCCTTCATCAAGGTGCTGTGCGATGCCCAGGTGGCACTGGCCGCCAAGCTGCCCAAGGAGACCTACGACTTCCCGGTCTTCAAGGACTACGAGCAGGATCTGTATGACGCCGTCGAGGCCAAGGGTCACGACGAGCTGGCACGGATCGAGCAGATCGCGGCGAAGCTGGATCGTCAGGACGCCGAGTCCGAGCTGAAGAGCCGGATCAAGGCCGAGCTCGCCGGGCAGTTCCCGGGCCGTGAGGCCGAGGTCTCCGGAGCCTTCAAGGCCATGATGAAGAAGATCGTGCGCAAGCGCGTGCTCGACGAGGGCGTCCGCATCGACGGGCGTGGTCCCCGCGACATCCGTACCCTGTCGGCCGAGGTCGGCATCGTCCCCCGGGTGCACGGCTCGGCCCTGTTCCAGCGTGGCGAGACCCAGATCCTGGGCGTCACCACCTTGAACATGCTCGACATGGAGCAGAAGCTGGACACCTTGTCCCCCGACAAGACCCGGCGCTACATGCACAACTACAACATGCCCCCCTACTCCACCGGTGAGACCGGTCGGGTGGGCTCCCCCAAGCGCCGTGAGGTCGGCCACGGCAATCTCGCCGAGCGCGCCCTCATCCCGGTGCTGCCCGACCGCGACGAGTTCCCCTACGCCATCCGCCAGGTCTCCGAGGCGATCGGCTCCAACGGGTCGACCTCGATGGGCTCGGTGTGCGCCTCCACGCTCTCGCTGCTCAATGCCGGCGTCCCGCTGCGGGCCTCGGTGGCCGGCATCGCGATGGGCCTGATGAGCGAGCCCAACGATGACGGCAGCACCAAGTACCTGGCGCTGACCGACATCCTGGGAGCCGAGGACGCCCTCGGCGACATGGACTTCAAGGTCGCCGGTACCAGCGAGTTCGTCACCGCCCTGCAGCTCGACACCAAGCTCAACGGCATTCCGGCCGATGTGCTGGCCGCCGCGCTGACCCAGGCCAAGGAGGCTCGCACCGCGATCCTCGAGGTGATGAACGACGCCATCGACGAGCCCGACGAGATGGCCCCGACCGCGCCGCGGATCCTCACGGTGCACATCCCGGTCGACAAGATCGGCGAGGTGATCGGGCCCAAGGGCAAGATGATCAACCAGATGCAGGAGGATACCGGGGCCAATATCTCGGTGCAGGACGACGGCACGATCTTCATCGGTGCTGCCGACGGTGCCTCGGCCGAGGCCGCCCGCGACCTGGTCAACGCCATCGCCAACCCGCAGATGCCCGAGGTCGGCGAGCGCTACCTCGGTACGGTCGTCAAGACCACGAGCTTCGGCGCCTTCATCTCCCTGCTGCCCGGCAAGGACGGCCTGCTGCACATCTCCAAGATGCGCGAGCTCAACGACGGCAAGCGTGTCGAGTCCGTCGAGGACGTGCTCAGCGTGGGCCAGTCCATCCAGGTGGAGATCGCCGAGGTCGATGACCGCGGCAAGCTCTCCCTGGTGCTGGCCTCCAAGGACGACGAGGACTGAGCCCGGCTCAGCAGAGCTCACCATGACAGGGCCCCCGGGCCGGGAGTTGATCCCGGCCCGGGGGCCCTGGTCCGCGTGGGCAGGTCTCAGCGGTGGCGGCGATGCCGCAGGGAGACGATCCCGATGGTCACCAGCAACATGATCGAGCCGACCACGGCGAGCATCCAGGAGGGCACCGCGAGGGCGGCGAAGGAGCTGTGGACGGGGTTGTCGAAGACCTCCTCGTCGGCGTGCGCCCCGCCGTGGCCCAGCACCACCATCAGCTCTCCGAGGTGACCGATCAGCCATCCGATGAAGAATGCGGTGTTGATCCCGGTCATCACGCGGATCGTCCTGCTGGCCGAGGAGTGTCGGATCCGGGCCAGCAGCACGACTCCCGCCAGACACAGTGGAATGCCGATCAGGTGGAAGACCATGTGAGCCCAGTGGGCCTCCATGGGCAGGAAGATGAACGGCAGCGCGAGGCTGGTCAGGAGCAGCGCGGCCAGCCAGACGGTGCGCAGGGCTCCCGCGCTCGGGGTACTGGGCAGTGAACTCGTGGTGGGTGCGGGGACCGATGTCATGGCTCCTCCTCGGACAGTGGATGACGTGATGTCCAGATCTCGGTGATGACACGACGCTAGGGCTGGGCGGGGCCCCCGGACATCGGTGAAGTCGCCTATTCCTGCTGACCCCTGACCGGGGGACGATGAGTCATGGCCCACATCATCTGGCGCGCGGTCGTCACCGTTCCGGCGGCCCTCGGGGTGCCCGTCTCGGTGGCCTGCATGGCGGTGGGATGGCCGGCCGACAATCCGATGGGGTTCGTGATCGCGCCCGCGATCCTGGCGGTGATGGCGCTGTCGGGGATCTCCATCCTGCTGCTGGCCGGCGGGCTGGATCAGGGGGGCTGGGCACTGCGCGCGGCGATGCTGACGTTGGGCCTGAGCACCCTGGCCTACCCCTGCCTGATGGCTCTGGCAGCGGCGGGGATCGGCGGTGGGAGAGTGTTCTTCGCAGCCGGGATCGGCCACTGGATCCCCCTGACGATGGTCAATCTGCTCCCGATCCTGGCCATCTCGACAGTCACCGGACGCAGTCGGCGAACCGGGATCGCGCTGCTCCTGCTGCTGGCGACGGTGGCGGTACTGGTCCCGGCGCTGGGGGAGGAGTCCTTGGCGCTGCTGGGGTCGGTCGCCTGGCTGGGAGGGTTCGCGATCCCCGTGCTGGCCAGTTGGCCGCTGGTACGCGGTACCGGGGCCGAGACGAGACGGCGGGCCATCATCTGCGGGCTGGCCTCGGTGGTACCGGTGGTCATCATCGGGTTCTGCATGATGCTGGGGGCGGCCGAGATGGCTCTGAACATTGCCGGTCTGGGGGTCTCGGCACTGATGGTCGGGTTCTCACTGTGCGCGGCCGGCACCGCGCTGCTCGTCCGGGCGGCCACCCGGCGGGCCGCGAGCTGGCTGCTGAGCCGTCGGATCATCCTGGCCTCGTTGGCGGGGCTGCTGGCACTGGTCACCCTCATCGCGGGGATCGGCGTCGGACTGGCAGTGCTGGCCTCCTCGGGGTCGGCGGCGGCGCTGTCGGCGGCGGTACTGACCACCGCGGTGGTGGCTCTCGGATCCGCCCTGCTGCACCGCTGGGCGGCCCGGCAGATCGATCCCCGCGATGAGCTGGAGTCCGAGCTGGCGGCACTGGGGGACGCCTCGGGGCATCGGCAGCTGGCCCTCCAGCAGGTACTGCGCAAGGTGACCGGCGATCCGGGGCTGCAGCTGGTGGTGCGGGCCGGTGATGGCGCCTGGCTCGACGCCGACGGCCGGCAGGTGACCCCCGTCGCCGGCGCCGTGGTGCTGGACGGCAGCGAGGGCAGGGCGCTGGCCGGCTGCACGACGGCACGGGCGAGACACCGGCTGGCCGGTCTGGGGGACTGCAGCCGGCTGAGTGCGGCTGCGGTCCTGGAGACCAGCATCGAACGGGAGGCGGCCCGGGCCGACAGGGCGGCCATCGCAGAACGTCAGCGGCTCAGCCGGGACCTGCACGACGGCGTCCAGGCCCATCTGCTCGGAATCGCCCTCAACCTGCAGCTGTCCGGACAGCTGCTGGCGGATCCCGGCGCGCGGATCCTGGTCGGCGAGACGGTGGGCGCGATGCGGCAGGTGGTCGACCAGATCCGGGCGCTGGGGGCCGGGCGGGTCCCGGCGGCGCTGGCCAGCGAGGGTCTGGGGGCGGCCCTGGCCCAGCTGGTCGGACCCCTGGACGGCGTCTGCCAGCAGGGGGAGTTGCACCGCCGCCATCCCGTCGAGGTGGAGACCACCGCCTACTTCGTCGCCTGCGAGGCGGTCGCCAATGCGGTCAAGCACTCGGGCGCACAGCGCATCGCGCTGACCGTAGAGGAGTCCCCGGACTCGCTGGTCCTGACCGTCAGCGATGACGGCAGCGGTGGGGCCGACCTCAGACTCGGGGCGGGGCTGCGGGGAATCACCGAGCGGGTCGCCGCCTGCGGGGGCCTTCTCACGGTGCGGGACGGAACTCCACGAGGGACAGTGGTGGAGGCGAGCCTGCCATCGGGGATGCCATGAGAATCGTGATCGCCGAGGACCAGGTCCTGCTGCGCGACGGACTCGCCCGGCTGCTGACCAGCGCCGGTCACCTGGTGGTGGCCCAGGTGGGCGACGGTCCCTCCCTGGTGGCGCAGGTGAACCTGCACCGTCCCGAGATGGTGCTGGCCGACATCCGGATGCCGCCCTCCTACACCGATGAAGGTGTCAGGGCGGTGCAGCTGCTGAGACGATGATGGCCGGACCTGGCGGTGATGATGCTCTCACAGCTGGTCGATCCGGATCTGGTGGAGCAGATGAGGAGCCGTCGACTGACCCGCTTCGGGTACCTGCTCAAGGACCGGGTGCTCGACACCGCGGTCTTCCTCGAGCAGCTCGGGACTGTGGCCGCCGGTGGCACCGTCATCGACCAGTCCGCCGTCGACGGCTATCTGCGCCGTGACGACGGGCGGTTGGGTCAGCTCACCGAGCGTGAGACCCAGGTGCTGCGGCTGGTGGCCATGGGTCGCAGCAATGCCGGGATCGCCGCGACCCTGGTGATATCGCGGCGCACCGTCGACGCCCATCTGCGGGCGATCTTCGGCAAGCTCGGGATCGCCGCGGATGGTCAGGACAATCAGCGGGTGCTGGCCGCTCTGGACTGGCTCAGCGGGTGACTGGAGAGGTCACGGCCGGGCCGGCCTCTGTAAGGTTGAGCCGAGCAGTCGGCATGGAGAGGTGGAGCATGATCAAGGTCGGGGTATTCGGTGCCAGGGGCCGGATGGGCAGCGAGGTGTGCCGGGCCGTTGAGGGGGCCGAGGACCTCGAGCTTGTGGGCGGAGTGGATTCCGGCCACGACCGTTCGGCTCTGGAGGGTGCCGATGTCATCGTCGACTTCACCCGTCCCGACGCCGTGATGGACAATCTGGCCTGGGCCATCGACCACGACATCGACACGGTGGTGGGCACCACCGGATTCACCGAGGAGAGGTACCAGACGCTGCGCTCCCAGCTGGCCGATCACCCCGACACCGGTTGCCTGGTCGCTCCCAACTTCGGCATCGGGGCGGTGCTGATGATGCATTTCGCCGAGCAGGCCGCGAAATTCTTCGAGTCGGTGGAGATCATCGAGCTGCACCACGCCGACAAGGCCGACGCCCCCTCGGGGACCTCCAGCGCCACCGCGCAGAAGATCGCGGCGGCTCGTGAGGCCGCCGGGCTCGGTGAGGTCCCCGACGCCACCAGCCAGGCGCTGGAGGGGGCCCGGGGGGCCGTCGTCGACGGTATCCATGTGCACAGTGTGCGGCTGCCCGGGCTGGTCGCCCACCAGGAGGTACTGCTGGGATCCCTGGGTGAGACGCTGACCATCCGGCACGACTCCTTCGACCGGGTCTCCTTCATGGCAGGGGTGCTCATCGCGGTGCGCGCCATCGGTTCTCGACCCGGCCTCACAGTCGGCATCGAGGGTCTGCTCGGACTGGAGTGAGAAGTTGATGGACCGGCCCCGCCAGGGCTCCGCAGGTAGTCCGGACCAGGAGCCCACCGTGGTCCTTCCCGACGACTGGGCGGAGCCGACCCTCATCGATCCGGCTGGTCCGCCGGCCGCGCCGAGGCGCCGAGGCACCGTGCTGCGCCGGATCGGCATCCTGGTGATCGTCGTGCTGGTGGTGGCCGCAGCCGTGCTGGCAGACGCCGTCTCCCGTCAGCACGTCCAGTCCCAGATCGCCGATCAGGTGGCCAGCACCGTCAGCACCGACTCCGACACGGTCGGGGTCAGCATCGGCGGATGGCCCTTCCTGGCGGTGATGGCCACCCACAGGCTGTCCTCGGTGGACCTGTCGATACCCACCGCCACCGTCGCCAAGGACGACCAGAAGGTGACCTTCACCAAGGTCTCGGTGCACGCCACCGACCTGCGCAATGTCCGTGACATGCAGACCGCCGTCGTCGGGCAGGCCGCTGCCAGTGGCCATCTGAGCTGGCAGGAGTTGTCGCGGCTGGGCGGGGTCACCGTCAGCTCGGGCGGGGACTCCCGGGTTCAGGTGGCACGCACCGTCAGCGTGCTGGGAGCCGATGTCACGGTGATGGTCTCCGCCTCCCCGGGGATCGATCCGGCCACCCGCACGGTGACCCTGACAGATCCCAGGGCCAGCGTCGATGGCATCACCATCCCCTCGACCCTGCTGACCCCGGCGCTGTCGGCGATGTCGCGGCGGATGGTGCTGCCGGACCTCGGTTCGCTGAGGTATGAGTCGCTGACCGTCGACAGCGCCGGGGTGGAGATCGCGCTGGCCGGAACCCAGGTCGAGGTCAAGGATCTTCTCAACAGCTGAGCGGGTCCCCCCTCCCGCTGTCAGCCGATCGCGAAGGCGGCAGGATCCCTGCTGCACGAACGACTACGGTACCCATGGGCATGCCCACTGACTGTTCCTCACTGTCTCAATCCGGAGGTCCTCCATGAACGTCGCCGAACAACTGGTCCAGCAACTTGTGGAAGCTGGTGTGCGGCGCATCTACGGGATCGTGGGTGACTCCCTGAACCCGATCGTCGACGCCGTTCGCAAGACCGGCGGATCTGCCAAGGGCGGCATCGACTGGGTGCACGTGCGGCACGAGGAGGCCGCGGCATTCGCGGCCGCCGCCGATGCCCAGCTGACCGGTGAGCTGGCGGTGTGCGCCGGCTCCTGTGGGCCGGGCAACCTGCACCTCATCAACGGCCTCTTCGACGCCTACCGCTCGCAGGCCCCGGTGCTGGCCCTGGCCTCCCACATCCCGAGCGTCCAGATCGGCTCCTCCTACTTCCAGGAGACCCACCCCGACCGGCTCTTCGTGGAGTGCTCCGACTACTGCGAGATGGTCTCCAGCCCGGCCCAGGCGCCCCGCGTCATGAACTCCGCGATCCGCCACGCAGTGGCGCTGTCGTCGGTCTCGGTGATCACCCTGCCCGGTGACATCACCGACCAGAAGGCCACCGCCCCGACCCCGGTCTACGTGCCGAGCCGCCGCCCGATCATGGAGCCCAACCCCGAGGATCTCAAGCAGCTGGTCACCCTGCTCAACGACTCCCGCAAGGTCGCCATCTTCGCCGGAGCCGGCGTCGAGGGTGCCCACGACGAGGTGCTCGCGCTGGCCGACAAGCTGAAGGCCCCGGTCGGCCACAGCCTGCGCGGCAAGGACTTCATCCAGTACGACAACCCGTTCGACGTCGGGATGACCGGTCTGCTGGGTTACGGCGCCGCCGCCGAGGGGATGAACGACGCCGACGTCCTGCTGCTGCTGGGTACCGACTTCCCGTACAACCAGTTCCTGCCCGACACGCTGACTGTCCAGGTCGACCACCACGCCGAGAAGCTGGGCCGCAGGACCGACGTCTCCTTCCCGGTGCAGGCCGACATCAAGGCCCTGGTCACCGCCCTGACCCCGCTGGTCAAGCAGCACGACGACAAGTTCCTCAAGGCCACCGTCAAGCGGCACGCCAAGATCATGAACGCGCCGGTCGGCTCCTACACCCGCAATGTCGAGAAGATGCGACCGATCCACCCCGAGTTCGTGGCCCACACCCTCAACGAGGTGGCCGCCAAGGATGCGATCTTCACCGCCGACACCGGGATGTGCAATGTCTGGACCGCTCGCTACATCGATCCGCTGGGCACCCGCCGCCTGATCGGCTCCTTCCTGCATGGCTCGATGGCCGATGCCCTGCCGCTGGCGCTGGGCGCCCAGGCCTCTCACCCCGGCCGCCAGGTCATCTCGGTGTCCGGCGACGGGGGCCTGTCGATGCTGCTCGGTGAGCTGGTCACCGCCCGGATGCACAACCTGCCGATCAAGGTGATCGTGTTCAACAACTCGACCCTCGGCATGGTCAAGCTGGAGCAGCTGGTCAACGGCCTGCCCGACTTCGGCACCGACGTCCACGATGTCAACTACGCCGGGGTCGCCACGGCGATGGGATTCCACGCTGAGCGGGTCGACGATCCCACGGAGGTGCGCCGGGCTCTCACCGAGGCTCTGGCGGCCGACGGGCCGGCCCTGGTCGAGGTCCTCACCGATCCCAACGCGCTGTCCCTGCCCCCCGAGATCAAGGGCGAGATGCTGATCGGCTTCGCCACCGCGATGAGCAAGGTCGTGCTCAACCGCGGCGCCGGCGAGATCATGTCGATGGCCACCTCCAACATGCGGAACATTCCCAGGCCCTGACCGCCTGGCGCGACCAGTCGTCGGCAACAGCGGGCCCACCCAACGGGGTGGGCCCGCTGTAGCTCGCTAGTCGGCGATCCAGGTGTGCAGCCGGACCTCCTTGACCCGCACCGCACCGTCCTCGGTACCGGTCTGGCGGTGGGCGCCGTCAGGGCCCCAGCCGGCCCCGGTCAGGAAGGCGCGGAACCGGTCATCGCCGGTCCGCAGCCAGCAGGTGACCCGGTTGAAGCGGTCGGCACGCAGGGTGTCGACGATCGCATTGAGCAGCCGGGAGCCGTGCCCCTCGCCGCGGTGGGAGGGGTCGACGAGGAACTCGGCGACCAGCGCATCGCCGGGACCGGCGTCGGGGTCCTCGCTGGGCCCGATCGCCGCGAAGCCGCGGACCAGGGGTGCCTCGGCGCCGGGTTCCAGGGCCACCAGCACCCGCAGCTCGGCCAGCGGGGGAGCGACGATGGCCTGCCACCAGGACTGGGTCATCTGCGCTGCGTCCAGCGAGCCGGCCAGCTCGGCGAGGTCTGGATCGGCCGCCCAGGCCCGGCGTTGCAGCTCTGCGATCGGCCCGGCCTCGGCCGGCAGGGCGAGCCGTACCGATGAGGTTCCGCCGACGCTGGCGGGGTCTGTGCTGGCGGACATGACCCCCAGCCTAGGCGACCTGATCGGCCCGGCCGCGATGGCGTCCTGCATCTGAGGCCACCAACCGATAGGCTGGAGAACGTGGCAAAGAATGGACTGAAGACACCCCCGGCTCTCAAACCCGACGTCCTGCGGATCATTCCGCTCGGTGGCCTGGGAGATGTGGGACGCAACATGTCCTGCTACCAGATCAACGGCGAGATGCTCCTGATCGACTGCGGGGTGCTCTTCCCCGAGGATGATCAACCCGGCGTCGACCTGCTGCTGCCCGGTCTGGACTACCTCGACGACAAGCTCGACATGATCAAGGCGCTGGCCCTGACCCATGGCCACGAGGACCACATCGGTGCGGTGCCCTACCTGCTCAAGCGGCGCCCCGATATCCCGATCTACGGCTCCAAGCTCACTCTGGCGCTGCTGGAGGGCAAGCTCAAGGAGCACCGCATCAAGGGCTACCAGCTCCATGTGGTGCGCGAGGGGGACACCGTCGAGGTCGGCGAGCAGTTCGACCTGGAGTTCCTGGCCGTCAACCACTCCATCCCCGACGCCCTCGCGGTCTGTGTGCGCACCGATGCGGGCACCGTGCTCAACACCGGCGACTTCAAGATGGACCAACTGCCCCTGGACCACCGGATCACCGACCTGCGCGGCTTCGCGCGACTCGGCGAGGAGGGGGTCGACCTGTTCATGGTGGACTCCACCAATGCCGAGGTGCCGGGCTTCATCAAGTCCGAGACGGAGATCGAGCCGGCCATCGAGAGGGTCTTCGAGAAGGCCGACAAGAAGCTCATCGTGGCCTGCTTCTCCTCCCACGTGCACCGCGTCCAGCAGGTGCTCAACATGGCCGTCAAGCATCATCGGAAGGTCTGCTACGTGGGCCGGTCGATGGTCCGCAACATGGCGGTGGCCCGCGACCTCGGCTACCTCCACGTGCCCGGCGACACCCTGATCGAGCTGCGCGATCTCGACAAGTACGCCGACAACCAGGTCGTCATCGTGTCCACCGGATCCCAGGGCGAGCCGCTGTCGGCGCTGGCCCGGATCGCCAACAAGGAGCACCGCGACATCGAGGTCGGCGAGGGTGACACCATCCTGCTGGCCTCCTCGCTGATCCCCGGCAATGAGAATGCTGTTTACCGGGTCATCAACGGGCTGACCCGGCTCGGCGCGATCGTGGTGCACAAGGGGAATGCCCTGGTCCACGTCTCGGGCCACGCGGCGGCCGGTGAGCTGTTGTACGCCTACAACATCGTCAAGCCCCGCGGGGTGATGCCGATCCATGGCGAGATCCGTCACCTGATCGCCAATGCCGCGCTGGCCCGGGCGACCGGCGTCCCCGACAAGAACGTGATCGTCACCGAGGACGGCGGAGTCATCGACCTCGACGACGGCGTGCCGAGCCTGGTCGGAAAGGTCGACGCCTCCTACATCTTCGTCGACGGCACCGGGGTCGGGGAGGTCACCGAGGAGTCGCTGACCGACCGTAAGCTGCTGGGCGAGGAGGGGTTCATCTCGATCGTCACCGCGGTCAACACCCGGGAGGGATCGATCGTCTCGGGACCGGCGATCCAGGCCCGCGGCTTCGCGGAGGGCGAGGAGTCCTACGACAGGATCCGCAAGCAGATCGTCGCCGAACTGGAGAAGGCGATGAACGACGGGGTCGATGATCCCCACCGCCTCCAGCAGGTGGCGCGCCGCACGATCGGGCGGTGGGTCGCCAAGACCTACCGGCGCCGTCCGATGATCGTGCCGGTCGTGGTGGTGGTCTGATCCCGGTGCGGCCGGGGCTGCGGATTTGTCGCGACCCGGGCCTGCCATGTAGGCTGTGAAAGTTCCCGCGTGGAACCCCCTTGCAGAACTTGAGTGAGCCGACGTGAGCGCGTCGGCTGGTGAACAGGAGAACTTCCAGTGGCTGCTGTGTGTGACATTTGCGACAAGCGCCCCGGTTTCGGACACAACGTCCCCTGGTCGAAGAAGCGGACCAACCGGCGGTGGAACCCGAACATTCAGCGCGTGCGCGCCGTCATCAACGGCACTCACAAGCGGATCAACGTGTGCACCTCGTGCCTCAAGGCTGGTCGCGTCGAGCGCTGAGCTCGCCCTATCCGGTTCAGAGCGTTGAGCTCGCCTGATGGCCGATTCTCCCTGGTGGAGGGTCGGCCATTGCTGTGCCCGCCGAGGTGTCGGCGGTGTCCGGTAGCCTCGCAGGCGTGGATGACGTCGTCTCAGCGTGGTTGACCAGGGCCCAGCGGGAGCTGCACCGCCCGCTGGCCGAGGTGCTGGGGGCCAGGACCGCGAAGGCCTTCAGCACATTGCACATCTCCACTGCGGGAGAACTGCTGAACCATGTCCCCAGGCGCTACCTCACCGGCACCGAGACGACCGACCTGTCCCGGCTGGTCCCCGGTGACGAGGTGGCCCTGGTGGCCGACGTCGCCTCGGTCTCCTCGTACCCGATCAATGGCCCGGGCCGTCGTGAACGGCTGGAGCTGACGCTCACCGACGGACGGTCCCAGCTGCCGGTCACCTTCTTCGGCAAGGACTGGCTGGTGGGCTACTGGCGAAAGCAGTTCACCACCAGCAGTCACGGCATCTTCGTCGGCAAGGTCGGCAGCTTCCACGACCGCCCCCAGCTCACCCATCCCGACTTCGTGATGTTCGACGCCGACGGCAGGATCACAGGCAAGGCCGACAAGAAGACGATGGCCACCCAGGTGATGCGCCACGGCCTGGTGGGTCTCTATCCGGCTACCTCGAAACTGCCCACCTGGACGATCGCCGAGTGCGCCACCCTGGTGCTGGCCCAGGCCGGCGCCCAGGACGACACCCTTCCCGACTGGCTGCGCGAGCAGGCTGATCTGCCCCCGCTGTGGGATGCCTTCGAGGAGGTCCACCACCCCCACGACCCGGCCTCGGCGGCCAGGGCGAGGGAGCGGCTCATCTGGGAGGAGGCGATCGCCACCCAGGTGACGATGGCGGCCCGCCGTCGGCGAGCCGCCGGGCGCAGCGCACCGGCCTGTCCGCCCCGCCCGGACGGCATCCTGGCCGATTTCGACGCCACCATGCCCTTCACCCTCACCGGCGGTCAGCAGCAGGTCGGCCGCACGATCAGCGCCGAGCTGTCCGGCAGCACGCCGATGCAGCGTCTGCTGCAGGGGGAGGTCGGTTCGGGCAAGACCCTGGTGGCGCTGCGGGCGATGCTCCAGGTGGTCGACTCCGGTCACCAGGCCGTCCTGCTCGCCCCCACCGAGGTGCTCGCCCAGCAGCACCATGCCACCATCCGCGGGCTGCTCGGCGAACTGGGCGCGGGTCGGGTTCTCGGTGCACCCGAGCACGCCACCGGGATCGCGCTGCTCACCGGATCGATGAACGCTGCCTCCCGCCGGGACGCCACCACCCGCATCGCCGACGGCTCGGCCGGCATCATCATCGGCACCCACGCCCTGCTCACCGGAAAGGTCGACTTCGCCGACCTGGGTCTGGTGGTCGTCGACGAGCAGCACCGGTTCGGGGTCGAGCAGCGAGGAGTGCTCACCTCGACCCCCGATCAGCACCCCCATGAGCTGGTGCTCACCGCCACCCCGATCCCACGGTCGGTGGCGATGACCGTCTTCGGTGACCTTCAGGTCTCCAGCCTTCGCGAGCTGCCTGCCGGGCGGGCTGATGTCCAGACCACCGTGGTCGACGTCGGGTCGCACCCGGCCTGGCTGAGCAGGGCCTGGCAGCGGGCCCGCGAAGAGGTGGCCGCCGGCCATCAGGTGTTCATCGTCTGTCCCCGGATCGATGCCCACGAACCCGATCCCGCAAGCTCGGACCAGCGGCCCTCGGCCACCGTGGAGGAGGTCTGCGAGATGCTGGCCGGCGGGCCGTTGCGCGGGCTTCCCCTGGAGGCCCTGCACTCGCGGTTGGATCCCGACCGGAAGCAGGCGGTGATGGACCGATTCGTCGCCGGTCAGACCCAGGTGCTGGTCTCGACCACCGTCATCGAGGTGGGTGTCGACATCCCCAACGCCACCATGATGGTCATCATGGATGCCGACCGTTTCGGCGTCTCCCAGCTCCACCAGCTGCGCGGTCGGATCGGCCGCGGGCAGCTGCCCGGGCTGTGCCTGCTGGTCACCGATGCTCAGCCCGGCACCACCACCCGGGAGCGGATCGACGCAGTCGCTGCCACCCGAGACGGTTTCCAGCTGGCCGAGTTGGACCTGGCTCAGCGTCATGAGGGCAATATTCTGGGCGCCTCCCAGGCCGGGCGCTCCAGCCCGCTACGGCTGGTCAAGGTGCTCGAGCACGCCGAGATCATCACCGCCGCCCGGGAGCTGGCCGACGCCTGGATCGCGAGGGACCCCGAGGACCCCCGGCTGCTCGACATGGTGGCCGCCACCGAGCAGCTCGCCGAGGGCGACCTGATGGAGCAGGGCTGAGCTCCTCAGCGGGTCGGGCTCACTCGGTGGGTTCGGGCCCGAAGGCGAAGGTGCGCCCCGAGATCGACGAGGCCTGCACCCGCACCCAGGTCTTCTTGACGGTGGGCACCCAGGGGCGAAGCGGCATCTTCTCGCACAGTGCCAGCTCCTCGGGGCTGGTGATGACCTCAGCGGTGCCGCGGATCACCACGCTCCAGCCGCCCTGCTCGGACCAGCCATCGGCCTCGAAGGCGACCGCGCTGTTGCGCACCATCTCGTCGAGCTTGGTGCCGGCGGCGGTGCGGAAGACCACCGACAGGCCGTCCACCACATAGTTCACCGGAAAGATCTGCGGCTGGTTGTCGGCGCTGGTGGCCAACCGCCCCACCTCGGCGGTGTCCAGGTAACCCCAGCAGGTGTCTTCCTCGACAACGGTCATCGGGCTGTCCATTGAGCTCATGGAGCCATGTCTACCAGCCCGGTGCCCGGCTCGAGACCGATATACCCTGATCCGGTGAGCAGAATCATCGCCGGTCGGGCTGGGGGGCGCCGGCTGAGCACCCCGCCGGGGGACGCCACCCGACCCACCTCCGATCGGGTCCGAGAGGCCTTCTTCTCGGCTGTCGCCGCTTGGAACGGCAGTTCCGACCAGCCGGTGGCCGACCAGCTGGCCGGCCAGTCGATGCTCGATCTGTTCGCCGGCTCCGGAGCTGTCGGGCTGGAGGCAGCCAGCCGGGGTGCCGCCAGGGTGGTCGCGGTGGAGAGGAACCCGAGAACCGCCGCCCTGATCCGCGCCAATGCCGGGTCCTGTCGGCTGGACGCCCAGACCACCGCGATGTGTGCGGGCGTCGAGAAGTTCCTGTCCGGCGGCCGGCCGGGCGAACCCTTCGACCTCATCTTCTGCGACCCGCCCTACGCCTTGGACGCCGCCGATCTGGACTCGCTGATCGCGACCGCGGTGCGCGACTTCCTGGCCCACGACGGGCTGATCGCGGTGGAACGATCCTCCCGGGGCCCGGCCCCGGTGTTCGGGGCCGGGATGGACAGCTGGGCCAACCGCTACGGTGAGACCGTGGTGTACTTCGCCCAACCCAGCAGGGAGGACATGTGAAGGCCGTCATCTCGGGCTCCTTCGACCCCATCACCCGTGGGCATGTCGACATCATCACCAGGGCCGTCGAGCTGTTCCAGGAGGTCGTGGTCGGGGTGGCCGTGAACTCGGCCAAGAACGGCATCTTCTCGATGGACGAGCGGGTCGCCTTCGTGCGCGACGCCGTCTCGACCCTTTCCAGACCCGTGGAGGTGCTGCCGGTCGATGGGTTGCTGGTCGACTTCTGCACCGCCCAGGGGGCCGGAGCGATCGTTCGCGGCCTGCGGTTCGGCGGGGACTTCGACTACGAACTCCAGATGGCCCACGTCAACAAGGAGATGAGCGGCATCGAGACGGTGCTGCTGCCGGCCGGGCGCCAGTTCGGCACCATCAGCTCCACCATCATCCGGTCGGCCGCCAGCAATGGCGGCGATGTCTCGGCCTTCGTGCCCCCGATGGTCGCCCGGGCGCTGCGAGACAGGTTCGCCGGCCCGGACCGGTGACCACCCCGGGGCCGACCATTTGGCGCACTGGGGCATGAGTTGTAGAGTGGGCAGCCGGTCATGACCTCGTCATGGTCCACCGGTTTGAAGGGAATTGCGATGAACACCAGTCATCGCCGCCGCGACTCTGATCGGGATCTCATCATCGAGACCCATGATCTGCGTCGTCGAGCGGGCCAGATGGTGCAGGTGCGCCGCGAGATCCGGGCACCGGAGGATCTCGGCGTGGACATGATCGGCGTTCCCGAGGACTCTCCCATCGATCTGGACCTTCGTCTGGAGTCGGTGATCGAGGGGATCCTCGTGACCGGAACCGCCGAGGCCAGACTGGCCGGGGAGTGTTCACGGTGCCTGGAGCCGATCGAGGAGGAGTCCTCCTTCGACATTCAGGAGCTGTACTTCTACCCCGGACATGAGGCCGAGGAGGACGCCCACCGGGTGAGCAACGAGGAGGAGATCGACCTCGAGCCCGTCCTGCGCGAGGCGGTGGTGCTGAACCTGCCGTTCACACCGCTGTGCCGCCGGGACTGTGCGGGGTTGTGTCCCGACTGCGGAGTGAACCTCAACAGGCATCCCGATCACGACCACGGGGAGAGGATCGACCCCCGCTGGGCGGCGCTGAAGGATCTCGGCCCCGCCACCGCGGATGCCGATCCGAACCGGTCCTGAGCTGTAGCGGCCGGGAACGCACGGCACACACATGAGAGACGGCGTCACCTGCGGTGGCGTCGCACAACGAGGAGAAGATCGTGGCTGTCCCGAAGCGGAAGATGTCCCGCAGCAACACCCGGAGCCGTCGTTCGCAGTGGAAGGCGGCCGCCGTCACCCTGGTCGACTGCACCAACCCGGCCTGCAGCGGCAAGCACCTGCCGCACACCGCCTGCCCGACCTGCGGCGAGTACGGCCCGCGCGGCGACAAGCGCCAGGTCACCGAGGCCTGATGACCGACTGCTCCGAGACGGAGCAGGGCCGGACGGCACGCCAGGAGAGCCCCGCCAGTGATGCGGGCTGGCCCTTCCTGAAACTGCTCGAGGAGCTGGGAATCGAGATCGATCCCCAGCTCCTTCGCCTTGCCCTCACACATCGCTCCTATGCTTTCGAGAACGGCGGCATCCCCACCAATGAGAGGCTGGAGTTCCTCGGCGACGCGGTACTGGAGGTCGGCGTCACCGAGTACCTCTACAAGGCCTTCCCGACATTCGCCGAGGGGCGGATGGCCAAGCTGCGCGCCTCCGTGGTGAGCACCGTCTCACTCGGCGAGGTGGCCCGCAGCCTGGAGATCGGGCCACGGGTGATGCTGGGCCGCGGTGAGGAGCTGACCGGCGGGCACGACAAGACCCACCTGCTGGCCGACACCACCGAGGCCCTGCTGGGCGCGGTCACACTGTCGGCAGGGTTGGCCGAGGGGGTCCGGCTGGTCCATCGGTTGTTCGACCCCAGGATCGACGAGGCGGTGCGCTCGGGAGCCGGCACCGACTGGAAGACGGCCCTCCAGGAGGTCTGCTCCCAGCTGCGGATGCCTGCCCCGGAGTACCGGATCATCGGCTCGGGGCCCGACCACGACCGGCGCTACCTGGCCCGCGCCATCGTCGACGGCCAGGAACGCGAGGGCTACGTCGGCCACAACAAGAAGGAGGCCGAGCTGGGCGCCGCCAAGCTCGCCATCGACCAGCTGGTGGCCGAACGCGATATCTCGGTCCCGGATGCCTGAGCTGCCCGAGGTGGAGACCATCAGGCGCGGCCTGGCCGGCCTGGTCTCCGGCTTAAGGGTGACCGGTGTGAGGGTCCTCGACGAGCGCGCAGTACGCCGCCAGCCCGGGGGCGCCCGAGACTTCTGCGACCGGTTGACCGGCCGCAGCCTGGACACCCCGCGACGTCGCGGCAAGTACCTGTGGTTCCCGCTGGACTCAGCCGGCCAGGCCGAGGGAACTGCCGTGCTGCTGTGTCACCTGGGGATGAGCGGACAGTTCCGGGTTGACGATGCCGCCGATCCGGTGCAACGCCATGTCCGTGTCCTGATGGACCTGGATGACGGCCGACAGCTCAGATTCCTCGACCAGAGGCTGTTCGGCGGACTCCAGATCAGCACCGCCCGAGCCGGGCTGCCTGTCGAGATAGCCCATATCGCCGCCGACCCCTTCACCCCCGGGTTCGACGCCGCCGGCGCCGGCAGGCGGCTGAGGGCCAGGCGCAGCACCCTGAAGAGGGCCCTGCTGGACCAGACCCTGGTCTCGGGGATCGGCAATATCTATGCCGACGAGACGCTGTGGCGGGTGCGGCGTCACCCCGAGACGCCGACCTGGCGGCTCCGACAGGGGGAGGCCGTCAGGCTCTTCGTCACCGCGACGGAGGTGATGGCCGAGGCGATGGACAGTGGCGGCACCTCCTTCGACTCCCTCTATGTGAGGGTCAACGGGCAGTCGGGCTACTTCGACCGGCGGCTGGCCGTCTACGGTCGCGCCGGCAGGCCCTGTCCCCGCTGCGGCACCCCGATCATCCGGATGGCCTTCATGAATCGCTCCTCGCACATCTGTCCGCGGTGTCAGCGCTGGCCTCGGGGTGTGCCCCGGGCCGTCGCCCCAGTAGGATCGCCGAGGTGATGACCATCACCGAAGACCCCCGACGACACCGCCGCCACCTGATGGAGTTCATCAAGTTCGGCCTGGTCGGGGGTTCGGGCGTGCTGGTCAACATGCTGGTCGCCTTCGTGATGAACCGTGCCAATGGCGGCACCGTCAACTCCCAGCGGATCCTGTTCAATCTGTTCGGATCGCCCTGGAACTTCAGGTTCACCAGCCTGGTGTGGATCGTGGCCTTCGTCGTCTCCAACATCGTCAACTTCCAGCTGAACCGCAGCTGGACCTTCAAGCGGGAGCGCCGGCGCAGCTGGTGGGCCGAGTTCTGGCCCTTCTTCTCAGTCGGCGCGGTGGCGGCGTTCTTCGGAATGTTCATCAAGATCGCGCTCACCAATCCGACCTCGGTGTGCTACCTGTCCTCCGGGTTCTTCCACGAACAGTCCGGCTTGCACTCGCGGGAGTACTGGGCGCAGATCATCACGATCGCCATCACCACGCCCATCAACTTCGTCGCCAACAAGCTGTGGACCTTCCGCAGGGTCCGTCAGGCCGACGACCTGGAGGAGACTGAACCGGCAGTGCCTCACAGGAAGGTGAACAGCTCCTGAGGATCGGCTGAGATGATGCCTGGGTGGGAGTGTCTCATTTGGGATCCCAGCAGGTCCGGACGCACTCTTGGAAGGGATGGCGGGAAGCCGGTCCATGGTGTGCGAGGAGAGTAGGTAGACCAGGATGGAGTTCACATTCGTGGTGTCGATGGTGATCATTCTGCTGGTCGCCGCAGGGATCGCCGGGGTGGTCTGGGCGGGGCTGAGGGAGCCACGCAGGCCAGTCGAGGGATCGGGCATCACAGCCTCTGCGGCCCGGATCGGACGGGTGCTCAACGGTGACGAGGAGGCCTCCACCCTGCTCAGCCCGGCTCGCGAACCGGTGCGCAACGCTCGCCGCTGAGGTCATCGGCGGGCAAGCCCCGCTCCACTGCATTGAAAGGCTGCCGTAGGATCGCGGCGTGCCAACTTCCATAATCTTCTTGTGGACGCTGTTCGGCGTCCTGGTGCTCGCCATCGTCGTCGGCGTCACTGTCGCCCTGGTCAATCGTCGCAAGGTCCTCAAGGGGCGCTCCGCTCCTGCCGAGGTCGAGGCCCCTCCTGCCGAGGCGCCTGATGAGACCGAGGTCCAGCCCGCCCGCGGCGAGGAGCAGGCCACCAGCGTCGAACCGGAGACGCCCTCTCTGGAGGTCCCGGAGGCGCCCGCCTCAAGGATGGCGCGGCTGCGTCGCAGGCTGGCCGGCAGCAACAACGCGCTGGCCCGCGGCCTGGCCCAGCTGCTCAGCGCCGACCGGATCGACGACGAGACCTGGGACGACTTCGAGACCTCGCTGATCACCTCCGACCTGGGAGTCGGCCCGACCACCCAGTTGGTCGACAAGCTGCGCACCGAGTTCGCCATCGACGGAGTCGCCGATCCGGGCCGGGCCAGCGCCATCCTGCATCGTGAACTGGTGTCCCTGGTCGATCCCGCGATGAATCGCGGGCTGAACCTCGAGCACCCCGAGGGAGTCCCGGCCGTGGTACTGATGGTCGGGGTCAACGGCACCGGAAAGACCACCACCTGCGGCAAGCTGGCCCGGGTTCTGGTGGCCGAGGGACACTCGGTGCTGCTGGGTGCCGCCGACACCTTCCGCGCTGCGGCCAGCGAGCAGCTGGCGACCTGGGGGGAGCGGGTCGGGGTGGAGACCGTCTCGAAGGAGGAGGGGGCCGATCCGGCCTCGGTGGCTTACCAGACCGTCCAGACCGGCATCGACCGGGGGATCGATGTGGTGCTGATCGACACCGCCGGCCGGCTGCACACCAAGACCGGGCTGATGGACGAGCTGGGCAAGGTCAAGCGGGTCATTGAGAAGCTTGCGCCGGTGTCGGAGGTGCTGCTGGTGCTGGACGCCACCACCGGCCAGAACGGTCTGACCCAGGCCAGGATCTTCGCCGAGGTGGTCGACGTCACCGGCATCGTGCTGAGCAAACTCGACGGCTCGGCCAAGGGCGGCATCGTCGTCCAGGTGCAGCGCGAGCTCGGCGTCCCGGTCAAGCTGATCGGGCTCGGCGAGGGCCCCGACGACCTGGCCCCCTTCGACACCGAGCAGTTCGTGTCGGGACTGATGGGGGAGTAGGGCAATGGACCTCACTGTGCCCGGGCATTCCCAGGTCCCAGGTGACGACAACGGGCTGGCGGAGATGGCCGAGATGCGACTGGACTCCGCGCGGATCGCCGTGCTGATCCCCTGCTACAACGAGCAGGCCACCGTGGCGAAGGTTGTCGCTGATTACCGGGCAGCACTGCCGGCCGCTCAGATCTACGTCTACGACAATAACTCCACCGATCGCACCAGCCAGATCGTGGCAGCGCTGGCGACCACCGACGATCACGTCCACCTGCGTAACGAGTGGCGCCAGGGCAAGGGCAATGTGATCCACTCGATGTTCCGTGACATCGATGCGGACTGCTACGTGATGATCGACGGGGACGACACCTACCCGGCCGAGTACGCCCCACAGCTGGTGGAGCTGGTGCTCTCGGGCCAGGCGGACATGGCCATCGGCGACCGATTGTCCACGACCTACGCGGCTCAGAACAAGAGGCCCTTCCACGAGATGGGCAATGCCGTTGTGCGAGGCCTCATCAACCGGCTGTTCCGGTGCGACATCACCGACATCATGACCGGCTACCGGGCCTTCTCGCGCACTTTCGTCAAGGGCTTCCCGGTGCTCTCCCGGGGTTTCGAGATCGAGACCGAGATGTCCATCCACGCCGTCGACAAGAACCTCAAGGTCCGCGAGGTTCCGATCGACTACCGCGACCGGCCCGAGGGCTCGGACTCCAAGCTCAACACCTACTCAGATGGTCTGAAGGTGTTGCGCACGGTGTTCAGACTGTTCAAGAACTACCATCCACTGGCTTTCTTCGGATGGCTCGGTGCCCTCTTCGCAATCGCCTGTGTGGTGACCTTCCTCCCGGTGTTCCTGGAGTATCTGCGGTCCGGCGAGGTACCCCGGTTCCCCACCCTGATCGTCTCGGTCGCGCTGGGCATGGCGGCCGTGCTGTGCTGGGCGGTGGCGCTCATCCTCGACGTCGAGGTGGCCAAGAGCCGCCAGCTGTACGAGGTGATGACGAACTACCACGACCACATCGAGAGGTTGCTGGCGGCCAATCGGTCCCAGCTGGACCCGCAGTTGCGCGAGCGCACCGGCCCGGATCCGGCGCAGCGCGTGGAACGGTCCCAGGGCGCGGGGCAACATCGCAGTGGCTGAGAGCGAGCGGATCGGCAGGCAGACCTCCGGGGCGGCCACTGCGCCGATCGGCATCATCTTGATGGTGGTGTCCTCACTGTTCACCTGTACCGGCCAACTGATGTGGAAGCTGGCCGCCACCGGGAGGGCGGCTGAGATCGTCATCGGCTTCGGCTGCTACGGGGTCGGCGCGCTGCTGATGCTGATCGCCTACCAATTCGGCGAGCTGTCGGTGCTGCAACCGATCCTGGGGTTGTCCTATGTGCTCAGCCTGCTGGCCGGCTGGACATGGCTGGGGGAGCAGATCACGGCCGGACGAGTCATCGGGGTGGCCGCGGTAGTGGCAGGCGTCGCGATGGTCGCCAGGAGCGCGCGGTGACACTGCTGCTGTGGGCGGGGATGCTCACCATGACCCTGATCGGTGCGCTGTCGAGCTGGATGCTCAAGCTCGCATCGGGGGATCTGCGCCCGGCGCGGCTGATCCGCAACTGGCATCTGTGGGCCGGTGCTGCGGGCTATCTGTGCGCCGCTGTCATCAACATCTGGGTGCTGCGCCACATGGATCTCTCGGTGGTGCTGCCGATGACCGCACTGACCTACCTGTGGACTCTGCTGCTGGCCCGTTTGTTCCTGGGTGAGAGCCTCGATCGGTGGAGGATCGGCGGGGTCACGGCGATCCTGGTCGGCGTCGTCCTGATCGCGACGACCTGAGGTGGGTCGGATGGATGAGGTGGAGTGATGTCTGAGTGGACGGATCGGTGGCAGTCGGCCGAGGGAGTCAGGGGGATGGCCGGCGGCCCGGCGGGTGTGCTGATCAGTCTGGTGTGCTCGGCGGTGCTGACAGCCGGGTGGTGGTTCACCGGCCACACCGGCCTCCCGTCGGCGGGCCAGTGGATCGCGATGGCGATCGGATGGCTGGTGCTGGCCTCCGCGGTGCGGCTGAGCGCCACGATCCGCCGGCCCGGGCTGTGGCTGGTGGCGATCCTGCTCGGAGCGGTGCTGGCCATCATGAGGGTGCTCGGGGGTCGCTTCGATCCTGCTCTGCATCCGCCCTACCGGCACACCCGGATCTCGCCCTGGGTCGAGTTCGCGGTCGACTGGCTGATCGCGGTGCCGGTGATATGCGTCCTTCTGGAGGTCCTCGCCCATCCCCGCCGGGTGCGTTCCCAGAAGCTCACCGCAGGCCGAAAGGCCGCCTGGTGGGCGATCTCTGCAGTGCTGATGCTGGCAGCCTGGGCCCCCTACCTGCTGGCCTTCTGGCCCGGCATCGTGGTGCGCGACTCCTGGTCGTCGATCCGGATCGGCACCGGCATGCAACCGCTCAACAATCACCACCCGATCGCCTTCTCACTGCTGGTCGGGATGTGCATCAGGATCGGCGGCAGCTTCACCGCCGGCACCGCGGTGTTCTCCGTGCTGCAGGCCCTCCTGCTGGCCTTCGGGCTGGCGATCTGCGTGGTCTGGCTGCGCTATCGCGCAGGGCCTGTGCCCGCCATCCTGGCGCTGGCCTGGTTGGCCCTCGACCCGTCGGTGGCGATGTGGTCGATCACCATGCAGAAGGACACCCTGTTCGCACTGGTGATGACCCTGATGACGGTGCTGCTCGCCGAGGCAGGGCTGCGCGGCTGGACCTGGCTGACGCGGCCATGGCCGCTGGCGGGATTCCTGACAGGCCTGGTGGGCCTGTCCTTCACCCGCAACAACGGGACTTACATCGTCGCCTTCATGGTGGCGGGGGTCTGCCTGTTCCTCATCCCACGCCTGGTTGCGCCACGGCGCCACGGGTGGCGGTGGTGGGCGGTGCCGATCAGCTCGGCGATCATGATGGCGCTGGTGTTCGCCCTACAGGGGCCCGGCTACAAGAAGGCTGGCATGGTGCCCAGCGATTTCGTGGAGGCGGCCGGGCTGCCGCTTCAGCAACTGGCCTGGGCGAACCGGTACGGACACCTGAAGGCCGCCCAGCAGCGGACGCTGGCCCATCTGATGCCTCTGGAGCGGATGCGCCAGGACTACAACCCGACCCTGTCTGACAACATCAAGTTCGATCCGCGCGGGTTCAACAACCGCTGGCTCAACCACCACCGTCGCGAGTTCATCAGGACCTGGGCGCAGGCGATGCCGGCCAACCGCACCGGTTATGCGCTGTCGTGGTATGCCCTGGCGGGCCGGTATCTCGATCCCGGATCGGTCTTCCTGAGGGTCGACCCGGGCACCAAGCGGGGTTCGGGCAGCATCGTCATCGATGACCGCGACCGGCTCGCGACGGTCAGCGGGGGAAGGCTGGGCGCTGGACAGCTGCTGGACGTCGCCCGAACGGTGTCCACGAACCCGGTGACCGGCCTGACCTATCGGATGCCGCTGGTCATCTGGGCGGCGATCCTGGCGATGTGCTCGGCACTGCTGGCCAGACGTCCACGCGGCTCGCTGGCCTTCCTGCCGTTGATCGGGATGGTCCTGACGCTGCTGATCGCGGTACCCCTGACCGATTTCCGCTACGCGGCGGCAGGCCATGTCGGACTTCCCTTCCTGCTGCTGGCGCTGTGGGCCGGGGCGCACCGTGAGGAGGAGGCATCGTGACCACTCGGACACCGCTGCTGCTGGTCGGCATCATGAGTCCGCAGCTGGCCTGGGCGATGATGGGCCTGGCGGTGCTGGTCCCCATCCTGATCGGTCTGTGGTGGGGGTGGCGGGCCACCGGCGGTCGGCTGCGCAGAATCGGGCGGGGGATCGGCCGCGCACTGCTGGTGTTCTGCTGCCAGCTCATCGCCCTGGTCGCGGTCTTCCTGCCGATCAACAACACCTACGGCTTCTACACCAGCTGGGGAGAACTGCTCGGAGAGGCCCCGGTCGCGCCGCGCCACGGTCTCATCGACATCCATCGCACGGCCGTCAAGAGGATCCCGATCAGCAAGGACAATCCGCATCCCGACGGCCTGATGGCCGGAATCATGATGCCGGGGACCGACGCCCGCAATGCTCATGTCCCGGTCTGGCTGCCACCGCAGTACTTCGAGCGCTCCCAGGTCCACACCCGTTTCCCGGTGCTCTACTGGATCGGCGGGGAGGGCGACAACGGCGACCGGGACAACGTCTCCGTCCCGCTGATCGGCCCGGGCCTGGAGATGATCAAGCAGTACAAGGCCAACCCGTACGTGATCGTCTTCCTGCCCGGGGAGATCCGCACCGGGCAGGACACCGAGTGCACCGATGTCGGCGTGATCAAGCAGCAGAGCTGGATCATGCGCACCGCCATCACCAGGATCCAGAAGCACTACCGGGTGGGCCGCACGGCCGCCTCGAAGTTCGTGGCCGGCTACAGCACCGGCGGCTACTGCGCCGCCAACTTCACCATCAAATACCACACCGAGTTCCGCGCCGGATTCGGCCTGGCGCCGTACTACCACCCGGTCTACGGGCAGCCCCAGCTCTCCCAGGTCACCCAGCAGACCCGTGACGAGAACT
Organism: Acidipropionibacterium thoenii DSM 20276; assembly: GCF_000423445.1. Taxonomy (GTDB): domain Bacteria; phylum Actinomycetota; class Actinomycetes; order Propionibacteriales; family Propionibacteriaceae; genus Acidipropionibacterium; species Acidipropionibacterium thoenii. Next base: position 18,682 of record NZ_AUHZ01000013.1, on the reverse strand, counting down.
CGCCGATCATGCGGGTCAAGGCGAGGAATGTGCCCAGTGAGGTCCGCTTCCTGTCGGTGATGAGCCGGGCGGACAAGTCCACCTGGGGGGACGCCGCCAACCCGGCGATGTCCTACGGACAGGTCTGGGCCGACGGCCAGGACTTCTGGAACCACGCCCATACGATGGACCAGTTCGCCTTCATCCTCACCGCCCAGGGAGGTCACCACACCAGCACCTACACCCCCTTCATCTCGGAGTCGATGCGGTGGTTGGGACAGTACGGACTGTGAGTCGCGGGGTCCATCGGCGGTACTGTGGTCGCTGACTGCCAGCACAAGTCCACCGAAGGAACTCACCCGTGTTCGACACACTCCAGGATCGACTCGCAGCGACCTTCAAGGGCCTGCGCGGCAAGGGCCGACTGACCGACGCCGACATCGACGCCACAGCGCGTCAGATCCGGATCGCGCTGCTGGAGGCCGATGTCAACCTCGGCGTCGTCAAGGAGTTCGTCGCCTCGGTCAAGCAGCGCTGTCACGGCGAGGAACTGTCCAAGGCGCTCAACCCGACCCAGCAGATCATCAAGATCGTCAACGAGGAGCTGGTCGGCATCCTCGGCGGGGAGACCCGCACCGTCCGGTTCGCCAAGAACCCGCCCACCGTCATCATGCTGGCAGGGCTTCAGGGTGCCGGGAAGACCACCCTGGCCGGCAAGCTCGCCCGCTGGTTCAAGGAGGAGGGCCACTCCCCGATGCTGGCGGCCTGCGACCTGCAGCGCCCCAATGCCGTCACCCAGCTGCAGGTGGTCGGTGAACGAGCGGGGGTCAAGGTGTTCGCCCCGCAGCCCGGCAACGGCGTCGGCGACCCGGTCGAGGTCGCCCGGGAGTCGGTCGAGGAAGCGCGTCGCAAGCTCTACGACGTCGTCATCATCGACACCGCCGGACGCCTGGGCGTCGATGAGGAGCTGATGCGCCAGGCCGCCGACATCAAGGCCGCCACCAACCCCTCCGAGACCCTCTTCGTGGTCGACGCGATGATCGGCCAGGACGCCGTCAACACCGCGGTGGCCTTCCAGGAGGGGGTCGGCTTCGACGGGGTGGTGCTCACCAAGCTCGACGGCGACGCCCGGGGCGGCGCCGCACTGTCGATCGCCCGGGTGGTCGGGCGGCCGATCATGTTCGCCTCCTCCGGCGAGGGCCTCAAGGACTTCGACGTCTTCCACCCCGACCGGATGGCCTCCCGGATCCTCGACATGGGCGACATGCTCACCCTCATCGAGCAGGCCGAGAAGGCCTTCGACAAGGAGCAGTCCCAGGCGGCGGCGGAGAAGCTGCTGGCCGGCAAGGGCCAGTTCGGCCTCGACGACTTCCTCGGCCTGATGCGGCAGATGCGCCAGATGGGGCCGATGTCCAAGATCATGGGAATGCTCCCCGGGGTCGGCCAGATGAAGAACCAGATCTCCGACATCGACGAGCGCGAGGTCGACCGGATCGAGGCCATCATCCTGTCCATGACCCCCGCCGAGAGGGCCGACGTCGGGATCCTCAACGGCTCCCGACGCTCCCGGATCGCCAAGGGGTCGGGAGTCGAGGTGAGAGACGTCAACAACCTCGTCAACCGGTTCGTCGACGCCCGCAAGATGATGACCCAGATGAGCCAGGGGATGGGTGGCGGGATGGTCGGGTCGATGGCCAAGCACGGCGCCAAGCAGCAGCGCAAGAAGCAGCAGAAGCGCCGCAAGGGGGCCTCCGGCAATCCTGCCAAGAGGGCCGCCCAGGAGAAGGCCGGCACCTCCCGGAAGCCCGCCGAGACCGGCAATCCGTTCGGCACCCCGGCGGCCGGGCTGCCCACCTCCCAGGAGGATCTCAGCAAGGCGATGGCCGACTTCCGGATGCCTCCCGGCATGGAGCAGATGTTCAACCAGAAGAACAAGGGCCCGCGCTGAGATGACCGGGCCACAGGACGGTTCGCCACTGTTCCACACCCACACCCACGACGGGTCCACCCACACCCACATCGATCCCGCCGCGCTGGCCCGCCTGGCCCCGGCCGAGGATCTGCGGATCTGCGCAGTGGTGCTGCCCGCCGGGGACCAGCGTGACCTGTGGATCCACGACGGAGTGCTCGTCGAGGGCCCGCTGCCGGGGGCCCGGACCCTGGCCCGGGACTGCTGGGTGATGCCCGGCCTGGTCGACGCCCACAATCACATCGGGTTGGACGCCAAGGGGGCGGTCAGCCCCCGGGTCGCCGAGCAGCAGGCCCTCACCGAGACCGCCGCCGGCACGCTGCTGCTCCGAGACGCCGGGTCCCCGGCCGACACCCACTGGATCGATGAACGCCCCGACCTGCCCCGCATCATCCGAGCCGGTCGCCACATCGCCCGGCCCAAGCGGTACATCCGCGACTACGCCGCCGAGGTGGACCCCGACGACCTGGTCGCCGAGGTGGAACGGCAGGCCCGGGCCGGCGACGGCTGGGTCAAACTGGTCGGCGACTGGATCGACCGCCAGGAGGGGGACCTGGCCCCGCTGTGGCCCGCCGATGTCGCACGCGCCGCCATCGACCGGGCCCATCAACTCGGCGCCCGGGTCACCGCCCATTGCTTCTCCGAGGAGGCTCCCGCCCAGCTGGTGGCGGCCGGCATCGACGGCATCGAGCACGGCACCGGACTCACCGACGAGACGATCTCGCAGATGGCGGTCCGCGGGGTCGCACTGGTGCCGACTCTCATCAACATCGACAACTTCCCGGCGATCGCGGCCTCCGCCGACCAGCGGTTCCCGGTCTATGCCGCCCACATGCGTCACCTCCACGCCCACGTCAAGGAGACCATTGGCAGAGCGGTCGACGCCGGGGTCCCGGTCTACGCCGGCACCGACGCGGGAGGCACCGTGCCGCACGGCCTGGTGAGCCGGGAGGTGACGAGGCTCGCCGAGATCGCGGGCCCTGAGTTCGCCCTGGGGGCCGCCTGCTGGCGTGCCCGGGAGTGGCTGGGGCAGGGCCAGCTGGAGGTCGGCGGGTCCGCTGACCTGCTGGTACTCGACGCCGACCCGCGCACCGACCTCAGCACCCTCGACCGGCCGATGTTCATCGTGCTGCGCGGCAGAGTCGTGCTGGACCCGGCGTGACTTCGCGCGAGGTTTCCCACCGATCGGTGTGATGTGGCAGAATGGCGAGAGCTTCTGCCCGGTCGGTACCCTCTCTCGCCGTCCAGGTGGTTCCTCGAAGTCGTCACCGCGTGCCCCACAACGGCGGCGTCCTCACCCGTTCTTCCCGGGTCATCAGCCCGGGTGCGTCCCATAGGAGAATCCACACACGTGGCTACCAAGATTCGTCTGAAGCGTCTCGGCAAGATCCGTACCCCGCACTACCGCGTTGTCGTCATGGACTCGCGCACCAAGCGCGACGGCCGTGCCATCGAGGAGATCGGCCAGTACCATCCCAAGAGCGATCCGTCGATCATCAAGATCGACTCCGAGCGCGCACAGTACTGGCTGGGCGTCGGCGCCCAGCCCACCGAGGCCGTCGTGGCGCTGCTCAAGCGCACTGGCGACTGGCAGGCCTTCACCGGGGGCAGGACCGCCTCCGGGGTCACCGAGCAGCCGGCCCGCCCCGACAAGGACGAGCTGTTCAACGCCGCCCTCGCCGAGGCCGACGAGCCTGCCCGTGAGGCCATCACCCCCAAGGCTGCGGCCGAGGAGGCTCCCGCCGAGAAGGCCGAGGCCTGAGATGCTCACCGAGGCTCTCGAGCACCTGGTCTCAGGCATCGTCTCCAATCCGGACGATGTCCGGGTGCGTGAGAAGGAACTGCGCCGCGGTCAGATGCTCGAGGTGCGCGTCAACCCCTCCGACATCGGGAAGGTGATCGGCCGCCAGGGCCGTACCGCCTCCTCACTGCGCACCGTGGTGGACGCCCTCGCCGCAGGTGAGCAGGTCCGGGTCGATTTCGTCGACGTGGACCGTCGCGGCGGACGACGTCGCTGAGCGCGTCCCGGAGATCTCACCGGAGCCGATGGCGGCCGTGGCCCTGACAGGGTCGCGGCCGCTTGTCGTGCCGGGGGTCCAGATTCGAAGGAGAGCATCAATGAGTGAACACCTGGAGGTCGTGGTCGGCCGGGTCGGTAGGGCCCATGGGCTGCGAGGAGATGTCCTGGTCTCGCTGCGCACCGACGAACCCTCCCGTCGCTTCGCGCCGGGCTCGCTGGTCGGCATCGAGGGCACCGGCCGCAAGCTCCATGTCACCGCCGGTCGAGACCTGTCGGGCGGGTTCCAGGTGCACTTCGCAGAGGTGGCCGATCGGACCGCCGCCGAGGCTCTCAAGGGCGCCGTGCTGGTCGCCGAGGTGGCTGCCGATGAGCTGCCCGACGGCGATGACGAGTACTACGACCGCCAGCTCCGCGCCCTGACGGTCCTGAACAGCCAGGGGGAGCAGCTGGGGGAGGTCACCGACGTCATCCATCTGCCGGCTCAGGACCTGCTGGCCATCGACGTCGACGGGGTCGAGAGACTGGTGCCATTCGTGTCGGCCCTGGTGACCGGTGTCGACCTGGCTGCCGGGACCCTCACCCTGGCAGAGGTCGGTGGCCTGGTCGACGACCAGGCCGAGGAGGCGCTCTGAGGGTGACTGCGGTGACGCGATTGGACTATCTGTCGATCTTCCCCGACTACTTCCAGGTGCTGCACCTGTCGCTGCTCGGCAAGGCCGCCGAGCACGGTCTGGTGGAGACCCACTTCTGGGACCTGCGTCGCTGGACCCACGACCGGCACCGCACCGTGGACGACACCCCCTGCGGTGGCGGAGCGGGAATGGTGATGAAACCCGAACCCTGGGGGGAGGCCTTCGATGAGCTGCTCGGCACCGAGCCCGACCCCGAGATCCACGTCGTGGTGCCCACCCCCTCGGGGTACCCGTTCCGTCAACGCGACGCCGAGCAGCTGTCGACGGCCCGCCGGATCCTGTTCTGCTGCGGGCGCTACGAGGGCATCGACCATCGGGTACTGGAGTACCTGCGAACCCGGTGGACCCTCCACGAGTTGAGCCTGGGGGACTATGTCCTCAATGGCGGGGAGGTGGCCGCGCTGGCCATCACCGAGGCGGTGGTCCGGCTGATCCCCGGGGTGATCGGCAACCCCGAGTCGCTCACCGAGGAGTCCTACTCGCCCGGCCAGGAGGGCCTGCTGGAGTACCCGAACTACACCCGACCGGTGAGTTGGCGCGGTCTGGAGGTTCCGGAGGTGCTGATGAGCGGCCACCACGGCAGGATCGCCCAATGGCGTCACGACCAGTCGGTGGAGATCACCGGCAGCCGCAGACCCGACCTGTTGTGAGCTGAGAGCCGGGGCAGTGAGGCCCCAATCGGGGGGTCCACTACACGGTGACGTAGTCGGTTGGCTATGGTGTCGCCGTGGCGACTACAACACTTAGTACTCATCAGAGAGCGGTGCGATCAAGCGTCGCGGCGAAGGCCCTCATGGCCGTCACCGGACTGGTCCTGGTCCTCTTCCTGCTCTTTCACATGTTCGGCAATCTGAAGATTCTCATCAGTGTCGAAGACTTCAACCATTACGCAGGGTTCCTGCGCACCATCCTCAACCCGATCCTCCCAGGTGACACCTTCCTGTGGATGTTCAGGTGCGTCCTGCTGCTGTGCGTCATACTGCACATCTGGTCGGCCTCCCGGGTCACCAAGCAGAACGTCGCGGGCAGGGGCGGTGCCGGACGCTACTCGATCAAGAAGTCGCTGTCCCCGAACAACACCTACGCTGCCCGCACCATGATCTGGAGCGGCATCATCATCGTGCTGTTCGTGGTCATGCACCTGCTGCAGTTCACCATCGCCCCGGCTGCCTTCGGCAACCCGCACGACGGTCCTGACGGGCGCGCCGGAATGGTCTTCACGGCCTTCGGCAACTGGATCTTCATCGTGATCTACGTGATCGCGATGGCAGCCATCTGCGCCCACGTCAGCCACGGGTTCTGGAGCGCCTTCGCGACCTTGGGCGCCAACGTCTCCGGGATCACGCGCAAGGTCCTGCGGCTGTGCTCCTGGGCGGTCGGAGCCGTCATCTTCGTCGGCTTCCTGGTGCCTCCCTTCCTCATCTTCTTCAACATCGTCGGGGGGGCCAACTGATGTCCACTTCAGCCAAAGAGACCAACGCCGAACTGGCCGGCCAGTACTGGCAGGCCGGTGAGGAGATCCACGACACCAAGGCGAACGTGGCCCTCACCATTGACAAGATCTGGCCCGATCGCCAGTTCACCTCACGTCTGGTGAACCCGGCCAACCGTCGCAAGATGACCGTCATCATCGTCGGTACCGGACTGGCCGGCGGAGCCGCGGCTGCCACCCTCGGTGAGGCCGGCTACCGCGTCGAGAACTTCTGCTACCAGGACTCGCCGCGCCGGGCCCACTCCATCGCAGCCCAGGGTGGCATCAACGCCGCCAAGAACTACAAGTACGACGGCGACTCCGTCTACCGGCTGTTCTACGACACGGTCAAGGGCGGCGACTACCGCGCCCGTGAGACCAACGTCTACCGGTTGGCCGCGGTGAGCGCCAACATCATCGACCAGTGCGTCGCCCAGGGCGTCCCCTTCGCCCGCGAGTACGGCGGCCTCCTCGACAACCGCTCCTTCGGCGGCGTCCAGGTGCAGCGCACCTTCTACGCTCGTGGCCAGACCGGACAGCAGCTGCTGATCGGCGCCTACCAGGCCCTGGAGCGTCAGGTCAACGCGGGCACCGTGCACATGCACACCCGCCACGAGATGATCGAGCTGATCGTCGCCGACGGTCGCGCCCGCGGCATCGTCACCCGCGATATGGTCACCGGCAAGATCGAGGAGTGGTTCGCCGACGTCGTCGTGCTGGCCACCGGCGGTTACGGCAACGTGTTCTTCCTGTCGACCAATGCGATGGGTTGCAATGTCACCGCCACCTGGCGGGCACACCGCAAGGGTGCCTTCTTCGGCAACCCGTGCTTCACGCAGATCCACCCGACCTGCATCCCGGTGGCCGGCGAGAATCAGTCCAAGCTGACCCTGATGTCGGAGTCGCTGCGTAACGACGGCCGCATCTGGGTGCCCAAGAAGGCCGAGGACTGCGAGAAGGATCCCCGCCAGATTCCTGAGGCCGACCGGGACTACTACCTGGAGCGGATCTACCCCTCCTTCGGCAACCTGGTTCCCCGTGACATCGCCTCCCGGCAGGCCAAGTACCGCTGCGACGAGGGGCTGGGTGTCGGGCCGAAGGTCAAGGAGATCGACCCCGACGGCACCGAGCACATGCGCTCGCGCGGCGTCTACCTGGACTTCTCCGAGGCGATCGGTCGGCTGGGCAAGGAGGCCGTCGAGAAGAAGTACGGCAACCTCTTCGACATGTACCAGAGGATCACCGACGAGAACCCCTACGAGGTTCCGATGCGGATCTACCCCGCGGTGCACTACACGATGGGCGGCTTGTGGGTCGACTACGACCTGCAGTCGACCATCCCAGGGCTGTTCGTCTGCGGGGAGGCCAACTTCTCCGACCACGGTGCGAACCGGCTGGGTGCCTCCGCCCTGATGCAGGGCCTGGCTGATGGCTACTTCGTGCTGCCGAACACCATCACCGACTACCTCGCGGACTCCCCGAAGTTCCCGGCGGTCGACACCAAGCATCCGGCGGCGGTCGCCGCCCGCCAGGATGCCGAGAGCCGGGTCAACAAGCTGCTGTCCATCGACGGCACCCGCACTGTCGACTCGATCCACAAGGAACTCGGCCACATCATGTGGGAGTACTGCGGGATGGAGCGCAACGAGGCCGGCCTGGTCAAGGCGATCGGCCTGATCCGCAACCTCCGCAAGGAGTTCTGGACCAATGTCAAGGTCACCGGCGTCAACGAGGAGCTCAACCAGACCCTCGAGCGTGCCGGACGACTCGCCGACTTCCTGGAGCTCGGTGAGCTGATGTGCATCGACGCGCTGCACCGTCGTGAGTCCTGTGGCGGGCACTTCCGTGCCGAGTCCCAGACCGAGGAGGGCGAGGCGCTGCGTCACGACGACACCTATCAGTACGTCGCCGCCTGGGAGTGGACCGGTGAGGGTCACAAGCCGGTGCTGCACAAGGAACCGCTGATCTACAAGTCGATCCAGGTCAAGCAGAGGAGCTACAAGTGAAAATCAATCTGCGTATCTGGCGCCAGCGCAATCAGGCCGAGAAGGGCCATCTGGTCCAGTACACCCTCGACGGGGTCTCCGGGGACATGTCCTTCCTGGAGATGCTCGACCTGCTCAACGAGCAGCTCACTGCCACGGGGGAGGATCCCGTGGCCTTCGACTCCGACTGCCGTGAGGGTATCTGCGGTCAGTGCGGTGTCGTGATCAACGGTGTGCCGCACGGTGGCCAGGGAGTCGCACAGCCCGTGCGCACCACCACCTGTCAGCTGCACATGCGTTCCTTCGCCGACGGCTCCACGATCACCATCGAGCCCTGGAAGGCAGCTGCCTTCCCGGTGCTGCGGGACCTGGTCGTCGACCGCTCGGCGCTGGACCGGATCATCGAGGCAGGTGGCTACATCTCGGTCAACACCGGTGCAGCTCCCGATGCCCATGCCGTTCAGATCAACAAGAAGCGCTCCGATCGCGCATTCGACGCCGCCACCTGCATCGGTTGTGGCGCCTGCGTGGCGGCCTGCCCCAACGGTTCGGCGATGCTCTTCACCTCGGCAAAGATCACCCACCTGGCGATGCTCCCGCAGGGCCAGCCGGAACGGGTGCTGCGCGTCAAGTCGATGGTGGCGCAGGAGGACGCCGAAGGGTTCGGTGGCTGCACCAATATCGGAGAGTGCGCGGCGGTGTGCCCCAAGGGCATTCCGTTGGAGTCGATCAGCCAGCTCAACCGTGACCTCATCGCCTCGCTGTTCAAGCACGACGGCAAGGAAGATTGAGCTGATCGAGGCAGGGGGACGACCCCCTCGCAACCCCCGTGGCGGGGGCTCTGCGCAGGGGTGAGTCCCAAGTTGTGTCGCCAGGATGGGCCGGTTCCTCGGGACCGGCACATCTGCCGTGTCGGGCAGGATGCGGATCGTACATTGATCGCTTGTGAATCCCGTGGGTGGATTCAGGACCTCGAGGGAGGGCGCTTCGTGACACACAACAAGACCGCCGTTTGGTGGCGAGTGGTCTGGCGATACATCCTCAAAGTGTTGGCGACGCTTCTCGCGACCATCGTCGGGTGCACAGTGCTGCTGGCTATCGGGTTCGCGATTCCCAACGGGCGGATCATCAACCAGGTCGTCGCCCAGTCCCGGAGCGGGCTCAACTCGGCCAGCTATCAGCCGAACGGGCTGGGCAACCGGACCGACACCTACACCGAGACCATCGGATACTGCATCGGCGTTCTTCCGGCGCACTCGCAGATGCCGCTGTGGAAGCGGGTCTCGATGGTTCCGCGGTGCACCGGGGGACCTCAGGTCGCGGTGATGATGGGGCACTTCAAGAGGCACCCGAACGAGCTCACCGGTGGCGCGAGCCCCTATATCCGCTACTGGTCCGGCTTCTCAGTGGTCTCCAGGCCTGCGCTGGCACTGGGCGGGGTCTACATGGCTCGGGTGGTGTCGTTGTTGTGCCTGGTGGCCGCGGTGTTCTACCTCGCCGTCATGCTGGCGAAACGCGCCGGCCTGTGGGCGGCGATCGGGCTGATCGGCGTCTATCTGGGCACCACCGATCTGTTGGCGCTGACCTCGCAGTTCACCCACGCGCTGGCCCAGGCGACCATTCTGGCCACCGGGGCCATGGTGCTCCAGCTGAGTCGCAGGTGGCAGGCGGCCGGCTACCTGGCGGTGATTGCTGGCGGGCTGTTCGCATTCATGGACCTGTTGACGAACCCGCCGGCCTCCTGCGTCCTGGCCGTCGCGATGGCCGGGCTGGCCGGCTGGACGAGCAGCCGCAGGATTCGCACCACGCTCGCCTTCCTGGCCTCCTCGACGCTCGGCTGGCTTGTCGGCTTCGTCGGCACCTGGGTTGCCCGATGGTTCGAGGCGATGCCCTACAACGGCTGGCGCACGACGGTCAGCAACGTGAGGAACACTGCGAAGTTCCGTCTCGATGGCGACGTGTCATCTACTGGCCGCCACTACGCGGTGAATCTGGAACCCGGAGCGACCACCATGACGAATTTCCGCATGTGGCTGTCCTACCCGCTCTCGCAGTACGTGCTGACAATGGTGATCGTGCTCGCCCTGGTCATCATCGCGTGGCTGCTCCTGCGTGACCGTCACAGTCTGGTGGGGATGCTCGTCCTACTCATTCCCGTGCTGTATGTCCCCGGCTACCTGGAGATCATGAAGAACCACTCCCAGATCCACAGCTGGTTCGTCTTCCGCGACGTCGCGATGGGCGTCGCCGTGATCGCGGCAGTGAGCCTGCACTTCCTGGAGGAGAAGGTGCGGCCTCACGCCGTGCCGGTGGTTCTGCGAGTCCGTGATGACCCAGCCGGTATCCGAACCACAGAAGGCTCCGACGACACGAATGGCGCCGCGAGGCCGAGCATGTCATAATTGTGGACTGTGCCTGTCGGCGCCGGCTCCTGCCACGGGGGGATCGCCCGGCCAGGCGGGTCAGACAACAGACATCAGAGACACCAGGTGACCTGTGGCACCGGCGAGGAACTTCCATGAGCAATGTCATCCAGGAGATCGACAAGGCCGCGATGCGCGACGATCTGCCCGACTTCCGGTCGGGCGACACCATCCGGGTGTACGTCAAGGTCGTCGAGGGCAACCGCTCCCGTGTCCAGCTGTTCACCGGCGTCTGCATCTCTCGCGCGGGCGGTGGCATCCAGGAGTCCTTCACCGTCCGCAAGCTGAGCTTCGGCACCGGTGTCGAGCGCACCTTCCCGCTGCACTCACCGATCATCGATCACATCGAGGTCGAGCGTCAGGGCCGGGTCCGCCGGGCCAAGCTGTACTACCTGCGCGGTCTGCGCGGCAAGGCCGCCAAGATCAAGGACAAGCACGCCAACCGGTGAGTCCGTCTCACTGCACCTTCTGAGGGGATCCCCGCTGCGGCGGGGATCCCCTCGTGCGTCCAGGGTGCTGACTAGAATGCCGATGGCGTTGCTGTCCGGGAGACTCCCGCGTCCAAGACATCGCCGGCAAGGACGACCGTGGCCGCCAGCAGTCCAGCGGATCCCCACCTGGAGGATCCCAGCCCTACCGATCAACCCCCTCGATGGCGCCGGTTCCGCAGCGGTGTGACCGAGCTGGTGGTCATCGTGGTCGGTGCCCTGGTGATCTCGGCCTGTCTGCGGGCCTTCGTCGCCCAGCTCTTCGTGATTCCCTCGGGGTCGATGGAGCAGACCCTGGAGATCGGCGACCGGGTCGAGGCGATGCGGGTGATGGACTTCCACCGCGGCGACATCGTCGTCTTCAAGGACTCCCAGCACTGGCTCGGCGGTGACCCTGCCAAGCGGTCGGTCGGCGGTCAGATCCTCGAGTTCATCGGACTGGTGCCCAACACCAGTTCCAACTATCTCATCAAGAGGGTGGTCGGGATGCCCGGGGACACCGTGGTCTGCTGCACCCCGCAGGGTCAGATGACCGTCAACTCCAAGGTCCTCAACGAGACCTCCTACCTCTACCGCGAGGGCGGCCAGACCGTCGCCCCCTCCACCATCTCCTTCAAGGTGGTCGTGCCCAAGGGCCGGATCTTCGTGATGGGCGACCACCGGGACGCCTCCGGGGACTCCAGGTTCCATCTGGATGACATCGGCGGGCAGTACCAGGGGTCCGCGGCCTTCGTGCCGGTTGGCGACGTCGTCGGCCCGGCGAAGGCCGTCGTCGTCCCGCTGTCGCGGATGAGGATCCTGCACATCCCGGCGACCTTCGATGGAATACCCGACCGCTCGGCCTCTGCCCCGGCGCGCGCCAGCATCTGCCTGGGGGAGACCTGCAGCGGATCATGAACCGGGTCGGACCGGGCCCGATGGGGCCAGAGAGGTTGCTGCGCAGGCTCGGCCTGGGACCGGTCGCCGGCTGCGACGAGGCCGGACGGGGAGCCTGCGCGGGACCCTTGGTGGCAGCCGCAGTGATCCTGGAAGAGGGTCGTGCAGGGCGGATCAGCGGGCTTGCCGACTCCAAGAAGCTGACCGCCAGGGCTCGGGAGCGGTGCTTCGGCCAGATCGTGGCGCACGCCAGGGCCAGCGCCTGGGTCGCCATACCGGCCGCCGAGTGCGACCGGCTGGGAGTGCAGGAGGCCGATATCCAGGCCCTTCGCCGTGCTGTCGCCCAGCTGTCGGTGCGACCGGAGTACGTCATCAGCGACGGGTTTCCCGTCGATGGTCTGGGAGTGCCCGGACTGGGAATGTGGAAGGGCGACGCTGTGTGTGCCTGCGTCTCGGCGGCGTCGGTGGTCGCCAAGGTGGTGCGGGACCGGATGATGGTGCAGTTGGACGCGGAGCTGCCCGGCTACGGGTTCGCGATCCACAAGGGATACGCCACCCGCTTGCACCAGCAGCGACTCGAGGAGCTGGGGCCCAGTCCCCAGCACCGGCTGACATATGCCAACGTGGCCCGAGCGGCTAAAGTGCATGCATCATGAGTGCCGATGATCTTGACGAGTACGAGAGCCGTGTGGAGCTTGAGCTCTACCGCGAGTACAAGGACGTGGTCGGGATCTTCACCTACGCCGTGGAGACCGAGCGCCGCTTCTACCTGTGCAATGCCGTCGACCTCAAGGTGCGTACCGAGGGCGGCGACGTCTACTACGAGGTGTCCATGGCGGATGCCTGGGTGTGGGACATGTACCGGCCCTCACGGTTCGTCAAGACCGCCAAGGTTCTGACATTCCGCGACGTCTCCATCGAGGAGATCGTGCACTCCGAGCTGGAGGTTCCCGACAAGTAGTGCCGGGCCACCGGGCAGGCTGCCTGTGGACAACTTCCCAGGGAGGAATTCACAGGGAATGGTCTGTGGATAACTGACCGGTCGGGCTTCTCACCACGATAACTGCTGGTGAGGAGGTGGTTCCCATGTCACCCGCCACACCCCCGTCGGACCCGGCCCCGGTCACCACTGCGCGGGGAGCTGCGCTGCGAGGTCGCCATGACCGTCGTGCGCGCCTCGGCGCCTGGGGAGAGGATGTCGCTGCCGCCCATCTGCGCGAGCTCGGCTGGCAGGTGCTGGCTCGCAACTGGGCCTGCGAGCTGGGCGAGATCGACATCGTGGCCATTGAACCCGGCCCCTCACCGACATCGCAGACCCTCGTCCTGATCGAGGTGAAGTGCCGGTCCGGCACGGCCTTCGGCGATCCGTTGGAGGCCATCACCGCCGCCAAGATCCGGAAACTGCGGGCCCTGGCAGTGGCCTTCGTCACCTCCACCCCCGAGTGGATACCGAGGATCCGGCTGGACGCGATAGGCATCCGGCGGGTGGCCGGCGCAGATCCGGTGGTCGATCACGTCCGGGGCATCTCATGAGTGGGGCGAGTGCCTGGTCGGTGGCACTGGTCGGCATGGAGGGCGCCATGGTGGAGGTCGAGGCGGCCACCGGTGGCGGACTGCCGCGCACCGTCCTGGTGGGTCTTCCCGACGCCGCTCTCTACGAGGCGCGTGACCGGTGCAGGGCTGCGGTGGGGGCATCGGGACTGAGATGGCCCGAACACCTGCTCACCATCAATCTCACCCCGGCCTCGTTGCCGAAGGCGGGCAGCCATTTCGATCTGGCGATAGCGGCCGCGGCACTGGGCAGCGAGGAGGTGGTCGACACCGCTGTGATGAGCTCGGCCGTGCTGCTCGGAGAGCTCGGCCTGGACGGCAGGGTCAGGGCGGTGAGGGGAGTGCTGCCGGCGCTGCTGGCAGCACGGGCAGCAGGCTTCACCCGGGCAGTGGTGCCCGCCAGCCAGTACAGGGAAGCATCCCTGGTGAGCGGGCTGACGATCTGGGCGGTTGCTGAACTCGTCGATCTGGTGAGTGTGCTGGCCGGCAGGCCGACGGGTCCGGCCCCGTGCGCCGATGAGGAGGATCCGCCCGAGACGGGACCGGGCCGATTCGTGGCGGATCTCGACGAGGTGATCGGACAACAGGAGGCCCGTTTCGCTCTGGAGGTGGCAGCTGCCGGGCGCCACCACCTGCTGCTGAGAGGGGCACCAGGATGCGGCAAGTCGATGATCGCGGCCCGGCTGCCGAGCATTCTGCCCCAGCTGGTCGAGCAGGAGGCCCTGGAGGTCACCGCGCTGTACTCGCTGGCCGGCACCAACCCCGCTGGCGATCTCATCTGTTGGCCGCCTCTGGCCGAGCCCCATCACAGCATCTCGATGGCCGCGATGATCGGTGGCGGAGCCCGCATTCCACGACCCGGAGCGGTATCGCTGGCTCATCGGGGAGTGCTCTTCCTCGATGAGGCCCCGGAGTTCCCGCCACGCGTGCTCGACTCGCTGCGCGGGCCTCTGGAGAGCGGCTGGGTGACCATCGGGCGGGCCCTGGCGCAGATCCGCTACCCGGCTCGTTTTCAGTTGGTGATGGCCCTCAACCCCTGCCCCTGCGGGATGGCAGACGACCCCTCAGGGCGCTGCAGGTGCACCCCGCAGACCGTGATGAGGTACGGCGCCAGACTCTCGGGGCCGGTGCTGGACCGGGTGGATGTCCACCAGCGGATGCGGCCGCTGAGCAGTGCGGCCCTGATGGGGGCGCAGCTGATGCCCAGAGCGGAGTCCAGCGCCGTGGTGGCCGCCCGGGTGGCCGAGGCCAGGGCCAGAGCCCGCCACAGGTTGGCGGGGACGCCGTGGCTGGTCAACTCCGATGTCTCCGGGTCCTACCTGCGGCGTCGTCTGCCACCACCTGAGCAGGCCGGACTGCTGGAGGACGCACTGGCCAGCGGCCGGCTCAGCGCCAGGGGAGTCGACAAGGTGCTGCGGATCGCCTGGACCCTGGCCGATCTCGCCGGCACGGATCGGGTGGGAGACACCCAGTTGAGAGCAGCCATGGCGCTGAGACGAGGAGAACTGGCATGACAACGCAGGAGTGGACCGGGGAGAGGCTCGCCAGAGCCTGCCTGTCGGCCGTGGTGGAACCCGGCAGTCTCATCCTCAAGGCGAACCTGGTGAGGTGGACCGGCGCCCAGTTGTGGGAACGGGTGCAGGCCGGCAAGGAGCATCCGCCCTGGCTCGCACGGGCCGAGTCGCTGGATCCCCAGCGGCTCGTCGAGGCGGCCGAGAGGTTGGGGATGAGGTTCATCATCCCCGGCGACCCGGAATGGCCCCAGGGCCTGGACGACCTGGTCACCGGCCAGGCGCACCAGGAGATGGGGGGTGCTCCGGTGGGCCTGTGGGCCCGCGGACCGCTGGACCTCGCGGAGGCTACGGCCGCATCGATCGGAATCGTCGGTTCCCGGGCGGCCACTGGCTACGGCCAGGATGTCGCGATGGACCTGGCCCACGAGCTGGCCCGGACCAGTCCGATGATCGGGGCCCCACCGCCGTGGACCATTGTTTCCGGTGGCGCCTATGGAATCGACATCGCGGCACATCGCGGGGCGCTGGCGGCAGGCGGTGCGACGGTGTGCGTGCAGGCCTGCGGGCTCGATCAGCTGTATCCGAAGGGCAACTCCGGAGTTCTCAGCCGGATCCTCGCCGAGGGGGTGATGGTCTCGGAACGGTCGCCTGGGAGCTACCCCACCAGACCGGGGTTCCTGGCACGCAACCGGCTCATCGCGGCCCTGTCCACCGGCGTCGTGGTGGTGGAGGCCTCGGCCCGCTCGGGGGCGCTCAGCACCGCCAACTGGGCGTACAAGCTGTACCGGCCGCTGATGGCGGTGCCCGGCCCGGTGACCTCGAGCAGATCTGCTGGTCCCAACCAGTGGATTCGTGACACCAGGGCGATTCTGGTGCGCGACGCCGACGACATCCGATGCGATGTGGGCCCCATCCAGCCGGACCTGCCACTGGAACCGGGACCAGCGCGAGCGATGGACGCGTTGCCACCCGATGTTCGCGACGCCTATGAGGCCCTTCCCTCGAGGGGATCGGTGGGGGCCGACGAGGTGGCCCAGGGGGCCGGTCTGGGAATCGGGGTGGCACTGGTGTGCCTGGGAGTACTGGAGGACCAGGGGATGGCGTTGCGCCACGATGACGGGACCTGGTCGGCCAGACTGACGCACCTACCGGGACCCGGCGCCGGGACACTGGCAACGGGCTGAGCCAGAAGGCGGGGGAGGCTCAGCCGCGGCACTTCTGCAGCGCTGCCAGGGTCTTGTCCATGGTCGGTGTCTGGGCGTACTGCTCGACCCCGAAGAGTTTCTGCAGGTCCGCCAGGTCGGTGCCGGCGCACCAGGCCTGGGTGGAGTAGGTGAGCGAGTCGCCTGCGAGTGCCATGGCGAACCTCTCCTGAGCCCAAATCTCAACAATGCTCGACTGATCGATGTGAGCTGAGAATGCTCGGAGCATGGTGCTGCTGTGCCGGGGTGCTCCCCGCGTCATGATGGCACACCCTGCGGTGTGGCCTCGTACTCAGGAGAACTGTCCGTCGGTCATGGAGACGGGAACTGACACCGTCACCGACCAGTACCCGTCCGACAGCCGGGTCTTGAGGGTGCCGTTGATCCCCTCGGCCCGTTCCCGCATGCCGATAATGCCCAGGTCGTCACCGAGGTAGGCGGTATTCGTCGCATTCGTGGCGGAGACTGCGAGCCGGGATTCAGAGGCTCGCACGCTCACCTCGCAAGGTTGGCTCGGATCGGCGTGCTGGAGGATGTTGTTGAACGCCTCATGGGTGATGCGGCCCAGCGCATTCGAGATCACCGGGCTGAGGGTCTCGATATCGCAGTCGGTGTAGATCTCCAGGCTGAATCCGGCCTGTGACAGGCTGGCGTGACCGCGCTGGAGTTCTGCGGAGAAGGTGACCGGGGGTGAGGTGCGCCCCACCCGCAACAGTCTCACGAGCTTGGTCACATAGGCCGAGCTGCGCCTGCTTCGTGCTGCGATCTCGACCAGGGCCGCGTCGCGGTCGGCCCCCGGATCGATGCGGGCCGCCTCGGCGGCCATGGTGATGAGTGCTAGCTCATGGGTGAGGTTGTCGTGCAGTTCGGCGGCGATCTCCCGGCGCTGGGCCTCGGCCCTGACCGCGAATCGGTGGCTCTCGGTGAGCTCCACCCGTCGCAGAGCCAGGCCGATCACCCATGGAAGCGCATAGAAGCCGCACCACAACAGCATCGCCTGGGCATCCTGGGCCGCTGTCGTCGTTCTGCGGAGGGTCAGCCCCAGGGAGACGAGATATCCCCACAGCGATGTGAATCCGGCGGTCCACAACTCCCCGTGCCATGCGCACGAGAGAATGACGATCATCGGGGCGTAGAGGGTGGTGCCGACCAGCTCGGCGGGAAGCAGGGCCAGGCCGCCGAACCCGATGCAGCTGATCACCGCGCCGATCCTGGGGCGCCAGGCCGTGAGGCCGGCGCCGGCGCAGGCGACCACCCCCGCCACCAGGGCCAGTGCGGCCTCGGTGCCGGGATGGAAGGGCAGGACGTCCGGCAGGAGCAGCAGGCCGGCCAGACCGACCTCCACAGCCCCGCTGCCCAGGAATCGACGCAGCGTGGTGGTCCGGGTTCCCATGGCCACGATGGTAGATGGTCCGTCACGCAGAGCCTCGTTGGGATGACGAGATGGGATGATGCAGGTGACATCGTGCTACGAGGATGGAGTTGCGATGATGACCTGTCAGCTCGGGCGCCTGGTCGCGACGACTCTCACTGTGGCGTTGCTGGTTGTCAGTAGTCCTGCGGTGAGTCAACTGGCCGCATTGTGCGACAAGCTCCCCTGGTGGCCGAGCTGCCACAGGGCGATCGAGTGAATCCGATTTCTCCTATGGCGAAGGCGGAGCAGGATTCAACAGACATCTTGAAACAAAGGGTTGCAATTCTCAAAAAGAGTGACGCGCTAATAGACCTCTTTGTAGGATCGCCAGATAGCGTGACCACAGATCCATACCTCGCGGGATTCGGGGTCACTTTTGTGGCTGTGGGGGATAGACCTCCCCTTGCACAACCAGCAAGAACTGTTTGTGCGTGTACTAGCTGTTTCTGTAGGACTAGGAGTTCTATGGGGGCGTCGGAAACGAAGAAATGAGAACACGGGCGACAGCACGCGTAGTTTACAGTGAACCAGTGTTCTGGGCCAGAAGTTCATGGTCAGTCTGGTTGGACTCCGATTGTGTCGAATACCACGGTTGGGCCCGCGCATTTGGCCAGTGGTGACAGGCCGGTCCTGGTCAGGTGGGCCAAGACCGCGTCGAGTATGGGCAGGTATCGAAGAAAAGAAGTCGTGTGTTTTCATCGAGTAGTACGTGGACACAAAATGCACAATGAGCAGCAAAGAACAGCATTGGAATGGATGTGTATCAACTGATCGTGCTGAGGCACTGATGCGTGGACGGTTTGTCCGCGGGCGCTGGCTGGTGGCACTGGCGGGTCTCCTGGCGGTGGTCATTGTTGCCCTCATCGGAGCTGGTCATGCGTCGACTTTGAGCGGAGTCCGGTGCGCATTGGTGGGATGCCCGAGTGCTCCGGTGGTGACCACCCCCGGGCAGTCGGGTGATGAGGGTCTGGTGTCGCGGAGTTTCTCGATCTCGGGCACCATGCGGTTGGGGTCCGGGCAGGTGACGCGGGTCGAGGACCGTGTGGAGATGTCCTGGCGCTCGGGCACCCCGTCCTTCGGACACACTCTGACGATGTC
>NZ_AUHZ01000012.1 GCF_000423445.1 Acidipropionibacterium thoenii DSM 20276 | reverse complement strand
CACCGCGGTGATGACCGACAACGGTTCCTGCTACCGGTCAGGCGCCTTCGCTGACGCGCTCGGCGACCATGTGAAGCACAAGTGGACCCGGCCATACCGGCCGCAGACCAACGGCAAGGTCGAGCGGTTCAACCGCACCCTCGCCGTCGAGTGGGCCTACGCGAAGCCCTACGCCAGCGAAGCCGAGCGCGCCGCAGCCTACGAGACCTGGCTCCATCACTACAATCACCACAGACCCCACACCGGGATCGGCGGCCAGACCCCCTCAGCCCGCGTTCACAACGTCACGGGGAAGTACACCTAGCGGGCCTCGGGGAGCCGGACGAGGTCATCGGCGCGACGACGACTATGCTTGTCAGGTGTCCCGTTCGGGACACCGTGAAGTTCCAGTCTCAGGAAGGACAACGATATGTCCTCGTCCTCACCAGCCTCCGAGATCGTGAAGGCGGTAGGTGGGCCTGACAACATTGCCAGTCTCACCCACTGCGCCACACGACTGAGGTTCCAGCTCGTCGACGGGTCGGTGGTCAATACCCCGACCGTCGAGCAGATCCCCGGTGTGATGGGGGCGGTTCCCCAGAGCGGGGACCGGTATCAGGTGGTGATCGGAGGGGCCGTCACCACCGTCTTCAACGACATCATGGGTCTGCCCGAGATGGCCCACGAGGGTCAACCCGGCGGATCGGCAGGCAGGTCCGATGCCGAGATCAAGGCAGCCGCCCGTTCCGGTGGCCCGCGCGGCAAGTTCAGCTGGCTCGACAGCTTCTTCGAGTTCCTCTCCGACTCCTTCCGCCCGCTGATCGGCCCGCTGCTGGGAGCCTCGCTGTTCATCACCTTCATGTCGCTGATGGCGACCACGGGGGTGATCGGCAACTGGGCCGACCCGCGGGTCCCGCTGTCTCCTTCCTGGCAGTTCATGAACCTCACCTGGAAGACGGTCTTCTACTTCCTGCCGCTGATGGTCGCCTACAACGCCGCCAAGAAGGTCGGCGCCGATCCCTGGGTCGGTTTCGCCATCATGGCGATCGTCATGCTGCCGGGATTCTCGGCTCTCAAGGACGTCGCCCACCAGGCCACCATCGCCGGTTCCCAGGTCGACATCGTCACCATCTTCGGAGCCCCGCTGACGATCTTCGACTACGGCTCACAGGTCTTCCCGCCGCTGTTGATGGCAGCAGTCCTGGGGCCGCTGTGGAGAGGTCTGAAGAAGCTCGTGCCGGAGAATCTCCAGCTGATCTTCGTACCCTTCCTGGCGATGCTGATCATGCTGCCGCTGACGGCCTTCATCATCGGGCCGATCGGCGTCTACGCCGGCGCCTACCTGGCCAAGGGACTGTCGGCGGTCAACAGCGTCTCGGCGCTGATCTTCGCCATCGTCATCCCGCTGGTCTACCCCTTCATGGTGCCGCTGGGCCTGCACTGGCCGATCAACGCCATCATGCTGCTCAATATCCAGACCCTGGGATACGACTACATCCAGGGGCCGATGGGAGCCTGGAACTTCGCCTGCTTCGGCGCCACCGCCGGTGTGCTGGTGCTGTCGATCCGGGCCAAGGACACCACCATGCGCCAGACCGCCACCGGCGCCCTGGTGGCGGGCCTGGTCGGCGGCATCTCCGAACCCTCGCTGTACGGCATTCACCTGCGTTACAAGAGGATCTACCCCTCGATGCTGGTCGGATGTCTGATCGGCGGGGTCATCATCGGCATCGGCGGCGGCCTGCACACCAGCGCCTTCGTGTTCACCTCACTGCTGACCATCCCTGCCTTCAACAAGATCCCGCTGTACTGCATCGCGATCGCCGCGGCGTTCTTCGCCTCCATGACCATGGTGCTGATCCGCGACTACCGGACCCCCGAGCAGAAGGCCGAGGCGCTGGCCGCCAAGAACGCCACCGAGGCGGCCGATGCCGCTCCGGCGGCACCGGTGCTGCCCGGTGCCCACGCCGACGCCACGGCGCCGGTCAGTCCCGACGTCACCGCCGTCAGCACCTCCGCTTCCCCGGCCGCGGCCGGCGGGGTGGACACCGCGACGCGGACGCTGACGATCACCTCTCCGCTGGTGGGCCGAGCCCTACCGATCACCGAGATCCCCGATCCGGTGTTCTCCACCGGAGTGGTCGGTCAGGGTGTCGCCATCGATCCCGAGGAGAGCACCGTCTACTCCCCGGCGGACGGCACAGTGGTCACCGCCCCGGAGTCGGGCCATGCCTTCGGGCTGGCCCTGGACAACGGCGTCGAGCTGCTGATCCA
Source organism: Acidipropionibacterium thoenii DSM 20276 (assembly GCF_000423445.1). GTDB lineage: Bacteria > Actinomycetota > Actinomycetes > Propionibacteriales > Propionibacteriaceae > Acidipropionibacterium > Acidipropionibacterium thoenii. The sequence goes on along the minus strand of NZ_AUHZ01000012.1, from coordinate 98,402 downwards.
CGTCGGCATCGACACCGTGGAGCTGGGGGGCAGGGGATTCGACGTCAAGGTCAAGGCTGGTGACACCGTCACCGCTGGTCAGCCCCTGGTGGTCTTCGACAAGAAGGTGATCGCCGACGCCGGATACTCCAACATCACCCCGGTGCTGGTGACCAATGGATTCGCCTTCGCCGAGGTGACCGGCACTCCGGCCGACCATGTCGACACCTCGACACCGGTGATCACTGTCACCACCAACTGAGGCACCACCGATCGACCGACAGACCGATGGCCGCCACCCCGCTCGGGGTGGCGGCCATCGGTCTGTCCGGGCCCAGCGGGATCAGTCGCGCGGGGACTCGGCCAGACTCACCATGGCCGGATCCGGATTGTGCTCGCTGGAGACCGACTCGGGCACCTCGGCGGTGACCAGGGAGCCGTCGGCCCGGCGCAGCCCGGCCACCGGAAGGTTGCCGTGCAGGCTGGCGCGGATCGGCCCCTGGTCGGCCAGCGGCACGCTCACCGGCCCCTCGCCGACGTGGATCGACTCACCGCGCACCGTGACATCCAGCGGTCGGCCCGAGGTCACCGTGAAGGTGATCGCATCGCGCACCAGCTCCACCTCCAGGACACTGCCCGCCAGAACCAGATGGAAGCTGATCGACTCCCAGTCGGCCGGCAGTCTCGGGTCGAAGCTGACATTGCCCTTGTAGAACCGCATCCCGGCGAATCCGTTGACCAGACAGGCCCAGATCCCCCCGGTGGAGGCCACATGGACACCGTCGGAGGAGTTGCCGTGAGAATCCGACAGGTCGCAGTACAGCCCCTCGCGAAAGTACTCCATCGCCATCTCCTGATGGCCCACCTCGGCCGCCACGATGGACTGGACCAGCGAGGAGAGGCTGGAGTCACCGGTGGTGATCGGGTCGTAGTACTCGAAGTCGGCCAGCTTGACGGCCTTGGTGAAGTCCTGCCCCTGCAGGAACATCGCCAGCACCACATCAGCCTGCTTGAGGACCTGGAACCGGTAGATCACCAGCGGGTGGTAGTGCAGCAGCAGAGGCCTCTTGGAGGCCGGCGTGTTGGCCAGGTCCCACAACTCCCGTTCCAGGAACTGATCGTCCTGGGGATGGATCCCGAAGGTCTCGTCGAAGGGCACCACCATCCCCTCGGCGCACTCCTCCCAGGCTCCGATCTCCTCCTCGGTGAGATTCATCTGGCCACAGAGGTGCTCGTACCACAGCGGGTCCTCGTCGGCCATCCGGCGCATCAGCCTGGCGGCGTCGAAGAGGTTCGCCCGGGCCATCACATTGGTGTAGAAGTTGTTGTTCACCACGGTGGTGTACTCATCGGGACCGGTGACGCCGTGGATGTGGAACTCGCGCCCGCCATTGATCCGCCAGAAGCCGAGATCGGCCCACATCCGGGCGGTCTCGATCATCACCGGTCCGGCGTCGTGGAAGAGGAAGTTCTTGTCCTGGGTGGCCCAGGCATAGGTCATGAGGGCGTGGGCGATATCGGCATTGATGTGGTACTGGGCGGTTCCCGCCGCGTAGTACGCCGAGGCCTCCTCACCTGTGATGGTCCGCCAGGGGAACAGCGCCCCACGCTCCGACAGCTCGGCGGCCCTCACCTTCGCCTGCGACAGCGTGCTCACCCTGAACCGCAGGGCGTTCTCGGCCAGCCGCGGGTGGGTGAAGGTGAGCATCGGGATGACGTAGACCTCGGTGTCCCAGAAGTAGTGGCCCTCGTAACCCGAACCGGTCACCCCCTTGGCAGGGATGCCTCGCTGGTCGGCGCGGGCCGCGGCCTGGGCGATCTGGAAGAGGTTCCAGCGCACCGCCTGCTGGACGCCGACCGGCGCCCCCTTGGTCTTCACATCGGCCGTCGCCCAGTACTCCTCGAGCCACTCGCGCTGGTCCTGGTAGTAGTCCTCGGTGCCCTTCTCCCGGACCCGGTCGAGGGTCCGCCTCACCCGGTCGAAGAGTTCCGGCACCGGGACCCCGCGCGAGGTGTGGTAGGCGACCGCCTTGTGGATCAGGATCGGCTGACCCTGCTTGGCCTCGATCTGGTAGACCTTCTTGCCCATCTCCGGGGAGGTGTCGATGATCTCGTCGTAGGCGTTCTCGGTCTCGATGGTGTGGTCGGCGCCCACCGCCAGGGTCATCTTGGAGCGCGCGGTGCGGTACCCCAGGATCATCCGCCGGTCCGAGTGCCAGTTGCCCTGGGGCTCCAGCACCCGGTCTCCGAGCCGGGCAGCCTTGCGTGGATCGTTCGCCAGCCCGACGCCCAGCGGACCGCCCCGGCCGTGGTACTCGTCCTGGCCGTCCTGGCGGTTGAGCAGCTGGGAACTGATCACCACCGGGGCATCTCCCTCCAGCATGGTGACCTCGATGCTCAGCAGGGCCAGATGGCGCTGGGTGAAGGAGATCATCCGTGAGGTGGCGACCCGGACCAGCTTGCCGGCCGGGGTCCGCCAGACCAGTTCCCGACGCAGCACTCCCTCCCGGAAGTCGATCCAACGCTTGTAGGACTGCAGCTCGTTGACCGACAGCAGCAGGGGCTCGTCGTCGACGTAGAGCTTCATGAGCATCGAGTCGGGGACGTTGACGATGGTCTGCCCGGTGCGGGCGAAGCCATAGGCGTTCTCGGCGTGGTGGATGTCCCAGACCTCGTGGAAGCCGTTGATGTAGGTGCCGTGGGTGTGGGTGTCACGGCCCTCCGAGGGGTTCCCGCGCATTCCGAGGTAGCCGTTGCCGATCGCGAACAGGGTCTCTGTCTTGCCGAGATCCTCGGTGCTCGGTCTGGTCTCCACCAGAGCCCACTGGTCATCGGGGAATCGGAACCGGTCGATCGGATCCTCGTGAGACCCGAACAACCCCGTTGCACCATTACGGGTCATTGGATGACCTCCTCAAGATCATTGACGACGACATCTGCACCAGATGCCAGCAGCCGCTCGGCGCCGACTCCGCGGTCGACCCCGACGACCAGTCCGAAATGCCCCGCAGCACCGGCCTCGACCCCCGAGACGGCGTCCTCGAAGACCACGCACCGGGCCGGGTCCAGGCCCAGCAGCTCAGCACCGCGAAGGTAGGTGTCGGGAGCCGGTTTGCCGGCCAGCCCCTCCTTGGCCGCCAGCAGTCCGTCGACGACGACATCGAACCGGCTGCGCAGCCCGGAGGCTCTCAGCACCGAGTCCGCGTTGCGTGAGGAGGACACCACCGCCATCTCGACCCGGCGGGCAGCCAGCGCATCGACCAGACGCTGGGAGCCCTGATAGGGCCCGATCCCGTCGCGGGCCAACACGTTGACGAAGACCTCGTTCTTACGATTGCCCAGTCCGCAGATGGTGGCGTCCTGCGGGGAGTCGGTGGGACTGCCCTCGGGCAGCGTGATCCCCCGGTCCGCCAGCAGGCTACGGACCCCGTCATAGCGAGGTTTGCCGTCGACGAACTGGAAGTAGTCCTCATCGGTGTAGGCCCTGGCAGCCGGATACTTCGCCAGCACGGAGTTGAACATCTCGCTCCATGCCTTGCGGTGAATGTCTGCAGTGGGGGTCAGGACGCCGTCCAGATCGAAGAGGGCTCCCGAGTACGCGGTCCAGTCCATGGGCCCAATCGTAGGGGCGATCCGTTGCCGACTGCGACCGACTTCTCACGCCGAGAGCAAGAAAGCCGGCGGGCAGCCCTGCCGATCCCACCGGCCGGTGCCGATCGAGATGAACTCCTGCCGCCCCTGGTGGGGCCTGGAGGTCAGCTCCACGGCGGACACCCGTTGCGCGTCATGGCCAGACCCCGATCCTCACGGCTCAGAACAGTGCAGCGGCCAGCGCCCTGCGTGCCGATGCCACCGTCGGATCGTCGCCCACCATCTCGAACAGCTCCAGCAGCCGCAGCCGCGCCTTCTCCCGATCCTCGTCGCGGGAGGTGCGGATCACCGCCAGGATCCGCCGGAAGGCAGTACCGGGATCTCCCCCGATCAACTCGACGTCGGCGGCGGCGAGCTGGGCGTCGACATCGGAGCCGGCCTCATCGGCGGCCGCCAGCACGGCCTCCTGATTCCTTCCCGCCAGTCTGCTCAACAGGGCGGCCCTGGCCCGGCCGGCGGTGAGCACCGGGTCGGCGGGGTTCTTGGCCAGCAGCTCGTCGTACCCGGCGACCGCCTCGTCATAGCGGCCCTGATCCATCAGGGCCTCGACAGCCGTGGTGCGCGGGTCGGGACCGGCGTCCTGACCGGTGTCGGCCACTGCGGCCTGGGACACCGGGGCGGCGTTACCGGCGATCCCATTGGCCACTGCGAGCTGGCTCACCTGATCGGTGAGCTGGCGGATCTGGTCGGCCGACAGGGTGCCTTGGATCGGCTGGGATACCGGCTGACCGCCGACGATCGGCAGCAGGGTGGGCAACGCCTGGATCTGCAGCGCCTGGGCGAGCTGAGGAGCCTTGTCGGCGTCGACACGCACCAGGATCCAGCGACCGGCCGCCTCATTGGTGATCTGGTCCAGATCGGCGTCCATCGTCTCGGAATGGGCCTGCGCGGAGGTGAACTCGATCAGCACCGGGTGCTGCAGTGATTTCTGGACGTAGTCATTGAACCCCTGCTCGTCATCGACCAGCGCGATCCAGCTGGCGCCGGTGGGGCCGGGGGATCCTGCGCTGGCGGAGGCCGGTGCACTGCTGGACTGAGCCCGGGCCGCCAGATCTGACAGGTCCACGGCTCCAGGACGATTGAACGACTGAGCTGACATGTCCCCAATTCAAGCATGCTGAGAAAGGCCTGTGTACCACTGAACAGGCCCATCTGCGCCGACCTCGAGGATCCGGCCGCACTCCGGGAGCGCAACGGTGGCAGGATGAGGCACATGGCTCATCCACGCGCTGGGCAACCCGCCCAGGAACAAGATCTCATCGACGTCGACGCGGTCCTCTCGGCCTACTACGACATCACACCCGACCCCCACGATCCGGATCAGCAGGTCGTCTTCGGCACCTCCGGGCATCGCGGCTCCTCCCTTGATGGAGCGTTCAACGACGCGCACATCGCCGCCACCACCCAGGCCATCGTGGAGTACCGCGCCGGGCAGGGGATCACCGGTCCGCTGTTCATCGGCAAGGACACCCACGCGCTGTCCGGCCCGGCCTGGCGCACCGCCATCGAGGTGCTGCGCGCCAACGATGTCACGGTGATGGCCGAGCACGAGGATGAATGGACGCCCACCCCCGCTGTGAGCCGGGCGATCATCGTCCACAACCGCGACCACCAGGGTCCGCGGGCCGATGGCATCGTCGTCACCCCCTCCCACAACCCGCCGCGCGACGGCGGTTTCAAGTACAACCCGCCGCACGGCGGCCCCGCTGACACCGACGCGACCAGCTGGATCGCATCACGCGCCAATGAGCTGCTGAGCAATCCCGCCGGGATCCGCCGCAAGCCCTACGAGCAGGTCGAGGCCGACGTCATCCGCCACGACTACCGCACCGCCTACTGCGAGGACCTGCGCAATGCCATCGACATCGAGGCGATCGCCAGGGCGGGGGTGCGCATCGGCGCCGATCCGCTGGGTGGCGCCTCGGTGCAGTACTGGCAGTACATCAGCGAGCATCTCGGACTGGATCTGAGCGTCGTCAACCCGACGGTCGACCCGACCTGGCGGTTCATGACCCTGGACACCGACGGCAAGATCCGGATGGACTGCTCCTCCCCCAACGCGATGGCCTCGCTGATCGCCCACAAGGACGACTACGACATCGCCACCGGAAATGACGCCGACTCCGACCGGCACGGCATCGTCACCCCCGACGCCGGGCTGATGAACCCGAATGCCTACCTGGCGGTGGCGATCCAGTATCTCTACTCGCACCGCCCGGGCTGGTCGCCGGACGCCGGGGTGGGCAAGACCCTGGTCTCCTCCTCCCTCATCGACCGGGTGGTCGGCGAGCTCGGCCGCACCCTGGTCGAGGTGCCGGTGGGATTCAAGTGGTTCGTACCGGGGCTGATGACCGGAGACATCGGTTTCGGCGGCGAGGAGTCGGCGGGAGCCTCCTTCCTCGACCTGTCGGGCAAGACCTGGACCACCGACAAGGACGGCCTGCTGCTGGCCCTGCTGGCCAGTGAGATCCAGGCCGTCACCGGACGGTCCCCCTCCCAGCACTACGCCGACATCGAGGCGAGATTCGGCAGGTCCTACTACGCCCGGATCGACTCCGATGCCAGCCGTGAGCAGAAGGCCCGCCTCAAGGCGCTGTCCCCCTCCGACGTCACCGCCGACACGGTGGCCGGTGAGAAGGTCGAGAAGGTGCTCACCGAGGCCCCCGGCAACGGCGCGGCGATCGGCGGCATCAAGGTCATCACCGAGCACGCCTGGTTCGCAGCCCGACCCTCGGGCACCGAGAGCAAGTACAAGATCTACGCCGAGTCGCTGCTCAGCGCCGAGCATCTCGCCCAGGTGCAGGGCCAGGCGAAGGAGGTCGTGGACGCCGCTCTGAGCTGACCGCCGTTCCTGCCGGGTTCGTCCGGGGCGGCGCGGTGCGCCGTCCCCGGACTACCTGGGATGAGCCAGATTGGTGCGCAGCCCGGCCACCTGGATGACCCGCTGGATGGTGAGGTCGCGCTGCTCGGGATGTCCGACGTAGCGGATCACCCGGAGACCCTGGTCCTGGGCGGCCGACTCGAAGACGAAGTGGCCGTAGCCCAGGATCCGCCCGAGGAAGGGCTGCTCGACCGAGATGTCGAGGATCCGGGTCATCGGCATCGTCGCCAGGTGCTGATTGATGGCCCCGTGCACCCGGAAGACCCGCATATTCGTGATGACGAACCGGTCCATGTGGATCCGGAACATCCGGATCACCGCCCAGACGTCCAGCGCCAGCCCGAGCACCATCAACAGCCACCAGGCCGCACCGGCGTTCACCATCGCGATGTAACAGCCCAGGCTGAGAGCCAGCGCGCACATCGGGGGAACCAGCGTGACCCAGTGCTTGATGACCTCGTCGATGATGAACTCGCCCTCGCTGGCGAGCAGCCGACGGTCCACATCGGGGTCGATGAAGCCTCGCAGCTTACGGGTCAGGGCCGACACGGCGCGCCGATCAGCCGCCCAGGGCCCTGATGAACCCGAAGATCCCGCCGAAGAATCCCCGCACCACTCCCGCTGTCCCCTCGGGGTCGGTGAAGACGTAGTAGAGCGCGAAGGCGATCAGGAAGACGGCGATGGTCGTCGTCAGGAACTTCTTCACGGCGTCTCCTCGGCTGGGATCCCGCAGCCGGGATCTGGACATTCCATCACTGATGGTGTCCCAGTGGGCCCCGGGGCGCCAGCCGCAACGCCGCTACCGGGCGGATCCGCCACCAGCCGGCAGCGGCGCCATTGGGCGGGCCCCGATGTCACTGGCGCCGACCGGGGTGGAAGGATAAGAGGCATGGAGAACTTCAACAACGATCCCTTCGCGTGCATCGACCACGTGGGCTACGCCGTTCCCGACATGGACGAGGCCATCAAGTACCACACCGAGGTGCTCGGTTTCCATGTGCTGCTGCGTGAGACCAACCCCGGACACGGCGTCGAGGAGGCGATGATCGCCACCGGCAAGCGTGGCGAGGAGAGCACCGTCGTCCAGCTGCTCGCCCCCTACGGCGAGGACAGCACCATCGCCAAGTACCTCTCGAAGAACCGCAACATGATCCAGCAGGTGTGCTACCGCACCTACGACATCGACAAGACGATCGCCATCCTCAAGGAGCGCGGCGCCAAGTTCATCAACGACCAGCCCTCCCTGGGCACCGCCGGCTCCCGGGTGGTCTTCCTGCACCCCAAGTACACCGGTGGACTGCTCATCGAGATCACCGAGCCCCCGGCCGGCGGAATGCCCTACAAGGACTGAACCGGGATCGACCGACCCGAACCGGTGACGGCGACGACGCCGTCCAGCACTGCGGCGCAGGACCTTGACGGGTCCTGCGCCGCAGGCGTCCAGCCGGTCATGATGAGAGTCCCGGAAACCGGCCGGTCGCCGACCGTTCGACCTGGCGACATTGGTAGCGTGGTGTCGGTAGCGATCTCAGTGGAAGGAGCCCGTGGTGAGCGAACCAGTCACGCCTGGCAGCGAGGTGCCCGTCGACGAGGAGACCGGCCTCAACCTCTTCGACGACAGTGCGAGCGCGGCAGGCAGTTTCGCCCATGCCATGTGGGGCTATGACCGCACCAGCGTCGACAATTACGTCCGTGAGATCGAGCAGCAGGTCTCCACTCTCAAGCAGCTCACCCGGCACCTGCGTCACGAGGTCGCCACCGCCGAGCAGGAGGCCGACAAGTCGGACTTCGCCCGGCTGGGCGTGCACGCGACCGGAATCCTCACCGCCGCAGAGGCCCAGGCCAAGGATCTGGTGGCCAAGGCCGGCAATGAGGCCGAGCGGATCAAGGAGGAGGGTCGCCGGGTGGCTGCCGATCTGCGGTCGGCCGCCCAGACCGAGGCCGATGACATCCGGGTCGCCGGGTTGGCGAACCAGCGCGAGATGCTGGACAAGGCCACCGAGGAGGCCCGGTCCTCCATCGATCAGGCCCGCCAGCAGGCCGGCACCCTGCTCACCCAGGCCAAGACACAGGCGGCCTCGGTCCTCAATGACGCCAAGGTGCATGCCGAGGCCACCCGCCAGAACGCCGAGGCCCAGGCCCGCGAGATCCTGCAGGAGGCGCAGAAGGAGGGCTCCGCCATCAGCGCCAAGGCCCGGCAGGAGGCCGACGCGCTGCTCAATGGCGCCCATCAGCAGGCCGATGCCGCCCTGGAGGCGGCCCGGCAGGAGAGTGCCCAGCTGACCGCCGATGCCAAGGCCCAGGCCGCCGAGACGACCACCAAGGCTCATCAGGATGCCGACGCCGCGATCGGCCAGGCCCGCGAGGAGTCCAAGCGGATCGCCACCGCGGCCAGGACCAACCACGACCAGGCGGTCGCCAAGATCGACGAGCTGCGCGCCAGCGCCAACGAGAACATGCAGCAGGCCGGCAAGTCCTTGGAGGAGGCGACGGTCGCCGCCGAGAAGATCCGCGAGGAGGCTCTCGCCGAGGCCGAGAAGACCCGTGGCCAGGCGGCCCGCGATGCCGAGAACCGGATCGCGGTGGCTCACCGCCAGTCGGCCATGATGAAGGAACGTCTGGAGGAGCAGTACGCCTGGCGCAAGGAGCAGCTGGAGCGCGAGGTGGCCGCGCTCCAGCAGCATCGTGAGGCGGTGGTCGCCCAGCTCGGAAGTCTTCAGCAGCTGGCGGCACAGGCCGACAAGGAGTTCCCGGGCACCGATCCCTTCGCCAAGGACTCCTCGGACTCCCCCCAGCAGCAGGCCCCCGCCGAATCGTCGCAGAGCGAGCCGGGCGAGGCCGACAAGACGATGATCCGCCCCGCCAGCCAGCAGGCCGGGTCCGACGAGCCCACCACCGTGCTGGAGTAGTCAGCAGGCCCGCTGGTCAGAACAGCCTGTCCTCGGGGTGGTCCATCCCGCGCAGCGCGTCGTAGTCGACCGTCAGGCAGTCGATCCCACGGGTCTGTGCCAGCACCCTGGCCTGGGGTCTGATCTGCTGTGCTGCGAAGACGCCGATGACATGGTCGCCCAGCAGGTGGTCCCGGTTCATCAGGTCCAGGTACCGGGTGAGCTGCTCGACCCCGGCTATCTCGCCGCGGCGCTTCACCTCGACCGCGACGTAGCAGCCCTCAGCGTCACGGCACAGCAGATCGACCGGGCCGATCGGCGTCATGTACTCCCGCTGGACCACCGTCCAGCCATCGCCGAAGGCCTGCGGGTTCTCGGCCAGCAGCTCCTGGAGATGGGCCTCGACGCCGTCCTTCTGCAGGCCCGGGTCGACTCCCAGCTCCTCGGTGACGTCGAGATAGCGAACTCCCAGGAGCACCTGGAGATGGTCACCCGTGGTGGCGTCCACCTCCCAGACCTGCTCGATCCGGGCATCGGCGTCGCCGGTCGCCGCGGCCTCGTCGGCCCTCGGCTCGCGCACCACCATCGAGCACGGCGGGCTCATCCAGTTCAGCGGCTTGTAGGCCCGGTCGTCGGCGTGGATGCTCACCGAGTTGTCGGCCTTGACGATGAGGAGCCGTTTGGCCCAGGGCAGATGGGCGGTGAGTCTGCCGCTGTAGTCCACTTGGCACTGAGCTATCACGAGTCGCACGACAGTCGACTTTACCGCCGGGAGAGAGCCGGCGGCGTCCCGCTATCATCGGGGCCATGGGCCGTCACAAGACTCGCAGCAGCCGCCGGCTGCACCCGACCAGGCCGCTGGCGGGGGGCTCGTACCCGCACTGCGAGACCAAGCGCGACGGGGACCATGTGGTGCGCAATGTCCCGGCCGGCCGGGCGACCAAGATCTACACCTGTCCCGGCTGTCTGCACCCGATCCCTCCGGGCACCCCTCATATCGTCGCCTGGCCGCACGACGCCATCGGTTTCGGTACCGAGTCCCCGGTCTCCCAGAGACGCCACTGGCACACCGGCTGCTGGCAGTCGCGGCCATGACGGGTCCCTCGGCGGCACGGTCCGGCTCCGGACCCGAGACCTCGCAGCTCCACACCACGGTGATCGGCTCCGGTGCCCAGACCGTCGTCTGGTGCCATGGCGTCTTCGGCCAGGGCAAGAACTTCACCCGGGTGGCCAAGGACCTGGTCGCAGACGATCCGCAGCGCTGGCGCTGCGTCCTGGTCGACCTGCCCAACCATGGACGCTCGCCGTGGACCGAGCAGGTCAGCTACCCGCAGATGGCCGCCTCGGTCGCCCGGGTCATCGAACGAGTCAGCCCCGCCTCCCCGGTTCACCTGCTGGGCCACTCGATGGGAGGCAAGGTGGTGATGCGCACCGCCCTGGACTTCCCCGATCTGGTGGCCAGCCTCATCGTGGTCGACATGGCACCGGTGGTCTCCCCGCTGAACCTGCGCTTCGACCGGCTGGTGCGCGCGATGAGATCGCTGAACCTGGCGGAGCTGAGCAGCCGTGGCCAGGCCCAGGCCCAGATGTCGATCGGGGTGCCGGATCCGGTGGTGCGCCAGTTCCTGCTGCAGAACCTGCGCCACGACATCAGCGCCGAGCCCCGACATCAGTGGCACTGGCAGATGAACCTGGACCTGCTGGCCGCCCAGATGGATCGGGTGGCCGGCTGGCCTGAGACCACCGGCCGCAGCTGGCCGGGTCCGGTGCTGTGGATCAGCGGCGAGGACTCCGACTACGTCCATGACGGCCACCAGGCCGCGATGGCCGCCCTGTTCCCCAGGGTGCAGCGAGTGCGGATCAAGAACTCCGGGCACTGGGTGCACGCCGACCAGCCGGAGGTCTTCGTGCATGTCCTGGAGCATTTTCTTCGATCCGTCTGATCGCTCTGGGGGCAGCGCTCCCCCCGGATTCGGGCCACGTCGTAGGCTGGCGCCATGGTGACTCTCTCCCGCATTTACACCCGGACCGGCGACCACGGAAAGACCCGGCTGGTCGACAACTCGGTGGCCTCCAAGACCGATCCCCGCGTCGAGGCCTACGGTCTGGTCGACGCCGCCAATGCCGCCATCGGGATGGCCCTGGCCCTCGATGGCGAACCTGGCGAGGAGTCGGTGTTGAGCCAGTCCCAGCGGCAGGCCCTCGGCATCATCCAGAACGAACTCTTCGATGTCGGTGCCGATCTGGCCAATCCGCTGGTGGCCCATCCCGAGTGGGAGCCGCTGCGCACGGTGACCACCAGCATCGAGCGTCTGGAGGGGTGGTGCGACGAGTTCGGTGAGGAACTGCCCACCCTGCGCTCCTTCATCCTTCCCGGTGGCAACCGGGTCGGTGCCCAGCTGCACGTCTGCCGGACCGCCGTCCGCACCGCCGAGAGGGCTGCCTGGATCGCTGTGGAGCGCTACGGCACGCAGCCCTCCGAGGATCCCGAGACCACCCCGGGCGGGGTCAATGAGCTGGCCATCGGTTATCTGAACCGACTCTCTGATCTGCTGTTCATCCTCTCGCGGGCGGCGAACCGGGCCGGTCAGACGGCCAATGACGAGGTGCTGTGGGTGCCCGGCGGTGAGCGCAATGCCGAGGCTCCGCACCATCACCACGACTGAACCCCGGAGACAGCAGTGCCCCGGCATCCTCGCCGGGGCGTGAGTACCAGGTTGATCGGTCTGGTGGATCAGATGGTGCGGGCCGTGAGACAGTTCGCCCCACCCGGAGGAGCCGCCTCCAGCCAGCTCATCATGCCGGTGAGGATCTGCTGGTCCAGCACCACCTGACATCGGCTCCACTTGCCGCCGGTGGCGATGGACAGGGTGACCACCTGGGAACCGAGCAGGAATGGGATGTCATCACTGGGAGTGGGTCGGTGATGCTCCACCATCGCGAGTTCGCCACGGTGCATCACCAGACTCGGTGTCAACAGCGGGTTGATCGGCCGGTACCACTTGAAGTCTCCGCCGCAGTACTGGGCAACCCCCAGCATCCATGCACTGGCCCGCTGTCCGCCGGATCTGTCGCGGCCGAGCAGCCGCAGCCCGCAGACGAACACACCACGGCGCCTCAGCAGCAACTGGTGGCGGATCAGCAGCCATCCCATCACCAGGATCATCCCGACCGCCACGACCAGCAGCACCAGGCCGAACTCGAACCCGACCCCCGACAGCATCGCCACCACCGGATCAGCAGAAAAAGGGGCCATGGCGAAACGCTAGACCGAAAAACCGTGGGGTCCAAATGAGATGCTCATCCGGGCGCCACGGCGTGATCGAATCGTGACCTGCATGCTGAAGTCACCCACGGCCGATGGCCGTTCAGTCCTTCTGCGCGGCGATGTGTTTGGCCGCCAACAGTTGGGCCTGGGCCAGATGGAGGCGGTGCACGTCGTCCTCACTGAACTCATTGCGGTCCATCATGCGCGAGATCTTGTCGACATCCTGCTGGGCGCCCTCCCGCGAGATCTCACCGGAGCGGCTGGCGTACTGGGCCAGGATGGATACGTGGCCCTTGTCGTCGACGGCCACGTATCCGCCGTCGACAGCGATCACCTCCTGCTTGCCGTCATCAGTGATGATCCGTGCAGCACAGGGCACCAGATTGGCGAAGATCGGCTCATGGCCGGGCAGGATGCCGATATCGCCCTCGGTGGTGCGGATGATGATATTGACCGCATCACCCTTCCACACCTGGCGATCCGCGGCCACCACGTCGACGTGCAGCGGCTTCGGGGCAGCCATCAGGCGTCCTTCTTCTGCATTTCGTCCCAGCGCTTCTGGACGTCCTCGATGCTGCCGACGTTGAAGAAGGCCTGCTCGGGGATGTGGTCGACGTCGCCGCGGCAGATCATCTGGAAGGACTCGATGGTCTCCTTGATCGGCACCGTCGATCCGGGGACCCCGGTGAACTTCGCACCGGTGTAGGTGTTCTGGGAGAGGAACTGCTGGATCCGGCGAGCACGCCCGACGATCACCTTGTCCTCCTCCGACAGCTCCTCGACGCCCAGGATCGCGATGATGTCCTGGAGTTCCTTGTTGCGCTGCAGGATCTGCTTGACCTGGGTGGCCGTGTCGTAGTGCTCCTGGCCGACGTACTGCGCGTCCAGGATCCGCGAGGTCGAGGTGAGCGGGTCGACGGCCGGGTAGAGGCCACGCGAGGCGATGTCACGAGAAAGCTCCGTGGTGGCGTCCAGATGGGCGAAGGTGGTGGCCGGTGCCGGGTCGGTGTAGTCATCGGCCGGCACGTAGATGGCCTGCATCGAGGTGATCGAGTGACCCTTGGTCGAGGTGATCCGCTCCTGGAGCTGGCCCATCTCGTCGGCCAGGTTCGGCTGGTAGCCGACCGCCGATGGCATCCGGCCCAGCAGGGTGGAGACCTCGGAGCCGGCCTGGGTGAACCGGAAGATGTTGTCGATGAACAGCAGCACGTCCTGGTTCTCGACATCGCGGAAGTACTCGGCCATCGTCAGCCCCGACAGTGCGATCCGCAGCCGGGTGCCCGGGGGCTCGTCCATCTGGCCGAAGACCAGGGCGGTGTCCTTGAGCACTCCGGCCTCGTCCATCTCGTTGATGAGGTCGTTGCCCTCACGGGTCCGCTCGCCGACACCGGCGAACACCGAGGTGCCGCCGAAGTTGTGGGCGATGCGGTAGATCATCTCCTGGATCAGCACGGTCTTGCCCACGCCGGCACCGCCGAACAGGCCGATCTTGCCGCCCTTGACATAGGGGGTCAGCAGGTCCAGAACCTTGATGCCGGTCTCCAGCATCTCGGTCTCCGGCTCGAGCTCGTCGAAGGCCGGCGGCTCTCGGTGAATGGGCCAGCGCTCGGTGATCTCCACGCTGGCGGGGTCGGCATTGAGCACCTCACCGGTGACGTTCCAGACATGTCCCTTGGTGATGTCGCCGACCGGGACGCTGATCGGTGCGCCGGTGTCGATGACATCGGCACGACGACGCATGCCGTCGGTGGGCTTCAAGGAGATGGCACGCACGGTGTTGTCGCCGATGTGCAGTTCCACCTCGAGGGTGATGGTCTGCTTCTTGTCCATCACCTGGGTCTCGACGTGGAGGGCATTGAGGATCTCGGGCAGGTGGCCTGCCGGGAACTCGACGTCGACGACCGGGCCGATGACCCGGACGACCCGGCCGGTGGCGCCCTGTTGGGTGCCCTGCTGGGTACTGGTCGCGGTAGCTGTCATGGCTTCTCTCTTCACTCCTCGGGGGTGGAATCTGTCAGGGCGGCAGCGCCACCCACGATCTCTGTGATCTCCTGCGTGATGGCCGCCTGGCGGGCCTGATTGGCCTTGCGCGAGAGGGTCTGGATGAGCTGTTCGGCATTGTCGGTGGCCGACTTCATGGCTCTCTGACGACTGGCCAGCTCCGAGGCCGCAGACTGCAGCAGGACGAAGTGGATCCGGTTGGCGACATACAGCGGCAGGAGGTTGTCCAGCACCGAGGCCGCGTCCGGCTCGAAGCGGAACTGATGGAAGATCTCCTCGTCCTCCTCCGGCTCCCCGGACTCCTCGCCCTCCTCGTAGTCGACGACCTCCAGGGGCAGCAGCCGCATCACGCGGGGCTGCTGGATCAGCATCGAGTGGAAGTGGGTGTAGACGAGATGGATCTCATCCAGGCCGCCCTCCTCGGTGGGGGTCAGGAAGTCAGCCAGCAGCTTGTCGGCGATCTGGCGCGCGTTCTGGTAGGTCGGCGCGTCGGAGAACCCGCTCCAGGTGTGCGCCACAGGACGTTCCCGGAACTCGTAGTACTGGATGGCCTTGCGGCCGCACAGGTACACCTTGATCTCCTGGCGGTCCTCCAGGGAGGCCGTCAGCTCCTCGGCCGCCTTGATGGCATTGGAGGAGTAGGCCCCGGCCAGTCCACGGTCGGAGGTGATCACCAGCACCCCGGGCCGAACCGGATCGGTCACCGGGCGGGTCAGCGGATGATCCTCCTGGGAGTGGCTGGCGACCGCCGAGATGGCTCTCTTCAGCTCGTGGGCGTAGGGACCCGCCGACCGGACCTTGCGCTGAGCCTTCGGGACGCGCGAGGAGGCGATCAGCTCCATCGCGCGGGTGATCTTCTTGGTCGTCGCGACCGAGTCGCGACGATCCCGAAGTTGTCTCAGATTCTCGGCCATCGCTCAGCTCCGCTTCGCACGGACGATCTGGGCCTGGTCGATCGAGCCCGGATCCATCGGCTGGAACTCCTCATGACCAGCCAGGTACTTGCCCTCGGAGGTCTTGAAGGACTCCTTGACCTTCTCGATCGCCTGCTCGGCGGTCTTCTGGAGGTCGTCGGGGAACTTCCCGGTCTCCCGGATCTCCTTGAGCACCTCGGTCTGGCCGGCCAGGTACTCCAGCATGTCATGCTCGAAGCGCAGCACGTCGTCGACCGGAACATTGTCCAGCTTCCCGGTGGTGCCGGCCCACACACTGATGACCTGGTTCTCGATCGGGTAGGGGCTGAACTGACCCTGCTTGAGCAGCTCCATCAGACGGGCGCCACGCTCAAGCTGGGATCGTGAGGTGTCATCCAGGTCGGAGGCGAACATCGCGAAGGCCTGCATGTCGCGGTACTGGGCCAGGTCGATCTTGAGGGTGCCCGAGACCTGCTTCATGGCCTTGATCTGCGCAGCTCCACCCACCCGCGAGACCGAGATGCCAACGTCGACCGCAGGTCGCTGGTTGGCGTTGAACAGGTCGGACTGCAGGAAGATCTGGCCGTCGGTGATCGAGATCACATTGGTCGGGATGAAGGCCGAGACGTCATTGGCCTTGGTCTCGATGATCGGCAGACCGGTCATCGACCCGCCACCCAGCTCGTCGGAGAGCTTGGCACAGCGCTCCAGCAGCCGCGAGTGCAGGTAGAACACGTCGCCGGGGTAGGCCTCGCGGCCCGGCGGGCGACGCAGCAGGAGGGACATCGCCCGGTAGGCCTCGGCCTGCTTGGTGAGGTCGTCGAAGACGATCAGGACGTGCTTGCCCTGGTACATCCAGTGCTGGCCGATGGCCGAACCGGCGTACGGGGCGACGTACTTGAACCCAGCCGGGTCCGAGGCGGGGGCGTGCACGATGGTGGTGTACTCCATCGCCCCGGCCTTCTCCAGGGAGCCCTTCACCTCGGCGACCGTCGATCCCTTCTGACCGATCGCCACGTAGATGCAGCGGACCTGCTTGGCAGGGTCGCCGGACTCCCAGTTGGCCTTCTGGTTGATGATGGTGTCGATGGCGATCGCCGTCTTGCCGGTCTTGCGGTCACCGATGATGAGCTGGCGCTGGCCTCGGCCGATCGGGATCATCGAGTCGATGGCCTTGAGACCTGTCTGCAGCGGCTCGCGGACCTCCTGGCGATCCATCACACCGGCGGCCTGCAGCTCCAGGGCGCGGCGTCCCTCGATCCCGGTGATATCACCCAAGCCGTCGACCGGGTTGCCCATCGCATCGACGACCCGGCCGAGGTAGCCCTCACCGACCGGCACCGAGAGCACCTCGCCGGTGCCGCGCACCGTGGAGCCCTCGTCAATGCCCTCGGACCCGCCGAGCACCACGACGCCGATCTCCCGCTCGTCCAGGTTCAGGGCAATGCCCATCCGCCCGTTGTCGAACGTGAGGAGCTCATTGGCCATCACCGACGGCAGCCCGGCCACCCGTGCGATGCCGTCACCGGAGGTGATGACGGTCCCGACCTCCTCGCGGGTCGCCGCCTCCGGGCTGTAGTTCTGGACGAAGTTGTCCAGTGCGTCACGGATCTCCTCCGGACGTATCGTCAGTTCCGCCATTGCTTCTCCTTCAGCATTGACTCGGGGTTCAACTTCTCAGGCTCTTGGGGATTCAACATTCTTGGTCAGCCCAACGTCTGCCGGGCCTGGTCGAGACGCCGGGCCACCGTGCCGTCGATGACCTCGTCGCGCAGCTGCACCCGGACTCCGCCGAGCACCGCCGGGTCCACGATCTCCCGCAGGTCCACCGAGTGCCCGGTGATCCTCTCCAGTTGCCCCGCCAGCTCGGCGCGTTGTGCCTGGCTGAGGGGCCGAGCGGTGACCACCACGACCAGAGAGGCGCCGTGCAGGGCGGCCGACAGCTCCAGGTATCCGGC
This sequence comes from Acidipropionibacterium thoenii DSM 20276, assembly GCF_000423445.1. GTDB lineage: Bacteria > Actinomycetota > Actinomycetes > Propionibacteriales > Propionibacteriaceae > Acidipropionibacterium > Acidipropionibacterium thoenii. The sequence goes on along the minus strand of NZ_AUHZ01000012.1, from coordinate 80,862 downwards.
GAGAGTCTCCACATAGGAGGCGCTCCCGCTGGTGGGTACCGCCCGCTGCGCGAGAGTGCGGGTCTGGGCCGTCGCCTGTCCGGTCAGCAGGGCTGCGATCAGTTCGCGGCGGTCGGCCACCGAACGGTCCCGGTCCTCGATGGCCACCGTCAAGTCGAGATCACCCAACACTCCTTGACGCAGCCGGAACAACTCCTCCTCGACCTGGTCGGCGCTGCCCTCGCCGGCTGCGGTCAGCAGCACCGCGCGGACGCTCTGTCGCTCCAGCCCCTTGACGAGTCCCGAGGGACCGTTCCAGCGGATCGCGATGGCGGCGCCGACCACCTGAAGAGCCGCCTGACCGACCTGATTCTCCAGCAATCGGGCAGCCAGCTCCCGACGATCCGCCGGATCACTGCCTGGATCGGTGAGGGCACGGGCCAGCGCAGGCTGGCCCACCAGCAGATCGACGACGGCGAACAGCTCGTCGCTGAGGTGCGGGGTGACCTGGACGCCGTCCAGGGCCGCGTCCAGAGCGGCGGTACGTTCGGCGGCGACCCCCCACGGTGCGGGGTCGGCCTGGCCTGCGGGGGAGGTCATGCCTTGTCCACCGCCCGGGCCGAACGTGCCGGCTGGGTCGCCAGTTCTGCCAGGAACCTGTCGACAGTGGCCTGCACCCTGGTGTCGTCATCGAGGGACTCACCGACGATACGGCCTGCCAGGCTGGTGGCCAGCCCGCCGATCTCGCGGCGCAGCTCCCCCACCGCCTGATCCCGCTGGGCCTGGATCTGGGCGTCGGCGTGGGCGGAGATCCGCTTGGCCTCCGCCTCGGCGTTCGCCCTCATCTCCTCGACGATCTGGGCACCCTGGGTCTTGGCGTCCTCACGGATCTGGGCGGCCTCGTCGCGGGCGCCGGCCAGCTGGGCCCGATACTGCTCCAGGGCCGCCTTCGCCTCGGCCTGGGCCTTCTCAGCACGCTCGATGCCGCCCTGGATAGCCTCGGAGCGCTCGTGGTACATGTCCTCGAAACGAGGAACGATGAACTTGGCGCAGGCCCAGGTGATGATCAGCACCAGAACGATGCCGGCGATGATCTCGATGGGATGCTCGGGCATCAAGGGCCCGAGATTGACCAGTAGTACTGTCAACGGCGCGGCCATGACAGTACTCACGAGACGATGAATGCCAGCGCGAAGCCGAACAGAGCCAGCGCCTCGACGACCGCGAAGCCGATGAACGCGGTGCTCATCATGGCGGGCTTGGCCTCGGGCTGGCGGGCCGTGCCGTTGATGACGGCGGCGAAGATCATTGCCACGCCGATGCCGGGGCCGAGTGTCGCGATGCCGTATCCGATGGCGTTCAGAGAACCGCCGATAAGCATGGGAACCATGAAGTGTGTCCTTCCGGATTGATGCCCCCACCGGGGCGTTTCTCATCTACGTCCCCAACTCGCGGGGACGAAAACTTGGGGTGTCTCTCAGAGCTCCAGTGACTCAGTGCTCGCTGGCAATCGAGGTGGAGACGTACTGCGCTGACAGGATGGTGAAGACGTAGGCCTGCAGGAATCCCACGAACAGCTCCAGCCCGAACAGCGCGAAACTGAAGATGATCGACAGTCCGCCGGTCACGTTGTACATCGGGTTGCCGGAGTAGGTGAGCAGGTAACCGCCACCGACCAGGAAGATCATGATGATGAGGTGGCCGGCGAACATGTTGACGAACAGTCGCAGAGCCAGCGTCACCGGGCGGGTGATGAAGTTGGACAGGAACTCCAGCGGAATGATGAGGATCCACAGGGCCGGCGGGACGTCGGGCGGCAGGATCGAGTTCTTGAAGAACTTCAGCGGACCATGGGCCCGGATTCCGGCGGCGATGTAGACCACCCAGGACACCAGCGCCATACCGTACACGAAGCCGACATGGGAGAAGGTCGGGAACATGAAGATGAAGAACTCGCCGAACCAGTTGTTGACCAGGATGAAGCTGAACAACGCCACCAGGTAGGGCAGCCACTTCCGGAAACCCGATCCGATGATGTCGCGGGCCAAGGTGTTGCGGATGAAGTCGTAGCAGTACTCGGCGAACACCTGACGCTTCCCGGGCACCACCTTCATCGAGTGACTGAGCCACAGCCACAGACCAATCACCAGAACCGCGGAGATGATGACCTGCCAGAACGGCTTGTCCAGCCAGGTGACGCCGAAAGTGCCGTGGAACTTGAAGTCCTCAAGTCCTGGGGTGTGGTACTCGAGAGGCACGAGCAACCCGTGGCTCACTTCTCCTCCTCGCTCTCGCTGGAGATCGGGGCGTCGGACCCGTACCTCTTCACGATGAGATAGACGCTGGCGGCCAGACCAAGAATCATGCCGATCGGAAAGATCCAGCTCTGATGGAGCCACCGGCCGATGAACCAACCGAGCCCGCCGTAGAGAAGCAACCCGGCCAGAACGTAGCTGAGCACGCCCATGGCGTCCTCTGATCCTGATCCGTCAGATCCCTCGCCAGCTGGCTTGCGCGACGACGCGTATGTGTTCATGACGCGAGAGACTCTATCAGCTGAAACCGGCCCGATGAGCCGTCCGAAGCCACCCGACACAGGCTGACGGCTGAAAACTCGGCCGCGCGGCCCGGGCCGGGGTCTGTCGCCGACCTGCCGGCGAGGCCCGACCCACCGCGCTACCCCCGGCGGTCCTGGAGGATCCGCTGATGGCGTCTGGCCCCCGCCACGACCACTCCTGCGGTCCATGCCAGCGCCACCATGGCCATGGACGCCGCCAGTGGCACCGGCCCGCTGCCGACCCGGGCCAGCACGTCCTGGCGCAGGATCAGCAGACCCAGCACCCCCAGCACCCCCAACTGCAGCAGGAAGAGCAGCATCGCGCCAGCGAAGGATCCACCACGGGCCAGCAGGTGGATGGACAGTCCGCTGGACAGGAAGACCACCGCCAGTCCCGATCCAATGAGTGAGGCCAGCAGGTCGGCGGGCCGATTGGCGCCGAGGATCGCCCATCCCAGAGCCGCCAGCACCGTCGCTGTCAGGGCCCATCCCATCGCCCCCCACATCAGGGCGGCCAACTGACGGCCGGTGTGGTCCTGCTGCTGTCCTGATGCTGGCGCCGGTCCCACCGGCCTGAATCTCACCGGGACGGGCCTCTCAGGAGTCCCCGCCGGCGCCATCGCCGGCCGGATGGTTGTTGGCCACGGTGAGCACGATGGCCACTGTCAGCGACACCAGGAAGGCTGCGACCGACCACAGGCTTCTGGCCAGCCCCATCGTCACCGCGCCGAAGGCCAGCACCGCCGACCACAGATACATCAGCAGCACGGCTCTCACGTGGGAGTGGCCGCGGGCCAGCAACCGGTGGTGGATGTGCTTCTTGTCGGCGACGAAGAACCAGGTGCCGTGCAGGGTGCGCCGGACATATCCCATCACCAGATCCAACAGGGGGATGCACAGCACCACCATCGGCAGCACGATCGGTAGGTAGGCGGGGACCAGTCCACCGTCGCGGGCCACCAGCGCGCTGGAATCCACCTGGCCGGTGAGCGAGATCGTCGAGGAGGCCAGCAGCAGCCCGAGCAGCAGGGCGCCCGAGTCCCCCATGAACATTCGTGCCGGGTGCCAGTTGTGAGGCAGGAAGCCCAAGCAGGCCCCGGCGGTCACCGCAGTGATGAGGGAGGCTGTGGTGGCGACCACGAAGTCCTGCTCATAGGCCAGCAGGTAGGTGTAGATGAAGAAGGCGATGGAGCCGATCGCCACCACTCCCGAGGCCAGCCCGTCCAGACCGTCGACGAAGTTCACGGCATTGGCGCACAGCACGATGATGAGCACCGTCACCAGGATCGAGGTGGGTGTTCCCAGCGCGATGATCGAATTGGGCAGCGGGATCCAGAACAGCCGCACTCCGCCGTTCACCACGATCCCGGCGGCCAGCACCTGGCCGGCAGCCTTGGCCAGTGCCGGCAGGTCCAGAAGGTCATCGACCACCCCCACCGCGCAGATCACCAGACCGGCGATGCAGATCGTCAAGGCGTCGTCGCCCACCAGAGGATGACGCCCCAGGAAAGGCAGGTTGTCGGCCAGCAGGCATGACAGCCCGACTCCACCGAGCATTGCCACCCCACCGAAGTAGGGAATGGGAACGGTGTGCACATCGCGGGAGCGGACCTCGGCCACCGCTCCGACGCGCAGCGCCACCTGCCGACAGAGCCCCGCCAGCAGGTACGTGGTCACTGCCGAGACGAGCATGACCAGGGAGTACTCGCGCATCTAGTCGGCCGTACCGGAGTTCTCGTCCTCGCTCGGCGGATCTCCGATGGTCGGGGCCTGGCCGGCGCTCCCAGCCGAGTCCGGTGTCAAGTCGGGCTCGGGCGCCGGCTCGGGCTCCTCGGCCTCCAGTGCCACCACATCGGGGGCGATCAGATGGATCTCGGCCAGGGACAGCGCCCCCTGCCTCACCACCTTGCCCTGGTCGGTGGAGGCGAAGTCGATGATGGTGGAGGCCTCACCGATCCTCGAGGGCCCGGCATCCAGGTAGAGCGCCACCGAGGTGCCCAGCTGGCCGGCGGCCTCCTGGGCGCTCAGCGCAGCCGGCTGACCAGACCTGTTGGCGCTGCTGACCGCCAGCGGGCCGGTGATCCTCAGCAGGTCCCGGGCGGAGTCCTGATCCGGGACCCGAACCGCGATCGTTCCGTTGGTCTCCCCCAGGTCCATCGTGAGGTCCTGCTGGGCATGGAAGATCAAGGTCAGCCCACCGGGCCAGTAGGCCTCGGCGAGGGACTGGGCGGCCGGCGGTACCCGGTCGCACAGGGCAGGCAGCACCGCGGCGTCTCCGATGAGCACCGGCGGTGGCATGTCGCGCCCCCGTCCCTTGGCCATCAGCAGCCGCTGGACCGCGATCGGGTCCATCGCATCGGCGCCGATCCCGTAGACGGTGTCGGTCGGCAGGACCACGCACTCACCCTCCTTGAGGAGGGCGGCGGCACGGCTCAGTGCCTGCGGATCCGAGATGTCGATGGTCTCGGTCTGCACCGCTGGGTCGGTCTCCACGGTCTGGTCGGTCCCCACGGTCTGGTCGGTCCCCTCCGGGCCCTGGCCCGCGTCGACGACCTGAGGGGCCACCGCCCCGGTCACCTCACCGTCAGTGTCTTCACTTGGATCCATGCCTGTCATTCTTCCACCAGTCGGTCTTCTGCCCGGCTCAGGCACTGCGGCATGCGGTGACGAAGCGGGCACGCCCGGTCAGGTCGTCGTGATCGCAGATCCTGCACCATCGACCGTCCCGGACGAGAAGCTCGGGCAGGCTCTCGTGCTGGCTCGGATCATGTTCGATGACCAGTGATCCGCCCGGCCGCAGCAGAGTAGCGGCATGAGGTACCAGATCCCTCATCAGATCCAGTCCATCGGCACCGGAGAACAGCGCCGCCGTCGGCTCGTTGTCGATCACCTGGGCCGCCACCTGGTCGCTGAGGGCCAGTGGCAGGTAGGGCGGGTTGGTCATCACCACATCGGCCTGCCCCGCCACCCCCTCGGGCAACCGGCGGGCGTCGCCGGCGTGGAGACTGACGCCGGTACCGGAGAGATTCCTGGCGGCCCACTCCAGAGCGTGTGGATCGGCCTCCACGGCGTGCACCCGGGCCTCCGGGAGCTCACCGGCCAGCGCGGCGGCCATCGCCCCCGAACCCGTGCACAGGTCCACCACCACTGGGCGGCGGTCGGACACCGCAGCGGATCGGCAGGCCTCGAGCGCCGCCCCGACGACCAGCTCGGTCTCCGGACGGGGGATGAAGACCCCGGGCCCCACCGCCAGGCGCACGCCGCGGAACCAGGCCTCGCCGATCAGGTACTGCGCCGGCCGACCGGCGGCGCATGCCGCCACCAGGTCGCAGTATCGGCCGACCTGCTCATCGGTCGGCGGCGCAGCCAGGATCAGGCCGGTGGGATCGACCTCCAGGACATGACACAGCAGCAGCCTGGCGGTGGCCGGGGCGGACTCCTGTCCGGCGGCCCGCAAGCTGCCGGCACCCTGTCCCAGCAGCGCTGCGACACCGCGCCCTCCGGCCCTCACCGGCGAGCCCTGCTGGCCGCCGCCACCCGCCGTGCCACCTCATCGTCATGCAGAGCAGTCTCCAGATCCTCCAGCTCACCGTCGAGGATCTGGTCGAGGCGATGCGACTTGTAGCCGATCCGGTGATCGGTGAGACGGTTCTCCGGGAAGTTGTAGGTGCGGATCCGGGCGGATCGGTCGACCGAGCGCACCTGGTCGCGGCGCATCCGGGTGTTCTCGTCGGCCGCCTCCTCGGCGGCCAGCGCCATCAGATTGGCGCGCAGCATGCGCATCGCCTGCTCCTTGTTCTGGAGCTGGCTGCGTTCGTTCTGACAGCTCACCACGATGCCGGTGGGAAGGTGGGTCAGGCGCACCGCCGAGTCGGTGGTGTTCACCCCCTGGCCGCCGGGCCCCGAGGAGCGGAAGACATCGACGCGGATGTCGCCGGGGTCGAGATCGACCTGGGCGGCGTCGACGTCGGGCATCACGAGCACCCCGACGGCCGAGGTGTGCACCCTTCCCTGGGACTCGGTGACAGGGATGCGCTGAACCCGGTGCACCCCGGCCTCGTACTTCAAGGTTCCGTAGGCGGGCCGCTCGGTGGTGCCGCGGACTCCCACCGTCGCCGACCTCAGACCTCCCAGATCGGTGGGCTGGGAGTCGAGCACCTCGACCCGCCAGCCCAGCGAGTCCGCATAGTGCTGGTACATCCGCAGCAGATCCGCGGCGAACAGCGCCGACTCCTCGCCGCCCTCCCCCGAGTGGATCTCCAGCAGGGCGTCCTCGTCATCGAGCGGATCTGAGGGGGCCAGCAGCTCGGTGAGCTGCTCGCGGCCGCGCGCCAGGTCCGCGGCCAGCCGGTCGTGCTCGGCGCTGAAAGCATCGTCCTCGGCGGCCAGCTCGGCTGCGGCCTGGGTGTCGGCAGCCAGTGCCGTCACGGCGTCGGCGTGACTGAGGACCCGCGACAGGCGGGCCCGCTCGCGAGACAGCCGACGCACCTCGGAGGGATCGGTGAGCACCTCGCTACGGACCAGGGCGGCGTCGATCTCCTCGCGCCGCGCTCTCATGGCCGCAACGACGTCGTCCTGCTCGAGGCCGGCCATCTGGTCACGGCTCTCGGCCGACGGAGCTGACACGTGAGGACCTCCTCGGTCCCTCTGACGACATCACAGGGTTGTCTGTCAGAGTCGACGTGACAGGGCGCCGGGTCATCGACCCGGCGCCCTGTCATTCAGATCTGGGATTTCAGCCGTGGAGCGGCTGGATCACTTCTTGGTCGCGGTCTTCCCGTAGCGACGCTGGAAGCGGGCGACCCGGCCACCGGTGTCCAGGATCTTCTGCTTGCCGGTGTAGAAGGGATGGCACTTGGCGCACACATCAGCACTCAGCGTGCCGCTGGGGGCGGTGCTGCGCGTGGTGAAGGTGTTGCCACAGGTGCACACCACCGTGGTCTCGTGGTAATCGGGGTGAATACCCTGCTTCATGGAACTGCTCCTTGGGTTGTATCGATGCCGGGTCGCCCACAATCTGTCCTCGAGGGCGTGAACCGGCAGCGTCGACATATTCTTCCGCATCCGGGTGGCCTGTTCAAGTCGGTGGCAGCCCGGCCGCCGACACCCGGTGGGGGCCGGCCCGACCTGTCAGTCCGAGCCCGGCGTCGTCTTGGCGATGGTGAAGAGGAACTCCGTGTTCGTCTGGGTCTTGCGCAGCTTGGACAGCAGCATCTCCAGGGCCTGGGAACCATCCAGGCCCGACAGCACCCTGCGCAGCTTCCACATGATCGCGGTCTCCTCCCGCGACAGCAGCAGTTCCTCCCGCCGGGTGCCAGAGGAATCCACGTCGATGGCCGGGAAGAGCCTCTTGTTGGCGAACTCCCGACGCAGCCGCAGCTCCGAGTTGCCGGTGCCCTTGAACTCCTCGAAGATCACCTCGTCCATCTTCGAACCGGTCTCCACCAGGGCGGTGGCCAGGATGGTCAGCGATCCGCCGTTCTCGATATTGCGGGCGGCGCCGAAGAACCGCTTCGGGGGGTACAGCGCCGCCGAGTCGACGCCGCCGGACAGGATCCGGCCGGACGCCGGGGCCGCCAGGTTGTAGGCCCGCCCCAGCCGGGTGATGCCGTCCAGCAGCACCACGACGTCGTGACCCAGCTCCACCAGCCGCTTGGCGCGCTCGATGGCCAGCTCGGCGAGCTGGGTGTGGTCGTCGGCGGGGCGGTCGAAGGTGGAGGCGATGACCTCCCCGGAGACGGTCCGCTGGAAGTCGGTGACCTCCTCGGGACGCTCGTCCACCAGCACCACCATCAGGTGCACCTCGGGATTGTTGGTGGTGATCGAGTTCGCGATCGACTGCATGGTCATCGTCTTGCCGGCCTTCGGCGGGGAGACGATGAGTCCGCGCTGACCCTTGCCGATCGGGCTGACCAGGTCGATGATCCGACCGGTCAGGTTCTTGGCATCGGTCTCCAGCCGCAGCCTCTCCTGGGGGTAGAGCGGGGTGAGCCGGGAGAAATCGGCGCGATTGTGCATCTGCTCGGGGTCGGCGCCGTTGACGGTGTCCAGGCGGACCAGGGGGGCGAACTTCTCCCGCCGGTCCCCCTCCCGCTTGGCCCGCATCGCACCGGTGATGACGTCTCCCTTGCGGAGCCCCTGCTTGCGCACCAGGTTCATCGAGACATAGGCGTCACCAGGTCCGGGCAGGTAGCCGCTGGTGCGCACGAAGGCGTACTGATCGCGGATGTCGAGAATTCCCGAACACGGCACCAGCACGTCGTCCTCGCGGACGCTGCTCTCCGGCTCATTGTTGCCACCCTGGTCGCCACCGCGCTTGCGGCGGTTCTGACGGTCACGCTGGCGGCGGCGCCGTGACCGGCGTCCCCCGTTGTAGTCCTCCTCGCCCGATGCTGACACCGGCGACTCCTCATTGTTCTCATGCTCGACGCTGCGGTGGTGGCCGGACTGCTGGGATCCGGCCTGATGGGAGAGGGCCTCCAGGCGCGCTCCCACCTCGTCGCTGACCTGGCTGGTCGACAACTCGGGGGCCTCCTGCTGCTCGCCGCCGTGCTGCTGATCATGCTGCTTGGAGTTCTGCTGGTTGCGATCACGGCGGTTGCGCTGCTGATCGCGGCCCCGCTGTCTGCGTCCCTGCGGAGGATTGTCCCTGTCCTGGTCGGTACTGGCCGGCTCGGGGCTGGCCTGCTCGGTCTCGTCCGGCTTCGGGTCCGGGTGATCGGCCGGAGCCTCGCTGCCGGACCGCTGGGTGTCCTGCGAGCGGCGGCCGCCGCCGGAGCGCCCGGGGTTCTGCGACGAGCGGGGGGCACCGGTCTGCGCGGCCTGGAAGCCACCATCGGTGATGGCGGCCACCAGATCGGCCTTGCGCATTCGCTGCGCTCCCTTGATGCCCATCTGATTTCCGATCGACCGCAGCTCAGGCAGGAGCTTGGCCGACAGGTCGGTTGCCGCCGGAGCCCCTGTCGGGCTGGCCGGACGTGTGGGTTGTGTCACGTATGTCCCTTCACACTGCCTTGTCCCGGGAGGATCTGCCCGGTAGGCGGAAGAATCTGTTGGCCGCACATCTCACCTCGGGCCCCTTCGAGGGCCGGTAGGGAGGCTGCAGCCAGAAGGAACCCCGGTGATGGGCTGAGTGCGCTACGCCAGACACCCACAGCTGAGGAGCTCTCACAGATGAGGGAATCTCGCACGTCAGGGCATCTCATGCACCACGACGGGGAAATCGCGTCGGTGACGCGTTGTATCCGAGTATAGCAGCGAGACCGCTGGGCGTCATCAGGCCGGTCTAGGCCCGAGTGCTACTCGCTGTCACCAGACGGGTCGGTGCCGGCGTGCTGCCCCTCCTCGGCCAGCAGCCGGACGCCGCCCGCCAGCTCCAGATCCGAGACGACGAAGCCGTCGGCGTCGACCCGGTCGGCGGCCTGCAGCATCTGCGCGTTCCCCAGGGCCAGCACGGTGGGTCCGGCCCCCGAGATCACAGCCGGAACCCCTACTGCCCGGAGCCGATCGATGAGATCCCCGGACTCGGGCATCAGAGGACGCCGATAGGGCTGGTGGATCCAGTCCTGGGTGGCGGCCAGCAGATACTGCGGAGCGGTGCTCAAGGCGGTCACCAGCAGGGTCGAGGCCAGCACCTGGTGAACGGCATCGGCACGCGGGATGGTCGCCGGCAACACGTGTCGGGCCAGCGCGGTGGGGACATGACGGTCCGGCACGTAGGCCCGGAATCGGATCCTGGGATGCACGTCCAGCCCGATGTGACGCACCTCGCCGTCCTGCACCCAGGCGACCTGGGCGCCCCCCATGATGGCCGGCGCGGCATTGTCGGGGTGGCCCTCGATCGCAGCGGCCATGGTGAGTAGCCGGTCACGATCCAGGGGCTCCCCCGGTCGGGCCAGTCCCCAGGCCAGGCACAGCCCCGAGGCGATCGCCGCCGCAGAGGATCCCAGCCCTCGGCTGTGGGGTGTCCGGTTGTGGGCGGACAGCTTCAGGCCGATGTCCGGGCGGGGATGGCCCAGGTCCACCAGCCCCTGCCGCAGGGTCGCCACCACCAGGTGGGACTCGTCGTGGGGCACGGTGTCATGGCCCTCGCCGGCCACTCGGATGCTCAACCCGGGCCTGTCACGTGTGGTCACCGAGACGTGGTCCCACATGCTGAGGCTGACACCCACGCAGTCATATCCCGGGCCCAGATTCGCCGAGGTGGCCGGCACCTCGACGCGGACCTTGCGGCCGGCGAGTGGCTCGGCAGGATTCGCCGCCATCTCACATCCCCTCGACCCGGATGAACCGGGGTTCCCCGTTGACCAACGGCGACTGACTGAGCTCGACCAGGCAGGCCTCGAAGTCTGACTCCCGCGTCTGGTGGACGACCATCCGCAGGGTCGCCGACCAGCCGTCCTCCTTACCGGCCCCCTCCAGGGCCGACTGCTGGACGGTCTGCAGGGAGACGCCGTGGGAGGCGAAGATCGAGGCGACCTGGGAGAGGATGCCGGGCTGGTCGCGTACCTGGATGCTCAGCTGGAAACGGGTGTGGACGGTACCGATGTCGGCCACCGGTACGTCCCCGTAGATCGCCTGGGGTTGCCCGGCGACGCCGCGCATCCGGTTGCGGGCGACCGTCACCAGATCACCCATCACCGCCGAGGCGGTGGGGGATCCGCCGGCGCCTGGGCCCATGAACATCAGGTGCCCGGCCTCCCGGGCCTCCACGAAGATCGCATTGTTGGCGCCGCGGATTCCGCCCAGCGGATGGTCCTCCGGAACCAGCGCCGGATGGACCCGCACCGAGACCCCCTCGGGCTCCATCTCGCAGATCGCCAGCAGCTTGATGACGCAACCCATCCCGCGGGCAGCGGTGATGTCCTCGGGAGTGATGCCGGTGATTCCCTCGCGGTACACCTGGGAACCGCGGATCCGGGTGTGAAAGGCCAGTGAGGCCAGGATCGCGGCCTTGGCGGCGGCGTCGAAGCCCTCGACGTCGGCCGTCGGATCGGACTCGGCGAAGCCCAGCCGCTGGGCATCCGCGAGTGCCTGGTCGAAGGACATCCCCTCGCTGGTCATCTTGTCCAGGATGTAGTTGGTGGTGCCGTTGACGATGCCCATCACCCGCCGGATTTCGTCGCCGACCAGGGACTCGCGCAGCGGGCGGACGATCGGGATGGCGCCGGCCACCGCAGCCTCGTAGTAGACGTCGACGCCGTGGGCGTCCGCGGCGGCGTAGATCTCATGGCCATGGGCCGCCAACAGCGCCTTGTTGGCGGTGACCACCGAGGAACCGTGCTCGATGGCGGTCATGATGAGCTCATAGGCGGGATGGATACCACCGATCACCTCGACGACGATGTCGATGTCATCGCGGGCCACCAGGGACTCGGCGTCTGCGGTGAACAGGTCCTGGGGAAGCCGGGCACGGGGGCGGTCCGGGTGGGCCACCGCGATCCCGGCCAGCTCCACCGACCGGCCGACCCGGGCGCAGATGTCGTCACTGCGCGACAGGATCATCCTGGCCACCTGGGAACCCACCACACCGCAGCCCAGCAGGCCGACCCGCAGCGGGGTGCCCGGGTGCAGCTGCTCCTGGGGCAGCCCTGAGGGGGCGGAAACCGGGCGGGGGCTGGTGAGGGTCATCTGAGCGGGTCCTTCTGCTGGATTCATCGGGTTGGTGGCTTCAACGCGGGAGGGTTCCGGTGATCGGACCGGCATCCAGGGCGAGCAGATCGTCGAGGGTCTCGCGGCGCAGCAGCGTGGTCCATTCTGCCTGACGGACCGAGATCACCGGGGGGCGCGGCACATGGTTGTAGTTGCTGGCCATCGAGCGGGAGTAGGCCCCCGAGGTGGGCACTGCGATGAGATCCCCCGGATGGATGTCGGCGGGAAGGTAGACGTCGCGGACCAGGATGTCGCCCCCCTCGCAGTGCTTGCCGACCACCCGGCACAGGGTTCCGGGCTCGGCAGAGGACCGGTTGGCCAGCACCGCCGAGTACTCGGCGGCATACAGCGCCGGGCGGATGTTGTCACTCATCCCGCCGTCCACCGAGACGTAGACCCGCTGGGCCCCGCCGTCCAGGTCGACCGGCTTGACGGTGCCGACCTCATAGACCGCCATCCCGGCCGGTCCGACAATCGCCCTGCCCGGTTCCAGACAGACGTGGGGAACCGGCATCTGGTGGGCAGCGGCCTCGCTCTCGACGATGTCGCGCAGGTCGGCGGCCAGGTCCTGAGGTGTCGAAGGGGTGTCCTGGGAGGTGTAGGCGACGCCGAATCCACCACCGAGATCCAACTCGGGCAGCAGCACGCCGGTGGCCTGGCGGAACTGCCAGCGCAGTTTCATGGTGCGTCGGGCCGCCACCTCGAAACCGCCGGTGTCGAAGATCTGCGAGCCGATATGGGAGTGGATGCCGAGCAGCTCGATGAGCGGACTGGACTGACATCTCACCATCGCCACCATCGCGGCGCCATTGGCGATCGAGAATCCGAACTTCTGGTCCTCATGGGCGGTGGCGATGTACTCGTGGGTGTGCGCCTCCACCCCGGGGGTCACCCGCACCATGACGCGGGCCCTCACCTCCAGGCGCTGGCACAGCTCCTCGATCCGGTCGATCTCGTCCAAGGAGTCGACGATGATCCGTCCCACCCCGGCCCGCAGCGCCAGCTCCAGCTCCCGGCGCGACTTGTTGTTGCCGTGCATGCCGATCCGGGCCGCCTGGAAGCCGCCCTCCAGAGCAGTCCTCAGCTCGCCCTCGGTGCAGACCTCCAGGAACAGCCCCTCCTGGTGGACCCAACCGGCCACGGTGCGGGTGATGAAGGCCTTGCTGGCGTAGTACACGTCCCAGCCGGCGAAGGCGTCCCGGAAGGCCCGGGCACGCGACCGGAAGTCCACCTCATCGATGATGTACGCCGGGGTACCGACCTGGCCGACAAGAGTCCTGAGGTCGATCCCGCCCACCTCCAGGACCCCGTCGCGACGCCGCCGCACCGTCGAACTCCACAGCTCCGGGTCCAACTCATTGACGTCGGTGGGAACGGTGAGCCACTGCGGCCCTGCTGCGGCGACGTCGGCGTGGACAGAGCCTGCCACATGCATATGGGTCATGACGCTAGCCTGCCATCTGCGCCACCGGCCCCGCACATCGTCCACCGCCCAAGATGGCCGGACCACCCGTACGATGACCTGGTAGGCCAGATCGCCCGCCCGGATTGCCGCTTCCGCCCGCCAGGCGCTACAGTCGATGACTGGTCCGAGGATTCGGACCGGGCCCCCGTAGCTCAGGGGATAGAGCACCGCCCTCCGGAGGCGGGAGCGCGCGTTCGAATCGCGCCGGGGGCGCCCGCATGATGGTTGCAGGGACCGTGTCAGGACCGGCCCGGGACCTCTGCGGGGGCAGCAGCCGGGCTGTGTGCTGGGGGGCAACCAGTACAGTGGGGCCCCGTGCCGGACCCTCAGCAGAGCAAGACCTTCAACCGGGCGCGTGCCGAATTTCTCACCGGTGCCGGTGTCACCGCGCTGTGGGTGCTCACCAGGCTGCTGATGCTGCGGATCTTCACACTGCCCAATGCCTCCTACATCACCGGGGACGTGGGGTACTACCACTACTGGCTCACCGCAGCTCACATTCCGGTCCAGGAGATGCTGAGGGAGTACCCGGTGCCGGTGATCTGGGGTATGAGAACCCTGCTATGGGCCTCCGGCGGCTCCGATGCGAACTATTTCCTCGTGCTGTTCGTGGTCGCGATGATCGTGCTGGACGCCATCATGACACTGGCCCTGTGGCGCTACGGTCACCGGGTCGGGGCGCTGTGGTGGATCCTCTTCGTGATGGCCATCGGGCCCTTGATGTGGTTCCGTTTCGACATGGTTCCGGCAGTCTCGATGGGTCTGGCGGCCTTGTGGTTCCGGCGTCACCCCTCCGCCTGCGGGGCGGCAGTGGCAGTGGGGGCCGCCATCAAGCTCTGGCCGGCCCTGCTCATCCTGCCGATGATCGGACGCACCCGGGCAGCGGTACGCAGGGCGGTGGCATTCGCGATCAGCGGCGCAGCACTGGCACTGTGCTCCCTGGCCGCTGCCGGGATCACGCGCTCGCTGTCACCGCTGACCTGGCAGTCCGACCGGGGCCTGCAGATCGAGTCGATCCCCGCCACCGTCCCGATGTTGCAGCGCGCGATCTCGGCCCCCGATCAGTACCTGGTGGCGCTGTCGACCTTCAACGCCTACGAGATCAGCGGCCCGGGCGTTTCCGAGTGGCTCAACCTCTCGTCGGTGGCGATGGTGCTGGCGGTGGCCGCCGCGGCACTGATCGGCTGGATCGCCTGGGCCCGCGGCGGACTCAGCCACCGGCAGGCGGTGCTCGGCGCCGCGGTGATCATCGGGGCGCTGATCGTGGCCAACAAGACGCTGTCCCCCCAGTACTTCATCTGGTGGGGCGCTCCGGTGGCCGTGCTGCTCGACCGGTCCGGCGACGAGGCGGACTGGCCCAGACGCCGCCTGGATCGGGTCGGGCGGATCTGCCTGGGGATCGCCGGCGCGCTGTTCGCCACCGGCCTCCTCACTCAGTGCGTCTACCCGCTGAGCTACAGCCACATCATCTCCCCGATCCCCGCGGGCTGGGCCACGGGGCTGCTGGTGGTACGCAACCTGATGGCGGTGGTGACGCTGGGAATATGTGTCTGGGGGCTGGTCGTCTCGCTGCGGACCAGCTCCGCCCCCGCGGCGGACCGCGCCCGCGGGATCTCGCCTCTGGAGAAAACAGTGTGAGTGTCCCCATCCCGCTAGCATCATGGCCACACGGGCCCCGGCAGTGGGGTCGAAGGCAACGGTGCTGTGTGGATTGGGGCTGAGTCAGCCCACCTCTACCGCGCACCGTGCACGACCACGGAAGAAGGCGCAGAGGTGTCATCAGGAACCGTCGGACAGACCACTCCTCAGGCGAACCCGGAGTTCGGGGCCAACGACTGGCTCATCGACGAGATGCGCGACCAGTTCCGCGCCGACCCGGGATCGGTAGGCCCCGAATGGGTCACCTTCTTCCAGGCCGAGGGTGCCGCCCCGGCAGCCCAGGCTCCTGCCAGCCCACAGACGCCGCCCGATCCGGCTCCCGCTGCCAGTGTCGACCAGGGGCTGCCCGAACCGCCCGCAGCCGCACCGCCGCAGGCCGCACCCGTACGGCGTCCACCAGTCGCGGCCGAGGCGCCCAGGACCCCCGCCCCGCCACACTCCAACCCGCCCCAACCGCGCACCGAGAGGCTTCGAGGGGCACCGATGCGCACCGCCCGGAACATGGAGTCCTCGCTGTCGATGCCGACGGCCACCTCGGTGCGAGATGTCCCGATGAAACTGGTCATCGAGAACCGGTTGATGATCAACAAGTTTCTGCGCCAGAGCAAGGGCGGCAAGGTCTCCTTCACCCACATCCTCGGCTACGCGATGGTCCAGGCCCTCAAGGCCAACCCCGAGATGAACAACGCCTACGCCGAGATCGACGGCAGACCCAGCATCATCGAGAATCCCTCGGTCAACCTCGGACTGGCGATCGATGTCGTCGGATCCGATGGCACCCGCAAGCTGGTGGTGCCGGCCATCAAGATGGCCAATGAGATGGACTTCCGGCAGTTCATGGCCGGCTACGAGGAGATCGTCGCCAAGGGACGCCGCAACGAGCTGACGGTCGACGACTTCAAGGGGGTCACCGCATCCCTGACCAATCCCGGCGGTATCGGCACCAACCACTCGGTCCCCCGGCTGATGCCCGGCCAGGGCATGATCCTGGGGGTGGGATCCATTGACTACCCCGCGGGTTGGCAGGGGGGCAGCCCCACCCGGCTGGCCGAGTTGGGGATCTCCAAGGTGACCACGCTGACCTCCACCTATGACCACCGGATCATCCAGGGAGCCCAGTCCGGGGAGTTCCTCAAGCGGATCCACCAGTTGCTGCTGGGCGCCGACCGATTCTACGAGGAGATCTTCGAGTCCCTGCGGATCCCCTACGCCCCGGTCCAGTGGGCTGCCGACCGGATGGCCAATCGACCCGATCAGGTGAGCAAGCAGGTCCGCGTCATCACCCTGATCGACGCCTGGCGACAGTTCGGGCACCTGTCGGCCGATCTGGACCCGCTGGAGTACAAGCCCCGCTACCACCATGACCTGATGCTCAACAGCCACGGGCTGACCCTGTGGGACCTGGACCGGACCTTCCCGGTCAACAACTTCGGCGGGGTCAAACGGGCCAATCTCTCGCTGCGCGAGATCCTGGAGATCCTGCGCGACTCCTACGCCTCCACGATGGGCATCGAGTACATGCACATCACCGACCACGAGCAGCGACGGTGGTTCCAGGACCGCTTCGAGCGCGCCCACACGCCACTGTCACGCGACATCTACCTGCAGATCCTCGACCAGCTCACCGATGCCGAGGTCTTCGAGACCTTCCTGCAGACCAAGTACGTCGGCCAGAAGCGGTTCAGCCTGGAAGGCAGCGAGTCGGCGATCGTGCTGCTGGCGGCGATCTGCGCCCAGGCCGCCGACCAGGGTCTGGAGGAGGTCTGCATCGGGATGCCGCACCGGGGCCGGCTCAATGTCCTGGCCAACATCATCGGCAAGTCCTACGGTCAGATCTTCCGCGAGTTCGAGGGCAACGCCGAACCCTCCAACGCCCAGGGCTCCGGTGATGTCAAGTATCACCTGGGAGACGAGGGGATGTTCACCGCCCACTCGGGCCACACCATCAAGGCCTCGGTGGCCGCCAATCCGAGCCACCTGGAGGCCGTCGATCCGGTGCTGGAGGGAATCTGCCGGGCCAAGCTCGACGTTCTCGACAACTCCACCGACTTCCCGGTGCTGCCGATCCTGATGCACGGCGACGCCGCCTTCGCCGGCCAGGGAGTGGTCTTCGAGACTCTGCAGATGAGCCAGCTGCGCGGCTACCGCACCGGCGGGACCATCCACCTGGTGGTCAACAATCAGGTGGGGTTCACCACCGCCCCCGGCGACGGTCGCAGCTCCCAGTACGCCACCGGCGTGGCCAAGTCCATCGCGGCCCCGGTGATCCACGTCAACGGCGACGATCCGGCGGCGGTGGCCCGGGCCGCCAACATCGCCTTCTCCTACCGGCAGACCTTCCACCGCGATGTGGTGGTCGACCTGGTCTGCTACCGGCGCAGGGGACACAACGAGGGCGATGACCCGAGCTTCACCCAGCCGCACATGTATGACCTCATCACCCACAAGAGGTCGATCCGCAAGGTGTACACCGAGAACCTCATCGGCCGCGGCGACATCACCCTGGAGGACGCCGATGCCGCCATGACCAGCTTCCGCAAGAAGCTGGAGACCGCCTTCGAGCAGGTCCGGGATGCCAACTCCCGGCCCCAGCCCTACGACTCGGTGCCGGACTACCCGGTCAAGAGGCCCAGAACCCAGCCCAGCGCCATCAGCGCGGAGCTGATGGACAAGGTGGCCGCCGCCCAGGCCGAGCTGCCGGCCTCGTTCACCCCCCACCCGAAGGTCTCCCCCCAGCTGGCCCGCCGCGCCAAGGCGCTGCGCGGCGAGGGACCGATCGACTGGGCCTCGGCGGAGATGCTGGCGCTGGGATCGCTGGTGGCCGAGGGACTGCACGTCCGGCTGACGGGCCAGGACTCCCGTCGAGGGACCTTCTCCCAGCGCTTCGGCACCATTGTCGACCGGGTCACCAACAAGCACTATGTCCCGATCAACCACATCGAGGGGATCAAGGGGGGCCTGGACATCTACGACTCCCCGCTCAACGAGTACGCCTCGCTGGGCTTCGAGTACGGCTACTCGGTGGCCCGACCCAACTCCCTGGTGCTGTGGGAGGCCCAGTTCGGCGACTTCGCCAATGTCGCCCAGCCGATCATCGACGAGTTCATCGCCTCGGCAGGTGCCAAGTGGGGGCAGAAGTCCGGAGTGGTGCTGCTGCTGCCGCACGGTTACGAGGGTCAGGGCCCCGACCACTCCTCGGCCCGACTGGAGAGGTTCCTGTCGCTGTGCGCCGAGGAGGCGATGGCGGTCTGCCAGCCCTCCAGCGCCGCGAGCTATTTCCACCTGCTGCGTTACCACGCCTACGTCAACCTGCACCGCCCGGTGGTGATTGCCACCCCCAAGTCGATGCTGCGCAACAAGGCTGCGGCCTCGACCGTGGAGGATTTCACCCAGGGCCGGTGGCGTCAGGTGATCGGCGATGAATCGATCAGCGACCCCTCGCGAGTGCATCGCCTGATCCTGTGCTCGGGAAAGGTCCGCTGGGAGCTGCTGCGACGCCGTGCCCAGGAGCATCTTGACGATGAGGTGGCGATCGTCACCCTGGAGCGGCTCTATCCACTTCCCGCCAGGCAGCTGGTGGAGGCGCTGGAGGGTTATGGCCAGCTCACCGACATCCGCTGGGTCCAGGAGGAGCCGGTGAACCAGGGTCCCTGGCCCTTCATGCGAGCTCACCTCGGCCAGGCGGTCTCCGCCATCCGACCTGGCCTGCTGGACGCCATGACGGTAACCGCCCGGCCCTCCTCGGCAGCAGCTTCGGTGGGCCAGCACAGCGTCCACATGGCTGAACAGGAGGCCCTTCTGGAGGCCGCCTTCACGCAGTAGGCCAGCTGGGCCGGCATCTCAGATCGCCCGGCGTCGTCCCAGTGAGAGCATCACAGCAGCCACCAGGACGGCGCCGGGGATCAGCAGGATGGACCAGAACCAGCGGGGCGCACCTGAGCCCAGCAGGCTGACCAGGACCGCGATGTGCAGCAATGCACTACCGATCAGCAGGCCGTCCGCCCAGCTCCTGGCGCGATGCGCGGCCCACCCGATCAGACCCAGCAGGACGGCGTAGACCAGCAGCATGGCCGCGACCCCGAGGGCGAACCGACCATGGCCTCCTGCCACCGAACCGACTGCCACCCCGGCAATCACCAGGGCTGACAGCCAGGTGGCAGAACTGGCCAGCCATCGCCAACCTGCCCGCCGCGCGCTCAGCCCCTCGGGCCCGGCACCGGACTTCGGCACATCCCTCACTCAAGGTCCTTCCCGAAATCCTTCCGCAACTGCGGCCTCCCGCATATCATAGGGGCGGTGCTCCGCCTCCAGCGGATCTGCGAACCGGTGCACACCTGCGCACAATTGACGGTCGATCGCCTGCACAACCGGAATGGGTCTTGTCAAGAGCCCAACTAGTTGCCAGTATTTATTGGTCCGACCAGAACTGTGCGTCATCTGCGACGGTGATCCCATCGCTGGATCGGACGACAGCCCGACCGGCGGGCTGCACGAGAACTTGTGCTTATACCCACGCCACGTGGGCCCTGAAGGAGTGACATACGCATGGACTGGCGCCACAAGGCTGCCTGCCTGGACGAGGATCCGGAGCTGTTCTTCCCGATCGGCAACACCGGTCCCGCTCTGGCCCAGATCTCGGCCGCCAAGAGGGTCTGCGCTCGATGCGAGGTTCGCACCGAGTGTCTGACATGGGCTCTGGAGGCCGGCCAGGATCACGGCGTGTGGGGGGGAATGAGCGAGGATGAGCGTCGAGCCATCAAGCGCCGTCAGTCCCGCTCCCGGGTCCGTCGGTCCTGACCTGGATCACTCGGCCGTGGCGCCGGGCTGATCGAGCCTGGCGCTGATCGTGGCGCAGGTGCCCTTGCCCTCCGGGTTGTTCTGGAGGGTGAAGGTGCCGCCAAGATCCTGAACCAGGGTGCTGACGATCGACAGTCCCAGGGACTTGCGGTGATCCGACAGCGAGAATCCTTCGGGCAGCGGCTTGCCGTCGTTCCTGATCTCCACGATGAGGTGGCCCTGCTCGCGGTAGGGGTGGACCACCACCTCCCCCGAGGAGGAGGCCAGACTGTGCTCGATGGCGTTCTGGCACAACTCCGTGGTGGCCAACGACAGAGGCGTGGCGATATCAGCGCGCACCTTGCCGAAACTTCCCTCCCGTCGGGCGATCACCCTGCCCGAGGAGGCGGCAACGTCACCCACCATCCGCAGGATCCGGTCGACGACCTCGTCGAACTCCACCTCATCGTCGAAGTTCTGGGAGAGGATCTCATGGACCACAGCAATGGCTGCGACCCGCGCCATCGCCTGCTTGAGGGCGAGCTTCGCATCGACATTGGTCATCCGACGCGATTGCAGCCGCAGTAGCGCGGCCACCGTCTGGAGGTTGTTCTTGACCCGGTGGTGGATCTCGCGGATGGTGGCGTCCTTGGTGACCAACTGGCGGTCCCTGGTGCGCAACTCGGTGAGATCGCGAACCAGGATCAGGGTGCCCGCCGGCACCTCCAAGTCGTCGAGCCAGGTGCGTAGCGGGATCACCCGGGCACGCAGCGTCGCCTCGGAGTTGTCGATGTCGGTCTCGCGCAGCGAGCGGCCCTCCAGGTCCAGCCCGACCGTCTGGCCGACATCCTGAAGGTTGGGACACAGCTCACGTACCACCGGGATGAGGTACTCGCCGTCAAGGTCCCCCGACAGCCCCAGCTTGCGGAAGGCCGACAGAGCATTGGGACTGGCATAGGTCACCATTCCGGTGGTGGCCACCCGCAGCACCCCATCGGTCACTCCGGGCGCCAGCGCCCGATCGTGGCCTGGGAACAATGGGAACTGGCCGTGGTGGAGCATCTCGGAGAGGATCCCGGCGATCTCCAGGTAATTGTCCTCGGTGGACCCGGGGGCTCGCACCCCCATCTGGTTGGTGTGCCTCTCCACGACCGCGATGACCTCGTCGTGGCGGATCACCGGGATCGCCCACACATCGACCGGGATGCCGGCCGACAGCTTGTTGTCGCTGGTCTCGCACATCTGACCGCTCATGAAGGCCTCGGTGACCAGGTTCTCGTCGTCGAAGGCCACCGACTCCCCCACCACGTCGTCCTCCAGTGCGGTGGGACCGGTGTCGGGCCGCACCTGAGCGGCCGCCCAGTAGATCGACGGGTTCTCATCGGGTACCCACAGGATGAGGTCGGAGAAGGACATGTCGGCCAGGATCTGCCACTCCTCGACCACGGCGCCCAGCCAGGCCACGTCGTCCTGGTCGAGCTGGCTTCGGGCAACCATGAACCGGTCCAGGGAAGGCATGGCCCCACTCTATGGCCCCTGCACACTCCTGGTCGCAGCGGGCCAGCAGCCATCGCGGTGGTGGCAGGAGGCTGCCGGAGGCCGACCGACAGGCGTCATTTGGCTGAGCCAGCGCTCTGCGGCACAATGGATGGTCGTTGCCGCGCATCACGCGGCCCCTCCGTCGGAGGGTGCACCGAGTTGAGGAGAGCGCCATGGGCAAGACAGGCCGCAAGCGTCGCGCGCGTCGCAAGAAGAACGCCAATCACGGCAAGCGTCCCAACGCTTGATCCCGGCGCACCGCACCGGTGCGCTCCACCCGGCCCGTGACCGGGTGCACCAGGGCTCCCGTCTGATGACGGGAGCCCTGTTCGTCTGGGGCATCGCTCTCAGCCCTCGATGTGCACCGCGCTCAGCCTTCGATGTGCATTCGCACAATCTTGAGCCGCAGCGAGGAGTTGGCCCTGGCACTGCGGTTGCAGCGTTGCAGCGCCCGGCTCACCGCCGCCTCCAGATCAGCCTCGTCCAGACAGGACTCGCAGGCGGCGATGTGGCGGCGGAAGGCATCGGCCTGCTCCTCGTCCAGTTCACCGTGCAGAAAGGCCTGGAGATGCTCCAGTGCCCAGTCGCAGGCATCCTCGGGGCAGTACGCCGGGTCCGGGTCATTCGTCATGAGTGCACCTCCTGACCGAGCGTCTCCTCATCGACCTTGCCGGCCAGCGGGCCGATGCCGCGAGCACCGGCCACATCGACCAGCTGCGCGCGAAGCTGCTTGCGGGCCCGGTTCAGCCGGGACATCACCGTGCCGATCGGAGTGCCCATGATCTGTGCGATCTCCTTGTATGAGAATCCCTCGACGTCGGCCAGCAGGACCACCTGGCGGAAGTCGTCGGAGAGCCCCTCCAGAGCATCCAGCACCTGTGTGTCGGGCATCGCGTCCAGCGCCTCGACCTCGGCCGAGCGCAGGCCGGTGGCCTGGTGGGAGGCTGCCCGGGCGATCTGCCAGTCCTCGACATTCTCGTCATCGGAGGTCTGTGGACGCCGCTGCGCCTTGCGATAGGTGTTGATGTAGGTGTTGGTGAGGATTCGGAACAGCCACGCCTTGAGATTGGTCCCCGGCTTGAACTGCTTGAAGGACGAGAAGGCCTTGGCGTAACTCTCCTGCACGACGTCCTCGGCGTCGGCGGGATTACGCGTCATCCTCAGGGCAGCACCATAGAGCTGGTCGAGGTAGCCCATGGCATCGCGCTCGAAACGTTCCACACGCTGCTCATCGGTCTCCTCGGCCAGATCCGGGAGAGTCTCGGCCTGCGCCGGAGTATCTGGGAGGGTCATCGGCTGCAAGCGTAGTCCACGCCGCAGCCCGCGCACTCGCGCGAGCTCGCGAGGCGGGCAGGTGCCCGCCGTCCTCGCCCGGGCCGGGCCGGTCACGATCGCAGTAGCCATACCATCTGGAACACCGCCGGGGTCCCAGTATTCCCCCGGCACTGCCCGCGATGCAGGCAGAGAAGTCCATGGATTGACCGGATCTGCTTCCGCCGGTGCCCCTCAGACGGTACTAATGGAGTCATGAGCATCATTCGTGGTCTGGGCCGAACCCTGTTCGCAAGCTACTTCATCGTCAATGGAGCCAATTCGGCGCTGAAGCCGGACTCCTTCGTCGCCGATGCCGAGCCGGTTGCCGACCGGCTGCTCCCGCTGCTGCAGCGCTCCCTGCCGGCGGCGGTGAGTTCCAGGCTTCCCGAGGACACCAAGTCCCTGGTCCGCCTCACCGGCGCTGCCCAGCTGGTCGGCGGCGTCGGGATGGCCACCGGACTGCTGCGCCGGGTCGGTGCGGCATCGGTTGCCCTCACGATGGTTCCTCACGTGCTCGCCTCGCTTCCCGACAAGACCCTGCCCAAGCAGGACCGCGCCGCTCAGCGCCGTGTCCTGCTGCGCAACGTGGCCCTGCTGGGAGCGGCTATGATGGCCTCCCGCGACACCGCCGGACATCCCAGTCTGGGGTGGCGTGCCGAGCAGCGTCGCCAGGCGATCGCCGATGACGCCCGCGACCTGGGCGGGAAGGCCTCCAAGAAGGCGCAGAAGGCCCAGAAGAAGCTGCAGAAGAAGGCCACCAAGGCGACCAAAGAGGTGCGGAAGCAGATCGGTGCCTGAGCCCTCCTCGACTGCCACCGGTTGGTCGGCCGCGCGGGCCGGTGGCCCGGTGAGCGGCCGTGTGGTGGTACCCGGTTCGAAGTCCCAGACGAATCGAGCCCTGCTGCTGGCCGGCCTGGCCCAGAGCCCCAGTGACCTGGACGGGGTGCTCGACAGCCGGGACACCGAGCTGATGAGGGCCGGCCTGGCCGGTCTGGGTGTCGGCTTCCAGGATCTGGCGCCGGGTCGGGTCAGGGTGCTGCCACCCCATCAGTTGCATGCTGCGACCTCAGCCATCGATTGCGGCCTGGCCGGGACGGTGATGAGATTCCTGCCGGCGGCTGCCGCTCTGGCGCCTGGATCGACCCGTTTCATCGGCGATCCGGCCGCCTCGGCCCGGCCGGTCGCTCCCGTGCTGGATGCCCTGCGCCAGCTCGGGGTCAGGGCGGACGCCGATCAGCTGCCGTTCCGCCTCGATGTGCCCCAGAGGCTGACGGGCCGCCGGGTGACCATCGACTCCTCGGGATCCAGCCAGTTCATCTCAGCTCTACTGCTCTCGGGTGCTCGCTACCCCGGAGGTCTGGACCTACGCCATGTCGGCCCCTCGATCCCCTCGGCCCCCCACATCCAGATGACCTGCCAGATGCTGGCCGAACGCGGCGTCCACGTCGACACCCCCGAGGCCGATCACTGGCTGATCGCCCCGGGACCCGTCGCGGCCCTGGATGCCACCGTGGAACCCGATCTCACCAATGCCGCAGTGTTCCTGGCGGCCGCGATGGCCACCGGCGGATCGGTGAGCGTGCCCGGGTGGCCCGTCCGGACCACCCAGCCCGGGGCGGATTTCCTCGACATCGCCCAGCTGATGGGGGCCGCTGTCGACCTCAGCGAACAGACGGTCACCGTCACCGGGCCCCGGCGGCTGAACGGCGCCGACATCGACCTGCACGAGGCCTCCGAGCTCACCCCGGTGGTGGCCGCCCTGGCGGTGCTGGCCGAGGGCCGCACCGAGATCCACGGCGTCGCTCACATCCGTGGCCACGAGACCGACCGGCTCGCCGCCCTGGAGACCGAGCTGTCGGCTCTGGGAGCGGATATCCGCCAGATCGCCGACGGCCTGGTCATCGAGGGACACGGACCGGGAGAGCTGCACGGTGGGGTGGTGTGCTGTCATGCCGATCACCGGATGGCCCACGCCGAGGCGTTGATCGGCCTGGTGGCCGACGGCGTCCTCCTCGACGACATCTCCTGCACCTCCAAGACGATGCCGCGGTTTCCGGCGATGTGGCTCGGGCTGGTAGACCCCCGATGAGCCCACGCCGACTGGCCTCCTCAGGGGTCGACACCAACGACGAGGAGGCCTTCGGACGGCCTCGGCGCACCCGGCCCAGAACCAAGAACCGTCCCGACTACTCCGAACTGCCGGTTGGTGCCGTGCTGGCGATCGACCGGGGACGCTGCCGGGTGAGGCTGGAGGGACGCGATGTCAACGCCGCCAAGGCCCGCCGGCTGGGGCGCAAGGCCGTCATCGTCGGGGACCGGGTGCGCCTCGACGGGGACGTCAGCGGCACCCAGGGCAGTCTTGCCAGGATCGCTGAGACCGAGCCGCGGGCCACTGTGCTGCGCCGCACCGCCGATGACACCGACCCCTATGAACGTCCCATCGTCGCCAATGCCGACCAGATCTTCATCGTCACCGCGCTGGCCGATCCGCCACCCCGGGTGGGAATGATCGACCGGATCCTGGTGGCCGCCTATGAGGCAGGGGTCGATCCGGTGCTCTGCCTCACCAAGGCCGATCTCGCTCCCGCCGATGACCTCATCGCGATGTACCGGCCGCTGGGGGTTCCGGTGGTGACCCGCTCCCCCGGCTCCGACCTGGCGCCGGTAGGCGAACTGCTGGCCGATCGGACCACCGTGCTGGTGGGCCACTCCGGGGTGGGCAAGTCCACCCTCATCAACGCTCTGGTGCCCGGCGTGGACCGGCGCACCGGCCAGGTCAACGAGGTGACGGGGAGGGGACGCCACACCTCCACCTCGGCGGTGGCCCTCGAGCTCCCCGGCGGGGGCTGGATCATCGACACCCCCGGGGTGCGATCCTTCGGGCTGTCCCATGTCACCTCCGAGGACGTGCTGGCGGCCTTCCCGGATCTGGACCGGTTCACCGCCGACTGCCCTCGCGGCTGCCCGCACACCGCCGGTGCGCAGGACTGCGGACTCGACGAGGCACTGGCACGATCCGAGATCTCACCGATACGGCTGGACTCCTTCCGCAGGCTGGATGCCGCTCGCACCACCCGCTGAGCCCCGCCGCGAATCCGGCGGGAGGCGAACCGGCCGGTGCGGGCACCGCCCGGCCCCACGGGGTGAGTCGTGGACACCAGGGCCATGGTCTGCCTCAAGTCACTAGCGTGGGACCATGACCGACTACACCGATGATCTCCGACTGGCCCATGTGATGGCCGACGACGCCGACTCCATCACGATGGCACGTTTCCAGGCCGCTGATCTGCACGTCTCCTCCAAACCCGATCACACCGAGGTCAGCGACGCCGACCTGGCAGTCGAGGACTCGGTGCGTCGCACATTGTCCAAGAGCCGTTCCCGGGACGCCGTGCACGGTGAGGAGAGGCCCGATTCGGGGCATGGCCCTCGCCGCTGGATCGTCGACCCGATCGATGGCACCGCCAACTATGTGCGCGGGGTGCCGGTCTGGGCGACGTTGATCGGACTGGCGGTCGAGGACCACGTGGTGGCCTCGGTGGTCTCGGCTCCGGCGCTGCGGCGGCGCTGGTGGGCGGCCGAGGGGTCGGGGGCCTGGACCGGCAGCTCACTGCTGAAGGCCCGCCCGATCCACGTCTCGGGGGTATCGCGGTTGGAGGACGCCTTCCTGTCCTACTCCTCGCTGGGCGGCTGGGTGGCGGCCGGCCGCGGTCACGGCTTCGGCGAACTGATGCGCACCGTGTGGCGGACCCGGGCCTTCGGGGACTTCTGGTCCTACATGCTGGTTGCCGAGGGGGTCGTCGATCTGGCCTGCGAGCCAGACCTCAACCTGCACGACATGGCCGCTCTGGATGTCATCGTGAGGGAGGCCGGGGGCCGGTTCACCTCCCTGGACGGCGCCGACGGGCCCTGGGGCCCCAATGCGATGGCGAGCAACGGTCTGCTGCACGACCGGGCCCTCGAGGCGGTACGTCCCAGCTGAGCGTGCCGCAGACGGCTCACAGCACCCGGGCGCGGATGGTCCCTTCCAGGTGGGCGACATCCGACAGCAGGCCACGATCGGTCTCGGCGATGTCGAGCACCGTGTACCCGTACTCCCCGCGGGTGGCCAGTGCCTGGTAGACGACATTGCCGCCGTGGTCTGCGACCAACCGGTTGAGGTGGGCCATCACACCGGGAATGTTGCGGTGCAGGTGCCCGATCCGGGTGCCCACTACCGGGGCCGGCGTGATGTCGGGCAGGTTGACGCTCATGCTGGTCGAGGCGTTCTCGGTGTAGTCGATGAGCTTGTTGGCCACGTAGCGACCGATATCGACCTGGGCCTCCTGGGTGGAGCCGCCGACATGGGGGGTGAGGATGACATTGTCGAGAGTGGTGAGCGGGGAGATGAAGGGTTCGTCGCCGGACCTGGGCTCGGAGGGGAAGACGTCGAGCGCGGCTCCGGCGATGTGGCCGGTACGCAGATTCTCCACCAGGGCGTCGATGTCGACGATCCTGCCGCGCGAGCAGTTGATCAGCAGCGAACGCGGCCGCATCATCTCGAACTCAGCGGGACCGAACAGCGCGATGTTGTCCTTGCGCCCGTCGACATGGATGCTGACCGTCTCCACGGTCTGCAGCAGCTCCTCCAGGGAGTCGCACTTCTGGGCATTGCCCAGCGGAAGCTTGTCGGCCTTGTCGTAGAACCAGACCCGCATGCCCATCGCCTCGGCCAGCACCGACAACTGGGAGCCGATATTGCCGTAACCGACGATGCCGAGCTTGCGGCCGCGGATCTCGTGGGATCCGACCGCCGACTTGCGCCACACCCCGTTGTGCATCTGGGTGTTGCGGTCCCCCAGTCGTCGGGCCAGTGCGATGATCTCACCGATCACCAGCTCCACCACCGAGCGGGTGTTGGAGTACGGGGCGTTGAAGGCTGCGACGCCGGCCTCCGCCAGCGCGGGCAGATCCATCTGGTTGGTGCCGATGCAGAACGCGCCGACCGCGGTGAGGGACTGACCGCGGGCCTCGATGACCTTCCTGGTGACTCCGGTGCGCGAGCGGATCCCCAGCAGGTCGACACCGTCGAGGGCCTCGATGAGTTCGTCCTCGCCCAGCGCCTTGCTGAGGCGCTCCACATCGTAACCCTGGGATCGTAGAGTCCTGACGGCCTCGTCATGGATGTTCTCGAGCAGGAGTGCCTTCATGGCGCCCAAGTCTAGGGAGCCCGCAGGGGTCGTCTCACACGATGGGAACCTCTGCCGCCGGTGGTATGCGCCGTCGCGCCGAGGGCCGCGTCCTCCGCAGATTTGCTTGTGAATGACCACTCAGGTAGTGTTTTCTCTTGCGACGCGGGGTGGAGCAGCTCGGTAGCTCGCTGGGCTCATAACCCAGAGGTCACAGGTTCAAATCCTGTCCCCGCTACCACAGGTTGGTCCCGGCTCCTCGAGGAGCCGGGACCTTCTTCTTGTCCTGGCCCGGGTCGCCGGGTATGGTCGACAAGGCCGACGCGGGGTGGAGCAGCTCGGTAGCTCGCTGGGCTCATAACCCAGAGGTCACAGGTTCAAATCCTGTCCCCGCTACCACAGGTTGGTCCCCGGCTCCTCATGGAGCCGGGACCTTCTTCCTGTCTGCAGCACAGTGGCCTAGTCCTGGGGTCCGCCCCACCGTGTGAGGATCGACCTGGCCCTCTCGAACAACCCCCTGCCGAGATCGCCGACGCCGCCCAGGGACCGTCGCAGAATGGCGTCCGGAGCGCCGTTGAGGACGTCGACCAGCAGCGGAACGGCCTCCACCGGAACCAGCCCTCCCGACATCGAGGGCAGGTTGCGCAGCGGCAGCTCGTCGACGGAGCGCTGCATCATCCGGCGCAGTCGCGGATCGGCCTGGGCGTCCACACAGCGATGGACCATCACAGCGTGCACCGCCGCTCCCACCGGGTGAGCCCTGGTCTGACCGAGCACCGAGGCCGCGGTGAACGGGCGGGCCGGCGGAACGCTCGGCACCGGCCGGCCGAGCCGCGCGGCGAAGGACTCGTCGGAGGCAGCCACCAAGGGCGTCCAGGCACGTTCGGGGGCATGGTCGACTCCGTCGGCCACCCGCAGCTCCATCACCTCGACGATCTCCTGGCAGGAGCGTGCCACCTCCACGCTGAATGCCCCGGAGGGAACACGCCAGTCGTGCTCCTCGGTGTCCCAGAAAGCCAGCTCGCGGGATGACACCTCGACCTCGACCCGGCGCGACTGCCCTGGTTCCAGCCTCACCTTGGCGAACCCGGCCAGCCAGCGACGCGGTCGCGATGTCACCCCGGTGCGGTCTGCCAGATAGACCTGGACGACGTCGGAACCGGCCCGTGTCCCGGTGTTGGCCACCGTGAGGGTGACCGAGAACCCCTCTCCGGCGCCGATATCGGTGGCATCCAGAGCCATCCGGGACCACTCGAAGCTGGTGTAGGACAGCCCGTGACCGAAGCAGAACGCCGGAGTGATCGCCTCGGTGGTGGTGTGCCGGTAACCGACCGCCGCGCCCTCCCGGTACTGCACCATCGAGCCGGTACCGGGGAAGTACGGATCGGAGGCCACCTCGCTCAGGTCATGCGGCCAGGTCTCGGCGAGGCGTCCCGCGGGCTCGGCGTCCCCCACCAGGATGTCGGCCAGCGCGGCCCCGCCGGCCTGGCCGCCCAGCCCGGCCAGCAGCACTGCCGCCGCCCTGTCGGCCCACGGCAGTGCCACCGGCGAGCCCGAGCAGACCACCACCACGGTGTGCGGGTTGGCAGCCAGCACGGCTCTGACCACCGCGTCGTGCTGGGCGGGCAGCTGGAGGGCGGTGCGGTCGTATCCCTCCGATTCCATCTCCTCCGGAAGGCCGACGATCACCACCGCGGCATCGGCCTCGGCCGCCCTCTCGGCGGCCTCGGCGACCAGCACGGCGTCGGTGCGGTGGTCCTCGGGATCGTAGCCGCGGGCGTACCGCACCTCGACCTCCTTGCCGGCCAGCGCCTCGAGCAGTCCACTGACCTGGGTCGGGTTGACCTGGGAGGAGCCGGATCCCTGGAATCGCGGGCGGACCGCGAAGGCACCGATGACGGCCACCCTGGAGCCGGCGGCCAGCGGCAGGACGCCGTCATTGGCGGCCAGCACGGTGCCCGCGGCGGCTGCCCGACGAGCCAGTGCGTCATGCTCGGCGACCGGCAGTTCGTGGACCGGCGGCGGGCTGATCCGATCGGCCAGTGCCGCCACCCGAGCGGCCGAGCTGGCCACTGCATCGGCCGACAGCCGCCCGCCGCGCACCGCAGCAGCCACCGATCGGTCGAAGGCGCCGTGGCTCGACGGCATCTCCAGGTCGACCCCGGCATCCAGCGAGGCGACCCGGTCCCAGATCGCGCACCAGTCGCTCATCACCAGACCGCGGTATCCCCACCGTCCGCGCAGCAGGGAGCCGATCAGGGCGGCATTGGTCGTGGCGGCGACGCCGTTGATCTGGTTGTACGAGACCATCACCGCCGCCGGATGGGACTTGGCGACGACCGTCTCGAAGGCGGCCAGGTAGATCTCGTGAAGAGTCCGCTCGTCGACCACCGCGTCGACGCACAGCCTCAGGGTCTCCTGGTTGTTGACGGCGAAGTGCTTGACGCAGGCGCCGACCCCCCGACCCTGGATTCCGTTGATCACCGCTGCCGCGAGTTCTCCTGAGACCAGCGGATCCTCAGACAGGTACTCGAAGTTCCGGCCGCCGAAAGGATGACGTTTGATGTTGATCCCCGGCCCGAGGATCACATCGACCCCCTGCACACCGGCCTCGGCCGCCAGCGCCCCGCCGACCTCGCCGAGCAGTTCACGGTCCCAGCTGGAACCCAGCACTGCGGCTCCGGGGAAGCAGGTGGCCGGCAGCGATCCGCCGTGGTCGTCGGGCACCCGCAGCCCACTGGGACCATCGGAGAGCCTCAGGGCCCGCAGGCCGATCCGGGGAACCGACTCGGTGTGCCAGTCGTCGGCGCCCGAGAGCAGCCGGATCTGGTCGGTCAGTGGGATCTCGTGCACATCACCGGGTGTCATGGACCCACCCTATGCGCGAGGGCCACCACCCGGCGGGAGACTCATCTCACCTGTTTCAGGGCCTGGGAGACCAGGTCCTGGGCCCTGTCGACCTGCTTCTGGTACTCCGCGAGGTCGCCATTCTGCAGTGCCTTGTCGGCGGCGGTGAAGGCACTCTGGGCCTGGCTCAGCAGTTCCCTGGCCTGCCTGGTGGTGGCGGCCGTCGAGCCCTGCGACTGGCCGGACCCGTTGGAGTCCTGGGTCTCGGCGGTCTGCGCACCGGCGTCTCCCCCGAAGACCTGGTCGAGGGACTCCTGGAGGGTGCTGCCGATACCGACATGGGTTCCGAACCGGACCGCCACGAATCTCAGCACCGGGTAGCCGCCCGAACCGGTCTGCCGCTGGGCGTAGATCGGCTGGACGTACAGCAGTCCCCCGCCGACCGGCAGGGTGAGCAGATTGCCGAGGCTGGCGCTCGCCGACCCCTTGTTCTGGTAGGGCAGCAGCTTGGCCGAGACGGTGGTGTCTGAGGTGATGGCGCTGGCGGTCTGGTTCGGCCCGTCGATCTGGGTCGAGCTGGACATCCGCAGTACCCGGATCCTGCCGTAGTCGGACTTGGTGGCGTCCGAGCCGACCGAGATGTACGCGGCAAGATTCTCCCGTTTGTAGGGCACCATCACCGTCGTGATGCGGAACACCGGGTTGGTCTCGTTGGGCCAGCGGATCGTGAGGTAGTAGGGCGGCTGGCTGCCCGCGCTGGCGCGGACCGGATCGGCGGGGGTCTGCCACAGGTCGTTGCGCTGGTACCAGGTGTCGGGATCGGTGGTGTGGTACCGGCCCAGGATCTGACGCTGGACCTTGAACATGTCCTGGGGGTACCGGACATGGGCCAGCAGCTCGGCCGACATCGCCGAGCGGGGCTTGACGGTGCCCGGGTAGACCTTCTGCCAGGTCTTCAGGATCGGGTCGGAGGAGTCCCAGGCATACAGCTGAACGGTGCCGTCATAAGCGTCGACAACCGCCTTGACCGAGTTCCGGATGTAGTTGATCTGCTGGTCGGGCTGGCTCTGCCGCTGCTGGGATGTGGAGTCGTTGCTCGCCTGGCGCAGGTCCACCCGGGTCGAGTTGGGGTAATTGCTGGAGGTGGTGTACCCGTCGACGATCCACACCAGCCTCCCGTCGACCAGGGTCGGCAGCGGGTCGCTGTCCACCTTCAGCCAGGGGGCGACCTCGGTGACCCGCTCCAGGGGGGTGCGGTCGTAAAGGATCTTCGACTGCGCACTGACCCGGTCCGAGAGCATCAGGTTGATGTCGGCGAACTTGGTGGCGTACATGGCGCGCACCAGGAAGTTGCCGATCGACACCCCGCCCTTGCCGCTGTAGGTGGTCTTGCTCTCCCCCCCGGAGTCGGCCTTGCCGCCACCGGGAGTGTCGAGCTCGACCGGCGCGGTTCCCGGAGCCGAACCCACCACGACATACTGCGAGGCACGTTCCCCGAAGTAGATGCGCGACTGGGTGGCGGTGAGCTTTCCCACCGTGGGAAGGTCGCGGGCCAGCCACTCCGGCTCCCCGGACGCCTGCCGCCGGTTGCCGTAGGCGGCGACCAGCCCGTAGCCGTGGGTGTACACGGTGTGCACATTGTTCCAGCTCTTGTCGGTCAGACCGCTGAGGTCGATCTCGCGGGCCGCCACCACGGCATCGGTCATCGAGCCGTCGATCCGGTAGCGGTCGACGTCGAGGGTGCTGGGGAAGGAGTAGAAACCACGCACCTGCTGGAGCTGTTCGAAGGTGGGCCCGATGACCGCCGGATCCATCAGTCGGATGGATGGCACGGCCTCGGCATCGGACTTCAGCTGGCCGGCGCTGGCGGTGGTGCTCGCCGCGTAGTCGGAGACGGTGGTGCCGGCGATGCCGAAGGCCGATCGGGTGGCCGCGATGTTGTTGGCGATGTAGGGACGCTCCTTGTCAGGAGCGTCCGGGGTCACCGAGAAGCGCTGCATGAAGGCCGGATAGATGCCCTGGACGATCACCGTGGCGATGAGCATCAGCACGATCCCGACACTCGGCACCCCCCAGTGACGAAGCCTCGCGTTGGCCAGGAACAGCAGCGCGACCAGGAAGGAGATGACCGCCACGATGATCTTGGCGGTGGTCCGGTAGTGGTCGGCGGTGTAACCGATTCCGGTGAACAGCGGGCTCTGGGCCACTGACAGCCCGTAGCGGCCCAACAGGCTCGACAACCCCACCAGCACCAGACCGATGGCCACCAGCACCGACAGATGAGCCCTGGCCCCGGCGGTGAGCAGTCGAGACCGTTGCCGACGGGCTCGCGCCGTCCCGCCGGGGGTGAGCACGGCGGGAACGGTGACGGTCACCGCACCCACCGCGAGGTGAACCGCCAGGGCGCTCAGCAGGCTGAGCACCACCACCGAGATCAGCAGATTCGTCAGGAAGTGCAGCCACGGATAGCTGAACAGGTAGAACGAGGTGTCAAGTCCGAAGTAGGGGTCCTTGGTGCCGGTCGGCGTGCGGTTCCACCAGGCGAGCATGGTGGCGGCCTGGGCGGCGCAGGAACTACCGCCCAGCAGCCCCACGAAGAACGCTGGAGTCAGGATCACGGCACGCCGGTGGGAGACCATGAAACCCTGGTAGCTCACCGAGCCGACCTTCCGGTCGGCCCTGGCGCCGCCGGCCAGCCGCAGCGCGATCATCATGTTGACGGCGACTCCGCCACCGACCAGCAGCATTCCTGCCAGGAAGAGCGCCACCCCGGCCAGCAGCCGGATCAGGTAGACGCGGCGATATCCGATGGCGGTGAACCACAGCAGATCGGTGGTGATGGTCGAGGCGATCGACCAGACGATGACCAGGCCGATCACCACCACGATCGCGATGAGCACACCGCGCCGGGGTCTGGAGGGCAGTCTGGGTGGTACCCGGCGGGGGAAGGGTCTGGACGCGCTCACTGTGGTCCGCCTTCCGTCGTGTCCGTGCCGGGGCGATCGCCGGTCGGTCCCTCATCGTTCAAGGTGGCCAGCAGCGCGGCCTCCAGGGAGGGTGCCAGGTCTGAGCCGCCGAGCAGGTCGTCGGGATGATCCAGCACCCTCGCCACCCCGTAGTGCACACCGTTGCGCATCGCCCCACAGACCAGTCGCAGATCCTGCCGACGTGGGTGGGCGGCCACATAGGCGGCAGCCTGCTCGGGGTCCTCGGGGATCCCCGCCTCCTCCTGGGCCGGCAGGAAGGTGCGTTCCACACTGATCGCCGCGCCGTGCACGGTGGCCGGCCAGGCGATCGAGGCCAGCGCCTGCTCCAGGTGGTCCCCGGCGACGAATCCCTCCTGCTCGATGCTGGACAGCGAGTCGGGTGATCCCGCCGCCAGCTGGCCGGCCAGCGAGGGCTCGGCGGCCACCAGCTCACAGGTCGGCACCAGGGCGAACAGCCGAGCCGGCTGGCCCCAGGCCTCGGTACCCAGGAACCGGTCGATCTCGGTGAGGGCGGCGACCAGCACGCTGTCGTCGGGGGTGGAGCCGGCGGGTGTCCCCTCCGGGCAGCGGGGAGTCGTGTCTAGCAATGCGGGATCTCCTTG
The DNA here is from genome assembly GCF_000423445.1 of Acidipropionibacterium thoenii DSM 20276. GTDB lineage: Bacteria > Actinomycetota > Actinomycetes > Propionibacteriales > Propionibacteriaceae > Acidipropionibacterium > Acidipropionibacterium thoenii. The sequence goes on along the minus strand of NZ_AUHZ01000012.1, from coordinate 46,318 downwards.
GCGTCGGTGCCCTGGCGAAGCTTCTGCAGAGCCGAGATGGCGTCCTTGAGAGTGGACACCTTGACCAGTGTCATCCGGGTCGACACCCCCGACAGGTCCTGGCAGTTGGCGGCCGGGACCAGGAAGATCCTCGCCCCGTCGCGCTGGGCCCCGGCGACCTTCTGGTGGATGCCGCCGATGGCCCCGACGGTGCCGTCGGGGGAGATCTCCCCGGTGCCGGCGACATTGAGGTCCCCGAGCAGATCGGTGCTGGCGATGGTCTCGTAGACCCCCAGTGACAGCACCAGTCCGGCACTGGGCCCGGTGATGCTGGGGGGCACCCCGAAGGTCACTGTCGGGGAGTACCGGTAGCCGGTGGCCAGGCTGACGCCGACCATCGGGATCTTCGGGTCGGTGCGGGACGCCGAGGTGACCACCTGGACGTTCTTGGTGGCGCCGTTGCGCAGCACCACCATCGCCACGGCATCCCCGGCACGGTGCTTGCGGATCGCCCGCTGGACATCGGCCACCGATTGCACATCGGTACCGTCCACCGACTGCACCAGATCGCCCGGCACCAAGGTGTTGTAAGCCGGGCCGCCGACCGTCACCGCCTCGATCATCGGCATCTCCGTGACGGGCTGGCCGGCTGCCCGAAGTGCTGCCACCACCGCATCGCGCTGGGAGGTGTCCATGGACTGGACCTCGGCAGCGCGCACCTCGTCGGGGGACTGCCCGGAGGGATAGATCGCCTCGCGCTGGAGGACATCGCGGTTCGGCAGCCAGTAGGAGGCCAGTGCCTCGAACAGACTCAACCGACCGTCCACAGTGGTCACCGAGACAGTGGTCATCCGCAGGTCGGCGCGGCTGCTGCGGGTGGTCAGCCCGGAGACCTGGATGATCGGCCTGCCCTGGTCGGTCTGCGCGAGCACGTCGACAGTACGCCCGGGAGCCCAGCTGACGAAGGGCACCGGCACGAATGCCATCGCGATCACCAGCAGCAGCACCACCAGCGCGCTGATCAGGGCGGTCATCCGGTAGCCGCCCGAATCGGGCTCGGGCATCGAGTGCTGGGAGCCGAGGCTCCGTGGCCACTGCCGCTCCGAGGGCCGACGGGTACTGCCGGCAGCGGCTGCGCGATCGGGAGCGGACATGGCCGACATGCTACCCGCGGGGATCACCGGCCGGATCGGCCCGGCATCGGACGGTTCGATCAGCGGCAGGCGGAGAGGTTCGGCCCCGGGGACCACTATGGGTCCTGTCACCTGCTCTCTAGACTGGGTGAACCCCAGAGGAATCAGACTTCAGGAGATGGGCATGAACGACGGTCCGCACGACTCGACCCCCAATGCGGGTCAGCCCGATCCCGATGACATGGCCGAGCAGTTCCGCCGGATGATGCAGCAGTTGGGGATCGGGATGCAGGGCGATCCCAGCACCTTCATGGCCCAGCTCGCCCAGATGCTGCAGGGGCTGTCGGGACCCGGCACCGCTGCCCCGGTGGGATTCCAGGCACCGGGCCAGCAACCCGGCGCCGCGAACTCGGTGGACTGGAACCGGATCAAGGACCTGGCCCGCCACGTGGCGGCCACCAAGGGCCCCGACCCCACCCCGGGACGCGGCGACCGGGCTCCGCTGCTGGACGCCTCCCGGCTGGTGGAGAGCTGGCTGGACCAGGCATGCGAGTTCGCCCAGGTCTCCGCCCAGCCCGAGGCATGGAGCCGGGCCGACTGGATCGAGAACACCTTCGGAGCCTGGCAGAAGGTGGTCGAACCGGTGTTGACGTCGCTGACCGAGGCGATGACCGGTCTACTGGCCCCCGACTCCCCGGAGACCCCGGATGCCACCGATCCGATGATGGCATTGGGCGCCATGATGGGCCCGGTGCTCAAGCAGATGGCCTCGATGCTCTACGGTTCCCAACTGGCGGAGGGTCTGGCCGGGCTGGCGGTGACCACCGTGAGCGGCACCGAGGTCGGCCTTCAGGTGCTGCCGAGGGCCCAGGTGGTGCTGCTTCCCTCCAACATCGCAGCGGCCTGGAATGATCTGGATCTGGATCCTCGCGACATCGAGATCTACCTGGTGCTGCGCGAGGCGGCCCGCCAGCGGTTGTTCAACGCGGTGGGCTGGCTGGGACCCCAGCTGCTGGCCCTGGTCGAGCACTACGCCCGCGGCATCAGGATCGACTCCTCGGCGATCGAGGACGCCGTCGACGTGGAGGACCTGGCCCAGTTGACCCCCGACAAGATCCAGGAACTGTCCCAGCGCCTCCAGGGTCGGCTCTTCGAGCCGACCCGCACCCCCGAGCAGGAGGGCGTGCTCTCGCGCCTGGAGACCCTGCTGGCCCTCATCGAGGGCTGGGTCGACGAGGTGACCAGCCAGGTGGCGGGTCTGTGGATGCCCCAGCACGCCCAGCTCGAGGAGGCGGTGCGGCGCCGCCGGGCGACCTCCGGGCCCGCCGAGGCCTTCTTCTCATCCCTTCTCGGGTTGGAGCTGAGCCCGCGGCGGGTCCGCGACGCCGCCAACCTGTGGGCGGCACTGCGCGATGCCCGCGGGACCGTCGGGCGTGACGCCGTGTGGCACCATCCCGACATGATGCCGACGACCACCGATCTCGACGACCCATTGGGCTACGTCTCCGGGGAGTCGACCCATCCTGACGATGAGGTGACCGCGAACCTGGACGCCGAACTGGAGGAGTTGCTGCGCTCCGAGGGTGGCGGGGACCCGGAGGGCGGAGCCCAGCCGCAGGGCTGATTCCGGCCGGTCAGCTGCGGGCCGGGTCGCCGAGGGCCAGATCGTCGTTGAGAGCGGGGTGCTCAGAAATCGGCCGGTGGGTCGCCCACGACCACCCCGCCAGGAAACCCTCCGCCTCCTCGGCCCTGGGATGAGCCATCGCCAGGGCCCTGAACTGGGGGCTGTGGTCGGGGTGGACCAAGTGGCACAGCTCATGGATGAGCACGTGATCGACGACCCAGGAGGGGAAACCGGCCATCCGATCGGACAGTCGGATCTCGCCAGTGTCCGGGGTGCAGGAGGCCCACCGGTGATCCTGGTTGGAGACCCAGCGCACCCGTCGAGGACTGAGCCGCGAGCCGATCACTGGTTCGATGTAGCGGGCCGCCAGCAGTCCCGCGCGTGCGGTCAGCTCGACGGGATCCGCCGCCACTCGGCTGCGGGCCTCCTTCCTGAGCACCTTGTCGACCAGGGCATCGACCTGGTGCTGCTCGGTGCCGGGATCCATCCCGGCCGGCACCATCACCAGGATCGCGTCCCCCTCACGCCTGGCGGAGATGGTGCGTCGGCGGCGTTGGCTGCGTCGGATGACAACCCTGGGCTGCTCGGTCATGACTCCATCATGACCGTTGGGACCGACACTTCTCTGCTCCCGCGGCGCTGCTCCCGGCACGGCGCGGCCCGCGTTGACCGGACGGCGGTTCAGCTCTAGTGTGTGGGCAGACCCCCGGTGGCGAGATGTGTGCAGGGGAAGGCACACACCACGACGCCGGGGGTTCACTCCACCCGGACGCCGGGCAGCTGCTCTGCGGCGGTGTTGTCACAGGTGTTGTCCGGACCCTGCGATGTGTTGTCGGTGTGGTCCAGGGTGTATCCCATCGCCGGCCGGCTCTGGCGGGCCGCCACCCGGCCCCGGCAGGATCCGGCCATGACGGTCAACCAGTTCACTGCGCGCCGGCTCGTCCTGGCCTGCGAGATCGCCGAGGTGCCACATGGGCTGCGCCTGTTGTGCCCCGACGGCCGTTCCTTCCTGCTACGTGGGATTCCCCGCGAGGCCCTGGTCCGCGGGGCGCTGCCCGAGCAGGTGCTCCAGGTGATGTCGCAGCTGGGTGTGCTGAGACCCGCCCGGACCGCCAGTGTCGTGGTGGTGGGTGCGGGTCCGCTGGCCGCCGACGTCAGCCAGGCCATCCGTGCGGTGCCGGGAGCTCTGGTGGTGGAGCTGGGCGACGGCCCGGGGCGGTCCCGTCCCGGCGGCCACTGGTCCCTTCTCGCCGAGTCCGGTTCACGCCTGCGCCCCGACCTGGTGGTGGTCTGTCCCAGGGATCCGCTGGGACTGCGCGAGCCGGTGCACCTGTGCCAGGACCGTGCCATCCCGGTGATACTGGCATGGGCCGGCCCCTGCGGCGCCTGGCTGGGGCCGGTGAGCCTGGCCGGAAGGCCGGGCTGTCAGGACTGCCTGGACATCGCGATGGCTCGACGCGACCCGCTGTGGCCTCACACCGCGGTCGCCCTCACCGGCTCGGCTCCCGGCTGGGCGCCGCGACGATGGCTGGCGGAGAGCCTGCGCCGGCTGGTCGATCAGGGAGCCGGCTGCCAGGGTTGGCAGTCGCCCAGCTGGGGCTCCTGGACGGTCCGCGAGGCCGGCTTCACACAGTTGGATGCCGAGCCCGGCTGCCGGCGGTGCCGAGATCGCCGGGACCGGGCGGCGTGACGCGGCGATGCCGGCGCGGCTCAGCTGCGCAACTGGTCGAGGACCTCGAGCAGTTCATCGCAGTAACGCTCCATCTTGGCCGGCCCGATACCGCTGATCCGGCTGAGCTGCTGGGGCCCGGCAGGCAGCTGCTCGGCGATCGCCAGCAGGGTGGCGTCGGTGAACACCACGAATGCCGGGACCTTGTCGCGGCGGGCCCGGTCCAGCCGCCAGGAGCGCAGCCTGTCGACCACCTGCGGGTCGACGTCGACCTCGCAGGCCATGTGATGACCCAGCTTGCGGTCGGCGGCGGCTGTCAGCGGTCCTCCGCAGACCCGGCAGTTGGCCACCTTGACGGTGCGGTGTCTGGCGGCCGCAGGGCGTTCGGCCGGCTGTTGCGGGGTGCCCGGCAGTCCCCTGAGGTAGCGGGAGATCCCGTGGCGGCCCTTGGCGGTGCTGTTGCGGGCATAGCTGATGTACAGATGTCGTCCGGCGCGGGTCACCGCGACATGCAGCAGACGCCGCTCCTCGGCGAGCTCCTCGGTCCGGGTGGCCATCATGAAGGGCACCATCGCGTCGGAGACCCCGATCAGGGCCACGCCACGCCACTCCAGCCCCTTCGCGGCGTGCATCGTCGAGATCGTCACCCCGTCGACCGCCGGGGCCTGCTGCAACTGGGCTGCCTGGCGCAGGGCCGCGTCGACGTCGGCCAGCCGTGCCTGCGACTGCTCCGACATCAGCCTCTCGGCCAGATCGTGCAGTGCCTGGAGGGACTCCCAGCGCTGCCTGACGCTGCCCTGGCCCTCGGGGGCCTGCTCCGACCATCCCAGCGATCTCAGCAGTTCCTCGGTGTCCACCAGCCCGAGCCCCGGCTCCCCCGGGCTCTGCTGTACCCTGCTCGCCACCAGACGAAGCCCTCGGCGCACCTCCGGACGGTCATAGAACCGTTCGGCCCCCTTGACCAGGTAGGGAATCCCCAGCCCACTCAGGGCGCTCTCGATCGCCGGGGCCTGGGAGTTGACCCGGTGCAGCACGGCCAGTTCCGACCAGCCCACCCCCTGTCCGTGGAGGTCGTTCAGCCATCGGGCCACCCCGGCCGCCTCGGCGGTCTCATCGGCGAAGACCTCGAACTGCGGCTCGGGGCCGTCGGAGGCCTGGGAGACCAGCCGGACTCCCCCGGCAGTCTGCGCGCCGGCCGGGCTGCCGAGGACGGCATTCGCCAGGTCGACGATCTGCGGGGTCGATCGGTAGTTGCGCACCAGCTCGAGCCGGATCGCACCGGGATGCTCCGCGACGAAGCCGGTGAGATAGCTGGCTCGGGCTCCTGCGAAGGCGTGGATGGACTGGTGCGGGTCCCCGACCACGCAGACGTCGTCGCGGCCACCGAACCACAGCTCCAGCAGGGTGTGCTGGATCGGGGAGACGTCCTGGTACTCGTCGACGACGAAGTGGCGGTACTGGTCGTGAATCGCGGCGGCGATCTCCGGGCGGTCGTCGAGCAGGCCGACAGCACACAGCAGGATGTCGTCCAGATCGATGACCCCGGCCTCCCTCTTCACTGCCTCATAGCCCGACAGCACCCGCCCCACGGTGGTCGCCGAGACCCCTCCGACCACTCTGCCGGCGGCCCTGGCGAGAGCCGGGTACTGGTCGGCGCTGATATTGCTCACCTTGGCCCAGGACAGCTCCGCGGACAGATCGCGGATCAACGCGGTGTCGACGCTGAGCCCGGTTCTGCGGGAGGCATCGGCCACCATCTTGAAACGGGCCTCGGAGACCTGCGGCAGTTCGCAGCCGTAGGCCCTCGGCCAGAAGTACCGGATCTGGCGCAGCGCGGCCGAGTGGATGGTCCGGGCCTGGACCCCGGCCACCCCCAGGCCTGCCAGCCGGGATCGCATCGTGCCGGCCGCCCGGGTGGTGAAGGTGACCGCAAGGGTGCGGCGTGGATCGGCCCGTCCGGTCGCGGCGGCGTAGGCGATCCGGTGGGTGATGGCACGGGTCTTGCCGGTACCCGCCCCGGCAACCACGCAGACCGGGGCGCCGAAGGTGGTGGCCACCTGACGCTGCTCAGGGTCCAGGGCCGTGAGGATCTGTTCGGGCGGGGCATCACATGTCACGGGTGAACCCTAGGCGCTGGGACCGACAGTCCTGCTGCGAGGCCGTCGCGGCCATCCCGGCCGCAGGCACCCGGACGATATGGTCAGGACAGCACCGCAGGAGGCCAGATGTCAGATGACCGGGAGTTCGATCCGCCCGCCGAGCGGGCTGACCTGAGCCTGGTGGGCTGCTGGTCCGATGCCGTCGCTGCCGTCCTGGCGGGCCTCACCGATGCCCGCGGGGTATCTCAGGACCCCTTCCGGATGCCCTTGCTGGTGGTCCCTTCCCGAGCCCACTCACGGGCGATCGCGCAGCAGCTGGCTCGCCGTGAGGGTGTGGCGGTCGGTCTGTCGGGTGTGCCTGAGGCTCGGCTGCGCAGCATTCTGGAGTCCCGACTGCTCGGTCTGGACACCGGTTCGGATCCCTGGCGACCCCAACCGCTGGCGGCACGGATCCAGGAGATCCTCCAGACCAGCGAGGAACCGTGGACGCAACCGGTCCGGCAGCATCTGGAGGCGATGACGGCCAAGGGGACCATCAACCCCGGCTGGCAGGCGGCCTGGCGCACCGCCACGGTGTTCGCCCGACTGGCCCTCGAGCTGCCCCAGCTGCTGGCCGACTGGGCGGCCGGCGGTGCGCAGGGGGCCGACGGCGAACCGGTGGACCCCGCCCGCTCCTGGTGGCCGCCGCTGTGGAGGGCGCTGCTGGATGAGGGGCTGGAGATCGATGACCCGCTCGCCAGGCACCGCCGGCTGATGGCCGCGCTGGCCGATTCGAGTCTGGATCTGGGCTGGTCCCGGTGCGTCTGGTTGGCCGGACCCTGCACCGGAGCACCGATCCGTGAGCTGGCCCTGGCACTGGGGGCCCGGTTGCCCACCCGGGTGGTGCATCTGGACCATGGCCACCCCCGCCCCGACGCCGTGCCGCCGGCCTGGGCCGCCTTCAACCAGGTGCGGTCGGCCTCACTGAGGAGCTGGCAGCAGCAGTTCGCCGCCCGTGTGCAGTCGGCACCGCCCCGGCCGGCGCAGGTACCCGAGAGTCTGAGGGGCCGGCCGCCGGTCACCCTGTTGTCGGCACTGCCGGGGCCTGTCGGCACACCGGCCGAGGGCCCCGGCAGGTCGAAGCTGGTCGCCGATGGCACTGTGGCGGTCCACGCCTGCCACGGTGCCGACCGGCAGGTCGAGGTGGTGCGCGATGTGCTGTGCCAGGCCTATGCCGAACTGCCCGGCCTGGAGCCCCGCGACGTCGTCATCGTCTGCCCGGACCGCCGGCTCCATCAGGTGCTGCTGGGTGCTCTGCTGTCTCCCGCCGATCCCGGCCTGGCAGGCGGTCACCCGGCTCGCTCGCTGCGGATCCAGGCACCCGCATCGGCTGCCGGCAACCCGGTCGCCCAGGCCGTCGTCCAGGTGCTCGGGCTGGGATCCTCGCGGGCCGGGGGTTCACAACTGGTGCAACTGGCCTCGATGCCGTCGGTGGCGCGGCGGTTCTCCTTCACGGCCGATGATCTGGCCGACATCGCCCGACTGGTCACCGATGCCGGGATCCGATGGGGGATCGACGCCGCAGCCAGATCCCGTGCCGGGCTGGCCGGCGCCCGGCAGTCCACCTGGCTGGCCGGGGTGGAGAGAATGCTGCTGGCGGCTGCGATGTCGTCGGTCCCACCGGGATGGCTGGCCACCGTGACCCCGATCGACGGGGTGGAGTCCGCCGACATCGATCTGGTCGGACGGCTGGCCGAACTGGTCTCGAGGCTGCGCCGGGCGATCGCCGACTGTCAGGCACCGGCCACCGCCCAGCAGTGGACCCGGCGGCTGGCACGGATCGTCGGGGAGCTCACCCAACCCGCTCCAGGACAGGCCTGGCAGGGCCCGGCCACCGTCGGCGCGCTGTCCCAGCTGGTGGCCACCAGGCCCCAGGAGGTGCTGGAGATCAGTCAGGTGTCCGGCATCCTGGCCGACCGGATGGCCGAGATCCGCTCGCCCATCTGGTTCGACGGCAGCACCCACATCTGTTCGCCCGCCGATCTGGACGCGATCGACCATGAGGTGGTGATCCTCGTCGAACCCGACTCCAGCGACCTGGATCCCGACCCGCTGAGCGGGCTCCGCGACCACGACGAGACGGACGCCGATCCTGGACTGCTGGCCCGCCAGATGCTGTTCGACACGATGGCGATGGCGCGACGCCGGCTGGTCGTGGTGCGCCAGGCCTACGATCCGGTGACCAACCAGCCGGTGCTGCCGGGACCCTTCAGCACCGCTCTCGACCAGCGGCTCAGCGATCTGGGAGTCGAACCCTCATCGGTGCACGTCTGGCACGGCCTTCAACCCTTCTCGGCCAGCGAGTTCGCCGCCGCCGATGGCTGGCGCAGTTTCGACCCGGTCTGTGCCGCCGCGGCCCGGGCCGCCCATCGGCCGGACACCGGTCCCGCCCTCGACCCACTCGACCGGCACCACGGCGCTCCGCTGCTGCCGGCCCCTGAGACGGTGGGCTCCGGGATCTGGAGCCCGGCGGAGCTGGCCGCGGTGCTGGCCCATCCGGCGCGGGCTCTGCTGCGCTCCCGGTTGGGCACCGGGACCCGCAGCTGGCACCAGGAACCGGCCGACGAGCTGCCCCTGGAGCTCGGCCCGCTGGAGGGCTACGGGGTGCGGGCCAGGCTCCTCAATGACCTTGAGCTGGGCGCCTCCCCCGCCGATGCGCGCACTGCCGAACGGTTACGCGGCTCGACCCCGCCGGGAAATATCGGACTGGGCGCCCTCAACTCCCAGCTCGATCGTGCCAGCGCCATTCTCGCCGCCACCCGGCGAGCCCGCCGGACCGGTCCGGAGAGTCTGGTCGCCGTCTCAGCCGAGTTGTCAGACGGAGACCTGCCCCCGCTGTCGTGGCCCCCGGGCCGGCTGATGGATCCCTCCCGACCATTGCGCCTGGCGGGACGGGTGAGGGTCTGGGGAGACACCGTGGTGCGCTCCTCCCCCTCCCGCGCCTCCGCCCGGGACCTGTTGAGCCTGTGGATCGAGCTGTTGGCCGTGGCGGCGAGCTGGCCGGGCTCGTGGCGAGGGGTGCTGGTGTGCGACTCCACACCCTGGCAGCTGGTCGCCCCGGACTCCGATCGGGCCCAGCATCTGCTGTCCGGGTTGGCCCGGGCCGCCTGGTGGTCGGGCCAGCAGCTGGTCCCGTTGGCGATTCGCACCTTCGCCGCTTTGTCGGGGCTGCTGCCCGCCCCCCGGCCCGACTGGCGGTCCGGGCGGTCGGGAGTCGGGGTCGCCTGGGCCCGAGAGTTCGACGCCGACTGGGCTGTCTTCCTCGACGACGACCAGGCCAGCCTGCAGGCCGGCTGCCAGGCCCTGGGCTGCTCGGCCGAGGATCTGGCCGGCTGGTTCCTGGAGCCGGTGGCCGCCGCTGCCGGGCGCCTGCCCGTGGCACCGAGCGCTGGAGAGTTCCGATGACCGATCCGACTCCACAGCCGACCTCTGCGCTCCCCGCAGCATTCGACATCACCGCCGAGTTGCCGCACGGCACCACCTTGCTGGAGGCCAGTGCCGGTACCGGCAAGACCTGGGCGATCGCCGCAGTAGTGACCCGAGCGATCGCCGCCGGGCAGGTGCGGACCGACCAGTTGTTGCTGGTGACCTTCAACCGCTCAGCAGCTCGTGAGCTGCGCTCCAGGGTGCACTCCCGGCTGGTGAGGGCCCACCGGCTGCTGAGTGGTGCCGACCAGGTCGCCGACCACCGCGAGCTGGATGAACTCGACACCGTGCTGGTCGCCGCCCCGCGCCAGATCCGTGCCACGATGGCGGCCCGGCTGACAGCGGCCCTAGACCACTTCGAGGACGCCACCATCACCACCACCCACGAGTTCTCCTCCCGGATGCTCGCCGAGCTGGGGGTGCTGGCCGACCACGACCCGTCCTCGCGGCTGCTGGCGGATGCCGGCCCGCTGGCCGATCAGGTGGCCGCCGATCTGTACCTGGCCAGCCACCTCGACCAGACCGATCCGCCCGCTCCGGCAGCAACCCTCAGGCTGGCACGCGAGGTCGCCGTGCAGTACCGCGAGGTGGAGCTCGGCCAACAGGTCAGCACCTCCCGCTCGGTCCAGCGGATGAGACTGGCCCGGCAGCTGAGGGACCGGGTCGGGCAGCGGGCCCATGCCGAGCGCTGGCACACCTTCGACGACCTGATCGCCGATCTGGCCGCCGCTCTGGCGGATCCGCTGCGCGGACCGGCTGCGGTGGCGACCCTGGCCCGGCGGTTCGCCCTGGTGATGGTCGACGAGTTCCAGGACACCGACCCGCTGCAGTGGCAGGTCCTGGACCGGGCCTTCCGCGGTCGGGTCGACCTGTGGCTGATCGGCGACCCGAAGCAGTCGATCTATGCCTTCCGAGGAGCCGACATCCACTCCTACCTGGATGCCGCCGACCGGGTCGACAGGGTCCTCGCGCTGGATGTCAACCGTCGCACCGATGCGCCCGTGGTGGCCGGAATCGGCCATCTCTTCGGCCCGGCCCTGCTGGGCGACCCGCGGATCCGGGTGACCCCGGTGCGGGCCTGGCACACCGGTTCCCGGCTGGCCGGCGACACCGCTGCCGCACACCACTACGACTGGTCCCACCCGGTCCAGCTCAGGTGCATCCGCACCGAGGGGACCAGCACGATGGACAGCCTCACCGCGGACCGTCTGGTGGCCGAGGATCTGGCCAATCAGGTCGTCATGATGCTGGACGGCGGGTCGACCTGGGTCGACGAGCGGGGCGCCGCGAGGTCGCTGACCGCCCCTGACATCGCCATCCTGGTGCGCACCCGCAAGCGAGGTTCCCAGATCCGCGAGGCCCTCACCGCGGCTGGCCAGCCGGCGGTCTTCAGTGGCGACGAGTCGGTCTGGCGGTCCAGCGCGGCGACGGATCTGATCGACCTGTTGGACGCCCTGACCCTCATCGATCCAGCGGTGCTGGCCAGGCTGGCGCTGTGCCCACTGGGGGGCGGACGCCCCGAGGAACTGGTCAGGGCGGCATCCCGGGTCCGCCCGGAGTTGGCCGTGGCGATCGGCTCGTGGGCCCGCCGCTGGCCGGACCTGGGGGTCTGGGGAGTCGTCGACGAGGCGCTGCGGCGGCCGGGGGTGATGACGACGATGCTGGCGGGGGCGGGCGGCGAGCGCTACCTCACCGACCTGCGGCAGATCGCCCAGGCCGCCCAGACCGACGACTCGCTGAACCGGACACCGGCCTCCCCGGCCACCGTCGCCGAGTGGTTGAGGGACCGGGCCGGCAGCTCCTCGGTGGAGTCGCCGCGGCGTCTGGAGACCGACCGCAGGGCAGTGACCATCATGACCATCCATCAGGCCAAGGGCCTGGGATTCCCGGTCGTGCTGCTGCCCGACGCCGCCCGCAGCTGGCCCCTCCGCGACCACCAGGAGCCGATGGTCTGGCACCACGATGGCCGCAGACTGCTGGATCTGGGAGACCAGGGCCCGGGCCGCGACCAGGTGTGGCAGTCCCACCTGGCCGATCAGCGGGCCGAGGACCTGCGCACGCTGTATGTCGGGATGACGCGGGCCCGCTCGGCGGTCAGGCTGTGGTGGACACCTGACCGCCGCCAGCACCGCGGCTCGCCGCTGCACCGGCTGCTGTGCTTCGACCACCACTCGGCCCGGACGCCGGGTCCAGGAGATGGCGAGATCGACCCGTCACGGCTGGGCTGGCTGGATCCCGACCTGCTCGATGTCGTCCAGGTCCCCCGCCAGATGCTGTTGCGGCGGGCCGCCCAGGTCGTCGGGGCACCGGACGTCGCGGCTCGTGTCCTGGACCGGCGGATAGACCGGGACTGGGGGCGCACCTCCTACTCGGGACTCACCGAGGGGCTGCACAGCGACCTCGGGCAGCTGGCTGCCGACCAGCCCCTGGCGGACGGCCAGTCGTCGGTCGGCCGGACGCCGGACGGTCGGGGTGAGGACCAGACCGGTGGGCTGGACGAACCCGAGGAGGCCACTGACCCCGCCCCGCAGCCTGGGGACACCGCCGGGTCGGCCGACGGGACCGGGGCCGGTCTGTGCGCGATGCCCGGTGGCACCGCCTTCGGCACCCTGGTGCACGCCATCCTGGAACGTGTCCGGCCGCTCTCCGAGGGGCTGGCCGAGGACGTCGGCACCCGCACCGCCGAGGCGCTGGCGCAGACCCCGCTGGAGGGGGTCACCGCGCCCCAGCTCGCCCAGGGGCTCACCGATGTCATGCGGACCCCGCTGGGGCCCCTCACCGGGGACCTGCGACTGTGCGACATCGGCCCGGGCAATCGGCTCGCCGAGCTGAACTTCGAACTGGCGATGGCCGACAGTTCCGAGCGCGCCGCCTCGCTGGCCGGTATCGCCGCCGCACTGGCGGATCCGGGACTGGTACCCCCCGAGGACCCGCTGGCCACTTACGGAGCGGTGCTGGCCGCCTCACCGGCCGCCGATCGACTGCTCGCCGGGTTCCTCACCGGCTCCTTGGACGCCGTGCTGCGACTGCCGGATCGACGTCACGTCATCATCGACTACAAGACCAACCGGGTGCCGATGCCGCCGGGTACGGCCCTCACCCCCGACAGCTACGACCAGCCGGCTATGGCCGCGATGATGATCGGCTCGCACTACCCCCTCCAGGCAATTCTCTACAGCGCCGCGCTTCACCTGTTCCTGGCAGCCCGGCTGTCCGGATACGACCCTGCTCGCCACCTGGGCGGGGTCGGCTACCTCTTCGTGCGCGGCATGACCCCCGAGCAGGGCCACGGGATATTCGCCTGGTACCCGCGACCCGAGCTCATCGTGCGGGTCTCCGAGCTGCTGACGGGACGCCGCGATGACTGACCTGGTTGCGATCTCGGCCACCGGCCTACTGCTGGACTTCGCCCGGGCCGGAGTGCTGGACGCCGCCGACATCCACCTGGCACGACTGGCCTGCCGGGCCTGCGGGGAGTCCGATGAGACCGTCGAGCTGGCCGCTGCTCTGGCCTGCCGGCAGGTACGGCACGGCTCGGTGCAGATGGACCCGACGACGATCGCGGAGCAGGTCAGCCGGGAGCTCCTCGATCCTGCCGTGGTGGCGGCCGCCGGACCCCAGGAGCTGGCCGTCATCGACGCCTTCCGCGCCCTGCAGTGGCCCGAGCCCACCGACTGGCTGGCCACCCTGGAGGCCAGTCCGGCGATCGCCAGATCCGGCGATGCCCGTGATCCCGGCACCCCGGTCAACAGAAGAGCACTGCGTCTGGACCACCGGCTGGTCTATCTGGAGCGCTACTGGCAGGCCGAGCAGCAGGTGGCCCTGCTGATGGCCCGGATCGCCTCGGACCCGCCGCCGCTGGCGGCCGGCGCCGACCAGGCCGCTCTGACGGCGGTGACCACCGCCCTGGACCGGGCCGGCATCGCCCTGGACCCGGCCCAGGCGCAGGCCGCCCGCAATGCCTGCGGGCGGCGTCTGTCAGTGCTGGCCGGCGGACCCGGTACCGGCAAGACCACCGCGGTCTGCGCGATCCTGGCGGTGCTGGTGGCCGCCGACCCGCAGTTGGGCCCGATCAGCCTGGCTGCTCCCAGTGGCAAGGCCGCGGCCCGACTGCGAGATGCCGTCGCCGAGGTCGCTGCGCTGCTGCCCCGGCAGCTGATCCCAGGGCCCCTGGAGGCCACCACGGTGCACGCCCTGCTGGGTTCGATGGGCCCGGGAAGGGGATTCCGACACGACCGGCGCGACCCGCTCGCCGCGGGAGTGGTGGTGATCGACGAGTCCTCGATGCTCTCGCTGCCGATGACCGCCCGGCTGCTGGAGGCGATCGGCCCGCGCACCCGCCTGGTGCTGGTGGGGGACCCGGGTCAGCTGGTCTCGGTGGACGCCGGATCGGTGCTGGCCGATGTGGTGGGCTCGGCCGACCGGCTGGGACCCGGGGTGCTACCGGTCACCACCCTGACCCGCAACCACCGGTCCGGTGGTGCGCTGGCCCGGCTGGCCGAGCTGGTGCGACGGGGTCGGGCCGATGAGGCCCTGGCACTGCTGGCCACCGGCGAAGAGTCGATCTGCTTCGTCCAGGCCGATCCGGCGACCCTGGGGTTGCCGGACCTTCCCGGCGTCGCCGATGAGATCGCCTCGGTGGCCGCTCGGATGACCGAGCTGGCGCAGGCCGGTGAGGACGATGAGGCCCTGGCCCTGGTCGATGAGCACCGGCTGTTGTGCGCCCACCGGCAGGGCCCCTACGGCGTCTCCAGATGGTCCCAGCAGATGGCGGAGGCGGCCAGTGCCCAGCTGGTGGGCGGCGCCGCCCGGCCCGCCTCGCGGGCCGGCTGGTCGCTGGGCCAACCGGTGATCGTCAACCAGAACCTCCGCCAGATCGACGTCAACAACGGCGATTGCGGGGTGGTGGTCGCCGAGCACCCGGTGCCGATGGTGGCGCTGCCCGGGCCCGGCGGCACCAGTCGCCGGCTGCCCTGCTCCCTGGTGGCCTCACTGCGTCCCCTGGAGGCGTTGACGGTGCACAAGGCCCAGGGGTCGCAGTTCTCCAGGGTGACGGTGGTGCTGCCTCCCCCGGAGTCGCCGTTGCTGACCCGGGAACTGCTGTACACCGCCATCACCAGGGCCAGACGCCGTCTGGTGCTGGTCGCCACCGGCGAGTCGGTGGCCCGCGCCATCTCCCAGCCCTCCAGACGCCAGTCCGGCCTGGCCGGGCGCTGGCAGCGGATCAGTGAGTCAACGGCACGCTGAGGTCGGTGCCCGATTCCGGGGCGGGCAGCCGGTCGGCCAGCCAGGCCTCCTGCAGTGAGCGGGCGATCGACATCGGGGTGGACAGCTGGAGGCGGCCGGCAGCGACCAGCTCGCGCACCTGGTCGCGGGAGTAGAAGTCGGCCTCGGCCAGTTCGTGGTCGGCCAGCGCGATGACCCCCTCGGCCCGTGCCACGTAGCCCAGCATCAGTGACCGTGGGAAGGGCCAGGGCTGGGAGGAGAGATACCGGGCAGCGACGACCCGCAGCCCGGTCTCCTCGGCGACCTCACGCACCAGGGCGTGCTCGGCGGCCTCACCGGCCTCCACGAAACCCGCCAGCACCGACATCCGGCCTGGCTCCCAGTGGGCCTGCCGTCCCAGCACGATCCGGTCATCGTGGTCGAGGACGGCTGAGATGACCGCTGGATCGGTGCGCGGGAAGACCTCTCGGCCACATCGGGTGCAGATCCGGGTCGGGCCGCCGGGGGTGACCCGGGTCAACCCGTGGCACCTGGGGCACAGCGGCTGCGACTCCGCCCAGTGCAGTGCTGCCAGGCCAGACCAGACGATCTCCCGGTCCACCGGATCCAGACTCAGTGAGCGCACCGCGGCCAGCTGCTGTCCGGGGCCGGGCACAGGCCGGCCCCGGGTGATGAACCACGGCCTGCCCGACACCACCCCGATGAACAGCTGACGCTGATCGTCGCGATCGCCTGCGGTCGGCCCCGGAGCCAACGTGACCGGGGGTTCACGGCGCGCCGACCGGGCCGCCGCGGCAGCCGGCCCGACCGGCCTGCGCTGGACGACCACCTCGTCGTGCGCCCCGACCGTCAGCAGCAGTGCTGACGGATCGGCCCACCGGGCGGCATTGGCCGCCGGGTCGTCACGGTCCAGATGGCACCTGTTGATAACGGGCTCACCGATGAAAGGCAGGGAGGTCGCGGTCACTCCCGCAACTCTAGGACGCCGGCCAGCTCCGCCAGGCTCATCAACGGCTGGGCGGCGATCGTCTGGTTGGCACCGACATGGTGGAAGACGGCACTGACCCGGTCCGGATCGACTCCGGTGGCGCCTGCCCAGGCCAGCCGGTAGACCGACAGCTGGAGCGGGTCGGCGGTGTGCGGGGCCGAGGTCTTCCAGTCGACCACCACCTGACGGCCGGGATCATCGGGATCCTCAACGACGGCGTCCAACCGACCGCGGATCACTCGTCCTGCCACCGTGAGGGCGAAAGGCTCCTCGACCGCGATGGCCGTGGCCCGGGCCCACCGCGATCTCAGGAAGGCCGCCCGCAGCCCCTCCAGGTCCGGATCGAGCCGGCCGCCGGCAGCGGCATCGAGAGGTTCGCCGTCCTCGTCGACGGGCACCAGGTACTGCTGGTCCTCGGGTTGGAGGTATCGGGCGACCCACTCGTGGAAGCGGGTACCGATGTCGGCGCCGGGCAGCACCCGACGCGGCATCGGGCGTCGCAACGAATCCAGGAACTCAGACCGGTCGGCGTGCAGGGCGACCAGCTGGGAGGTGGTCAGGCCGATCGGCAGCACCACACCGGAGTCCTGGCGATGATCCGAGTCGGAGGCCGCCATCAGCAGTTCGGCATCGCGCCGCCAGCCGGCCACCAACGCTGCCTCCGCCGGATCGTCGGGCAGCCGAATGGCGCCGTCATGACTCGCGGCGGGCGGCTGCGGCCCCCGCTTGATCCTCTCGGCCAGCTCCCTGACCCGTTCGGCGTGATCGGGATCGGCCGGTTGCGGCCAGGGGATCCCGGTGAGCGCGGCGACCTGGTCGGGGGTCTCCTCGGCCTCCGGCGGCTCGCAGACCTCCAGACCCCACTGGGACATCCGGGCGGCCACCGCCAGCGCGTAGTCGCTTGCGAGCCTGGGGCGCACCGCCGGTGGCCGCCAGCGATGCCAGCCGAGCACCAGCTGGTCCCTGGCACGGGTCAGGGCGACATATCCCAGCCGGTCCTCGGCACCTCGCGCCTCGACGGCCAGATCCTCCTTGTAGCGGGCGAGGTCCTCGCGGGAGCCGGAACCGGGTTGGGCCACCGAGCCGGCGTCCCCCCGGATCGACGAGGGCAGCACCGAGGCGCGAGTGACGTGATTGTCCGGGGCCAGGGTGGAGGGGAAGACCCCGGCATCCATGTCCGGCAGGATGACCATCGGCCACTCCAGTCCCTTGGCCCCGTGCACGGTGCTGATCACCACGGCGTCCTGGTTGCGGGGAGCGCTGCGGGCCAGCCCGTCGCCGAACTCCTGCTCGGCGTCCAGCCAGGAGATCAGGCCGGCCAGGGTGAGGTCGGGGTCGTCACGCATCGCGGCGTGCACCTCGGACCACAGGGAGTCCAGATGGGCCTGGCCGGAGTGCCTCCGGGCCGGTTCAGCGGCGGCCAGCTCGTCGGTCAGACCACTGACCTGCTGGATGCGCAGCACGAGGTCGTCGGGACCGTCGACGGCGTGCGCCGCCAGCGCCCGGCACTCCCCAGCCAGCCGGGCCAGCGCCGGACCCAACCGAGGAGTCTGCGACAGCTCACCCGGGTCGGTGACGGCATCGGCCAGGTAGGGCTGCGGCCGCTCCTCAAGGCCGCCCCGGCCCGCCAGGCCGTCCTGGCGAGCCCTGGCCCCGGCCAGCTCGCGAGCTCTGGATCCCACCGCGGCGAGGTCGGCGGGGCCGAGCCCCAGTCTCGGGCCCGAGAGCAGGGTGGTCCAGGCCTGGTTGTCGCGCCGGTCGGCCAACAGCTTCAGATGGGCGACCACCAGTGCCACCTCGGGTACCTGGAGCAGGCCCGACAGATTGCTGACAAGTGCTGGGATCTGGCGTCCCACCAGTGCGGCGTACAGGTCGGTGACATCGGAGTTGCGACGCACCAGCACGGCGGCCTGGGACCAGGCCTCGATGACTCCCCTGGCTCTGGACTCCACCAGGGTGTCGGCCACCCACGCGCACTCAGCGGACCAGGACAGCTGGCCGTGACACAGCGCCCGGCCCTCCCGGGTGCCCTGTGGTGCTCTCAGCGCACCGACCCGACCGGCCACGGCCGCCGATCTCCTCAGGTCGGCGGACAGATCGTTGGCGCAGTCCAGGATCCGGGTTCCGGAGCGTCGGTTGGTCAACAGCGTGAACTGGCTGGCCGGTCGTGATCCACCGCCGCCGAGGGGTACCGGGAACTGGCGGGCGAAGCTGAGGATGTTGCTGGCCGCAGCCCCCCGCCATCCGTAGATGGCCTGCAAGGGGTCTCCCACCGCGGTCACCGGATGGCCCATCCCGGTGTCCGGATCCGGCCCGGTGAACAGGTCCATCAGGAGCTGGGCCTGGGCCGAGGAGGTGTCCTGGTACTCATCGAGAAGGACCACCTTGAACCGGCTGCGCAGATCCCTCCCGACCTGTCGGGCGCCCCGGGCCAGCTCGACGGCCTGGGCCATCCGATCGGAGTACTCCACCAGGCCGCGATCGGCCTTGAGCTGCTGGTACCTGCCGACCAGCCCGAGCAGCTCCTCGCGTTCTGTCACCGTCTCGATGGCGTGGGAGACGTCGGCATAGGTCCGTCCTCCCCTCGCGGTGGGAGCCCGGTCCAGCTGCTGGAGCCAGGCCTGGTCGGCGTCGCGGACCTGATCGACATCGACCAGGTGAGCTGCCATCTGGTCCGACAGCGAGATCATCGCCCCGGCGATCGAGACCGGCGTCAGTCGCCCCGCCATCCTCGGCGCGGCCTCCAGGCCGGCCAACACATCGAGGGCGAGCTGGTGGCAGCGGGCCCGGGTGATGAGCCGGGCGCCGGGCTCCACCCCGGTCCACGCCCCGTACTCATCGACCAGCGAGGCGGCGAACCCGTCATAGGTCGTCACGGTCGCCGGCGCATCCCCGGGCTCCAGGATCCCGGCACGTCGCAGTGCCCCGTCGATCCGCTCGGACAGTTCGGCGGTGGCCTTGCGGGTGAATGTCAGGCCCAGCACCTGATCGGCGCGCAGCTGTCCGGAGGCCACCAGCCACACCACCCGGGCGGCCATCGCGGTGGTCTTCCCGGTGCCGGCCCCGGCGATCACCACCGATGGCTCCAGCGGGGCTCCGATCACCGCCAGCTGCTCGGCGGAGAACGGGATGTCCAGCAGCTCGCAGATCTGTGAGACCTCGGTGAGCAGGACGCGGCTACCGGTCTGTGTGGTGCTCATCGGCTCTCCTGTGGCAGACGGTTGAGTTCCTCGGCCGGCAGATCCTCAGGAGGAGTGAGAGCCGGACAGCCGGTGCGCACCGGGCAGAACGGGCAGCCGGGATTCGGCACCGCGCGCAGCTGACCCGACAGTGCGATCCGGGCGGCCTGCTCGATCCTGGCGTGGATCCAGTCGGGGATCCCGTCCTCGAGCGGCCGGTCCTCCCCCAGCGGCCACGGCACATCGGCCAGGGAGGGCTGGCGCACCACCTTCGGGTCGGCCCCGCCGCGCCCCGCGCCACGACGCAGGTAGACCAGTTCCGCCCCGCCGACAGCCACCGGCGGCCGATCCGGCAGCATCTGGACGCCACCGGCGGCCACCACCGCCTGGTAGACGCCGACCTGCAACAGATGCGAGCGCGCCACCTGGGGGGAGGTGCTGGTGCCGGCCTTGAGGTCGACCACCACCAGCCGACCGGTCTGGTCCCTCTCCAGCCGGTCGATGCTGCCCTTGAAACGCACCGGTCCGCAGGGCAGCTGGAAGGTGTGGTCGAAGCCCACCTCGGTACCCACCAGAGTGGCCGGGCGACCCTGGAGCCAGCGGTCCAGCCGGCCCATCGCCAGCTGGGCGCCCTCCTCCTCCACCCCGGACTGCCAGCCGATCGGGAACTCCAGATCCGCCCAGTCACGGCTCAGCCGGTCCCGGGCCTCCTGCAATGACCAGCCCTGGGCCATCGTCCGAGCGGCGACCTGGTGGACCAGACTGCCCGCCGCGGCGCGCGGGCTGGCTGCTCCCGAGACCTCGCCGCGGCGGGTCAGGAACCACTGACGAGGGCAGCTCAGCAGTTCCCCCACATGGGAGGCCGCCAGTCTGATGACCCCGGCCTGCCCCGCAGATCCCGAGCTCCCGAGCGCCACCATGCCGGCCTGGTCGCGGTCGGTGACCGCCGGGTCCCAGCCGGTGGCCCACCAATGATCCGGCTGGGCCGGTCCGGCCCCCTTGGAAGCGAGCTCGGCGAGTATCTCGGCCGCCTGGTCCCGCACTGCCGCCGAGCTGGCCGGTGAGGTCGCAGCCCGGCGCAGCCGCCCCACCAGATCCGACATCCGGGTGAATCGGGCAGGCAGCTCGGCGCTCGACGAGCCGGCCCCGGCCAGCAGCTGCGCCTCCCCTCCACCGGTGCTCGCCGCGGCGATCTCGGTGAGGAATGCCGACGGCCGCACGCCGTTCTCGGAGTCCTCGACAGCGACCAGGATCAGCAGATCGCGCGCCCGGGAACAGGCCAGCAGCAACAGTCTGCGCTCTGCGCGAACCGTCTGGGGCCATCCGGGAGCCGGCACCGGGCCCTGCGGTGACCAGCTGTCGGCGGCCACCAGCGAACCGGTGTGGTTGGGGGCCGGCCAGCTCCCCTCCTGAAGTCCGGTGACAGCCACCACCTGGAACTGGCGGCCCTTGGCACGGTGCGCAGTGAGCAGACTGACCCCCAGCCGGTCCCGGTCGGACTCGCGGCTGCGGTCGGCGGGGATGGTCTCCTGGCGGACCGCCGCGACCAGATGTCTGGCCCCCGCTGCACCGTTGAGAGTCGCAGTGCGCTCGGCCAGGTCGAAGAGCGAGCACAGTCCGTCCAACTCGCGGTCGGCGGTGCTGTCACCGGCGAGCGCCCGGGACCTCAGCTGCGCCGCCCAGGCACTCGCCCCCCACAGCACCCACAGCGCCTCATGGACCTCCGCCCCGGTGCGGAGCCTGTCTGCGGCCCGCCGGATCCGGGCCACCAGATCCCGCGCCGGTGTCACCGCACGGGCCAGGCCCGGAGCTGGAACGGGCCCGGAGTCGGCCCCGACTCCCGCCCCCAGCAGCCGCTCGGTGAGGACCGGCCAGTCCAGCTGCCCGATCCGCTGCACCCGGCACCACTGTTCGATGCGATGCCAGACGGCCTGGTCCAGACCCGACATCGGCCCGCGCAGCAGGGCCACGGTGGCATCGGCCTGCGGATCAAGGCCATCGGCCAGGCTCGCCGAGGCGCTCAGCGCGGTCAGCAGCACCTGCACCGCATGCACCCCCGACAGCGTCACCTCCTCCTTGCTGCGATGCACCGGAACCCCCTCACTGGCCAGCACCGCGGCCAGGGCCGCGAGCTCGGAGCCGTGCCGGGTGACCACCGCCATCTGGGACCACTCCACGTGGTCGATCAGGTGGGCCCGACGCAGCCGGCCGGCGAGCTCCCGGACCGCCCGGCCATCGGAGGGGGCCAGGATGCAGTCCACCTCTCCGGCGCCATCGCCGGGGCGGTCGGCGCGGCCGGCGGCAGTGGGCTGACGCCGCAGCAGCGGGCTGGCCGGCACCAGCGGCAACCGCCCCCGGATCTCCTCGACGACATGGTGGATCGCCGGGGCGCCGCGGTGATCGGTGACCAGATGATGCACCGACAGATCCGGGAACAGTCCGGTCAGCTCCTCCAGACGGTCGGGCACCGCCCCGCGGAACTCGAAAGCGGTCTGATCGGGATCCACCGCCAGCAGGGTGGGGACTCCACCGGATGTCAGGGCGGCCAGCAATCCGGCCTGGGAGGGATCGGACTCCCCGAAGTCATCGACCACCAGCAGGTCCATGGTGGAGACCACCGCGGCCAGCACCTCGGGGTCGGCGAGCAGGATCCGGGCCCGGTGCACCGCCTCGGCGTAGTCAAGGGTCTGCTCGAGATCCAGGACATCGAGGTACTCCGCCAGGAAGGGCCCGAGCACCGACCAGGACTCGATCCCGAACCGATCCCCGAGCTCGGCCAGGTCGAGGGGGTCGCGCCCCTCCTGGCGCACCGCGGCCGCCAGGACCCGCAGATCGGAGGCGAAACGGGCGGTCCCGGCGCTGGCCCGCAGCTGTTCGGGCCACCCCGACAGGTCGGAGCCCGCCAGCAGCTCGCGAATCCTGAACTCCTGCTCGGGGGCGGTGAGCAGGGTCGAGGCCCGTCCGGAGTGCTCCGCGATGACCCGGGCGGCCATCGCGTGGACCGTCATCACCCGCGGAGCGAGATGGGCTCCCCCGACCCGTGCCAGCAGCTCATTGCGCAGCTCCTGGGCGGCTCCACGGCTGTGGGTGAGCAGCACCGCACGGTCCAGCCGTCCGCCCCGGGTCAGATACCCGGCCACCCGCTCCAGACACACCGTGGTGCGCCCGGTGCCAGGACCGCCGAGCACCAGCACGGTGTCGTGCCGATCGGCCAGGGCTGCCGACTGCCGGGCGTCCCGATCCAGTCCGGTCTGCTCCGGTGGGTGGGGTTCCTGCAGGTTCATACCCTCATCACACCACCGGTCACCGACACTTTTTTGCGACCCGATATCCGCACCGTGGCCAATATGTGAGAAGCTAGTGCCGCCGTCTCGCAGAATGGGGGCACCGGAGGAACCGGTGCATCCTGGGCTGCGGCTCATCACTGGCGTCGCCGGGGTTGGGACCGGCATTGGGGATACGAGGTGTATCCCCAAAGCGCTGACAAGGAGTGCACATGGCACAGGGAACCGTGAAGTGGTTCAGCCCTGAGAAGGGTTACGGTTTCATCGCCGTCGACGGGAACGCTTCCGAGGACGTCTTCGTCCACTGGAAGTCCATTCAGACCGACGGGTTCAAGACCCTTGACGAGGGCCAGCGGGTGGAGTTCGACATCACCGAGGGCCGCAAGGGCCAGCAGGCCGAGAACGTTCGCATCGCCTGATTCATCAGGGCTGGCGGAATGATGACCGTCCCGCACCTTCTCGAAGGTGCGGGACGGTTCTCGGTACCACGGAAAGACCATCGATGACCTCACCAGAGTCCTGTCCACCCGAGCACTCCCGCATCCTCATCTCCCGGGCCGCCCAGGCCGCGACGCATATCGGAGCGGCCACCAATGTCGGCCTGCGGCACCCCACCAACCAGGACTTTCTGGCCGTCGACGTCGATGCCGATGTCAGTCATACCGTGATCGTAGTGGCCGATGGCGTCTCCTCCACCGAGGGCGCCGAGCAGGCCGCCGAGGTCGCCGCGAGCTCGGCCTGCCGCTACCTCACCGGGTGCCTGGCGCAGGGCCTTCCCAGCGCCGATGACGCCGTCGTCTCACTGTTCGGCCATGCCGTCCACCACGCCCACCGGGCGGTGCTGAACCATCCCGGCCCCCGCGGGATCGGGGCCTGCACCCTGGTCACTGCGATCTGCTCGGCCGACCGGATCGTGGTGGCCAATATCGGTGACACCCGCGCCTACTGGTTCCCCGCCGAGGGGCGCGAGCAACGCCTGACCGTCGACGACTCGGTCGCCCAGGCGCAGATCGATCTCGGAATGTCCCGCCAGGAGGCCGAGTCGGGTGCCGGCGCCCATGCCATCACCAAGTGGCTGGGGGCCCGGGCCACCGATCTGGACCCGCGGGTGCATGCCTACCGGCCCAGGATCCCGGGCTGGGTGATGGTGTGCAGCGACGGGCTGTGGAACCACCTGCCAGATCCTGCGGAGTTGGCAACGATGTTCTGGAAGGTCGTCGGCGAGGCCCCCGTGGGCAGCGACGGCGAACCCGACCCCGATCATGTCGCCCAGGCTCTGGTCGACTACGCCAATGCCTGCGGTGGCTTCGACAATGTCACCGTCGGCCTGTGGCGTCTCGACAGGCTTCCCGGCGACCCGCAGTCCATCCCCGACCCCGCGCCGGCCAGCTGAGATCGCGTTCTGCTAGTAGGTTGGGGCTCATGGAGATCAAGATCGGAATCAGCGACATCCCCCGCGAGGTGACCATCGAGTCCGATGAGGACGCCGACGTCATCGAGGCCGACCTGCGCGAGTCGCTGTCGAAGTCAGACGGCCTGTTCAAGGTCACCGACGCCAAGGGGCGTACCGTTCTGGTGCCCACCCGTTCACTGGGCTATCTGGACCTGGGCCAGCCCAATCAGCGACAGGTCGGCTTCGGCAGGGCCTGAGCCGACTCTCCCCGTCGTCTGCGCCGGCGGGGTTCTCAGGGCTCCAGACCCAGTTCAGCTACCCGCCCGTCGTGCAGGGACAGTACTGCGGCCATCACCTCGGTGATCGCCGACAGGTCGTCCAGGTCACCATCGCCGGCACCGGTGAGCAGCGAGCACAGGTCCTGGTGAACAGCGGCCAGCCGCTGGGCGACGCTGAGCACCTCTCCCACCAGCTTCCGGGCGAAGGCGGAGTCTGCCGACAGGTCGGTGGTCGCCGCCAGCTGGGTGTACATCTCCTCGTCCCATCGGACCCGAACTCCGGTGCCCAGCCCCAGCCAGGGTCCGTAGGATCCGCTGGCCGGGGTGAGCTGCTCGTCGAGATGGCCCTCCACCTGGGCGATGAAGTCGCTGCACAGGCCCACCAGGAGATAGTCGCGCAGCAGCACCTGGAGCCAGGACCTGCTGGGAACATAGGATCCGATGCTGCCGATGAGAGGTTCCACCTCACTCAGCTCGGCCAGGCTGTCGAGATGCTGGCGGGACTCGTCGAGGATGGCGGAGAACTCCCCCGACCGGTCGGCCAGCAACAGCCGGCGAGCCACATCGGGAGCCAACGGCATGCCACCGATGGTGGCGCTCATGCTGTGCAGTGCGGCTGCGCTGACCACCGCCCAGAAGGTGTTCACCGCCGGCGAGGACGGGACGCCGGGAATCGACGGGGTGGATTGGCTGTTCACGTCACCAAGCCTAGGACCCCGGAACCGCCCAGCGGGCCCGAACACGCACCATCGCTTCACCGCTGGCGGATCCGGCCCCGACCGGGACGGCCGGGGCCGCACCTCGACGGGGTATCGGCGGATAGCGGTACAATGGCCTGCGGTGTGTCGATATCGCTCCGCACCTGGCCTGGGAATGGGCAGCCTAGCCGCAGCCCTGATGGGCCGAAGTCCATGACATCGGGCCTCGACGGGCCCTTATCACGAAGAGGCCACGATCCTGTCTGCTGACATCTCCACCCCTGTGCACTCCACTTCCACCGGCGCCGAGCAGTCCACCACTGCCGAGGCGCCCACCAGCTTCGCTGAACTGGGTGTCCGCGAGGACATCTGCCAGGCGCTGGCCGGGGTCGGAATCACCGCCCCCTTCCCGATCCAGGCGATGTGCATCCCGATCGCGGTCCGCGGCACCGATCTGATCGGCCAGGCCCGCACCGGTACCGGCAAGACGCTGGCTTTCGGTGTCACCATCCTCCAGCGGATCACCCTTCCCGGTGACGACGGCTGGCAGGACGTCGCCGCTCAAGGCAAGCCTCAGGCGCTGGTGATGTGCCCCACCCGTGAACTTGCCCTGCAGGTCTCCCGCGACATCGCGACCGCTGCCAGCGTGCGCGGGGCCCGGGTGCTGACGGTCTACGGCGGTGTGGGTTACGACGTTCAGATCGATGCTCTCAAGGCGGGCGTCGATGTCGTGGTCGGAACTCCCGGACGCCTGCTGGACCTGGCCCACCGCAAGGACCTGGACCTGTCCCACGCCCGCATCACGGTGCTCGACGAGGCCGACGAGATGCTCGACCTGGGCTTCCTGCCCGATGTCGAGAGGCTGTTGGCGATGACTCCGGCCAAGCGTCAGTCGATGCTCTTCTCCGCCACCATGCCGTCGGCCATCATGGCGCTGGCCCGGGCCCACCTCAACAAGCCGGTGCACATCCGCGCCGAGGGCGCCGATGCCCAGGCCACCGTCCCTGATACCACTCAGTTCATCTACCAGGCCCACGCGATGGACAAGATCGAGGTCATCGCCCGGATCCTGCAGTGCCGGGACGTCGAGAAGGTGATGATCTTCTGCCGGACCAGGCGTGCCTGCCAGCGGCTGGCCGATGATCTGGAGGATCGCGGGTTCAAGGCCCGCGCGATCCACGGCGATCTCACTCAGGTGGCCCGCGAGAAGGCCCTCAAGAAGTTCCGAGCAGGCGAGTCGAACATCCTGGTGGCCACCGACGTGGCCGCCCGCGGAATCGACGTCACCGGCGTCTCCCATGTCATCAACCACGAGTGCCCCGATGACGAGAAGACCTATGTTCACCGCATCGGGCGCACCGGGCGTGCCGGAGCCAAGGGGGTCGCGGTGACCCTGGTCGACTGGGCCGACGTGACCCGCTGGAAGATGATCAACAAGGCCTTGGACCTGGGCTTCGACGATCCGGTGGTCACCTTCTCCACCTCCCCCCACCTGTACACCGACCTGGACATCCCCGAGGGCACCCTGGGCTACCTGCCCGGCTTCGGACCCGGCAGTCATGAGCTCCGCCATCGTCGTGACGATGACCGGCACGGCCGGCCCGGCCACGGTGAGGACCACAACCCCAGGTCCCGTCACTCCGGCAGGAAGGACTCCAGGGAGACCGACAAGAAGGAGGCCCGCAAGGCCGCCAAGTCCAAGGACAAGGCGGACAAGTCGAGCCACCCCGATCGTCAGAAGCGCAAGCGCACCCGTCGCCGCAACGGCGAGGTGCTCGGCCAGGCCTCCCACCCCGAGCAGGTCAAGGCCGCCGTGAACGAGCCGCAGACCCGCCCCGAGTCGACGACCCACTCCGAGCCGAAGACCCACTCCGAGCCGGCGCGGGCCCCTGAGCCGGCCCCGGCCGCGACGGCTGGCGCCGACGACCAGCGGGGCACCACGGCCTCCCAGCGCAGGCGGCGCCGTACCCGCAGGCCGCGCACCGACTGATCCCGTCCCTCCCGGGGTCGATCGTGGCGGGCCCGCCACGATCGACCTGAGATCGAATTCTTATCGGATCCGGTCTTCCCATCGGACCATCGGCATGGCATCCTCTACGGACACCCCGGCACGTGGGGGTGCCCAGCGATCGCTCCGAGGCCCCTGGGGGATCATCATGCCAGCCTCATCGCCGCATGCAGGCGCCGACAGCCAGTCGGACGCCGGCCACGGGTGGGTGTTCGCATCCCACCTGAGCCGTCATGTCCGTCATCTCGCCGACGCCACCGGCACCCCGTGGCGGGTGCTGGCCCACCTGGCAGGAGTGCCCAGTTCCACTGTGGCCACCATGGTGACACCGGGCCGGCCGCGTGCCAGGATCCGCACTCGGGATGCCCAGCGGCTGCTGCGCCTGACTCCCGAGACGGTCTGGTCGGCCGAGCACACGATGGTCGCGGCCGCTGCGACCGTCAACCGGATCCAGGCGCTGCGGCAGGCCGGTCATCCTCATCGTCGGATCGCCGACTACCTCAATCTCAGTGACCACGAACTGAGGCCGTTGGCCGCGGGCGAGCAGAACTGGTGCACCCTGATGGTGAAGCTGCGTGCCCAGGCGGCCTGCGAGGCTCACAATCTGTGGTGGTCCGAGGCAGACGACCACGAGGACTGAGGCCCCGCCGGGCGGCGACCTGCCTCAGTAGACCATCCGCATCGCATGACGCACCTCGTCGAGAGTCTGGTCGGCGATCTCGCCGGCCCGCTGGTTGCCGCTCCGCAGCACCTGGCGAAGGTGGCCCTGGTCGGCGACCAGCTCCTGACGCCGGGCCCGGATCGGCTCGAAGAAGTCATTCATCGAGGCGGTGAGCCGTTTCTTGAGGGTCCCCGATCCGCCGTCTCCGATCTCCGAGGCGACCTGGTACGGATCGGCCCCCTCGCACAGCGCGGTCAGCAGCACCAGGTTGGAGACCTCGGGCCGGTTGACCGGGTCGTAGCTGATGTGGCGGTCGGCGTCGGTCCTGGCCTTCTTGATGAGCCTGGCGGTCTGGTCGGCGCTCATCCCGATCTCGATGGTGTTACCGCGAGACTTGCTCATCTTCGTGCCGTCCAGGCCCAGCACGTGCGGAGTGGCCGACAGCAGCGCCTCGGGCTCGGGGAAGACCGGGTGCTCGGGATCGACACGGCCGTATCGCTCATCGAACCGCCTGGCGATCACCCGGGCCTGTTCGATGTGGGGCAGTTGGTCCTGGCCGACCGGCACCAGGTTGGCCTTGCAGAACAGGATGTCGGCGGCCTGGTGGACCGGGAAGGTGAGCATCAGCCCCGACATCGGCCGATCCGAAGACGCCAACTCGTCCTTGACCGTGGGGTTGCGGCGCAGCTCGGCGTCTGTCACCAGGGAGAGGAAGGGCAGCAGCAACTGGTTGAGCCCGGGTAGCGCGGAATGGGTGAAGATCGTGGTTCGGGCCGGGTCGATGCCGATGGCCAGGTAGTCGGCCACTGCCGACATCACATTGTCCTGGATGTCGCCGACCCCGTCCCGGTCGTAGATCACCTGGTAATCGGCGATCAGCAGGAAGGACTCGATGCCCATCTCCTGCAACCTCACCCGGTTGGCCAACGAGCCGAAGTAGTGACCGATGTGCAGCTTTCCGGTGGGCCGATCGCCGGTGAGCAGCCGCCAGTTGCCCGGGTGCTTCTCCAGATCGGCCTCGACCTTGTCGCTGCGCTCCTGCGAGCGGGCCAGTGTCGCCTCGTTGGAGCCCTCGCCCGACTCAGGAGAGGCGGGCTCGGCAGAGTTCTCGGTCATGGTGTCCTTTCACGCTCACCGGGGGTGGGCGCGCGAACGGCCGCCACCCGGCGGCCGTCAATGATGGTGGAAAACCTCAGGGCCGCGTGCAGCGGCGCCACCAGGAGAGCTGGGGCGCGGGCACGGGAACCATGGGCGTCACTCTACCAAGACGGTCGGGACCGCCAGCACGACATCGGGCCCGGATCAAGGGGTCCGCACACCCCGCTCACCGACGAAGGGCTCCGCCACGCAGTTGGATGCGGGTGCACAGCTCGCGGTGTGCGGTCTCACGGGTGGTGTTGCAGCCCAGCTCATGGTTCGTCTTGCCGGTGCCGTGGTAGTCGCTGGAACCGGTGCGCACCAGACCCAGCCGGCCACCCAGGTCGA
Source organism: Acidipropionibacterium thoenii DSM 20276 (assembly GCF_000423445.1). GTDB lineage: Bacteria > Actinomycetota > Actinomycetes > Propionibacteriales > Propionibacteriaceae > Acidipropionibacterium > Acidipropionibacterium thoenii. The sequence goes on along the minus strand of NZ_AUHZ01000012.1, from coordinate 17,149 downwards.
ACAACATGGCACGCTGGGCGGCTGTGTGATCCTGGTGGTCGACCTCCAGACCATCCAGCTGGTGGTCACGGACCAGCGCGGCGATCCGCTCGGGGGTGAGGACGGCATCGGCTCCCCTGGCCCAGGGGTGGGCCAGCACGGCGGCGCCACCGGACCGGTGGATCAGGTCCACTCCTGTTGCCAGATCGCAGGAGTAGCGACGCACGAATCCGGGACGTCCGACGTCCAGCCAGTCACGGAAGGCCTCGTCGCGGTCGGCCACATAGCCCTCGGCGATCATTGCATCGGCCACGTGGGGGCGCCCCAGACTCGATGCCGAGGAGGCCACCGCGTGGACATCGTCGGTCGTGATGTCGATTCCGGCCTTGTTGAGAGCCTGCACCATTCTCAGTAGCCGGCCGCTGCGGGAGTTGCGCAGCCGGGCCAGTTCGGCGAGCAGGTCGGGGGCGTCGGTCCGACATCCATATCCCAGCAGGTGCACCTCGTGACCGTCCTGGTTGCAGGAGATCTCCACCCCGGGAAGTACTCTGACGCCGAACCTGGCGCCCGCGGCCTGGGCCTCTGCCAGCCCGTCGAAGGTGTCATGGTCGGTCAGGCCGACCACTGCCAGGCCGGCGGATGCGGCCTTCATCACCAATCGGGTCGGCGAGTCGGTGCCGTCCGAGACGGCGGAATGGGTGTGCAGATCGATGCGCATGACGGTCCTCCCTCACCAGATGTGGCCGCTCCGGCGGCGCTGCCGATGGCCGCCGCCATGGCGAGCCACAGCTGTCAGCCTACGCATCCTCTCGCCCGCTGGTGCCGGGTGGTCCCCTTCTCGTGCCAGACTGGGGAGCCATGGAGATCAATTCCACGGCCCAGTTCGCCGCTGACCCACAGACCGTCGCCGCAATGATGCTCGATCCGCAGTGGTGGCAGGACGTCTACCGCAGGATCGGCGCGACCGCCAGCAACATCACCACCGAGCCCGATGGCATCAGCATGGATCTGGCACTGCCGGCCCCGGACCAGGTCAAGAAGCTCGTCGGGGAGACGATGGCGGCCCGCCAGTCGTTGCGCTGGGAACCCGCCGCTGCCGACGGCTCGCGCAAGGGAACCCTGACCATCACGCCGAACGGGATGCCCGCCAAGGCCATCGGCCATGCCGACCTGGCAGTGGGCGGTCCTGGAAGCATCGTCACGTACATCGGTGAGTTCACGATGTCGATCCCGATCATCGGGCGCAAACTCGAGAAGGCCGCCGGACCTCACATCACACAGGCCCTCGAGGTGCAGCAGGCGGCCGGCAACGACTACCTGGCCGCCCACTCGGCCTGACCCGGGGCCCCCGGCCGCTCACACCGTCGCGCGCGGATCGCTGTCAGCGGCCGGCAACTCCTCGGTGATGTCATGCCAGGACAGCTCGTGCTGGGCCAGCAGACTCTGCACGGTGACGTCGTTCCAGGCATCGTCGATCACCATGCCGGCGACCGCGCCGGCCGCCTCGGCAGCCACCTCGTCGTCATCATCGGCAAACCATGCGGTGATCCACGAGGGCTCCAGCCGGGCCAGCGTGACGCCGCCGTTGTCGACCTCGTCATTGGCACCCACCACGCTGGCGGGCACCTCGGCGACCAGCACCAGACGCCTCCCGAACCGGGCGAGGCCCCACACCGAACCGATCACCATCGCCGCACGCTCGGCCTGCTCCTCATCGCCTGCCGACAGGTCGAGGACCGAGCGCAGCTGAGGGGTGACCGTGAAGGCCTGGAGCCCGCTACCTCCCTCGGCCCTCAGCCGGCGAGCTCCTCGCGCATCAGTCGGCAGGAAGACGAGTAGCTGGCTGCTGCGAGCAGCGGTGGAATCGGTCATATCTGGAACCTCCCGGAACTTCGATCCCGTCCACGGTAGCCCGCGATCCCTGCCATCCCGACTCCCGGACTGATTCTGTCCGCATTCTGAACGATGGGATGGGCCCCGGGTCACGGCGAGTTGTCCACAGGCCGGAGTCCGGTTGCTGGAAATCGCAGCAGAATTCAGCTGCACTGTGGCGATGAACCCTCTCATTCCCGACCCCGAGCCGGTTGGGCGCGTACTGGTGGCCGTCGGAGGAGTCGTACTCGAGCAGGTTGCCGACTGGCTTCCCGCCGGGCCCGTCCAAGAGCTGGTCCCATCGGCCGGCCAGCAGCCGCTGCCCATTGACCTCGGCGATCCCTCAGACCCCTCGGACAGCGACCCCACCGACGACCCGATTGGTCACGACGGCCGCCTGACCGGCGTCAGTCCCCGGCCGTTGGGCAGTGCCGAGGCCGCTGCCACCGCAGTGGCCGGACTCTTCCTGGAGTGTCTCTCGGGCAGGCGCCCGATGACTCAGCTGCGCGAGATGTGCAGCGATGACGCTCTGGCGAAGGTGCGGTGCTGGCCCCGCGGACCCGGCTGGCGGCGGGCGCAGGTGACCGGCGTCCCCCAGACGCGGCTGGCTGCCGAACGGGTGGACTCCGTGGTGATGGTGCAGCTGGCCGACCGCCAACTGGCGATGGCGCTGTGCCTGCGCCGGCGCAACCAACGATGGCTCGTCGATGACGCACGGCTGCTGGTCACCCGTGGGCTCGCCGATCTGGTCGGCGTCAGGCCCTGAGGGCAGCAGCCCGGAATCAGTTCTTGCCGTGACAGTGCTTGTACTTCTTTCCGGAGCCGCATGGGCACTTCTGGTTCGGCCCGACATTGCGGAACCCGGAACCGCTCTCGTTGTCCGCATCGGCGGCAGGTTCCGGGCCGTCACCGGTGAGCTCGGTGACCTCCTCGTCGGCAGCGCTGTAGGCCACCGGTTCATGGTCCAGAGCGGCGCGGCGTCCAGCACTCCCGACCGCCCCGGCACCGACCATCGCGTCGGCGGTGATCGCGGACCCGTTGGACCCGCGCACCACGCCGACCTTGCTGGGCTCGGTGGTCTGGACATCCAGGTTGAACAGGAACCCGACAACCTCGGCCTTGAAGGCGTCCATCATCTGGTTGAACATCTGGCCGCCCTCGCGCTGATACTCCACCAGCGGGTCGCGCTGGGCCATCGCACGCAGCCCGATTCCCTCTCGCAGATAGTCCATCTCGTAGAGGTGCTCGCGCCACTTGCGGTCCAGCACGGTCAACAGCACCTGACGCTCGAGCTCGCGCATCGTCTCGGTGCCCAGCGCCTCCTCCCGGGCATCGTAGGCCGACTCGGCATCGGCCACGAAGGCCTCCACCAGTTCGTCCTGGTCCTCGCAGTCGAGGAACTCCTGCTTGTCGAGGGACACCGGGTAGATGGTGGCCATCTCGGTCCACACGTTGTCGAGATCCCAGTCCTCGGAGTAGCCCTCGGTGAGCTTGCGCACCCCGGTCTCCACCACCCGGTCGGTGGTGGCGCGCAGCTCGTGCTGGACGTCGGCCCCCTCCAGCACCTTGCGCCGGTCGGCGTAGATGGCGTGACGCTGGCGGTTCATCACATCGTCGTACTTCAGGACGTTCTTACGCATCTCGAAGTTCTGGGCCTCGACCTGCTTCTGGGCACTCTCGATCTGGCGGGAGACCCACTTCGACTCGATCGGGACGTCCTCGGGCATCTTGAGGGTGACCATCGCCCTCTCGATCACCTCAGGCTTGAACAACCTCATCAGTTCATCCTGCAGGGACAGGTAGAACCGCGACTCCCCCGGATCACCCTGACGTCCGGAACGGCCACGCAGCTGGTTGTCGATACGCCGCGACTCGTGGCGCTCGGAGCCGACCACGTACAGCCCGCCCAGCTCCATGACCTCCTTGTGCTCGGCCTCGGACTGCTTCTCGAACTTGTCGAGGGTGTTCTTCCAGGCCAGTCGGTAGGCCTCCTCGTCCTTGACCGGATCCAGCCCCTTGTCGCGCAGATCGATCTCGGTGAGGAACTCCGGATTGCCACCCAGCATGATGTCGGTGCCACGGCCGGCCATATTGGTCGAGACGGTCACCGCGCCCTTGCGTCCGGCCAGTGCGACGATCGCCGCCTCAGACTCGTGGTGCTTGGCGTTGAGGACCTTGTGCGGGACGCCGGCCTTCTTCAGCTTGGAGCTCAACAGCTCCGACTTGGCCACCGAGGCGGTGCCGATCAGGATCGGCTGGCCCTCCTCGTGGCGTTCGACGACGTCGGCGATGACGGCCTCGAACTTGGCCTCCTCGGTGCGATAGATGAGATCCTTCTGGTCGATGCGGACCATCGGCTTGTTGGTCGGTATCGGGATGACCCCCAGGCCGTAGATCTTCTGGAACTCCGACTCCTCGGTCTTGGCGGTACCCGTCATGCCGGCCAGCTTGTCGTACATCCTGAAGTAGTTCTGCAGGGTGATGGTGGCCAGTGTCTGGTACTCGTCCTTGATCTCGACGTGTTCCTTGGCCTCCAGTGCCTGGTGCAGGCCCTCGTTGTACCGGCGTCCTGCCAGAGTTCGGCCGGTGTGCTCATCGACGATGAGGATCTCTCCCTTGGAGATGACGTAATCCTTGTCGAGATGGAACAGCTCCTTGGCCTTGACGGCGTTGTTGAGGTAGCCGATCAGCGGGGTGTTCTCGGACTCATAGAGGTTGTCGATGCCGAGTCTCTTCTCGACCTTCTCGATGCCGGGCCCCAGCACCGAGATGGTGCGCTTCTTCTCGTCGACCTCATAGTCGCGATCGCGGGTCAGCTTGGTGACGATGCGGGCGAACTCCGGGTACCACTGCTTGTTCTCCTCGGCAGGACCGGAGATGATCAGCGGGGTACGGGCCTCGTCGATGAGGATCGAGTCGACCTCGTCGACGATCGCGAAGTGATGACCGCGCTGGACACAGTCGTCCAACGAGCTGGCCATGTTGTCACGCAGGTAGTCGAAACCGAACTCGTTGTTGGTGCCGTAGGTGATGTCGGCCTGGTAGGCGACCTTGCGCTCAGCGGGAGTCATCTCGGTGAGGATCGCCGAGGTCTCCAGGCCGAGGAAGCGGTGCACCCGGCCCATCTGCTCGGACTGGATCCGAGCCAGGTAGTCGTTGACGGTGACGACGTGGACACCCTTGCCGCTCAACGCATTGAGGTAGGCCGGCAGCAGACCGACCATGGTCTTGCCCTCACCGGTCTTCATCTCGGCGATGTTGCACTGATGGAGTGCTGCACCGCCCATGATCTGCACGTCGAAGAGGCGCTTGCCGAGCACCCGCTGGCCCGCCTCCCGAACCGTGGCGAAGGCCTCCGGTAACAGCTTGTCGATGTCCTCGCCGTTGTCGAGACGCTGCTTGAGGTCGGTGGTCTGAGCCGCCAGTTCCTCGTCGGACATGTCGGAGTAGTCCTCCTCGATGCTGTTGACCTGGGTGACGATCCGGTTGAGCTGGCGGATCACCTTGCCTTCGCCGGCATGCAACATGCGATCCAGTGGGTTCACAGGGATGGTCCTCCTCCAAGGATGAATCAGTCGTTCGCGCCGCGGACGCCGACGACCTGGCCCGTGCCCCGATGGCAGGCTGCGGACCGCCCTCCATCCTAAGCGCAGCCGACCCCACAACCCAGCTGGACCAGCCGATGGACCCGATCAGCCCCGGATCCGATCAGCCCAGCGCGCGCGACAGCTCGGCGGCGAGATCTCCACCACCGACCACCGCGACCAGGTTCAGCCCGCGCCAGAGCGCGGCCTCCTCCAGCTGCTCGGCCAGGGCTCCTGCGACCTGCGGCCAGCCCGGGAAGTCGGGACCGGCCTCGGCACCGGGCTCGCGCCAGGCAGCAGCGACCTCCAGGCGACCGGCGGCCCGTCTGGCGGTCAGATCCACCCTGGCGACCAGATCCTGGCCCAGCAGGAAGGGCAGGCAGTAGTAGCCATGGACCCGCTTGCTGGCAGGCGTGTAGATCTCGATCCGATAGTCCAGGCCGAACAGCCGAAGGCCGCGGGGGCGGTGGAAGATCAACGGGTCGAAAGGTGAGATCAGGGCGGCGCCGGCCATCCTGCGGGGTACCACTGCCCCGGCTCTCATCCACCATCCCGGTTGCCCGGCCACCGTCGCCGGTATCACCAGACCGTCGGCCACCAGCTCCGACAGTGCCTGTTCGGTGGGCCCTCGGCGGGTGCGGAAGTAGTCGACCAGATCGGAGATGGTGAACACGCCGAGGGCCCGGCTGGCACGATCGGCCAGGACCCGGTGGGCCTCGGGTCCCGGCAGCGCCGGCATCGCCCGGACCGAGGGCGGCAGAACGCGGTCGGGCCGGGCGTAGATCTTCTCGAACGACGCCGTGCGGCCGGCCACCGCGACCCTGCCGCTGCGCCACCCCCATTCCAGGGCTGTCTTGGTCGCCGACCAGTTCCACCCCCAGGACTCGGGAGGGTCGCCTCTCTCCCCCGCCGAGATCTGCCGGGCGGTGGCAGGGCCCTGGTCCAGCCGTGAGATGACCTCCTCGATCAGCTCGGGACGCTCAGCCTGGATGCGCAGCATCGAGCCCCACGCCTCCTGGGAGGCGCTGGCCTGACGGTGCCGCAGGGCTGGTTCCAGGGACACGTCGACCAGACTGGCGACGTGTGCCCAGGTCTCATGAAGGATCGGCTCCGGGCCCCTCACGGCCCGCTCCAGCAGGGCCGGGTCGTAACGTCCGCACCGGCTGAACACCGGCATCTCATGGGCCCGGGCGAAGACGTTGACCGAGTCCACCTGGAACAGGCCCAGCCGCGCCACGACCTTCCGCACCGCCGCCATGTCGACCCGGGCCGGGTGCGGCCTGCCGAACCCCTGGGCGGCCAGGGCGAGCCTGGCCGCCTGGCGGCCGGTCAGTGAGCGCGGACTCAGTGAACCTTCTCCAGATCGAGGTGGATGACTCCGAAGTTGTAACCCTTGCGGCGTCGGTAGACCACGCTGGGGGCCTGGGTCTCGGCGTCGACGTAGAGGAAGAAGTCGTGGCCGACCAGCTCCATCTCGTCGAGGGCCTGGGCCAGGGTGAGCGGGGAGCCGGGGAAGACCTTCTCCTTGACGTACAGCGGGCCGTCGCCGGTGACCTCGACGTCGCCTGCGAGCTTCTTGGTGGCGATGATGTCGCGGGCATCATCGGTGATCTCGCCGGCAGGCACGTCGAGCACCTGGGACATCCTCAGGCCGCGGCGACTGCGACGCCGGTCGGCCGCCTTGGCCAGCTGGCTGCGCATCCGTTCAGAGGCCTTGTCGAAGGCGACCATCTTGTCGGCCGCCTGGCCCACCGAGCGGACCACCGGGCCCCGCGAGCGCAGTGTGAGCTCGCAGGTGGTGGCCTGGTCCTTGGCGCCCTTGGTGTCCTGGACGGTGAAGACGACCTCCACCCGTTGGACCCTGTCTCTCAGTTTCTCGACGCTGGAGATTCGATCCTCGACCTGGCTCCTGATGTCGTCACTGATCTTGCAGTGCCGGCCAGAAACGATGACGTCCATGTCGACCTCCTGTGGTGTGTGCCGGATGGGGTTCCGGCGGATATACGAGTGGCACGATCACACGGCGTCCCGGCTTCACAAGCTGAGGACCACCGTCGTCGTGCCATACCGCAACGCTACCGGATTGCAGGCCCGACCGGGAGCGTCCAGGGCACTGATTCGCCTCATCATCGCCATTCGGACCTGCCGCTCCGGGGCCGGGGAGCGACCCGGCGTCAGGCCCATCTGGCCGGATGCTCGGCGTCGGCCAGCACCAGGCAGCACAGCACCTGGTGGCCGGCCCGCTGGAGTGCCCGGACCCCTTCGGCCAGGCTGGCTCCGGTGGTCCGGATGTCGTCGATCAGCACCACCGGATGGTGCCGCTGGTCGGCCGGCACCGGCTGGGCTGCCATCGAGCCGGCCTGGTTGGCCTCACGCTGCTCGTGGCTGAGCTGGAGCTGGTCGCGCACCCGGCGGGTGCGCCTGAGAAGCTGCCGGACGCCGGTGGGCTCCAGATGGCATCCTCGAGAGGCCGAGCGCGCCAGATCGGCGCAGTGATCGGCACCCCTGCGCCTGACTGCTGCCCGGTCCGAGGGCATCGGCACCAGGACGACCGTTCCTCCGGCAGCCTGCAGCACCGGCTCCAGGCCCACCGCCAGCCAGGCTCCCAGCTGGTCGCACAGCCAGCTGGCGGCCCGGTCCTTGTGAGCGGTCACCAGGGCCGGCAGCGGGGCCCGGTACGGCAGGCATGCCAGCACCGGCGGTGGGCCGTCGACGATGATCCGGGGAGCCGGTCGGACCGCCGCCAGGCAGTCGGCGCACACTCCACTGCCGGGTCGCCCGCACCCTGGGCAACAGGCGCCCAGCAGCAGATCGGCCAGCGGGTCCAGCATGGGCTCATGATAGTGACCGGCCGGGCGACGGGCCTGGCATCGGGGCCTAGACGCAGATCCCCATCGCGGTGGCCCCGGTGGCGATGGTGCGCCACCGGTATCGGTCCTCGTAACGCAGCACCTGCCCGGCCCCGGTCAGGGCCAGCGCGTTGATCCCGTCGGCGCGCGGGAGGGTGCTCACAGCCACCACGTCCACTCCACTCAGCGGACCCACGGCGATCCCCCCGGATCCGTCGACGGCGATCTGGAAGGGGGCTCCGGGAGAATCGGTGGTGGCCCTGGCCACCACCATGAGATCGGTGGCAGAGATCCATCCCACGTCGTCCAGCAGAGCCATGTTGGTATCCGTGGTGTCCAGGCGCAGCTCGGTCAGCCCGTCGGCGATCACCCCGGTACTCTGATCGGTGACCGGGCGGATTCGCAGCATCGCCAGCCGGCGGGCCGAATTCTCGGCCACCACCAGAGCGATCCGGGCCATGTCCGGCGAGACGGAGAATGCCAGTACCCGCCGGGTGGCCAGTTCATCGGCGCGGACCTCGATCCGCTGCCCCGACTGGCCCACCACGATGAATCGCGAGGAGTTCGCCTGCACGGAGATCGTCCAGCAGCTGCCGTCGGTGCACACCTGAGGGCGCAGCAGTCCGACCCCGGTGGCCAGCGGCGTGGCGGTGCGAGCCCCCTGCTGCCATCTCAGCAGGGTCCTGCGGGGCTTGTCGACCAGCGCCCAGAAGGCTCCGGAGCGGTCCACTGCGATTCCAGCCGGGGCGGTTGACGCAGTACCAGAACCCAGCAGCCCGGCCAACGGGCTGAAGACGCCGCTCTGGTCGGCGACCTGGCCGAGGCGACCCTCCTTGAGCACCATCATGTTGGGAAGGTCCGCCGACAGCAGCGGGGACATCGAGGTGAACAGCCCGGTGGAGACGGTGTCGTCCTCGGCGGCCCCTGGAATCATCACATCGGTGCCCCCCACCGTGAACCGCACCCTGGACACCTCCGGGAAGGTGGACAGCGACCAGGTGACCTGCCCGGCGATCTGGCGACGCTGGGCGTCGGTGAGCCGGGTGACCTCCCGGCTCAGCGGCACCACGGCGACCCCCGAGGAGTCGACCGGGACGGCGTCGGATGACAGCTTCGTGCCGGTCGGGAAGACGTTGGTCGCCGCCCCCGACAGCCACTGCGAGGGACCGGTGAGCAGGCCGTTGACCGCCGTTGTGGGGGTCGAGGCCTCGGCCGGCAGGTGCACCAACTCCGGCACCAGATAACTGCGGGTGAGGCTGGTGAAGTACAGCGCCACGCTGTGGAAGGCTCTCTCGAAGGAGAACTGCGACAGCACCAGGCCCGAGGGCGGCGTGGAGATCCGCAGCTCGCCGTCCTCCCTGGTCAGGCCGAAGTCGAGGCTGAGGTTCGCACCGGCCACCGGCTGATAGAGCCCAGCAGGGTCGAGGGTCGCGATGAGGGGTGCCTTCAGTCCCGCCGAGGTGCCGGTGACCACCGGGCTGGCGGTGCTGGCGTCATAGATGACAGCCCCCGAGTCCGGGTCCCAGGTGCGGGCGGCATCAGTGGTGAGGTACTCCCGCGCGATCCGGTATCCGTCCTGGGGGCTGGTCATCGACTGCAGGAACCCGGCCACCACCAGATCCGGCGAGGCCCCCCGGGGCGGTGGTTGAGGGTCCACCGCGATGCCCTGCCGCCCTCCGGTGTCGCCGCTGGCCGAGACCTGCGTCACCGGTCCGGTGGTCGGGACCCGGGCGCAGCCGGCCAGCACCGTCAGACCGGAGAGGCCGAGGAACCGGCGTCTCGTCATCGCATGGTGGTTGATGTCCATCGCGGGCTCGCGGTTCATCATCTGCTCTCCCGGCTGGTCGCAGCGGCGACGATCGGCAGCCTGCGGGCCCCGGTGGAGGTGGTGACCTCGACGCCGGACTCATCGGGCGAGCCGGGAAGTGGGGAATGGCTGAGCGGCTGATCCGCCCGGCGCGGCAGGGTGAGCCGGAACTGGGCACCGCGTCCTGGCCGTCCCCAGGCCTCCAGCCAACCATGGTGCAGGTGGGCATCCTCCAGCGAGATCGCCAGCCCCAGTCCGGTGCCGCCGACGCTTCGGACCCGTGAGGGATCGGCACGCCAGAACCGCACGAAGACCATCTCGGCCTGAGATGGCTCGAAACCGATCCCGTGGTCTCGCACCGTCACGGCGACCGCCTCGTCATTGGCGGCCACGGTGACCTCCACTGGCCTGGACTCGCCGTGCTCCAGTGCATTGGCGATTAGGTTGCGGATGATCCGCCGGATCCTGCGGGCGTCCACATCGGCGATCGCCTCCGTCTCGGCTCGGACCACCAATGGCGTCTCGAGGCTGTTGGCCAGGGGTCGGGCGGCCTCGGCCTCGTCGGCCACCAGGGCCGACACGTCGCAGGGGTCCAGTGCCAGCACCGCCGCCCCGGCGTCGAATCGGGAGATCTCCAACAGGTCCGACAGCAGCGTCTCGAAGCGTCCCAGTTCGTCGTGGAGCAGCTCGGCGGCGCGCACCATGTCCGGATCGGAGTCATCGCGGGAGTCGATGAGCAGGTCGGCGGCCATCCGCACCGTGGTGAGGGGGGTGCGCAGTTCGTGGGAGACATCGGAGACGAACTGCTGCTGCAGACTCGACAGATTCTCCAGCTCGTTGATCTGCCTCTGCAGTTCTGCCGCCATCCCGTTCATCGAGGTCGCCAGCCGTGCCAGGTCGTCGGTGCCGCGCACCGGCATCCGTTCGTCGAGGTGCCCGCCGGCCAGCCGGGAGGCGGCGATGCTGGCCCGCCGGATCGGCCGGGACATCTGGCGGGTCGACAGGAAGATCGCCAGCCCCATCGCCAGCAGGATCAGGCCACCGAGCGAGATGACGACCCGCTGCACCATCGCCAGGGTCGCTGCCTCGTCGGACTCCGGGAAGATGAAGTAGATGGGGAAGCCACGGTTCTGGCCGGGCGCCCACAGTGTCGATCCGACCGCGATCCCCGGGGTGTGCGGGCGATCGGGATCCGCGTAGAGAACCGTCGTCGGCTGGGTCCAGATGCCCTCCCCTGCGGCGACCTTCGCAGCCAGTTCGGGGGGCACAGATTCCACCGAGATGCCGCCGGAGACCAGACCGGAGACCGGGCTCTCGATGATGACCTGGTACTGGCCCGACTGCCTGGCGGCGTCGTCAGCCAGTTGGTTGAGCCGCTCATAGAGGGAGCCGGCGCGCAGATCCGTGCTGCGCAGCTGCTGCTGCAAGCGGGTCAACGAGGTGGTGGCCTCCGAGACCGAGGCGCTGCGCTTGGACTCCAGGATTCCGTCGGCGATCTGGTGCACCAGGAGGTAGCCGAAGACCAGCAGAATGACGAGGGTCGCGGTCAGTGCGATGGTGACCACCCGCAGCCCCAGGGAGGACCACCACAGCCGGCTCGGAGCCCTCAGCAGCCGGTCCGCGCGGCCTGGCGCAGCGGAGTGCCGGGAGCCGGGGCGCCGGCTGGTCAGCTCTCCTCCTTGTCGCCGATGCCGGCCCGATAGCCGACTCCGCGCACCGTGACCACGATGCTCGGGTGCTCCGGGTCACGCTCGATCTTGGAACGCAGCCGCTGGACGTGGACGTTGACCAGGCGGGTGTCGGCAGCATGCCGGTAGCCCCACACCTCCTCCAGGAGGGAGTCGCGGCTGAACACATCGTGGGGACGCCGTGCCAGGGCGACCAACAGGTCGAACTCCAGGGGGGTGAGGGCGATCTCCTGGCCGGCCCGACGCACCTGGTGGGCCCGCACATCGATCTCGACCTCGCCGATCGACATCAGATCGGCATCGGCGGCCTCCAGAGGCTGCCTGAGCCGGGTCCGGATCCGCGCCACCAGTTCCTTGGACTTGAAAGGCTTGGAGACGTAGTCGTCGGCGCCGGCCTCCAGGCCCGTGACCACGTCGTGGGTGTCGGAACGGGCGGTGAGCATGATGATCGGCACCCCGGAGACCCTGCGGACCTCACGGCAGACGTCGACCCCGTTGCGTCCGGGAAGCATCAGGTCCAGCAGGATGAGGTCGGGCTTGAACCTGTCGAAGACATCGAGGGCCCTGGATCCGCTGGAGCACCAGTCGGTGACGAATCTCTCCTTGTGCAGGACGAGCTGGAGCATTTCGGCCAGGGCAGGGTCATCGTCGACCACAAGGATCCGCTGGCCAGACGACTCGGCGTTGGCCTGGGTCACTCTTCGACCTCCTCCATTGTCACCGACTCTCGATGCCCCCAGCCGGGATCTCCATACATGCTAGCCCCGCGGTCCCAGTGGTCGGGGGATCAATTGGCATGCTCGGCGTGCTGACCGGGCATCGTGGCCATCATGGCGGTCTGGCCGTTCTGGCGGCGCAGCACCCTGGGCCACAGGGTCTGGGGGTCGGAGCCGAACAGATCCTCCTCGTGGGCGCGGGCCCGAACCCAGTCGCCCCGCACGATCTCGCCCTCGAGCTGGCCCGGCTCCCAACCCGAGTATCCGGCGAAGATCCGTAGGTCGGAGTAGGCCCCCTCGACCAGTTCCACCGGGGTGTCCAGATGCAGCAGCCCCACCGGGCCGGCCACCCTGCGCCAGCCCGGCGGCTCCTCGGAGGGGTGGTGCAGGCGGGCCAGGCAGACCGCTCCGTTGGGAGAGACCGGGCCTCCCTGGAAGAGGGTCTGCGGGGGCGCGGTGAGATGCACCCAGTCGGGCAGCACATCGGCCAGCTCCATCGGCGCCGGGGTGTTGAGGATGACCCCCAGACTGCCCTGCTCGTCGGCGTCCAGGAGATAGATGACGGCACGGGCGAAGAGACCACTGGTGACAGCCGAGGTCGCGATGAGGAGTTCACCGGCGCGAGGCGGGTCAGCCAGGATCATGGCTCCATCCTTGCACTCGGCTGCGGGGCCGGGCACGACTCCAGCTACCAACCTCCCGCAGTCCGGATCCTGTGGTGTCCTCCGGTCCCATCGGAGACCACCAGATCCGCCTATGAAGCAGAGGTGCCGATCGACCCAGGGACGTCACTTCCTCCACCTCAGCCTGCCATCCTTGGCCACCTTGCATGTCAGGGTGGTCCCGGCCGAGGTCACCCCGGTGGCTCCTTGCGACGAGCAGAAGGATCCGCCGTGCACGGTCCCCTGCGACTGGGCCTTCGTGGCCTTGTGCGTCGGGGCAGCCTTCTTCGTCGTGGCCTTATGGGTGGGCGTTGTCTTCTTGACCGTGGCCCTTGGAACGGCCGCGGCCCTCTTGGACGTGACCTTGTGGGTCGGTGCGACTCGTGTGGCGGTTGTCTTGCGAGTGGGAGTTGCGTTCCTTGCCGTGGCTTTGGTCGTGGGAGCTACAGCTCTGAGAGCGGGCGCTGGTGCCGTGGGCCTGGGCGTGGAGGCTGCGATCGTTCCGACAGTGCTCGGGGGCAGAGTTGCTGACGGCGTCGATGCCTTGGACGGAGTTGGCGTGCTGCTCGGCGTCGGGCTGTTCGCTGGTGTCGGAGTCGGGGTGCTGGCGCTGATGCTCGGCGCCTGAGTGACGCTCACTGAGTCTGCGGCCGGTAGTGCCGAGGTCGGTTGGGTGGGCGAGATAACTGGCTCTTCGTACTTGCGGTGGGGGTGGGTGCGACACGCCGGGTGAGGCGGGTGGGCTGAGGTAGGGGTCGAGGCCCTCAGGATCAGGAGTTACCACACTCCCTGCCCACGAGGACCTCGACTGTGTCTGAGCCTACGGCCTGCACGACGTGCTGCCCTGCCCGCGACGCCTACTGTGACCGCTGCGACCTGCTGGTCGGGCTTCCCGGCCTCCATGTGGTCGGCGTGGAACGCGACCCGGGAGGGGTGCAGGTGACGGTCGAGTCGCCGCCGACGGCGAGGGGTTGCCGCTCGTGCGGGGTCATCGCGGCCTCGCACGGTCGGCGGACGGTGCGCCTCGTCGACACCCCGTGCTTCGGGGCGCCGACGGTGGTGTTGTGGCGGAAGCGGACGTGGGAGTGTGTCGAACCGTCGTGTCCGGTGGGGGTGTTCACCGAGCAGGACGACCAGGTCGCCCGGCCGCGGGCGATGCTCACCACGAGGGCGTGCCGCTGGGTGGTGGAGCAGCTGCGTCGCGAGCATGCCTCGATCGCCGGGCTGGCCCGGCAGTTGGCCACCACCTGGCGGACCGTGTGGACCAGCATCCGGCCGATCCTTGCCGGCGCTGCCGATGACGAGGCCCGGTTCGCCGGCGTGACCACCCTCGGGGTGGACGAGCACCTGTGGCACCACGTGAGTCCCCGCAAGCGCGGCCCGAAGGAGCTGACCGGCATGGTCGATCTGAACCGTGACAAGGACGGACGCGTCCACGCCCGGCTGCTCGACCTGGTCCCCGGCCGCTCCGGGACCGTGTACAAGACGTGGCTCGACCAACGCGGCAAAGCGTTCAAGGCGCATGTGGAGGTCGCGACCCTGGACCCGTTCCGCGGCTACAAGAACGCGATCGATGACAAGCTCGCCGATGCCACCGCCGTGTTGGATGCCTTCCACGTCGTGGCGTTGGCCGGGCACGCGGTCGATGAGGTCCGCCGCCGCGTCCAGCAAGAGACCCTCGGGCATCGCGGCCGCTCCGGCGACCCGCTCTACGGCATCCGGAACGTGCTCCGCTGCGCCGCCGAGCGGCTCACCGGCAAGCAACAGGCCCGCCTCGACGCGGCGATCGCCGCCGATGAACGCCACGACGCCGTCCACGTCGCCTGGCAGTGCGCCCAACGCGTCCGAGCCGCCTACGCCCACCCCGACCCCAGCAAGGGCCGCCAGCTCGCCGAGCAGGTCGTCGACGGCTTCCCGTCCTGCCCCATCCCCGAGATCGCCCGCCTCGGCCGAACCCTGAGACAGTGGAAAGACGCGTTCCTGGCCTACTTCGACACCGACCGCGCCAGCAACGGCGGCACCGAGGCAATCAACGGGCTCATCGAGCTCCACCGCCGCATCGCCCGAGGGTTCCGGAACCGAGAGAACTACCGGCTACGCATGCTCCTCGTCGGCGGCGGACTCACCCTGGACCCACCGCAGGTATGAAGAGCCAGATAACTGCGCCTGCCATCATGACCCCGAACGCCACCGGGATCCCGATGGCCGCCTTGCCCCGGCCGACCGGGATGAGTGGGCTCGCCCATGAATGGCCTGCTATGACATGCCACAACGCGGTCCCTCCGACGAAGAGGCCAACCGTCGCTAGCACCCCGCCGATGCCTCCGGACGCAACACCGATGAACGCGAATACGACAAGTATCCCAAGACCCACCCAGACCGCCGGGCCGAACCTCCGGGGCTTTGGCGACTTGGGTGCTGATGGCTGTTGGGAGTGCTGCCAGGGCTGCTGGGACACGTCCATCGTCCTTCTCTTCGAGGGGAAGCACCAACATCGGCGCTTGTCCACATCATGCACCTAAGGAATTGACAGGAATCACACTGCCCCCGGAAGCGGATACTCAGCCCGTAATGCTCATGATCATGGCAACCAGCCCCTCGGCGGTCGCCGCCGACCCGGTGGACGTGCGCCTGCCGTTCTCGTACACATCCATCCAGTAGTGCGAACCACGGGCCGTAACCATCGCGTATCGATCGCTGTCAACGTCGACTCGCAGCATCGCTACGCCACCATCACCCTGCACCGTGCACGCCTCGAGACCGACCTCCGTCAGTGTCTCGACCAACTCTCCCCCGGCCTCCATGCCAACCCCCCAACTGGTAGGGCCATTGTGCACCGCAAAGCAGCCTGACGTCAGCACACTTTGGGGTGAGATGTCACCCGAACAGGTCACATTCCGCCATCGCCTGGGTCCCCGGACCCAGGCCGGCCATCCTGGTGCGTCACGATCTCAGTGGGATACTCCCATGCCGTGAGGGTTGAGGTGTGGGAGAAGAAGTCCGAGGTACCCCTGTCGTTGCTCGCCCTGGCCTTCCTGGTGGCCTATGCATGGCCGATCCTCGACCCGCGGATGGACCCTGACCTGCGAAGCTCGCTGTCCGTGGCCACCTGGACCATCTGGCTCGCGTTCGCCGTGGACCTCACGGTCCGGCTGTGGCTGGCCGACCACAGGCTCAGCTACGCGCTGCATCACTGGTACGACGTCGCCCTGGTCGTGCTACCCATGCTGAGGCCACTGCGACTACTTCGCCTGGTCGCGCTGCTCCGCATCCTCGACAGGTCGGCCACATCGTCCCTGGTCGGAAAGACAGCCGTCTACCGTGCGTCGGCTGCATCCGCGGCCGTCGGGCTGGGCTCGCTGGCCATCCTCCAGGCCGAGCGAGATGCACACGGCGCCAACATCACCAGCTTCGGCGACGCCGTCTGGTGGGCCTGCGAGACAGTCACCACCGTTGGATACGGAGACCGCTATCCGGTCACCTTCCAGGGACGCTTCATCGCAATCCTTCTGATGCTCGTCGGGATCGGGCTCATCGGGACCGTCACAGCCACCGTCGCAGCGACGATCCTCGCCCGGGTCGAGAGCAAGCCGCCGAGCGACTGATCACCCAGATCTGTGACCTCTACGTGACCTCCAGTCTCGTGTCTTGCTGTGCCTGCTGATCCTGTTAGCCTCGGCGTTTCATCGGTGAGTGCCGGAGGTGTGGTCGCCGGGTAGGCGAAAGTGCTCCTGACTTGGCAGGATAGGGCTTGTCTAGAGTCCGAATCCGTCAAGGTCGAGGAGCACTCCCAAGGTGAAGGCTACCGGGTCGTATCCGCGTGTTCATGTCGATGCCGCGCCCGTGGCCGCAGCGGGTCAGGCCGGTGGGGTGCTGCTGGTCGAGACGATCCGCGCCTCCGGGTTGGACCGGGAACTGAGCAGGGCCCTGGCCCGGTGGGCCACACCGTTGACCGTCCATGACCCGGGCAAGATCCTGTGTGATCTGGCCCT
>NZ_AUHZ01000011.1 GCF_000423445.1 Acidipropionibacterium thoenii DSM 20276 | reverse complement strand
GGTCTCCAGCCCGAGGGCTCGTGGGCGAGGCGACGGACCACGGTGTCGCGGGGGATCCCTTCGCACCCACACTCGCGACACCACCGGTCATCGTCCACCACCCGGCAGGCCACCTCGCAGCGATCCGGGAGGACTCTCTGGCCCACCACCACGAGGCCGAGGTCATCCAGGCGGGCGAACGTGGTCAGATCGGGGGCAGCAAAGGTAGCGTGGGACACGTCGGGGTCTTTCAGATGGGCAGCGTAGGAACTCCCATCATCGGAAGACCCCGACCCTCACACCCACCCCGACACGCCAGCCAGACTCAACCCCCCGCTACACCCCGGATCGCGAAGAGCCACTCATCGTCCTTCTCGCCGGCCCGCACTACCCTGGCCATCGCGGAACTCATCGCGGTGGCGGGGACAGGTATCCCTGTTCTGGTGCTCACCACGGTCGCTGCCACCGACCCCCTGCCCCGCCTCGCCGACACCGGCGTGGACAACCAACTCGCAATCGAGTACGGCTACACCGCATGCATGACTGTTCCCCCGCGAACACGTGACGATGTTGACCACAGAACCCAGCAAGTGCCCACCTTCCCCCTGCCACCCGCAGCGTGGAGACCATCTACCAACAGGCCGACCCCACTACCCAGTTCACCGAAGTGCTGGACCTCATCAACGGCGACCCCGCTCACAGATCACCGGCCATCTCACCAACCCTCAACTCACTTGCCGACCGCAGTGGCTGGCCCCACGGCAGAGGAGCCGTGACGACTGTCTGCGACAACCTCGACGAACCCCAGATGCCGGTAGAGGCTCACCGCCCGCTCGTTGGCAGTGTTCACCCACAAACGGATCGTCCGGTGTCCGGAATCCGACAGTGCGCGGCACGACCGGCTTATCAGCAGTGAAGCGATGCCGTGCCCACCGCGGTCAGGATCAACGAAGACGAACACGATGAACGGGGTGCCGTCATCCTCCAGCGCGGTGACGATGGCACCCGATGATCGACCACCCCGGTCGCGCGCCACGAACGATGCCTCCGGTAACCATGGCCCGAATGCTCCGGCCATGGCCGAGCGGAGGATGGCGACGGCGTCAGCCAAGGTCTCACCCTCGTCGTCAGGGGTTCCCCGATAGGCAGCCAGCATGAGCGGTGCCACATCCTCTGCTGAGGCAACCGGGATGAACTCTGTGACGCCGCTACGGGAATCGCGGTGATCAAGGCCCGCGGTCGAACGATGAAGGTGAAGATGCGCCGGTGCCTCATCCATGGCGATCAGCGTATGCGGCGGGTGCGCGGTTGATCAGCGTCGGGGTGGAAGAGGGGTCCGGTTCGTTGACCCGGAAGTTCCTGGACGGTCGTGTCCCACGGTGCACCACCGGCACGAGCCGCACGTCGTCTGGCCCACTCAGGGCCCCCACGGTCCAGTGGGCACAATGCCGAACCACGCAGCACAACGGACCCTGCTCCTGCCGAGCTCGGGTGTGACGGGAGACATTGAGCCGATCACGGCCCGTGCCGGGGCCTCTCAATCGCGCTTCAGCCGGTCGATCACCTCCTGCAGCGGATCGGGCTCGCTCAGGCGCTCCAGCGCCTCGACGTGGTCCAGCTGGCGAAGCTGCGAGTCCTCGACCTCCTCCCAGCGCCGCGGGACCGCCACCGTGGGGCGCAGTCGGCCTCGCAACGACCACGGCGCCACCGTCGTCTTGTTCGTGTTGTTCTGGCTCCAGTCGATGAAGACCTTGCCGGCCCGCTCTGCCCGGCCCATGGTGGCGACCACGCGGTCGGCGTGTTCGGATTCCAGCGAGCGGGCGAGCTCATGCGCGGAGTCGCTGGCCTTCCGCCAGGTCCACGACCCGTCGAGCGGGGCGTAGATGTGGATGCCCTTGGAGCCGCTGGTGACCGGGACGGCGTCCAGGCCCAGGTCGGCGAGGGCCTCGCGGGCCTGGAGTGCGACCTCTGCGCAGCCGGCCAGTCCGACCCCCTCCCCCGGGTCCAGGTCCAGGACCAGCCGGTCGGGCCGGTGCCGCCGGCCGGTACGGTAGGCGCGCCACTGTGGGGTGTGGATCTCCAGGGTCGCGGTCTGCCCCAGCCAGACGAGCACGGCCGGCTCGTTGACCAGCGGATGCTCATTGGTCTTGCGCACATACTCGATGCTGACGCGGGGCACCCATTCGGGTGTGTCCCGGCCGGTGTTCTTCTGGAAGAACGACTCCCCCGGCTCCTCCGAGGTGCCGACGCCGTTCACCCAGCGTTTGCGGGTGACGGGTCTGTCGTGGGCGTGCGCGATGAGCCGCGGCGCCACCTGCCAGTAGAAGTTGATGACGTCGCGCTTGGTGGTTCCGGTCTGCGGGTACATCACCTTGTCCAGATGAGTGAGTCTGAGTCTGTGCCCGTCGATCTCGACAGTCCTGGATCTCGGCCCCTGCTCCAGCAAGGGCTCACTGTGGTCTGCGGTGTCAGCATCCGATTTCTCGGCCATGACGGCTCCCTGTGCTTGTCAGTCGTTGCCGATGCTCGGCCGGACCGAGGATCGGGCTCGGATCGGTTCCCTGGAGGCTACCCAGCCAGGAGTCACCGCAGGACCGGGACCAAGACAATGAACCGGAAATGATTTGAGTCCCCAAGGCATAGCAGTAGCGTGAATCGCGGCTGGGCACCGCAGATCCAGCGGCGCCGTTCGGCCACGCGTCGAGCAGGAGTGCGATCAACGCCCTCATCCGAAGGTGTTGGCCAGCCGCTCAGGAGGCGCGGAATCTGCGGGCCGAGGAGGCCGCCCCCAGACCCATCTGGACGCCCCTTGAGAGCCCGAGGCGGCCGACGGAGAAGCTGCTCGATCTCGGCAGGAACGCACCGTCATACCTGTCAGATCAGCCCACCGAGCCGGCGCTCGTCCACGTCTTTCCCCGTTCCCGGGATCCAACCGGCTGCTCGGCGAGACGCTGGCACCTCAGGGGCGGTCGGCCCGCACCCCAGCAGCACTATCCGGATCGACAACGACGATTTCAGGAGGACATATGAAGAACTACAAGTATCTGATCATCGGAGGCGGCATGGTCTCCGACGACGCGGCACGCGGCATCCGAGAGCTGGATGACAGCGGCACCATCGGCATTCTCAGCGCCGACGTGGATGCGCCCTACAGCCGACCCGCCCTCACCAAGAAGCTGTGGACCGATCCGAGCTTCAGCTGGGACCAGGTACCGCTGGGCACCCAGGATGCGACCGGGGCGGATCTTGACCTGGAGACCGAGGTGACCTCCATCGACCGCGAGGAGCATCAGGTACGGACCGCCGACGGGCAGACAGTCGGCTACCAGCGACTGCTGCTGGCCACTGGCGTCCACCCCCGGGAGCTCGACCGCGCCGAGGACGACGCCGTCATCTACTTCCGCAGCGCTAGGGACTACCACCGAGTGCGCCATCTGGCGACCCCCGGACGTCGGTTCGTCATCGTGGGCGGCGGGTACATCGGCTCGGAACTGGCCGCGGCGCTCATCGGTCAGCAGTGCGAGGTGACCCTGATCCTCCCCGGCCAGACCCTCGGAGGCTCGATGTTCCCCGCCGACATCGCGGCCGGCTATCAGCGCCTGTTCACCGACGCGGGGGTCAAGATCCTGCCGGGCAGGCAGGCCTCGGTCATCGCCAGGAACGGCCGGACGACGGTCGTGACCCTCAACGACGGCAGCACCCTGGACGCCGACACGGTGATCGCCGGGCTGGGCACCGTGCCCGCCACCGAACTCGCCGAGTCGGCCGATCTGAAGGTCGACGACGGAGTCGTGGTCGACGCCCATCTGAGGACCTCGGACCCCTCCATCTGGGCTGCCGGGGATGTCGCCTGCTACCCGGATGCGATTCTGGGACGCACCAGGGTGGAACACGTCGACAGCGCACGCAAGATGGGGCACGCCGTGGGCCGTTCGATGGCAGGAGACCCCGAGCCCTACACCTACACGCCGTACTTCTACTCGGTGGTTTTCGGGGTGGGCTGGCAGGCCGTCGGCACCCTGGACCCGAGCATGGATGTGCTGGAGACCCAGACCGGGGACGGGAAGCCGGTGGCCATCTACCTCAACAGCGCCGGCGAGCCGGTCGGCGTCCTGCTGTGGCAGGCCGAGGGCAGGCTGGACGCCGCCCGGGCGCTGCTGGCCCGCCGCCCGACCGATCGCCAGGAGATCGCCCGGAGCATCCAGTGATCCGCCGCCTGGACACAGCTGCGCAGGCAGCAGGAGGCCGCGAGGTCTGACCGTCCTCAGCTCCACCTCCCCCGGCCGACCCCGGCCTCCGGGATCGTGGGCGCCCCGGCTCAGATGGTGGCGACCGATCCGGAGTCCACCCGGTAGTTCGATCCGTTGACGAAGGAGGCGCGGTCCGAGCACAGGAACGCGATGACGGCGGCGACCTCCTCCGGGGTGCCGCGCCGCTTGAGCTCCATGAAGGGCCGCTCCTCGTCGAGGAAGGAGTCGATGGCCTCATCGCGTGTCACGTCGAGCTGGGCGGCACGGCGCTCCATCATGGCGTCGGTCATCGGTGTGTGGATGAAAGCCGGGGAGACGGCGTTGACCAGCAGGCCCTCGCGGGCGTAGCTGCGCGACAGCCCCTTGGCCAGCGCCAGGATCCCGGCCTTCGCCGCACAGTAGGGCAGTTCGTCATCGTAGGGCTGGACGGCGTCCTCGGAGGCGAGCAGGACGATGCGCCCCCATCCGCCCCGGCGCAGTGCGGGAAGGAACTGCTGGAGGACGCGCACCGGCCCCAGCAGATCTGTGGTGAGGGTGTCGACCCAGCCCTGATCGGAGATCTCGTGGAACTGCCCCTGGGCTCCGGTGATGCCGGCGCTCTGGACCAGGATGTCGATGTCGCCGAAGGAGTCCTCCACGAAGCCGCGGAGCGCCTCCAGCGATTCGATGCTGGTGATATCGGCGGGGTGCCAGATGCAGCGCTCGGGCGGGGCATTGAGCTTCTGGGCGGCGGCGTGCAGCGGCTCCTCCGCCTGGTCGGTGAGCACTACCCGGGCCCCCTCACCGAGCAGTTCCTTGGCGGTGTGCCACCCGATACCTGAATCGGCCCCGGTCAGCAGCGCCGTTCTGCCCGAAATTCCAAGTTCCATGATCCCAGCTCCTCTCATCGACTCCTGACGATTCTCTGGACCCCAGACTGACGCAGTCGCCGACCCAATCAAGCCGGCAACCGGATACCCCACCCCTAAGGGGGTACCGGTTCAGCACAGCGCGTCATATAGTCGACAACAGTGAGCATCAATCGTGCAGCTCTGGACGACGTGAGGGGCGGATCCACTTATGAGTAGTTCCGAGGAATCGATCCCAGAGATTCTGGTGAGGATCCCGGACCAGTTGACAGATCTGATCCGCAGCGAGTTCAAGCTCGCTCGGGCAGAGATGACTGAGACGGCGAAGCGGAGCGGCCAGGCCGCCGGCCTCATGAGCGCCGGGGGATTCCTGGCGGCCTTCGGGTTCGCCGCCCTCCTCGCAACCCTGATTCTCCTCCTCGCCCTGGTCGTACCTGCCTGGGCTGCAGCGGGGATCGTCACCGCGGTGCTGTTCCTCGCGGCCCTGATCGCAGTCCTTGTCGGCCGCAACAGGATCAAGCAGGTCTCCGTCGCCCCGCAGCGAGCAGTCGACAACGTCAAGCAGGACGTCGAGCAGATCAAGGAAGGCGCGCACCATGACAACTCCTGAGTCCCATGATCCGCTCGCGGATCGACCAGACGCCGGCAGCAGCGACGGGCGCAGCGACGATCCCTCCGTGGGCGCGGCCGAGGAACAGGTCAGACGTTCCAGGGATCAACTGCTCGACAGCGTGGAATCGTTGGCGGAGAGGCTGGATGTCAGGAGCAGGGCCCGTCACCGCTTCGAGGAGGCCAAGCAGCGGGTCGACGCCGGTGCCCGTCGCCTCCGCGAGCAGTCGGAGGAGACCTTCACCCATCCGAGCGACCAGGACTCGCGGTTCGGCAGGCCGACCGCCTCCGGGTGGATCGCGCTGGCGCTGGTGGGATCCGCCGCGGCGGTTACGCTGATCCTGACGATCCGAGCGGCCCGTCGGTGAAGCCGTGGTCCAGGAAATCTAAGGAGAGTCCCATGATGGCGAAGAAGAACAGCAACACGTCGGCGAAGATCCTCTACCGTCCGGTCGGCATGGTGAGCAGCATCATCAGCGGCGTCCTCGCCGGAGCGGTGTTCAAGCAGGTCTGGAAGAGGGCCTCCCGCTCCCAGTCCAAGGGCACCCCGGAGGCACTGAGGTCCGAGTTCGGGCTCGGACAGGTACTGATCGCCGCCGCGGTACAGGGAGCGATCTACGCAGGCGTCAAGGCTCTGGTGGATCGTGGCGGGGCCAGGATGTTCCAGCGGGCCACAGGCGAGTGGCCGGGCAAGTGAGCCCGACGGCCAGAGCCGGGCGGGACACCTGCGCCCAGCCGTCATTGACGGATCGAGCACACGCCGGCACCACGACCCGAAAGGAAACGGTGACGCCATGAGTCGTCGCTCCCCCGACCGCGGTCGCACGGCCGGTACAGATGCTCCCGATCCCGATGACGCCAGAAAGCCCAAGTCACCCACTCAGATCAAGCCGCCGTCATGGCGTTTCGTGGCACGATCGGCGGTCGGCCAGTTCACCGCCGACTCGTGCACCGATCTGGCCGCCGGACTGACCTATCGGACGGTCATGTCGATGTTCCCGGGGCTCATCGCACTGGTGTCGATCCTCAGCCTGTTCGGACAGAGCGGTCAGGCCCTCACCAGTCTGCTGGACCAGCTCAAAGGCGCGGTGCCCTCCTCGACCTGGGACACGGTGAGGCCGGCGCTCGACGCGGTGCTGACCGCCCCGGCCCCCGGGATCGGCCTGATCGTGGGCCTGGCCGTCGCGCTGTGGTCGGCGTCCGGCTACATCAAGGGGTTCAGCCGGGCCATGAACAAGATCTACCAGGTCCCCGAGGGACGAGGCGCCATCAAGTTCAACGCGCAGATGTACGGCCTGACGGCTCTCATCCTGCTGCTGGGCGCAGGTGGACTGATCACCCTCGTGATCTCCGGGCCGGTGGCCGAGGCTATCGGCAGCCTGCTGGGAATCGGCTCGGCCGTGATGACCGCTTGGGGAATCCTCAAGTGGTTCGTGCTGGCATTCATCATCGTCCTCGTCATCGCGCTGCTCTATTACGCGACTCCCAACATCAGACAGCCGAGATTCCGTTGGGTCAGTGTGGGTGCCGTGATCGCGATCCTCGTCTCGCTGGCCGCCTCCGCCGGATTCTTCTTCTACGTGTCGAATTTCGGGAAGTACAACGCCACCTACGGCGCGCTGGCCGGGGTCATCGTCCTGCTGCTGTGGCTCTACATCGTCAACGCCATCCTGCTGCTCGGCGCCGAGATCGACTCGGAACTCGAACGGGCCCGTGAGCTGCAGGCCGGCATGGCCGCGGAATCGGTTCTCCAGCTGCCGCCCCGCGACACCCGCGCCAGTGACAAACAGGCCCGCAAGCACGACCAGCACATCGAGCAGGCACGGGAACTGCGCAGATCCGCGGATCACGCGGACGGGGATGACGACGCCCATACCCCGCGGTGAATGCACTGGCCGGTCAGGTCGGTGGCGGCGTCACAACGGGATGGGAGGGGCCGGTGGCACCGGGGGGATGGGCGGTCCTGGCGGCGCCGGGCTCGGCTCGGGGGCCGGCGGGTGCACCGGTTCGGGAGGGGCCGGCGGCTCGGTCGGCGGCTGGGGGCCCGGGGGCTCCGGCGGATGCGCCGGACCGGGACCGGGTGACGGCGTGGGCGGCACCCCTGGATCGGGCACCACGGTCGGATCCGGAACGGTGGGTTCAGGTGCTGGTGGAGCTGCGGCGGCGGGACCTCCGGAAATGCTCCGGGTCGTTGCAAGATAGCTGTGATGCGTCATAGCTGACCTCCTGCCTGAGTTTCGACTCACGGTACCCAGCAACTCGGCCGCATCAAGGAAAGACGCCCTCGAGCCCCCGCAAGGATGCCCGGCAACCGCGCGGCGAGGATTCTCAACAAAGGAGACACAACATGCCCTACGACAGCATCGATGAGCTCCCCGAGGCGGTGCAGAAGGTTCTGCCCAAGCATGCCCAGGACATCTACAAGGAGGCCTTCAACAGCGCCTTCCAGCAGTACCGCAGCCCCAAAGATCGGCAGGGCGACGAGTCGCGGGAGCAGGCCGCGCACAAGGTCGCGTGGGCCGCCGTCAAGGACAAGTACACCAAGGGGGACGACGACAGGTGGCATCCGAAGAAGTGACGGCGGTGTGGGCGTGATGGCCGGTCGCCGGTCCGTCAGCGGCCGGCGTCCCCTGCACGGACTCGCCGGCCCACCTCACTCGTCGACCTTCTCGCAGGCCCGCACCACCCTGGGCGCCTTGCACACCTCGTCGGTGAGCGGCCGCATCTCGTCGATCCGCACCCCGCAGGCCACCACATGGGTGCAACTGCGCACCACCTGGCGGGCCTGGAACGGCGTCGGGGAGAAATGCAACCCGCCCCCGGTGTCGGCGTCCTCCCAATCGGGAGCCACCGGCAGACTGCCCGGACGGTAGAAGATCCCCTGACGCACCGCCCAGGCCGTGGTCCAGAAGGTGTCGACCGCCTTGAACACCGTGGCGACGCCGTTGTCGACGGCGACGTGGAACATCTGGCACCAGGTGGCAGGGTCGGCCAACGTGGAGACTCCACCGCCGGCACGGTAGACCTGCCCCTCCTGGCCGGGGGCCACGGCATCGGGGGTGACGATCCGCACCCCGCCGTCGGGGGCCAGCCCGGACACCAGACACATCGCATCCTGGCGCAACTCGACCTGCGAGAGCCCGCCGGCCCACACCCGGGAGTCCTCACCTGCCAGCACGCTCGCCTCGCCGCTGACCCGCGCGGAAGCCGCCCCCGACAGCTCCAGCTGGGCATGCCCCCAGGCCGTCACCGACGCCGATCCGCCGGCCACCACATGGGCCCGGCCGGAGGCATTGACCACCCCCGAACCCAGCACGGTCGCCGAACCGTCGGCGGTCACCACCCCGTCGGGGCCGCTGATCACCGTCGACTCGTCGTGGGCCATCACCATCGCGTCACTGATCGCCATCCGTGAGCTGCCGCGCAGATGGACCGTGATGCTGTTGAACATCGACCCGGCACCGCGTGGCAGCTGCAGCTCGGCGGCAGCGGGCGAATCCACCTCCAGCACCTGGGAACCGGCCGCCAGGGCGTCCTCCAGCTCCTGCTGACTACTGATCATGGCCGCCTCCTCCGGTGGTCGCCGGCCCCGCGGGTCATCTCGCGAGCTCCCCCCGTGCCAACCCGATGAGCCGGTCCAGCACCCCGCCCCCCGAGGCATTGGACCCATTGTGCTCGTACTGGCTGGTCACCCAGGGATGCATGGTGGGGATCAATGCTGCGGTCTCCATCGAGAACTCCAGCGGCACGTAGGCGTCATTGAAGTAGACCGCGGCGGCACAGGGCACCTGCACGGTGCGCAGCGCGTCGGCGTCATAGAGGGTGGGCCAGGGGTGCTCGGCGACGATCTCGGCGGTGTCCTTCCAGGCCCGCAGCGAGGAGTCCTCCTCGAACCACTCAGGCATCAGGTGCTCGCCGGTCAGCAGGGTCGGATCCGCCCGGAAGGACTCCGGCAGCATCCGCGAGGCCGACCAGGCCGTGGTGCAACCGTCGGCGTAGGAGGACTCGTGGACCACCGCGTAGAGCGCATTGCGCCCCCCGAAGGGCAGCATCTCCGCCAGGTCGTAGCGGAACCCGCGGGAGGTGGGTTCCCGCTCCAACAGGTAGTGCAGCTTCTCGGCGCCGCCGGAGGCCCCCAGCAGATGACCCAGGGATCGCACCCGGCCGGCCGAGACGAGGTCGCCGTTGGGGGTGTGCACACCACCGGCCTGCGCCAACTCCAGCAGCTCGGACATCGCCTCCCGGTCAGCGGGGAACCGTCGGTAGTACTGCTCCGACTTGGCGGCCATCGTCGCGTAGGTGGCGGCGTAGACCTCGTCGGCATGGCGTCCCACCGCAGACAGCCCGCCGGTGAAGTAGCCGGCGCTCAGCGACTCGGCGTGCACCGACAGGTAGCGCAGCAGGGTGAAGCCGCCGAAGGACTGCCCCAGCGCCGCCCACTGGTCGACGCCGAGCAGACGCCGGATGTCCTCGCAGTCCTCGACGATCTCGTCGGCGCGAAGGTGGCTGAGGTACTCCGCCTGGTCGGCGGCCGAACCCACCGGCTCGGAGACCGGGGAGGACAGCCCGGTGCCGCGCTGGTCCAGCAGCACCAGCTGGTAGTCCTTCAGGGCACGGGCCAGCCAGCCCGGGAATCCTGGATCCGACAGGGTCGGTCGTGGCGACTCGCAGCCGGGTCCGCCCTGCAGGAAGACCAGATACGGCCGGCGGGTGCCGTCGGGGGTGGCGACCACCCGCGCGTAGACCTCGATGGTGCGCGGATCGGCGTCATTGGAATGGTCCAGCGGGGCGATGACCCGGATGTCGCGGGTGAGCAGGCCGGGGATGTGGTGCTGCCAGTCCCGGGCGGGGATCGGGCTGGTGAGTCGACGTGTGGAACGGGAGGTCATGGACCCAACCCTATTTGCTCACCGGCTGGGGTGGCCTCGAGGTGTCGCGGACCCCGATGATCGCACACACCGTCATCACCACCGTGCCGAGCCCGACCAGGCCGAACAACGGCGTCCACCCCGGGTGGGACTCGCGGAACACGCCGACCAGGACGGGGCCGGTGGCGGCGACGATGTAGCCGACGGTCTGGACCAGAGCCGACAGCCGTCGGTTCTCGTCGGCGGTGCGGGTGCGCCCGATGACGATGGTGAACAGCGCGCTGAAGAAGGATCCCTGAGCCATCCCGCCGAAGAAGCACCAGATGAACCAGAGCCCCGGGGCCACCAGCATCCCGAACGGCAGCACCAGCCAGCACCCGCAGATGATGCACATCACACGCAGCATCGGCCAGCCGAGCCGGTTCATCATGACCGGCAGCATCAGCGGTCCGAAGACGGCGGTGATCTGGAAGACGCTGGAGGCGATGCCCGCTCCGGACTCCCCCATATGGGCGACCTCGCGCAGTGCGGTAGGCAGCCAGGCGACCATCGAGTAGTAGGCGAAGGTGTGGGCGGCGAAGGCGGTCGCCAGGATCCAGGCCAACGGCCAGGCCAGGATCCTGCCCGATCGGACGGGTTCGACCGGCGCGGCAGCGGCCCGGTGCCCCACGGGCACGATCCCGCCGTCCGAGACCGCCGAAGTGTCCAGTGCGGCGCCGGCCAACTGGCCGGGGTGATCCTGGCCGGCCCGGCGCTCCGGTGGGAAGACCCGCCACCACACGATGCCGGCGGCCACCCCGGGGACGATGGCCCAGGCCATCGCCGAGCCCTGCCACCCGATCACCAGCGCCAGCGGGGCGGCCAGCGCGGTCGACAGTGTCACCGCGACGTTGACCGAGGCGGAGTAGGCGCCGGTCATCAGCGCCGTCCTTCCCCGGAAGTTGCGGGCGATCACCATCGGGGCGATGAGGTTTCCCATCGTCATCCCGGCAGCGATCACCGCGGTACCGGCGAAGGCCGCCGGGACACTGCCCAGCGAGCGGATCACCGCTCCGGCGACGATGATCGCCAGGGTCCACAGCGCCGCCGAGTTGATCTGGAGGCGCCGCAGCACGGCCGAGGCGAACGGCGTCAGCACCCCGAAACACAGCACCGGGACCGAGCTGAGCGCACCCATCGCGCTGGGGGTCATGCCCAGATCCGCGCCCATCCGGCCCAGCAGCGGCGGGATCGCAGTGATCGGGGAGCGCAGCATCGAGGTGAACAGCAGGAAGGAGATCGCCGGAAGAGCAGCCTGCCAGGCTGTCTGCTGGAGCCGTGCGGCGGAGCTACCGGAGCCAACATCGGACCCGCGGGGATCACCGGCTCGTGAATCGCCCGAGCCGGGGCGTGGGCCAGGACGGGAGGGGCCCCCTGTGGAGCCGGCAGGATCGACAGACATGTCTGGACTGATTTTAGTGCCGATCCGCGACGGTCACCGCCGACTCCCATCGAGCCCAGGACACGAGATGCCCGTACCGGCCCTCCGGGGGTGTTTCCGGAGGGCGCCGAGGATGGCGGAAATTTCGCTGTCCGCATGAGATCAGTGCCGAGAAATGGTCAGACCGGAACCCCCAAATAGCCTGCGGCTTGCCAGAACAAGTGACACCTGTCCACATGAGCTGATAGTTGTCATTGGCTTCTCTCAGGACTGGACAAATGGCCAATAATGACGCTGTCCACACTGAAACTTTCGTCTATACAGTTACCGCCATGCTGCTGACCGGAGGAGATGCCCGCGCCGCCACACTCGCCGCGCTGGCCGGCACCTGTGCCATCGCGTTGACCGCCTGCTCCTCGTCCGGGCCCAGGGCCGAGCCGGCCCCTGGGGCACCCTCCGCCTCGAGCCCGTCGCTGTCGAGCCCGGCCCAGGCCGGCCCGGCGGCGTCCTCTGCCGCGAGCGCGTCGACCAGCGCCGGGGCCCCGACACCGGGCCGCTCCACCCCGGCGGCCTCCGCCCCGGGGTCGCCATCTGCGAGCAGCTCAGCGCCGCTGCCCTCCCCCACCGGCACCTGGAAGCCCCCCGCCAGGAGGGCGGCCAACGGCCCGACGGCCCCGCCACCGGTTCCCACCAGGAAGGCCGCCCTCGACAATCCGGTGAGTTTCACCACCGACGTCACCGTCTCCCTGGTCTCGGTCCAGGCGACCAGCGTCACCGCCGCGACCCCCGGTGAGGTCAGCGGCCCGGCGGTCCGAGTCACCGTCAGGGTCGACAACAGGTCCAAGAAGGCCATCGACGTCTCCTCCGCCGTGGTGTCACTGGCCGCCGACAAGGACGGCTACGGAATCGGCACCACCGCCGGAAAGCCCAGCCCCCTCCAGGGCAGCGTCGCTCCCGGCTCCACGACCAGTGGTTCCTATGTCTTCATGCTCAACCCGGCCAAGGCCCGGCCGGTCACCATCAGTGTCAACTACGCGGCGGGCGAGCCGATCGCCATCTTCACAGGAAGGACGGCCTGATCATGCCGACCGGATCCTGGGACCGTTCCGGTCTCCTCCGACGTTGGATCGCCATCATCACCTCGATGGCACTTCTGGTTCTCGGGAACCTCGCCGTCGCGCCCACCGCGCGAGCCGATGACCCGCTGCCGGCGCCGCCCCCGGTGCTGCAGCGCGGATCCGATCACGTCACCGCCGACAACCTGCCGACCGTCCAGATCAACGACGGCTACGTCTGGGCCCAGACCACCATCGGGACCACCGTCTACGCCGTCGGCCAGTTCAACAATGTCCGGCCGGCCGGGGCTGCCAAGGACACCAATCTGACGCCGCGCCAGAATGTGCTGGCCTACAACATCACCAATGGGAACCTCATCACCTCATTCGCCCCGACCGTGAGCGGCGTGGTGAAGGCGGTGGCCGCCTCCCCCGATGGCAGCCGGATCTACATCGGCGGCTCCTTCAACTCGGTCAACGGCCAGACCCGCTACAACTTCGCAGCCCTGGACGCCAGCACCGGTCAGCTGGTCTCCGGTTTCGCCCCCTCGGTGGGCGGCTCGGGGGTCTATGCGATTGCGGCCACATCCGGTGCCGTCTACGTAGGCGGCCTGTTCACCCAGGGCAATGGCACCGCCCGCAAGAACCTGGCCGCCTTCGCCCCGGGCAACGGTGCGCTGCTGCCCTGGGCCCCCACCACCGATCTCCAGGTGGACGCGATGGTGATGGAGCCGCAGACCGGGCAGGTGGTGGCCGGCGGCCGGTTCTACTCCGTCAACAGCCAGATCTCCCGCGGCCTGGCCAACCTGGACCCGACGTCCGGTGCGCTGAACACCTCCTGGCAGGCTCCCCAGACCGTCCAGAACGGCTGGAACTCCGGCGCTGACGCCGGTAAGGCCGGCATCTTCGCCCTCAACACGGACTCCAGCGGCGTCTACGGCACAGGCTGGGTGTTCTCCAGCGTCACCGTCGGCAACCTTGAGGGCGCCTTCGCCGCTGACGCCGGCTCCGGCAAGATCCGGTGGGTCTCCGACTGCCACGGCGATCACTACGGCATCTACTCCAGCGGCTCGGTGGTCTACACCACCTCCCACACCCACCAGTGCGACACCGTCAACCTGTGGCCCGAGCAGACCGAACGCACCTACCGGTACGTGGAGTCCTACACCACCGCGGCCAACGGCACCCTGACCCGCTCCCCGAGCGTCGGATCGATCTACAAGGACTGGAGCGGCACCCCGGCACCCTCGGCCTACAACTGGTTCCCCGACTTCCTGGTCGGCACCACCTCGGGTCTGGGCCAGGCCGGCCTGTCGATCACCGGCACCGCCGGATACGTCTCCATCGCCGGGGAGTTCGGCAGTGTCAACAACGGACTGGTGCAAGGCCTCACCAGGTTCTCCACCAACCCGCCCGGGGGCGCGAAACAGGCTCCCAGGGTGCAGACCGCCGATTGGGTCCCCCAGGCCATCTCCGTCAATCCGGGCACCGCCCGGGTCAGCATCCCGGCGAACTGGGACCGCGACGACCTCAACCTCACCTACACCCTGCGCAGACAGGGCTCCTCGACACCGGTGGCCACCAAAACGGTGGCCTCCACCTGGTGGAACCAACCCACCGTGGCCCTCACCGACACCGGGCTGACGCCGGGAACCAGCTACACCTACACCATCACCGCCACCGACTCCGACGGCAACTCACGCATCAGTTCGCCTACCACCGTCACAGCCACCGCAGGCACCACCTCGGCCTACGGCAGCGCGGTGCTCAACGACGACCCCTCGCTGTTCTACCGGCTGGGCGGATCGACGGTCGACTGGGCCGGCACCAACAACCCGGTCTACGGTTCCGGGGTCACCACGGTGACTCCCGGCGGGGTCTCCGAGCAGGGCTCCTCGGCCTCGGCCTTCAACGGCGGCTCCCAGGGCATCGTCTCGAGCACCTCGACGGCCAATGCACCCGCCGGACTGTCCCAGGAGGCATGGTTCAGAACCACCAGCACCCAGGGCGGCAAGATCCTCGGCTACGGGGACCGGCAGACCGGCACCTCCAGCAACTATGACCGCCACATCTACATGGCCAACAACGGGCGCGTCATCTTCGGCGTCTACCCCGGCTCGGTGCAGACGATCACCAGCCCGCAGTCCTACAACGACGGCAACTGGCACCACGTCGTCTCCACCCTCGGCAGCGACGGCATGAAGCTCTACATCGACGGCGCCCTGGTGGCCTCGAATCCGGCCGTCACCTCCGCCCAGAGCTACACCGGCTACTGGCGGATCGGCGGGGACAACATCAGCGGCTGGACCAGCCAGCCCAGCTCCGCCTACTTCAACGGAGCCATCGACGACGTGGCGATCTACCCGTCAACCCTGAGCGCCGCACAGATCAGCACTCACTACAACGTCGGCAAGGGACAGACCCCGCCGACGGCCTCCTTCAGCTCCAGCAGGACCGACCTCCAGGCGTCCTTCGACGCCTCGGCGTCCAGCGCCGCCAACGGTCGGCAGATCTCCTCCTACTCGTGGGACTTCGGCGACAGCAGCGCGGCCGGCTCCGGCCGGACGACCACCCACAGTTACTCGGCTCCCGGTACCTATCAGGTGACCCTCACGGTGACCGATGACTCCGGGCTGACCAGCCGGGTCACCCACCCGATCACGGTGACGGCCGCGAACCAGCTTCCGAGCGCCAACTTCACCAGCACGATGAACGGGATGAGCGTCTTGGTCGACGGCACCTCGTCCACCGATCCGGATGGCTCGATCACCGAGTACTCCTGGGACTGGGGAGACGGCACCCCCAAGGGCACCGGCATGACGGCCTCCCACTCGTACACCACCGAGGGCAGCCACACCATCACCCTGACGGTCACCGACAATGACGGCGGCCAGGCCACCAGGACCGGCACGGTGACGACGACGCACTCCGCGCCCACCGCCTCATTCACCACAGTCCCGAACGGATTGGATGTCGCCGTCGATGCCAGCGCATCCAGCGCCTCCGACGGCGCCACCCTCAGCTACTCGTGGAACTGGGGTGACGGAACGGCCGCCGGATCAGGCCGAACCGCCACCCACACCTACGGCTCTGCGGGCACCTACACCGTCACCCTCACGGTCACCGACAGTCTTGGGAAGTCCGCCACCACGACCCGTCAGACCACCGTCAGTTCCGCGACCTACGCCGCCTCCGACGACTTCGGCCGTACTGTCGCCTCGGGATGGGGGGCTGCCGATGTCGGTGGCACTTGGTCGGCTGTCCACGGATCGGCATCCGCCGGATCGGTGGACGGTTCGACCGGCAGGATCACGCTGACACCAGGAGACACCCGCAACATGGCGCTGACCGGTCTGTCGGTCCAGGACAGCGAGTCGTCGGTGCAGTTCGCTCTGAGCACCGCCCCCTCGCAGGGCAACTCCTACGTCGGCATCGCCTCCCGACAGTCCTCCAGCAGCGACTACACCGTGCGGGTCTGGATGCGAAGCGATGGCACCGTCTGGCTGGTCACCCAGCAGACCAACACGGTCCTCGACGCCGTTCCGGTCAGTGGTCTCAGCTGGACCGCCGGCGATGTGTTCAACCTCAGGACGAGGGTCACCGGAACCAGCCCCACCACGATCACAGCCAGGATCTGGAAGAACGGATCCGCCGAGCCCTCGAACTGGCAGGTCACCTCGACGGACTCCACCGCCGCCCTCCAGAGAGCCGGCTACTCGAGCCTGTACTTCTACCGCTCGGGTTCGGCGAGCTCGTCCGCCACGGCGTCCTTCGACGCCTACCGGGTGAGGAGCCTGAGCAGCCCCGCACCGCAACCGACGGCGCCGACCGCCGGCTTCACCTCCAGCACCGACGACCTCAAGGTGACCGTCGACGCCGCCGGCTCCACGGCTGCCGGGACCGCCACCATCTCCTCGTACACCTGGGAGTGGGGAGACTCCACCGCCAACAGCACCGGGAGGACCGCCAGCCACACCTACACCAGGGCCGGCACCTTCACAGTCAAACTCACCGTCACCGACTCCAACGGGCTCACCAATTCCACCACCAGGTCGGTCACCGTCACCGCACCGGCGCCAGATCCTGAACCGGAGCCCGAACCGGATCCTGAACCCGATCCTGGCGGAGTGCTGGCCTCCGACGATTTCTCCCGCACCGTGACCAATGGATGGGGCACCGCCGACACGGGTGGCGCGTGGACGACCCTGCTCGGCAGCTCCACCGCCGCGAGCGTCTCCGATGGCACCGGCAAGCTGACCATGCCGGCCAACAACACCCGATTCCAGGCCGTCGCCGGGGTGCCCACCCGCGACGTCCTCCTCCAGACCCGGATCACTCCGCTGAATGACCCGGCCTCGGGACCCTCCTATGTCGGGTTCTTCGCTCGCCAACAGGCCAATGGTGACAACTACCAGATGCTCGCCTGGCTGCGGCCCGATGGCACCGTGTGGCTGGTCACCCAGCGCGGTGCCACGGTGCTGAGCAGCTCCGCGGTGCCGGGACTCACCTGGTCCTCGGGTCAGACCCTGATGATGAAGGCCCAGGTCACCGGATCGGGAACCACTACCATCCAGGTGAAGATCTGGAAGGCCACCGGGGCAGAACCGACGAGCTGGCAGCTCACCTCGACCGACACGGCCGCCGGCCTCCAGGGCGAGGGGACGGTAGGAGTCTCGGCCCGGCGGTCCGCCTCGGCAACAACTCCCGGCGACTACGCCTTCGATCAGTTCCGGGCTGTCGTCCCGGACTGACCGGGACAGTCGGACGAGGCACGCACGGGGCGCAGAGATGGCCGGTGGCCGGTCGGACTGATCCGACCGGCCACCGGCCCTTCTTCTCTGTCGAGGCTGCTCAGCGGATGACGGCCCCCAACTGATGCTGGCCGGCGGTCAGGCCGGTGGTGGCTGCCGCCACCGCGGCCGGCACCGGCAGAGCCTGCGCGGCCCGGGAGGCCGCAGCAGGGGTCAACGCGAAGTTGGCTGCCAGCGGCGAGGTGCCGAGGACCTCCTGGGAGTGCGTCTCTCGTCCGGAGGCCTTCTGGAAGGCGGCCAGTGTCGGGTAGGTCGTGTAGGTCTTCCCATCGGGGTACCAGACGCCGGTCGGCGGGGTGGTGGCCGATGGCTTGTGGAACAGGTTCCCGTCGCTCTGGGTCACGATCTGGCTCGAGGTCAGGGCGTGGGTCCAGTCCGCACCTCGAAGGATGAACGGCCCGCTCGACTGGGACAGCACATTGTTGCCCAACGAGATATTGCCTGCACTGCCACGGTCATCGCGAGTGATGTCAAGAGTTCCACCGTTGTTCCCGGCGAAGGTGTTGTTCCAGATGGTCGCATTGCTGGTGTCGAGCACGAACATGCCTCCCTCACTGTTGTTGACCGCGAGGTTGTTGACGGCCGTGACGTGATCGGCGAGCTCGAAGGTCACTCCCCGTCCGGCATTGCCGACCATGTCATTTCCCGAGAAGGTCACATTCGTGCAGCTCAGGTCGAACCACGGACCCTGGGTGTAGCTGTTGATGAAGGAGCTCCCGGTGACCGAGACATTGCGCGAGGTGGTGATCTTCATCGCACCCGAGACCGGAGCCGAGTTGAACTGCTGGGAATTGTTTCCCACAGACAGCAGCGAGGTGACGGTCAGGCCGTCCGCCCGGTTGGCCCCCATCCCCTCAAGACCGTTGTTGCGCACCGTGACATTGCGCACCGTGCCGTTGGCGGCACCGACCATCAGGCCGGTGGTGGCATTGTCGGCGATCACCATGTTCTCGAAGGTCACGCCGGTGTAGTAGGTCGACACCGAGCCCATCATCGGCACGCTGGTGGCGTACCGCCGCACCCCGATCCCCCGGATGGTCCCGTTGGTCGAGCGTACGGACATGGCCTCGGACAGGGTGCTCACATCAACCCGCTTGCTGGTCGGGTCGCTGCCGATGACCAGCTGCTTGGCCGACTGATCCACGTAGAAGGTCCCGGCGACGACCGCGCTGCGGGAGGCCACCTGGGTGAGGGCGGCGCCGTTGATCCAGATCTGATCGGGATGGGCGGCCATCGGATGGGACGGGTTGACGAACTGCCAGTAGGGGGCCTGGCCGTCGGCAGCTCCCTTGGTGAATGTCGGGCTGGAGTCGAAGAAGGTGGTCCAGCCACTGCGCACCCAGGTCGAACCGGACTTCGTCCAACCGGTGACCTGTTCGGATCCGTCGAGCCAGACGGCCTCCTTCGGGTAGGCCTGCACCGTCAGTCCGTTGTGGGGAAAGACCAGCACGTCCTCGTGGTAGACGCCGCCGCGGACCACGACCGTGCCATGGTCCTTGGCCGCCTTGGTGGCCGCCGAGATGGTCCTGAAGGGCTTCGCCACGGTTCCGGGATTGGAGTCGGAGCCGTTGGTGGCCACGAAGATCGCCCCGGCGGGGATGGGATAGGAGGTGCTTCCGGGCTCCGCCGAACCGGCGTTGAACCGCTTGCCCGGGTAGCTGATGCCGTTGCCCGGGTCAGCGGCCGGGGAGGTCGGCTTGGCAGTGGTGGTCGTCTGCGTCGCAGTGCTGCTCGGCGTGGCAGTGGTGGTCGTCTGCGTCGCAGTGCTGCTCGGCTTGGCAGTGGTCGACGGCTTGGCGGTGCTGGACGGGGCTGTCGGCGTGGGAGCAGGGGTGACCGGGTTGGCCGCCGGGGTGCTGCTGGTGGTCGCGAAGAGGTTGTCGAAGGTGACCGGGGTGACCTTGCCTGTTCGGGAGGCGTACACCGCGATGCCGATCGGCCCGGCCTTCACGATCCTGCTGGAGGTCGAGTCAGTGGCCATCGCGGCCCACTTCGCCGGTCCGGCCGTGCCGGCCGGCCAGGCCTTCGCGCCCAACCGCACCGAGCTGGTTCCCACCGCCGATATCTCCAGGGAGACCGGATGGCCCGGCTGGATCCTGGGACCGGTGACCGTGCTGAACTTGGTCTCCTGGTTGGCGATCCTGCGGTCCAGCACCAGCAGGCTGGTGCCGTCGGAGTGGACCACCATCATCACCGAGTAGGAGGTGGTGAACTGCCCCCGGATGAAGTTGCTGATGTACACCGTGCTGCCCTTGGCAGGCAGTGCGGGAAGTGACACGTCGATCCTGCTGACCGCGTTCTGCGAGGTCACCTTGTTCAGGGTCATCGTCCCGGTTCCCCCCGGGGCCGGGCTCACCAGCTTGGCCCAACCGTTCCTGACGCTGGTGGTCTTGGCCACCGAGGTGCTGTACGCGCCTCCGGTCGTCGCGGATCCCCAGCCAGTCGATGTGGTCCGGGTCATGGTGTCGAGAGCGAGTGTGGTCGACGATGCCGAGGCCATCTGCGGTGCGATCGATCCGATACCGATCGCAGTGGCCGCC
This sequence comes from Acidipropionibacterium thoenii DSM 20276, assembly GCF_000423445.1. Lineage (GTDB taxonomy): Bacteria > Actinomycetota > Actinomycetes > Propionibacteriales > Propionibacteriaceae > Acidipropionibacterium > Acidipropionibacterium thoenii. The sequence continues at coordinate 82,703 of NZ_AUHZ01000011.1, read as the reverse complement.
AGGCCGGCGAGTAACGCCACTGGCAGCGTCACATGGTGGTGGTGATATCTCACTTTTCCTCCGGGTCAGGTGGATGAGGCCCCCCAGGACCTCCGCTGTGGCGTCACACTAACATCTGATTTTTTCAGGTTCTACTCAGGATTAGTTTATGAGACGCCGCCCCGGATCGGTCCGCGACAGGGAGCCCTCCCCCACCAACAGCGCCGAACAGCCCCGCCATGACCGACCTGCGTGGCAGAGTCTGCGACAACCCTGGAGGGCGGCCGCCGGCACGAGCTGTCGAGCAGAGGGAGGATCACGATGACTCGACCAGGCCGACGCCGTCCCCGCATGGACCAGCCAGCCACAGTCACGGGAGGCGGGGGATGACCCCTTCGCTAGGCCACTCCGCCGCACGCGGAGCGATGATGACCCTGGGCGCCCAGGCCGCCAAGATGGTGCTGCAGCTGCTGTCGGTGGTCATCCTGTCCAGGCTGCTGACCCCCCACGACTACGGCCTGATCGCCATCGTGCTGGTGATCATCGGCATCGGGGAGATCTTCCGCGATTTCGGGCTGACCTCGGCATCGGTCCAGGCGCCGGAGTTGTCCGACGGGCAGCGGGACAATCTGTTCTGGATCAACGTGGGGATCGGCGTCATCCTTGCTGTCCTGATGTTCTGCTCCGCCTGGCCGGTGCACCTTCTGATGCACGAGCCGGATCTCATCGGGATCGTCCAGGTGCTGTCGGTCGTCCTCCTCATCAATGGAGTGACGACGCAGTACCGAGCGCAGTTGATGCGGGCACTGAGGTTCCGCGCGATGGCCGTCATCGACATCGTCGCAGCTGTCCTCGCGCTCGGTTCGGCCATCGTGAGCGCGCTGATGGGAGCCGGATACTGGGCTCTGGTGATCCAGCAGATCGTCAACAGTCTGACTCTGCTGGTCGGAGCGGCCCTCGCCGGCAGATGGCTGCCCCGGTGGTACTCACGCAGGCATCCGGTGGGCCACTTCATGAGGTTCGGATGGAACATGGTGGCGTCCAGCCTGGCCAGCTACGCCGGCAACCAGGTGGACACCGTGCTGGTGGGCGCCCGCTTCGGTACCACCGCCCTGGGGCTGTACAACCGCGCCTATCAGCTCATCTCCTCCTCCTTCAACCAGATCCGCTCGCCCCTGTCGAGCGTGGCGATCCCGGTCATGTCGCGGGTCCAGGCGGACCTCAGGAGGTTCGACTCCTTCGTCATCTCGGGCCAGCTCGCCCTCGGCTTCGGCCTGGGCATCCCCCTGGCCCTGGTGGCCGGACTGGCCGATCCGGTGGTCCGGATCGCGCTCGGCGACCAGTGGCTGGCTGCCACACCGCTGCTGAGATTCTTCTGCGGCTCCTCGATGATGACGTCCTTGGCCTTCGTCGGCTACTGGGTCTATGTCAGCCGGGGCCTGGCCCATCAGCTCTTCCGGTACTCGATGGTCGCCCTGGTGATCCGCGTGGCATGCGTCGTCGCCGGCTCATTCCTCGGCGTGAACGGGGTGGCGGCCGGCGTCCTCGCGGGGCCCCTGCTCACCTGGACGCTCTCCTGGATCTGGTTGAGCCGGATCACCCCGATCCCGGTTCGGGCCCTGTGGCTCGGAGGCGCTCGGGTGCTCATCCTCACCTGCACCATCACCGCGGCGTCCTGGGCCACCAGTCACCAGCTCGACGCCAATCTCTGGCTGCTGCTCCTGGCGGGCTCGGCGGCCGGTCTCGCTGCAGGCTGCATCTTCCTGGTGCTGCCGGTCTACCGCCGAGACGCCCGCTCTCTCGTCGGCTTCCTTCGCCTCATGGTCACCCGGCAGAAGGGCAGCCCCGGACCCACCGATCCGAGGCCCACCACATCGGCCGCCGAGGACCATGACCGGCGGTAGGGTTCACGCCACCGGAGGAGGAAGGACGCGTGAGTACCGCAGCGACTGTCGGACTGGGGGTTGTCGCCCTGTGCGCTCTTTTCGTGATCGCTGCAGCCATGCGGGCCATGCCGAGGACCACCTTCACGATCTGGTCGGTGGTGCTGTTCTTCGTGCCGGTGTGGATCGGCCAGTTCGTCGGCTCGCACCTCTTCTTCTCGGCGATCACGGTGGTGACGCTGCTCGCGGTCGCCGCCCTCGGCAGATACATCCAGCCCTGCATTGCCGACGCCTTCATGGTGATGCTCCTCGTTGTCGTGTTCTTCGAATTCGGTCTGGGGCTGGTCGGGATCAGCAATGCCATCCCCATCGTCACCGAATGGCTGCTGTTCTACATATGGGGCAGGCTGATCCTGTCCGTGGTGGATCCTCGATACATCTGCGGCTGTCTGGCGATCTGTGCCATGGTCGCCGCCGCGCTCGCGGTGATCGAGTCCATGACCGACACCAACTTCTTCATGCTGATGCGGAGCTCGAACTCGCTGTACTCCACCTGGGGATCCCTCCAGATGCGCGGAGGCGATCTACGGGCGGAGGGGGCATGGGGACACTCGATCTCCCTGGGGGCCGCGCTGGCGATGTCCTCCCCCTTCATTCTCAGTGCCCCCTGGAAACCGGTGCTCCGCATCCTGGGATTACTGCTGATCGCCACCGGCACCGTGGTGACACTGAGCAGGATCGGGATGATCGCTCTGGTCCTGGCGGTCGTCCTGTCGGTGGCCCTGTTGCCCGCGATCAGCCGGATGACCCGCATCGCAGTGGTGATCCTGGGATGTGCCGCCGCGGTCGCGATGGCCCCATTCGTGAGCACGATCTTCGCGGAGGACGACGGGGAGGCTGCCACCAGCGCCACCTACCGTGGCGACCTGTTCTCGCTGTTCAGGTTCGTCCGTCTCTTCGGCTCGGCCCGCAGCTTCGAGGGAGTGACCGTCGCCGGTCACTATCTCGGGAACTTCGCCAGCTCGACGGACAATGCCATCCTGCTCACCGGCCTGCGACTCGGATGGGTCGCGCTGGTCATTGTCTGCGTGGTTCTCATCCTCGCTGGAACTCCGGTCTTCATGAGGAACAGGGTCAATCCTGCGACGATCTCCGTGGTCGCCGTGATTCCCTCACTGTTCACCGTCGCCCTCATCACTCAGTTCGGGATGTTCTTCTGGTTCATGATTGGGCTGTCGGTGGCATGGAGCCGCTTCGCCAGGTCACGCGACACACCGGCGGACGCGGCTTTGCGAGCATCTTTCGACGACGACACCGGAGCAATTCCGGTGGGGCAGGGATCGGCGCGTACTTTGACCCGGAACTCCTCACTCCCGCGGCAGTGAGGGCCCTACAGTAGGCTCCGTTCATGGATGGGCAATGGTGGCAGCTGCCAGCCCGCTCCATCAGCTGTCCGCCGCCGACAGGAGGATCGCTCACATGACACCCGATCCCTCGAGCTGGACCCTCGCCAGGATCCGGCACGCCCTGCGCCGGCGCTGGTCGCTGGTCCTCATTCTCATGGTGATCGGAGGTCTCGGCAGCTACGGTGCATCGGCTCTGCTGGCTCCCACCTACCGCTCCACCTCGACTCTGGCCTTCTCGGTCAACGGCGGTTCGACGGCCGCCGATCTGGCCAATGGCAGCATGTTCGCCCAGGACCAGATGCAGACCTTCGCCCAGATCACGACCTCCTCGGCGGTGCTCCAGCCGGTGATCGACGAATTGCGCCTCGACATGACGGTCAAGGATCTGTCGGACGCCATCGTGGTGACCGTTCCGCTCAAGACCCTGGTGCTTCAGATAGATGTCGAGTCGAGTTCGCCCACCCGTGCAGCAGACCTGGCCAATGCCATCGCCAGGAACCTCACCAAGGTCGTCGGTACCGTCTCCTCCAGCTCGGAGGCCAAGAACTCCCCCAGTATCGAGGCGACCCTTGTCGACACGGCGGTGCCACCGCGCTTCCAGTCCTCTCCCGACAAATCCCTCAATGGGATGCTCGGTGCCTTCGCAGGCCTGATCATCGGCATCGCTGTGGTGCTGCTCGGTGCGATCTTCGACACCAGAATGACCGACCCCGAGCAGCTGAGGTCAGTCGTCGACCGTCCGATTCTCGGCACCGTGCCCAGGGTCAAGAGCATCACCGAGCAGACCGCCACCTCCGATCCGGGCTGCCTGGCAGCTGAGCAGTTCCGCCGGATTCACGCAGCCCTGATCCACCAGACGGCACAACGACCGGCCACCGATCAGGATCACTTCCGCCTTCTGGTCACCTCTCCGGGCAGCGGCGACGGGAAGACCACCGTGGCAGCCAACCTGGCGCTGACCGCCGCCGGGCTCGGCCGCCGGGTGCTCCTCATCGACGCCAACCTCCGTCGCCCCCAGCTGGCGTCCGGGCTCGGACTGGCGGAGTCGGAGGGGCTGATCGGGGTCCTCAACGGCAGGGCCGGCCTCGAGGGTGCGATACGCCACGACGACGCGAGTGGCCTCGACATCCTGCCCGCCGGCGGCATCGCCACTGATCCGGCCGAGCTGCTCACCTCGGAGTCGATGAGGACGCTGCTCGCAGCGCTCACCCCGCGTTATCACCTGGTGATCCTCGACACCCCGTCGACACTGGGAGTCGCCGACGCTGACCTGCTCGCTCCGCTGGCCGACGGCACAGTCGTGGTCGTCAATGCCGACCGGACCCGACGCGGCACCCTTCTCGAGGCGCTGTCCTCACTCGACAGTGCCGGGAACACGGTGCTGGGACTGGTCCTCAATCAGTGCCGACTCGGCCGCCAGGCAGGAGCGGCCCTGGATGCCGCCGTCAAGGCACCGACAACGGCGTCCCGGCGCTCCCGGGCCGCATCGTGATGGCGGCCCACAGATGGCTGAGGACCAGCGGGGCCATCTCCCCCGGCGGGCGCTGCTGATCGGTGCGGGATCGCTCGCCGTGCTGGCCGCGGCAGGGGCCGCTGCCCGCACCGTCGTGGGCTCACGCGAGGCCGACGGGGGACAGTCGCCGCAGCCCCCGGAGACCTCCGCTCGGCACTCCTCACCGCAACCGGCGGCATCTGCACGGCTGTCACCGGTCGCCAGGATGCGCTCGGCCAGGCCATTCACGGTGGCCCACCGTGGAGGTTCGGCCGACTGGCCGGAGGGTTCCCAGTACGCCTACCAGCAGGCCGTCCGGACGGGGGTCGATGCCCTCGAGATGTCGGTCGGCCGGACCTCGGACGGCGTCTGGTTCGGGTGCCACGACCGCACCCTCGACAGGTCCTCGGGGACCAACGGATTCGTCATCGCCGAGCACACCTGGAGGGAGGTCCAGCAGCACACCATCTCGCCGCCCGCCCGGTACCCGGACCAGCCGAACCGTCCCTACTGGAGGTTGGACGAGTTCATCGAGAGCTACAAGTCCTCCCACGCACTGTGGATCGATCCCAAGGCGGCAGAACCGGAGCTGTACCCGGAGCTGCTGGCCCTGATGGCCCGTCACGTGCGCCAGCCCAAGGAGGTCTTCGTGGCCAAGAGCATGGCCCAGAACACCGCCTGGGCCCAGCTCTCCGGGGCGCACCGGATCCAGAGCTGGGGGTTCTACTTCAGCTCCGATCTCGACGAGGACCCGCAGCTGCTCGCCAGGACCCAGAAGCCCTGGACGATGTTCGGGCTGGACTGGGACGCCCCCGCCCAGCAGTGGAGGGACCTCTCGGCGACCGGCCGGCCGTTGGTCGCCCACGTGCTCAGTCAGCGTGCACAGCGCCAGGTGGCCCTGGATCATGGCGCTCAAGGACTGATGATCGCCGGCGTCACCGAGGTTCTGGGGTGATCGAGGGGGTTCTGGGGTGATCGAGGGGGTGCTGGGATGCTCGGGAGTTTCAGGTCCAGCCACCGAAACCGTGCGACTGGCCGCCCCGAGCAGCGCCAGCTGATACTGTCCTGCCCACTCCCAATGACCGTGCCACGATGGGCTCAGCGGATGACAGAGCCCCTGATGAGGGGGTGAGTGCCCTGAGTTACATGGATTCCTACCGTCAGCTGGCGGCCGCGCAGAAGGGCCGCGGGCGCGGAGCTCCGGCCTACTCGCTGTACGTCAACCGCCCGGTCGGCCGCATCCTGGCCGCCTGGGCCCACACCATCGGACTCACCCCCAACCAGGTCACCGCGATCAGCGCGGCACTGAGCATCGCAGCCATCGCGGCCCTCGCGGTGGTGCCGGCCTCGGTCTGGCTCGGTGTGGTGGCGTGGCTGCTGCTGGCCCTCGGCTACGCCTTCGACTCCGCCGACGGTCAGGTGGCGAGGTTGCGCGGCGGCGGGTCGCCGGCCGGGGAGTGGCTCGACCACGTCATCGACTCCTTCAAGAATGTCGCCCTGCCGCTGGCGGTGGTGATCGGCTGGTACCGCTTCGTCGCGCTGCCCTCGATGATCTGGCTGCTGGTGCCGATGGTGATGGCCACCGCCACCACCGTCCAGTTCTTCGCGATGATCCTCAATGACCTGCTGCGAGCCCGCCAAGGCGTCGCACAGGCCGTCGAGATGGGCGGCTCCTCGGTGACCAGGTCCCTGCTGGGTCTGCCGACCGACTACGGCGTCGTGTGCCTGTCATTCCTGCTGTGGGGTTTCGAGGGGGCCTTCGTGGTGGTCTTCACACTGCTGACCCTGGCCGAGGTGGGGTACCTCTGCCTGGCTCTGCCGACCTGGTTCGGCCGGATGAAGCAGCTGTAGGGCGCCGGTCTGCTCAGCCGTGCTCGGCCAGCATCGCCGCGACCTGGCCGGCGAAGGCCTGCCGGTAGACCGCCGGGGCGTGGCGCGACAGCGCCAGCCGGCGATCCGCGGCGGTGAGCTCGGAGACCTCGGACCAGTGCTCCAGAATGTCCTGGACGCCGGCCGCCAGCCCTGCGGCGTCTCCCGGCGGGAAGAATCGCGCGGTGGCGTAGCCGTCGGCAGCCTCCCTCAGCCCGCTGGTCCAGGCGACCACCAGTGGCCTGCGGGCCAGCATCGCCTCCACCGCGGTGTCGCCGAAGGGTTCATCCCTGGTGGAGGGCACCACGATGATGTCGGCCTGGGCGACCACCGGCCAGACGTCGTCGCGGAATCCCAGGAAGTCCACCTGATCGCCGAGCCGATGCTCGGCCACCCAGGTCCGCAACTCGGACTCGAACCACTCGTAGCCCTGGAAGACCGCTCCCAGCAGGGACAGCCGGACCGTGGTCCCGGCGTCTCGAAGCCTCTCGACGGCCTCCAGAGCGACCTGGGGGCCCTTGCGCGGCGACAGCCGGCCGATGAACAGCAGCCTGACCGGATCCTCCGCCGTGCCGGCGCCGGGTCGGGTGCGGGGCCCGGCCACGATCTCGCTGCCGTCAGGGACGGCCACACCGTTCGCCACGATCGCGCTGGGCGGGATCCGCAACGGCACAGCCTCCTTGAGGACCGCCAGGCTGTAGCGACTGTTGGCGATCACCCGGGTGGCGGTGGCCAGCGGGGAGTACAGGGCCCTGCGGATCAGAGCCGGCGCGGACTTCTCGGCCTCGTGGACATGGCACAGGCAGGGGACCCGCATCGCCCGTGCCACCGGTAGCCAGACCGGAATGGTGATGGTGTTGACCACCACCGCCTCAGGACGCACCGAACGCATCAGCCGGGCCGCGCGCACCCCACCGGCCAGCATCCGGCCGGTCAGGCTCACCAACCCACTGGGCGACAGTGCGCTCTTGCGCAGCACGGGGGTGGGGCAGATCACCACCCGCGCTCCCCGTGACTCCAGTTCGGCGACGGCGGGCCCGGTGACGGGCAGGGCGACGACGACCTCGGCACCGGCATCGATCAGCCCGGTGACCGACTCGAAGAGCACCCGGTCCGAGCCGTACAGCTCGGCACCGGGATGGGCGACCAGGATGGTGGCACCAGCCAACGGGGAGACCGGCATCAGCGGCCGCCCCCCGACCGGCGCCCGCTCGGGTGGGAGCGCAACGGGGTGGGCCCGATGCGCGCCAGATCATGGAGCAACTCCTCGTAGCCGTCGGTGACAGTCTCCCAGGAGTAGCGGGCGATCTCGGTCCGCAACCGGTCCCCGCGGGCACGGGCCTGGTCCGGATGGGCCTCGATCTCCTCGATGGCCGAGGCCACATCGGCGGTGTCGGTGAAGAGCAGGCCGCAGCCGCCGAGCACCTCGCTGTTGAAGACCACGTCCTTGGCGATCACCGAGGCGCCGGCACCCGCAGCCCGCAGCAGGGAGGGATTGGTGCCCCCGACGCTGTGGCCGTGGAGGTAGCTGGCGCTGTTGGCGTAGAGCTGGTCGAGGAGTTCCTGGTCCCACACCCCTCCCAGGAAGCGGACCCGGGTGCCGTCCGCAGCTCGGTGGATCCTGCGGGTGTACTCCCCGGCATACGGGGCCGATCCGACCACGACCAGGGGCAGCTTGGCCCGGGAGTTGCTGTACCCCTTCACGATCTCGAGAACGTGATTCTCCGGCTCGAAACGGGCCACCACCAGATGGAAGCCACGTGGCGTGAGGCCCTGCTCGGCGATCTTGTCGGAGGCCGGGGAGTCGATGATCGGGGCACCGTAGGCCAGCTGGCGGGTCTGGGCGCCGAACTCGTCGCGGTAGTACTCGGCGATGCCGCGGGCATCGGCGATGAGGGCGTCGGACAGTTTGACGGCCAATGACTCGGCGAGCCGGTAGTAGCGGCGACCGGCGCCCTGCCATTTGGCACGGCGCCACTCGATGCCGTCGACGTGGGTCGCGGTCGGGATGCCCCGCGCCCGAAGCACGGGCAGCAGCGGGGAGTTCGCGGCATTGAAGACGATCGCCGCATCCGTGCGTCCCAGCGACCGGTGCAGCACCGACAATGTCGTGTGGCTGAGCGTCTCCAGGGATTTGCGAGGCATGGCCGGCAAGGTGACGAGGTCCATGTCGTAGTACTGGCCCAGGGGAGCCGAGCCGTCACCGGGCTTGCGGCAAAAGACGATCACCCGATGGCCGCGGTCGACGAGGCGACGACCGATCTCCTCGACCGCGGTCTCGAATCCGCCATATCGTGCAGGCACGCCGCGGGTGCCGATCAATGCGATGTTCAGCGAACTGTTCGGAGCCGGTTCGACCATGACTCATGGTGTCATATCAGTGGACAACAGGCTGGCTGTTCGGCGGGATCACGAATTCTCCCCATCACGTTGACCTTGCACCGATATCGTGTGCCGCACATCGCTCAGAACACTCCGATCCGTCCGTGCCGCGAAAGGTGACACTGTGTCTGGAGATTCCCGTGCCGCTGCGGTCATCGTCGTCAATTTCGGCAGCAGTGAACTGTTGGCGACAAACCTGGTAGCCAGCGTTGCATCGGGGTCAGGCGTCCGGGCTCGGCCCACTGTCGTGGTCGTCGACAACTGGACCGACCAGCAGGAACGCGATGAGATCCGACGGCTGGCCGGGATCCACGGATGGCTGGTGGAGACCCCTTCTACCAATCTCGGCTTCGGCGGCGGGATGAACCGAGGTGCGGCGTGCGCGATCGCCCAGGGGGCCCAGGAGCTGCTCCTCCTCAACCCGGATGCCCGATTGGCGCCCGAGGATGTGGATCGTCTCACAGCGGCGGTCGCCGCCGACAGGTCGTTGCTGGTCGCCCCGCGGATCGTGACCTCCGAGGCGAAGCCCTGGATGAGCGCCATCATGGACCTGCGGCTCAGCGACGGAACGGTGATGTCGTCTCGTCACCGCCGCGGCCAGGAGACGGTGATGGAGTGGGTCTCGGGGGCGGTGATGGCACTGTCGACCGACCTGTGGCAGCGAATCGGCGGTTTCGACGAGGACTACTTCCTCTACTGGGAGGACGTGGATCTGTGCCGGCGCGCGCTGGAGGTGGGGGCGAGGGTCTCGGTCGACCCCACCGTGGTCGCCATCCATGACGAGGGCGGGACTCATCGCGATGGCGGAAGTCCTCGCGCCGGCGGCAGCACGGCGAAGTCCGAGGCCTACTACTTCCACAACATCCGCAACCGGGCCCTTTTCGCGGCGAAATGGCTGGATGCCGCCGACCGCCGCAGATGGCTGCTCCAGACCCCCCGCACGGCGATGGAGACCCTGCTCAAGGGAGGCCGACGCCAGTTCCTCCAGTCGGTGGGCCCGTGGCGGGGCTATCTGCGCGGCGTCACCGCAGCGATCCGGATCGGTCTGGCGGGTCCGGTGCCGCCCGCTGAGATGCCGGCCGTCCCTGCCGAAGGAGATCGGGGGGGCGGCCGCCGGATCCGGGTGCTGGAGTCCTTCCAGCAGCCGAGCGGCCTCACCAATCCCTACATCACGCAGCTTCGCGACACCATCCGCGCCACCCCGGGTCTCAGCGTGATCTGCTGGAACTGGCGTGATGCCCTGCTGGGTTCCTACGACGTCTTCCATGCCCACTGGCCAGAGGTGCTGATCGAGCGGAGGGGAGCGTTCTCGACGCCGGTCAGGCGGTGCCTGTACGGGTTGTTCCTGCTGCGGCTGTGGATCACCAGGACTCCCGTCGTGCGGACCGTCCACAATCTCGAACTCCCCGAGGGCCTCACCAGAGCGGAGTACTGGTTGCTGCATGCCACTGAGCAGCTGACCCGCGAACGCATCGTCCTCAACGAGTTCACCCCGGCCGCGCCCGGCGTCGCCGATGTGCTGATTCCACATGGCCACTACCGGGACTGGTTCGCCCGCTATGACACGCCTGCAGCCGTTCCGGGGCGGGTCGCATTCGTCGGCAAGATCCGCCGCTACAAGAACACCGAGGCGCTCGTTCATGCCTTTTCCGGGTTGGCCGGCCCCGGCTATTCGCTTCACATCTCGGGGCGGCCCTCCTCCAGCGAGCTCGCCGCCGACCTCCAGGCAGCGGCCCGAGCCGACTCGCGTATCAGTCTGGCCCTGGACTTCCTCGACGACGCCGACTTCGTCCGCGAGGTCTGCAGCGCCGAGGTCGTCGCCCTGCCCTACCAGGAGATGCACAACTCGGGGAGCGTGCTGGCAGCCCTCTCGCTGGACCGCCCGGTGCTGGTTCCCCATAACGAGTTCAATGAGGCGCTCAGCCGGGAGATGGGCGAGGGCTGGGTGATGATGTTCGAGGGCGAGCTGACCCCCGAGGCACTGGGCGACGCCCTGGCGGCGGCGCAGCAACGCACCGCTGATCATCCCCGGCTGAGCGGGCGCGAGTGGGAACAGGCGGGGATCTGCCACCGTGCGGCCTTCGGACAGGCACTGGCCGGCCGGCGTCCCGACTCCCGATCCCGCCTCAGCCGCACCAGAGCGCCCCGGGCCCCCCGAGTCCGCGAGCCTGGCCCGGCTGCCGGCTGGGCGACGGAGAGGACCTGACGATGCGAGTGCTGGTGTGCGCCTTCGCCTACCCCAACCCGCCGCGGGGAGGCGGCCGGGCCGACGTCTGGCGTCGAATTCAGGCCTTCGTCCGGCTCGGGCACCAGGTGATGCTGGTGAACTCCTACGATCCGCGCGGGGCTCAGCTGCCGAGCGCCGGTGATCTCGCCGACACCGACCGTGTCGTGAGCCAGCGGGTGTCGATACCGGTCAAGGGCGGACTGCTGCGGACCGTCCGTCAGCTGGCCGGAATGCGGAGGGTCCCCTGGCATGCCGCCACCCGGGTGCCCGATGCGGCAGAGATGGCCGAGATCGACGAGAAGGTCGCCGACTTCGGGCCCGACCTCATCTGGCTCGATGGGCCGTGGTTCGGTGAGCTGGGCCTGAGGTTGCAGGCGCAGCTGGATCTCCCGATCGCATACCGCTCCCACAATGTCGAACACCAGTACCTGAGGAAACAGGCCTCGGCAGCCACTCATCCCCGCGACCGGATCGCCTGGCGGCTGGCCTGTGTGGGCCTGCTGGACTATCAGCTGAAGTTGATGGCTGCCGCTGACCAGGTCCTCGACATCTCCCTGGACGACATGGCCCAGTGGCGGCACGCCGGGGTCGAGAACCTGCGGTGGCTTCCGCCGCTGCCACAGCTGGCACTGACCGAGCCCCCTGAGGACAGGATTCCCGGCGATGTGGTGTTCACCGGTGGCCTTCACACCCCCAACAATGTCGGGGGTGTCCGGTGGTTCGTCCGGGAGGTACTGCCCAGGCTTCGCGAACTGCACCCCGGTGTGGTCGTCCGCATCGTCGGTTCGCACCCGGGGCCGGATCTCGCCCAGGAGTTGGCGGCCGTCCCGGAGGTCCGCACACATTTCGACGTGCCGGAGGTCACCCCTTACCAGTTCGGCGCCCGAGTACTCATCAATCCGGTGGCGGTGGGGAGCGGCGTCCAGCTCAAGATGCTGGACATGCTGATGACCGACGCGCCGATCGTCACCAGGACCCAGGGATTGTCGGGTCTGCCGCGGGATATCCGCGCGGCTTTCGAGGTGGCCGACGATCCCGACGCCTTCGCGGCCGCCGTGGCCCGCGAGTTGTCGGAGCCGGCGATCGACCGGGCGACCCGCGACCATGCCAGACGAACCTTCGGCGTCGAGTCATTGGCGGCAGCACTGGCGGACCTGCCTCAGCAGGCCCGGTGAATCCCGGAGACGGTATATCGGGATCGCCTCTCATCCCGACGAATCACCGTCCACATTCCAGGAAGAGTTCCAGGCAGAGGAGTGGAGGAATGGCGTCGAGAACATCCGACATTCGCGTCGCTGATGAGCTGACATCTCCCAGTGCCTCGCCACGTCTGGACAAGAACTCCTCCCAGATCGCCTGGTTGTCAGTGATCATCATGATCTGCGTCGTGCTGCCGCTCGTCATCTCGGGAATCACCGGGAGCCTCAGCATTCCGCACAATGATTCATGGGCGTACTCCAAGATCGCTCAGTACTTCGGCGAGACGGGCCGGATCAGGCTGGTCGGATGGAATCGCTCGTCCCTGATGGGTCAGGTGCTGATTCTCGGCCCCGCCGGCACCAGTCTGGTGGTCCAGCACCTCTTCGTCGCGCTGTGCGGCGCAGTGTGCATCGTCGCCGGCTATCTGCTGGTGCGGCCCCGAGTGGGCGGCTCCGCAGCTCTGCTGATCGCGGCGGCTCTGGGGGCGGTCCCCGAGTTCGGTCTGCTGTCGACACAGTTCATGGCCGACATCCCGGCACTGGCCGGCACGCTGGTGTGCCTGTGGGCCGGCGATCAGGCGATTCGGCGCAGCTCGGCGGCGTGGTGGTGGTTCGCCGTGGTGGCGGGGCTGTGGGCGGTCACCATCCGGGAGCAGGCCCTGGTGGGGCTCGGCGCGGTGCTCGTCGCGGGCTGGTGGCTGAGACGGCCCTCGCGACGGCTGGTGTACGCCAGCGGCATCCTCGCTGTCCTGATCGTGGTGGCCTTCGAGGTCTGGAGACAGTCCCTGCCGGGCGGTGATCCGCCGACCGGTTCCGGAGCCCTGGGGGCCTACGCGATACGAACCGTGATCAAGATCCCGGCCACGATGGGACTCTTCCTGCTCCCGGTGCTCGTCGCGGTGGCGCGCCCTCGGCAGTGGCGTCCGCTGGCCCGTTGGCTGGCAGGTGGCTCGGCCCTGCTGTACGCCGCGGTGGCGGTGTGGTGGCAGTCCCACGGCATCTCGTTTCTCGTCGGCAACTACCTCATCGGTCGATCCGTCGCCTACCCGGTGGCCTCCGTCGGAGCACCGATCCCGTTCCCGGCGGCGCTGGTGGTGGGGACTTCTGCAGCCGCTGTGCTGGGAACTGGACTGTTGGTCGGCCAGTTCGTCGCCAACGGCATCCCCCGCGGTGATGTGCTGCTCTGCACCGCTGGTGCGCTGTTGCTGGTCGGGACGGTCGCTCAGACCCTGGCCGGCCAGTTCATGTTCGCCAGGGCCCTGCTGCTGATGGTCCCAGTGGTGGGCGGCCTGCTTCTGAGGCGATCCCCCACCACCGCCGACTCACCACCACTGCGGACGCCGGCCGGATTCGCCGTGGCCGCGGTGCTCGCTGGTATCGGCGTGCTGCTGACATCGGCGACCTACTCCTACGACGCGGCGAGGTGGCAGGCCGCGCAGCGACTCGTCGTCGCCGGTGCCCGCCCTCAGGATGTGGATGCCGGGCTGGAGTGGGTCGGCAGTCACAGCTCTCATCCCTATACCTGGAGCGTCCACGTCGACGGGCCGCCGGGTGGTTGGTATCTGCAGCACTTCGCCGGATCCCGGGCATGCACGCTGATCTCCGGCTCCCCGCAGAAGTCCACCGGCACGCCCACGACGGTGAGCTACCGCACCTTCGTCGCAGCGCCCTTCGGTGCATCGACGCTGTACATCTATCAGGACCGGTGCTGAGGCATCCTCGACTTCGCACCATTGCGGCCCGCAGTCCAGGGCGCGGTCCTCCGCCGCGTCCTCACAGCGATGCGACCTCCTCCAGGGTGGGATATGACTCCTGGGCGCCCACCCGGCCGACAGTCAACGCCGCGAACCGCGTGGCATAGCGACATGCCTCGTCCAGATCCCGGCCCTCGGCGAGGCGGGCGGCCAGAGCGCCGGTGAAGGCGTCACCGGCGCCGACGGTGTCGACGGCCTCGACCCTGATCGCCTCGATCGCGGCCACACCCGCATCGGTGGCCACCAGGGCTCCCTTCGATCCCAGTGTCATCACCACCGAGCGGCAGCCCTGGGCCCTGAGGAGCTCGATGCACCGAGCCGGATCCTCCTCGAGTTCCCCGGTGTCGACGCCGACCCCGAGCATCTCGCCCACCAGCGCGCCCTCGTGCTCATTGACCACCAGCGGATCGGCCCGACGGACGACCTCGGCGGGCAGCTCGATCACCGGTGCCGGGTTGAGGATGAATCGTCCACCGGCCTGCTCGCACAGCCGGCTGGCACGGGCGATGCCGTCGACCGGCGTCTCCCCCTGGCAGAGCACCACCGACGCCGCCTCGACGAGATCCCGATGGCCCTCGACCGCCTCGGCGCTGACGGTCGCATTGGCGCCGGGAACCACGACGATCTCGTTCTCCCCGGAATCGGCCACCATCACCACGGCCACCCCGGTCGGGCCGTCCACCGCATCGACGCCCGACAGGTCGGTACCGGACCCGTCGAGCAGACTCAGTGCGGCATGGGCATTCGGGTCGCGGCCCACGGCCCCGATCATCGCCACCCGAACGCCGGCCCGGCAGGCGGCCAGGGCCTGGTTGGCACCCTTGCCCCCCGGGGTCACCGAGCCGTCGCCGCCGAGCAGCGTCTCCCCGGGCCGGGGATGGCGTTCGACGGTGATCCGCAGATCGGCGTTGATCGATCCGACCACGACCACCTGAGCATCCATTGGAGTTCCCTCGCATCCTCGCGTGCGCCATGCTGGACCCCGGCGAGATCAGCATCGGTCCCGAGGACCGTCTGACCTCTGAACACCGGACGACCGAAAGGCTATGTCATGCCTCTGACAGACCACCCCACCAAGGCCGAGATCGCAGGGATCATCGACCACACCCTGCTCAAGCCGGAGGCCACCCCCGAGCAGGTCCGCGCCCTGGTCGAGGAGGCCCTCGAGCTGGGCACCTACTCGGTCTGCGTCTCCCCCAGCCAGTTGCCCCTCGACCATCCCAGCAGCCTCCGGGTCGCGGTGGTCTGCGGCTTCCCCTCCGGCGCCCACGACTCCCGGGTGAAGGCCGCCGAGGCCGAGATCGCCGCCGCCGATGGCGCCGATGAGATCGATATGGTCATCAACCTGGCCCTCCCGCTGACCGGTCGCTACGACCTCACCGAGGCCGAGATCGCCGCGGTGCGTGCCGCCGCCCCCGACGTCGTCCTCAAGGTCATCATCGAGTCCGCAGTGCTGTCCGATGAGCAGATCGTGCAGGTCTGTCGGGCCGCCGAACGCGCCGGGGCCGACTTCGTCAAGACCTCCACCGGCTTTCACCCCGCCGGTGGCGCCTCCGTGCACGCCGTCCAGCTGATGCGCCGGACGGTCGGCGACCGGCTCGGGGTCAAGGCCTCCGGCGGCATCCGGGACGCCGCCACCGCCATCGCCATGGTCGATGCCGGAGCCAGTCGGCTCGGCGTCTCCTCCTCGCGGGCCATCCTGGCGGGCCTTGCGGACTGAGGGACGCCGCCGGCCGGGCCGGGCGTCGTGCTGGCGACGACGTCTCCCCCGGTGCCGGAGTGTGGGACCCACCGGCCGGCCGGGCCTACCACGATAGCCTTGGGAACCACCTTCGCGGCCCATCAGCAGCCGCACAGTTCCGCTCCCAGGAGTATCGATGTCCAGTCATTCCTCGCTCTCCCCGCAGGTCGGCACCGCCGGCACGGAGGACCGGACCCGCACCACCATCGAGCTGTTGCAGGAGCTGGTGCGCAACGCCTGCGCCAATGACCTCACCCCCGATTCCGGCCAGGAGGTGCGCAATGCCGACACCCTGGAGGCCTTCTTCGCCGGCGCTCCGGTCAGGATCGAGCGGGTCGAGCCCCATCCGGGCCGCGTCACCCTCATCGTCACTGTCGAGGGCACCGACCCGCAGGCCGAGCCGCTGACCCTGCTCGGCCACACCGACGTCGTCCCGGCTGATGCCCCCGCCTGGCGCAAGGACCCCTTCGGCGCCGAGATCTGCGAGGGCCAGATCTGGGGTCGAGGCACCGTGGACATGATGGGGCTGACCGCCGCGATGGCCGTCGTGACCCGCGAGATCGCACTGGCCGGCCCGCCCAGGGGCACCCTGACCTTCGCCGGGGTGGCCGACGAGGAGGCCCGCGGCGGGCTGGGGGCAGCCTGGCTGTCCAGCCACCGGCCGGGAGCCCTGGACTGGCGCAACTGCATCTCGGAGTTCGGCGGCTCACATCTGACGGCGGCCGATGGGGCGGACGCCATCGTGATCGCGGTGGGCGAGAAGGGCGCCGCCCAACGTCGCCTGGTGGTGCACACCCAGCCAGGCCACGGCTCGACCCCCTATCGCAAGACCTCTGCGGTCACCAGGATCGCCGAGGTGGCCACCCGGATCGCGAGGATGGAGCTGCCGGGCGCCCACGACGAGCTGTGGACCCATTTCGTGACCTCCTTCCACTTCGACCCGGCCACCGAGCAGCAGCTGCTGAGCGGGGCCGGCGATGACGTCTACCAGATGTTCGGCCCGCTGGCCTCCTACGCCCACGCCATCTCCCACCTGACGGTCGCCGAGACCGTCGTCGGAGCCGGAAAGGCGATCAACGTGATCCCCGGGACGGCCTATCTGGAGTTGGACATCCGGACCCTTCCCGGACAGAGCGACGAGGACGTCGACCGGGCACTGCGCGCCGCCCTCGGTGATCTCGCCGATGAGGTGGAGATCGAGCGCCTGATCTGCGAGGAGGCCACCGCCAGTCCCACCGACACACCGCTCTACCGCGCGATCGAGGAGACCATCGGCGAGTTCTTCCCCGGCTCCGCAGTGGTTCCGGTGATCGGTTCGGGCGGCTCGGACCTGCGCTTCGCGCGTCGACTCGGCGGACTGGGATACGGATTCTCGCTCTACCACCGCGACAGCTCCCTGGCCAGGATGCTGGGGCGCTGGCACGCCACCGACGAACACATCTCGGTGGCCGACCTCGAGCTGACGGTCGAGGCACTGCGACGTCTGGTCACACGGTTCGTGAACCCCAGCTGAGAGACGCCGTCATGGGACGGGCCATCAGGCGGCGGGACGAGGCGTTTCACGCCCTCAGCTCATCCACATAGTTGAGAATTTCTCAGATTGCCCTTATTGTCGGTTCTCGCCGGGCCATTCGTGGCCCCCAGCGGAAGGAACACGACATGAGCAGCACTCAGACCTCAGGGCACAGCAAGCCCCTGCGACGCATGGTGGCCCTCAGCGCCGCCACCGGCGTCGCCGTGATGGGATCAGTTGTCACCCAGGCCCACGCCGCCCCGGCTCAGGCCAAGACCGCCAGCGCCCCCAAACCGGTCGCGGCACCCAAGCCCGTCGCCTCACCGAAGCCCGCCAGCAGCGCGGGAAAGCTCGTCTATGCGACCACCAATGTCAACGTCCGCGCCAGGGCCACCACCTCCAGCGCGAAGATCGGGCTGCTGGTCCGCTCCGGTCACGTCAAGGCGCTGTCCGCCTCCTCCCATGGCTGGACGAAGGTGCTCTACAAGGGCAAGGTCGGCTACATCTCCAGCAGCTACCTCAGCCACGCGAGGGTCGCCGCCGCCAAGAAGGCCAGCACCACTGCGGCCTCCTCCAGGGGGCGCCTGGTCTGGGCCAAGACCAGCGTCGCCGTCCGTAGCCGGGCCAGCCAGTCGAGCGCCAGCATCGGCTCGCTGAGCAAGGGCTCCCACGTCAAGGCGCTGTCCGCCTCCTCCAATGGCTGGACGAAGGTGCTCTACAAGGGCAAGGTCGGCTACCTCGTCAGCCGTAACGTGAGCTACTCCAAGGTCGCTCTGCCGACACGGACGAGCACGGTCTCCAGATCAGCCGAGCGGGTCACCACGACCGGCGCGGTCGGCAGCTGCAAGGCCTCCTTCTACGGCGAGGAGTCCGGATCGCAGACCGCCAGCGGCGAGCGCTTCCGCTCCTCCGCGATGACGGCCGCTCACAAGACCCTGAGCTTCGGCACCCGCCTCAAGGTGACCAACAAGGCCAACGGCAAGTCGGTCGTCGTGCGGATCAACGACCGTGGACCCTATGTCTCGGGCCGATGCCTGGACCTGTCGACCGGTGCCTTCAAGCAGATCGCCAGCACCAGCGCCGGCGTCGCCACTGTCTCATACCAGGTCGTGAAGTGACCTCGATCCCCGCACACCGAGCCAGCATCACGCCGGCACGGTAGCGGGACACAGCGAGCGGGCCCACCGGGTTCTCGGTGGGCCCGCTCGCTGTGTCCGTGGTCTGAGTCCGGGTCAGCATCCGGATCGGCTCCGGCTTCAGGACTGATGGCGGTCGGCCGCCGCGTTCCCGTCCTCCGGGTCTCCAGCATCGGTACCGGCCGGCTCGTCAGTGCTGGCCGGGTCATTGCCGGACCACCAGTTCGCCGGATCTGTGGAACTCTCGGCCGAGGTCGCCGAGGCCGGCGGCGCCACCGTCTCCAGCTCGTGCAGCACCCCGTCGGCGTCCTGGTAGCAGACCACCTCCCGACGCACCGGCACCTGGACGGTGACCATCTCGGTGATGACGTACTTGCGCAGCGTGGCACCGGCGGGAAGCCCCCCGGCCAGCTGCTCCGCCGAGACCTCGGAGTCCTCCTCGGCATCGATCTGGGCGACGTCCTCGGCCTCGAGGATCGGCGCAGCAAGCGGGTCCTCGAGCTCCTCGGGGGATCCCTGATCGGCGAACGCCTCATCAGGAGAGGCATCCTCGCTGATCGCCGAACCCTCGAGCCCGGCGACTCCGGCCACCGCTGCCGTGCCGGCCACCTCGGCCGGCAGCCGCCCCTCGACCGGCGGGTCGGCCTCACCGACCTCGGACGGCTCATCGTCCAGCGCCGAGGCATCATCACCGAGGACCGCGGCCTCCTCGGCCGCGACGTCGTCGGCTGTCGGCTCGGGAGCGGCCGGGTCCTGGGACTCCTCGACATCGGCGATGGACCGGAACTCGTTGGCATCCCAGGGTTCGGCCTCGGTCTGCTCGGGAAGCTCCAGATCGGCAGGTCCGGCCGGCTCGGTGACCTCGGAGCCGGCGGAGTCGAGGTCGGTGGCGTCGGGCACGGTGGGGTCGAGCTCGATGGGGTCGGCCCCGGTTGAATCGGGCCCAGTGGAATCAGAATCGGCGGAATCGGACTCAGTGGAATCGCGGACCGGGGCCGCCGGTTCGGTGGGCTCGTGGTCGAGCTCATCGGGCTCCTCGGCCTGGGCGTGGCTGGGCGTCACCGGGGACTCGGAGGCGGCCTGTTCGGAATCGGACCTGCCCACGGTGGACCTGCGCGGGGGACGGATGCCGTAGTAGCGGTACAGCGAGGTCTCCTGCTCCAAGGACAGTTCCTCGGTATCGGGAGCGGTGGGCGCAGCGTCCACGACATCCTTGGAGAAGGGGATGGTGATGGCATTCTCGCCGAGATCGGCGCCGCTGACCGGGATGCAGCACTCACGGTCGGCGTTGCGCACGGTGATGAAGGTCGGGGTGCCGGTCACGTCGTCGGCGAAGATCTGTTCGACCGAACCGATCTGCTCCCCGTCGGGTCCCACGACGTCTGTGTCGAAGAGCTCCTGAACGTTCTGCGGATCCATGGCACTGATGTCCATTCGTGCTGCCTCTCCTCAGGGGGCCGGAGCAGGAAATCGGTCACTCCGCGCCACTTGTACGCCCACGCTTGCACGGATGGGCGCACCAGTCGAGCGTCCGCGCCGCAAGCCCGCCGAGTCCCAGCGCTCAGCGGTGGTTGATCGCCTCGATCATCCGTCCGGTGGCCTCGATCAGCAGCGGCCGCGGGGTGGCCAGGTTGATCCGGGCATGTCCGGCCCCGCCCGGCCCGAAGGTGGGCCCGTCGTTGAGGCGGATCCTGGCGTGCTCGAGCAGCCACCTGCCGGCATGGTCGGGCAGTCCGGCGTCATGCAGGTCCAGCCAGCCCAGGTAGGTGCCCTGGGGCACGGCGAAGTGCACCTGCGGCAGCTGGCGGGCCAGCTCGTCGTGAAGCCACAGCGCATTGGCGTGGATATAGGCATTGGCCTCATCGAGCCACGGCTGGCCGGAGGTGAAGGCCGCCAGGTTGGCAGCCATCCCGACCGTGGTGGCCCCCTCGGTCTCCAGCTCGTGCACCCCCTTGAGCCAGGCCGCTCGGTTCTGGTCGGTGAAGAAGGTGATGAAGGCCGTCTTGAGACCGGCCAGGTTCCACGACTTGGAGGCCGAGCTGATGTTCACCGATCGGGCCGCAGCCAGTTCGGAGACCGTGGCGAAGGGCACCGTGCGGCCCTCGGGGACCAACGGTCCGTGGATCTCGTCGGCGATGACGAAGGCGTCGTACTTATCGGCCAGTTCGGCCAGCGGCGCCAGCTCCTGGGCGGTGAAGACCCTGCCGAGCGGGTTGTAGGGCTGGCACAGGATGATGGATCGTGCGCCCTTGGCGAAGGCCGCCTCGATCCCGTCCATGTCCAGGGTGCCCAGGCCGTCGGCTCCGGTGATCATCGGGACCGTGATGATCTCGCGGTGCTCCAGACCTGGCACCTCCCAGAACGGCATGTAGGCCGGGGAGGGCAGCACCACCGGGGAGCCGTCGGGAGAGTAGGTCCGGATGGCCAGCCGGACACCGGTGAGCACGTCGGGCAGCATGGCGACCTTGCGCGGGTCGACGCTCAGCCCCTCGTACCGCCCGGCCCAGTCCGCCCAGGCCTCCTTGAGGCCGTTGTCGCGGGGGTAGCCGTAGGCCTGCCTGGTGACGACGTCGAGAATCGCGGCCTGCACCGGAGGGGCCACCGGGAAATCCATCTCCGCCACCCACAACGGGATGACGTCCTCGGTCACGTCATGCCAGCGACCGGTTCCGCGAGCGCGGAGCCAGTCGGCGGTGGGACTGTCGAAGTCGAACTGGGTCATCGTCATCCTTCCTGGTGCCCGGCCGGTCCCGGTGCGCGCGACAACGCTACGCCTGACGACCTGTCCGGATCCGCAGCCGCGACGGGATGGACACCGAGGCTGCTCGCCCGGCCGAACCTGCGCGCACACTCCGGTGGTCTGTCCCGCCACCCGGTAGGATCGCTGCGTGATCTTCAAACGAGTCGGCGATTCCCGCCCTTACCCCGACCACGGGTACGTGCAGAAGCAATGGTCGGAGATTCCACCTGTCCAGGTGCGTCTCGACCAGCTCGTCACCACGAAGAGCAACCTGGACCTCGGCAGCCTGCTCGAGGACGACTCCACCTTCTACGGTGACCTCTTCGCTCATGTGGTGTCATGGCGTGGCGAGTTGTACCTGGAGGACGGTCTGCACCGAGCCCTGCGAGCGGCCCTCCAGCAGCGCCAGACCGTCCACGCCCGGGTCCTCGAGCTGCGCTGACACGGGACCGCAATGACCTCAGAATCCACCCGCCGCTACCTGCGAATCGCCGCCACCCCCATCACCTTGCTGTTCCTGCTGGCGCTGATCGCTCTGGCCCTCGGCTTCGGGTGGAAGGGGCTCACGGCGCCCATGCCCGGCGACGTGATCCCGCCCTGCGTGCCCACCGATGTCGGCAAGAACCTCACCACGAAATCTGTCAGTGTCAACGTCGTCAATGGCGGCTACACCCGCCGACTGGCCAGTGACGTCGGAAAGCAGCTGACAGCCAAGGGGTTCAATGTCACCGCGACCGGCAACACCGATGACCGGGTCAAGCAGACCGTCATCGTCGGCGCCGCCAAGGACTCCCCCGAGGTCAAGCTCGTCGCCGGCTTCTTCCAGAAGGCGGTCATCCAGGTGGACACCGCGAAGGTGGACCACTCGGTGACCGTCAAGGTCGGCACCAGCTACGAGGGCTTCAACGCCAAGGCCCCCACCTCGATCGCGGTCAACGGCGCGGTCTGTCTGCCGGCTCCCAGCGCCAGTCCGACCCCGACCCCCGGGTCGTCGACTCAGGCCACCCCGGCGGCCAGCGGGTCGTCGAATTCCTGACGCCGGGGCCGGTTCACTCCTCGGTGGTGACCCGCAGCCCGTGCCAACGGGCCAGCCGGCCGCCGCGACCGATCTCGGTGAGCCTCTCCTGGACCTGACGCCGGTCCTTCTCCGGAGTCACCAGTAACAGCTCGTCTCCTTGTGACAACGAGGTCGAGGCCCGGGGGACGAAGGACTGCTCACGTCGGATGATCAGCGATATGAAGGCATTGTGGGGCAGCCGCAGCTCGCGCACCGTCACCCCCACCAGCAGGGAGTCGTCGGGCACATGGACCTGCAGCAGCACGGCGTCGATCTGATCGAGGGGTGCCACCTCGATGTCGACGTCCTTGGCGGCATCCGGGTCAACCAGGCCGAGCTTGCGTCCCACCCACGGCAGGGTCGGGCCCTGGAGGCTGGTGAAGACGACCACGAAGACCAGCACGATGTCGAAGACATGCTGGGCCTCATCGATACGTGCGGCCATCGGGATGGTCGCCAGGATGATCGGGACCGCTCCTCGAAGCCCGGCCCACGACAGGAAGGCCTGATGCCGCCAGGGAATCCTGAACGGCGTCGCGCAGACCGCCACTGAGACCGAGCGAGCCACGAAGGTGAGGAACAACCCGGCCACCGTGCCCTGGATCACCTCGGCCCAGCTGAGTCGTTCCAGATTGGCCAGCAGGCCCAGCATCACGAACAGACCGATCTGGGCCATCCATCCGACCCCCTCGGAGAACGACTCAGTGGCATGGCGGTAGGGCAGATCGCCGTTGCCGACCACCACCGAGGCCACGTAGACCGCGGCGAAACCGGAGACCCCGAGCCACACCCCCAGTCCATAGGCCAGCACCCCCCACGACAGTGCCGCCAGGGCGTAGAGACCCGAGGAGGGAAGACTCGCCCGCCTGGTGACCCGCACCGCGACCAGGCCGACAGCAACACCCAGGAGGATGCCCCCGGCCCATTCGAAGACGATGGAGCCGATCAGGCCCGGGATACCGCCGTGCGGCGGGTGGCCGGCGATCATCTCGGTCATCGCGATGACCACGAGCACCGTCGGGGCGTCGTTGAGGCCCGACTCGGCCTCAAGTGCCGACCGCACCCTGGAGGGCACCGGCACCCCTCGCAGCACCGAGAAGACGGCGGCCGAGTCGGTCGGCGCGGTGACAGCCCCCAGCAGGATGGCGACATTCCATGGCAGTCCGATGACCAGGTGTCCGAACAGCGCCATCAGGCCGATCGAGACGCCGATACCGACAGTGGCCAGCAGTCCGGCGACCGGTAGGGCCGGTCTGATGGAGGTCCACTTCGTGCTCAGGCCACCCTCGGCCAGGATGAGCACCAGGGCTGCGAAGCCCAGGCCGTGGGCCAGCGCGGCGTCATTGAACTGGATACCGAATCCCAGCGGCCCCAACATCATGCCGACCAGCAGGAACAGCAGCAATGCGGGCAGTCCCAGGCGCGAGCTGATTCGCGCCGCGAAGGCCGCCAGCAGAGCAACTGCCGCCCCGATCAGCAGGTCGAGGTCGAAGATCGGCACAGGGTCATTGTGCCACCGAGGCCTTGTCATGCCTGACTCGCGGACAGCTGCGCGGGGGCTCGGCCGCTGGCTGGTGGTCCGGATCGCAGCCTCGGGGAGGACAGATCCGGGCGGCGGATGGTCCCCAACGCAACGCGGTCTGGACAATCGCGTAACCGCTGTGTTTCCAGACCCCTTTCTGGGGCTGTCGGGCCCATTCGTGGGGCTATCTTCGGGCTGTGGGATGGCCAGGACGGCCTCCGCGAGGGGTACCGGAGAGGTGAACATGACGAGCGAGGGGATCGATCCGGCGACTGTCACGGCGATGGTCGACGAGGCAGTCCCGGGTTGGAAGTTGCAGGCTCCGACCTGGGCCGCCGCGGTCTTCGACCGCAGCGGAGTCATCGCCTACTGCGCCACCAGCCTGGACGGCTTCACGGCCCCGGCCCGCTCCGACGTCTTCCGGATCGCCTCGATGTCCAAGAGCTTCCTGGTGGCCTGCCTGCTGCTCCTGGTCGAGCGCGGGGAGCTGGATCTCGACACTCCGGTGGGCCAGTACATCCCCTCCTTCCGCAACCTGTCGGGGGAGGTGGTGACGGTGAAGATGATCATCTCCAACTGCTCCGGGCTGCCCGAGGACAACGCCTGGTCCGATCGCAATCTCGACATCCCCCGCGGCGAGTTCGTCAGCCTGCTGCAACGCGGGCTGCACTTCAGTGAGCCGCCGGGTCAGGCATATCAGTACTCCAACATCGCCTTCACGATCGCATCGATGATCCTGGAGGTCATCACCAGCGAGCACTACGAGAGCTTCCTCAAGCGCGAGCTGCTGCACCCGCTGGGCCTCGACGACACCCGCTACCGGGCCGGGGACTACGACGACCGGTTCAGCCTGGCCCGCGGCTTCACCACCTTCGACAAGGGCCGCAACTGGATCGAGAGGGAGATGTCGGAGTCGGGGGCCACCGCCCCGATCGGTGCGCTGTTCTCCACCGTCGACAACATCGCCCGCTGGTCGGGCTGGCTGTCCGAACCCTTCGAGATGGCCGGTTTCGGCGGAGGCCAGGACGGCGAACCGCGGGTCAGCGTGCTGTCGGGCTCCTCCAGGGCCCGCATGCAGCGGATCCACACCGTCATCCCCTCCATCGGCAACCGCTGGATCCCGGGCCGCAATGACGCCGTCGGCTACGGCCTGGGCCTGGTGATCGAGCACGACTCACGCTTCGGGCCGATCGCCCAGCACTCCGGGGGGCTGCCCGGGTATGCCGCCAACATGCGCTGGCACCTCGATTCGGGAATCGGAGTGGTCGCCTACGCCACCGCCGACGGCCAGCCGGTCGCCAGCCGGGCCGCCGATCTGCTGGACGCCGTGCTGCGGCGTCTGGATGTTCCGGCCCGCCGCATCCGGATGTGGCCGGCGACCTATCAGGCGGCCCGCCGGATCGACGCCATGCTGCTGACCGGCGGCAATCACCTCAAGATCGCCGACATGCTGAGCGCCAATGTCTTCTACGACATCCCCGCCGACATCCGGCGGTCCCAGTTCCGAGACGCCGTGGCGGGGGCCGGAGGCCTGGTCGAGGAGGTCCCGCCACTGGCCTCCCGGCTGCTGTGGTGCACCTCGGCCTCACAGCTGGTGTGGCGGCTGCCCTGCCGGGACCGGGACCTCCAGGTCCGCATCGAGCTGTCCGACGTCGACCGACAGCCGGTTCAGCGCATTGCCGTCGAACCGCTCGACGCCGAGCTCGACGGGCTGCCCGACGGCGCCGACCTGGTGGTGCGCCACCACCTTCCCCTGCCGAGCTGAGCTGAACCGGCCCCCAGAAGGGTGGCGCAGGACTGGCCGGATGGACTGGTGATCGGCACCTGCCGGGTCATCCCCAAGAGCCCGGCAGCTGTCCGGAGAACAGCCCCTGACTAGGTATTTGACCTAGTCAGGGGCTGCTGTCAGATGGCGGTGACGGAGGGATTTGAACCCTCGGTAGCTCTCGCTACACTCGCTTTCGAGGCGAGCACTTTCGGCCGCTCAGACACGTCACCGTCAGACAACATAGCTGACCGCCGGAGCTCGGGCAAAATCTCTCGGCGGCCACGACGGCCCGCCAGACGGCCTCCCGGAGCGGTCGGCGCACACCATCCGGCACCTGGTGGCGTCAGTCCCGCGGGGCCTCGACGGCCGACCCGGCAGGAACCGCGTCTCCCCTCTGGTACCTGGCGTCGAACCGCTTGGCGACGATCAGAGCCAGCACGATGTAGATGGCCAGGAGTCCGGCCATCACGATCGACATCACGTAGATGGTCTGGACGATCTCGTGGTGGAAGAGTGCCAGATAGCCCAGCGGCACCGCCGCGTAGACGATCGCGAAAGCCAGCGCGACGCCGTTGTTGCGGGTCACGATGAACATCATCGAGATCGGCGAGGTGATGAAGTTGAAGTACAGCCAGGGCACCAGTGCCACCGCGATCTGCGCCGAGATCGCATACTGCGAGCCCATCAACCGCGGCAGGACCGGCGGGATGAGGAAGTAGAGAGCGGCGAAGGGAATGACCCCCAGCAGCGCGGAACGGAACACCGAGGACTTCACGCTCTTGTACATCCGACCGGCGTCGGTGACCGACAGCCGCTGGAAGAACACCTGGGACAACGCCGTGTTGATCACCGAGGCAGGCACCTGCATCAGCGCCCAGGCCATGTTGAAGGTACCCAGGGTGGCTCTGGAGAAGTACAACCCGATCGACAGGTTGATGCCCTGCAGACGCAGTGAGTCGACGATGGCATTCGGGGCAGTCAGCAATGGCATCTTGATGTACTTGCGCAGCAACAGCCGCAGCGGGGTGTCGGACTCCGGGATCGAGCGCAGGTCCTGGCCGAGCCTCTTCCAGAAGTTGCCGAGGGCGGCGATCTCCCCGAACAGGGTGGCCGCCAGCTGACCGAACCCGCCCAACCCGGCGAAAGCCGCCACGATCCGGCCGCCGGCGGTCACCGACTGGTTCCAGACCGCGTTGGTACCGATCACCCCGAACCGCTTGCGGCGGTTGGCCCAGTAGTTGACGACTGCCAGCTCGGCGAAGGTGAAGATGATCGGGCCGACGGCCAGCATCCACCAGCGGGCCTGCGGCGCACCCAGGGCATCGGCCAGCATCCCGCCAACCGGGACCATCACGATCATCGCGACTACCGACACGGTCGCGTTGATGAGGGTCGCCAGCCGGAAGATGCGCTTGGCCTCGCCGTCATCACGGGGCAGCACGATGGCCATGTCGTAGCGCAACGCCGCCACCGGGACCACGAACTGGGCCACCGCCATGATCGCCGCGTAGGTACCCCACTCGGCCGGCGGGACGCGGTGGGTGACGTAGAGCGTGGCCACCATCGCGATGAGCTGGGCGATGCCGGTACCGCTCATCACCTTCATCACCGAGGTGAGGAACTCGTGGCGGGCCAGCATCCCGTGGATCCGGGCGAAGTGCTTCGGGCCGGCAGCTGTCTCGGACTCCTCGGCGGTCTCCTGCTCCGCCTCTCGGGCGGTGTCAATTGCCGAGTCGGGAGCCTCACCACTGTCCTCGTCTCGGCTTTCGCCGGACTCGGTGGTGCTCCGGTCCTCCAGTCTGCTCACCCGCCCCACCGTATAGGACGGCTGGGGAGGACCGGCTCGAGGCATCGCCATCGCCTGGTCAGGGGCCGCAGGAATGATTCAGCGCAGATCGTCGAAGAAAGCTCTGAGCTGTCGGCTCGACTCCTCGGCGAGAACTCCCGGGACCACCTCGAGGCGGTGGTTGAGTCGCGGGTCGCGAACCACATCCCACAACGAGGCCACCGCTCCGGCCTTGGGATCGAAGGCTCCGAACACCAGACGCCGGATGCGAGCGGCCACGATGGCTCCGGCGCACATCGTACAGGGTTCCAGCGTGACGACCAGGGTGCAGTCCGCCAGCCGCCAGTTGCCGGCCGCCGGTGTGTCGGGGGCCTGCGGGCCGGCCTGACCCTCCCGGCCCGCGTCGCCGACCAGGGCCCCGCAAGAGAGTCCGCCCCCATGCCATGCGGCACCTCGGTGGCCTTCTCTCAGCTTCTCGGCACCGCGTCGGATCGCCAGGATCTCGGCATGGGCGGTCGGATCCCCGGTGAGTTCCCGTTCGTTGGCGGCCTGGGAGAGCACCGAGCCATCGGGGCCCAGCAGCACCGCGCCGATCGGCACATCTCCCCAGCCGGGGGCCCGAGCTGCCCAGACCAAAGCCAGCTCCATCGCCGACCGCCAGGAGCTCATCGGCCCAGCCGGTTCAGAGGTCACCAGCGGGGCTCAGCGGATCGAGGGAGACGCGTGACTGAACTGCCGGCCGTAGTTGATCCGCTTGGCGATCTGTGCGAGCACCTCGTCGGAGTCCTCGTCGAGGTCGGCGAAGGCCTCCAGGTCGAACTCGCTGATCCCGGCGTCCGACAGCAGCGAGTAGTCGCCCATCGGCTCGGGGTCATCGTCGGGGTCGGGGATGTCGTCGCCCAGGTAGTCGGCGACATCGCGGGCGATCGGCCAGTCATTGCCCTCCACGGCATCGGACAGGAAGACCCCGACATGACGTCCCCTGACCCGCACGATGACGAAGAACTGATGATCGATGGAGACCATCCCGACTGCTCCGGCGTCCCCGGGCAGCCTACGAAGCTGTGTGATCAACTCGTCCAGATCGTTGGCCAGCTGCTTGTCGAGGCTGACGGCAATCCGCTCTCCGTCGTCGTCGTAGAGGGCCACCACCAGGTCGATCTCGTCCTCGAGGGCATCCTCGAGGTCATCGAGATCGTCATAGTCGTCCTCGTCGTCCGCGTCCTCGTCGTCCTCGGTGTCGTCGTCCTCGTCGTCCTCGGTGTCGTCGTCCTCGTCATCGTCGTAGTCGTCGGTGTCATCATCGAGGTCGTCGTAGTCCTCATCGGGAAGGCTCTCGGCCGCCGCATCATCGTCGGAGTCTGCCGATTCCCCGACGGGATCCTCGTCGAACGGGTCCACATCCTTGTCATTGAACGGGCACACAGCGTCCTCCTTAAGCCGACCGGCGCACCCATCGTGTCAGAGAACCCGCCCGGTTCACACCCCGACTGGGTGAAAAGCCGGAGAAATCCGCCCTCGCGAGGTTCATGGCATCCCCCGATGACAGGAATGGCACCCCGGAAGGAGTCCCGAAGTGCGCAAAGTACTCCCCAGACCGGGGTATCTGCGCGTATCTGTGCACGAACCCCGGTGTGGGGAGTACTTCGCGCACCCGGAGGCGGCGGACCACCCGGAGGTGTGCGAAAGTGGAGTCCGTGGAACTGCACGTCATGGACCATCCGCTCGTCTCTCACAAGATCACCTTGTTGCGATCGGTCGAGACCCCTAGCCCCAAGTTCCGTCGTCTGGTCGACGAACTCGTCACCCTGCTGGCCTACGAGGCCACCCGCAACGTGCGCGTGGAACCCCGGACCGTCCAGACCCCGATCGCCGAGACCGAGGGGGTCGCGCTGTCTGATCCCAAGCCCCTGGTGGTGCCGATCCTGCGCGCCGGGCTCGGCATGCTCGAGGGCATGATGCGCCTGATCCCCAGCGCCGAGGTCGGCTTCGTCGGGATGACCCGCGACGAGGAGACGCTGATCCCGGTCACCTACGCCGAGCGCCTGCCGCACGACCTCACCGGGCGCCAGTGCTTCGTCCTCGACCCGATGCTGGCCACCGGCGGATCGCTCAGCGGTGCGGTGAAGTTCCTGGTCAAGCGCGGTGCCACCCACATCACCTGCCTGTGCATCCTCGCCGCTCCCGAGGGCATCGAGCACTTCGGCGACCTGGTCCGCGAGCTCGGTGTGCCGTGCAATCTGGTGGTCGCCGCTGTCGACGATCACCTCAACGAGCACGGCTTCATCGTTCCGGGCCTGGGGGACGCTGGCGACCGCCTCTATGGTCTGGCCGAGTAAACCGCAGGCTGCTGGCCAGCAGATCAGGCAGGGAGTCATCGACCGGTCGGATCTGGAGCCGCTGGCGGTGTTCCTGGGTCGCGCCCCGAGCGGCGATGTCCTGCCTGCCTGCTGGCAGTGGTGCCATTTGCTGGACCCGGTCGACCCACGGCAACTGGACGAGGACGGCTACCTGATCGGCGGCGTCATCACCCCGCAAGCGGGAATGACAAGGATGTTTGCCGGCGGTCGGGTGCGCATGAAGGAGCCCTTGAGGCTCGGGGTGCCGACCAGCCGCAGCACGCGGGTGGCCCGCCGCACCGTCAAGAACGGGCGACACGGCAAACTCACCTTCGTGACCCTCGAGTCGACCTGGAGTCAGGCCGGACACACCCTGCTGACCGATGAGCAGGACTATGTCTTCACCGCCACCCGACCGGTCCGCACTCCCGAGGGCGCGCCATCGGACCCCGGCGCCTCCAGCTCGGCCGCCGTCTCCTCCCCGGCCGATACATCCGGCCCTTCCCACGCTGGTGCCCCGGTCCAGCCCCTCACCGGCGACCTCGCAGACCTGGGACCGGGCCGGATCGCCGTCACCGAACCGATGCTGGTCACCTTCTCGGCCCTCACCGCCAACCCCTACCGGATCCACTGGGACCGCGCCTTCTGCGCTCGAGCAGGCCATCCCGGGCTGGTGATCCACGGCCCCCTCCAGGCGCTGTGGCTGGCCGAGGAGTTCACCCGCCGCGGGGTGGATGCCGCAGGCCGCACCTTCTGCTACCGGCTCACCGCCTCCGCGACCGCACCCGCGGTGATGTCGGTCGGCGAGGGTCCGGACGGAGAGCTGGCGGTTCGTCGGCCGGACGGCACCATCACGGCCACCGCCTCGCTGAGCTGATCGCGCACCTCACCGGGTCCGATCACCGCGGCCCGGGGCGACCCCGGTTCCAGCCCGGGGACCCACCCTGCCGACGCCGGCGAGGACCGCGCCGCAGAGCGCGGTAGCCGTCAGTGGGCCAACCCCTCCACCACCTCGGCATGGGGCAACGCCAGCAGGGCGCTGCCCGGCAGCACCAACTTGGAGGCCCGGGTGCCCGCCCCGATGCACACCATCGGGGCCCGGGCGACTGCGGGGTCGATCCAGATCGGCCAGTCAGCGGGCAACCCCACCGGGGTGATGGCGCCGTACTCCATCCCCGACTCGCGGGTGGCCTCGTCCATCGGCGCGAAAGAGGCCTTGCGAACGTCCAGTCTCTTCCGGACCAGCTTGTTGACGTCGACCCTGGTGGTGGCCAGCGCCAGGCAGGCCACGGTGCGGGTGATCTGGCTGCGGTGCCCGCGCACGATGACGCAGTTGCCGCAGGTCGACTCCGGCTCCCCGAAGGCACGACACAGCGCCTCGGTGTCCGACAGCGCTGGGTCGATGGCGAAGACCTCGGCCTGTGGCAACAACCCGATGAGTCGGCGCACTGGCTCCCCCAGCAGCTCCGGGTGATCGATCGCAGGCAGGTGAACAGCTGAGTCGAACATGACGTCGAGCCTAGACTCCAATCTGACATCGACCAGCAGGAGCACGGATGAGCGCAGTTGCCAGCAAGAACTCCCAGGCCGGGAAGCCCCCTCGCGCAGAAGGAATGGGCTCGATCATCGTCGACGGCGGCGTCGCCTTCCGGGTCTGGGCCCCGCACGCCACCGCGATCGACGTCACCGGTGAGTTCGACGACTGGTCGGCACTGCCCGACCCGAAGAGCGCGGGAGGCCAGGCCGACCGGACCGGAGCCGACGGGCACGGCCCCTCCCAGCCGCAGGGGAGGGCCGAGACCAAGCCGCAACTGCCCACCCCGGCCCACACCCTGCTCAGCGAGGGCAACGACTACTGGTACGGCGAGGTCCCCGGAGCCCGGGCCGGCCAGCAGTACCGCTTCGTCATCCATGCCGAGGACGGCCGCCTCATCCCGAGGATCGACCCCTATGCCCGCCATGTCACCAGCTCGGTCGGCAACAGCATCATCACCGATCCGGATGCCTACGACTGGCGGGGGGACCGTTTCGTCGCCCCGACCCTCAACAACCTGGTCATCTACGAGATGCATGTCGGCACCTTCTTCGACGCCGATCCCGACTCCGACCATCCCGGCACCCTCGACAACGTCGAGGACAAGATGGGGCACCTGGTGCACCTGGGCATCAACGCCATCGAGCTGATGCCGCTGGCCGAGTTCGCCGGGGACTACTCCTGGGGCTACAACCCGGCCAATATCTTCGCCGTCGAGAGCGCCTACGGGGGCCCGGAGAAGCTGCGCGACCTGGTCCGGATCGCCCATTCCCACGGCATCGCTGTCATCATCGACGTGGTCTACAACCATTTCGGCCCCTCCGACCTGGACCTGTGGCAGTTCGACGGCTGGAGCGAGAACGGCAAGGGTGGCATCTACTTCTACAACGACTGGCGCTCCTCGACGCCGTGGGGCGACACCCGGCCCGACTACGGCCGCGGAGAGGTGCGCCAGTTCATCCACGACAACGCCATGATGTGGCTCGACGAGTACCACGCCGATGGGTTGCGATACGACATGACCCCCTACATGCGCAGCGTCGACGCCGGGGAGACCAACATTCCCGACGGCTGGACCCTGTCGCGTTGGATCAACTCCGACATCCGGGCCAAGGAGCCCAGCCGCTACCTCATCGCCGAGGATCTGCACGGCTACGCCCCGGTGGTCTCCGCCGACGACGGCGGTGCGGCCTTCCACGCCCAGTGGGACAACCACTTCGTGCACCCGGTGCGCGCCGCGGTGATCGCCGCCGACGACCAGGCCCGCGACATGGACTCGGTGCGAGAGGCCGTCGAGTTCAGCTACGGCGATGCCTTCTCCAGGGTGATCTACACCGAGTCCCATGACGAGGTCGCCAACGGCTCGGCCCGGGTTCCCGAGGAGATCGACCCGGAGGACCCCGACGGCTACTTCGCCCAGAAACGATCGACGCTGGGAGCGGCGCTGGTCTTCACCGCCCCGGGGATCCCGATGATCTTCCAGGGGCAGGAGTTCCTCACCGACGGCTGGTTCCGAGACACCGTTCCGCTGGACTGGCACCGCAGCACTCAGTACCGCGGCATCGTGCGGCTCTACGCCGACCTGATCAGCCTGCGTCTCAACACCGAGGGGTACTCCAAGGGGCTGACGGGCCAGCATGTCGCCACCCTGCACCTCAACGACGAGCACAACGTCTACGCCTTCCACCGCTGGTACGACGGCGGCCCGGGTGACGACGTCGTGGTGGCAGTCAACCTGTGCAACACGGTGTGGGGGGAGTACACCATCGGTATGCCGTACGCCGGTTCATGGACCACCCGGCTGGACTCCGATGCCACCCTCTACTCCGCCGACTTCGTGGGGGCCGAGGTCCCGGTCCGGGTCGACGCGGTGGAGCAGCCTTACGACGGCCAGCCGGCCAGCGCGACCTTGGTGCTGCCTCCCTACTCGGTGATCATCCTGTCGCGGGACTGAGGAACTCCCCGGCACTCTGACGTGCACCGGCACTGACACTAGGGTCGGGGCCATGCGGCCAGAGCAGATTCCCCTCCTTCCTCATGTGGGCGCCCCGTCGGTTCATCCGGGGCGGGCCTGGGCGGTGGTCTCGGTGACTCATGCCAGCTTCGAGGCCGACGACCACATCGGTCAGTTGTGGCGGGTTCCGCTGGGCGCCCCGGCTCCCGGCGAACAGCCCGCGGAATCATCGGGAGCGCTGGACGGCGAGGGGTCAGGGCTGCCGGGCGCCACGCGGATCACTCGCGGCTTCGCCGACACCTGCCCGAAGGTCTCCCCCGACGGCCGCCTGATCGCCTTCCTGAGACGACGCCCGGGCCACCGCGCCCAGCTCGCCCTGGTCGAATCGGGCGGCGGGGAGCCGTGGATCATCACCTCCTTCACCCAGGGGGTGGCCGAGTTCAGCTGGGCTCCCGACAGCCGTCGCGTC
Source organism: Acidipropionibacterium thoenii DSM 20276 (assembly GCF_000423445.1). Taxonomy (GTDB): domain Bacteria; phylum Actinomycetota; class Actinomycetes; order Propionibacteriales; family Propionibacteriaceae; genus Acidipropionibacterium; species Acidipropionibacterium thoenii. The sequence continues at coordinate 48,953 of NZ_AUHZ01000011.1, read as the reverse complement.
GTGGTCTCGGCGCGAGTTCCCGACGCGGGCCGATACGGCAGCGTCCAGGGGATCGACGCCGACCACGAGGATCCGCGTCACCTCACCGGTGTGAAGCTGCGCCACAACGGGATGGGGGCCGGCTGGTACGCCGACCGGCCGCTCCAGCTCTTCCTCATCGAGGTTCCCGACCCGCAGGCCGAACCGGCCGTGCGGCCGGTCGGACGAGCGGCCGGATCGGCCGGATCGGCCGGCGGCGAGTCTCGCGGGGCCGGGGACTCCAGCACCGAGGAGACCATCCCGGGTCTGGCCGAGGTGCGCCGGATCACCAGCGACGGGGCCGACTGGACCAGTGCGGTGATCCTGCCCGACGGCAGGATCCTGGCCTGCTGCGAGACGCCGGAGTCGGGCATGATCAGCACTCTGATGTGCATCGACCCGGACCAGGGGCTCCCGGCGACCCCGGTGCCTGGGACCGGTGAGATCAACGTCGATGGGCAGACCCACCAGGTCGCCATCCACTCGGTGGCAACGGGGGCGGGGCCGGCGGTCCTCGTCTCCTTCACCGATCTCGGCGCCGAGGGGGATGACCCGGTGGCCGCCAACAACCAGGTGGGGGTGATCAGCGCAGATGGTCTCCTCCCGCTCACCGATCCCGACATCTCGCTGGACCATGTGCTGAGCGCGGCGGGCCCCGGGGTGCTTGTCACGGACTCCTTCCAGGGCCGCGGCAGGGTCCACCTGGTCACTGGGCCCCGGGCGGGCTGCGAGCGGGCCGGTCAGGACCGGGTGGTCCTGGACGCCGAGATGGTCGCCACCTCTGCCACCGCGATCCCGGGCACCCAGAACTTCTTCCTCGCCGCCGTGACGACGCCGAGGTCCCCCGGCGAGCTGGTGCTGATCGGCCCGCGCGGCGTCACCCAGTTGACCGACTTCGGCCGGGATCTGCGCGAGGCGGCACCGCCGGTCCAGCCCGAGGAGTTCACCGCCGAGGGCCGCGACGGCAACCCGGTGCACGGCTGGATCCTCACCCCGACCGGGCCGCGGACCGATCCGGCCAGCCACCATCCGGTCCTCCTGGTGATTCACGGCGGCCCGCACTCCCAGTACACCGGCAGTTTCTTCGACGAGTTCCAGACCCTGGTGGCCGCCGGGTACGCCGTGGTGGCCTGCAATCCGCGCGGTTCGGCCGGCTACGGCCGCGAGCATGCCCGCGCCGTGATCGGTCACTTCGGCGACGTGGACGCCGCCGATGTGCTCGGCTTCCTGGAGGCGGCCCTGGCCACCCATCCTGACCTGGATGGCGATCGGCTCGGGATCATGGGAGGGTCCTACGGCGGCTATCTCACCGCCTGGATCATCGGCCACGATCACCGCTGGCGCGGCGCGATCGTGGAACGGGGATACCTGGACCCGAGGTCCTTCGTCGGCGCCTCCGACATCGGCTGGTACTTCCCCGACGTCTACAACGGCACCGATCCCCGGCAGCTGGCGGCCCAGTCGGCGATGGCGTGGGCCGAGCAGGTCACCACGCCGACCTTGGTGATCCACTCCGAACAGGATCTGCGCTGCCCGATCTCCCAGGGGTTGGAGTACCACGCGCGGCTGGTGCGCGCCGGTCTCGACGCCGAGCTGCTGGTCTTCCCCGGCGAGAACCACGAGCTGTCCAGATCCGGGACGCCGTGGCACCGGCGTCAGCGGATGGAGGCGATCCTGGACTTCTGGGACCGGCATCTGAGCTGAGCCCGGAGCTGTGGGACCAGCTCCCCGACCGGCTCCTGCGCTCTTCCCAGCTCCGCACGTCCCCCTTTCCGGCTTCACAGATCCGGGACGTCCACCACCCCCTCAACGACGTTCGTCCTCAAATCTGGCGTTCGTCCTGGAATTCCAGGACGAACGTCGGATTTGAGGACGAACGTGGCCCTGGCCGCCAGGGACCAGCAGCCCCGCAACACCCGGACACCAGGGACCAGCAGTCCACAGCCGGCCGGACCCGAACCAGGCCGGAGGTCACACGAATCAGGAGGCTAGCGCCGCCCGCGCACCCGCCGGGTCGTTGGTGATGATGGCGTCCACCCCCAGCGCGGCCGCCTCACGGATCTGGTCCAGGTCGTCGAGGGTCCAGACCCGTACCGCCAGCCCGGCGGCGTGGAACCTCGGCACCTCGTCGCGACCACGCAACAGCCAACCGCCCGGGTGGACGGCCTGCACACCGATCCGCGCTGCGTAGTCCCACGGGTCGGCGAGGTCGTCGGCATAGAGCACGCCACGCCGGATGGTCGGTGCCGCCTCGGCCAGCTTGACCAGGCTGCGGTGGTTGAAGCTGGAGAGCACGACCTGATCGGACATCCTGTGGACCCGAACCGCCTCGACGACCTCCTCCTCGAGCCGGGGATAGCGGATCACGCTGTTCTTCAGCTCAATGTTCAGGCTCAACTCGGTGGGGGCCAGCAGCTCCAGCACCTCGTCGAGCAGCGGGATCTGCGCCCGAGCCCATTGCGGGTTGCCGGCAGCGAAGTTGAGCCCCTGCAGGTCGGCCAGGCTGTGCTCGCCGATGAGGCCGGTCCCGTCGCTGGTCCGGTCGACCTTCTCGTCGTGGCAGACCACCAGCTGACCGTCGGCGGTCATCTGGACGTCCAGTTCGATCCCGTCGGCGTCTTCTGCAATGGCTTCCTGAAAGGCCACCATGGTGTTCTCAGGCAGATTCCTGTGGGCCCCGCGGTGGGCGAAGAGGGCTGGCATGGCAGGTCCTTTCGAACGGGTCGATCCGCATGGTCGAACGTGAGCCCAGCATCGCACAGTCACCGGCGGCGAAAGCCTCTCCACGACACCGGTGGAATTGCCAGGACCGTGGTAGAAGTGCGGCATCGACCGTTTTCGTCAATCACCTGCGGGCGGTTCCCTGAGAGCCCTTAGGATCATCCTGGATGGTCGGACCAAGGGGAGACGGATGGCACTCTTGTCGTGGTGGAGGAAGCGCAGGCGTGACCGGGAAGCCGGCCAGCCCACAGACGTCGTGACCGCCTACGCCAGGATGCTGGAGGCCGAGGCAGCGATGCGAGCCGCCGTTGCGGCCGCCGAGACTGCTGCCGGGGAACTGGATCGCCTCATCAAGGACAACGGCCAGATCAGCCAGATCGAGGATCAGGCCCAGCGTGCGACTATCCTGGCCACCACGGCCCAGCACCGCGCGCAACGGTATGGCGGGGCCTGCGAGGCCTTCGACCAGGCGTTGAAGGTCGCCGGACTGCCGGCCGACTGGACCCCGGAGGCGGTGGAGTCCCCGGCACCTGCCGAACACCGGATGAAGCTGTGAGACGACGCCGTCCGGCTCGTCTGAGCCCACCAGATCACCACGCGTGACCAGGCCACCTTGGACGATGGCGTTGCCGACGGTCGCCGGCCGGTGCCGTTCCCGGGGGCTGAGGCACAGTTCAGGCCCCGAGTCCTGAGGACTCGGGGCCTGAGATGCTGGCGCGCCCGGAGGGATTCGAACCCCCAACCTTCTGATCCGTAGTCAGATGCTCTATCCGTTAAGCCACGGGCGCTTGAACCTTGCGCGTTAGAAGACTTTACAACGACTGGTGCCCGGCACCAAATCGGCCGGGCCCTGCAGGGCCCGGCCGATGCATCCGGTGATCACAGGAACCACGCCCATGAGGTGGTGGCGGAGGTGGCGGGATTTGAACCCGCGATGGGAGTTAAGTCCCAAACCCGCTTAGCAGGCGGGCGCCATAGACCAGACTAGGCGACACCTCCAGGATGCCGGTCCACCCTATCGGCAAGTCCGCACCTCAGCAATTCGGCGATGGTGGTTACCATGGGCTCGGCGCTCGACCCAGCCGGCTGCTGCGCAGCCAACCTGCGAACATGACGCATGGGCCCGTCCGCAACCGGCGCAACCGCCTACTTCCTTCGTCGAGAGGACGAGCATGGCCGACTCCCACTCCGGTGGAGATTCGCACGCCCCTCGACACGCAGATCCGTGGTGGCTCGACGACCCCGAGTCCATGGAGGACACCCACATCCTCGGCCGCCGCTCCCTGGAGCAGGCGCTGAGGGACGAGCAGATGAGCGCCGAGAAGCACCCGTCGACCGAGGACCATCCCCGGCACGGTGGCTACGACGATGAGCCCTACTACGCGCCGACCCACGCTCTCACCGTCGACGCCGACGCCGACGACCCGTTCGCAGACGTCGGCGGCAGCACCGCGGGCTTCCCCCGTCAGGGCCGCTATGCGATGACGGAGGACTACTCCGCCGACGCCGGCGTCAGCGCTCGTTCAGTCTCCGGCGTCCGCGCGCCCGCGGCGGCCGCGCAGCACGACAGCCATGACGGCAGGGCCTTCCGCCGCTCGGCGATCTGGACGGTGCTCGGCGCGGCGGTGCCCGGCCTGGGCCTGATGGAGAGCCGCCGCGACAGCCACCGGCGGTTCGGGCTGGCCGTCACCGGTCTAGCCCTGGCCGCCCTCACCGTGCTCATCATCATGGCCGTCACCAGCCCTGCTGCGCTGGCCTCGGTGGCAGTACGACCCAGACTCCTCAACGTCATCGCCATCGCCCTTCCGGTAGTGGCCGTACTCCTGGTGGCCCTGCTGGTCTTCACCCACCTCGACATCCGGCCCGCCCGGATCACCCACCCGCAGCGGTGGATCTCCGCAGTCCTAGTCGGCACCCTGTCCCTGGCGATCGCCGCTCCGATGGCGATCTCGGCACGCTATGCCCGTGACGAGTCGGCGGCACTCAGCAAGATCTTCGCCGAGTCGAAGTCAGGCACCCGCCCCTCCATCGACTACAACCAGAGCGTCGCCGACATCTGGCGGCAGAAGCCGCGGGTCAACGTCCTGCTGGTCGGCGGGGACGACTCCTCGACCCGCCAGTACCGCCAACACGGCGAGATGAACACCGACACCATGATGGTCGCCTCGATCGACACCCAGACCGGCAACACCACGATCATCCAGGTGCCCCGCAACCTCGCCAATCTGCCCTTCCCCGCCAACTCCGAGCTCCACAAGATCTACCCCAACGGCTTCTCCAACGGCCACGGCGACGACTCGGACTTCTTCGCCAATGCGGTCTGGTCCACGGTCGAGAACGACCACAAGGCGGCCATGGGCGACACCGACTACCCCGGCGCCGACGCCCTCAAGCTGGGCATCGGCCAGGCCCTGGGACTGTCCATCGACTACTTCGTGATGCTCGACATCGACGGCCTGCAGAAGTTGGTGGACGCCGTCGGCGGGGTCACCGTCAATGTCAACGAACGGCTGCCGATTGCCGGCAACACCGAGGGCAAGGTCCCCACCGGGTACATCGAGATCGGCCCCGACCAGCACCTCAACGGCTACCGGGCGATGTGGTACGCGCGCAGCCGGTCGGCGTCCACCGACTACGACCGGATGGGACGCCAGTCCTGCCTCATGAAGGCGGTCTTGGACCAGGTGAGTCCCCAGACGGTGCTCACCCGTTTCGAGTCGATCGCGGCGGCCTCCGGGGACATGGTGGTCTCCGACATCCCCCAGGGAATGCTGCCGGCCTTCGTCGAGCTGGTGATGCGGATGCGCGACGCCAATGTCAACCGGCTGCTCTTCGTCCAGGGCAAGAACGGTTTCGTGGCCTACGACCCCAACTACAACCTGATGCGCACGCAGGTGAAGGAGGCGATCGCCGACGCCTCCAGTTCCAAGAACAGGAACAAGCCGGTGACGTCGTCGTCCCCCCGCCCGACTCCCTCGGCGACGCCGACACCGACGCCCACCCCCAGCAACTCGGGCTCGAGCACCCCGACTGCCTCTGCCACCGCGGTGAGCCAATCGGTGACCGACGTCTGCGCCTACAACCCCATTCAGAAGTAGCAGGGGCCCTCAGTCCACCCGTCCGGCAGGATCCGATGGAGTGACGACGTACAGCTGCGGAGCCCCGAAACCGTGCCGGGAGAAGGCCTCGACGACCGCCTCGGCAACCTCCTGGCGCCTGCTGGCGTCCACCAGTGCGATGGCGCACCCACCGAAGCCGCCACCGGTCATCCGGGCACCGATCGCCCCGGCCCGACGGGCGGCGTCCACCGCGACGTCCAACTCCGGGCAGCTCACCTCGTAGTCGTCGCGCAGTGAGTCGTGGGAGGCGTTCATCGTCGGGCCGACCTCGCGCAGCCGACCGGCCTCCACCAGGGCGACGAACCCCTCGACCCGGGCGATCTCGGTGACGACGTGGCGCACCCGGCGTCTCATCTCGTCGTTGGCCAGTCGGTCCAGCGCCTCGTCCAGGTCGTCGACCTCGCGCAACGTGTCGACTCCCAGCATCACCGCCGCCGCCTCGCAGGTTGCCCGCCGCTGGCCGTATCCGCCGGTGGCGTGGCTGTGCGTGGCGCGGGTGTCGATGACCAGCAGCTCGAGGTCCTCGGCCGCCAGATCGAAGGGCACCTGTCGGGTCGAGCCGTCCAGGCAGTCCAGCAGCAGGGCGTGACCGCGCTGGGTGCGCAGCGAGGCGGACTGGTCCAGATCCCCGGTACGGGCCCCCACGAAGTCGTTCTCGGTGCTCACCGCGATCTTCACCAGATGGTGACGGCCGGCGTCGGAGTCCCCCATTCCCAGCCCGTTGACCTCGTCGAGGGCCAGCCCGACGGCGCACTCCACGGCCGCCGAGGAGGACAGCCCGGCTGCGGTCGGGACGCAGGAGACCAGGGCGGCGTTGAATCCGTCGACCGGCAGACCTTGCCGTGCCAGCGCCCAGGCCACCCCGGCGACATAGCCGACCCAGGTGGGCGTCTGGCCCGGTTGCAGGCCGGAAACGCTGCCCGACCAGTCGAGGACCTCCCCGCCGAAGGCCGAGACCAATCGGATCTGGTCGTCCTGGCGGGCCCGCAGCGCGACGTAGGTCCGGTGCGGGATGGCGATCGGCAGGCACAGCCCGCCGTTGTAGTCGGTGTGCTCACCGATGATGTTGACCCGTCCGGGGGCGGCCCAGACGCCGTCCGGCGTGCTGTCGAATCGCCCGGCGAACAGCCGGCGGGCCCTGTCGGAGCCCTGCTGAGGGTTCCAGGCCGCAACGACCCGGGGGCCGGCCGGGCCGGCTGCCTCACCTGTACTGCGGGCTGAGCTTGCGGATGTCACGCTGACTCCTGTGTCGACGTCGGGGCCACGATCAGCCCCGGCTCAACGCTAACAGTTCCGTCCCGCCGCCGAGTCACCCAGATGACGCAGCCCACCCGGTTCGCAGTCGGTGCCCCACGCGATCGGGTCGCGGCCTCAGCGCGATCGGGTCGCGGCCTCAGCGCGATCGGGTCACAGCGTCAGCGCGATCTTGCCCAGCACCTCCCCGGACTCCAGTCGGGTGTGCGCGGCAGCCGCCTCGGTGATCGGGAAGATCTCCACCGGCGCCGGGGAGATCCGACCATCGGCATACATCGGCCAGGCCAGCTCCTCGACCCGCCGACAGATCTGCGCCTTCTCGGCCAGCGGCCGGAACCGCAGGCTGGTGGCAGTCACCAGAGCCCTCTTGGAGAGCAGCTTTCCGATGTTGAGCTCCCCCTTGGTGCCTCCCTGCATCCCGATGATGACCAGCCGTCCGCCGGTGGCCAGCGCATCGACGTTGAGGCCGAGATACTTGGCCCCCATCACGTCAAGGATGACGTCGGCGCCGTGTCCTCCAGTGGCGCCCTTGACCCCCGCGACCCAGTCCTGGTGGTAGTCCAGCGCGACGTCGGCGCCCAGTCGGCGGCAGAACTCCTGCTTCTGCGGCGTCCCACAGGTGGTGAGGACGGTGCAACCCAGCGCCTTGGCGTACTGGATCGCGAACTGGCCGACGCCGCCGGCCCCGCCGTGCACCAGGAAGGTCTCGCCGGCCTTCAGCCCGACATGATCCATATTCGAGATCACGGTGGCGGCCACCTCGACCAGGGTGGCAGCGACCACCGGGCCGACGCCGTCCGGCATGTGGAGCAGCTGGCCGGCCGGCACCACGGCGTACTCGGCATAGCCTCCGCCGGCCAACAGCCCGACGACCTGGTCACCCACCTTCCAGCCGGAGACGTCGTCGCCCAGTTCCGCGATCGTGCCGACCACCTCGAAGCCCATGATCTGGGAGACCCCCGGAGGCGGCGGGTAGAGCCCCTGGCGCTGCAGCAGATCGGCCCGGTTCATCCCGCAGGCCGACACCTTGACCAGGACCTCCCCGGAGCCCGGTGCCGGCGTCGGGACCTCGGACCATTCCAGCTTCTCGGGTCCGGGACGGTGGCGTCCCTTCGCATCGGCCTGGTCGGTGGGACGGACTGTGATCGCATGCATGTCTCCACCCTGCCATGGCGGTGGAGCTGCCGGGGAGAGGTTGGTGGGATGACCGGCGGCCCCTCGGCACACATCACAGCAGGGCGCCTCGACCGAGCGGCAACGGGCCGGATATCCCGGGAGAATGGCTAGGATGAGGTCGCACCCCGGGCGACCGGGTTGGCGAGATCGCATAGTGGACGAGTGCAGCCGCCTTGAAAGCGGCCGAGGGAAACCTCCGTGGGTTCGAATCCCACTCTCGCCGCGTGGACCGGACCATTCCGGTCACTCACGACCTGTCGAGTCGCAGATCAGGAGGCCGGTCATGCCAGATGCGGCGGCGACGCCAGCGACCACCCCACAGGGTCTTCCTGCCGGAACGACCAGGCATGTCCTCAAACCGCGGCCCCCGTTCACCGGATACGCGGTGGCGGCGGTGATGTCGATCGCCGGTGCGGTGCTCATCGTGGTGGACGCCGCCCGAGACTGGTCCAATGGCTGGATCGCGCTCTTCGCGGTGGTGCTGGCGCTGGGTATCGCGCTGGCTCTGACCGCGACCTGGTCGATGTTCCGGATGCGCCTGTATGTCGATCTGGACGCCAAGGGCTACCACATCCATGGCGCCGGCCAGGATCGTTCGGGCACATGGGCCGACGTCACCCGGGCGGCTCTCACCGAGTCCCGGTCACGGCTGACCCTCTACCACGGCCAGGTGCGACGCACTCATATCGTCCGGCCCGGGGTCGGCGATCCCGCGGAGATGGACAGGATGGCCGCCGACATCGCCCACCGCCTGGACGCCGATCGCGGCTACTCGCAGTCTCCGCGCTGACAGCGCCGGGACCGTGCTGGTGGGGCCGAGACGCCGTGCTGGTGGGCCCGGGACGCCGTGACAGGCCGGATTCCACACCGGGACGGACCCCCAGCACCCGCGGGCGGAGCGGCGTCTCCCCCTCACGGCGTCCCTAATATTAATTTGTACCTCTGCATATCTATGCTCTACACTTCAGGGCGTGTCCAAGGTTCTCACGCATCTGCCCGTCGGTGAACGCATCGGCATCGCCTTCTCAGGAGGTCTCGACACCTCCGTGGCGGTCGCCTGGATGCGATCCAAGGGCGCCATCCCCTGCACCTACACCGCCGATATCGGCCAGTACGACGAGCCCGACGTCGACTCGGTCCCCGGCCGCGCGCACGCCTACGGCGCCGAGATCTCGCGGCTGGTCGACTGCAAGGCCTCCTTGGTCGAGGAGGGCCTGTCGGCCATCTCGTGCGGAGCCTTCAATGTGCGGTCCGCCGGGCGTCCCTACTTCAACACCACTCCGATCGGCCGCGCCGTCACCGGCACCCTGCTGGTGCGCGCGATGGCCGACGACGACGTCTCCATCTGGGGCGACGGGTCGACCTACAAGGGCAATGACATCGAGCGGTTCTACCGCTACGGCCTGCTGGCCAATCCGCAGCTACGGATCTACAAGCCCTGGCTCGACGAGGACTTCGTCTCCGAGCTCGGCGGACGCGACGAGATGAGCCAGTGGCTCACCGCCCGCAACCTTCCCTACCGCGATTCCAAGGAGAAGGCCTACTCCACCGACGCCAACATCTGGGGCGCCACTCACGAGGCCAAGACCCTGGAGGATCTCAGCGTCTCGATGGAGAGCGTCGAGCCGATCATGGGAGTCAAGTTCTGGGATCCCGACGTCGCCGTTGAGACCGAGGAGGTCTCGATCACCTTCGAGCAGGGTCTGCCGGTGGCCATCAACGGCACCGAGTTCCACGACAACGTCGCCCTGGTGATGGAGGCCAATGCGATCGGTGGACGCCACGGCCTGGGAATGAGCGATCAGGTCGAGAACCGAATCATCGAGGCCAAGTCACGCGGCATCTACGAGGCCCCCGGGATGGCTCTGCTGTTCATCGCCTACGAGCGGTTGGTCAACGCGATCCACAATGAGGACACCCTGGCGACCTACCACAATGAGGGACGCCGGCTGGGGCGGCTGCTCTACGAGGGCCGTTGGCTGGACCCCCAGTCGTTGATGATCCGCGAGTCGCTGACCCACTGGGTGGCCTCGGCGGTCACCGGCACCGTCACCCTCAAGCTGCGCCGCGGCTGGGACTACACGATCATGAACACCTCCGGGCCGAACTTCTCCTACCACGCCGAGAAGCTGTCGATGGAGAAGGTCGAGGGGGCCGCCTTCGGGCCGGTCGACCGGATCGGCCAGCTCACCATGCGCAACCTCGACATCGCCGACACCCGCGAGAAGCTCGAGCTGTACTCCAAGCAGGGCCAGCTCTCCACGCACGCCGATCTGGTCGGCAAGCTGGAGACCGGCGGGGCCAAGGCGATCTCCTCGAACACCGGCAAGGATCACGACGACGCCCAGAAGTCCTTGGACCGTGCGGCGATGGAGTTCGGGGTCGACTGATCGGCTGAGTTATCGGTGGCCAGCTGGTCGCCCCGGCCCGGTGGGCCCGAGGTAGCCGGAAATGGCCTCCCTCCTCGATAACCGGAGGAATCGGTCGCACCATTCGACGGACAATTGTCGGACCAATCACATCGAAAGGCCACTGAGTATTCGTACTCAGTGGCCTTTCGTCTACTACTCAGGCAAGTCGGGTAGCGGTCCCTACAGTCTGGTCTATAGGGGATTTGGAGTTCATGGCAGGCTGAGTAGCAGCACGTGACGAATCTCACAACAAGGGTTCTCTCCGCACCGATCCGTTGCCGTACCGCTCTCAGGAGAAAGGATCTCCCGTGACCATCACGACTGCCAACCGAGTTCCCGCCTGCGCCTTGCTGACAGAGCTGTTCCAGCATCCTTACCTGGAGGAGGACGCCAGCCCCGGTAATGCAGAGCAGCGCCGCCTGCATGTCTCCCTGACGGCCCGGGCGACCGAGGTCTGCGCGAGCTGCCCGTTCTTCGGCGACTGCCTGGAGGTCGCGGTCAGCGGGCATGACGTGGCCGGTTTCGCCGCTGCCACCACGACCCGCCAGCGCACCCGGATCCGCAACCTGCTCGGCGTCCGGGTGTCGCCCGACGACATGGACGCCATGATCGGCATTCTGTCCTCGGGTCGCCAGATCGCCACCCATGACGTCGTGCGGTTGCGCCGTGCCCATCCCGACGAGCCGCTGGACTTCATCGCCCAGAGCCTGGGGTGCTCGCTGTCGACGGTCAAGCGGCACCTGCGCAGGGCCCGCGCCGAGGCGGCCGAGCCGACCACGCTGGCTCCTTCCCGGCCCGGCCGGGCCGAGATCATCGCCGCCTTCGTGTCGGTGACCGGGATACGGCGCACCGCCGAGGAGGTCGAGGCTGCCTGAGTGCGGCCCCGATCGTTCCGACTCCCGCTGCCCTGGCCAACCCTCGCCACCGCTGACCACACCCTGGCCGCCCCCACCACCGCGTTGATCCAGTTACTCCTCGTTGATCCCGTTGCATGAGGATCAACGAGGAGTAACTGGATCAACGCGAGACACGAGACATGAGGCACGAGGAGTAACTGGATCAGCACGGGACACGAGCTGCCCGGCCCAGCCTGTCACCGGCAGTTCACGCTGCGATGGCAGGGTGGAGGCATGAGTTTCACCCCACAACTGGTAGCCCTCGACATCGACGGAACCCTCGTCGACCGTCAAGGGCTACTTCCTTCCCCTGTCGAATACTCGATCCGCAGAGTCGTCGACGCCGGCGTCCCGGTCGTGCTGGCCACTGGCCGTGGACTCTTCGGAGCCCTGCCTGTCCATGACGCTCTCCACCTGCCGGCCGGAGACCTGGTGGTCTCCAATGGCGCGGCCACGCTGTGGACCTCACCCCTGCAGATCCTCGAGGAGGTGCGCTTCGATCCCGGCCCGGTCATCCGCAAGGTGCTGGAGATCCACCCCTCGGCGATCATCGCCGTCGAGGAGATCGGGGTCGGATACCGGCTCAACCGGCTGTTCCCTGACGGAGAACTGCAGGGACGGTTCATCCTCGAGTCCGTCGAGGAACTGACCTCCCGGCCCGCCGCCCGTGTCATCATCCGCGACCCCGACGCGCCCGCCTCCGACTTTGTCGAGATGGCCCGTCATCTGGGACTGCACGGCGTCTCCTATGTGATCGGCTGGTCGGCCTGGCTGGACATCACCCCGCGAGGGGTCAACAAGGCTTCGGCCCTGCAGGCACTGTGCCAGGTGCGCCAGATCGATCCCTCCCAGGTGCTGGCCATCGGTGACGGGCGCAACGACATCGAGATGCTCGCCTGGGCCGGCCGTGGGGTGGCGATGGGTGATGCCCCGGAACAGGTCCAGCAGATCGCCAACGGAGTCACCGGCACCTTCGAGGAGGGTGGCACGGCAGCCGAGCTGGACCGCTGGTTCCGGTAGCCCACAGCCCAACTGCCGGTTCCGACAGGTGGCCCGCTGGCTCCGGTGGCCCGGGAGACGGCTACGGCGGCGCGACTGCCGGTTCCGACAGGTGGTCCGCTGGTTCCGGTGGCCCGAGAGCTGACCGCGACAGCGTGACGACCGGATCAGTATCGGTCAACCACGTTCGTCCTCAGATCCGGCGTTCGTCCTGGAATTCCAGGACGAACGTCGGATCTGAGGACGAACGTAGACTGCGCCCTACCGGTAGCAGAGGCTGGCCATCGGCGCCGAGGACAGATGCCGAGCACCGTGCCCAGGGACAGATGCCGAGCACCGACCCCGGGTCGCAGGCCAGCAGTGGGTGCTGTGTGTGCACGGCGCACGGCATGTCACGACCGTGCCGGCCGGCCTCACCGGGCCGCGGCATTGACTCACAGTCCGACCGCCCACTCCTCACCGGGCCGCGGCGATGACTCCCCGACCGACCTCGCACTCCACACCGAGCCGAATCCCCTCGGCGATCCTCCCGGCGTTGCGGGCCTCCATGAGCCTGGGCAGCAGCCGGGCGCACAGCGACGCCGGGGAGATCGTGTTGACGTAGATCTTCGTGCCGCCCTCGAAGCCGGCCGGGTTCGAGACCCGCAGCTTGAGCACCACGTGCCAGGGCATCGCGGTGCCGACGCCGATCGGGCGATGGTGCCACTCCTCGTTGCAGGCCACATCGGACCCCAGCGCGACATGGATGGCGTGCAGCAGGTCGGCCAGGCCGTCGACCTCCTCGTCGGCCATCTCCCAGGGCTGGTCGATCCGGCCGGTCGACCAGATCGCCACCGATGGGTACCGGTGTCCGAAGGCCACGAAGGCCACCGCATGATCATTGGCGGCCAGCATCAGATGGTGGTCGATGGCGAAATCGGGCCCCCAGCGGTTGAACAGGTAGGGATCACCGTTCACCTTCTCCAGGGCCGCCTCATTGCTGGCGCCGATCTCGTCGATGGCCACCAGCTGCTTGTGGAGGTGGTCGAAGGAGGCCCCGGCGGGCTCCAGCCAGTTCTGGAAGACGGCCACGTACCGGGCCTCCGGGTTGGCGGCGTAGAGGTCGGCGGTCGAGGAGACCGTCAGGGCGATGAAGGCCCGGTGCTCGGCCACGCTCAGCTGACCAGAACCTGCCAGTCCGGCGGTGGTGGCGGCGTCATCGGTGTAGTGCCTCCGGGCGATGATGACGTCGTGACCGCCGCCGAAGAAGGGGGCGGACTCCCGACGCAGTTCGGCGGGGTTGAGCGCGGCGGCCCGCAGGGACAGCCCCTGGGCGGAGAACTTGGCGTCCAGCACCCGCTGCACATGGCTCAGACCGGCCTGATCGGCCAGATAGGACTCCTGCCAGTCACGCGCCTCGGCGGACAGGTCGACGCCATGGTTGTCATGCCAGTACTGCCAGGTGAGGATCTCGAAGAGGTTCGGCACCCGGCGGAACTCCGCGGTGCTGGCCGACAGCTCGGACGCCGGGAGATGGCGCAGCGTCCGGAAGCTGCCGCGGACATCGCCGAACGGGTCGGGCACCAGACGGCACTTCTCGGGCGGGGTCTCCAGGACCCGGTCGGCGCAGAAGGCGCAGGCCGAGACCCGGTCGGCATTGGCCAGCGGCCGTGGACCGACGATCGGCCGGCTCAGCGGCCGGGCGCCGCGCCCGGGCACCGTCCACACCTGAACACCCGAGAAGGGGTTGGTCTGTTTGATGGTGCCGTCTGGTAGTTCGCGGTAAAAGGGGTTGTCGTCGACTGATGCCGTCACGAGCCAAGAATGTCACGACCCCCGAGGATCGGCCTCAGGCGGTCTCGAACCGCTCCTTGCCACCCAGGTAGGGCCGCAGCGCCGCCGGAATGGTCACCGAGCCGTCGGCGTTCTGGTGGTTCTCCAGGATCATGATGATGATCCGGGTCATCGCGCACAGCGTCCCGTTGAGGGTGGCCAGCGGCTCGACGCCATCGGGCCCGCGGTGCCGGATGGACAGTCGGCGGGCCTGGAAGGTGGTGCAGTTGGAGGTCGAGGTGATCTCCCGGTAGCGGTTCTGGGTGGGCAGCCAGCCGTAGCAGTCGTACTTGCGGGCAGCCGACAGGCCGAGATCCCCGGAGGCGACGTCCAGCACCTCGAAGGGGATCTCCAGGGCCTCGATGAACTCCTTCTCGAAGCCGAGCAACTTGGCATGCCAGGCCTCGGCCTGCTCCGGAAGGCAGTAGACGAACATCTCGACCTTGTCGAACCAGTGCACCCGGAAGATCCCCCGGGTGTCCTTGCCGTAGGACCCGGCCTCGCGGCGGAAGCACGGCGAGAACGCCACGTAGCGCCGGGGCAGCTCGGCGTCGTCCAGGATCTCATCGGAGTGGAAGGCCGCCAGCGCCACCTCGGAGGTACCGACCAGGTACTGATCGTCCTTGGGCAGGTAGTAGACGTCGTCGGCGGCCTGGCCGAGGAATCCGGTCCCCTCCATCGCCGAGGGCTTGACCAGGGCCGGCGGGATCATCGGGGTGAATCCCCAGCCGGCGGCCTTGGTCATCGCCAGATTGAGCAGCGCGATCTCCAGCTGGGCACCGATCCCGGTGAGCACGTAGAACCGCGATCCGGAGATCTTGGTGCCCCGCTCCATGTCGATCGCCCCGAGCGCCTCGCCGATCTCCAGGTGATCCTTCGGCTCGAATCCCTCGGCGGCGAAGTCGCGCGGGGTGCCGATGGTCTCGACCACCTCGCCCTCGTCCTCACCACCGGCAGGGACGCCGTCGATGACGATATTGCCCAGGGTCTTGTCGAGCTCGATGAACCTCTGCTCGGCCGTCTCGGCCTCCTTCTTGAGGTCGGCGACCTGGCCTGCGATCTCCTTGGTGCGGGCCAGCAGTGCGGCCTTCTCCTCACCGGAGGCCCGGGCGATCTGCTTGCCGAGACCCTTCTGCTCGGCGCGCAGGGACTCGTGCGCAGCGATCGCGTGACGCCGGGACTCGTCGGCGGCGACCAGCTCGTCGACGACCGAGGGGTCGTCGCCACGAGCGACCTGGGAGCGACGGACACGGTCCGGATCTGTGCGCAGGAGTTTCGGATCAATCATGGCCCTGATCCTACCGAGGTGACGCCCTCGTGCGTCGGGCCGGACAGGGATCACGCGGCGCCGGCCACTCCCGGTCGCGCCAGGGCCGGGCCACTGCCCCCGGTCAGTCGACCCTGATCCGATCCGGGGCCCGACGCCCCGTCACCTCGGCGAACCAGGTCTCCGCCTGGCGATAGGCCAGGTCGGTGGAACTGTCGGGAGTCGGCACCTGGGCGACCACCGGCTCTCCGTCGATCACCGCGTGCGGATAGGAACCGAGGAAGACCACCTGTCGGCACACCCGGTGCAGGCCTTTGAGAGCGGCTGCCATCCGCTCGTCGTCGACATGGCCGACGGCGTCGATGGAGAAGGAGTAGGAGCCCAGCTGGTCCTTGGTGGGGCGCGACTCGATGCGCGACAGGTTGATCCCGCGGAAGGCGAACTGGTGGAGGATGTCCAGCAGCGCCCCGGAATGGTCCTCGCGCATGTAGGCGACCACCGTGGTGCGGTCGTCCCCGGTGCGCGGGGGCAGCGTGCCGCGCGGGCCGACCAGCACGAAGCGGGTGTGCGCATCGGCATTGTCGGCGATGTTCTCGGCGGCCGCCACCAGGTGGTACATCTCGGCGGCGATCGGCGCGCAGATCGCGGCGTCATAGCGGGAGAACGGCTGGGAGACCTCCTTGGCGGCCCCTGCGGTCGATCCGCTCTCGGTGATGTCGGCGTCCTTGGGCAGGTGGTCGGCCAGCCAGCCGCGGCACTGCGCGGCGGCATGGGAGTGGGTCAACACCTGGCGGACGCCCTCCAGAGTCGTTCCCGGGCGCACGTAGAGGCCGAACTGGACCGGGATGACGACCTCGCGCAGGATCTGCAGGCCGCCCATCGAGGCCAGCGTGTCGAGGGTGGCCGAGACGCCGCCCTCCACCGAGTTCTCGATCGGCACCAGGGAGGCCTCCACCTCACCGGCCTTGGCGGCCGCCATCGCGGTGGTCACCGAGCTGAACGGCCGGGCATCGAGCTTGCCGAGGGTCTTCAGAGCCTGATGGGTGAATGTCCCGGCGGGACCGAAATATCCGAGCACCCGGCAAGCCTATGCGGAATCGCCCCGTCCGCGTCGTCGACCCCGCTGGTCCCCCTGACCCCGCCGGTGCCTATCGTCGTGCCCACCGGTGGCCCGGTGGTGGAGCCGGCGTACCGGCATCGCCACCGCCCACCTGGACAGTCCGAGAACCGGTGGGGCCTTCGACGGGAGGAGCTGCCATGACTTCCAGCAGTACCGCGATGCCGGACGGGCGATCAGGGCGGTCCCCCGATCAACCAGCCCCGGATCAGCCGGCCCGGGATCTGCTGGCCTCGGATCTGCTGGCCGGGGTCGAGCTGGTGGACGCCGCACACTCCCGGATCGCTGACATCCAGCTGGGCCTGGGTCAGATCCTCAGTGGTCTACGGCCCGCCTGGTCGGAGCCTGATCTGGTGGCCTTCTGCCGCGTCTACCCGGTCTTCGACTGCCAGATCGACACCATCGGGCAGAGCCTGGAGGAGATCCACTCGGCGCTGGTGAGCCGGGCCCGCTCGACCGCCGGTGCAACCATCAGCTCGCCTTGCGCTGGCCGGCCACCGACGCCGCGGCCGGACCGCCGGCGTCGGGCCCACGACCCTCACACCGTGGAGACCGAGTTCACCGCGCTGGTCGGCGGGATCGACGCGATGGCCGCAGCACGGCAGGACATCTCGGTCGAGCTCACCGCAATCTGGCAACAGCTGTCGGCCATCCGATTCCCCGAGCACGACGAGGCGGGGCCCGATCAGGCCACGACCAGTCACTTCAGGCGGACGCTGACAGCAGCCGCGGACCTGTGGACCGCAGCGATGGCCGAGATGCTGCGCGGCGTCGAGACGATGAACCGGTGCACTCGCGATCAGGAGCTGTCGAGGCCGGGTCCAGAAGGTCCGGGCCCGGCCGCTCGGATACCGGGACGGGAGTCGAAGGAGGCCAGCAGCCGGGTTCCTGACCAGGCCTCCGCAGTGGGCGGGGTCCATCGCACCGGTCCGGCTCCGAGCACCCCGTCGAGGTCCTCCAGATAGCTCTCCCGTGGCTGTTCGACAGCCCCCAGACTCGCCAGATGGTCGGTGAGCCACTGGACGTCGAGGAGCCGCGGTTCGGTGGCGGCCAGTTCCACCGCGAGCCGGATCAGGGCGGTCTTGGAGGCGTCCGTGCCGTGCTCGGGGTCGTGGAACATGGACTCCCCCGAGAACAGCCCCCCGACCGAGACGCCGTAGAGCCCGCCGACCAGGCGTCCCTGACGGTCCCAGGTCTCCACCGAGTGGACGTGTCCCCGCTCATGCAGGAACAGATAGGCCTGCCGGATCCGGTCATCGATCCAGCCGAGCGGACGATGCGGGTCGGCACAGCCCTCCAGAACCGCCTCGAAGTCCCGGTCGACGGTGGTGCTGTAGCGCCTGGCGGACTTGCGCAGGCTGGAGCTCACCCGGATCCGGTCCAGGGGCAGATTCGCCCTCTTCAGCGGTGACCACCAGCCCATCCCGTCCCTCAGCTCGGCGGGCACCTCCGGGCCGTCCACCGGCATCGGGAAGACTCCTTCGCGCAGGGCGGCCAGCACCAGGTGCGGGCCGAAGGCCCCGGAGATCGCCACCAGGTCCTGCTCGGGCCACTGGTCCGGGTCGCCGAACAGCTCAGGTGTGGTCACCGGGCCAGTGTGTCACCCCGGCATCCCAGCCAGGAGATCGCGACGGTCTGATCGATGCGGCGCCATCCGTGCACCGGGGACCGCGAGTTGAGCCGACCCCTTAACCTTGACTCAATATGACCTTGAACCGCGGATCGGATGGTCTGCGCGAGGAGGAAGTTCAATGGGGTTCGGCAGCGATATCGGTAAGGCCTTGATGACCCAGGTTCCCAGCATGGCGCCATTAGTGGCGGTCTCCCTGCTGCGCTCGGTGCTCAGCTTCGCCATCGACGGCGCCCCCAACCTCCCCGGCGCCCGTCACGCGGCCTCCAAGACCCTCAACCGCAAGGGCGGCGACGTCGACTCCTCCATCACCTACCTGGTCGGCGAGCATGTCGCGCTGGCCGGCGCCCAGGGTTTCGTCTCCAATGTCGGCGGCCTGATGACGGCGGTGGTGGGCATTCCAGCCAATATCTCCGGGGTGGCGATCGTGCAGGCCCGGATGGTGGCCAGTATCGCTCATCTGCGGGGTTACGACCTCGATGATCAGCGGGTCCGCAGCGCCGTGATGACCTGCCTGCTGGCCAGGAGCGAGGTGGATCAACTGGTGAGCAAGGGCGACCTGCCCAGCTCCCCGATGGGCATCGCCACCGCCCCGGTCTCCGACCCCGACCTCGAGAAGACGGTCGCGACCCGGATCCTCCAGGTGCTCATCGGTCAGGCCGCCGGCAAGCAGGTCCCCCAGTTCATCGGGCGACGCATCCCGGTGATCGGCGGTGGGATCGCGGCCACCGCCGACGGCGTCACCACCTGGAATGTCGCCCGCTACGCCAAGACCCAGTTCCCCAGCCGTCGTCCGAGGTAGCAGGCCGACCTGGACCCCTGGTCCGGTTCGCCTCGGCGCCAGGGCGAGCGGGGCGCCGCCTCGCCGGTGAGACGGCCCCCATGATGCGCCCCCGGTGGGAGAATTGCCGCCATGTCGCGTTGCCCATCGCCCTCCCACGCCACCGTTGACCTGTCTGCCATCGTCCACAACCTGGGGCTGGTGCGCGAGCGCGCCGGGCACCGCGATGTGCTGTTCGCCGTCAAGGCCGACGCCTATGGTCACGGGGCGGTCGCGGTGGCCCGCGAGGTCCAGGCCACCGGGGCGGCCGACTGGCTGGCGGTCGCCACTGTCGCCGAGGGCCAGGAACTGGTCGAGGCGGGGGTGACGCTGCCCATCCTCAAGCTGTCGCCGGCCGACCCGTGGGATCTGGACGCCGCAGTGACGGCCGGGCTGCGCCTCACCGTGCTGGACGGTCCGACCGTCGACCAGGCCGAGGATGCCGCCGCCCGCTGCGGCGGACATGCCCGGGTGCACATCGGGGTGGACTCCGGGATGGGCCGGATCGGGCTGCCGCCGGAACAGCTCGGCGAGGTGGTCGCGGCGGTGGACCGCAGCGCCCATCTGGAGCTGGAGGGGGTCTTCACCCACCTGCCGATCAGCGACGTGCCGGCCGGCCGCGAGTTCACCATCGCCCAGATCGACCGGTTCCTCGGTGCCGTCGCCGACGTGCAGGCCGATCGAGGGCCGATCCCCCAGGTGCACATGGCCAACTCCGGAGCGATTCTCGGCCATGAGCTGAGTGGCACGACGATGGTGCGGGCTGGGATCGTCGGTTACGGCTACGACCCCGATCCTGCTGGCCCGAACTCCCAGCAGCTCGATCTGCGGCCGGCCCTGAGCTGGACGAGCCACATCTCCTTCCTCAAGACCGTCGAGGCCGGCACCACGATCGGCTACGGGCGCACCTGGACCGCATCGCGGCGCAGCCTCATCGCCACCGTTCCGGTGGGCTATGCCGACGGCTATCCGCGGCTGCTGTCCAATCGTGGGCAGGTGCTCATCAGAGGCCATCGGCATCCGGTGGCCGGGCGGGTGTGCATGGATCAGATCATGGTGGATCTGGGGCCCGCCCCTGACGACGGTGCCTGCGAGTTCTCAGTGGATGATGAGGTGGTCCTGATCGGCTCCCAGGGCGACCAGACCATCACCGCCGATGACCTCGCCGAGAGCACCGGGACGATCAGCTACGAGATCACCTGCGACATCTCCAAGCGGGTCGACCGGCGGTGGGCGGGCTCCTCGCTGTGAGGTGAACCACTGAACAGCTGGCACGGGCCCCGGCACAATGTGGCCATGACTGATGACAACCAGTGGAAGCCGAGCTCCTGGAACGACCAGCCGAGCTCCCCGCAGTCCGGCGATGCCCAGAATCAGCAGGATCCCCAGCGAGGGGACCAGGAGGATCTGGATCAGACCGCCATTCGCTCCTCCGGGGACTGGGGGCCCATTCCCGGATCATCCCCGTCGAGCACGACGTCACCGCAGTCAGGCACCGGACCGGCGCCCCAGTCCTCGGCGGGCCAGCCGCCGGCCTGGCAGTCAGAACCGACCTCTGATCTGAGCGGGTCCCAGCCGGGCGGCCTCGGCCAACCCGGACAGCCGGGCCAGCAGAGCCAGCCGGGGCAGTGGTCGCCCTCCGGTCAGCAACCGGGGTACCCCGCCGGCCCCGGTCAGCCCTCAGCGGGCCAGTACGAGGCCGGTCAGTACGGGGCCGGGAGCTACGGGTCGGCCTCCTACAACCCGGGCCCGAACGACCAGGGCCCGTCCGCCCCGGGGCAGTATCCCCAACAGGGTGGCTTCGGAGCTCCGCCAGGCGGCTATCCGCCGGCATCACAGGCTGCTTCCCGGCCTGCCTCGCCGAAGGCCCCGAGCTTCCTGTCGAACCTCTTCGACCTCACCTTCACCAAGTTCGTCACCCCGATCATCGTCAAGGTGGTCTACATCCTGGTGATCGTCGTGGTGGCCCTGTGGTACCTCGGCGCGATCATCGCAGGGTTCTCCTCCTGGACCCCGATCCTCGGACTGCTCGCCCTGCTGCTCGGCTGGATTCCAGCCTTGCTGGCGATCGCGGTCTCCCGCCTCCAGCTGGAGTACATCGTGGCGCTGATCCGCACCAGCGAGTACTCCAGGGACCTGCGCAATCACTTCATCGACGGTGACGGGGCCGGCAGGCCGGAACCGGGCGCATCCGATCCCAGTCTCCAGAGCTGATCGAGGGATCCTTCCCGAGATGGCTGCAGCCCCGCCTCCACAGAGGCGGGGCTGCAGCCATCTCGGGCTGATCGGCGTCAGTACATCAGGGCGGTGGCGGGATCCGAGAGGATCTCGGCGACGTCGTGCAGGAAGATCGAACCCTGCTCGCCATCGACCAGCCGGTGGTCGAAGCCCAGGCTCATGGTCGTCACCCAGCGGGGCACGATCTTCTCCTGGTCCCCGCTGCCGACCACCCAGGGCCGCCGACTGATCGCACCGAGCACCAGCAGCGCCGACTCGGTCCGGTTGACCACCGGGGTGCCGGCGTCCAACCCGAAGACCCCGACATTGGAGATCGAGAAGGTCCCCCCGGAGTAGTCGGAGGGCTGCAACCGGTCCTGCTTGGCGACCGCGACGATCCGGGTCAGCTCCGAGGCGATCTCGTAAAGGTTCATGTCCTGGGCGCCGCGCAGCACCGGAACCATCAGGCCGCGCGGGGTGGCCGCGGCGATGCCCAGGTTGATGTCGCGGTTGTAGACGATCTCCCCGGACTCGTCGTCCCAGCGGGCGTTGATGACCGGGGTGCGGGTCATCGCCAGGCAGGCGGCCTTGCACCACACCGTCAACGGGGAGACGCGAAGACCCTTGAACTTGCGGTCATTGCGCAGCTTCTCGACAAGGTCCATCGTCGCCGAGACGTCGGCGGTGATGAAGCTGGTGACCAGCGCCTTGGTGTCGATGGAGTCCTTCATCGCGATCGCGGTGACCTTGCGGACACCCTGGATGCGCACCCGGTGCTCGGAGCCCTCGGCGTTGGTGGGGTCGCCGTCCAGCAGTCGACGCTGGGCCGGTGACAGGGAGAGGCCCTCAGGGGCCGGTGGCTGCTCACCGGCCGGCACGGCCGCCGGTGCAGCCGAGTGTGCAGCCGGAGCTGCAGTCGACGGTGTGGCGACATCGCGGTGCCCGGCAGCGGCCTTGACATCGGTACGGGTGATGACGCCATCCGGTCCGGAGCCGGTCACCCGGGTCAGATCGATGTCGAGATCCTTGGCCAGTCGCCGGGCCGGCGGCTTGGCCAGCACGTGGCCGGGGCCCTCGCTGCGGTCGGCCCGCGGCGGGGTCGGAACCTCTGCCACGGGCTCCGCAACTGCTGGCGGCTCGTGTGCTGCTGGCGGCTCGTGTGCTGCTGGCGGCTCTGGGGCAGGGGCCACGGCCTCGGTGGCCGGAGCCTGGGAGGCAGCGGGCGGATCGGCCGGGGCCGCCGGGCCGCCATCCTGGGCCGCCGCAGCGCCACCGCGGCGACGACGTCGGCGTCCCGAGTCCGCGCCGGGGATGTGGCCGACCAGCAGCTCGGGCTCGCCGTCGTCGTCTCCGCCCTCGTCGATGAGCACCAGGGTGCCACCGACCGGCACCATCTCCCCCTCCGCGGCGACCAGCTTCTCGACCACCCCGGCGAACGGGCTGGGCAGCTCGACGATCGACTTGGCGGTCTCGACCTCCAGCAGCACGTCATTGATGGCCACGGTGTCCCCGGCCGCGACCCGCCAGGAGACGACCTCGGCCTCGGTGAGCCCCTCGCCCGGGTCGGGCATCCGGTAGTTCTTCACGTCTTCTCCTCAGAAAGCCAACGAGCGGTCGACGGCGTCCAGCACCCGGTCGACGTCGGGAAGATGGTTCGCCTCGGCGCGGCTCGGCGGGTAGGGGATGTCCCACCCGGCGACCCGCAGCACCGGGGCCTCCATCACGTAGTAGAGGTCCTCTGCGAGCCGGGCGGCGATCTCGGCACCCAGTGCACCAGACTTGGGGGCCTCGTGCACCACGACACAGCGGGTGGTGCGGCGCACCGAGGCCTCGATGGTGGCCATGTCGAGGGGGGCCAGCGAGCGCAGGTCGATGACCTCCAGGCTGGTGCCCTCCTCGGCCGCGGCATCGGCGGCCTCCACGCAGGTCTGGACCATCGGGCCGTAGGCCAGCACCGTCGCATCGGAACCGGGCCGGATCACCTTGGCCCGGCCCATCTCCAGGCTGGCCACCTCGGAGACCGGGCCGCGGGCGTAGTAGCGACGCTTGGGCTCGAAGAAGATCACCGGATCGGGGGAGGCGATCGCCTGTCGCAGCATCCAGTAGGCGTCATCGGGGCTGGCGCAGGCCACCACCTTGAGGCCGGGGACGCCGGTGTAGAACGCCTCCGGGGACTCCGAGTGGTGCTCGGGGGAACCGATCCCTCCGCCGAAGGGGATCCGCACCGTCACCGGCAGCGACCAGGCGCCACCGACCCGGGAGCGGTAGCGGGCCAGCTGGGAGACGATCTGGTCGAAGGCCGGGGCGTGGAATCCGTCGAACTGGATCTCCACGCACGGCCGGTAGCCGCGCATCGCCAGCCCGATCGCGGTCCCCACGATGCCGGACTCGGCCAGCGGGGTGTCGACCACCCGGTCAGCGCCGAACTCGGACTTCAGCCCGTCGGTGATCCGGAAGACACCGCCCAGGGTGCCGATGTCCTCCCCCATCAGGACGACCTTGGGATCGTCGGCCAGGGAGTCGTGGAGCCCCGAGTTGAGGGCCTTGGCGAGGGTGAGGATGCTCATCGGCGGGTCTCTCCATCGGTGCTGGCAGAGGCCTCGGGAAGGTCGGAGTCGGCGGCCAGCCACTCGGTCAGCTCCTGCTGCTGGGCCAGGATCTCCGGGGTCGGGTCGACGTAGACATTGCCCAGTTCGGCGACCAGATCGGGCTCGGGAATCTGGCCGATGGCGGCCCGCACCTCGGCCCCGAAAGCCTCGGCCCGCTGATCCAGGGCGGCCAGCCAGCCCCGGTCGATCTCACCGGCGTCCAACAGGTAGCTCTGCAACCTCGAGATCGGATCGAGGGCCGCCCAGTGCTCCTCCTCGGCCCTGGTGCGGTAGCGGGTGGGGTCGTCGGTGGTGGTGTGGGCCCCCATCCGGTAGGTGAAGGCCTCGACGAAGGTGGGCCCCTCACCGGCCCGGGCCCGACGCATCGCCTCGCGCATCACCGCGGCCATCGCGACGATGTCATTGCCGTCGACCTGGACCGAGCGGATACCGAACCCGGCCGCCCGGGAGAACAGCGGGGCGCGGGCGATCAGGCTGGTCGGCTCGGAGATGGCGTACTGGTTGTTGATGCAGCAGAACACGATCGGGGCGTTGTTGGCGGCGGCGAAAACGTAGGCCTCGTTGACGTCTCCTTGGCTCATCGAACCGTCCCCGTGGAAGAGCATCACGGCGGCGTCCTGGCTGGTGTCGAGGTCACCGCTGGTCTCGACGTGGCCGGTCATCCCGTCACGTTGAATCCCCATCGCATAGCCGACGCCGTGCAGGGCGCTGGAGCCGATCATCACCGGATAGGCCGAGCAGCGGGTCGCCACGGTGTCCCAGGGGCAGATCGCCGAGGCCCGCCAGGTGGCCAGGATCTCGGGCAGGCTGACTCCCATCCAGTGCACCAGACCCTGCTCCCGGTAGGTCGGGAAGATCTGGTCGAGGTGGCCGACCGCAAGATAGGCGCCGGCCTGGGTGGCCTCCTGGCCCCGCAGCGGGGGCCACAGGGCCAGCTCCCCGTGACGTTGGAGGTTGGTCCCCTCGAGGTCGAGACGCCGTGCCATCACCATCTTCTCCAGAGCGTCACGCAGCTGATCGGGCGACAGCTCGATGGGGTAGTCGGGGTGGTCGTGCCAGAGGCCCTGGGGGGTGAGGATCTGGACCATCGAGGGGTCGGGGCCCAGCTGGGCGAGGCGGCCGGAGGGGCTGGTCGCGGTCGCCTCGGACTCGCCCGTCGGGGTCTCCCCGGTCGCCTGACCCGGCGTCCCGGCAGAGAGTCGGGAGGGCCGGCCGGGCCCGGGCTGAGAGCGCGATCCTGCGACGAGCTGAGTCTCGGTCATGAGACCTCCAGATGGAGATGGTGCGTGGAATCCTCATTCTGGGGGGTGGCGAGACCACCCCACAAGCCGAACCTACGGTTCGGTAAGAACTCCACAAGCGGGCCCCCTCCCACCCGTGGGAAGCCCACGAGGGACCCCGCCGACCAGAGCACCGGAGCCATTACGTACCGTTGAGTGATTGCTTGAGGAGTTGATCGTCGAACCTGACGTCGAATCCCTCGGAGTAGGAGTTCCCGTGTCCAGTACCACTCAGCCAGCCTCGGCGTCCCACCCCGCGGCGATCCCCGGTACGGCCCAGCCCGGCCATCCCGGCGGTCACCCCGGCCATCCCGGGGGTCATCCCGGCCACCCCGGAGGCCACCCGCTGGTCCGCGAGATCAAGCACGACCTGTCCCAGAAGCCCTTCATCGTCATCTGGGAGGTGACCCGGGCCTGCGCCCTGGTGTGCAAGCACTGCCGGGCCGACGCCCAGCACGAGGCCGCCCCCGGCGAGCTCACCACCGCCCAGGGCAAGCACCTGATGGACCAGCTGGCCAGCTACGACCGGCCCTACCCGATGCTGGTGCTCTCCGGTGGGGACTGCTTCGAGCGCAAGGACCTCAACGAGCTGGCGGCCTACGGCGTCTCCCAGGGACTGCACGTCTCGGTCTCCCCCTCGGTGACCCCGCTGTTCACCCGCGACCGCGTCAAGGGTCTCCAGGACGCCGGGGTCTCGATGCTGTCGATGTCCCTGGACGGCGGGACGGCGGCCAGCCATGACGCCTTCCGCGGCATCCCCGGCACCTTCGACCGGACCGTCGAGGCCTGCCAGATGCTCAACGAACTGGGCATGAGGTTCCAGCTCAACACCGTGTTCACCGCCAAGAACATCCACGACGGCCCACAGATGATGAAGAACGCCATCGATCTGGGCGCCTTCATGTTCTACACATTCATGCTGGTGCCCACCGGTCGCGGCGCCCACCTGGACATGCTCTCGCCCTACGAGCGCGAGGACGTTCTCTACTGGCTGCACGACAACTCGACGCGGATCGCGATCAAGACCACCGAGGCCCCGCAGTACCGCCGGATCGCCTTCCAGCGCGCCGCGGTGGAGAGAGGCGAGGCCGAGCCGGTGCGTCACGGCCAGCTCTATCAGTGGCTGACCCGCGAGACCACCGCCCTGCTCGGCGAGCACATCGACAAGCCCCGGCCGCCGCGCACCCCGCTGGCGATCAACTCGGGATCAGGGTTCGTCTTCATCGATCACGTCGGCGACGTCTACCCCTCGGGGTTCCTCCCGATCCACTGCGGGTCGGTGAAGGAACGCCCGTTCGCCGAGATCTACCGGGACTCGGCGGTGATGAGGGCACTGCGCGATCCCTCGGGCTTCCACGGGAAGTGCGGGGTCTGCGAGTTCAACCACTTCTGCGGCGGTTCGCGATCCACCGCCTATGCGATGACCGGGGACTACCTGGCCTCCGACCCCAGCTGCGCCCACATCCCGGCCGGCTACCGGGGCCCGCTGCCGGAGGGGGTCCGCCGGGAGGGCGCAGCGCACTTCGCCTGAGCTGCCGGAGGTCTCATCACCCCTTTTTCGCGGATCGGGTGCGCAGATCACTCCGCAGACGGGGGTCTGTGCAGCTGTGCGTGCACGAGGCCCCGTCTGCGGAGTGATCTGCGCAGTCGCCGTCCTCGTGACAGGCTGGAACCATGCATGACAACGGCGACATCCTCGACGCCAGGGTCCGGCGTCACCTGGCCGAGAAGATCCGTCCCGCCGAGCTGGCCACGGTGTGCCAGCTGGAGGTGGCGTGGGCACCGGTCAGTGATCCGGCAGGCTCTCCTGATGACTCGGCCCGCCCCGGCGTGGTCGGCCAGGGTGAGCCGATCAGCTGCGCGGAGGGTCTGGCACTGGACTACCAGCCCTTCCAGGTCGGCGATCCGTGGGGCCCGCCCTGGGGCACCACCTGGTTCCGGCTACGGGCGACGGTGCCCGAGGGGCTTCGCAGCCAGGGGGCGCGAGGGCAGCACTTCCCCGCTCCCCACCTGGAGCTGGTCGTCGATCTGGGCGGCAGGTGGGAATCTCCCGGCTTCCAGTCCGAGGGGCTGGCCCTCCGCCCCGACGGCACGGTGACCAAGGCCCTGAACCCGCGCAACACCTGGCTGCCGGTCGAGGCCGACGACCAGGGGCGCATCGAGATCTATCTGGAGGCGGCCTCCAACCCGATCCTGCTGGCCTCCCCGCCCTTCCAGCCCACCGAGGACGGCGACAAGCTGACAGCCTCCACCGAGCCCTACTACACACTGCGACGAGCCGACCTGGTGGTGGTCCATGACGAGGTCCGCGAGCTGATCGCCGACGTCGTCACCCTCTCGGGGCTGGCCGCCGAGCTCCCCGAGGACTCCGAGCGGCGCTGGGAGATCCGCCGGGCCCTGGACCGGGCGATGGACCGCCTGGACCTGTGGGACATCCCCGCCACCGCTCCTGCCGCCCGCTCGCAACTGGCCCCCGCGCTGGCCCGCCCGGCGTCGTCGGCGGCCCAGCTGATGAGCGCCACCGGCCATGCCCACATCGACTCGGCCTGGCTGTGGCCGCTGCGCGAGACCCGCCGCAAGGTGGCCCGCACCATCGCCAACCAGCTCAACCTGATCGCCGACCATCCCGAGCACATCTTCGCCTTTCCGGCCGCCCAGCACTCCGCCTGGCTGCAGGCCGATCATCCCGACCTGTTCGCCCGACTCCAGAGCGCCGTCAAGGCCGGCAGGATCGTCCCGGTCGGCGGGATGTGGGTCGAGTCGGATGCCAATCTGCCCAGCGGCGAGGCGATGTGCCGGCAGCTGCTCTACGGCCAGCGGTACTTCATCGAGAACTTCGGGAAGGCCTGCCAGGAGGTCTGGCTGCCCGACTCCTTCGGCTACTCCGGAGCACTGCCGCAGCTGGCCAAGCTGGCCGGGGCGAGGTGGTTCCTCACACAGAAGATCTCCTGGAACCAGGTCGACAGGTTCCCCCATCACTCCTTCTGGTGGGAGGGGATCGACGGCACCCGGATCTTCACCCACTTCCCACCGGCCGACACCTACGGCTCGGATCTGTCGGCCCACGATCTTGAGCATGCCCGCTCCAACTTCGCCGACAAGGGCCGTTCACGACGGTCTCTGCTGCTGTTCGGCTATGGCGACGGAGGCGGCGGTCCGACCCGCGAGATGCTGGCCCAGGCGGCCCGGGTCGCCGATCTGGACGGCTCGCCCAGGGTTCGGATCGAGACCCCGCAGGCCTTCTTCGGCCACGCCGAGGCCGAGCACGAGGATCCCTCGGTGTGGGTCGGCGAGCTCTACCTGGAGCTGCACCGGGGCACCTTCACCAACCAGGCCCGGGTCAAGGCCGGCAACCGGCGCAACGAGAGCCTGCTCCGTGAGGCGGAGCTGTGGTGCGCCACCGCCGCGGTGCGCGGCCTGATGGACTACCCCGGTGAGCGCCTGGCCGAGATCTGGCGAACCGTCTGCCTCTACCAGTTCCACGACATCCTGCCGGGCACCGCGATCTCCTGGGTCTACCGGGAGGTGATCGCCGGGCATGCGGCGATCAGTGCGGAGTTGAACGATCTGATCGACGCCGCCCAGACCCTGCTGGCCACCTCCACCACAGCCGCTGATCATGATCGTGACAAGGCCGCCAGCAGGATCGGCGGTCAATCCGGCGAGCACAGCAGCCGGGCCGGTGAGATCGTCTTCGATGCCTCCCCGCTGGCCCGGCCGGGGCAGATGACGGTGGCGATGGGAGCAGATGTGGTCTCCCCCGAGCCCACGGCACCGGACCCGGTGAAGGTCAGAGAGGATGCCGAGTGGATCGTCGTCGACAACGGCCTGATCCGTCTGGAGATCGACCGATGCGGCCTGATCCGCCATCTGATCGATCTGTCCAGTCACCGCGACGTCATTCCAGCCGGCGAGCGCGGGAACCTGCTGCAGATCCACCCCGACTTCCCCAACAAGTGGGACGGCTGGGACATCGACATCTTCTACGCCGACCGGGTGACGGACATCGATGAGGGAGAGGCCGAGGTCCTCGGTCACCCGGGCGACACGGCGGCCGCCGACGGATCGGTCACGGTCACTGTGTCGCGGACCTTCGGGCACTCCTCGGCGATCCAGACGCTGACCGTCCACCCCGGCGACCCGCGTCTGCACAGCCGGGTTCACGTCGACTGGCACGAGCGCGACGCCCTGCTGAAGCTCGCCTGGCCGATCGACGTCCACACCGACCAGGCCAACTACGAGATCGAGATGGGTCACATCACGCGGCCCACCCACACCAACACCTCATGGGAGGCCTACCGGTTCGAGGTACACGCCCATCGATGGGTCCAGCTCGGCGAGCCCGGCTTCGGGGTGGCGATCGCCAATGCCCAGACCTACGGGTGGAGCGTGGACCGGCACGCCAAGCCCGCCGGGGGCACCTACTCCACCGTGCGCGCCTCCCTGCTCAAGGGCTCCCGCTACCCGGATCCGCGCACCGACGAGGGCGCCCACGACTTCACCTTCACGATCCATCCCGGGGCCGCGATCCCCGAGGCGGTGGCCGACGGCTATGCCCTCAACCTGCCGGTGCACCACAGCCACGGCCACCCCGTCGAACCCCTGGTCCGCGCCACCGGCGGGGTCGCGGTGGAGGCGGTCAAACTGGCCGAGGACGGCTCGGGAGACGTCGTGGTGAGGATCCGCGAACCCTACGGACGGCGGGCCACCGCCAGCCTGCTGCTCGGGTTCATGGCCACCGACGCCCTGGAGACCGATCTGCTGGAGGAGCCGCTGGCAGACACCCCGGAGGCCCTCGTGGCGCCCACCGCGATCACCATGTCGCTGCGTGAGGCCTCGGCCGGCCAGGCGGTCGGCGTCACCCTGCGGCCCTTCCAGGTGGCCACCCTCAGGTTCGCCAGACAGCCCGGTCTCAGCTGACCGACCAGGTGTGCACCGGGTTGCCGACGTCCTGGTGGTCCCGGTACAGCCGGGTCATCTGCGCCAGCGCCTCCTCGCGCGACAGTCCCTGGCTCTCCAGCTGGGAGACGACGTGGCGCTGCCAGGCCGCCCCGTTGCGTCCGGAGACCGCCCGCTCGGTGACCACCGACATGTACCTCTCGATGAGATCACCATCGACGTCCAGCATGTCCAGCCCCTTGGCGGCCAGCGGGATGAGCACCTCGGCCAACAGCTCGGAGACCGCCACCCGGCCGACCCCGGGCCAGCTCACCTCGGCGTCCAACCCGTGGTGGGAGCAGGCGGTGAAGTTCGCCTCGGCGTCGGCGAACGGCATCTGCGACCAGATCGGCCGGACCTGCCGGGCCAGCCGGGTCACCAGGCCGTAGAAGAAGGCGGCATCGGCGATCTGGTCGGCGATCGTCGGACCGGCGGCCAGCACCCGGTTCTCCACCCTCAGGTTGGGCCGGCCGCCCCTGCCGGGGTCGTAGATCGGCCGGTTCCAGCGCCATACCGTGCCGTTGTGGAGCACCAACTCGTGCAGCCTGGGAGCGCCGCCCTCGGCGAGCAGGGAGGCCCCGGCGGCCTGCCTGGACTCGGGCAGGATGGCCGGGAAGTAGCGGACGTTCTCCTCCCACAGGTCGAAGACGTTGTTGATCCAGCGCTCCCCGAACCAGACCCTGGGCCGCACCCCCTGGCTGATGAACTCCGGGGGCCGGGTGTCAGCGGCCTGGGTGAACACCGGGATCCGCGACTCCGCCCAGCCGGCATGGCCCAGGAAGAAGGGCGAGTTGGCCGACAGCGCCACCTGCGGCCCGGCGATCGCCTGAGCGGCGTTCCAGGTCGGGGCGAAGCCGGAGGGGGTCACCTGGAGATGCAGTTGGACCGAGGTGCAGGCCGATTCGGGGGCGATCGAGGTGAAGACGACGTCGGTCTCCTCGTCGGCCTGGATACGGATCGTGATGTCCTCGCCGCGGGCCTCGAGGATGGCGTTGTCGAGGGCCTGGTAGCGGTTCTCCGGGTTGCGCCAGTGCGGGTGGCGCAGGTCCTCGGCGGTCAGGGTCGGCAGGATGCCGATCGGCAGCAGCCGGATGCCGATCTCCCCGGCCCTCTCCTGGGCCGTCTTGAGGCGGGCGCGCAGCGCCTGCTCGACGCGGTCCAGGTTCTCCCCGTCGACCGGGAAGGCCGGCAGGTTGAGCTCGACATTGTGGGCGCCGAGTTCGGTGGTGAAGTCCTTGGAGTCGATCGCCGAGAGGGTCTCGGTCGCGCGGCGTACCGGGCGACCGTTGCGGTCGATGAGGTTCATCTCCATCTCCATGCCGATCGACCCGGCGGGGGCGAAATTGGCCTTGGGGAGGTAGCGCGCGAAGGTCTCCAGGTTCTCGCGCATCGTGATCCGGTACTGGGTGCGCTCGGCTCGGGTGTACCTCACGGAGCTGGTGTCTCTGCCCATTGCTCAACAGTGGCACGACGCCGGGCCGTGCACCAACGGTTCGGCCAAGTCCGTCGAGGGTCGGGATCAGTCCAGCATCAGGATCAGGCTGGTGAAGTAGGCGATGTATCCGGCCACCATCAGGCCGCCCTCGACACGGGAGAGACGCCGTCCGGTCCAGAACAGCGGGATGCAGGCGAAGCAGACCCCGACCATGATGGGCAGATCCACCCTCAGCAGGCTGGTGTCGATCGGCCCCGATCCACCGGCCACCAGCACCGGGACGCCGAGGATCAGGGTGAGGTTGTAGATGCTGGAACCGATGAGGTTGCCGATCGCCAGATCCCGCTCGCCGCGGAAGCTGGCGATGATCGCGGTGAACAGCTCCGGCGCCGAGGTGCCGATCGCCACCACCGTCAGCCCGATGAAGGCGTCGGAGACCCCCATCGAGCGGGCCAGCGACTCCGCCCCGCCGACCAACCAGTCGGCGCCGACGACGATCACCGCGATCCCCACCACCAGCAGCATCAGGTACCACCAGGTGCCATGCCGGCGCCCGGCGTCGCCCCCGGCGTCCTCGATGAGCTCGTCGGGGTCCAGGGCGGCGGTTCCGGATGCCGTCTTGTCGCGGCGGGACCACCAGCCGAGCAGCACGGTGTAGACGATCGCCAGCAGGGTGAGCGGGATACCCTCCCAGGTCTGCAGTTGCCCGTCCCAGGCGAAGGCCATCCCCAGGACAGCCACCAGCACGACGCCGGGAAGGTCCAGCAGCAGGGTCCGTCGGTCGAAGTGGACAGGTTTGAGCAGGGCGCACAGGCCCAGGATGAGCAGCAGGTTGACGACATTGGTTCCGGCGATGTTGCCGATCGCCAGGGACCCGGCGTTGGCTCTCATGGCGTCGACGCCGACCGCCAGCTCCGGGGTGCTGGTGCCGATCGAGATGATCGTCAGGCCGATGATCATCGGCGGGACGCCCATCCTCAGCGCCATCGCCGAACCATTGCGCACGACCAGCTCCGCGCCGCAGATCAGGGCCAGCAGACCGATCAGCAACTGCACCAGTGATGTCATAGTGGATCTTATCCAGATGTCTGGTGGCGCACGAAGGGGTGGACATGGACATCACTCAGGCCTGCAATGGCGGGATCGACTCCGGAGGTCACAGCCTGGAGGCGACCGGGCAGTCAGCGCCCCGATCATGACGAGCGGCGACCCGATGGACCGGAACCGTTATCCGGTGGATCCCTGGGCTCTTCGCGAGACAGCGCTGCCGCTGCAACCGGAGACCGCCGAGACCCTCTTCGCGGTGGGGAACGGATACCTCGGTATCCGCGGCTCCTCCGAGGAGGGGCATGACGCCGTCTGCCCGGGCACGTTCATCAACGGATTTCACGAGAGCTTCCCGATCCATCACGCAGAGGAGGCCTACGGCTACGCACGGGCGGGGCAGACCATGCTGCCGGTCCCCGACCCGACCGTGATGCGGATCCACGCCGCCGATGAGCCACTGCACCTTCCGGTGGCCGATCTGGAGCGCTACGAGCGAACCCTCGACCTGCGTCGCGGTCTGCTCGAGCGAGACCTCATCTGGCGTACCCCGGTCGGTGTCCGGCTCCACGTCGTCTCCCGGCGAATCGTCTCGTTCACTCACCGGCACCTGGCGGTGATGGAGCTGGAGGTCACCCCGTTGGATGGCGATCTCCCGCTCACCG
The DNA here is from genome assembly GCF_000423445.1 of Acidipropionibacterium thoenii DSM 20276. Taxonomy (GTDB): domain Bacteria; phylum Actinomycetota; class Actinomycetes; order Propionibacteriales; family Propionibacteriaceae; genus Acidipropionibacterium; species Acidipropionibacterium thoenii. The sequence goes on along the minus strand of NZ_AUHZ01000011.1, from coordinate 15,525 downwards.
TGGTCAGCTCGGTGGTCAACCGGCTGGACGCCGATCCGGCCTCGCACACCGCCGCGCCGCCGTCACCGACCGCGGAGTGGGACCGGGCGGTGGTCCCCGATCCCCGCAAGGCCGGCGGGATGGAGGCCCACGTCCTGCAGTCCACCGACCTGTGGTGCGATGGCCCGCGCAGCTACCTGGGATACCACACCGCTGCCTCGGGGATGACGCTGGGAATCGGGGTCGACCACCGGTGCTCCAGCCCGGAGGAGATCCTCGAGCACGAGGAGCACCATGCCGATGCGGTCTCTCACGAGTTCCGGGTTCATGCTCGTCGCGGTCACACTGTGCGGCTCGTCAAGTACGTCGCGTACCACACCTCGCGGTCCTCACAGCCCGGCGAGCTCATCCAGCGTTGCCGTCGCAGCCTCGACGACGCCGTGGCCATCGGAGCGGACCGCTTGTACGGCGAGCAACGGGAGTGGATGAACGGCTTCTGGCAGCGCAGTGATGTGGAGGTCCTTGGCCGGCCGGACCTGCAGCAGGCGATCCGGTTCAACATCTTCCACGTCGCCCAGGCCGCTGCCTGCTCGGAAGGACACGGGATCCCGGCGAAAGGGCTCACGGGGACCGGGTACTCCGGGCACTACTTCTGGGACGGCGAGATCTACGTCCTGCCGTTCCTCTCCTACACGACGCCGGAGATCTCCAGATCGGCGCTGCGGTTCCGTTGGACCATGCTTCCGGCGGCCCGGCGTCGGGCCCGGGAGATCAACATGGAGGGGGCACTCTTCCCCTGGCGCACCATCAACGGGCTGGAGGCCTCGGCGAACTACGCTCAGGGCACCGCGCAGTTCCATATCGACGCTGACATCGCCTACGCGCTGATGCTCTACGCCCGCGCCTCGGGGGACTGGGACTTCCTGACCTGCACCGGTGTCGACCTGCTGGTGGAGACCGCCAGGATGTGGTTCGACCTCGGCTTCTTCCGTCAGGACGGTGATCGGTGGTTCCACATCGACGGGGTGACCGGCCCCGACGAGTACACCACGGTGGTCGACGACAACCTCTACACGAACATCATGGCGCGGGGGAACCTGTGGGATGCGGTCCGCACCGTCCGAGCCCTCGAGCAGAACCGTCCGGACGCCTACACCCGGATGGTCGAGCGGGTCGGTCTGCGCCCCGACGAGGTGAACGACTGGCAGGACGCCGCGGAACGGATGTTCATCGCTTACGACGAGGAACTGCAGGTCCACCCTCAGGACGACCAGTTCCTCTTCAAGGAGGTGTGGGACCTGCCGCACACCCCGGACGCCGACCGGCCTCTGCTGCTCCACTTCCACCCACTGGTGATCTATCGCTACCAGGTCCTCAAGCAGGCCGATGTGGTGCTGGCGGAGTTCCTCCACTCCGACCAGTTCTCGAGCGAGGACAAGCTGCGCGACTTCAACTACTACGAGCCGCTCACCACCGGCGACTCGAGTCTGTCGGCGGTGGCCCAGGCGATCATGGCCGCTGACATCGGGCATGTCGCCCGAGCGGTGCACCACTTCACGAACCTGGTGTACATCGATCTGGCCGATCTGCATCACAACGCCGACGACGGCATCCACATCGCCTCGGCAGGCGGCGTCTGGAGTGCACTGGTGTACGGCTTCGGCGGGATGCGGGACGACACCGGCGTGCCACAGTTGGACCCGCGGTTGCCTGACAGCTGGCAGGGCCTGCGGTTCCGGATCACCCTGGCAGGATCACGGGTGCGGGTGGAGCTGCGCCCCGGGGAGGTCGAACTGACTCTGGAGGACGGCCCTGCCACCACCCTGAGGGTGCGCGGACAGGAGGTGGCGGTGAGGCCGGAAGGACCCACCACCGTTCCTCTGGAGCTCCACTCGAGACTCACGGAGCCCCCCACCATGAGCGACATCGCTGGCCGGCTGCGTTCCGACGGCACGGTGATCGAGCCGACGCTGCCCAGCCACTCCGCGCATCGCAATGACCCGGAGCCGAGTTCCGAGGCCCGGGAGCATTCCGCGAGCCAGTCACCGATACGCCATTCGCCAGACACCTGACGGCCTGGGTCAGATCTCTGCATTCACCTTCTTGAGGAGGTCCGTCGGCGCAATCCACATCGAAGGATAGTTCCCTTGCCAGACCTGGTCACCCTTCGCGTTGATGAGGACGAACCCGTGACCAGGCAAGTTCTCGTGCATTCCTTTTCCCAGGGCATCGTATTCTTTTGAGACCGTGCCGTCGTCGAGGAGGTACGGGGTGGTGACGCCGTATTGCTTGAGATCGGGCTCAATCTGAGCGGCCGTGTTCATGACAATTGGAAGGACTGCGATGCCCGCCCTGGTGAACCCAGGGTCTTTCTCGATGGCGGCCATCTGCTCGGTACATGCGCCGCATCCAGCGCCCTCGTTGAAGTACAGCAGGACCGGACGACCCCGGTAATCAGACAGGGAGACCGTGCTGCCCGCAGTGGTCTGCAGTGTGAAGTCGGGTGCCGCCTCGGAGGTGGCCCGCGATTCAGGCCGCGCGTTCCACAGTCCGAACGCGACAAGAGCCGTCACAAGGACACACGCCATTACTGTCGTCGCCAGACGAACCCTTTTTCTGACGATCTCTGTCCTGTCCTCCCGTTCTCGCTGAGCACGCAGGGCTTCGCGTCTTGACTTCTTATGGACATCCAAGGTATTCACGACGATGACCTCATCGAGTTGAAGGGGTGTGGGTTTCATGGCAGCTTTGGCAGGGCTCAGATTCACCGTGTTCGGATTGATGAATCTGAGGACTGATCCGAGCAGAATCGCGCCTCCGGTCACGTAAGGTGAACCATACGAATGAGAGCGCCACGCCGAGCAGGCCGATGCCGAGGATCGGTTCGGGAACTGGCTGAAGCCAGGTGAGGATGGAGTGGGCGGCCCGGGTCACCGATGCGCCCGCCGTCCGCTGAAAATCGTTGCCCGGTCCGGTCATGGTTTCGGAACTGGCCAGCGTGATGATCCAGACGCCCATCACCGTGAAGCCCGCTGCAACCAACAGGTTGATCGTATTGGTGCGCAGGACCCCTCCTGGCAGGCTGATTCTCAACGGTCGGGCCTGGCCCCAGCGATGTCTGCTCAAGCCCACTGCATCCCAGAGCAGCGCCATGACGAACAGTGGGATCACCATTCCAAAGACAAATGCAAGGCCGAGAAGGAGGCCTCCGCCTGGGTTCCCCGACAACGCCGAAAGGGTCATCACACCCACGAGAACCGGGGCGCAGCAACTTGAGGCGATTCCTGAGAAGACGCCGAGACTGAAGAACGTTGCGGAGTCGCCGCGGTCAGCGGCGGGAGCCCGGAGCGTCGATGGCATCGACCACATCCGTCCGCTCAGCGCAAGTATCCCGAGACCGATCATCAGCAGTCCACCGGCCCAGTAGAGGACTTCGTGATATCGGGCGATAGCACCCGCGATGAGACTGACGCCCAGAGTGATCGGTACCAGGACGAGAGCAAGCCCTGCTGCGAACACGAAAGTGAGCGGTAGCAGTCGCCAGCGGTTGTTCTTGATCGCCGCTGCCAGGTAGGAGGGCGCCAGAAATACGATGCAGCAAGGCGCGAACAGCGCAACCATCCCGGCAAAGAATGCTGCCAGAATACTTCCGGTGGCGAGTGACTCTGATCCCATCAGCGCTCACTTTCGTGACGTCAGTGTGTGTGCAAGTTTTCTTCCTGGAAGCCGCCCTGAGCTGAAGAACGATCCGTCGATGAGCACCAGCGGGAACATCGCCGGGCGGTGCAGACTGATCAGTTCCTTTCCCGTCGGCGACTCCGCGTCATGTTCCTCGAGGACGATCAACCCATCGTCGGCCAGTCTGCGAAGTTCGGCGTGCGCGTCATTGCAGAAATGACAGGCCTCAGTTCGAACCAGGGTGACGAGAGGAGGTCGCCCGTCGGCACGCAGAGCTGGGTTCGTTCGTCTCGGGCACATGTCTGCCAGTCAAGCAACGGGTCGTCGGCACGCCATCAAGAAGGCATCAAGGTTCTCTCAAGATGCGAGCGGCCGGCGGCCAGGCCGCTCGCTGGAGACCCATGCATCCCCTCACGGGAGGCGGTGCCGCGTCCCGAACGCACGAGCAGAGCGATGTTCGCAGCAGCTCCCGGTCCAGAATCGCTTCCGGGTGGGGTCAATGATGCCGCCCGGATCCGGCGTCGTGATGAGACCCATGGCCCATGAGGGCCATCATCGCGCTCATCATGACCATGCACAGGATGGGATATGCCAAAGCCGTTACTGAGAATGTCCCTCTGAGAATGAGATAGCCGACCGCAGCAAACATCGGCGCACACATCAGTAGATGCATCCACCATTTCCGCTCACCACGTTCGGATCGCTCCATCGGTTGAGAGATGGATTCGGTCGATACATCGGGTGCGCGCAAGGTTGAATATTCCCCCTCCGCAAGAAAGTCAAAATCTTCCGTGCTGCTCGGCGTCGGTTCTGCAGCTTCATGGGTATGGCTGGCGTCCACGGGATTCTCCTCCATACGATGGATGGTTTCGATATGATTGTTCGTCAGCGACGTCAGAATTCGGTACGTGTTCTGTCAAGATGCGGTCAAGGTCTCTTCGCGGACGCCGAGGCCCCTGCGCTTCCACGTCTGAATCTCGTACAACTCACTCGTCTGAGAACAGCACGCAGACCGTGAGAAGAACGAGGCACCAGAAGGTGGTCAAGAGCGCCACCACCACGAGCACCAGCATCTTCGCCCCTTCGTCTCGGAACCCAGAAGCGACTCTGGCTCCCCCTCGTCAACGCCTGGTCTGGGATGTGTTCAGGTTGGGTCAAGATGCCGCCCCCCATCCAGATCAGGGTCGGTCAGGGATGGTTCGCCTCATACACTGGCCCCCATGAGCAGCAGCACCGCGGCCCAGTCGACGGTCCTGGTCGTTGACGACGAGAAAGCACTCGCGGCTGTGGTGGCGTCATATCTGACGAAGGCCGGTCACCGCAGCATCAAGGCCCACACCGGCCCGGAGGCCCTGACACTCGCGAGGGCCGAGGATCCCGATGTCGTCATCCTGGATCTCGGGCTGCCAGGTATGGACGGGATCGAGGTCTGCCGCAGGATGCGGACCTTCTCGGACTGCTACATCCTGATGCTCACCGCACGCGGCGACGAGGTCGACCGCATCGTGGGTCTGACCGTGGGAGCCGACGACTATCTGGTCAAGCCGTTCAGCAACCGTGAGCTGGTGGCCCGGGTCCAGACGGTACTGCGCCGCCCCCGGGCATCGAGGAAGGCTGTCCCCGCCGACATCCGAGTGTTCGGGGATCTGCGCGTGGACAGCGACGGCAGACGAGTCTGGGTCGCGGGCCACGAGGTGCATCTCACCCGCACCGAGTTCGACATCCTGGACGCACTGACCTCCCGTCCTCAGATGGTTGTCAGTCGACGCCAGATCGTCGATGCGGTCTGGGACGCCTCATGGGTCGGCGACGACCATGTGGTCGATGTTCACGTCGCCAACCTGCGCAAGAAGCTCGGAGATGACTCTGACGAGCCACTGTTCATCGTGACCGTCCGCGGCGTCGGATACCGAATGGCGTCGCGATGACGAGGCGAGGGTCATGGCGCATTGGAACACGACTGTTCGTCGCCCAGGTCATTGTCCTGCTGGCGATCAGTATCAGTGCAGGACTCGTCGCCAGCGCGATCGGACCCCGGCTGTTTCATGAGCACCTCATCGAGGCCGGCGAGAAGGAGACCTCCCCGCAGTTCTCCCACATCGAGGCGGCGTTCGAGAGCGCCAACATCATCTCGCTGAGCATCGGACTTGTGATCGCCCTGGCAGCGGCACTGATGATTACCTGGTACCTCGCCCGCCGATTCAGCACCCCGCTGACCGATCTCACCGACACTGCCACTCGGCTGAGTAGCGGTGACCTTTCCGCACGGGCCACAGCGGCTGGAGGTGTCCCGGAGTTCGCCCTCCTGGCGACGTCACTCAATGACATGGCAGAGCGACTCGAGAACACGGAAGCCACCAGACGCCGACTGCTGTCGAACCTGGCGCACGAGATGCGCACTCCGGTCGCCACGCTCAATGCATACCTGGAGGGAGTCAGCGACGGAGTGCTCACATGGGATGACGACACGAGGCACGTTCTGGAGCGCCAGGCTGAGCGGCTCACGCGACTCGCACGAGACCTGGATGACGTCTCCCGGGCCGAGGAGGGCCGGGTCAGCCTCGATCTCAGCGTGCACTCGCTGCAGACGCTGATCGAGTCGTCGGTCTCGCAGTTCGGGCCACAGTTCGAATCGAAAAGCGTGCAGCTGTCGGTTCAGGTGTCTGCTGGCCTCGTCAGGGTCGACCCACAACGATTTGCGCAGATCCTGGCGAATCTGCTCAACAATGCACTCCGCCATACGCCTCGGGGCGGGATCGTCTCGATCACAGCAGACCGAAGCGCCGACGACATCAGCGTCGCTGTCTCAGACAACGGCGAAGGTATGACGTCTGAAGAACTCGGCCAGGCTTTCGAACGATTCTACCGGGGAAGCACCGCCCGCGCCGAGGACAAGAATGGATCCGGTATCGGACTCACTATTTCCCGGGCGCTCGCCGAGGCCCACGGCGGCACTCTCACGGCCACAAGCGGTGGAAGGGGCTGCGGTGCCACCTTCACTCTCTCCTTGCCCTCCCCGCATACGACGAGCTCGCTTCGGGGTTCTGAGTCACTCGGGACAAGGCACCCGCACCGGACCCACGGTTCCACTCGATGAACTGTCGGACGACTCCTCCTCACCTCATGGACGACGCCCGGACAGGCATCCTGCCGAGCCACTGTCCCGGCAGGAGGTCACAGGAATGTCGTCTAGGCTGCTTAAGTCTTGGACAGGGAACTATGGCAGGGATGGGAGAGCATGCTTGGGACTGTTGAGGGTTCGCGACCCGGCGAGCCCACCGTCGCCTCGGCCTCGGGCGATCCGCGGATCATCCGCGACGACGCCCACCGCCAGTGGGTGAGGATCACCCCGCTGGGCGATCGTCTGCAGTTCCAGATCTCCTCCGACCAGCTCTCGTGGACGCCGTCGGGCAGCTTCGGCGGCCCCCGATGGCATGACGGCGGCAACCTCAGCCACCCCGACCTCTTCCCGCTGTCGCTGCACGGCGTCACCAGGTGGGTCCTGTGGTGGACCTCCACCGCCGCCCCGCAGACCAACGGCTCAACCACCCGGTACGCCGTCGGCAACTGGGACGGCCGCCGCTTCACCCCGGACACCCGACCCGAACAGGTGCTGCGCGTCGACCTCGGCCGCGACCTCTACCGCCCGGTCAGCCATCTGGATGCGGCCACCGGCCGCCGGACCATGATCGCCACCCTCGGCAACGAGGACTACCCCCACCTCACCGCGACCTCCTGCGGCGGGCCCGTCCCCGGGATGCCGGCATCCTGCACCACCCGCGAACTCGCCCTGGTGCGCACCCCGGCGGGCCCGCGTCTGAGCTGCCACCCGCTCACCGAGGTCACCGGCCAGCTGGCCGCCACCCGCACCGTCACCGGCCAGCCCATCACCGCCTGCTGCGACCCGCTGTCGGGCCTCGGGGGCCAGTCGATCGACGCGGAGGTCGAACTGGAGGCCTCGGCCTACGACCACTGCGCCGCCGTCATCCTCCAGGTGCGCTGCGACTCGAGAGTCCACACCGACATCGTGTGGCGCCCCGCCGAGGGCTCGCTGACACTGGACCGCAGCCAGAGCGGGGCCACCGAGTTCACCCAGTGGTTCACCACCCCGCACCCCGGACCGGGAGTGCCCGCCGAACAGCTGCTGCGCGCCAGCAGCGCCTCGACCACTGTGCGCTGGCCGGCATCCAGCCTCGGCGTGATGCGACGGGTGTGGCTGCGGATCATCGCCGACGCCGATCGCGTCGAGGTGTTCAGCCCCGACGGTCTGACCACGATCACCTCGGCCATCCGCCCCGGCCCGGGCGCCACCGGTATGCGACTGACCGCCGCCGGGCCTGCCCGGCTGGTCCGCGCGACCGTCCATCCGATGGCCCTGCACTGAGCCCATCCGGCCCATGGCTGTGACCCGACCCCTCGCTACCGTGGCCGGATGACCGAGACCTGGCCCATCGAACCGCCGCTGGCCGGCACCGAACGCGAGCACCTGATCGGCATGCTCGACCGACTGCGCGCCACCTTCAGGTGGAAGGCCGGCGGACTGAACGCCGATCAGCTCAATGCCCGGATCAGCTCCTCCGAGCTCACCCTCGGCGGCCTGCTCAAGCACCTGTCCTTCGTGGAGGCCACCCAGTTCACCTGGAAGACCTACCGACTCGACCCCGGTGAGCCGTGGACCTCCGTCGACTGGGAGGCCGACGCCGACTGGGACTTCCATTCCGCGGCCAACGACTCCCCCGCCGAGCTCTACGCGCTCTACGACTCCACCGTGGCGGCGTCACGGCGTCGCCTCGATGAACTGCTCGACGACGGCGGCCTGGACCAGCTCACCGAGGTCACCTGGCAGGGCCAGCGGCCGACCCTGCGCCGGTTCGTCTGCGACCTGGTCGAGGAGTACGGCCGACACACCGGCCACGCCGACCTCATCCGCGAGTCGATCGACGGACTGGTCGGGGAGGACCCACCGGAGGGCTGGCAGCCCAGCTGAGGCACTCCGGTCATCACGGGATGAGATGACCGGAGGCGCGGAACATTTCGTACCACTCCGCCCTTGTGAGCTCCAGATCGGATCCCCTGGCCGCCTCCGACACCCGGTCGGGATTCGTCGTGCCGAGCACCACCTGCATCTGAGCGGGATGACGCGTGATCCACGCCGTGGCGATGGCCATCGGCGGCACGTCGTGGAGCTCTGCCAACCGGTCGATGACCTTGTTGAGCTCCGGGTACTCGGGGGATCCGAGGAACACCCCGTTGAAGAACCCCGCCTGGAAGGGCGACCACGCCTGGACGGTGATGTCGTTGACCCGGCAGTAGTCGAGGATTCCACCACCGTCGAGGGTCGCCGACTGGGATTCTCCCACCATGTTCGCCGCCAGCCCCTGGGCGATGATCGGCTCATGGGTGATGGACAGCTGCAACTGATTGGCGACGATCGGCTGGCGCACGAACTTGCGTAGCAGGTCGATCTGTCGTGGCGTGTGGTTGGAGACGCCGAAGTGAAGGACCTTGCCGGCGGCCTCCAGATCGTCGAAGACGCGGGCGACCTCCTCCGGCTCGACGAGTGCGTCGGGGCGGTGCAGCAGAAGGATGTCGATGCGGTCGGTACCGAGGGCCTTCAGTGAGCCGTCGACCGACTCGATGATGTGGTCGTAGGAGAAATCGAAGTACGGCCCGTCCTGCTTGACGATCCCGGCCTTGGTCTGGATCGTGATCTCGTCGCGCTCAGAGGGGGTCAGCCGCATGGCCTCGGCGAAGCGGCGCTCACACTGGTACAGCTCGTTTCCGTAGACATCGGCATGGTCGAAGAAGTCGATGCCGGCGTCGCGCGCCTCGTGAACCAGGGCGCGGATCTCCTCATCGGACTTGTCGGCGATGCGCATGAGTCCGAGGACGACATTCGGAGCGAGGATGCTCGTTCCCGGGAGAGGGAAGGTCTTCATGACGATGCCTTTCTGCGTGGTGTGGTGCTGGGGGTGGGACGTTCGGTCATTCGGTGACAGACGACCGGCCGATCTCATCGCGACGGGAGCCGGTGCGGCGCCGTGGCACTGAGTCACCATTCCAGGTGCGGGGTGTCCTCATGGATCACAGTAGGCAGCCGCCACATGCAAGCAAAACACCTCGGAACCATTCGATTGAGAGATGCGATCACTGAATGGAATTGCGTCAGTTGGAGTACGTCGTCACCCTGGCCGACGAGCAACAGTTCACCAGAGCGGCGGCCGTCTGCCAGGTCTCCCAGTCAGGCCTGTCGGCAGCCATCCGCAGCCTGGAGAAGGAGCTGTCCTCGCAGTTGTTCGCGCGGACCACCAGGCAGGTCTCACTCACCGACGCGGGACGCGCCTTCCTGCCCTTCGCCCGCCAAGCCCTCGCCCAGGCGGCGGCCGCTCGCGATGCCGCGGTGGGTGCGACCCAGACGCTCTCCGGTCGGCTGCGGGTCGGGGCCGAGCAGTGCCTCGGACTGGTCGACGTGCCGGATCTGCTGGAACGGTTCCGTCGTCGATACCCACTGGTCGACATCCAGTTCACCCAGGCCGGATCCCACGATCTCGTCGACCAGGTCCACAGCGGTCTGCTGGACGCCGCCTTCGTCGCCACGACCGAGCATCTGGGCGCCGTCACCAGCGCCGAGATCGGTCGCGAGCCCATCGTCGCGATGGTTCCGCCGGGCCATCGGCTGGCCTCGCGAACCGATGCCCAGTGGCACGAGCTGACAGATCTCGAGTTCATCGACTTCCGGGAGTCGTGGGGGATCCGATCCCTCAACGACGCCACCTGCCGGGCGCAGGGGATCAGGCGGCGAATGGGGTGCATCGTGGACGATGTGCACACTCTCATCGATCTGGTGCACCGGGGACTGGGCATCGCACTGGTCCCCCATCACGTGGTCGACAAACCCCAGGCCGCCGGACTTGTCTGCCTCTCGCTGCCGCCCGACTGTCCACCGTGGATCGTCTCGGTGATCACTGGTACGCATGCCGAGATCTCGGCGTCGAAACTGGTCGGGCTGCTGCCCGAGACCGTCAGCTGAGAGGAGTGAGGACGGCCCGCCTGTCAGTGCAGCGAGCTGTCCTGCTCACCCGAACGCCAGTCGAGGAAGGGGACCGTGAGACCGAACCGTGTCGGTGCGCAGAGGAATGGACCCGCGCTCACGCCGGCCTGCGCATCGAAGGGCAGCACGCGGACGAGCTGCCAGTCGGTCCCGGTGCGGCGTGCGCGAATCGTCAGAGCATCGTCGGCCCAACTGACCCGGAACACCGCTCGCGTGTCGATCCACTCGGGTGCGCGGGTCGCCGACCAGTCGGACCGTCCGTCGGTGACGACGGCGCCGATCTGCGGGACACCATCGGCGAACTCGATGCCTGCCTTCACCCAGCGCTCGTCGGAGGCACGGACGAAGATCCCGGCCTGGTCGAACTGCTGGGAGAAGGGGGTGCCGAACTCGACCTCCATCGAGGAGCCGGGTGCAAAGGGCGCGACGAGCGCATGCTCCGTGTCGTGCACGAAGCCGTAGGAGGTGTGCCGCCAGGCGTCGCTGCCCTCCACCGCTGTCGCATGGAGGATGCCATCGGAGGACACCTGGACGTCGGCCGGCGGGTTCGTCCAGGTACCTTCGGACCAGTCAATGTGCCGCACGGGGCGGTCAGATGGGGAAGTCGCTGTCATGCGTACGACTGTACAACTTTTTGGTACGATCGTACACATGATGATGGGTGAGGGTGCCGATGACGACCGGAGCCAGGCGGAGCGGATGCGCGCCGGCGACTGGTACGTCTGGGGCGATGAGGAGATCTCGGCGATCGCGGCCAGAGCACGCGCTCTCATGCGCGCCATCCAGCGGGCCGACCTGGCCGGCGAGGATGTCCGCCCGCTCCAGGCAGAGCTGTTCGGGCGCCTGGGTGCCGATGTCGAGGTGCGTCCGCCCGTTCAGGTCGATCTCGGCAGGAACATCGTGATCGGCGACCGCACCTTCGTCAACTACAACCTGACAGCGCTGGACATCGCGACGACCACGATCGGTGCGGACTGTCAGATCGGCCCGAACGTGCAATTACTCACGCCGATCCATCCGGTCGAGGCAGAGCCACGGCGGGCGAAGCTGGAGGCCGCGCGCCCCATCATGATCGGCGACAACGTCTGGCTGGGCGGCGGGGTGATCGTCTGCCCCGGGGTCAGCATCGGAGAGAACTCCGTGATCGGTGCCGGCGCGGTCGTCACCCGCGATGTTCCGCCGAACTGCGTCGCAGTCGGCAATCCAGCACGCGTCATCCGGGAGGTGCCAGCGCGATGACTTACGCAGACCGCAAGAGCGTCATCATCGACGCATGCCTGGCCGTGATCGCCCGCGACGGCGTCACCGGCGTCTCCCACCGCAAGGTCGCGGAGGAGGCCGGCGTCCCCCTGGGGTCGATGACCTACCACTTCACCGGCATGGACGACCTCCTCCATCAGGCGTTCGAGCGGTTCGCGGAGCGGGCGAGCGGGCCGCTGGAGAGCGCGCTCGCCGAGGCCGAGGGGACGGACTCGGTGATCGCTGCGATCGCCGGCGTCATCATGAGCGGCATCCGCGACGACGCCGGCGATCTGGTCCTCAACCACGAGCTGTACACGATCGCCGCCCGGCGCCCGGAGTTCCGCGACATCACTGAACAGTGGATGCAGCGCAGCCGGACCGCCCTCGAACGCCATCTCCCGCCCGACCTCGCCCGTGACGTCGACGCCTACATCGAGGGCCTCACTCTTCACGGCGCGCTCGCCCCGAACCACCCGTCGATGTCGCAGGTCGTGCACAGTCTGCAACGGATCATCCAGGACCCGCATCACAAGTGAATTCGTCTGTCCTGTCCATCAGTGGTGTCAGCGAGTGCGCGCGGTACTGGCGATACCCGTCGCCGCGGCCGCTCTTGACCTGAGGGGCACGATGGGGCCGTGGACCGCAGCCTGGTGATCAACGCCGACGACTTCGGCTACGACCCGGCCTCGGCCGACCTGGTGCTCGAACTCATCGACGAGGGATGTCTGACCTCGACCACGGTGCTCGCACTGGCCGCGGACCTGTCCCCCACCCGCACCGCCGCCCTGGCCCAGCTCGCCGACCAGGGGAGATGCGCTGTCAGCCTGCACTTCGCCACCAACTCCGAACGAGGCCGCGACGGCTGGCAGCCGCTGTCGGAGGCCGGACGCCGACTCGCAGAGCCAGATGGCATCCTTCCAGTCAGCGCCGCCCTCGCCGAGAAGCGCGCCGACCCCTGGATCATCGCCGAGGAACTCCAGGCCCAGTACGACCGAGCCGTCGAGCTCGGCCTCCGCCCCATCAGGCTGGACTCCCACTGCGGCACCCTCTACGGGCTGCACACCCCACCTGCTCCCCCACTCCCGAGCGACCCGAGGTCTGCCGCGACCCGGTCGACCGCGACGGGCCGCCGACCGGACAACCGGGGCCCGATGGAGGTCGCCGTCGACTTCTGCCAGCATCACCAGCTCGGCTTCCGGCTGCCCCGCTCCACCCGGCTGCTGGCCGGGCCCTATCTGCCGCCGTGGTTGAGGCGCCGCCACACCGCAGCAGTGGCACTGGCCGACCACTCCGAAGTGGCACTGCCCGAGGAATCGACCACCAATCCCTTCCCGCGCGGCCTCATCCCCAACTACGCCGCGATGCGCGCCCAGTACCTGTGGCTGCTGGCCCACCTGCCCGAGGGAACCAGCGAGATCTTCCTGCACCCGGGAGCCGAGTCCACCTGGGCCAGGCGCCACTTCGGCCGAGGCTGGGACAAGCGGGTCTGGGAGGCCCGGCTGCTGCGCGACCCGGCCTGGCTCGACGCCCTGGACGTGCAGCGGATCAGGCTGGTCACCACCTGGTGATCCGGCCCGGGAGGCCACCCAATAGGATGAGCGCGTCCCACTCCCGGAAGGGTATTCATGCGCACTGGCAGACATGGGCACACATCGCTTCTTACGGCCCTCATCACCGCCACGCTGTTGACCACGGTCGCACCGACCGTCGCCCTCGCCTCACCGGCCACGACGCCCAGTCCGACGCCGACCGGCAGTTCTACATTAACCAGCCCTGCCAACCCGCAGAGCACCGCCGACCCGGACAGCACTGCCAGCCCCACCACGTCTGATGACCAGAGCTCGCAGAGCACCGCCGGCGACCACGCCATGGGCTCACAGATCCGCGCCAACGAGCAGGCGCCGGCTGCGGTCCGGGGCCTGCGGAGCAGCACTGCGGTCACCACCCTCACCGGAGTCCCGGGGCTCGACGTCAGCAGCCACGACGGCACCGTCCACTGGGCCTCCCGCTGGGCAGCTGGCTACCGCTTCGTCTGGGTCAAGGCCACCGAGGGCCACACCTACACCAATCCGCTGTCCACCACCCAGGCCTCCGGCGCCTCTCAGACCGGGCTGCTGCACGGCAGGTATCACTTCGCCATTCCGAGTTCCTCCTCGGGGGCCGACCAGGCGAGGTACTTCTCCGACAACGGAGGTGGTTGGACAGCCGACGGGAGAACCCTTCCTGGGGCTCTCGACCTGGAGTACAACCCGTACAGCGGCGGAGACTGCTACGGGCTGAGCCAGTCCCAGATGACCGCCTGGATCACCAGCTTCGACAGCTACTACGCCGCACGATGGGGCCGCTACCCGATCATCTACACCTCACGGAGCTGGTGGGACATGTGCGTGGGAACCAACCTCGCGGCCACGAATCTGCTGTGGATCGCGTCGTACCGCTCGGCGCCCTCGACGCTGCCCATGGGCTGGCAGGTCCACACCGTCTGGCAGTACTCGGACGCGCCGTTCGATCAGAACCAGTTCAACGGCTCCTCGACACAGCTGGCGGCACTGGCGTCCGTACCGAGCCCTGCTCCCGGCTATCCCACGACGGGCCCGATCGGGGCGAAGTACGCCGTGGCACGAAACCTCCTGGGCGCCCCGACGGCACCGATGGTCAACCTTCCTGATGGCGGGTCCTATCAGTTCTTCCGCAACGGCGTCGTCACGTACAGCCGGGCCACCGGAGCCCACGAGTTCCACGGCGCGATCTCCACCAAGTGGCGGTCACTGGGCATCTCAACCGCCCTCAGCTCGTTGGGCTATGCCACCAGCGACGGCGACTCGAGGGTGACCTTCCAGAAGGGCGGGATCCTCAACAACCCCGGGCGAGGCCATGCCTACCTGATCCGGGGAGCCATCTGGTCGACCTTCCAGTCGATCGGCGGGGTCTCGGCGATGGGACTGCCGAAATCCGATGAGGTCAACGGCCGAGCTGGCGGGGTGCGCCGAATGAGCTGGTTCGAGGCCGGCGCCATCACCTGGGGAATCGACGGCAAAACCTTCCCGGTCCGCGGGGCCATCTACAAGACGTGGACCTTACGTGGATCCGAGAAGAGCCGGTACGGGCGCCCGGTGAGCAACGAGTACCACCAAGGCCGCCAGACCCGCCAGAACTTCTCCAACGGTTACGTCCTGGCGTATCAGAACGGCAAGGTCACCGAGATCCGCACTCACTAGATGTACTTCCCCGTGACGTTGTGAACGCGGGCTGAGGGGGTCTGGCCGCCGATCCCGGTGTGGGGTCTGTGGTGATTGTAGTGATGGAGCCAGGTCTCGTAGGCTGCGGCGCGCTCGGCTTCGCTGGCGTAGGGCTTCGCGTAGGCCCACTCGACGGCGAGGGTGCGGTTGAACCGCTCGACCTTGCCGTTGGTCTGCGGCCGGTATGGCCGGGTCCACTTGTGCTTCACATGGTCGCCGAGCGCGTCAGCGAAGGCGCCTGACCGGTAGCAGGAACCGTTGTCGGTCATCACCGCGGTGACTGTGACGCCCAGGCCTGTGAAGAACGCGTTCGCGCGGGTCCAGAACCCCGCTGCG
>NZ_AUHZ01000010.1 GCF_000423445.1 Acidipropionibacterium thoenii DSM 20276 | reverse complement strand
CGCAGCGGGGTTCTGGACCCGCGCGAACGCGTTCTTCACAGGCCTGGGCGTCACAGTCACCGCGGTGATGACCGACAACGGTTCCTGCTACCGGTCAGGCGCCTTCGCTGACGCGCTCGGCGACCATGTGAAGCACAAGTGGACCCGGCCATACCGGCCGCAGACCAACGGCAAGGTCGAGCGGTTCAACCGCACCCTCGCCGTCGAGTGGGCCTACGCGAAGCCCTACGCCAGCGAAGCCGAGCGCGCCGCAGCCTACGAGACCTGGCTCCATCACTACAATCACCACAGACCCCACACCGGGATCGGCGGCCAGACCCCCTCAGCCCGCGTTCACAACGTCACGGGGAAGTACATCTAGGCCGTGCGGCGTCTTCTCCCACCGGTGGGGGTCGAAGATCAGCTGGTAAGCCGCCCGCCAGGCCGCTGCCGCATGCAGCAGCCAGTAGACCGGCAGGAAGATCGCGAAGATGCCGATTCTCCAGTTGTATCGCCGCCACGCCGCGATGCCAGAGGTGATGATCATCAGCACGTTCATGACAACGAGGTTGGTCAGACCAAGCACGAGCAGATCGTGGGGCAGGCGGATCTGGACCAGCGGGCCCAGCAGCCAAGCGCACAAGGTGAATGCCAGCGTCACCGGGTACAGCAAGAAGTTCGCCGGCGTCCCAACAATCAGGCCCGCCATCGTCACCGCCGCCCTGCCCCCATTGTGTCTCAGCCAGCGAGCCGGACGTCGCAGATTCACCGCAGCAGTGACGAGGTAACCCTTGATCCATCGGGTCCGTTGCCGGATCCACGGCATCAGCTGCGGGGTGGCCTCCTCCCAGGTGGTCGAGTCGATGACGTCGACCCGGTATCCCGAGGCTGCCAGCCGGATGCCCAGGTCGGCGTCCTCGGTGACGTTGTAGGGGTCCCAGCCACCGACCTCAACCAGAGCAGACCGCTTGAAGTGGTTCGAGGTGCCCCCAAGAGGCAATGGCATCCGAGTCCCCGCCAACCCAACAAGCATGAAATCGAACCACTGGGCGTACTCGATGGCGAACATCCGAGTGAGCAGGTTGTAGTCAGGGTTGTAGAAGTTCAGGGATGCCTGCACACAGGCGAGCTGTCCCTGACGGCCAGAGTCGTGGCGAAAACTCACCAGAGCCTTACGCAGTTGATCCGGCTCGGGCCGATCCTCGGCGTCATAGATGACCACATACTCCCCCCGGCACAGCAGCAGCCCGACGTTGCAGGCACGCGGCTTGGTGCGCGGCTCCCCGGCCGGCACAATGATCAGCCGCATCCATCTCGGCGGTTCCGCTGCTCTGGCTGCCTGGATGGTCTCGACATCATCCTCCTCCAGCAAGATCAAGACATCAAGTTTCTCCCGGGGATAGTCCAGACGCAGGAAGCTGCGCATGATGCTGGCCACCACGGCCGCCTCATGAAACACCGGCACCAGAATCGAGTACACCGGCATCTCATCCTCGCCGATGGACTCCCCTGCCGCTTCCAGAGAATCAGCCTCTTCTGGCGCTGCCGCATTCTCTCCGAAGCCGCCCTTACCGGCGATTGGGTTCACGGACCTCTGGCGCCACCGGCCGGCCGGTCCCGCAATACGTCTCTCCTGAAACCTCCGCACTGGGCTGAGGAAGGTCGCCATCACCTTGTACCCCGAGCTGATCAGGAAGGAAACACTGCCCAGCCCGAAGAGCACGACGATCAGGACTCTCCAGTCGAGAATCGCCCCAGCCACGATGAGGATTCCTGCCAGTGCGGGCAGGACCGCCTGCCGCCGCCAGATCCCCTTCTTGGCTGAGAAGTTCGGGGTGGCTTCAGCGAACCCCTCGGCAGCCTCATTCGCCAACCACACGCGCAGCTGTGCCTGCGCATCGCAGATCTGCTGCGGGTCAGCGTGCAGAAATCCCACGCTGGACTCACCGGTAGCGTCCAGAACGCTGAGACGGAGCGCCGTCGTCACTGGTCCCGACGCCGCCACCAGCAGCTCACCGTGCTCTCGGCACCACGGGATCCAGTCCGGAGTCTGGGACTCATTGCCCGCACCCCAGCCGGCCTCCACCATGACCCGGGGATCCAGCCGATGATCCGTCACCCCACCAGCCTGCTGCTCACCGCTCGCAGCGCCTCGCACCCCCGAAATAGTCATCCGTGCGTCCTGACGTAGATGGTAATCGCGGCGTTGGCGAAGGCTGGCCGGTAGTCCCGCTGGAAGGAAGGGGTGGCAGAGGCCGTCCGCACGGCGTCCTGCCCCTTGCTGCTCACCCACACCCAACGAACATGTCCCTCCGGCTGGGCCAGCGCTTGTTGGAAACGCACGCCGTCGGCCTGAAGGTAGTACTGCCTCAGTGGCAACCCAATCTGGGGAAGCTGGGCGTTTGCGCTGCCAGTCTCATCCAGCAGTATCCGACCGCCGTCATAATGTCGCCCTAGCCACACTGCCGCCTGACGGGGAAGAGCGTCCGCCTGCCATGACACTGCGGCCTCCTTGATGACCTGTGAGCGTTCGGCCGGATGCTGCATGAACCAGAAGGCCTGGAGAACCAGCACGCCGACCAGGAGCACGGACACAATGCTGCGAACCCATGTCCGTAGCGTGCCGGACCCGACGCGGTCGGCTAGATCCTCAACAGTCTGGACACCGACCGCGGCCAGCAACGCAACTGGGAGGATGCTCGCCATGCCGAACCGGTTGTTCCACGAGTAGCCGGAACGTACCGCTGGATTCCAGGTGATTGCCTGGCCGGCGTACAGGGCGACGACCAGGAAGAGATAGCTGCTCGCCGCGGCCACCAGGAGTAGGCCGCGGTCTCCCCGGCGCTTGCTGAGGATGAACGCCACGACCCCGAACGCGGCGATGGCGATCGAGGCCGGTCCCACACTGGAGCTCACCGCGAGATTCAATGCCGCCAGACTGGCTCCCAAGTCAGACTTCGTGCTGACGCCATTGGCCACGATCTCGGCCTGCTGGGCATTGGCCGAGAACTGCCCCCTGAAGAACGCCAGCGGATCGTGAAAGACAACCCCAGTTGTAGCCCAGCCACCACAAGATGGCCAGCACCGGAGGCCCGCCGAAGCCAGCCACCGTGGCGGCAAGTCTGGACCACGATCTGCTACGGCGCCACACCACCGCGGCGACAAAGATCGTCCCGGTCAGGCACAGTGCCCACCCCTCATAGCGCGACAGTGCGGCCAGGGCTGCGGGAATGCCACAGAAGATCGCCACCTCGCCGGGACTTGAGATCCGGCGGCGGGTCGCCAGATCGGACAATCCCGCCAGGCTCATCGCCATCGCCGCGATGAGCACCGGTTCGGTGAGCGCGGTGGCGCACAGGTAGAGCATCGAGGGATTGATCACCACGACAGCAACTCCCACCATGCGAGCCGCCCGACCCCCTCCCCAGCGCGCGACAGAGCGATACACACAACACGCCGTCACACCCAGGCAGATCGAACCCAGCACCGCCGCCCCCCACCCCGTGTGCCACATCCATCTCGACAGCACCATGGGAGCCAGCAGCAGATGTGGCATCGGCAGCCAGACCGTACCGAGTTGCTGGATGCCGGCTCCGCTGGCGGTGTCGAAGAGACGCCGAGCAATGGTCAAGTGGGACTGTGCGTCGCTGTAGGCCAGGTTGAACCCGGTGGGAACGATCAAGGCGTCCACCACCAGGCCGACAAACACACTGGCCGCCAGCACCGGTATGGAACCCGGGACCCGCCTGCCGGTGATGGGGCGGTCAAGGTCATGCCACAGCCGCATGGCCGTGCCGGCGTGCGACAGCATGGCCGTCACCATATCGGCGGGACACTGTCGCCATGCACGCGGGTCCGCACTGCAGTTCAAGGAAGGTCATCATGAAAGGCTCAAGGGCGAGACTCAGTCGGCCCTGGTAACCGCAGCATTCCGATCTCCCTTGCGGCTTTGCGGCGTGAGAAGTGGTGGGCTCGCTCAGAGTCTTGCGAAGACCTCAAGGTACCGGCTCGCTGCCGTCTCCCAGCTGAGCTCGGCCACCCTCCGGCCGCCCTCTTCGGCGAGGCCTTCGGCCAGCGGCTGGTCGATCAGCAGCCGATCCACGCATTCGGCCAGTGGAGCCGACTGACCGATCGGGGTCAGCAGGCCGTCCATCCCGTGGTTCACCACCGAGACGGCGCCTGCGGTCGCCGAGGCCACCACTGGGGTCCCCAGCTTCCACGCGCTGACGATGGCACCCGGATCGGTGTCGGCGCGGTTGGGGAAGACCACCACGTCCGCGTGCTCCATCCCGGCTGCGATCTGCCGTGCCGACACCGATCCGGCCCACTCGATGCTGGCCCGCCCGCCGAGCTGGCGGGACCAGCTCCTCAAGGTGCCCAGAGAGCCGCCGTCCCCACCGATCACCAGCCGGTAGGCCACCCCGCTGCGCGCCGCCGCCTCGACCAACAGATCGAAGCCGCTGCTCTGGTCCACCGCCCCAGCCGCGAAGACCACCTTGCGGCCATCGATCTGCCAGGGAATGTCACCCCAGCCGAAGTCCAGGTCGAGAGAGGGATCGATTCCATCGGGAATCACCTGAACACGCTCGGCGCCGAACCTCAGATGCAGGTCGTCGCGCACCGGACGGGAGACCGCGGTGATCGCGCCGGCCAGGCGCAGGGTCTCCACGAAAGGCTTGACGGGGACAGGCTGGCGATTGCGGGCCAGCGTCTCCCCGGTACTGGTGAGCACCAACGGGGCGTTCTCGCGCTTGGCCAGCGACAGCCCGTAGCTGCCTGCCGAGCCGAAGCCCTGAAGATTCAGGGCAGTCGGCCGGTCCTCACGCAGCGCCCGGCGCCAGATCTGCTGGGCCTCGGCCACCGCATGACGCCGCAGCATCCTCGAACGGATCGTCTGCCCCTGGCGCGGCGCCGGAAGATGGCGGACCGGCGTCTGACCCTGCTGGCGCCCGTGGTCACGGGGAGGCCTCGAGCCGTCGGCCTTGGGATGCGCGGCGTCATCCACCTGCCAGATGACCACAGGCTGTCCGGCCCCGCGCAGCGCCTGAGCCAGGCGGCTCACTCGCGGCGTCACCCGAGCCGAGTGGTCGGGGCAACTCACCAGGGCAACAGGGCGCATCACAGCTTTCCTTCCATCGGCTTCCCTAAGTCTGACACTCAGAGCCGCGCGCCAGCTGCCGGCCACCTGAACCGGATTGAACCGGTGTCCATCCGTTCGCTGACCGCGAAATGATCGAGGCGGGAGAATCGCGATCAAATCCCGTCTGTGACTGCATCTCGTCTTGTCAGTTGGGAGATCGACACCTCCTCTTAATGGTACGACCAAGAATTCTCATGTGGACGGCGACCACTTAGACAAAAGTCTGATCCACGAGAATCCGTAACTTTCGGCCAAGTCTCGTTAGAGTGACACCCAATCACGCCGGCCCGGGTGGGGCCCTGTCCACGTGGGTCAGGGCCCGATGAGCCCAAGCCCGATGGGCACTGCAGTGCCGAAGTTGCCCACGAGAGGAGTCCCGCAGTGATCGACGAGCCGATGGTCCACCCTTTCCCCGCGCTGCGGGAGGTGGCCACCGCCGCACCGGCATCCCAACTGCCCCTCAGGGGCGCCACACCCGAGGCTGTGCGACGCTCCACCCCCGACCGCGACCCCGGCCACCGGCGTTGGCGGATCAAGACCTCGATGAGCATCGATCTGGCCGTGATCGGCGCGGTGGTCATTCTGGCGCTGTTAATCAGCGCGCACGCCAACGCCGAGCTGTTCAACGACGCCCGCCTCTACACCCCCGTTGTACTGACCGTGATGCCGCTGTGGGCAGCGATGATCGGGCTCGTCGGCGGCTACCGGCGCACCCAGCTGACCACCGAGGTCGCCGAGTACCGGAGGGTGTTCCACGGTTCACTGCTCACCGCAGGGCTGCTCGGGATCTCCTCTTATCTGCTTGAGTATCCGCTGTCGAGAACTTTCTACGTCACCGTTTTCCTGATCGGGATTCCGTCGGTTCTGGTGGCTCATATCACCTATCGCCGGATCATCAAGTTGGCCCGGGTCAAGGGAAAGTACCGGTCCCGGGTGCTCATCGCCGGCGACCTGGATCACATCATCGAGGTGATGACCATCCTCAACCGGGAGACCTGGCTGGGCTACGACCCGGTCGGCGTGCTCACCGAGGACATCAAGGGCTGCCAGGCAGCGCTCACCGTGCCGGTCGTCGCGGTGCCCGAGTATGTGGTGGACGCTGTGCGGCGCACAGGGGTGGACACCGTCATCTTCACCGAGGGCGCCTACCCCAGCGGGCGCGACTTCAACCTCATCGCCCGACAGCTGGAGGATGAGCGCACCGATCTCATCGTGGTGCCCTCGGTGACCGATGTGGCCGCCGCTCGGATGAACGTGCGCCCTGTCGCCGGCCTACCCCTGGTGCATATCGAGAAGCCGCGGGCTGCCAGGGCCGGAGCCGGGCCCAAGCGGGTGGTGGACCTCGTCGGGGCTGTCCTGCTGCTCGTCGCCACTGCGCCGCTGGTGGCTGTGGCGGCCTTGGCGATCAAGCTGGAGGACGGCGGCCCGGTGATCTTCAAGCAGCGACGGGTAGGGCTGGGCGGTGAGGTGTTCAACTGCCTCAAGCTGCGCAGCATGGTCACCGATGCCGAGACCATCAAGGCGAGGGCCCTGCTGGCCCACAACGAGTCGGATGGTGTGCTGTTCAAGATGAGGAAGGACCCCCGGATCACCCGGGTGGGGGCCTTCATCCGGCGCTACTCGATCGACGAGATGCCCCAGTTCCTCAATGTGCTCAGGGGTGAGATGTCCTTGGTGGGGCCACGTCCGGCCCTGGAGGCCGAGGTGGCGCGGTATCAGCCTCAGGTGCTGCGGCGTCTGGATGTTCGCCCCGGTCTGACCGGGCTGTGGCAGGTGTCCGGGCGCTCGGATCTGTCCTGGGAGGACACCGTCCGACTGGATCTGTACTACGTGGACAACTGGTCGATGCTCCAGGATGTCGCGATCCTGGGCAGGACCGCGAAGGCCGTGGTGGGGTCCTCGGGGGCGTACTGATTC
The DNA here is from genome assembly GCF_000423445.1 of Acidipropionibacterium thoenii DSM 20276. GTDB lineage: Bacteria > Actinomycetota > Actinomycetes > Propionibacteriales > Propionibacteriaceae > Acidipropionibacterium > Acidipropionibacterium thoenii. The sequence goes on along the minus strand of NZ_AUHZ01000010.1, from coordinate 115,067 downwards.
GCCATGCAGGAGTGGGACAGTCGCTGACTGATCCTGATCCGACGGTTGAGCCCTGGTAGGTACTAGCCTGCACAGCATCGCTGGCCGTTCGGGCCAGCTTGTATGGGCCGAGGACAGGGGTCGGGATGCCGCGTCGAATCGTCTTCCATGAGTTCGGTGGGATCGAGAATCTGTGTGTCGAGCCTGCCCCTGAACTTGTTGCCGGGCCCGGCCAGGTGCTGGTCCGGGTGGTCTATGCCGGGCTGAACCCCTCCGACTTGCGAATCATGGCCGGCACCTTCTTCATCGTCCCCGATCTGCCTTCAGGGTGCGGCAATGACTTCTCCGGCGTGGTGGCCGGAGTGGGCGCTGGGGTCGCGGGGTTGGCCGTGGGGGACCTGGTGTTCGGTGGGCGTCGTCTGGCCGCTGCCGCCGACTACCTGTTGGCCTCTCCTCGGGATCTGCATCTGCTGCCCGCCGGGCTGGGCCTCGACGTGGCCGGCGGTCTTCAGATCGCCGGGACGACCGCTGTCGCGGGGGTGCGGGCGATTGCTCCGTCTGAGGACGAGACGGTTTTCGTCAGCGGTGCAGCCGGTGGCGTCGGGGTGCTCGCCGCGCAGCTCTCCCGCGCCTGTGGGGCGAGAGTGATCGGGAGCGCGAGCCCGGCCAACTTCGACTTCCTGCGCGCTCTCGGAGTGATCCCGGTGGACTACGACGGGGGCATGTGGGATCGGCTGCGGGAACTGGCACCGGCTGGGATCAGTGCCGCTTACTCGACCCGTGGAATCGATGAGGTCAAAGGCCTGCTGAATTTCGGGGTGTCCGCCTCCCGGATCAATGCAGTGGCCGCCGGCTCCACCGCCGGAGAGCTCGGGGTCCACACCGACGGATCTGCTGCCGCGCTTCCTGATGACCTGGATCGGCTGGCGAGAGCTCTGGCTGTCGGGGACATCATGCTGCCGATCGACTCGGTGTACTCGCTGGATTCCGCCCAAGCCGCGTACCGGCGTCTGGCCGCTGGGCATCTGCGCGGCAAGATCCTGCTGAGCACCGCAGATGTGAGGAATGCAGCGGGGCTGATGTAGTTGGTGCCGACTGGCTGTGGGTTGCTGGCCAGCTCGGCTCGCGCCTCCACTGGCGGATCGGCGTAGCGTCCTGCCATGGAACATACCGAGCCTGCCTCCGATCCACTCCACCTGGCGAGCTGGATCTCCCGGCCGTCGAGTCCCAGGGGCAAGGTGGCCAGCGCCGATGCCAGCGGCGATGCGGCGGCCCCGGTGTTCCGGCGGGCTTTCAGCCTGGACGCCGCTCCCGAACCGGATCGTGCCGCTGGCGGCAGCATCGTCCTGAGGATCGCCGGGCTCGGCGTCCATGCCATCCGGGTCAACGGAGTGCCTGTCGGGGTCGGAGCCCTGGAGCCGGCGATCAGCGATCCCCGGCGGGTCATCTACTACTCCCGCCACGACGTCTCCTCCCTGCTCCGACCGGGCCGCAACACCCTTGAGGTGACGCTGGGGCGCGGCTTCTTCAACATGGCCACCCCGAACGCCTGGCGCTGGGAGAAGGCCCCATGGCGGGCCGATCCGAGGCTCATCTGCGCGCTGACACGGGATGACACTGAGGACATCCTGCTGGTGAGCGACCAGTCCTGGATCTGCGGCGAGGGCCCGATCCGCTTCGACTCGATGTATGAGGGCGAGACCTACGACGACCGCTGCACTCCAGGCGACTGGTCACCGGTGGCGGTGGTCCAGGGCCCCGGCGGTCGACTCGTCGAGCGCCCTCATGAGCCCGTGGTCCCCGGCACCCCGATCCGACCCAGCTGGCGAGGATCGGCCGCCGGCTGGATCGGCGACCTCGGCCAGATGATCGCCGGCGTCGCCCGCTACGACCTCCCGCTGGCCGAGGGCCGACAGCTGCGCGTCCGGTTCGGCGAGAAGCTCGATCGCGAGGGCAACCTGACCTGCGCCAACGAGCACGTCCACACCCCGCGCTTCCAGACCGACCTGCTCATCGGCGCCGGTCGGCGGCTGTACTGGCAGCCCGAGTTCAGTTACAAGGGCTTCCGCTACCTGTGCGTCGAGGGGCTGGAGCGCTGCCCCGACCCCGGCGAGATCACCGCCATCCCCCTGGTCCAGCAGGTCCGCCCGGCGGTCGACTTCCACTGCGACGTACCGATCCTCAACCGCCTCGTCACGATGATGTCGACCACCGTCCTCAACAACCTGCACCACATCCCCACCGACACGCCCATCTTCGAGAAGAACGGCTGGACCGGCGACGTGCTGGTCGCGATGGACTCGATGTCAGGGCTGTTCGACCTGCGAGAGCTCTTCACGAAATGGCTGGACGACGTCGCCGCCACCCAGCTCCCCTCCGGACAGCTGTCCGTCATCGCGCCGAGTCCGGGCTGGGGATATCTGCCCGGCGAGTGCGCCCCGGCCCCCGAGTGGTCCTGCATCCTGCCCGGGATGCTGATGCATCTGGCCGATGTCTACGGGGATCTGGAACCGGCGGGACGCCACTGGGAGTGCCTTGGCAGATACCTGCGCTGGGAGCTGTCGCGACTGGACGACGACGGCTTGGCCCGCTCTGAACTCGGCGACTACCTCTCCCCCGGTTACATCGACGGGCCCCCTCCCGAGGACACCCGGCTGTCGGCATCCTGCTTCCTGTACCGAGGGCTGCGGCAGGCGGCCGAGCTGGCCGGGCGTCTCCACCGGCCTGACGAGTTCTCGGACGCCGCCAGGACCCTCGCCGAGAGGATCAACGGCGTCTTCCTGGATCCCGTGCGGTGCTGCTACGCCACCTCCCTCGACCCCTCCGCCTCACCCGCTCGCGACGGCGAGTACCGGCAGACCTCGAACCTCATGCCGCTGGCCTTCGGGATCGTGCCGCAGGCCAGCCGGCAGGCGGTGCTGGAGAGCCTGGTGGACGACGTCCACGGCCGCCACCACCACCTCAACACCGGCCACATCGGCACCAGCCTGCTGCTCAACGTGCTCACCGACGCCGGCTTCGGCGCCGACGCCTTCCTCATCGCGACCCAGCGCAGCTGCCCGTCGTGGGGGTACTGGATCGACCAGGGCGCGACCACGATGTGGGAGAGGTGGGACGCCGGGGCGCGCAGCCGCGACCACTTCTTCCAGGGGACCGTGGCCGACTGGATCCTCACCCGGGTCGCCGGGGTCCAACGGGTGGCCCCGGACTGGGCCGAGGTGCGGATCCGTCCCGGGCTGGTGGACGGCGTCTCCCAGTGCCGGTCGAGCCGGCTGACCTCGCGTGGCAGGTTGACCGTCGAATGGGATCTGAGCACCCGCAAGCTTCATCTGGTGGTGCCCGAGGAGATGGTGTGCCGGGTGGAACTGGGCGCCGGGGGCGGGGAGGATCCGGCCGGCGATGTCGGGGCCGGGGTGATCGAGGTGGGGCCCGGGGAGAGCATCTGGGAGCTGCTGCCCGCCTGAATGCGGGGGCCGGGGTCACGCCCACCGTGGCTGTGACTAGTCTGTCAGGCTGGTGGTGCTGCCTCCCGTCAGAGTTGTCGGTGGCGACAGGTAGAACTACTGCTGCCTGGTTCGAGACGCCGCAATCGCCTCGGGGCCAGTGCCGTCTGACCTGTCCACCCTCCAGCGAAAGCCGCCACCGTGATCTGCAACCCCTGCCCCTCTCTGGTCATAGCCAGTCTGGCCATAGCCATCGACACCCCGACCTCCTGTTCCGCGCCGGGACCGGAGTCGTCGTGGTGGCCGCTGCCCTGGCCATGACGGGTTGCGGTGGCACCACGGAGTCGGCGGTGACTGCTGCGACCCCCGCCCGGGCCTCTGCTGGAGCTTCTGCCGGGGTTTCCGGCGGGCCGGCCGTGGCGCAGGCAGGAGTGTCGTCGGCCTCACGGTCGAGCGGCGTCTCCCCTGCTGGTGCCCCTGGATCCAGCACGGCCTCCGCTGCCGGCGGGACCTCTGCCGACATGTCGCGCCAGGCCGGGATATCGGCGTTGCCCGCCAAGGCCGCTGCGACGAACGCCCCTGCCAAGTCGGCCGCCCAGGGAACCGCACTGGCAGCGCTGGCGAAGGTGCCGGTGAAGGGCCGGGCGCCCAAGACCGGGTACAGCAGGGCGCAGTTCGGACAGGCCTGGGCCGATGTCAACCGCAACGGCTGCGACACCCGCAACGACATCCTGGCCCGCGACCTCACGTCGAGGACCGTCAAGGCCGGGACGCACGGCTGCGTCATCGCCTCTGGGGTGCTCAACGACCCCTACACGGCCAAGTACATCCATTTCACTCGCGGGAACGGGACGTCGACAGCCGTCCAGATCGACCACGTCGTCGCCCTGTCGGACGCCTGGCAGACCGGGGCGCAGAAGCTCAGCTCCACCCAGCGACGTCAACTGGCCAATGACCCGCTGGAACTGCTGGCGGTCGACGGACCGACCAACGAGAAGAAGGGTGATGGCGACGCCGCCACCTGGCTCCCGGCCAACAAGTCCTTCCGCTGCCAGTACGTGGCGCGTCAGGTCGCGGTGAAGGTGCGCTACAAGCTCTGGGTGACGCCGGCTGAGCACGATGCGATCTACCGGGTGCTGTCGGGGTGCAAGGGTCAGAAGCTGCCGGGAGCCGGGGCGCCGGTGGTGGTGTGGAAGGCGAGCGGATCAGCGAAGACTGCTGCTGCGAAGAAGACTGTGGTGAAGGCGCCGGCGAAAAAGGCTGCAGTGGCGAAGAAGACCACTGCCAAGAAGGCTGCGGCGAAGGCACCGGCCAAGAAGAAGACCGTGGCCAAGAAGACCGTGGCGAAGAAGACCGTGGCCAAGAAGACCACGGCCAAGAAGAAGGTACCGGCAAAGTCGACCGCGAAGAAGAGCGCTGTCTACTACAAGAACTGTGCCGCTGCGAAGAAGGCCGGAGCTGCACCGCTCTACCGTGGCCATCCCGGATATCGGCCCGCCTTGGACCGCGACAACGACGGTATCGCCTGCGAGTGGCACTGAGGCCTCAGGGCTGAGACTCGGGGGCTGATTCCCCTTTCCTATCCACGGCGGCAGGGAAACCTGACGGATGCACTGGAATTTCCCTGCATCCGTCGGTTCTCCCTGCCGCCGTGGCACACAGCCACTTGCGCTCGCCCGCACGACACCATCCCGGTACCCCCACTCCCCGAAATCTCGGCCTCTGGCGCCGTCATCCGCCACGCGGGGGATGCCCCTCGTTCTGGTCGTGGATTGCGTCCAGAAGGGTCCTGTCATCCGCCACGCGGAGAATGTCCCGTCGCCACCGGTCAGGTCGCCGTCCCCGACGGTCCGTCACCCGCCACGCGAGGGATGCCCCCGCACCCTCTGACCGCACAACCTCCAGCCCATCGCGACATCAGAACCTGTGCTGAACCTGGACGACGCCAGGCCTTTCTGGGAAGGTTGCCTGTGCTCCCTCTGCGCCTCCAAGAACTGTCAGACCTGCCTGCTAGCATTGGAATGTTGAGCAATTTCTTGCTATTAGTGTGCTCTCGAAGAACTGTCAGTGCCATCTGCTAGCGTTGATTAGTTGAGGTCTCTCGTGCTGCTTTCATTGCACACGGGAAGGCTCACCAGATGCCCGCTGAGATGCCGCGGAATGGTTCGGATTAACTCAATAATAGTTCAGTTCATCTCTTGCATGGTGGACGCCGTCCACTTATGATTAGTCCATGGAACCGGTATCGGATTTCTGGGCTGCGACCCGGGTGATCTCACAGGCCCTCGACGGCCTGGATCACACCGCGCTCAGCACCATGCCCGATACCGAGAAGGTCCAGGCGATGACCTGCCTGCGCACCCTGGCTCGCAGACTGGACACCTCGGCACGGGTCGTCACCGACGCCGTCGCCAAGTCCTGCGCCACCGAGCGCGCCACCGGCCTGGCCCTGTCGGGCTTCCTGGCGAAGGAGGAGGGCCGGTCCTCAAGCCAGGGCATCGGCGAAGTCCATCGAGCCTCGGCGATCACTGCCAATGGCACTGTGCGTGACGCCGCACTGGCCGGGACGATCACCCCTGACCATGCCGTCGCGATCGGGCAGCAGCTGCGCCAACTGCCTCTCGACGAGATGTCTGCCGACGAGAAGGATGCTGCAGCCGGGAAGTTCATCGATGCGGCGCGCACCACGGCGCCGGGCCAGTTGTCCCGCAGGACTGCCTCGGTTCTGGAGGCCGCAGCACCCCGGCTGGCACCCTCGGCAGCCGACCGGGCGGCGAGGGCAGCAGCTCTCCGCAGGCAGGCGGAGGCCGAACGGAAGTTCTGCTGGGGCAGCGACGACCACGGATCCATCTGGTTCTCCGGGAAGGTTCCCGAGCTGGAGGGCCGAACGATCATTGGCGCGTTGCAGGCGTTCGCCGAGAAGGGTCGCCAGGCCGAACGCGCCGAGTTGGATGCCCTGAAGGTTCAGCGGAACCGGGGGATCATCACCACCGCTCGATACCTCACGCTGCGAAAAGAGGCCGATGCCAGAGGTGCCCGAACCACCGCTCAACGGATGGCGGACGCCCTGGTCGACTCCACGAACCTGCTGGCCAGTACTGATCTGATTCCCTCCGCCGGCGGCCAACCGCCGAGGATCGTCGTCACCATCGGCTACGAGGACATGCGCGAGTCCCTGCAGGGACTCATCGATGCCGGGACCTTCGAGGGCGAGGTTCCGGTCGATGCCGGAACACTGCGCAGAATGTGCTGCGATGCCGAGATCCTGCCCATCGTGCTCGGCTCGGACTCACAGATCATGGACGTCGGCCGCTCCGAACGCCTCGTCACCGCGGCCATCCGGCGGGCCCTGGAGCACCGGGACGGAGGATGCATCTACGAGGGCTGCACCGTCCCTGCAGCCCTGTGCCAAGCCCATCACGTACTCCCCTGGTGGGCCGGTGGCAGCACACAGCTGAGCAATCTGGTTCTGGTGTGCCGACATCATCACGCCATTGTCGAACCCGGTAGGTATCGCGATCGAGATCAGCCCAGGGTCGTCTTCGATCCCGACACCGGACGTCCCCGAGTCGTCGAGCCCGACCGGTCGAGGGTCTATCGCGCCAGCGCTCAACACGACAACAGAGTCGGGAACCCGGATCCTGGGGAGAACTCCGCCCTGCTCACCGCCGGAGCCCGGCCGAGAACCGATGATCCAGATCACCAGGAGAGCTCCGCCCACCCCACCAGAGCGGGTGACCCGGATCCACGGGAGAGCTCCGCCCACCTGAGCCCGCTGCCCAGTCCTCCCCGACCACCAGACAGCCTCGACCACCGGTCCGAGGACGCCGACCAGCGGCAGGAGGCACTGGTGTGAGGGCCGCGCACCAGACCCCCAGCTAAAGGAAGCCAACCGGCAGGTTCCGATCCGGCGAGCCACCCGTCCGCGCCGAACCGCACACCAGACCCAGCCAATGGAGGCCAAGCAGCAGGTCCCGATCCGGCGAGCCACCCGTCTCCGTCGAGCCGAAGTCCAGACCCCGCCGAACCAGACCAGAACGAAGGCGGGACGCGAGCACCAGCAAAACCCCACCAGAACCGACCAGCACCACACCGCAACCGCACGGCCCATCCGACCGGCCGCCAGTCCACCCCAGAGTGGTCAGCAGCGCCTCGAGACAGGCGCCGTAACCCGACTCCCGCGACCACACCGCCCGCTCACCCCAAAGTCGTCACCAGAGGCTCAAGACAGGCACCGCAACCCGACTCCCGCGACCACACCGCCCGCTCACCCCAAAGTCGTCACCAGAGCCTTGAGGTAGGCGCCGTAACCGGACTTCTGGAACCGCACCGCCCGCTCCAGCAGCTCGTCGTCGCTGAGGAACCCACGCCGCCAGGCGGCCTCCTCCGGGCAGCCGACCTGAAGACCCTGCCTGGCCTGAATGGTCCGCACGTAGTCGCTGGCGTCGTTGAGGGAGTCGAAGGTTCCGGTGTCCAGCCATGCCGTGCCGCGCGGCAGCAGCGAGACATGCAGCCGGTGCTGCTCCATGTAGACCCGGTTGACGTCGGTGATCTCGTACTCGCCACGCGCCGACGGCTTGAGATCCTTGGCGATCGCCACCACGTCGGAGTCGTAGAAGTACAACCCGGGCACCGCCCAGTGTGATTTCGGTTCGGTCGGCTTCTCCTCGATCGAGACCGCAAGCCCGTCGTCGTCCACCTCCACGACGCCGTAGGACCGTGGATCGGCCACCTGGTATCCGAAGACCAGAGCGCCGTCCAAACCCTCGACGGTCCCGGCCAACTTCGCGCCAAGGCCCGGCCCGGAGAAGATGTTGTCGCCCAGCACCAGACAGCTAGGGCCCTCCCCGACGAAGTCCGCCCCGATGGTGAAGGCCTGGGCCAGACCCTTCGGCTCGGCCTGCACTGCGAACTCGATGCGAATCCCGAACTGCGAACCATCGCCCAGCAACCGATGGAAAGCCTCGGCCTCATGCGGCGTGGTGATCACCAGAACGTCCTGGACGCCGGCAAAGATCAGCGTCGTCAAGGGGTAATAAATCATCGGCTTGTCGTAGACCGGAACCAGCTGCTTACTGGTGCCCAAGGTGATCGGATGCAGCCGTGAACCCGTTCCGCCGGCCAGAATGATGCCTCGCATGGGGACATCATGGCAGAGTTGCAATGCCCTTCCCACCGCGGAGGCGCGCAATACCGGTGAACCGGCCGCCCCCATTGCACGACAATCCCCTAAACTGCCCGACGTGTCCACACTTCTCGTCACTGGCGGCGCCGGATTCATCGGAAGCAACTTCACCCATTGGGTGATCGACCACACCGATGCCAGCGTCACCGTCCTCGACGCCATGACCTACGCCGCCAACGAGTCCTCCCTGGAGGGCCTTCCGGGGGACCGATTCCAGCTGGTCCGCGGCTCGGTCTGCGACGCCGATCTGGTCGACGAACTGGTGGCCCGCTGCGATGCCGTCGTGCATTTCGCTGCCGAGTCGCACAACGACAACTCGCTGGAGGATCCCTCCCCCTTCATCGACACCAATATCGTCGGCACCTACACCCTCCTCCAAGCGGTGCGGCGCCATCACACCCGACTGCATCACATCTCCACCGACGAGGTCTACGGGGACCTGGAACTCGACGACCCGGCGAAGTTCACTCCCACCACCCGTTACAACCCGTCCTCGCCGTACTCCTCCTCCAAGGCGGCCTCCGACATGCTGGTCCGCGCCTGGGTCCGGTCCTTCGGGGTGGAGGCGACGATCTCCAACTGCTCCAACAACTACGGGCCGCGTCAGCACGTCGAGAAGTTCATCCCCCGCCAGATCACCAATGTCATCGACGGCATCCGCCCCAAGCTCTACGGCGCCGGTCTCAACGTCCGCGACTGGATCCACGTCGACGACCACAACTCCGCGGTCTGGACCATCCTCGAGTCCGGCCGCCCCGGCCAGACCTATCTGATCGGTGCCGACGGGGAGAAGAACAACAAGGACGTCATCGAGCTGATCCTGGAGCTGATGGGCCAGCCCGCCGACGCCTACGACCACGTCAACGACCGCCCCGGCCACGACCTGCGCTACGCCATCGACTCCACCAAGCTGCGCACCGAGCTCGGCTGGGAGCCGCGGTTCACGAACTTCCACGACGGTCTGGCCCACACCATCGACTGGTACCGGGGCCACGAGTCCTGGTGGCGCCCGATAAAACAGGCCACCGAGGCCAAGTACGCGGTGAAAGGCCAGTGATCGTGAGCACCCGGGGGACAGACGCCGCGACGTCCAGCCGGCCCGACGAACTCTCCATCGAGGAGACGCCGATCCCCGGTCTGCTGGTCCTCCACCTGCCGCTGCACCGCGACAACCGGGGCTGGTTCAAGGAGAACTGGCAGCGCGCCAAGATGGTGGCCCTGGGCCTGCCGGACTTCGCCCCGGTGCAGAACAACATGTCCTTCAATGCCTCGGCCGGTGCCACCCGGGGGTTCCACGCCGAACCCTGGGACAAGCTGGTCTCGGTGGCCTGCGGCAGGATCCTGGGAGCCTGGGTCGACCTGCGCGAGGGGGACTCCTTCGGGCGGGTCGTCACCGTGGAGATGGGACCGCAGACCGCGGTCTTCGTGCCACGCGGGGTCGGCAACGGCTACCAGGCCCTGGAGGACGGCACCACCTACACCTACCTGGTCAACGAGCACTGGTCGCCGGCGGCCAAGTCCTCCTACACCTTCGCCAATCTCGCCGACCCGGAGATCGGCGTCGACTGGCCGATTCCGCTGGCACGAGCCGAGCGCTCCGAGGCCGACCTGCACCATCCGCTGCTGGCCGAGGTGACGCCGTTCAAGCCGGCCCGGACCGTCGTCCTGGGGGCCTCCGGCCAGCTCGGTCAGTCCCTGGAGGCGCTGCTGGCCACCACCACCGGCAACGCCGAGTTCCTCGGCCGCGACACCATCGACCTGACCCGCCCCGAGACCATCGACGGCTACGACTGGGACGGCGTCGACACCCTCATCAATGCCGCCGCCTTCACCGCCGTCGACGCCGCCGAGGCGCCCGAGAACCGGGCCACCGCCTGGGCGGTCAATGTCACGGCGGTGCGACACCTGGTCGAGGTGGCCCGCCGCCACCGGATCACCCTGGTGCACATCTCCTCCGACTACGTCTTCGACGGCACCCGCGAGGTCCACACCGAGGACGAGGAGTTCTCCCCGATGGGGGTCTACGGCACCACCAAGGCCGCCGCCGACGAGCTGGTCTCCAGCTGGGACAGGCACTACATCCTGCGCACCTCCTGGGTGGTCGGCCACGGCCACAACTTCGTCGCCACGATGGCCGAGCTGGCCTCCCGCGGGATCTCGCCGACCGTCGTGGACGACCAGTTCGGCAGACTCACCTTCTCCGACGACATCGCCGCGGCGATCAGCCACCTGCTGGCGACCGGCGCCCCGTTCGGCAGCTACAACATCTCCAGCGAGGGGCCGACGGTCTCCTGGTACGACATCGCCACCCGGGTCTTCGAGCTGACCGGTGCGGCCGGATCGGTCTGCCCGGTATCGACCGCGCAGTACCTCGCCCAGCAGGCCGGACACGGGGCCCCCGGAAGGCCCGTCGCACCCCGCCCGACCCACTCGACGCTGGATCTCACCAGGATCACGCAGACCGGCTTCCAGCCCGCCGACGGGGACCAACGACTGAAGGCATACCTGGCCACGTTGTAGGTTGGGGCCCCGGAGAACGCCCGGCCGACCGGCACCAGACCCCCAACCCTCAACCGCGTGATCACCACCGATGGGGTGATTGTGGGCCCGCGCAGGCCAGCTCGGTAGACTCCCTGCGGTAATAGGAACGGGTTCTCGGGCAGCAGTCGAGAGGAGGCGCACTCGTGGGAATACTCGACAAGTTCGAGAAGTCGATCGAGGGAGCCGTCAACGGCGTATTCGCGAAGGCCTTCCGCGGTGAGGTCGAGCCGGTCGAGATCGCCGGGCGGCTGCAACGCGAACTGGACTCCGAGGCCCAGATTCTCACTCGCGACAAGAAGCTGGTCCCCAACGACTTCACGGTCGGCCTGTCATCCCACGACTACGAGCACCTGGTGCCCTACACCAAGACCCTCAACGCCGAGATCGTCCCGGCCCTGCGCGACCACGCCACCGAGCGCCGCTACGTCTTCAACGGCCCCATCCACATCCGCTACGAACTCGACGACACCCTCCCCACCGGCCGATTCACCGTGCAGAGCGGATCACTGACCGGCGAGGAGTCCGAGCGCACCGCGATCCGACGCACCCCGTTGGTCCTGGAGGTCAACGGCGTCCGCCATCCGCTGCTGCCGCCGGGCCTGGTGATCGGCAGAGGAACCGAGGCGGATCTGCGGATCAACGATCCGGGCATCTCACGGCGTCACGCCCAGATCCACGTCTGGCCCAAGGGCGAGGGAGTCGGCGTCTCCATCGAGGACCTCGGCTCCACCAACGGCGTCACCGTCGACGGCCGCAAGGTCACCACCACCGAGCTGCGCGACGGATCCCGCATCGAGATCGGATCCACCCGCATGCTCGTCCACTCGCCTGCGGGGATGTGACGTGAGCGAACTTCTGGTAGCTGTCCTGCGCATCGCCTACCTGGCGTTGCTGTGGGTCTTCATCCTGTTCATCGCCTCCACGGTGCGCACCGACATCTTCGGTCACCGGGTACCCCGCACGGCCACCCCGGCCTCCCTGGTCAGAGCCGGGGACGCCGCGCCGAGCAGGCGCAGGCGCAAGCGTTCCCGGCGCGAGCCGCTTCCCGGCCAGCTGCACATCCTCTCCGGATCGCGGGCCGGCCAGATCATCCCGCTGTCCGACCGGATCCTGGTCGGGCGCGGCGGCGACTCCAACCTGCCCATCGACGACGACTACGCCTCGACCCACCACGCCGAGTTCGCCCAGGGGATCGACGGCGCCTGGTTCGTCGAGGACCTGCGGTCCACCAACGGCACCTACGTCAACGGCGAGCGGATCGAGGAGCTCACCCAGCTGGCCATCGGCGATGAAGTGAGGATCGGCCGCACCACGATGGCGGTCGAGGCCGCCGGCCGGAGGTGACGATGGCCTTCTCACTGGACATCCGCAGCCACTCCGAGATCGGTCTGGTCCGCAAGAACAATCAGGACTCGGGCTACGTCTCCCCCACCATGCTGGTGGTGGCCGATGGGATGGGCGGTGCCGCGGCCGGTGACCTGGCCTCCACGGTCGCCGTCAAGCAGGTCGCCCGGGTCGACTCGCCGCGAACCGGCGAGGAGATGCTCACCCTGCTGGCCGGGGCGGTCTCCGAGGCCAATGACGAGCTGGCCGACCTGTGCGTCTGGGACCACTCCCTGGAGGGGATGGGCACCACCTTCTGCGGGGCGATGTTCGACGGCGCCCAGCTCGGCCTGGTCCACATCGGCGACTCCCGGGGCTATCTGATGCGCTCGGGGAAGCTGCGCCGGATGACCCACGACGACTCCTGGGTCCAGTCCCTGGTCGACGAGGGCCGGATCACCGAGGAGCAGGCCGCGGTCCACCCGCACCGCTCACTGCTGCTCAAGGTGCTCAACGGCCAGCCCCAGCACACCCCCGACACCCAGCTGGTCGACGTGGAACTCGGCGACCGGATCCTGTTCTGCTCCGACGGGCTGTGCGGCTTCGTCTCCGACCCGATGATCCGCAAGATCGTGCGCGACAACGACCTGGACACCGCCCTGGAGCTGCTGATCGCCGAGGCCCATGCCGCCGGCGCCCCCGACAATGTCACCGTGCTGCTCGCCGAGGTCGTCGAGTACTCCGAGGAGCTGGCGCACCTGACGCCCAAGATCATCGGCGCCGCGGCGATCACCGCCATCCCCGAGCACGACGTCACCGCCCCGCTGCCGATCAGCTCCAGGGACCTGGCCGACGCCGAGGCCGGCCCGACCGGGGCCCCCGGCGGAGCCACTCGGGCGGCCAGCGGGGCCGGCGCCTGGACCGCCGGCCGGGCAGGAGCGCCGCGTCATGCCAGCCTGGACGACGACGCTCCGCTGGTCTTCGACTCCGAGGCCGAGGAGTCGGCCCGCTACGCACCGATCGACCCGGAGTCGCGGCATCGCTGGCGCGGCCTGGTGATCACCGTGGCGATCGTGGTGGTGGCCATCACCGCCGGGGTGTTCGCGGTGCGGGCCTATCTGGACCGCCAGTTCTACGTCGGGGAGCAGGCCGGCTCGGTGGCGATCTTCCGCGGGGTCCCCGACTCCCTGGCGTGGGTCAAGCTGTCCTCGGTCCAGGAGGCCACCAACATCAGCGTCGACGACCTGCCCACCATCTACCGCAGCGCGGTTGACAGCTCCATCCAGGTCGACTCGCTGGACTCGGCCCGGGCCACCGTCGCCGAACTGCGCAGCGGGGCCAACCGCTGCATCGCGCTGCGTGCCCGGCCCAGCACCGGGACGCCGGGAGGATCCGCGAGCCCGACCCCCGGGGCCTCGGCCTCGGCCTCACCGACCCCGAGTCCCGGGGCCGTACCGTCCGGCTCTGCCAGCGCGTCGACGAGCCCCGCCGGCTCGCCGACCCCCGGAGTCACCGCTTCGGAATCGGCCTCCCCGGCCACTCCCGTCCCCACTGCGACCTCGGGCGCCTCGCTGCCCAAGGTCAGTGAGGAGGACTGCTCATGAGCGCCTCCGAACTGGCCGTATCCGGTGGGGGCAACCCCGGCACGATCGTCGTCCACTCCAAACGCCGCTGGGCCGAGCTCTTCCTGCTCATCCTGGCCTGGGGGCTGGGCTACTCGGGATATCTGCTCACCGGCATCAACACCACCGGTGCGATCCCGCCGGACTGGAAGGTGATCGGCGGCAGCTGGCTCGGCCTGATCCTGGCCTGCCACATCATCGTGCGGATCTTCATCCCCTATGCCGACCCGATGATGCTGCCGATCGTCTTCGCCCTCAACGGGCTGGGGCTGGCGATGATCCACCGGATCGACCTGGGATCCACCCCGATGGCCCACCGGATGGCCGGCCAGGCGATCTGGACCCTGGGCGGAGTGGTGCTGTGGGCCGTCATCGTCATCGGCCTGAAGGACCACCGCAAGCTGCAACGCTTCCCCTACATCCTGTTCCTGGCCGGACTGATCCTCATGCTGATGCCCCTGCTGCCCGGCATCGGCCGCTCGATCAACGGCGCCCGGCTGTGGATCGGCGTCGGACCGTTCAGCTTCCAGCCCGCCGAACTGGCCAAGGTGCTCCTGGTGCTGGCCTTCGGCTCCTATCTGGTCGACAAGCGCGACGTACTGTCACTGGCCGGCCACCGGATCGGCCCGCTCACCCTGCCCCGGGCCCGCGATCTGGGCCCGCTGCTGGTGATGTGGGGGGCCGCGATGGCGATCATCGTGTGGCAGAACGACCTGGGCACTGCACTGCTGTTCTTCGGGCTGTTCGTCGCGATGCTCTACATCGCCACCGAGAGAGTCGGCTGGGTGGTGGTCGGCGCGGTGCTCTTCGGGGTGGCCGCAGTGGCCGCCTTCAAGTTGTTCGGCCATGTCCAGAACCGGGTCTCCGGCTGGCTGGACCCGTTCGGCGACTACGCCACCAACTACCAGCTCATCATCGGCCAGTACGGGATGGCCTGGGGCGGGCTGTCGGGGCGCGGCTGGGGGCTGGGCCGGCCCAACCTCACTCCGCTGGCGTTCTCCGACTACATCTCGGCCAGCATCGGCGAGGAGCTCGGGGTCACCGGGCTGATGGCCGTCATCCTGCTCTACGCACTGCTGGTGGCCCGCGGGATGCGCACCGCGCTGAGCTGCCGGGACTCCTTCGGCAAACTGCTGGCCGCCGGGCTGGCCTTCGTCTTCGGGTTGCAGGTCTTCGCGATCATCGGCGGGGTCACCCGGCTGCTGCCGCTGACCGGACTGACGACGCCGTTCATGAGCCAGGGCGGCTCCTCCGAGGTGGCGAACTGGGCGCTGGTGGCCATCCTCATGCTGGTCAGCCACCAGGCACGGCGCCCCGCCGATGAGCTGGCCGCCAACCAGGGGGGCGACCCGCCGCTGATGGAGTCCGAGACCGGATCGGCCCGCCATGCGATGGGGATCCCCGGATCCTCACGATCCGCGGGGTCTGGAGCCTCGCCGCGCTCCGCCGGGTCTGCCGGATCACCCGGCTCTGCCAGCGGGAACCAGACCGCCGTGCAGAGCCGGCCTGACGGCGTCTCCCATCTCGACGAGAGCGCCGGGGAAGGTGATCGACGATGAACCGCCCGATCCGATTCGTCTCGGTGTTCGCTGCACTGATGACCTTCGCCCTGCTGCTCAACCTCACCTACTCGGCGGTGTTCCGCCAGCCCGGGCTCAACAACGACCCGCACAACACCCGGGTCCGTGACGCCGAGTACTCCCAGAACCGCGGCGACATTCTGGTCGGATCGACCGCGGTGGCGCGCACGACCGCCACCGACGGGCACTTCAAGTACCTGAGGAGCTACCCGCAGGGGGCCGAGTACGCCCCGATCACCGGTTACTACTCGTACTACTTCGGTCGCACCGCCCTGGAGTACTCCCAGAACGCCCAGCTCACCGGCAACTCCGACTCCCAGTTCCTGCAGCGGGTCACCGGGACCCTGTCGGGCCGCAAGCCCCAGGGTGGGTCGGTGATCACCACCGTCAACGCCAAGGCCCAGAACGCCGCCTGGAACGGGCTGGCCGGCAAGAAGGGCGGAGTGGTCGCCATCGACTACACCACCGGGGCGATCCTGGCGATGGCGACCTCCCCCTCCTACAACCCGAACCTGCTGGCCAGCCACGATCTGCCGGCCACCCAGCAGGCCTGGAAATCGCTCAATGCCAACTCGAACCAGCCGATGTCCAACCGGGCCTCCAAGGAGATCTACCCGCCCGGGTCGACCTTCAAACTGGTGACCGCCGCGGCCGCCCTGGAGTCGGGGCGCTACACCCCCGATGGCCAAGTCTCCACGCCGAGCTCGATCGTGCTGCCGCAGACCACCAACCGGCTCGGCAACGAGGTCGACTGCGGCAACTCCACCGTCAGCCTCACCAAGGCCCTGGAGAACTCGTGCAACACCGCATTCGCCAAGATCGGGATGTCGCTGGGCCAGGACAAGTTGCGCGACCAGGCCAAGAAGTTCGGCTTCGACAGCACCTTCGACTCCGATGTGCCGGTGGTCGCATCCCGTTTCCCCGGGGACATGAACCAGGCCCAGGTGGCGCTGTCGTCGATCGGGCAGTACGACGTGGCGGCCTCCCCCCTGCAGATGGCGATGGTCGCCTCGGCGATCGCCAATGATGGCACGTTGATGACGCCGTATCTCACCCAGTCGGTGCGCGCCTCCAACCTGCAGACGGTGTGGAAGCACCACAACGCCTCACTGTCCCAGGCCACCAGCCGCTCGACCGCCCAGGACCTCAAGAAGATGATGATCTCGGTGGTCCAGAACGGCACCGGCACGCCGGCCCAGATCAACGGGGTGACTGTCGGAGGCAAGACCGGCACCGCCCAGACCACCAAGAACGCCTCCCCCTACGCCTGGTTCGTCGGATTCTCCGAGAACCCCCATGTGGCGGTGGCGGTGTTCATCGAGTCCTCCAACACCGACCGCAGCGAGATCGCCGGTGGCACGCTGGCCGGCCCGGTCGCCAAGGCCGTGATCGAGGCCATGAGATGAACATCGCGCGACGCGGGACCGGCGGCGTCTCCCCCATTCATTCCCCTGCTGGAAGCCGGCCCGGGCCGGCCGGCCCGGCCACCGTCCTTACTGACTTTGACGAAGGAGGTCCCCGATGACCGAAGCCGGAACCTGGCTCGGAGGGCGTTACGAGCTGCTGAGTGTCATTGGACGCGGCGGGATGGCCGAGGTCTGGAAGGCCCGCGACCACCGGCTGGGCCGCGACGTCGCGATCAAGCGGCTGCGCGCCGATCTGGCCTCCGACGACACCTTCCAGGCGCGATTCCAGCGCGAGGCGCAGTCCGCGGCCGGGCTGAACCATCCCAATATCGTTGCCGTCTACGACACCGGCGAGGCGATGGACCCCGGCAATGGGCTGTCGGTGCCCTACATCGTGATGGAGCTGGTGGAGGGCCACACGCTGCGCGACGTGCTGCGCGACGACCGCAAGATCCTTCCGGAACGGGCCCTCGAGTTCACCGAGGGGGTGCTGGACGCACTGAGCTACTCCCACGCCGCCGGCATCGTGCACCGCGACATCAAGCCGGCCAATGTCATGCTCACCGATACCGGCCAGGTCAAGGTGATGGACTTCGGCATCGCCCGGGCGGTCGCCGACACCTCGGCCACGATGACCCAGACCGCGGCGGTGATCGGCACCGCCCAGTACCTGTCTCCCGAACAGGCCCGCGGTGAGAAGGTCGACAACCGTGCCGACATCTACTCCACCGGCTGCCTGCTCTACGAGCTGCTGGTCGGGCGTCCGCCGTTCGTCGGCGACTCCCCCGTCTCGGTGGCCTACCAGCATGTCCGAGAGATCCCGGCCCCGCCGTCGCGGCTGGATCCCGAGATCACCCCGGCGATGGACGCCGTCACCCTCAAGGCGCTGGCCAAGGCCCCCGCCGACCGCTACCAGACGGCCATGCAGATGCACGCCGACATCGAACGGGTGCTGGCCGGGGTGCCCCCGCTGGCCCCGATGCCCGGCGGGGCCTCCGCCGACACCGAGTCGAACGCCGCCACCCAGGTGATCTCCCCGACGGGCGCGGCCGCCACGGCGCCCACCGTCGTCCGCCCGATCGGCGCCGACTCCACCGGCGTGGATCCCTACGGCGCCTTCCAGACCTCCGGGACCGGGGTGCGACCGGTGACCGGTGTGCAGCCGGTGACAGGCGGGGCCGTGACGACCACAGCCGATGAGGACGAGGAGGCCGCCCCCAAGCACAAGCGCTGGCCGATCGTGGTGCTGGTGGTGCTCATCATCGCCGCGCTGGGCACCGGAGGCTACCTCGCCTACCAGTTCCTGGGCGGTTCCTCGCCCGCTCCCAGCCCGTCCCCCTCCAGAACCACGGCGATGGTCCAGGTTCCGGCGGTGACCGGGATGAGTGAGCAGGGCGCCCGTTCGATCCTGCGCAATGCCGGTCTGCAGGCCAAGGTCAGCCACGTCCGTCAGGGCACCGACACGGCCGGCCAGGTGATCTCGCAGAATCCCACTGACGGTCGTTCGGTGGCGGTCGGCAGCACGGTGACCATCACCGTCAATGACGGTCCCAAGAAGATCACCGTGCCCTCCGACCTGATCGGTATGACCGAGGCCGAGGCCAGGAAGGCGCTGGTGAGTGCCGGCTTCGCCGACACCGACATCAACGTCACCTACCAGCAGACCGACAATTCCGACGAGGGAACCGTGATCTCCTCCTCCCCGAGCCCGGGCCAGCAGGCCTCCGACGGGGACACCGTGACCATCGTGGTGGCCCAGGCGGTCCCGGCCGCCCCCACCACCACTGTCACCAGGACCACCCAGCCTCAGCAGCCCACCAACACCGAGACCACTACCGGCGGCGGGTCAGGGCCCACCGACAGCACGAGCACTGAGCAGCCGACCTCGTCCAGCACCGAGACCGGGACGAGCTCCGACTCACCGTCTTGAAGAGATGATCAGCCCAGCGGTCCGGCCGACGGTACATCGACGACCGGCGCCGGTGGGGTTGGCACCGGTGGCGGAGCCGGTGCCGGACACGGAGCTGGGGCCGGGCACGGCGGCGGCAACAGGGCGTGAGCCCGACCCCGAACCGTGCCGTCCCGTGTGCCGCAGTGGCGGGGGCAACAGGGCGTGAGCCCGGCCCCTAACCGTGGCGCAGTGCGGGCCGGTGTCGGGGTTCGCGGCGTCTGTCAGCTGGCAGACATCAGTGGCGACAACCCCGCCGCCCGGTCCCGGGCATCCGGATCCCCGCAGATCGCGAGCCAGTTGCCGAAGATCTGGAAGCCGTGCTCGCTGAGCACCGACTCGGGGTGGAACTGGACCGCCTCGACCGGCAGCTCGCGGTGCCGCAACGCCATGATGAGGCCCGACTCGCTCCACGCGGTGACCTCCAGGCATCCGGGCAGCGAGGGGGTGTCGGCGGCCAGCGAGTGGTAACGGGTCACCGTCAGCGGTGAGGGCACCCCGGTGAAGACGCCGGTGCCGTTGTGGCGGACCACCGACACCTTTCCGTGGAGCTGCTCGGGGGCCCGCCCGACCCGTCCTCCCCAGGCCACCGCCATCGCCTGCATCCCCAGGCAGACCCCGAAGATGGGAAGGGTGTCCGACAGGTTGCGCAGCACATCGATGCACACCCCGGCGTCATCGGGGTGACCGGGCCCCGGCGAGAGCAGCACGCCGTCGTAGCGCCGGTGCCAGCCGGGGGTCGCGAAGGCCGGGTCGTCGTTGCGCAGCACGTCGACCTCGGCGCCGATCTGGCCGAGGTAGGAGACGATGTTCCACACGAACGAGTCGTAGTTGTCGATGACCAGGATCCGACGGGCTGACATGGGCTCCAGTCTAGGATGCGACGCCGGGAGTTCCTGATGGTGGACCGCCGGGACCGGACGGTCTGGGTGGTGTCCTGGCGGCTGGCGGTGCACCGTCATCGTGCCTGTCAGGGCAGCGTCATCGCGACGGTCAGCGGAGCGCCATCGCGCCGGTCAGCGGGAACGCCATCGTGCCCGTCAGGGCAGCGCCCTCGCGACGGTCAGGGCAACGTCCTCGTGACGGTCAGAGCAACGTCCTCGTGCCCGTCAGGGGACCCGCCGGCAGGAGAGGCCGGAGGGACCGAACCCGCCGGTGGTTCCGCTACTTCGGGGCGACCGGCGTCGCATGGGTGAGGCTGAGGCTGCCCTTGAAGGCCGGCATCGTGACGGTGCCGAGGTTCTCGACCTTCCAGCCGAGCCGGTAGGCGGTGACGTACTCCCGGTAGATCCTCACCGACTCGGACTCGGCCAGGGCCGAGTTGAGGGCGTCGACGTCGCCGATCGCCTCGATCCGGTAGGGCGGGGCGTAGGGGACGCCGTGCAGCACCACGGTGTTGCCCACGCACTTGATGCCGGTGGCCGAGGTGATCCGCTGGCCCTGGATGGTCATCGCCTCGGCGCCCCCGGCCCACAGCACATTGGCGACCATCTGGATGTCCTGCTGGTGCACCACCAGCAGGTTCTCGTCGATGCCGTCGGCCTTGACGTCCAACGGGGCGTCGTCCAGGGTGACCCGCACGGCATTGCCGGAGACGGCGGTGAGACCGGCCCGGGGAGACAGCGCGTCGATGGACCGGGCGACCGTCGGATCGGAGACCTGGGTCTTGGAGAGCTGATCGACCTTGGCACGCAGCTCGGCGACCTGCTTGGCCTGGTCGGCGTTGTGGCTGGCCTGATCGCGGACCAGACCGGACATGTCGTCGGTCTCGGGGCGGAAGTCCGAGCCGTGGGAGGCCAGTGCAGCCCAGGAGACCATGAACCCGCAGAGCACGAGGATGCCTGCCGTCATCAGATTGGGGCCGAGTCTCTTGCGAAGTCTGGTCCTCAGCCCGGAGCGCTTCCCGGTGCGTGGTCGCGGCCCTCTGAGGCCGGGCGTGCTGAGAAGGTCCTCGGAATCGTCGACTCGGGAGATCTGCTCGGCCCCGGAGTCCGACTCTGCGTCCTGCTCGGGCTTGCTGCCTGGATCCGGCCTCGTGTCGGGATCGGGCTTGCTGCCTGAATCCGACGTCCTGTTGGGATCGGACTTGTCGCCTGGATCCGGCTCGCTGTCTGAATCCCGCTCCCTGCCGGACTGGCCGGAGGACGGCGTCTTGAGGGAGTCGTCCGAGGGATCGACAGGACGCCGGAATGCAGAGTCCTCGTCGGCCATCCTCGCCTCCCCAGTCGTCCGCGGGCCTTCCAGTATGAGCCCGCTCACAGCTTCATCTAGGCTACCCGGGTAATCTGATAGTCCCGTCGGTTCCCCAACCAGTCCCAGCAATCACCGTCCCCAGGAGTTGTTCATCGTGCCCGAGTCCAAGGTTCGCAAGCCCGCCAAGGCCAAGAAGGCGTCGGGTAAGCCCGCCAAGAAGGCTCCGGCGGTCAAGAAGGTCGAAGCCGAGAAGCTCGAGACGGAGAAGCTGAAGGCCGAGGCCGACACCCCAGAGGGCATCGAAGCGGCCCGAAAGGCCGAGGCGAAGGCCGAGCGTCACCGTCGTCTGGCCGTCGACCGGTCCTGGGTGCCGTGGGTCTTCGTGCCACTGCTGGTGATCGGCGTCCTGTGGCTGGTGGTCTACTACATCGCCGGGATGAACATCCCCTTCATGGCGGCACTGGGCGACTGGAACATCCTCATCGGGATGGGATGCATGGCCGGGGCCTTCGCCGTGGCCACCCTCTGGAAGTAGTCGCCCCCAGACGGGATGCACTGCCGGCCCGTTCGCCGCGGCCACCCTCTGGAAGCAGCCGCGTCCAGACGGGATGCATGGCCGGGCCTTCGCCGCCACACCCCTGGAAGCAGTCACCTCCAGATGGGATGCGTGACCCGCACGAAGACCGCAGTCCACGTTCGTCCTCAAATCCGACGTTCGTCCTGGAATTCCAGGACGAACGTCGGATTTGAGGACGAACGTGGGTGGGGAGTGGCCGAGCAAGAAGGCTGGGGGCCCGATCGCGGCCCAATCCCCCAGCGACCAGACACCACCGTCGCCCACGCCCCAGCGCCGAGCCAGAAGCCAGCGTCACCCGGGCGTCAGCGCCGAGCCAGAAGTCAGCGCCACCCACGCCCCAGCGCCGAGCCAGAAACCAGCGTCACCGGAGCGTCACCCGCCCCCAGAAACCAGCGCCGCCGAGGCGTCACCAGCCACCAACGACCGAGACCACGCCGCTCAGACCTCCCCAGCGGGAAAGGCCTAACGCTGTTCGGGCTTGAGCAACGGGAAGAGGATCGTCTCGCGAATCCCTGCATTGGTGAACAGCATCACCAGTCGGTCGACTCCCAGACCCAGACCGCCCATCGGCGGGCAACCGAACTCCAGGGCCTCCAGGAAGTCCTCGTCGAGCTGCATCGCCTCGGGATCGCCGGCAGCTGCGGCCAGCGACTGCTCGGTGAGCACCCGACGCTGGATCACCGGGTCGACCAGTTCGGAGAATCCGGTGCCGCGCTCCATCCCGCCGATGATGAGGTCCCAGGCCTCCACCATCCGCGGGTCGTCACGGTGCGGCCGGGCCAGCGGCTGGGCGATCGCCGGGTAGTCGCAGACGAATGTGGGCTGCAGCAGGGTCGGCTCGACGATCTCCCCGAACAGCTCCATGACGATCTTGCCGGCCTCGAACTTGGGGTCGATGGCCACCCCGCGATCCGCAGCGATCTCACGGAGCCGCTCGACCGGCGTCTCCAAGGTGATCTCCTCACCCAGAGCCTCACTCAGGCCGGGATAGACCTTGACCCAGCGCCACTGCCCGTCCAGGTCGATGACCCCCGACGGCGTCTCGATCTGATGGATGCCGACCGCATCGGCGGCGGTGAGGATGATCTTCTTGATCACCTCGGCGATGGTGAACTGGTTGCCCCAGCTCATGTAGGCCTCCAGCATCGAGAACTCCGCCGAGTGGGAGGAGTCGATGCCCTCATTGCGGAACACCCGCCCCATCTCGTAGACGCGGTCGACCCCGCCGACCATCGCCCGCTTGAGGTAGAGCTCCAGGGCGATCCGAAGGCTCATGTCGATGTCGAAGGCGTTGAGATGGGTGTTGAAGGGCCGGGCCGCCGCCCCGCCGTGCACCAACTGGAGAGTCGGCGTCTCGACCTCGAGGAAGCCGTCGGAGTCCAGGGCGGTGCGGATCGCGCGGGTGATCGCGGCGCGGGTGCGCACCATGGTGCGGGACTCCTCGCGGACGACCAGGTCGGCGTAGCGGCGCCGCACCCGGGACTCCTCCGACAGCTCGGTGTGAAGGTTGGGCAGCGGACGAAGGGCCTTGGACGCCATTCGCCACTGGGAGGCCATCACGCTCAGCTCGCCACGGCGGGAGCGGACCACACGGCCGCGGATCCAGACGAAGTCGCCCAGGTCGACGTCGGCCTTCCACTGTGCGAGGGCCTCGGCACCGACCTCGGCCTTGGACACCATCACCTGGAGACGCTCGCCGTTGGAGGTCTCGGTGAAGCCGTCCTGGAGGGAGGCGAAGCACAGCTTGCCGGTGTTGCGGACGAAGACGACGCGGCCACCGATGGTGACGACGTCCTCCGTCTCCTGGCCGGGCTCCAGGGTGGGCTCGCCATCGGGGCCGGTGTAGGCGGCCTTGATCTGGGGGACGGTGTGGTCGCGGGTCAGGTCGACCGGGTAGGGCTGGCCGCCGTCGGCCAGGATCCGGGAGCGCTTGGCGAGCCGGACCTGCATCTGCTCGGAGACGTCAGGGGCCTGGTCCTCGGGATCGCCGGGCTTGGCCTGGGCCGTGGCGCCCTGGGTCTGGGATCCAGTGGTGGGGAGGGGCTGACGGCCTTCGTTTCGATGCTGACTCACCGGCCCAGTCTATCGGGGGCCGCTCGGATCTCGGGGGCTGGCAGCTGTCGGGGCCCGCAGTTCGCGGGGCTGGGTGGTGTCGGCGTCTGGGTGTCCGGGGTCCGGGCGGGGTGGCCGGTCAAGGGTCCGACAGCTGTCGAGGGTCTGGCGGCGAGATTCCGGCGGGATACCGGGAGGTCGAGACGCAGCTCGCCTCAGGCAGGACGCGGCCGAACTAGCATCGGGCCATGACGTCATCCCCACCTGTTGGGCCGCCGCCCGGCTGGCGTCCTCCGCCAGCACCGGTGCCGCCGATCCCCCTTCCCGAGCCCCCTCGCATCACCGCCGGTTTCCCGCACCACGGCATTCCCGTGCTCACCCTGGAGGCCTTCCCGGGCCGGACCATCGGCACGGTACTGGGTGCCGTGTCGGGCTGCGTCACCCGGTCTCGGGAGCTCAGCCCTCGCGCTGATCTGTCCGACATCCTCGCGGTGACACGGCAGGACGCCGTCGACGCGATGGTGGGGCTGGCCCAGCAGGCCGGCGCCGACGCCGTCCTGGGGCTGAGGTTCGACACCTCGGCGATCAGCGACGGCGCCTCCGAGGTGTGCGCCTACGGGACGGCGGTCACCCTGAGCTGAGGGCAGGCCCGCGGCCCGGGCCTGCCTGACGCCGGGGAAGTCAGGCTCCGCGGCGTCCGACCCCTCCTTTCCACAACACCACCGGCCAGGGAGATCACCGATGAGAATCGTCTTTGGCGTCGGCGGCAACGCCATCGCCCCGCGCGGGCGGCCCAACACCGTCGCCGACCAGCGCGCCGAGATCCGCAAGGCCTGCGGGCCGCTGCTGGACGCCGCGGTCGACCATCAGCTGGTCATCACGCACGGCAACGGTCCCCAGGTCGGGATGCTCGCCCTGCAGCGCGGCCCTGAGGGCCATCAGCCGTTGCCGCTGGACGTGCTGGGCGCCGAGACCCAGGGAATGATCGGCTACCTCATCGAGACCGAGTTGCGCAACGAGATGACCCGGCGGGCGAGGTCGCTGACCAAGCAGCAGCGGGCCCAGGCCCGCCGCGCAGGGGTGCCGGTCCGCAGCGGAGCCGGGCAACGGCTGGTCACCACCGTCCTCACCCTGGCCGAGGTCTCCCTGGAGGACCCGGCCTTCCAGCACCCGACCAAGTTCGTCGGGCCGATCTACACCCCTCAGGAGGCCGCGAAGCTGGCCGCCGAGCACGGCTGGACCTTCGCCGATGACGGTGGCTCGCCGCGGCGGGTGGTCCCCAGCCCGCAGCCGCGAAGGATCATCCAGGTGGACTCCACCAAGCAGCTGCTGGCCGCCGGCCACATCGTCATCTGCACCGGCGGCGGAGGCATCCCGATCGCCCGGGACGCCCGGGGCAGCTACATCGGGGTGGAGGCGGTCCTCGACAAGGACGCCAGCTCGGCGCTGTTCGCCTCCGAGCTCAGGGCCGACGTGCTGGTGCTGGCCACCGACGCCGACGCCGTGATGGTCGACTGGGGCACCCCCCGGGCCCGGCCGCTGGAAGTGGCCACCGTCGCCGAGCTGGAGAGGATGGACTTCGCGGCCGGGTCGATGGGACCCAAGGTCAAGGCCGGCTGAGACTACGTCCGCAAGCACGACGGCCGGGCGGTCATCGGGCGACTGTCGGACCTGGGGAGGCTGCTGGACGGCAGTGCGGGCACCACCATCGTGAGATGAGGCAGGATGAGATGACGCCGGCTGGGGAGACGCCGACTTGTGAGTGAGTGCTCACTCACATATTCTTCTCGGCATGTCTCCGCGCGCCCGGCCGATGCCCCCAGGTCAGCGCCGGGCCTCCATCATCGCGGCGGCCCGGCAGCTGCTCATCAGCACCAAGGTCACCTTCACCATCCGCCAGGTGGCCGAGGCGGCAGGCATCGCCGAGGGCACGATCTTCCGGCACTTCGACTCCAAGGACGAACTGCTGTGGGCCGTCGTCGACGACGTCTTCGATCCGGCCGACCTGTGCGCCAGGATCAGGGCACTGCCCGGCGACCTCGAACTGGCCCAGCGGGTCGAGCGGGCCCTGGAGCTGATGGCCTCGGATCTGGGCACCATCACCGCAGTGATGACGGCCGTCCATCCCCACCATCTGCACTCCGGCGGCCGCGACGCCGGATCCCGCCGGGGCCCGGACGATGGTGGACGCCGGGCGGTTGGGTCGCAGGCCGGCACTGCGGGCCGCGACGACCTGTCGGAGGCCGACGCCGGCCCGGGAGCCGAGGGTGATCTCGGCGGCCCCCGCCATGACCGCCATCAGGGACACCATCCCGAGGACCCGCGCAGCGGCATCCGCACCTGGTTCGCCGCCGTGACGGCCTGCCTCAAGGATCTTCTGGAGCCCTACGCCGATCGGCTGCGGATCCCCACCGACCAGGCCTGCACCCTGCTGGTGTCGGCGGTGACCACCACCAACCGGCCGTTCGCCGGCTCCGCCCACCAGTTCTCCCCCGCCGAGCTCACCGACATCCTGCTCAACGGGATCGCCACCGAGCCGGCCGAGTCGGCCCCGACCACCGGGTCGACCCCGACAACTGAATCAGCCGAGTCGGCCCCGACCACCGAGTCGACCCCGACCACCGAGTCGACCGGGCCGATGCCGCCGGGCAGCAGCCCTGCGGCGTCCCCCCAGTCCTCGACGCCCGAAACCCCATCCTCCCTCCCCACCCCACTCCAGGAGTCGCCGTGCTCGTGAGTCTCGTCAGCCACCACCTTCGGCGATACTGGCCCCAGCTGATCGTCATCCTCCTCCTCCAGGCCGGCGCCCAGGTCGCCGCCCTCACGCTGCCGACCATCAACGCCGACATCATCGACAACGGCGTCGTCGCCCTGGACACCGGCTACGTGAAGTCGCGCTCGGCGCTGATGCTGGCGGTCGCCGCAGGCCAGGCGATCTGCCAGGTCGTGGCGGTCTACTTCGCCGCCCTCACCGCGATGGGAATGGGCCGCGACATCCGCGACGCGGTGTTCAGCCGGACACTGTCCTTCTCCGCCCGCGAGGTCAACCAGTTCGGCGCCCCCTCGCTCATCACCCGCACCACCAACGACGTCCAACAGGTGCAGATGCTGGTCTTCATGACCCTGGCGATCATCGTGGGCGCCCCGATCACGATGGTGGTCGGCATCATCATGGCGCTGCGCGCCAATGTCTGGCTGTCGTGGATCATCGTGGCCGCCGTGCTGCTGCTGGGAGTGTGCATCGGCATCATCGTGGCCAACATGGGCCCACTGTTCGGCCGGCTCCAGAAGCGCATCGACGACCTCAACCGCGTCACCCGCGAGCAGATCACCGGCATCCGGGTGGTGCGCGCCTTCGTCCGCGAGCCCTATGAGGCCCGCCGGTTCGACGCCACCAACTCCCAGCTGCTCAGGATCCAGGTCGCGGTCGGCCGGTTGATGGCGGCGATGTTCCCGATCGTGATGCTGGTGATGAACCTCTCCCAGATCGGCGTCTTCTGGTTCGCCGCCCCGCGCATCGACGACGGTCGCCTCCAGATCGGCTCCCTGACGGCCTTCACCACCTACCTCATCCAGATCCTGTTCTCGGTGATGATGGCCACCATGATGATCATCATGTGGCCGCGGGCCTCGGTCTGCGCCACCCGGATCAGCGAGGTGCTGGCCACCCGCTCCAGCGTCAAGACTCCCTCCGACCCGGTTCGCCGGCTGCCGCAGCGTGGCCATCTGGAGTTCCGCGACGTCTCCTTCGCCTTTCCGGGGGCCGACGATCCGGTGCTCTCGGGAATCTCCTTCTCGGTGGACCCGGGCACCACCACGGCGATCATCGGATCGACCGGAGCCGGCAAGACCACCCTGGTGAACCTCATTCCGCGGCTGGTCGACGTCACCGCCGGCCAGGTGCTGGTCGACGGGGTCGACGTCGCACAGGTCGACCCCGAGACCCTCTGGTCGGCGATCGGGCTGGTTCCGCAGAAGTCCTATCTGTTCAGCGGGACGGTGGCCTCCAATCTGCGCCAGGGCCGCCCCGAGGCCACCGATGAGGAACTGTGGGAGGCCCTCAGGATCGCCCAGGCCGCCGACTTCGTCTCCCGGATGCCCGAGGGCCTGGAGTCCCCGATCGCCCAGGGCGGCACGAATGTCTCCGGCGGCCAGCGTCAGCGGCTGTCGATCGCCCGGGCACTGGTCAAGAAGCCCGACATCTACGTCTTCGATGACTCCTTCTCGGCCCTGGACGTCGGTACCGACGCCCGGCTGCGGGCCGCTCTCTCGGCGGCCCTGTCGGGTCGCGGGCAGGACGCCGCAGGGGGCGGGGACAGCGCGATGCTCATCGTCGCCCAACGCGTCTCCACCATCCGCAATGCCGACCAGATCCTGGTCATCGAGGGCGGCCGGCTGGTCGGGCGCGGCACCCACCAGGAACTCCTGGACAGCTGCCCCACCTACCTCGAGATCGTCAATTCGCAGCTGTCAGCAGAGGAGGCGGCATGAGCGAGAACACCGGAACCAAGACCCTCTCGGCCCAGGAGCATGCCAAGATCGCCCGGGAGTCCTCCCGCAGCGGTGCCGGACATGGCCCGATGGGCGGCGGCCGGGTCGCAGAGAAGGCGGTCAACTTCGGCCCCTCGCTGCGGCGGCTGCTGCGGGAACTGGGGATCTCGAAGGTGCTGCTGAGCGTCGTGGTGGTCATCGCGGCGATCTCGGTCGGCCTGTCAGTGATCGGCCCCAAGGTCCTCGGCAGGGCCACCGACATCATCTTCACCGGGGTGATCGGACGCCAGATCGGCTCGCGGATCCCCCAGGCCGATGGCATGAATGCCGACCAGCTGATCTCCCTGCTGCGCTCCAGCGACCAGTCGGGCCAGGGGATGGCCAAATTCGTCGACGTGCTCAACCAGTACCGCGACGTCGTCGCCGGCCGGGGGATCGACTTCCACGCACTCGGCCTGGTGGTGCTGCTCGCGGTGGCCCTCTACGCGGTCTCGGCGATCCTCGGCTTCCTGCAGGGATACCTCCTCAACACCGCCGTCCAGCACGCCATCTACCGGCTGCGCCAGAACTTCTCCGCGAAGCTGGCCCGGCTGCCGTTGAGCTATTTCGACGGCCAGCCGCACGGTGAGCTGATGAGCCGGATGTCCAATGACATCGACAACATCTCCCAGACCCTCCAGCAGACCCTCCAGCAGTTGCTCAACTCGGCGCTGATGGTGATCGGCGTGGTCGTGATGATGTTCTGGGTCTCGCCGCTGCTCGCGGTGATCAGCATCGTCGTCATCCCGGTCGCCGGGGTGGTCGCCGGGGTGATCGGCAAGCGCTCCCAGGTGCAGTTCGCCCACGTCTGGAAGTCCACCGGAGAACTCAACTCCGAGGTCGAGGAGGCCTACTCGGGCCATTCCCTGGTCAAGGTCTTCGGGCGTCAGCAGGCCGTCGCGGAGTCCTTCCACGACCGCAACGAGGAGCTCTACCAGGCCAGCTTCAGGGCCCAGTTCATCTCCGGGATGATCCAGCCGGTGATGTTCCTCATCGGCAATATCAACTACGCCGTGGTGGTCCTGGTGGGCTGCCTCAAGGTGGCCGCCGGACAGCTGCCGCTGGGCGACGTCCAGGCCTTCATCCAGTACTCGAGAATGTTCACCCAGCCGATCACCCAGATCGCCTCGATGGCCAATCTGCTGCAGTCCGGGGTCGCCTCGGCCGAGCGGGTCTTCGAGGTCTTCGACGCCTCGGAGCTGTCCCCCGAGTCCGACGGCGTCCTGCCCCCGACCGCGGGACGGGTGGCCTTCGAGCACGTGGGCTTCTCCTACGACCCGGATTCCCCGCTCATCACCGACCTGTCGCTGGTCGCCGAACCCGGCCAGACGGTGGCGATCGTCGGGCCGACCGGGGCCGGCAAGACGACCCTGGTGAACCTCCTGATGCGGTTCTACGAGATCGACTCGGGGCGGATCACCCTGGACGGTGTCGACATCCGCGACGTGCCGCGGGCCGAGCTGAGATCGCGGATCTCGATGGTGCTCCAGGACACCTGGCTGTTCTCCGGGACGATCCGCGACAACATCGCCTACGGACGCCCCGATGCCGACGAGGCCGAGATCGTGGCGGCGGCCAAGGCGGCCTATGTGGACCGTTTCGTGCACTCCCTGCCCGATGGCTACGACACCGTCATCGACGAGGAGGGGTCGAACGTCTCGGTCGGCGAGAAGCAGCTCATCACCATCGCCCGGGCCTTCCTGGCCGCCCCCGATCTGCTGATCCTCGACGAGGCGACCAGTTCGGTCGACACCCGCACCGAGGTGCTGGTCCAGCAGGCGATGAACAACCTGCGCTCGGGGCGGACCAGCTTCGTCATCGCCCACCGGCTCTCCACCATCCGGGACGCCGATCTCATCCTGGTGATGGAGCACGGCTCGATCGTCGAGCAGGGCTCCCACTCCGAGCTACTGGCCGCGCGCGGGGTCTACTACGACCTCTACCAGTCCCAGTTCAACGCCGCTATCGAGGGGGATGACGCCGTCGACGCCGGTGCGGTGCCGAGCCGGTAGCCTCTGCGCAGGGCCCGCCCTGTGGCGCGGCCCTCCGGGCAACCGGGCAACCGGGCAACTGGGCCATCCTGCGACCCGGCTCGCCGTGCAGTCAGCCAGTCTGCTTCCCGGCCCGCCGTGCAGGCAGCCAGTCTGCAACCCAGCCATCCCGCAACCCACCCCGGGATACTCGCCCACCCGGCGCCCGGGGCTGTCCGTTCCCTCGGACCATCCGCCGAGGACCACCTGATGAGCACCATCTGATGAGGAGTAGCTCTTGACCACCTTCGCCATCGGCGAGCACGACTTTCTGCTCGACGGCCAGCCGTACCGGATCCTGTCAGGCGCCCTCCACTACTTCCGGATCCATCCGGATCAGTGGGCCGACCGGATTCACCAGGCCAGACTGATGGGGCTCAACACCATCGAGACCTATCTCCCCTGGAACGCCCACGAGCCCGTGAGAGGGCAGTGGTCCTGGCAGGGCGGCTCGGGACCGTGGTCGGGGTCCTTCGAGGGCGGGTTGGACCTGGCAGCCTTCCTGGAGACGGTGGCCGCCGAAGGGATGCACGCCATCGTGCGGCCCGGGCCCTATATCTGTGCCGAGTGGAACAACGGCGGTCTGCCCGGCTGGCTGTTCGCCGACGGGAGGGCCGGCGTCCGCCATGACGAGCCGGTCTTCATGGCCGAGGTCGAGCGCTACCTGAGGCGGGTCGGCGAGGTGATCGCGCCCCACCAGATCGACCGGGGCGGACCGGTGATCCTGGTCCAGGTCGAGAACGAGTACGGCTCCTTCAGCGCCGACCCGTCCTACCTGAGCAAGCTGGTCCAGATCACCCGGGACGCCGGGATCACGGTCCCGCTGACCAGCGTCGACGGGGCCGAGGACGACATGCAGGCCAACGGCTCGGTGCCCGGACTGCACCGCACGGCGTCCTTCGGTTCGAGATCCCTGGAGGCGATGGAGACCCTGCGACGCCATCAGCCCACCGGGCCGCTGATGGCGATGGAGTACTGGAACGGCTGGTTCGACCACTGGGGCGTGCCGCACCATGCCACCGATGCGGCCGCCGCCGCGGCGGATCTGGACGACCTGCTGTCGACCGGGGCCTCGGTCAATCTGTACATGTTCTGCGGGGGGACCAACTTCGCCCTCGGCAATGGCGCCAACTGGGACGACGGCTACCGGCCCACGGTCACCAGTTACGACTACAACGCACCCCTGGACGAGGCGGGCCGTCCCGGCGCCAAGTACTGGGCCTTCCGGGAGGTGATCGGCCGGTACGCCGAGGAGCCGCAGCCGGCTGCGGAGCCGCCGCACGGGCAGTCGCCGACCGCGCCGGCGTTGACCGACCGGTTCAGCCAGGAGACCGACCTCATCGAGTCGGTGGAGGCGACCGCCGACTGGGCGGTTCCCGACCAGCTGCCCACCATGGACCAGATGGGACAGTTCCGCGGCTTCGCCCTCTACCGCACCCGGGTCGGCCTCGAGGCCCCCGCCGAGTTGTCCTTCGCCGAGGTCCGCGACCGCGCCGTGGTCTTCGCCGGCGGGGTGCCGATCGGGGTGCTCTCGCGTCAGGACGAGGTGACCTCGGTGACGCTGCCCGCCGGCCACTACGATCTCGCCCTGCTCGTCGAGGACCAGGGCCGGATCAACTACGCCGCCAGGATCGGCGAGCCCAAGGGGCTCATCGGCCCGGCCCTGCTGCGTCCCGCTGAGACCGGCGAGTCCGGGGAGACCGCCGAGTCCGGCGACGAACCGGCCGTCGACACCGACTCCCCCCTCGGCACGCCGCCGGTATCCGAGGGCCTCGATGATGCGGGTCGTTCGGACGACCCCACCGCCACCGAGCCCGTGGAGCTCACCGGATGGCGCTACCTGCCGGTACCCCCGAACCTCTCCCGGCTGGCCAGCACCCGGCCGGCCCACCACGGCCGTCCCGTGCTGCGCCGCGGAACCCTGAGCTGCCCCACCAGCCAGGACCTCTTCCTCGACACCGAGGGCTGGGGCAAGGGGCTGGTCTGGTTCAACGGCGTCTGCCTGGGACGATTCTGGGACCGCGGGCCCCAGCGCACCCTCTACGTCCCCGCTCCCCTCGTCCGGGCCGCCGGCCCCGAGGGCGCAGACCCTGAGGCGCCGGTCAATGAGATCGTCGTGATGGACCTCCACCCGCGCCCGGGAGCGACCATCGCCACCCTGCTGGCGCCGATCCTGGACTCACCGATCCGGCCCTGACCGGTCGAGTCCTGACTGATCCGACCCCGGATCCTCGGGTGCCGGATCGGGTCCCGCTGGTCACATCGAGGACTCGATGATCTCGACCACCTCATGATGGCTCAGCACGATGGGGTTGCCCTTCATGCTGGAGGCCCTCAGCGCTCCCGCGGCCGCCTCGTCTACCTGGCTGTCCCGCAGCCCCAGAGCCGCCAGGCCGGGGACCTGGAGGTCTGCCACGATCCCGGCCAGCCACTCAATGCCATCGGCCACCGAGGCGCTGGGGTCCCCGGTGAGCAACCGGGCCACCTGAAGGTACTTGACCAGCGCCGGATTGCCGGGCTGGCGCTCGGTCATCGCTGTGACATTGACCCGGGTCGCCGCGGCCAGCATCGCCGCGCACACCTGCCCATGGGCGGCCCCGGTCATCCCGCCGACCGGGGCCGCCAGGCCGTGCACGGCGCCGAGTTTCGCGTTGGCCAGGCTGAGCCCGCCGAACAGTGAGCAGATGCTCATGTCGGTGCGCGCCGCCAGATCAGAACCATCGGTCCAGGCCGCCCTCAGACCGGTGGCGCCGCGCCGAATCCCCTCGGCGGCCAACTGGTCGGTGAGCACATTGGCCTTGCCCGAGACGTAGGGCTCGATGCACTGGGTCAGGGCGTCGAATCCCGATGACGCCGTCACCGAGGGAGGGCTGGACAGGGTCAGCTCCGGATCGACCAGAGCCACCGCCGGCAGCATCGCCGGGGAGCGGAGACTGGCCTTGACGCCGTGCTCGGGGGAGATGATCGGGGAGTTGGCCGTCACCTCGGCGCCGGCCCCCGAGGTGGTCGGGCAGGCGATCACCGGGATGGAGACCGGCTCCAACGGGATCCCGCGACCCACCACCTCGATGTGATCCATGATGTCGCCCTGGTTGCGGGCCAGGATCCCGACCGACTTGGCGGTGTCGATGGCCGAGCCGCCACCGACCGCGACGATGACGTCGGGCCTCAGCGCCCGGGCCGCCGCCACGGCCTTGGTCACCTGGGGGATGGTGGGCTCCCCGCCGGTACGCACCAGGTTGCGCTCGGCACCGAGGCTGTCCAGGCCTGGCAGCTCGGCGGCATGACCACCGGCCACGATCATCACCGTGGGCCCGAAACCCGCGACGATCTGGCCGAGTTCTGCGAATCGGCCCGGCCCGAAGAGGATCCTGCCGGCGGTCGCGAAGTTGAAATCCATCGTGTGGCCCTCCTGTGACGACGATGTCCGGGCGGCGTCCCGGCCCGCCTCCCCATCCTGCCAGCCCCGTCCCGCGGGTCGGCTGACACCTCCCGGTACCGGGCGGGCGAGGGGTCCGGCCACCCACTCCTCCGGGTGCCGTGATGGCCCTGCCACCGGTGCCGTGATCGCCGCTCCACCGGGTGCCGTGACGGCTTCTCAGCCGGTGCCGGCCGAGGGGTCCGCGTGCCGGGTCGCCGCACCGGTGGCGATCCTCACCAGCTCGCCGGCCGGCCCGCCCAACGGCCGTGGTCCGGTCCACGCCGCGCACAGCCGGCGTCGCAGCCCGACCCCTTGGATCTGCAGGGCGATCAGCGACCCGGCGGTGATCGCGTCGGCGACGGCCAGCCTGCTGAGCACCGCCGGCCCGGCCCCCGACAGTACGGCGACCCGCACCGCGGCATTGCTGCCGAGCTCGAGCCGCGGCGTGACGGGCCGGCCCAGCGCGTCGTCGAGGACCCGGCGGGTCCCCGATCCCGACTCGCGGGTGATCAGGCTGCCGTCGTGGAGGTCCTCGGGACGGATCGGACGGTCCCGGCGGGCCCAGGGATGGCCCGGGGCGACCACCAGCACCAGTTCGTCCTGTCCGACCGTGGCGAGGTGTGCCGAGCGCCGCGGGATCGGACCCTCGATGAACCCGAGGTCGCACTGGCCGCCCTGCAGGTCATCCAGGACCGCGGCGGTGTTGGTGACCCGGACATTGACCCGCACGGCTGGGCTGACCGCCCGCAGGGCCGCCAGCCAGCCCGGCAGCAGATGCTCGGAGATGGTCTGGCTCGCCGAGACGGCGAGATGGCCGGAACCCTGGTGGCTGAGGGTCCGGGCGTTCGACAGCAGATCGTGCGCCGAGGCGAGCAGTGGCCTCGCCCACTCGACCACCAGCAGCCCCTCGGGAGTCGGCGCCGACCCGGTCGTGCTGCGGCGCAGCAGCGGCAGACCCAGGCTGTGCTCCAGCCTGGTCACCGAGCGGCTCGCATTGGGCTGGGCCATCTGCAGGCTGCGGGCCGCCGCCGACAGACTGCCGTGGTCGACGACCGCGATCAGCACCTCCAGGGCGCTCAGATCGGGCCACCGGGACATGCGCACATGATATGCCCCCATGAGGAGATGACGGCTACCGCAGCGGGCCCGCCGCGAGCAGGCTGCTCGATATGGTCACCACACGACAGCTGAGCTCCTCACCATCCGTGGTCGTCGAGGCTCTGCCCGCCCCCGCCCTGGTACCGATGGGTCCGCCGTGGTGGGGGGCGGTGATGGGGACCGGGATCCTCGGCACTCTCACCCAGCTGCACGTCGGCGCCTGGGGCGCCGGGGCTCTGCTGGCCCGCTTCTTCCTGATCGCCGGTTGGCTGCTGATGGTGTCCTTCGCCGCGACCTTCATGGTGCGGGTCGCGCGGTCAGTGCAGGTCTGGCGGGCCTCGGTGAGCGGGGTCGGCTCCTCGGCCTGGGGCATGGTGGCGATGGGCATTCTCGCCGTCGGGGCGGCGACCGGCGCCGTGCTGCCGGCCTGGAACCCGGCCCTCACCGAGCTCGCCTGGAGTGCCGACCGGACGCTGTGGCTGATCGGCACGGTGATCGGCTTCCTCAGCACCTTCGGTTTCGCCGTGGCCCTGCTCCGGAACCGTCCGGCGGAGCCCCGACCGGCCTGGGGGCTGGCGATCGTGCCCCCGATGGTCTCGGCCACCTCCGGCGCCCCCTTCGTGGCCCAGCTGTCCTCCCCGCTGGCCGCGCTGGGGCTGCTGACCTTCCTGGGCGCCTGCTTCGTGTGCTCGCTGACCCTGGGGATCGTCATCTTCACGGCGGCCTACCATCACCATCTGCGCATCGACCCCATCCCGGTGCCGCTGTCGATCTCCTCGTGGATCCCGCTGGGTGTGGTCGGCCAGTCGACCGCCGCAGCTCAGGCGATCGCGGGGCAGAGCGAGCGATTCCTCCTCCCGGCAGCCGCACCGGCCGCCCACACCATCGCCGACGTCTACGGCTACCTGATGCTGTCGATCGCCATTCCTCTGGTGGCACTGGCGATCAGCGTCACCGTCCACGGGATGCGCAACGGAATGCCCTTCTCACCGGGCTGGTGGGCCCTCACCTTCCCCATCGGGACCCTCTCGCTGGGCGCCTTCAACCTCGCCAAGGGATCCCATCTGAGCGGCTACGCGATCGCCAGCACGGTCGCCTGGATCGTCCTGCTGGGCACCTGGACACTGTGCGTGATCGCCTCGCTCCGGCCGCTGGTCCTCCAGCTGGCCGCCGGCCGCCCTGGCGGCAGCCGCCGGCAGCCCACCGGCATCTCGAACCCCTCCCAGCAGCCCGGCTCATGACCTCCGGGGCACCGATCCGAGACGATGTCGCCTGCGAGTGCGCAGATCACTCCGCAGACGGGGGTTCGTGCAGCTGAGAGTGCAGCAACCCCGCTCTGCGGAGTGATCTGCGCACCCTGTCCCCGGCAGCGATCCCTTCCACCCCCGGCAGCCATCCCTCCCATCCCCGGCAACGATCCCTTCCGCCTCCCGGACGGCCTCTCATAGGCTGATCTCGTGACCATCCACTCCACCAACCCCTTCGCCGACCCCATCAACGAGCCGGCCCGCCAGCTGCGCGGCCGGCTGGGGGCCCGGGTCACCATCTGGGCGGCCGGTGCCCTGGACGATGCCGCCGCGGGGCTGACGGTCTCCTCGATGATGGTGGTGCCCGGCAGCCCGTGGCGGGTGGTCGGGCTGGTCAACGTCGACTCCGACCTGGCCGAGCTCGCCGCCGACACCGCGAGGATCGCCATCAGCCTGCTGGACGGCCCGGACGAGGAGATCTCCGAGACCTTCTCCGGGGCACTGCCCTCGCTGAGAGGGCCCTTTGCCCGCGGGGACTGGGAGGACTCCGAGTGGGGTCCGAGACTGGCACAACGCAGTTGGGCCGGGATCGGGATCGAGCAGCCCCGCCCGCTGGGCTGGCTGCTGGAGGTCACCGGCACCCTCCAGCACATCGAGATCACCGAGGACCCGGCCCCGCTGCATCACATCAGGGGCAGATACCGCACGCTGTGAGGCCGCCACTCAGCCCGGCAGAACGGACCCAGGCCAGAGCCAGACAGAACAGAACGCGCCCAGGCCAGAGCCGAACAGAACAGAACGGACGCAGGCCAGAGCCGAACATCTCGGAGTCAAGGCCTGCGGCTGCTGACAGACGGCCGGGAACCGGACCCCCGGGTTCAGGACTCGACAGACTCGACGGACTCGGCGGCCTCCGAGGATCTCGGCGCCGCAGCGGCCTGTGCCGACCGGAAACTCTGAGCCGCCCGGTCCAACGCACTGGCCAGCGCCCCGAGGTCCTTGGGATCCAGGGTCGGCACCAGGGCGGCCAGCACCTCGCACCGATCCGATCCGGCCTCATTGAGCACCTGGCCCAGCTCCCCGGCCATGAACTCGGCCTTGGAGCGGGCGGGCCGGTAGATCCACGCCCGCGACTCCTGGTGACGGGAGACGACATCCTTCTTGGCCAGCCGGTCGAGCACCGTCATCACCGTGGTGTAGGCGATCTTCCCCTCGCCCAGCAGCACCTCGTGGACATCGCGGACCGACATCGGCTCATCGGTGGTCCACAGCACCTCCATGATGCGGTGCTCCAGATCTCCCAGGACGGCCATGCGCCACAGTGTAGCCACCACACGCCACAGATACGACACTTCGTAGTAAGCCGCGCGCCCGGCAGGGGCGTCCCGGCCCGGCCATACACCGTTCACCCCGCAGCGAAAAGGCCACCCCGGTGGACGGCAACGACCCGCTCACCAGTAGGATTCCGGCACCGGCTCGTGTGGACTGATACGACCGCTGGTAGTAGGTTCAGCGCTATGGATGCCCAACTGATCGCCCGATGGCAATTCGGGATCACGACGGTCTACCACTTCTTCTTCGTCCCGATCACCATCTCGCTGTCGATGCTGGTCGCCGTTCTGCAGACGATCTGGCTCAAGACCAAGAATGACCGCTACCTGAGGCTCACGAAGTTCTACGGAAACCTCTTCCTCATCAACTTCGCCCTGGGTGTGGTCACCGGCATCGTGCAGGAGTTCCAGTTCGGGATGAACTGGTCGGAGTACTCCCGCTTCGTCGGCGACATCTTCGGGGCCCCGCTGGCCCTGGAGGCACTGATCGCCTTCTTCATGGAGTCCACCTTCGTGGGGCTGTGGATCTTCGGCTGGGGACGCCTCCCCAAGAAGGTCCATCTGGCCACCATCTACCTCACCGCCATCGCGACGCTGCTCTCGGCGGTATTCATCCTGGCCGCCAACTCCTGGATGCAGAACCCGGTCGGGGCCACCTACAACCCGCAGACCCACCGCGCCGAGCTCACCGACTTCGGCGCCGTGCTCACCAACCCGGTCCTCAAGGCCACCCTGATGCACCAGCTGTCGGCCTGCTTCGTGGTCGGCGGCGCGCTGATCGCCGCGGTCGCCTTCTTCCACCTGTCCAGGGTCGCCCACGGTCGTCACACCACCGCGATCACCGACGCCGGCGAGGTCGAGGAGACCCGCACCTGGCGCTGGGCGACGAAGTTCGGCGCCTGGGTCCTCATCGTCGCCGGCGTCTTCACCGTGATCTCGGCCGACTACCAGGGCAAGGTGATGACCGACGTCCAGCCGATGAAGATGGCCTCGGCCGAGGGCGCCTTCGACTCCACCGCCGACTTCTCACTGCTGACCATCGGCAAGCTGGACGGCTCCCAGGAGATCTTCGCGATCAAGGTGCCCGGGCTGCTCGGATACCTCGGCACCGGCAAGTGGGGGGAGCCGATCAAGGGCATCAACGAGCTCAAGGACGTCGACCTCAACGAGTACAGCTACCACCGCCGGGACGGTTCGCAGACCTCCCTGCAGTCCAGCTACCAGCAGGTCCTGCAGAGGCACGTGGCGGCCTCCGGAATCAGGCTGCAACCCAATATCCCGGTCACCTACTGGACCTTCCGGATCATGATCACGCTGGGAATGCTGGCCATCCTGGCGGGCCTGGTGATGCTGGTCTGGATCGCCAAGGGTCGTAACCCGGCGCACATGAAGTGGCTGTCCCTGGTCCTGGTGCTGGTGCCGATCGCACCACTGCTGGCCAACTCCTTCGGCTGGATCTTCACTGAGATGGGCCGCCAGCCCTGGATCGTGGCCGGCGTGCTGCCCTCCACCGAGGGGGTCTCCGCCGGGGTCTCCGCCGGTTCGGTGCTGACCTCATTGATCATCTACACCCTGGTCTACGGCGTTCTGGCGGTCGTCGAGGTGGGGCTGCTGTGGAAGCAGATCCACAAGGGCCTTCCCGACGTCGAGCCGATCGACACCGACCACCATCAGGACGAGGACGCCCCCTTGTCCTTCGCGTACTGAGGGGTGTTGCAGTTCATGTTCCCCATTCTTGAGATGTCCGTTCTCGAGGTTGCCCATTCCGCGCTGACGCCGGTGTGGTTCATCCTCATCGCGGTGCTGTGGGTCGGATTCTTCTTCCTCGAGGGATTCGATTTCGGCGTCGCCATGCTGCTGCCCTTCCTCGCCAAGGACGAGACCGACAAGCGGGTGATGGTCAACACCATCGGCCCGACCTGGGACGCCAACGAGGTGTGGC
The DNA here is from genome assembly GCF_000423445.1 of Acidipropionibacterium thoenii DSM 20276. Classification (GTDB taxonomy): domain Bacteria; phylum Actinomycetota; class Actinomycetes; order Propionibacteriales; family Propionibacteriaceae; genus Acidipropionibacterium; species Acidipropionibacterium thoenii. Next base: position 75,619 of record NZ_AUHZ01000010.1, on the reverse strand, counting down.
TCATCACGGCCGGCGGCGCGATGTTCGCAGCCTTCCCCGGCTGGTACGCGACGCTGTTCTCCGGGCTCTACCTGCCCCTGCTGCTGGTCCTGTTCGGCCTGATCATCCGCGGCGTCTCCTTCGAGTACCGCTCCAAGCACCCCTCCTCGCAGTGGCGCAACACCTTCGACTGGATGGCCACCATCGGCTCCCTGCTGCCGAGTCTGGTGCTCGGCGTCGGCTTCGCGAACTTCGTGCGCGGCGTGGAACTGGGGCCCCATCAGACCATCAACGGGCCGGCGCCGCTGGTGACGACCTCCTTCTGGGGTCTGTTCACCCCCTTCGCCCTGGTCGGCGGGCTGCTCTTCGTGATCCTGTTCTGCGCCCACGGCGCCGGCTTCGTCTCGCTGAAGACCACCGGCCGGATGCACTACCGGGCCGGCCGTTTCGCCACCCGGCTCGGCTGGCTGGCCGCGGCCCTGATGGCGGTCTGGGCCGTGATGTTCAACACCATGTACGCCCCCGCCGACGCCACCGCCCATCTGCTCACCTGGATCCTGGGGATCCTCGCGGTGCTCCTGGTGGTCGGTGCGACGCTGTTCTCCAGGTCCGAGAAGGACGGTCGGGCCTTCCTGCTCAACGGCCTGGCGATCGCGGTGATGATGATCGCGATGTTCATCAAGATGTGGGGCAATATCGGATTCCGCCCGGTCGGCGTCGACTTCGACATGTGGATCGCCTCCTCGAGCCCCTACACCCTCAAGATCATGACGATCAGCGCCGGTGTGATGGTACCGATCGTGCTCGCCTACCAGGCATGGTCCTACTGGGTGTTCCGCAAGCGGATCTCACGGGAGTCCATTCCCCAGGGCGCTCACTGATGGCCCCCCGGACCGCCTGAGTGCCTGTGGCGGGTCCCATCGACCCCCGGTTGTTGCACCGGGCCAGGGCGACCGTGCCCTTCCTGGTGGCGCTGTGCGTCACCGGAGTGGTCACGGCCGTCCTGGTGCTGTGTCAGGCCTGGTTGCTGGCCCGGGCGATCTCGTCGGTCTTCGCCACCCATCGCACCGACGGGCTGGGCCGCTGGTGCCTCCTGCTGGGGACCGTCTTCGCCGGCCGGGCGGTGACCTCCTGGGCCACCGAATGGCTCTCCCACCGCGCCGCCGCCCAGGTGAAGTCACAGCTTCGCGGTGACCTGGTGAGCGCCCGGCTGTCCCATCCCACCGATGCCACGGTGACCTCCAGCACCCTCATCACCCTCATCACCACCGGCCTGGACGCCCTCGACGGGTTCTACGCCAAGTACCTCCCCCAGCTCGTGCTGGCCTGCATCGTGCCGGTGGTGCTGGCGGTGGCGATCGGGCTGCAGGATCTCACCAGCGTCATCATCATCGCCGTCACCATTCCGCTGATCCCGGTCTTCATGGCCCTGATCGGCTGGCGCACCGAGGCCGCGATGGCCCGACGATTCCGGGTCCAGACCCGGTTGGCCAATCACTTCGCCGACCTGATGACGGGACTGGTCACCCTCCAGGTGTTCGGCCGGGCCCGCGCCCAGCTGGAGGGCCTGCGCCGCACCGAGGGGGCCAATCGCAGCGAGACGATGCGCACCCTGCGGGTGTCCTTCCTGTCCTCCTTCGCACTGGAACTGCTGGCCACCCTGTCGGTGGCCCTGGTGGCGGTGACCATCGGATTCCGGGTGGCCGGCGGCGGGATGGACCTGCGCACCGCCCTGTTCATCCTCATCCTGGCCCCCGAGGTCTACCTGCCGGTCCGCGAGGTCGGCGCCCGCTACCACGACTCGGCGGACGGCATGGCGGCTGCCGAGGCGGCCTTCGCGGTGATCGAGAGGGGGCGGACGCCGGTCGGCGGGCCTGCCGGATCCTCCTCCGCCGCCCGGCCGACCGAGGTCCCCTCACCTCGCGAGGCGCCCGTGCTCCTCGAGGGTCTGACCTACCGCTACCCCGATGCCCGCCGCTCCCCCGGTGGCACGCCCGCCTCCGGTGGCGCGCCCGCCGCAGGTCGCACACCCGCCGCCGGTGGCGCATCCTCCCCCGATCGCGTGGTATCCCCGCACACCCCGCCGGCGCTGTCGGGTCTCAGCCTGCGGGTCGACCCGGGCGAGACCGTCGCCCTGGCCGGGCACTCCGGCTCGGGCAAGACCACCGCCCTGGACTGCCTGCTCGGCTTCCTGACCCCCGAATCCGGCCGGATCCAGGTCGGCGGGGTCGATCTCACCGCCGCCCCACCGGCCAGCTGGGCGGCCTGGCGGCGGCGTCTGGCCTATGTCCCGCAGAACCCCGGGATGATGCGCGGCAGCGTCGCCGACAACCTGCTGCTGGGCTACCCGGCGGCCACGGACGCCCAGCTGCGAGACGCCCTGGACCGCTGCGGCGGCACCCGGCTGGCCCTCGACAAGGAGGTCGACGACGATGCCGAGGGGTTGTCGGCCGGGGAGCGACGCCGGGTGGCGCTGGCCCGGGCGCTGCTGCGGGTCGAGCAGGACGGCGCCGGGATGCTGATCCTCGACGAGCCCACCGCCGGTCTGGACGATGCCACCGAGTCCACCGTGCTGGCCACCGTGCGCGCACTGGGCGCCTCGGTGCTGGTGGTGAGTCACCGGCCGCAGGTGCTCCAGGATGCCGACCGGGTCATCACCCTGGAGTCCGCGCAGGTGGCCTCATGAGCCGGCCGCAGAGATCCCCGGCCTCCCGGCTGCTGGGAATGCTGCTGGGCGACGTCCCCCGCGGACGGGCCCTGCTGGCCCTGTCGGTGCTGCTGTCGGGATGCGCCTCGGGAGCCTCGGTGGCCCTGATGGGGGTCGCCGGATGGTTGCTGTCGCGGGCCGCCGAGATGCCCCCGGTGCTCTATCTGGAGGCCGCCGCGGTCGGCGTCCGGTTCTTCGGCATCTCGCGCGGGGTCTTCCGCTATGCCGACCGGCTGGTGAGCCACGACCTGGCGCTGCGGATGCAGAGCGCGCTGCGGATGCGGGTGTACCGGCGGCTGTCGGGCACCACCCTGCTGGGACGCCGCCACGGGGACCTGCTGGTGCGGGTCACCGCCGACGTCGAGGCGGTGCTGGATCTGGTGGTCCGGGTGGTGGTGCCGGCCTGCGCGGCCTCCCTGGTGATCGTCGGGACGACGGTCCTCCTCGGACGGTTCTCGGTCGGCTCGGCGGCGGTGCTGCTGGGCTCGGCGCTGCTGGCCGGGGTGGTGCTCCCCTGGCTCACCCAGCGGGTCTCGCGGGCCGCCGACGCCACCATGACGCCGTTGCGGGGGGAGCTGGCCGACCGCACCCGGGAGCTGGCCATGATGGCCCCTGACCTGGTGGCACTGGGGGCCGAGGGTCCGGCCCTGCACCGCGTGCTGGAGGTCGACTCCCGGCTTCGGACCGCCGAGCGCAGGGCCGCCCGGGTGCGGGGGCTGGCCTCCGGCGGGCAGGTACTGGCGGCCGGCGTCGCGGTGATCGGAGCCCTGCTGATCGGCGGTCAGGCGGTGGCCTCGGGTCAGATGGGCGGCCGGATCCTGGCGGTCCTGGTGCTCACCCCGCTGGCCCTTCACGAGGTCTTCTCGGAGTTCACCTCGGCGGCGCAGACCTTCACCCGGGCCACTGGCGCGCTGGATCGGGTGGTCGAGGTGCTGGACGCCCCGCCGGTGGGCTCGGGGGACTCCGTGAAGGCCCACGTCGACGGGGTCCATGTGCTGGCCGCCGATCCGCCGGGACTCCATCTCGCCGACCTGACGGTCGGCTGGCCCGGCCATCCGCCGGTGCTGGCGGGCCTTGACCTGGACCTGGCCGCCGGCCAGAAGGTCGCGGTGGTCGGACCCTCGGGGATCGGCAAGACGACTCTGGCCGCCACCGTGATGGGGCTGATCCCGGCGGTCGGCGGCACCGTCGAGACCACCGGGCGGGTGCGCTACCTGGCCCAGCACGCCCACGTCTTCGCGACCTCGATCGCCGAGAATGTCAGGATCGGCGACCGCGACGCCACCGACCCCGAGGTGGTCTCGGCACTGCTGCACGCCGGACTGGAGATGTCCCCCGACCGGATCGTCGGGGAGGACGGCGCCACCCTGTCCGGAGGGGAGGCTCAGCGCCTGGCGCTGGCCCGGGTGCTGGTCGACCACCTGCCGGCCGACCTGCCCGAGCCGCAGCCGCCGCTGCTGATCCTCGACGAGCCCACCGAGCACCTGGACTCGGAGACCTCGGCCCAGCTGATGGACAACCTGTGGGCCTCGGCCGCCGGCTCGGCGATGCTCGTCATCACCCATGACCCTGAGGTGATGGCCCGCTGCGACCGGATCTGGCGGATCGGCTGACGGCCCGTTGCGCCCGGGCCCGGCGCCTCCTCGCCCGGCCGGTCCCCGGAACCGACGCCCGCAGCCGCTCGGAGACGCGACAGGGGCGCCGCCCCGGCCTGAACCGGAACGACGCCCCTGGGCATCAGATGCTGTCGGCCACCGGTGATCGGATCCACCCGTGGCTCAGCCAGCGGATCCTCAGATGTCGTCGATCACCACGACGTACAGCTGACGGGGCCCGTGCACACCATCGACCCGCGACAACTCGATGTCGCTGGTCGCCGACCCACCGGAGATCCAGGTCAGCGGATGGCCCTCCAGCACGGCCGGCTTGACGATCTGGACGGCCTCGGGGACATCGGAGACCACCTGGGATGCCAGTACCACGCACACGTGGCGGTCGGGCACCAGGGTGATCGCACGGCGTCCCTGATCCGCCAGGTGGTCCAGCACGATGGTGCCGGTGTCGGCCACCCCGCAGGCCGCAGCCGTCACGACCGCCTGGGTGTCGTTGAGGACCTCCTTGCTCAGCGCCGGATCATCGACCCGGACCTCGATCCCCGCCGCGCGGATCGCATCGACCCAGGCGGCGTCCAGCCCGGCCGGGACCACCGCTGAGGCATCGGCACCGGTGGCCTTCAGGCCATCGACGACTGCCGCCGGCACATCCTGCGGAGCGACCCGCACGACCGTGGCCGAGTAGTCGATGACCTTCTGGACGAAGGTCCCCACCACGTCGTCCATCTCGATCCCGCGGCCGTACTCCCACTTGATCGGGGTGTCGGACTCCAGGTTCTTGTCGGTGATGTCGGTGGTCGCCTGACGCACCCGGGCGAGGATCTCGGCGCGCGCCTCGGCGTCGCGCTCGGTCATGGTCTGGGCAGTCATCACTTGCCCTCCTTCTGGTTCTTCTTCCACCAGGCGCGGAAGGTCTGGGTCGGCGGCGCCTGGACGTCGCGGTACTTCAGCCAGCGCTCGGCGATCGGGACCGGGATCGGTCCCAGCGGCTTGCCCTTCAACGCCCAACCGGCGCTGCGGGTGGCCGCCTGGACCGCCTCGAAGTGCTTGGCATCGCCCAGCACCCAACCGGCGGTCTTCATGAGATTGCGCTCGACGGTGCCCTCGGCGTCCTCCCCGAAGCGGTCCGCCTTCTCGGCCTGGGCCACCCGGTGGCGCAGGTGCAGGATGATGTCGGTCAACGGGATCTTGACCGGGCACACCTCATTGCAGGCCCCGCACAGCGAGCAGGCGTAGGGCATCGCGCGGTCGACCGGATCGTCGACGCCGCGCAGCTGCGGGGTCAGCGAGATCCCGATCGGGCCGGGGTAGACCGAGCCGTAGGCGTGCCCGCCGGCCCGCTCGTAGACCGGGCAGGTGTTGATACAGGAGGCGCACCGGATGCACCGCAGCACCTCGCGGCCCACCGGGTCGGCCAGCACATTGGTCCGCCCGTTGTCCATGAAGATGACGTGCTGCTCCTGGGGGCCGTCCCCCTCGGTGACGCCGCTCCACACCGAGTTGTACGGGTTCATCCGCTCACCGGTCGCCGAACGGGGCAGCAGCTTGAGGAAGACCTCGAGGTCGTCGATGCTCGGCAGGATCTTCTCGATGCCCACCATCGAGATGAGGGTGTCGGGAAGGGTCAGGCACATCCGGCCATTGCCCTCGGACTCCACGATCACCAGGGAGCCGGTGTCGGCCAGCACGAAGTTGCCACCGGAGACCGCCACCTTGGCGCGCAGGAACTTCTCGCGCAGGTGCAGGCGGGCCGCATTGGCCAGCTCCGGCGGGTTCTCCGAGACGTCCTCGGGGGCCGGACGTCCGTAGTTCTTCATCTCGCGAAGGAAGATCTCGCGGACCTCGGCACGATTGCGATGGATCGCCGGAACCACGATGTGGGAGGGGCGGTCGTGCCCGAGCTGAACGATCAGCTCAGCCAGGTCGGTCTCCCAGGCCGCGATCCCCTGCTCCTCCAGGTACTCGTTGAGATCGGTCTCCTGGGTGGTGATCGACTTGATCTTGACGACTTCGTCGACCCCCTTGGCCTTGGCGATCTCGGCGACGATCTGGTTGGCCTCCTGGCCGTCACGGGCCCAGTGGACGTGGACGCCGCGAGCGGTGAGACTCTTCTCGGCCTCCTCCAGGTAGTGGTCGAGGTGCCGGGCGACCCGATTCTTGATCTCGGCCGCGGCCTCCCGCACGTCCTCCCAGTCGGGGGACTCGGAGACCCGCAGCGCCCGCTTGTTGCGGATCGTGGTGGTGGCGTTGCGCATGTTCTTGCGCTGGACGCTCAGCTCCAGTTCGGTCTTGACGGCCTTCTGGAACTTCGGCATGCCCAGGAAGGTGCCGCCGTTGTCGGGCGCCGGGGTCAGCCGGGCGACCCCGTGATTGCCTTCGGTGATGCGACGCAGTTCGGTTCCCATGGCGTCAGTCCTCCTCGGTGTTGGCCAGGATCTCGGCCAGATGGATCGCCTTGACCCCGGAGTTCTGGCGCGACAGCACCCCACCGATGTTCATCAGGCAGGAGTTGTCGCCGGCCACCACGTACTCGGCGTCGGTCTCGCGGATGTGGCGGGCCTTGTCGGCGGCCATCGCGGCACTCATGTCGGGGTTCTTGACGCAGAAGGTGCCACCGAATCCGCAGCACTGCTCCTCCATCGGCAGCGGCACCAGGGTCATTCCCTTGACGTGGCTCAGCAGCCGGGCCGGCTTGTCGCCGAGCTTGAGGAAACGGCGTCCGTGGCAGGACGGGTGGTAGGTGACCCGGTGCGGGAAGTAGGCGCCCAGATCCTCCACCCCCAGCACGTCGATGAGGAACTCGGGCAGGTCGTAGAGCTTCTGGCTCACGTCGTCGACCTCGCGGATGAATCCCTGGTCGCCGGTCTCGCGGGCCAGCATCGGGTGCTGGTCGCGGACCGCACCGGTGCACGAGCCGGACGGGGCCACCACGTAGTCATAGCCGGAGAAGGCCTTGACGTACTGCTTGACGGCGGGGATGGACTCCTCGAAGTATCCGGAGTTGGTGGTCATCTGCCCGCAGCAGGTCTGGGCCCGTGGGAACTCCACGGTGCATCCCAGCCGCTCGAGGATCTTGACGACGGCCTGACCGGTCTGCGGGAACATCACATCGTTGATACAGGTGATGAACAGTCCGACGGTCATGCCGCCACCGGGCTTTGCCAGCGTGGCTGTGCTGCTCTCGGCAGCAGGAATAGTGGTCATTGAACGAGGCCTCCGAGCTTGTGACCGATATCAGGGAAGAATCCAGGAGAGCACCGGGGTGGACATCAGCCCAGCCAGGATGCACATGAGAACGATGAGCAGGATCGAGTACTTGAACACCTTGCGCAGGATCACGGACTCGCCACCGATCAGCCCGATGGCGGTGGCGGCCACCGTCAGGGACTGAGGGGAGATCATCTTGCCGACGACGCCACCGGCGGCTCCGGTGCCCACCAGCAGGCCCCGCATCCCCTCGACACCCAGTGCCGAGTTCTGTCCGATCTGCTGTCCGACCGTGGACTGCAGATTGGAGAACAGGATATTGGCCGAGGTGTCCGAACCGGTCACGTAGGTGCCGATGTAGCCCAGCAGCGGTGCCAGGAAGGGGTAGACCGCGCCGGCTCCGGCGATGAACAGGCCCAGGGCCAGGGTCTGGCCGGAGTCGCCCATCACATAGGCCAGAGCCACCACCATGCCGATGGTCAACGCGGAGAACTTCATCTTCTTGACGTTGACCCACAGCTCCTTGAAGATGTCGACGATCTTCATCCGGTAGATCAGACCCACCAGGATGGCCACGATGGCCAGCAGGAAGCCGGGCTGGGAGAACCACGGCCAGGTGTAGACGAGGTGCTTGGAGGGATCTCCGCCAGAGGTCTGGAGACCACCCAGCCCCGGCCAGGTCATCGGCAGGTCGGCGGAGCTCATGGCCTTCTTGATGGCCGGGATGGCGGCGATCGCGAAGACGACGATGACCAGGATGTAGGGCACCAGGGCCATGAAGATGCGGTTGCCGGTGAGGTCGGAGGTGACGATCTTCTCGGCGGAGACCGGATCCTTCTCCAGCACCGGATCGATCGGGATGCCGATCCGCTCGGCGGCCTCCTGGCCACCCTTCGGGTGCCAGATCTTGAGGAAGACGATGCCCAGGGCGACGGTGATGATCGCCGCGAAGACCTCGGTGAGGTTGTACAGCGCGGTGGAGGCGACGATCCACTTGGTGGCGCCGAAGACGATGCCGACGAACAGGCCGAAGGGCCAGACCTGCTTGACGCCCTTCTTGCCGTCCATGATCGACAGCATCAGGAAGGGGACCACCAGACCGAGCAGAGCACAGATCCGGGCCGAGACGGGGGCGACCGCCGAGACGTCCAGGCCGGAGACCTTGGCCGCCTGCAGCACCGGCAGGCCGACGGCGCCGAAGGCCACCGGGACGGTGTTGGCGGCCAGTGCGGTGAGGGCGGCGCGCAGCTTGCCGAAGCCGATGCCGATCAGCATCGCCGCCGCGATCGCCACCGGGGCGCCGAAGCCGGCCAGCGCCTCCAGCAGACCGCCGAAGCAGAAGGCGATCAGGATGCCGAGCACCCGGGGGTCGTCGCTGATGAGGAAGAAGGTCTTGCGCAGATCATCGAACCTGCCCGAGACCACCGTGAGCTGGTACATCCAGATCGCCGCGATGAGGATCCACACGATCGGGAAGAGACCGTAGAGGAAGCCCTCAGCGCTGGAGGAGACCGCCATCAGGAAGGGCATCTTGAACGCGAAGATCGCGATCAGCAGGGCGACCGCCCAGGAGAACATGCCGGCCCAGTGCGCCTTCCAACGCAAAGCGCCCAAGGTGACAAGCATCGCCAGCACTGGAAGGAATGCCACCAGGGCAGAGAGCCACTGATGTCCCAGGGGGTTGGTGTCTGGTCTGAATACCTCAAGAAGAACCATCGAAACTCCGTTGTTCCGCCGTAGTTGGCTGAGTTATTTAGGTCATGGATCTGGACCGTTATGCCAAAAATCAGCCATTGGTCCTACCAAAGAACTACAGTAGGTCGTAGCCAGAGAGAGTGTCAAGGATCTTGAGCCGACTGACCGGGGAGTTGTTGGATGGTTCCCGGGCCGGGCAGTCTGCTGGAGAGCCGCCGTCCCGACGTTCTGTTGCGACACCCCTACCCACCCACTCGAAGCGTGATGACAGGCGCACCATGACCCCACCTCATGACCACATCCCAGGCACCACCGGTCTGCCCGGCTCAGACCCTGCCGACCCCGCTCCTGACGGCGTCGATCCCCGTCTCGGGCCCGATGGCAGCAGCGAGACCAGCCCTGCCGACGTACCCCTCGGCGAGGTCGCCGAGGCCGCAATCAGCCCCACCTCGCAGACCAGCCGTGCCACCCAGCAACCTGCCTCGGGCTTGGAGTCCCAGGGCGGTTTCGAGGTGGCGCTGGGCCATCTGGACGCCGAGATCCTGGCCGGCCGCTACACCAACGGCACCCGGCTGCCGGCCGAGCGCGAGCTGGCCGCCCAGCTGGGGGTCAGCCGGGGTGCCGTCCGCGAGGCGATCCGGGTGCTGCAGGCCCAAGGGATCCTGGTCTCTGGGACCGGACGGGGCGCCGGCACCCGGGTGCAGGCCATCCCGACCAATGCGATGGGCCGGATCCTGAGGCTCCAGCTCGCCCTGGACCTGGTCTCCTTCGCCGATCTCACCGACTCCCGGGTGGCCCTGGAGTGCGCCGCCTGCTCGGCAGCTGCGGTGCGCCGTGAGCCCGAACCGCTGGCCCGGGCCAAGGCGCTGCAGGACCGGATGCGTGCCGAGCTCGAGCCAGATCCCTTCAACGAACTGGACACCCAGTTCCATGTCGCCCTCGCCGAGGCTGGGGCCAACCGCCTGATGAGCGATCTCACAGTGGCCATCCGACGGGCCGTCCACGACCCGATCAGCAGAGCCGAGCACGCCCTGACCGACTGGCAGCAGTTCCGCTCGGAACTGGTCGCCCACCACGACGCGATACTGGGCGCCATCATCGAGGGCGACCCCCACAAGGCCGCCCGGCTCTCCGAGAACCACATCCGCAGGGCCTACCGACTGCTGTTCAACTGAGCCGGGCCTGGGTGCTGGCCAGGACGTATCGCGTGCCCCTGACGCCGCTCAGGACCCGGACACCACCATCCCCTCGGCAGTCGGCCTGGCCTGGACACCTGTCCGCCCTGGACGCCACCACCCCCTCCCCACGTTCGTCCTCACATCTGGCGTTCGTCCTGGAATTCCAGGACGAACGCCAGATGTGAGGACGAACGTGGCAGTCCAAGGTCCAGGGAGCGACCACCGGGCTGGCCCAGGCACCGATCCGCACCGTCCGCGACCCCCGGTGGAGCCGACCCGAGCAACATCGACCCTTCGGAAAGCGCATTCCTCACCAATAACGAATGCCGCCCGTTTTCAATTACACTCCACTGCCCGGCCCCGGGAAAGCGCTGTCCTGTGTCATTCCTCACACCAATTTCGCAACACATCGTGAACATAATCGCAATAGGCACCCCCGGTGCTGAACAAACGCGCAACGGGGTTTAGCATCGCCGATGAAGTTGACGATGAGATGTGACGTGCCCACCTCCGGGGCCCGCAGACCGCACCACACCGCCAGGCATCAACGGTTCCTCACCGAGCGACTCGGCACCAAAAGGGAGAAGTCAGGAATGAGCACGGTCACCCCGTACAGCCCTCAGGGTGAGATCCCCCCTGTGGATCACCAGGACCTCACCACCAGGCCCGACCTGGCCACCACCACCGGCCGGGTAGCCCCGGTCCGGACACGTCGTCCCGTCTATCTGGACATGCTGCCCCCCTGCAACGCCGGCTGCCCGGCCGGCGAGAACATCCAGGAGTGGCTGCGTCTCATCAAGGCCCACGAGGAGGAGAAGGCCTGGCGTCAGCTGACCGCCGACAACCCCTTCCCCGCCATCCACGGGCGGGTCTGCTACCACCCCTGCGAGGTGGCCTGTAACCGCGCCGACCTGGACGGGTCGGTCTCGATCCACTCGGTGGAGCGCTACCTCGGCGACCTGGCCATCGAGAAGGGCTGGTCCTTCCATCAGCCCACCGTCCGCTCCGGGCACCGGGTGCTGGTGATCGGCGCCGGCCCGGCCGGACTGTCGGCCGCCTACCACCTGGCGATGATGGGTCACGAGGTCGAGATCCACGACGGGGGCGACGCCGCCGGCGGCATGATGCGCTACGGCATCCCCGAGTACCGCCTGCCCCGCGAGGTGCTGGACGCCGAGATCGGCCGTCTCACCGACCTGGGGGTCAGGATCGTCCTGAACCACAACGTCACCGACCTGGCCGAGGAGAAGGCCCAGGGCCGCTTCGACGCCGTCTTCGTGGCGATCGGCGCGCACCTGTCCAAGCGGGTCGACATCCCCACCACCGACGCCTCCCGGATGCTGGACGCGGTGAGTTTCCTGCACCAGGTCGGCTCCGGCGAGAAGCCGATGATCGGACGCCGGGTGGCCGTCTACGGCGGCGGCAACACCGCGATGGACGCTGCCCGGGTCGCCAAGCGACTGGGCGCCGAGGAGTCCATCGTGGTCTACCGGCGCACCGCCGACCAGATGCCGGCGCACGCCGAGGAGCGCGAGGAGGCCGAGCGCGAGGGCGTCCAGATGAACTGGCTGCGCACCATCACCGACGTCTCCGACGACCTCACCGTCGAGGTGATGGAGCTCGACGAGAACGGCAAGCCGCACGGCACCGGCCGGTTCGAGAAGCTGGAGGCCGACACCGTCATCCTGGCCGTCGGACAGGAGGCCGACACCGGCTTCCTGCACAAGCTGCCCGGAATGCGGTTCAAGAACGACGTCGTCGACGTCAACCCCGCCACCCTGATGACCGATGTCCCCGGCGTCTTCGCCGGTGGCGACACGGTGCCCTCCGAGCGCACCGTCACGGTGGGCACCGGCCACGGCAAGCGGGCCGCCCGCCAGATCGACCGGTGGCTGCGCCGCGACGAGCCCCAGGCCACCCCCCGGGAGGGCATCGCCGAGTTCAATGACCTGCACGTCTGGTACTTCGGCGACCACCTGCGCCGCCACCAGCCCGAGCTCGACCCGACCCAGCGCGTCAACTTCGACGAGGTGGTCGGCGGCCTGGACGAGCGTCAGGCCCATTTCGAGGCCGGCCGTTGCCTGTCCTGCGGCAACTGCTTCGAGTGCGACGGCTGCTACGGGGCCTGCCCCGAGGACGCCATCATCAAGCTCGGCCCCGGGCACCGTTATGAGTTCGACTACGACAAGTGCACCGGCTGCGCCACCTGCTTCGACCAGTGCCCGGTGCACGCCATCGAGATGGTCCCCGAGGCCACCCCGATCGAGTCCATCCCCGGAGCCGGCAACCCGACTCCCGGCTGGGCGGTCCGCCCCGAACCGAGCCCGGCGGTCTTCGGACCGGAGGCCCGCACCGGCGTCGTCCCTGCCAAGTTGGACGCCGCAACCGCCGGATCCGCGCCGACCGTCACCCCTGAGAACTGAGCGGAGAAGAGAAAGTCATGGAACGCACCAGGATCATCGCTGACGGCAACACGGCCGCCGCCTCCGTCGCCTACCGCTGCAGCGAGCTCTGCTCGATCTACCCGATCACGCCGTCCTCCCCGATGGCCGAGACGGCCGACGAGTGGGCCACCGCCAAGCGCCACAACATCTGGGGAGACATCCCCACCGTCATCGAGATGCAGTCCGAGGGAGGTGCCGCCGGGGCCCTCCACGGCGCCCTCCAGGGTGGCGCGCTGACGACCACCTTCACGGCCTCCCAGGGCCTGCTGCTGATGATTCCGAATATGTACAAGATCGCCGGTGAGCTCACCAGCACGGTCTTCCACGTGGCGGCCCGGTCGCTGGCCGCCCAGGGTCTGTCGATCTTCGGTGATCACCAGGACGTGATGGCCTGTCGCCAGACCGGGTTCGCGATGCTGTGCTCGGCCACCGTCCAGGAGTGCCACGACCTGGCTCTGGTCTCCCACGCGGCGACCCTGCAGTCACGGGTCCCCTTCATGCACTTCTTCGAGGGCTTCCGCACCTCCCATGAACTCAACGTGCTGGAGACCGTCTCCGATGACGACATCCGCCAGTTCATCACCGACGACCTGGTGCACGCCCACCGCGAGCGCGCCCTGTCGCCGGCCCACCCGTTCATCCGCGGCACCGCGCAGAACCCCGACATCCACTTCCAGGCCCGCGAGGCCGCCAACCAGTACTACGAGAAGGTGCCCGGCGTCGTCCAGTCGCTGTTCGACCAGTTCGCCGAACTGACCGGACGCCAGTACCACCTGGTCGACTACTACGGCGATCCGCAGGCCGAGTCGGTGATCGTCTGCATGGGTTCGGGCGCCAAGACCGTCCAGCACACCATCGACCACCTCAACAAGCAGGGTCACAAGCTCGGCGTCGTCATCGTCCGGCTGTACCGTCCCTTCCCGGCCGCCGAGATCGTGGCGGCGATTCCCGAGACTGCCCGCACGGTGGCTGTCCTGGACCGCACCAAGGAGCCCGGTTCGGAGGGCGAGCCGCTCTTCCTCGATGTGATGAGCGCACTCTCCCAGGCGGTCTCCCGTGGCACCCGCAGTCGGATGCCGATCATCTCCGGTGGCCGTTACGGCATCTCCTCCAAGGAGTTCACCGCCGGGATGGTGGCCGGCATCGTCGCCGAGCTGGAGCTGGACCAGCCGCGTCCGCACTTCACCATCGGAATCGACGACGACGTCACCCACCTGTCGCTGCCCTTCTCCGATCTGGACATCGAGGATCCCGAGACGCTGCGCGCAGTCTTCTTCGGAATGGGTTCGGACGGCACCGTGGGCGCCAACAAGAACACCATCAAGATCCTCGGATCCGATCCCGGCACCTACGCCCAGGGCTACTTCGAGTACGACTCGCGCAAGTCCGGGTCGCGGACCACCTCCCACCTGAGGTTCGGGCCGCACCCCATCGAGTCCCCCTACCTGGTCAGCCAGGCCGAGTTCATCGGCGTCCACAACTTCAACATCCTGGAGTCGATCGACGTCCTGACGATGGCCCACGAGGGCACCACCGTCCTCATCAACGCCCCCTATGACGCCACCGAGCTGTGGGATCACCTGCCCGACTCCATGCAGCGTCAGATCATCGACAAGAAGATCAACCTGTGGACCATCGACGCCCTGCCGGTGGCCCGCAAGGTGGGGCTGCGCAACCGCACCAACACCATTCTGCAGACCTGCTTCTTCGCGATCTCCGGGGTGCTGCCGCGTGACGAGGCGATCAAGCGGATCAAGGACTCGATCCAGAAGACCTATGGCAAGAAGTCCCAGAAGATCGTGGAGATGAACCATGCCGCGGTCGACGCCTCCCTGGAGCACCTCCAGCAGGTCACCGTCCCCGACCAGGTCACCTCGACCCACGGGCTGATCCCGCCGGTCACCGCCGACGCCCCGCAGTTCGTGCGCGACGTCACCTCCAAGATGATCGAGGGACTGGGCAACACCCTGCCGGTCTCGGCGGTTCCCGACGACGGCACCTACCCGGCCGGCACCACCAAGTTCGAGCAGCGGACGCTGTCGGACCTCATCGCCGAGTGGGATCCCAGCGAGTGCATCCAGTGCGGCAACTGCGCGTTCGTCTGCCCGCACGGCGTCATCCGGGCGAAGTACTACCCGCAGTCGGCCCTGGAGGGGGCGCCTGCCGGGTTCCCGACCGCCACCCTCAATGCCGCCGGCCTGCCGGAGTCCAACTACACCCTGCAGGTGGTGCCCGATCAGTGCACCGGTTGCGGGCTGTGCGTGGAGACCTGCCCGGTGCGGCCCACCGCCCACCCCGACCGCAAGGCGATCAACCTGGTCGAGCATCTCGACAAGACCGCCCAGCGCAGGAACGAGGCCTTCTTCGAGACCCTGCCGGTCAACGACCGCTCCCGGGTGGACTTCGCCTCGGTGCGCGGCACCCAGTTCCTCCAGCCGCTGTTCGAGTTCTCCGGTGCCTGCGCCGGCTGCGGTGAGACGCCCTACGTCAAGCTGGTCAGCCAGCTGTTCGGCGACCGCGCCGAGGTGGCCAACGCCACCGGCTGCTCCTCGATCTACGGCGGCAACCTGCCGACCACCCCCTGGGGCAAGAACGCCGATGGCCGCGGCCCGGCCTGGTCCAACTCGCTGTTCGAGGACAATGCCGAGTTCGGACTGGGGATGCGGCTCGCCGCCGATGTCCAGACCAAGCTGGCGAAGGTCCGGCTGGGACAGCTGTCGGAGGGTCTCAATCCGGAACTGGTCGACGGCCTGCTCAACGCCCCCCAGCTCACCGAGCACGACCTGCAGTCCCAGCAGGAGCGGGTGCACACCCTCCAGGCGATCCTCGCCGATATGGAGCAGACGCCGCAGGTCCGGGATCTGGCCAGTGTGGCCGATCACCTGCTGCGCCGTTCGGTGTGGATCATCGGCGGCGACGGTTGGGCCTACGACATCGGCTCGGGCGGCGTCGACCATGTGCTGGCCTCCGGACGCGATGTCAACGTCCTGGTGCTGGACACCGAGGTGTACTCCAACACCGGCGGCCAGGCCTCCAAGTCGACCCCGATGGGGGCGGTGGCCAAGTTCGCCACCTCCGGAAAGCCGACCGCCAAGAAGGATCTGGCCATGCAGGCCATCGCCTACGGCTCGGTGTACGTGGCCCGGGTGGCCTTCGGCGCCGATCCCCAGCAGACCCTGCGGGCCTTCCGGGAGGCCGAGGCCTACCCCGGCCCCTCGATCATCATCGCCTACAGCCACTGCATCGCCCACGGCTACGACCTCAAGAACGGCCTGGACCAGCAGTACAAGGCGGTGCACTGCGGGCACTGGCCGCTGATGCGGTTCAATCCGGTGCTGGCCGAGGAGGGGCTCAACCCCTTCCTGCTCGACTCCCCGCGCCCCGACATCAGCTGGCGCGAGTACACCAAGCTCGAGCTGCGCTACAAGATGCTGGCCAAGTCCAACCCGGAGGCCGCCGAGAAGTTCCTCGACCTGGATCAGCGGACCGTGGAACGCCGCTGGACCGAGTATGAGGAGATGGCGACCCGGTCGGCCGACCGGTTCACCTTCGATGCCCGGACCTCCGAGTTCGCCGCCGGGTCTTCGCGCTCCTGAGTCCCTGCCGGTACCCATTTCCTGAACTACGAGAGGCATGTCAATGAGCGTCGATCTGTCGACGAAGTACCTCGGCCTCGACCTGCGGTCACCGCTGGTCGCCTCGGCCGGCCCGATCCAGCAGAACCTCGACGGCGTCCGCGCGCTGGCCGACTCGGGCGTGGGGGCCATCGTGATGTACTCCTTGTTCGAGGAGCAGGTGCGTCACGAGGAGGCCCGCCAGGCCGAGCTCGAGCTGGAGTACATGGACTCCTTCGCCGAGTCGCTGTCCTTCTTCCCGACCGTCCAGTCCAACGAGGGTGGCATCACCGCCGAGTACCTCGCCCATCTGGAGGCCTCCGTCAAGGCCGTCGACATCCCGGTGATCGCCTCACTGAACGGGGCGACCAACGGCGGCTGGGTGGAGACCGCCCATCGCATGCAGGACGCCGGCGCCGCCGGTATCGAGTGCAATATCTACATGGTCCCCGGTGACCTGGCCACCACCGGCGCCGAGGTGGAGGAGCGCCACGTCGAGATCGTCAGTGCGATGCGCGAGGCCGTGGACATCCCGGTCTCGGTGAAGCTCTCACCGTTCTTCTCGGCGCCGGGCAATATGATCGCCCGGCTGGATTCTGCCGGGGCGGACGGCCTGGTGCTGTTCAACCGCTTCCTGCAGCCCGACATCGACCCCGAGAAGCTCGAGGTGGTTCCCGGGGTGTGGCTGAGCACTCCCACCGATGCCCGCGTTCCGCTGACCTGGATCGCGACCCTGTCGGGCCGGGTCAAGGCCTCACTGGCCGCGACCTCCGGTGTGGAGACCGCCGATGACGTCCTGAAGTACCTGCTGGCCGGCGCCGATGTCGTGATGACGACCTCCGCGTTGGTGCGTCATGGTGCCTCCTATGCGGCGTCGTTGCTCTCGGGGGTCTCCGAGTGGCTGGAACGCAAGGGGTTGACCTTGGAGCAGGCCCGCGGCCTGCTCGCGGTGCCCTCCGATGCCTCCAGCTCCGAGTACGAGCGCAATGGTTATGTGGCCGCCCTGGAGAAGGCCAAGGCCACCTACGGGGCCTGAGGATCTGGGCCTGAGGGTGTCGGCCTGAGGGTCGGACGAGGGGGCGTGGGCCGCTGGGCCCACGCCCCCTGTGCCTGCCCGCAGCCATCGACGCGGGCGGTGCGCGAGGCGGTCAGCGGTGCCACTCGTTCAGCGGTGTGGGCCACCCTTCATCCATGACCCACCCGGTCAGCGGCGTGCCCACCTGGTCAGCCCGGCAGGTCGGCCGCACACGTCAACGGCGTCCCACGGATCTCCGTGGGACGCCGTTGTGGGCGCTGTGCGCGATGCTGGGAACCTACGACTGGCAGGCTCAGGCGCAGGGCTCAGGCGTAGCGGACCATGATGAGACCCTCACCCGGGGCGATGGCATTCATCGCAGCGGTGGACAGGTCCAGGCAGCGGCCGCCCACGTAGGGGCCGCGGTCATTGATCCGCACCGTGACGGTGCGGCCGTTGGAGACATTGGTGACCCGGATGGTCGAGCCGAGCGGCAGGGTCTTGGAGGCCGCGGTCATCCTCGAGGGGTCGAAGGTCTCTCCGGAGGCGGTGGGGCCACCGGCGGTGCCGTCACCGGCGCCGTAGGTCGAGGCCTGGCAGGTGGTGCCCCCGCTGACCGGGTTGGAGCTGGAGGCGCTGCCCGAGCTGGAGCTGCTGGACGAGCTGCTCGAGCTCTTGGAGCTGCTGGAGCTGGTGACGGCAGGAGCCTTGGTGCCGACCTGGGTCACCTCGGTCACCGGGGCCTTGACCTGCTTGCTGGCGGTCATCTTGCTGGAGACCAGCTTGCTGTCGTGGTAGGTCATCACCCAGGTCTCCTCCTTGACGCCGTTGACGCCCTTGGTGGTGACCTTGGTGTCGCCCTTGGTGAGGCTGTTGGTCTTGACCGACTTCTTGTCGAAGCCGACCGCAACCTTCTTGACGGTGCTCTTGGAGTCGACCTTGGTCCAGTCGATCGCCATCCCGTCGGTGAGCGCGCTGCCCAGCCCCGGGCTGGAGATGTCGTTGGAGTCGTAGTCGATGCCGGCCGCCTTGAGGGCCTCCGCCACGGTCCCGGGGGTGGTGACCTTGTAGGTCTTGCCCTGAGCCTTGACGGTGACGTTCTTGGCGGTGGCGACGTCCAGATTCAGGCCCTGGCGGGAGATCCCGGCCGAGCGGCTCATCGAGACGATGTTCTTGGGGTTGTCGAGATCCAGCTGCTGGAGCACATCGGCGACCGTCCGGGCAGTGGTCCACCGGGTGGTGGGCTTTCCGTCGATGTCGAGGTTGACCTTGCGGCCGTAGTTGACGGCGATCAGGGTGCCGTCGGTGACCATGGTGGAGACCCCGGGCTGGACCGAGTCGTGGGATCCGATCGTGATCCCCTGGGCTGCCAGGGCCTGCCCGACGGTGCCGGGCTTGACCTTGACCTGCTGGGACACCCCGTCCAAGGAGATGGTGACGTCTTCACGGTCGAGGACCTTGGCGACGGTCAGACCACCAGCTGTGGTGAGCGTGATGGCTCCTGCAACGGCAGCGGCAACAACTTTTGACATGCAACTTCTTCGATTCGGTGGGACGGTGATCCGCCCGCGCTATCTGGGAACTTGTACGACGGCCTCTCGGCCACCGACTGCCTCAGACTATAGGAGAACCCGAAGAAACCCAAATATTCGCTGAGAAAGTTAAGTAAACGGCGCGCCGAGCTGGTGGATGCCAGGTCGCTCGTGGACTCAGTGCCGGATCCGGAACCTGGTGAGCCGCAGGCTGTTGGTCACCACGAAGACCGAGGAGAAGGCCATCGCCGCGGCGGCCACCATCGGGTTGAGATACCCCAGTGCGGCCACCGGGATGGCGATGACGTTGTAGGCGAAGGCCCAGAACAGGTTCTGGTGGATGGTCCGCAGGGTCGCCCTCGACAGCTTGAGGGAGTCGACCGCCAGGCCCAGGTCCCCTCGGGTCAAGGTGATGTCGCTGGCAGCGATGGCGACATCGGTGCCGGTGCCCATCGAGATCCCCAGATCGGCTCCGGCCAGCGCCGCGGCGTCGTTGACGCCGTCGCCGATCATGGCGACCTTGCGCCCCTGGCCGCGCAGCTCCTCGACGGCGTCCAGCTTTCCGGCTGGTGTGACGTCGGCGCGCACCTCATCGATGCCCACCTGATCGGCCACATAGCCGGCCGCCCCCGCGTTGTCACCGGTCAGCAGCACGGTGCGCACCCCGTCGCGGTGCAGTCGCGCGATCGCCGCCGCAGAGGTCTCGCGGATGGTGTCGGCGACCAGGATGGCGCCGAGCAGGTCACCGCCCTGGGACACCACGACCACTGTCCGTCCCTGGCAGGCCGCCTCATCGACGGCGCTGACGAGCCCGTCCGGCAGCGCGACACCCGCCTCGCGCAGCAGCCCGGGCCGTCCGGCCAGAGCGACCTGTCCATCGACGAGGGCGCGCACCCCGGAGCCGGACAGGGCGGTGAACTGGCTCACCGAGGGGCCGGAGCCGGCCTGGTCGCGCCCCGCCTCGGCCACCACGGCACGGGCGATCGGATGCTCCGAGCCCGACTCCAGGGCCGCAGCGACGGCACGCAGCCGGGCCGCGGGCCCGGTCGGTGCGGCATCGGGGCGGTCGGCAGCCAGAGCAGCGCCATCCGGCCCCAGCAGCCCCACGACACTCATCGTCCCGCTGGTGACCGTGCCGGTCTTGTCCATCACCACGGTGTCGATCCGGTGGGCTCGCTCCAGGGCCTCCGGGCCGCGGATCACGATCCCCATCCGTGCCCCCCGCCCGGTACCGGCCAGCAGCGCGGTCGGCGTCGCCAGTCCGAGGGCGCACGGGCAGGCGATGATCAGCACCGCCACCGCGGCCCCGAAGGCGGCGGTCGGCCCCTCGCCGACCAGCAGCCAGATCGCCAGCACGACGACAGCCAGGCCGATGACGGTCGGAACGAAGACCGCCGAGATCCTGTCGGCCAGATCCTGGGTGGCCGAACGGCCGACCTGGGCCTGCTCGACCAGCCGCGCGATCTGGGACAGCTGGGTGTCCGAGCCGACCGCGGTGGCCTGCACCACCAGGTGCCCGTTGGCGTTGACGGTGGCCCCGATCACCCGGTCCCCGGGGCCGACCTCCATCGGCATCGACTCGCCGGTCACCAGGGAGGCGTCGACGGCCGAGGATCCCGAGACGACGACGCCATCGGCGGCGACCTTCTCACCGGGGCGCACCACGAACCGCCGGCCGACCGTCAGGGCGGAGATCGGCACCTCGGACTCGACGCCGTCGTCACCCAGCACCCGCACCGATTTGGCCCCCATCGCCATCAGCGCCGCGAGGGCGGAGCCCGCCTCCCGGCGACTGCGCGCCTCGATGTAGCGACCGGCCAGGATGAAGGTGACCAGCCCGCAGGCGGCCTCCAGGTAGATCGCCCCTCCGGCGCCACCGCGGGTCAAGGTGAGACTGGCGGTGTGTTTCATACCGATCATCCCGGCATGCCCGAGGACCATCGCCCACAGCGACCACCCCAGAGCGGCCAGCGAGCCCATCGAGATGAGGGTGTCCATGCTGGTGGCGCCGTGTCTGAGGTTGGCCCAGGTGGCCCGGTGGAAGGGCAGCGCGCACCAGATCACCACCGGCAGGGTGAGGGCCAGGCAGACCCACTGCCAGGCGTCGAACTGGAGGGCCGGGACCATCGAGATCACCATCACCGGCACCGACAGGATCACCGCGATGATCAGACGCCGACGCAGGTCGGCTGCCCGGTCGGGGGCCTGGGAGTCGGGGGTCGGGATGCTCGCGCCGTAGCCGGTGCGCTCCACGACATCGATGAGGTCCTGCTCGGTGGTGCCGGCCGGCACCAGCGCGTGAGCCCTGGAGGTGGCGTAGTTGACGGTGGCATCGACCCCGTCGATCTTGTTGAGCTTCTTGGTGATGCGGGCGGCGCAGGAGGCGCAGCTCATGCCCTGGATGTCGAGGTCGATGGACCGGCGGGAGGAGTGCTGGTCAGCGGTCCGCCCGTCAGTGCTCGTGACGGTCATGTCGATTCCTTCCGGAATCCCTCCCGGCGCCTGCCCGCTCGGCTCGCGCCGGGGGCGTGCGGGAGATAGGTGTTCAGATGTGGGGATGACGCCGTAGGGGGCGATTCAGCGGTGCCCGCCGGGACGGGCCCGGCGGCATCGCTGCGTCGTCGGGCGACGGCGCCGCCGCCTGAGGACCCGTGCGGATCGGACTCAGTGGTGCAGCAGCCGACCCAGGAAGCCCTTGTGCTCGACATGCTCGGCGTCGGCGTCCTGGGTGCCGTCGGCGGCGAAGACGTGGGAGTTCGCCTCGCCCGTCTGGTGGTGGTGATGCCCACCGCAACCGCAGGACTCGCCCTCGGCGTGGGAGGCATGCTTCTCAGCGGCCTCGCCGCTGTGGTGGTGACCCTCATGGTCTCCGCACCCACAACCGGACTCGGCCTGGTGGCTCCCGCAACCGCAGGACTCGCCCTCGGCGTGGGAGGCATGCTTCTCAGCGGCCTCGCCGCTGTGGTGGTGACCCTCATGACCTCCGCACCCACAACCGGACTCGGCCCCGGCGGCGTCGGCCGTCTCCTGATGGCCCCCGCAGCCGCATCCGCAACCGGACTCGGCGGCGTCCTGGCTCTCGCCATGGTGTCCGTGGCCCCCGCAGCCGCACTCACCACCAGGATGCCCGGCGGTGTCCAGGCTGGTGGCCTGACCCACTGTGTAGTCGCCGGCCTCGTCGACGGCCGCCTCGATTCTGGCGAACTCGATCGGCGACTCGGAGCTGACGTCCATCGAGCCCGAGGCCAGCGAGACCTGCACATCGCTGACGCCGTCGATGGCCGAGACCTCCTCGGTGATGGCCTTGACACAGTGCTCACAGGTCATTCCGTTGATGGTGTACGTCTTCTGCATGGGTGCCCTCCTGGGGTGTTGTCTCAAGCTGTGAGAGGTGAGGATGTCCGGTGGGTGCGGGTCGGCCGGCTCAGGATCTGACCAGCCGCGCGATGGCGTGGTTGGCCTCGGCGATCTTGGCCTCGGACTCCTTGCCGCCGGCCCGCGCAGCCCGGACCACGCAGTGGTCCATGTGCTCGGACAGAAGCTCCAGGGAGACCGACTTGAGGGCGGAGTTGACCGCCGCGATCTGGGTGAGGATGTCGATGCAGTACTTCTCCTCATCGACCATCCGCTCCAGGCCGCGAACCTGCCCCTCGATCCGGTGCAACCGTCTCAGGTGCGCCGCCTTGTGCTCCAGGTAGCCGTGCTGCGGATGCCCGCAGTCATCCCCGGACCCGCAGGCATCGTCGGCATGACCGGCCGCGAGGTGCTCCACCACGGCCTGGCCCTCCGCCGCATGAATCACATCCGTGCGCCGTTGACCCGCCGCATCGGCTGCGCAGCAGCTGTCGGTGTCCTTGACAGTCTCGTTCATCGCCCACCTCCACGCTGAACTATACCCGCAGGGGGTATCTCCTTCAAGGCGGCCAGATGGCCATCCGAAGCCCGTCAAGGGCGTCCCACAGCTGTGGACAACGCTCCGGTGTCCGCGGGAGAGGCGGGACCATACCACCCCGAGGGGCATCATGAAACCCGCTCGACGTCCCAGTTGCGGGGACGGCGGAGTACCTCGCCGACTCCCCCACACCTCTACATCTCCCCTTGTCAGAGCAATGGCGACAGCTGCGGCCGGGCAGCGACAGGTGAGTTGTGCCCCGCTGTCGGCCCGCCATCCCCAGGCTGATGGCAGATGTCCACCGGCAATCCACAGGGCCTGTGGATAACTCCCCCGTCAGAGCACCCGGGTCCGCCGTATCCCAGCAGCGACCACTGCGTCAAGGCGCCGGGCGCTCGAGATGCCGTAGGACGGTGGGCGTGCGACAATTGGCGGCTGTATCGTGTGCATCTTCCGGTACGACGTGATGCCCAGGGAGAGGAGCCCGGATGTCCCAGACCACCGGCCCAGGCCCGACATCCGGCAGCGCCGCACGCCCGGACCGCGCCGATCGGGGCCCTGTCGATCGTGGCTATCCCGGCCAGGGATACTCCGGACCCGCCAACCCGGGCCCCAGTCTCGACCGCACCCCTCCCCAGGATCTGGAGGCCGAGCAGAGCGTGCTGGGCGCGATGCTGATGAGCAAGGAGGCCATCGCCGACGCCGTCGAGGCCCTCAAACCGCGCGACTTCTACCGTCCCGCCAATGAGCTGGTGTTCAACGCCATCCTGGACCTCTACGGACGCGGCGAACCGGCCGATCCGGTCACCGTCGCCGACGAGCTGTCGCGACACGGCCAGCTGGAGCAGGCGGGCGGCCACGTCTACCTCGCCGACCTGCTCTCCAGTGTCTCGGTGGCGGCCAATGCCTCCTACTACGCGGCGATCGTGCGTGACAAGGCGGTGCTCCGGCGCCTGGTGGAGGCCTCCCTGAAGATCTCACAGATGGGATATCAGGCCCAGGGGGATGTCCCCGACATCGTCGACGCCGCCCAGCAGACCCTCTACGAGGTCACCGACGGCAAGATCGCCGAGGACTACCACCCGCTCTCGGAACTCTTCGAGTCCACCTTCGACGAGATGGAGGCCATCGAGGCCCGGGGAGACTCGATGTCGGGCATCCCGACCGGTTTCGCCGATCTGGACGACCTCACCAACGGCTTCCAGGCCGGCCAGATGATCATCGTGGCGGCCCGCCCGGCCATGGGAAAGTCCACCCTGGCGCTGGACTTCGCCCGCGCGGCGGCCATCAAGCACGGCCTCACCACGGCGATCTTCTCCTTGGAGATGGGCCACTCCGAGATCGTCATGAAGCTGCTGTCGGCCGAGGCGGGGGTCGAGCTGTCGCGGATCCGCGGCGGCAAGCTCAACGAGGAGGACTGGCAGAAGCTGGTCGCCAAGACCACCCAGATCTCCTCGGCCCCGCTGTTCATCGACGACTCCCCCAACCTCACCATGATGGAGATCCGGGCCAAGGCCCGGCGTCTCAAGGAGCAGCATGATCTGAAGCTGGTGGTGATCGACTACATGCAGCTGATGACCTCTGGCAAGAAGGTCGAGTCCCGCCAGATCGAGGTCTCCGAGTTCTCCCGCCAGATCAAGCTGCTGGCCAAGGAGCTCGCCATCCCGGTGATCGCGCTGTCCCAGCTCAACCGCGGCCCCGAGCAGCGCACCGACAAGCGCCCGATGGTCAGCGACCTGCGCGAGTCCGGCTCCCTGGAGCAGGACGCCGATATCGTCATCCTGTTGCACCGCGAGGACGTCTACGACCGCGAGTCCAAGCGCGCCGGGGAGGCCGACTTCATCGTCGCCAAGCACCGCAACGGCCCGACAGCCACCATCCAGACGGTCTTCCAGGGCCATTACTCGCGATTCGTCGACCTGCACAAGTGAATTTGCGGATACCCGATCATGGGGGGTGACGCCGTCCGACCCGGGTCGACGGGATCCGGACCTGAGGCCGCCACCATGAAGGAGAGTAGATGGACCATCACCCAGAAGACGCGATGACCACCGGAACCCTGCCGACCATGCGCCCCTCGATGAGATTCCATCGGTGGCTCAACAACGACACCTATGCCGCGATCGCGCTGGCGGCGGCCACCATCGCCGCTCTGGTGTGGGCCAATATCGGCCACAGCTACCAGTCCTTCTGGGACGTGCACCTCGGCTTCATCCTCGGTGGCGCCGACTTCGAGCTCAGCATCTACCACTGGGTCGACGAGGGCGTGATGGCGCTGTTCTTCTTCATGGTCGGCCTGGATGTCCGTCGCGACCTCACCCTGGGGGAGCTGAGGTCGAGACGCCGCGCCATCCTCCCGGTGGCCGCCGCCCTGGGCGGGCTGGTGCTGCCGGCAGTGCTCTTCCTGGCGATCGCCGGGGGCTCCGAGCATGCTGCGGCCTGGGGCACCGTGATCTCCACCGACACCGCCTTCGCGGTCGGGATGCTGGCCGTGGTGGCACCGCGCAACGCCCCGCGACTGCGCTCCTTCCTGCTCGCCCTGGCCGTCATCGACGACATCGCAGCGCTGACGGTGATCGCCGTGTTCTACACCAGCAACCTCAACCTCATCGCCCTGCTGCTGGCAGGGATCGGGCTGCTCGGCGTGTGGGGACTGGAGAGGCTCAACGTCTGGCGGGTGGGGCCCTATCTGCTGCTGGCGATCTACACCTGGGGATGCTTCTACGTCTCGGGGGTGCACGCCACCCTGGCCGGGGTCCTGATCGGCCTGCTGATGCCGGTCTACCCGCCGCGGCGCAAGGATCTTCAGTTCGCCTCGCAGATCTTCGACCAGTTCCGCCAGGCTCCCCAGCCCGACATGGCCCAGCGGGCCCGCGAGGCGGTGACCTTCTCGGTGCCGATGAACCAGCGACTGTCCACGGCCATCGCGCCCTATGTCAATTACCTCGTCGTGCCACTGTTCGCGCTGGCCAATGCCGGGGTGGTGCTGTCGGGGAGCACCCTGGCGGCGGCATTCGCCTCCACTCTGACCTGGGGCATCATTGCCGGCCTGGTGGTCGGCAAGACGCTCGGCATCGCGGGAGCCTCCATGGTGGTGCTCAAGCTGTCCCCCGGCTCCCGGTTGCCCGGCCTGGACGGACCCCGGCTGGCCGGCGTCGGAGCCCTGTCGGGGATGGGATTCACGATCTCCCTGCTGGTGGTCGGGATGGCGATCGACGACCCGATGGCCGCCGACCAGGCACGAGTCGGCGTCATCGCCGCCTCGATGCTGGCCCTGGCGCTGTCCTGGGCGATCTTCCGGGTGAGTCGACGTCTCATGCCGCTGCCGCGCCCGGCCGGGGAGAAGCTGGAGCGGCCCGTCGACCCCGAGGACGATCACATCCGGGGTCGTGAGGATGCGCCGGTCACCCTGGTCGTCTACTCCCCGATCGGCTACGACTACCGGCGTCGGACCGCGGTGGCACTGCGACAGACCCGCAACGCGATGGGCGACTCGGTTCGGATCGTCTTCCGTCATCACGCCGTCGAGGGGGCCGAGATCACCGGTGCGCTGGCTCTGGAGGCCGCTGCCGAGCAGGGCCGGTTCTGGGAGATGCACGACGCCCTGATCGCCGAGCGAAACGCCCTGGACACCGACTGCGTGCGCTCGATCGCCGAGCGGATCGGGTTGGACGTCGAGAGGTTCGAGACCCGGATCAGCCATCAGGAGGACTGGGAGCGGGTGGAGAACGACAACCTGGACATGGAGAACGCCGAGACCGAGGAGAAGACGCTGATCTACCTCAACGGCACCAGGGTGGACGGCCCGTTGCACTCGATGGAGTTGGTGGCCCGGGTCCGGGCCGCGCTGTGAGCGCCTGAGAACCCGAATCGAGGACGCCGACCGCTCCCCCTCACCGGGGATGGTGTGCCCACCGGGAGCAGCTCTCTGCAGGCCCGCCGGCCACCACGGCCCCGGTGGACGACACGGCCCGGTGGACGCCGCCACGGCGTGGGGCCGGTCCGCAGCACGCCGAAGGGCCCCGGTGGATCGATCCACCGGGGCCCTTCGGCGTTGTGAGAAGTCGGCTCAGCCGATGAACTCGGCCAGCGCACGCTCCAGCGCAGGCTTGGGCTGGGCGCCCACGAAGCTCTTGACGACCTCGCCGTTCTTGAACACGAACATCGCCGGGATCGAGGTGATGCCGTACTGCTGGGCAGTGGCCGGGTTGGCGTCGACATCGACCTTGGCCAAGGTGATGGCCTCGGCGTGCTCGTCGGCGATCTTCTCGAGAATCGGGCCGACCTGGCGGCACGGGCCGCACCAGCTGGCCCAGAAATCGACCAGAACGGGCTTGTCGGACTTGAGGACGTCAGCATCGAAACTGGCGTCAGTGACCTCGATGGCCATATCAGTTACCTCCTGAGGTGTGCTGTCTGAAAGTTGTGCGTGGGTAGTCCCACTGGATGTGCAGCCGTCGGCAGTCAGACGTGGGCGGCGGCCGCATCGGCCGGGTCCAGCTGAGTTGCCGTGGCATTCGCCGTCTCAACGTCGCCGGCGTCCTGACTGTTCCCGACCTCGCCGGTCCTCTCGATCTCGTCGGGCTGATCGGCCTCGCCGATCTGTGCGGTGGCAGCGTCATCCAGCTCGGCCAGATAGGCCTGGGCGTCCAGGGCGGCGACCACCCCGGAGCCGGCCGCGGTGGCGGCCTGCTTGTAGATCGGGTCGATGACGTCGCCGGCGGCGAAGACACCGGGCACCGAGGTGCGGGAGCTGCGGCCATCGACCGCGATGGTGCCGGCCTCGGTGAGGTCGAGCAGGCCGTGCACCAGGTGGGTGCGCGGGTCCGAACCGATGGCCTCGAAGACGCCGTCGATCGGCATCTGCGAGTCGGCTCCGGTGACGGTGTCGCGCAGGATCATGCCGGTGACCTTCTGGTCACCCTCGAAGCCGACCACCGTGGAGTTCCAGCGGAAGTCGATCTTCGGATCATTCTCGGCCCTCTCGACCATCGCCGCCGAGGCCCGAAGGGCGTCCCGCCGATGGATCACGGTGACCTTCGAGGCGAACCGCGACAGGAAGGTGGCCTCCTCCATCGCCGAGTCGCCACCGCCGACCACCGCGACGTGGCGGTTGCGGAAGAAGGCGCCGTCGCAGGTGGCGCACCACGAGATCCCGCGGCCCGACAGCTCCGTCTCCCGGTCGCAGCCCAGCTTGCGGTAGGCCGAGCCGGTGGCGTAGATGAGGCTGCGCGCCTCGAAGGTCTGTCCCTCCCCGGTGGTGACCCTCTTGGCCTCGCCGGTGATGTCGAGGGCGGTGACGTCGTCGTAGACGACCTCGGTGCCGAACTTCTCGGCCTGCTTCTGCATCCGATCCATCAGGTCGGGGCCCATGATCCCCTCGGGGAATCCTGGGAAGTTCTCCACCTCGGTGGTCTGCATCAGCTCTCCGCCGACCTCGACCGAGGAGGCGATCAGCAGCGGTTTCAGATTCGCCCGGGCGGCGTAGATCGCCGCGGTGAACCCGGCCGGGCCGGACCCGATGATGATGACGTCGCGCATATCGTCCTTTCGAAGCGTGCCGGTGCCCCAGATTACGGCACTGCTCAGTCAACCCATTCGAGGGCCGGAATCATCCCGAGGCCGGCCCTCGCCATCACGTCACGGACCATCGCTGGGCGCCATGGCACCCGGCCATCTGATCGGTGCCCCCCCCGACGAGCCGAAAGCGGTTAGCGTGGAACCATGCCCACGATGCCCGCGGTAGCCGTCACCGAGTCCTTGCCCATCACGAACCCGCACAGCCTGGTCGATGTCAAGCTGCCGGTGCCGACGCCGGGACCCAATGACTTGCTCGTCGAGGTGCGGGCGGTCTCGGTCAATCCCGTTGACGTCAAGATCCGTCAGGGAGCCGGCAAGCCAGCCGAACCGCTGGTGCTGGGCTTCGACGGCGCCGGCCAGGTGAGGGCCGTCGGTGAGGCGGTCGAGGAGCTCAAGGTCGGCGATGAGGTGTGGTTCGCCGGGGACCGCACCCGCCCCGGCTGCTATGCCCGCTACACCCTGATCGACCAGCGGGTGGCCTCACGGCGTCCCGGAACACTGCCGACAGCCGCGGCTGCTGCTCTTCCGCTGACCGCGATCACAGCATCCGAGGCGATCCGTGAGCACATCGGGCTGTCCGACGACGACGCCTTCCTGATGGTGGGCGGGGCCGGCGGAGTGGGGTCGATGGCCATCCAGATCGCCCGGACGCTGACCACCGGTCCGGTGATCGCGACTGCCTCTCGCCCCGAGTCCGACGAGTGGTGCCGAAACCTCGGCGCCGATGCCACCATCGACCACCATCGACCGCTCGCCGACCAGGTTCAGGAGCTCGGCGTCGAGGGGTTCAACGGCGTCCTGTCGGCCTACTCGGCCGGACGTGAGGGCGATTTCGCCGAGATCATGGCGCCTTTCGGGACCCTGGTGGTGATCGACGCGATGCCGAATCTCAACACCAACGCGCTCAAACCGAAGTCTCTTGCAGTGGTCGCCGAGTCGATGTTCACCCGCACCCAGTTCCACACCTCCGATATCGCCGAGCAGGGCCGGATCCTGGCCCGGGTGGCCGAGCTGGTGGAGTCCGGCAGGATCCGGTCGACGATGACCGAGCGGCTCAAGGGGATCAACGCGGCGACCCTGCGCAAGGCCACCGAGATGGTGGAGTCGGGGCACATGATCGGGAAGGTCGTCGTCGAGGCCGACGCCTGGTGAACACTGTCGAGGCCGACGCCTGGTGAGCCCCGTCGAGGCCGACGCCTGGCAGGGCTTCGTGGCGGCGTCGTCGGCGTACCTAAGCTGGAGCCATGATCAATCCATTGCGCCATCTGCCCGATGCCGGCTCACTGCCCACCGCCCCGATACTGGCCGCGGGCCTGATCGGAGGCTGGCAGATCGCCCGGGCAACCGGCGTCCGGCCCATCGGTGGGGTGGTGCTGGCAGCCGCCGGGGCACTGGCCGGGCGGAGCTGGCTGGCCCGCAAGGGGCCGGTCGCCACCGCGGCCTTGAGCGCCGGGTACCTGGCCGCCTTCGGGCTGTCCCACCCGCTGGCCAAGCGGATCGGGGCCTGGCCCTCGGTGCTGGTCGTCACCGCCGCCGCAGCCGGAGCCTCGCACTACTTCGGCGACCGGATCTGATCCCAGTCCAGCCCGTTGAGGACGGCCTCACCGACCACCTGGGCGTGGAATCCCGTACTGTCCGCCACCGACTCGATGAGGCTCACCGTGCGTGCCAGCCAGGTGTCGGTCCGGAAAGTCGACAGGGCATCCACCTCACCGGTGAGATCGCCTCGATGACATCTCGCCAGGGTCACGTGGGGGCTGAAGGTTCCGCCCTCCGGGTGGGCGCCGGCGTCGCGGGCCGCTGACCTGATCGTGCGGGCCAGATCCGGCAGCACCGACCTGGGATCGTCGACCCCCAACCACAGCAGCCGGCCGGACACCGGGTCGGGGAAGGCCCCTGCCCCCGACAGCCCGAGGGTCAGCGGAGGCACCCGGGCGAGCTCGTCGCTGACGGCGTCGAGCAGAGCCTCGGGGTCGCGCACCGATGCCATGAAGGCCAACGTGATGTGGGCGCCACCGTGGCGGGCCCACCGCGTCTTACGCGGATCATGGGGGTGCTGGCGGCGGCTGAACTCATCGATGATGTCGTCGACGGCCTCGATGACCTCGGCCGGTGGCACCAGTGCCAGGTACATGCGACTGCCCATGGCTCGATCCTCGGCGATAGTGACCCCGATCTCAAGGGATACGGCCAGTTCCGGCGGAGCCCGGCAGTGCGAACGGATCATCTCCGCCGGCCCGCGCCCTATCCTCAAGGGGTGCTCGACCTCTCACTTCCGGCTACCGAGGTGGCGCCGATGCTGCTCGGGGCCGTCATCTGGCATGCCGGGGTCGGGGTGCGGATCACCGAGGTGGAGGCATATCTCGGTCCGGCCGACCCGGCCTCCCACGCCTTCCGCGGGCCGGGCGGCCGGGCGGATGTGATGTTCGGGCCGCCGGGGCGGATCTATGTGTACCTGTCCTACGGAATCCACCACTGCGTCAATGTGGTCTGCTCCCCCGATGGGGTGGCGTCGGCGGTGCTGCTGCGAGCCGGTGAGGTGGTCGGAGGTCACGATCTCGCCCGCACCCGCCGGGGTGCCCGGATCGCGGACCGCAAGCTGGCCAGCGGTCCGGGAAACCTCGGTCAGGCTCTGGCGGCCGTGCTGGGCGACACCGGCGCGGTGCTGGCCCTCGGCCCTGGACCTGCGGTCTCCTCCGGACAGGCTCGACCACACCAGATCGAGGCCCGCGGCCGTGAAGACCTCAGCGAGCACCGCTGTCAGGTTCGACACCAGCGTGCCCGACCCGGCGATCTCTCTCAGCCCATCGGTCACAGTGCCGACCCGGGCGATGCGGTCGCGCACCAGCTCCCTGCGGCTCCCTCGGACTGGTGCCTGGAACCGGCCGGGACTGCCGGCCGCTGGCAGACCACCACTCGGATCGGGATCTCGAAGAACGCCGATGCTCTCTGGCGGTTCATCATCCCCGGCGACCCGACCGTCTCCGGCCGACGCCACTGATCCAGGCCGAGGAAGCCCCCCCACACCCCCCCCCGACCCCACCGAATCCGCCCCGGCAAAGCCCCCGGACACCCCCCATTTCCACGTTCGTCCTCAAAACCGACGTTCGTCCTGGAATTCCAGGACGAACGTCGGTTTTGAGGACGAACGTGGAGCAAGCCAGCTCCGGAACCACTGCGGACAGGCCGAATCAGGGAACCAACGCCAAGCCGACCAGCTCCGACGAAGAACGTGGACAGCCGATGTCACCACCTGGCAGCCGCCGTCACCACCTGGCAGCCGCTACCGGTACAGCGACTTGTCCAGCACTGCCTCGAGCTTGTCGACGCTGGCCTGCAGACTGAACCGATCGGCCATCAGTTCGTGGCCACGGGCGTGCCAACGATCCATGGTGGCCTGATCGGCGTCGCGCACCCGGGAGATCCCCTCGACCAGGTCGAAGGGCTCGACGACCGCGCCGACCTCGTCATCGACGATGACGTCGCGCAGCGGCAGCTTGGCATTGCTCACCACCGCCAGCCCGGCGGCCATGTAGTCGTAGAGCTTGTTGGGGCTCATCCCCTTGTTGAAGACCTGCTGGGGGGTGACGGTGTGCAGGCCGACGTCGCAGGCCTTGAGGATCCGCACCAGCTCGGACTTGGGGACCTGGTCGTGGAAGGTGACATTGGTGAGCCCGCGAGCGGCCACCTCGTCGATCGCCCACTGCTTGCGGGCTCCGCCGCCGACCAGCAGGAAGTTCACGTCGGGCAGTTCCTGGGCGGCGTCGACGATGAGGTCCAGGCCGACGTAATTGGCATGGGTGCCGGAGAACACCGCTGTGAACCCGGTGATCCCGTACTGGGAGCGCAGCTCCTCCTTGGACTCGGCCACCTCGTACTCGGCCAGGTCGGCGCCATTGGGGACGACGGTGAGTTTGTCGGTGTTGATCCCGAGCTCCTCGAAGTGCTCCTCCCAGCCCGTGGGGACCACGACGATCTGGCGGGCGTTGGCATAGATGGTGCGCTCCAGACCGACCAGGACCCTGTGCAGCAGGGATCCCTCCTTGACCGCCCCGCCGGAGACCAGGGAGTCGGGCCACAGGTCTCGGATCTCCACCACGAATGGCTTGCGACGCAGCTTGGCGACCACCATCGCGGCGGCCGGGGCGAGGATCTGCGGGGAGGAGGCGAAGATCACGTCGGCCGGGCGGACCAGCGCGCGGGCTCCGGCGCCGACCGCGAAGGCCACCCAGCCGAGCACCCGCTTGGCACCGTTGCCGGAGTACTCGGGGATCGGGACCAGGGTGTAGCGGGGGTCATCGACCGTCATCTTCTGGCCGGAGGTGTGATTGATGTTGGCGGCGTAGAAGTGCGGGGTCCAGTTCCTCAGCCGGGAGAACATGTCGAAGTTGCGGGTGATGCCGCCGGAGCCCGGGGGAAAGGCGTAGTGGTTGATGACGGTGACCCGACGGTTGGGCATCTGTCCTCCTGCATGACGGCGTGGCTCCCAGCCTAACGAAAGCCGCGGATTCAGGGGTTCGGGAGGGCTGACGCTACCGGCCCGATCTGGTCGTGCCTCGACGAGGCGGGGCGGTCAGCGGGTCCTCGGGCCAGGGGTGCTTGATGTAGCGGCCGCGATTCTCGGCACGCACCTGTGGATAGGCGTTGACCCAGAAACTGGCCAGGTCATCGGTGACCGCCAGCGGCCTGCGGGCCGGGGACAGCAGGTGCAGCACCACCGGCACCCGGCCGTCGCACACCTTGGGGCCGTGCGACCAGCCGAAGCACTCCTGGAGTTTGACCGCCAGCACCGGGGCCTGGTCCGAACCCACCTCCGGGTACTCCAGCCGGATGTGGGACCCACTCGGCACCGGCACCGTCTCGGGGGCCAGCTCGTCGAGTCGCCCGGCGGCCGGCCAGGGCAGCAGACGCCGCAGCGCCTGGGCCATCGACTGGCCCGACGCCGACCCACCCCTCGCCAGCGCATCGATCTCGGGGCCCAGCCACTCCTCGGCCCTCTCGACCAGGCTCTGCTCCTCCATCGCCGGCCAGGGGTCACCCATCACCCGGTGCAGCAGACCCAGACGATTGCGCAGCTCCATGGCGTTGCGACTCCAGGTGAAGACGCCGGTGCCCCGGTTCGGGTCGACCCCCAGGCCCTCGTTCGGAGCCTCGCTGCGCAGCGCCTCGATGACCGCCTGCCTGGCCTGTTGACGCCCGGGCCTGATCGGGGTGGAGCTGAGCACGATCGCGCCGAGCCGGTGCTCGCGACGCCCGACGACCTTCCCGGCACCCCAGATCGCATGATCGGCGACGTGTTCCAGAGCAGCTGCAGCAGACCTCGCCAGCCCCTCGTCGATCGGCACCGCGGCGCGGATCAGGGCCCCGGATCCGGCACTGTGCCGCGAACCTGTCCGACCCCCCGATCCCGAACCCCCGGAACCGACCCCGCCGGCCACCCGGGTGGTCTCGGCCACCGCCAACCACTTCGAGCCGAGCAGTCGGGAACCCCGAGGAAGGTCGACCCCGGTGCCGGATGCCAGCAGGTAGCTGGCAGAACCCTCGCCTCGTTGGCGTGCGATCCAGCCGGGGTGGGCCAGGGCGACCACGCTGCCGACGATCACGTCCAGGGGCTGGGAACCCTCCGGATGCCGCCCTTGCGCCGACCCCTCCCCCCGATGGGGATCCGCATCGCTGCTGCGCGAACCTCCAGATCCGCCTGCACGATCGGCCCGGCCGAGCATCCCCTGGAGCCGATCGGCCTGATGACGCCATGATCTCGAGGCGGGATGGCGTCCCGATCGCAACGACCTCAGCAGCGCGACCAGGTCACCCTCCTCGGCCCGAGCATCCGAGGACAGCATCGCCACCGCCTCGGCGGCATTGCGCCCGCCGACGGTCCCGGCGGCCACCAACAGGGCCCGGGCCAGCCGTGGCTCGACCGGGATGGCGGCCAGTCGGCGTCCGAAGGGGGTGGCCCGACCGGTCTCGTCCAGTGCCCCGAGGTCACGCAGATCGGCCTCGGCAGCATCGACCCGATCGGCGGGCAGGGGATCCGGCAGGGCCATTCCCACCCCCCGCGGCGATCCCCAGCAGGCCAGCGCCAGCAGCGGCCCGAGAAGATCGGCGTGGCGCACCTCGGGCGGCGTCTGGTCGTCCATCCCGGCCCAGTCGGCGGCGCGCAGGCAGCGGATCGCCAGACCGGGGCCCAGCCGTGCGGCGCGGCCGGCGCGCTGGGTGGCCGAGGCCTTCGACTCGCGGACGGTCACCAGCCCGGTCATCCCCCGGCCACGGTCCAGACGCGGTTCGCGCGACAGCCCGGAGTCGACCACCAGGCGCACCCCGGGAACCGTGAGGGAGGACTCGGCCACCGAGGTGGAGACCACGATCCGCGGTCCCGCGGAGGGGTTCAGGGCGCGATCCTGATCGCGGGAGTCCATCTGCCCGGACAACCCCATCACGTCGACGCCGGCCAGGTCGGGGCGGGTCCGAAGGCCGTTGACCACCGCGTCCACCTCGCGGGACCCGGGGACGAAGACCAGAGCCGAGGCAGCTCCGGCAGGCCGATCCGCAGCGTCGGCGGATGCTGTCGGTCGATCTGCCGGCGGCCGCCCAGCCGCGGCGAGTTCGGTCATCGCCGTGGCGGTGACATCGACCAGATGGGCCAGGAAGGCCCTGGTCACCCCACGGGCGTCGGTGGGCGATCCGGCGGCCGGGGCCCACCGGATCTCCAGGGGATGGAGCACCGCGGGGATCTCGACCACCGCCGCCCGGCCGTCGGACGCCGGGCCGGACCCGGCCTGCGAGCCGGATCCCAGCAGGCCGGCCCAGAGGTCGGCATCCAGGGTCGCCGACATCGCCACCACGGTGAGGTCTTCGCGCAGCTCTGCCAGATCGTGGACCATCGCCAGCACCAGATCGGAATCCAGGTGCCGCTCGTGCACCTCGTCCAGGATCACGGTGGAGACGCCGGCCAGCTCGGGATCGCGCAGCAGTCGCGACAGCAGCACCCCGGTGGTGACGAACTCGACCCGGGTGGATCCGGTGGTGCTGGACTCCCCTCGCACCGTGTGACCCGCGTACTCCCCCAGCCGGGTCCCGGTGAGCGAGGCGAGACGCCGGGCGGCGGCTCGCGCGGCGATCCGCCGGGGCTGGGTGACGACGACTCGGCCCGGCCTGCCGGCTGCGGTCCGGTGGGCCCTGCGGGCCGCGTCGGCCACCTGGTCGCTGCCGGACGTCTCGGCCACCACCGCAGCGGCCAGCGGCGGCACGAAGGTCGTCTTCCCGGTGCCCGGCGGCGCCTGGACCACCAGTCTTCCGGTGGCCAGCCCGGCACGAAGCTCGTCGGCACGGGCCGCGACCGGCAGCCCCTCACCGATCCGCGCCAACAGGTCCCCGGCCCCCTGGCGGTCGCGCCGATCGTCGAGCCCGCGGGTCCCTCGGTGTCCTTGCGGCGCCCGGGGCCCGTGCGGCTCCCGGGGCGGTCGTGACCCCTGCTCAGCCAAAGGAGGTCTCCCTGGCGTCCTGCGGATCCGGCGCGTTGGCCTGCTCAGCGGTCCGGTCGGTCAGCGGATCCGGCTCGGCGTCGCGCAGGCTCCAACTGGTGGCCGGGATCTGGTACCAGGACCCCACCACCTTCTCGGCCAGCATCGTCATGATCGCCACCGCGTCCGGCTCGGCATCGACGTGCGCGGAGTACTCGGCCGGGGTGAGCCAGGCCAGCTCTCGCGACTCCCCCGGGCGCGGATCATGGGCCGGGTCCTGGTCAGTGGTGAGCACCATGATCAGATCGGAGTGGAAGTGGCCGCGGTAGGGCGAGTGGGTGTTCATCACGGCCGGAACCGGATGCATCACGTCGTGCACCCCGTCAGGCATCTGGGGCAGCGGCTGCAGCACGGTGAGCTGGTCGACCTCGTAGCCGGTCTCCTCGCGCATCTCGTGGATCAGCGCCTGCCAGGGGTTCTCGGTGTGCTCGATGTGGCCCCCGGGCTGCAGCCAGATCCCCATCTTGCGGTGCTTGTGCACCAGTGCCCGCCAGACCCCGTCGAACTGCCGGAAGATCCAGGCGCTGATGGTGATGTCGTGGCCGTGGGGCTCGGTGTTCAGGTGCACGTGGCTCAGGGTAGGCCAGCTGCCGTCCCGATCCACGTTCGTCCTCAGATCTGGCGTTCGTCCTGGAATTCCAGGACGAACGTCGGATTCGAGGACGAACGTCGGTAGGGGGGAAGAAGGGGCCACAGGACGAAGCTCTCGGCCCGGCTGCGGTGGGGGGAAGGGGCCGGTTCTCCCGACATCGGCCCCCGCACCAACCACCACCACACCCCCGAACCCGGGCCCGCACTCCCGGCGTCCGCCAAAAAGTGAAAAATCGCACTCTGACAGCATCAGCTACTAATCTGAGGCGCGTAGTGTCAACCACTTTGCGTCGTCGAATCCTGCCCGCAACACCCCGGAGGTCTTGATGCAGCTCTCTCAACTGTTCCCCACACTCGGCAAGGAGCCGGCGTTCACCAAGCGCCACCCCAAGGTGACCGTGGTCGGAGGGGGATTCGGCGGAATGGCCGCCGCGAAAGCCCTGGCGGCCCAGGGCTGCCACGTCGACCTCATCGATCGGCATCCCTACACGACCTTCCAGCCGCTGCTCTACCAGGTGGCCACCGGCGGTCTGAACCCCGGCGACATCACCTACCGGCTGCGCAGCTTCGCCGCCAAGCTCGGTTCCCACGCCCGCTTCCGACTGGGCTCGGTGACCAACATCGACACCGAGAAGAAGCTGGTCCACGTCGACAACGGCGAGCCCATCGAGTACGACTACCTGGTCCTGGCACAGGGCGTCGGCGCCAACTTCTTCGGGACGCCGGGGGCCGCCGAGCACTCCTTCACGATCTACACCCGTGGCTCCTCGCTGACCGCCCGCGACGCCATCTTCTCCAATCTGGAGTCCCTGGACACCGACAAGTCCAAGACCTTCGACGTGGTCATCGTCGGCGGCGGCCCGACCGGCGTCGAGATGGCCGGCACGCTGGCCGAGATGAAGTCGATCGGCGTCCCGGCGATCTTCCCCGACGTCTCCATCGACCGGGTGCACGTCGCCCTGGTCGAGATGGGATCCCACCTGCTGGCGCCCTTCGACTCCAGCCTGCGCCACTACACCCGCCGCCAGCTGCAGAGGCGTGGCGTCGACGTGCGCACCGACACCGCGATCGCCGAGGTCCGCGAGGACTCGGTACTGCTCAAGGACGGTCACGAGCTGCCCGCCGACATGGTCATCTGGGCGGCCGGTATCGGCGCCCACAAGGTCGCCATGGACTGGGGTTTCGAGACCGGCCGGGGCGGGCGGATCGTCACCGACTCCACCCTCCGGGTGCACGGCCACGACAACATCTTCGCGGTCGGCGACGGGGCCATCATCGATGACAACCCGCTTCCCCAGCTGGCCCAGCCGGCCATTCAGGGCGGCGAGCTGCTGGCCCGTCAGGTCGTCCATCTGGAGAAGGGCGAGCCGCTGGAGACCTTCCAGTACGTCGACAAGGGCACGATGGCCACCATCGGGCGCAATGCCGCCGTCGTCCAGCTGGCCAACGGCCCCAAGCTCACCGGCTTCGTGGCCTGGCTGGTGTGGGTGACGGTGCACATCTACTCCCTGCTGGGTGGCCGCAACCGCATCCAGGCGATGGTCAACCTGGGCTCGCGCTACATCACCTTCAACCGGGAGGCCGGAGCGATCGTCGGCGATGTGCTCACCGCCGATGCCATCCCCGGCAAGGGTGACTCGGAGTCCTTCCGCAAGGCGATCGCCGAGGAGATGGAGTCCTCCGACAAGGACACCGACAAGGCCTGATCCGCCGACCCTCAGCTCAGCAGCGGCCTGCCAGGGATGCCTGGCAGGCCGCTGCTGTACTCAGGGACGCCGTCCGGCGCAGGTCACCCTCAGAACCGGAGAACCCCGTCAGATCGGGCCGGACAGCCACCGGCGGGCCGCCATCCCACACCCCGGCCTCAGGGCCCGGTGACGACCTGCGGCCCATCGGGCCGGCCCCACTCGCTCCACGATCCGTCGTAGACCCTGACATCCTCGCGGCCGGCCAGCACGGCGGCCAGCGCCACCACACAGGCGGTGACCCCCGAGCCGCAGCTGGCGACCACTCCAGGACGCGGGCAGACGTCGTCCACCCGGGCCGCCATCCGTTCGGCCGGGATGAGCGCACCGGCCTCCTGCAGCTCGGTGTAGGGCAGGTTGACCGCGCCGGCCATGTGACCGGCCCGGAGCCCCGGCCGCGGCTCCTGCTGCTCGCCGGTGAAACGGGCCCGGGATCGGGCGTCGACGACCGTCTGGCGATCGGATGCCAGCGCCGCCAGGACGTCCTGCTCGTCGACGATGAGCCCGCTGCGCGGATGCACGACGACGTCGCCGGCCGGCGGTTGCGGCGTCGGTGAGGTGGTGAGCCGGTGGCCCGCCCGCGCCCAGGCAGGGTTGCCGCCGTCCAGGATCGAGACCTCGTCGATCCCCATCGAGCGCAGCATCCACCAGGGGCGGGCGGCGACGAACAGGAAGTCGGTCTCGGTGACCACGAGATGGCAGTCGGTCCGCACGCCCAGGGCCTGCAGCGAGGCCTGGAAGGACTCGGCTGAGGGCATGGTGTGGGGCAGGCCGGTGGTCTGGTCGCTCATCGGGCCGTCCAGATCGAAGCGCAGCGCCCCGGGGATGTGCGGGGCGGTGGGCGCGGCGCCCATCGAGGCATCGAGGACAAGGATGCGGCCGGCGTCGGGGCCGGCCAGGGCGGTGGCGAGCTCCTCGACGGTGACGACGGGGGTGGGCAGCAGCGAGGTCATGGAGTGATCATCCCACCCCGGTCGGCGTCATCTGGTGGCGAAGACCCCGTGATTCCCGGACCCGGGCGCACTAGCCTCGGCGCATGGACAGGAACACGATCCTCATCATCGCAGGTGCTGCCGTCGTCGGTGGCCTCGTCGTCGCGCTGCGCCGCCGGGGTCGCCACGACTCCCAGGACCTCGCCCCCGGCAGCATCAACGGCGAGCTGCGCGACCTGGAGAAGGCCAGCCGTCGGCGAGGCCGCGGGCATCGGAACTCCCCGCTGGCCGACGGTCACGCCACCCCGGCCGGCGGCCAGGGCCGCGTGAGGACCGCACCGGCCTACTTCAAGGCCTGAAAGCTGTCGAAGGTCGACACCGCCACCGACTGCCCCAGCTCGGTCCGCAGTCTAGGCTGCGGCCATGCACATGTCGTCGCCCTCCATCGGCACCATGCGAGGTGACGACCACCCGACTCCCTCGACTGGGGCTCGTGACTGGCTGGCGCGACACCAGACCGTTGTCATGGCGGTCCTCATCGGTGGGGCCATCGTTCTGGCCGTCATTCCCCGGTGGACCCAGCTCGGCGCCCAGAGCGTCTGGTCCGATGAGCAGTTCACTCTCAGTCAGACCGGCGGCGGTCTGACCCGGCTGCTGGACCGGGGACACACCGAGATTCACACGCCATTCTTCGCCACCCTGGTGTGGTTGTGGAATCACATCGTGTCCGTGGGCGCCGTGCGCGCCCGGGCATTCTCGGCACTGGTGACCACCCTCGGCATCGCCTGTGTGCCGCTCATGCTCAGGCGGACCCCGATACCCGCGCCGACCCGCTGGCTGCTCACCGCCGCGGTGGCCACCAGCGGACTGGGATTCGTGTATGGGCAGGAGATTCGACCCTACGGTCTGCTATGGGCACTGGCGGTCGCACTGACCGTCAGTCATCTCCGACTCGAGTTGGAGCCCCGCACGGGCAGGCCAACCGCACGGCGTCAAGCCGTCCATCTGGGCCTCGGGGTGTTGGCCTCCCTCGCCCACCTGTTCGGTCTGGTACTCGCCGGCTGCAGCCTCGTCGTGCTGGTCGCTCGTGGCAGGATACGTCCGCTGCGCGGCCTCTTCTTTCTCGCGGTGGTCTGCCTCCCCGAAGCCATCTGGATCATCCATGGCCGGCTCATGGTGCCGGGGTTCGCCGCCGGCACCTCCTGGAACACCAGACCCGACCTCTCGGCAATCACGCTCCTGCTCCAGAGCGTCTTCAGTTGGGGTGTCCCGTCGATGACAAATGGCGGGTTCGTGTGGCATACCCCTGCGGGACTTGCCCTGGTCATCGTGGTCTTCACGGTGGCGCTGAACCGCTACTGGAGACGCTCGGCGTCGTCCCGCGGCACACTCTCCCTGCCGGCCGTCTCGGCCGCGACCAGCCTGGCTCTACTGGCCGTGCTGATCATGGCCTCAAGCTGGCTGGTCTCCCAGATCACTCCGCTGTGGACCCCTCGCAATCTCATCCTCGTGGACCCGGTGATCCGGATCGCCCTTGCCCTCGTCATCGTCTCGGTGCCCGGCCGACCTGCTGTCCAGAGCCTCCTCAGCAGTGCTCTTGTGATCGTGCTGACAGCCGGTCTGGCCACCGTCGTCTCCGCCAACCGCAGTCCGTGGAAGACCGACTTCAGAGCGGCCGTCCGACTCGCGATGACCACTCGCCAGACCTATCCAGAGGTGCGCATCGCCGGCAATCTCGATCCGCAGTGGGCCGTGGGGACGACCTCGCACCCGAATGACCCGCGCACCGTCGCAGCCCTCACCCCTGACCGCTATGTCAGCCGACTGACATTCCCCTCCGGTGTCCGACTCACCGACCACGACACCCTGTGGCTGATGTATCTGAGCCCGCAGGCCGACACCGACAGCAACACCCAGATCATGATCAACGCGGCAAGTCCGTCCCAATGTCGTCCGGTCGCGATCACCGGAATTCTGGCGATGTACTGCACGGCCAGGGCGAAGTAGCGCTTCGAAGCACCCAGTCACGTCATTCCCGTCCGGCCGGTCAGGCCTGACCCTGGCCTGAGGCCTCATGGAGGCCGGCCCGGCGACGCGAACCCGATGTGTGCGCTGCCACAAGGGCACACAAGGGAAAACCATCGAACTCCCTGCCGTCCCCAATATCGGGACAAAACCGGCTGGCGTAAACGCGCCCGAGGGGAATATCGTGTCCCCTGATTAAAGGTCGAACCCTCCGTCGAAGGCCCATCCTCATGCCAAAACGCCTTGCACGCCGTCTCGTCACCGCCATCGCCGTCGGAGCGACCCTGCTGGGCTCGCTGTGCACCGCCAGCGTCGCCCACGCCGACTACGCGACGCCATATCAACCGTTGATCGTCCCCGGGACACCCTCAGGTCAGGACTGGGAACTTGAGAACCCCGCGCCCCACACGACTGGGTCCACGGGGAACAACGTGTTCGGTGACAGCACAGGTGACAAGTACGCAGATATCTGGGGAATTCAGTGGGACGGTCGATGGTCAAAGATGAACAAGGCCAACGGCATCGCTTCATTCTTCTCTGCCGTGCCTCCGTATATGTATCATCAGCAGCGCCACATCGACATCATGAAGTATCCGGGTGATATCGGGTACCACATGCACAACGTCACATCCCTCATGCCCACGGTTGACCTGAACGGCGACAAGTGGTGCGACTTCCTGGCGATCCAGGATGGCCAGATGTATGCCTACTACAACCAGGGCAGTGGCTACCTCGTCAAAGGACCGCAGGTCGGTAAGAACTGGGGTGGCATGGACCAGATCATCTTTGCTGGCCAGCTCAACGGGGATGGTGTGCAGTACGTGGTGGCCAGGAGCAAGTCGGACGGGAACCTGTACGGCTACACAATGGGAGTCGACGGGGCACTGAGTAACGTCGGCCAGATCGGGAAGAACTGGGGCGGTGTCAGGTTCGTCCTCGCTCCCGGCCAGTTGGTCGGAGACAACAAGTACGACCTCATGGCGATCGACAACAACGGCGGACTGTTCTGCTACCGCGGAGCCGGTCTCGGCAAACTGAGCAATGCCGGGCAGTGTGGAAGAGGATGGAACGGATTCCAGATCGCTCTTGTACCCGGGGACATGACTGGAGATGGGCTGTGGGACCTGGTTGGGCTGCAGAACCTGAACCATCCCACGAACATGTATGTCCCGCAGGAGGGAAACAGCGGGAACCCAACTGACCGCGGGCCGCTCTACCTCTACGAGAATCTTGGAAACGGCCGATGGGGCCCCAAGCACATGATCGGCTACGACTTCTACCAGTACAACGTCCTCGGGTGATCCGCAGTCTCTTGACCAGCTCCCTCGACTCCGCGAAGCCGGGGAGAGGGCCAGCGTGGGCGTCACCCCCCCCGAACTCGTCGACGAAGACCAGTACTCTCCCTCCCTGCGGCACCCCGGGCCTCAGGGCCGCCCCACCAGCTGAGTGGTGAGGTCCAGCAGCACCTGTGCCTGGGCCTCGAAGGTGAGGCCCTGGTCGACGGCGGCCCTGCCCGCCGCGCCCATCCGGGCGCAGCCCGGGGGGTCCTCCAGCATCTCGGCGAGCACCTGAACGGCGGCCTGCACCGACTCCGAGTCGGCGAACCTTCCGGCGTGGTATCCGGAGAACATCTGTCGCCAGGCCGGGAAGTCGGAGGCGCAGAACGGCACCTGGGCAGCCATGTACTCGAACAGCTTGGTGGGCAGTGAGTGGACATAGTTGGGCAGCGGCTCCAGGAACACCAGCCCCACCTGGGCACTGGCGAGCACGGCGGGCACCCTGGTCGGCGCCACCAGGCCGAGATGGTCCACCAGACCCTCGGCCACCGCTGCCTCGACCATTGGCTCGCAGCCCTTTAGTGTACGTCCGGCCAGCACCAGGTGTGCGTTCGGGACCCTCTCGCGCAGGGCCCGGACGACGTCGATCATGAAGGAGAGCCGGCGCTCCTGGCTGAGGTCCCCGGCGTAGACCAGACGTCCGGCCACCGGGGCGGGATCGACGGTGAAGTTCGCCAGCCAGGGGTAGTTGTGCACCACCACCGTGCGGCTGTTACCGAACCCGGCGGCGACCGTCTCGGTGGCTGCCACGATGCCGTCGGCGCCGCGGTCGGCCAGTCCGACCAGGATGCGGGCGGCGCACCGGACGAGAGGTCGAGTGAGGGGGTTGAGGTAGGGCTTGGTGGCGACCTGACCGACCAGGTCCTCATGGGCGTCGTAGATCACCTTGCAGCGGTGGCTTCGGCCCCACAGCAGGGCCATCGGGATGAGCTCCGGGTCGTGGATCTGCAACAGCTGGGGACGCAGCCTGCTCAGCGCCCGCCAGGCCTCCGGCTGGCCCGCCAGCATCCGCAGCACCCGCCCCCCGGTGCGATGCAGCGCGACCACTGGGACGCCGTCGTCGAGCCCGTCGCGCTCGGCGCTGATGACCAGGTGGAAGTCATAGCCAGCGGCGGCCACCGCGCGCGCCTCCTTGTTGAAGACGCGATTGTCGTGGCCGTTGTGGACGGTCGACAGGTGGACGACCCTCGGTGAAACCTGACTCACTCCAGCCACTCAGTCCCGGTCGGGGGTCTTCGCGGCCAGCAGCACCTCGGCCACCTTCGCCGCGGCATGGCCGTCGCCGTAGGGATGACCGGGATCTGCCACCGGTGCCGGGCGCACCGCGGTGGCGGCCAGGTGCTCGGCATCGGGGTCGAGGATGTTCCAGCCGTTGTCGACGGTCTCGGTCCACTCGGTCTCGGTGCGCACCGTGGTGCACACCGTCCGCAGCAGGAAGGCCTCCTTCTGAAGGCCGCCGGAGTCGGTGATGACGCCGTCCGCGTGCATCACCGCGTTGACCATGTCGGGGTAGGCCAGCGGGTTGATGGTCTCCAGATTTCCGCGAGCGATCGTGATGCCGTCGGTCTTCGCCCGCACCCGGAGCCTGGGGTGGACCGGCAGGACCACCTTGCGGTCCAGAGATCCCAGGGCGTCGAGGATGTGCTCGAGCCGGTCCTGCTCGTCGGTGTTGTCGGCACGGTGGATGGTGGCGAGGATGTACTTCTCACCCTCGGCGACCCCGGGCACCGGGCGCGGCTTCGCCAGCACGGAGTCGCGCACCTGCATGCAGACGTCGGTCATGACGTCGCCCACCAGGACCGAGCGCGAGGCCAGTCCCTCGTCGGCCAGGTGCTTCATGGCCACCTGGGTGGGAGCCAGACACAGATCGGCGGCGTGGTCGGTGAGCACCCGGTTGTGCTC
Source organism: Acidipropionibacterium thoenii DSM 20276 (assembly GCF_000423445.1). Classification (GTDB taxonomy): domain Bacteria; phylum Actinomycetota; class Actinomycetes; order Propionibacteriales; family Propionibacteriaceae; genus Acidipropionibacterium; species Acidipropionibacterium thoenii. Next base: position 31,108 of record NZ_AUHZ01000010.1, on the reverse strand, counting down.
CTCGGGCATTCGCCGGTTGAAGGAGCGCAGGCCGGCCTCCAGGTGGGCCACCGGAAGGTGCATCTTCACCGCGGACAGGGTCCCGGCGATGGTGGAGTTGGTGTCCCCGTAGACCAGCACCCAGTCCGGATCCATCTCCTCCAGAACCGGGTCGAGCTGTTCGAGCATCCGGCCGGTCATCACACCGTGCGAGCCCCCGCCCACACCCAGGTGGAGATCAGGGGCCGGGATGCCCAACTCGATGAAGAAGGAGTCCGACATGTTCACGTCATAGTGCTGTCCGGTGTGGATGATCTTGTGGTCGATCCCGGCCCCCGCGAAGGCCTTGGCCACCGGGGCCAGCTTCACGAACTGCGGTCTGGCGCCGACGATGCTGACGACTCGCAAATCTGTTCCTCTCAGTTGAACTACCGGGATCGCCATCAGACGTCCGCCCCAGGGACCCGCTCCGAGTCTCCGCCTTACTCAGGTCATTCGGACCAAGCCCCTCAGACTCTAGACTCTGCCGAGCTACGAGCCGCAGTGCCGCCCGCGCCGCTCAGATGAACGTGAGGCATCTTGGATGGTGTCACGGTAGGCCTGTTCCATCAGTTCAAGACTCAACTTCCACGAGTAGTGGGCGAGAACGTGGTGGCGTCCGGCCTGGCCCATTCGCCGCCTGAGGTCCGAGGAATCCACGAGGCGCTCGAGCGCCGCTGCTGCAGCACCAACGTCCCGCCGGGGGACGATGAGGCCGGTGCGGCCCTGCTCCACAACCTCTGCCGGTCCGTCCGTGTCGGTGACGACCACCGGAAGCCCACATGCCCCTGCCTCCAGAATCGCCACTCCAAAACTCTCCGAGTCGAGAGTCGACAGCGCTGCGAAGACGTCCAGTCCGGCCAACGCCTTCGGCACCTCCTCATGGGGCACTGCGCCGTGGAAGATGACTGACTGGTCCAGACCGGACGCGAGCTCACGCAGTGCACCTTCGTCGGGTCCTTCGCCATAGAGGTGCAACTCGAGACCTTGGTCGGCCCGTTGCTCCCGCACCACCGCGAAAGCCCTGATGAGGTCGTCGATGCCGTACTTGGCGAACAGTGCCTTGACCGTCCCGACACGCACCACACCATCCTCAGGACGAGGGCTGGGCACGAACTCATCGGTGTCGACACCGAATGGGGTGATCGATATCGGCCGCCGACCGGCGTAGTGACGGATGACGTCCGCCATGCACAGGCTGGTGGAGGCCAGCCGGGTGGCCGCAGCGAGGTTGTCCCTCACGATTCGGGCGGCCGCCGCGTTGCGCCGTGGCGTGTCGTAGATGTCGGCCCCCCACACCGACAACAAGGTCGGCTGCCGAATGTGTGCGAGGCGGGCCATCAGTCCGTACCCGGTGGCGAAGTGCACGTTGACGATGTCCGGGTCAACCGAGTCCGCCAACCGCCGCAACCACCATGCGTCAGTGAGATAGCGGCCGGCACACAGATCCGGTGCAAGATGCAGGTGAACGTCCCGACTGAATGCGTGTCGACCGGGCCGGTGAGCCGTGGCCAGATGCACATCATGTCCGCGCTCAGCCAACCCATTGGCCCACCGGACCATATGAATCGAAGGAGCCGCTCCCACCAGGAGAACTCGCATAGTTCCGCACCTTCTGTCAGGGCCCGCGTCTGGCAAGGCTTGCATTAGGGGTCTCAGCCTATCGGGATCCGCCGTCACTCTGACCGACACGCACTGGCCCCGCCAGCTGGCCGACGGGTTCCTCCGGCTCACAGCTGATGACCCCCGCGGCCAGCAGCCAGGTCAGCTGGGTGACCGACTGCACCAGGTAAGTGCTGTTGGCGAAGGACAGGATCGGCAGGGCAACCAGCAGGCCGACGACCCACCACCGTTCGCTGCCGCCCCTGCCGCAGCGCACCACCACGACGGCCGCCAGCACCGCCATCGCCACTAGGGCCGCCATCACCACTAGGCCGTACTGGGAGGCGATCTCCAGCACCCCGCAGTGCGGGTTCACCTTGCCGTGGAGGGTCCACGGCAGCCCTCCTGCGCGCACCGAGGCCTCGTATCCGCCGGGCCCGGTGCCCAGCCACGGGTGCTGTCTCACCAGTCTCAGCCCCACCGCCACCAGGGCGGATCGCACCGACAGGGAGGACGGGCCCTCGTTGGAGTGGTGCATCACGACGCCGACCACCCGGTGCCATGCCCGGGCCAGGGGGTCGCCGCGCAGCGCGACCAGGACGCCCATCGCGACCACCGTGCAGGCAATCAGCAGCCACCGCCACCGGCGCGAAGCCAGCACCCGCACCGCAGCCGCACAGGCCAGCGCGAGCATCGCCGAACGGCCCGAGGTGAGCACCAGCAGGACCGCGGAAACTGCTGCGCCGGCGACCATCGCCCACCGCCACGGACCGCGCTCCCGTCGACACCGGACGGCCAGCAGGGGAACGGCGATCGCGGTGAGCACCGCGTACAGATTGGGGTTGGTCAGCCAGGTGGCGGGGGCCCGGTAGACGCCGGGATGGCCGCGCCACACCCCGTTGAGATAGCTGCTCAGGTGGCGTGCGGTGGCCACCTCCCAGGCCGCCACCGGCAGGCTGATGCCGATCGCCACCGTCCAGCCTCGCGCCAGCCAGCGCACCAGGTCGAAGCGGCGCAGCCTGGTCATCGACCAGACGCCGGCCAGTCCCAGAGCGATCGCGGCCAGCTCACTCCACTGCCGGCCGATCCCTCCGGTCAGCACCGTGGCGGCGACCATACCGAGCCACAGCACGGCCAGTCCCAGGACCGCCAGGCTGGCCCGGCTGCGGCGTCCGAGGACCACCGCGATGACGGCGATGATGCCCACCAGCACCCGGTAGCCGAACAGCGGTCCCGCCCCGGCCGACGGCCCCAGCAGGGCCGCGACCGGCAAGGCGCCGACGCACCAGGCGACCAGTGCCCCGCGCCGGCGTCCTGACAGATGCGCCGCGGCGGCCGTGCTGTCATCGACAGCCGACCGCCGCGGTGGTTCCTGATCAGCCATCGAGAGCCGAATCAGTTCGGATCAGGCCTCTCCGTCGCCGATCACGATGACCTTGACGCCGTCCCAGTTGGCGGGGTCGACGACGTGACGACCGTCGACCAGCACCTTGATGCCGGGCAGGTCGGCCGGGGTGAGGTCCTTGTACTCGGGATGGTCGGCCTGCAGCAGGGCGCCGTCGACCGGCTCGCCGATGTGGTAGGCGGTGAAACCGAACTTGGCCAGCTCGGCGTCGGTGAACATCGGGTCGTGGACGGTGACCTCGGCCCCGGCGTCCGCCAGGTCCTTGACGGTCGGGAAGACGCCGGAGAAGGCGGTCTCCTTGACCTTGCCGCGGTAGGAGGCACCCAGCACGACGATCTTCTTGCCCTTGAGATCACCGAGCACCGCGGCGGCCTCGTCGACGCAGTACTGCGGCATCGTCATATTGGCCTGGCGGGCGGTGCGCACGATGGTGGCGTCCGGGTCGGTCCACAGGTAGAGCCGCGGGTAGACCGGGATGCAGTGGCCGCCGACGGCGATGCCGGGGCGGTGGATGTGCGAGTAGGGCTGGGAGTTGCAGGCATCGATGACCTTGTAGACGTCGATGCCGTGCTTGGCGGCGAACTTGCCGAACTGGTTGGCCAGCCCGATGTTGACGTCGCGGTAGGTGGTCTCGGCGAGCTTGGCCATCTCGGCGGCCTCGGCGGTTCCCATCGTCCAGACGCCGTTGGGGCGGGGCAGGTCGGTGCGCTCGTCGAAGTCGAGCAGCTGCTGGTAGAGGGCGATGCCCTTGGCGGTGCCCTCCGGTGACAGCCCGCCGACCAGCTTGGGGTAGCGACGCAGATCGGCGAAGACCCGACCGGTGAGGACCCGCTCGGGAGAGAACACCAGGGTGAAGTCCTGGCCCTCTTTCAGCCCGGAGATCTCCTCGATCATCGGCTTCCAGCGGGTGCGGGTGGTGCCCACCGGCAGGGTGGTCTCGTAGGAGATGATCGTGTCGGGGGTGAGGTGCTCGGCCAGCGACTTGGTGGCGTCGTCCATCCAGCCGAAGTCGGGCTCCCAGGTCTCATCGTTGACGAACAGCGGGACGACCAGCACGATCGCGTCGGCGCCGGGGATCGCCTCGGCGTAGTCGGTGGTGGCGTGCAGCTTGCCGGCCGGGACCAGCTTCTTCAGCTTCTCGTCGAGGAAGGCCTCGCCCGGGAAGGGCTCGTTGCCCTTGTTGATCTCGTCGACAACCCTCTGCTGGACGTCGACGCCGATCACGTCGTGTCCCTTCTCCGCGAACTGCACAGCCAGTGGCAGGCCGATCTTGCCCATGGCGACGACGGCGATCTTCATTCAGGACTCCTCGAACACAGCAGTTGAGTAACGGCCGTCAGTCTAGTGGAGGAGAGCGGCCCGGCCCCTGCGAACCCCCGGCAGATCCGCGGATCGCGGGGCCTGTGGGCACATCTCAGGTCCCGCGAGCCGTGGACCGCCCCGTCGTCAGTGACATGCGCACCGGGATCGACGCGGCCTGCTCCGGGGTGGGCCATCCGGTGCCGGACATCGAGACCGCCGCCGATCCGTAGGCCACCCCGGTCGCCAGCGCCTCGGAGTCATCGGCCCCCCGGCTGCGGGCCAGCAGGAACCCGGCCAGGCAGCAGTCCCCGGCACCGACCGTCGAGCGGACCGTCACCGGATCGGCGACCGCATGCCTGGCGGCGTCCTCGCTCACCAGCACGGCCCCGGCCGCGCCCAGGGTGACAAGCACCTGCGGCACACCTTGGTCGAAGAGCACCCTGGCGGCACCGATGGCGGCCGCCGGGTTCCCCTCGGCGGCGCTGGACTCCATCTGACGAGCCAACTCCTCGGCTCGGCCATCGGATGCCTGACCATCAGGTGTGCTGCCGGCGACTGTGGTGCCCCGGCCTGCTGCGCCACCGGCCCGCTGCCCCACACACAGCTGAGCGAGTTCCACCGAGTTGGGGGCGATGAGATCCGGGGCCGACTCCGGCAATCCGGTCATCAGGGCCGACAGCGGTGCATCGGAGGTGTCGACGGCGATCCGTGGAGCCTTCTGGCCGAGCTCGACCCGGATCCTGAGCACCATCCGGGCGTACCAGTCGGGCGGCACCCCGGGAGGAAGGGAGCCGGTGAGCACCACCCAGTCGCCGGGCCCGGTGGCCTCTTCTGATGGCAGGGCGTCACGGCAGCCGGGCTGTCCAGCGGCTTCCCGCCGACAGGCCGCCATCACGGCGTCCTCGAAATCCCGCTGCTCGGCCGCACTGAGGTGAGCGCCGAGCTCGTTGAGTTTGGTGGTGACCCCGTGCGGGTCGGTCACCGTCAGATTGGTGCGCACCGGCGAGGCGATCGGCACCGCCAGGTGCGGCACGCCCAGCACCTCCAGCCCGGTGACGAGCGGGTCGCCGGGGCCGGCCGGCACCGCCGCCAGGGTGTCGGCCCCGGCCAGCATCAGCACCCCGGAGATGTTGACCCCCTTGCCGGCGGCCACCGTGCAGGCCCCGGTCAACCGGTGCACCTTGCCGGGGACCAGCGGCCCGGGCAGTCCGACGGTGCGGTCCAGGCTGGGATTGATGGTGACAGTGAGGATCACGGCGTCCAGGATCTCACTGAGCCGCCCGCCTCACTGCTCATCGGGGGGTCGTCTCTCCTCCCGGATCCCGGCCTGGTCGACGGCCTCCTCAAGAGCCCCCTCGTCATGCAGGAAGGACTCCTGGTGGGCCTCCTCCAAGGTGACGACGTGGCCACCCCGGCTGCGCCCCAGCCGTTCCCGGAGGTTCTCGGCGAACTTCGTCAACGAGTAGTTGATGAGGATGAACAGCACTGCGGCGACCAGGAAGACCGGGATGATATTGGTGCCCCCGCTGGACAGATTCGTCGCCGAGCGCAGCAGCTCCGGATAGGTGATGATGTAGCCCAGCGCGGTGTCCTTGACGATGATGACGAGCTGGCTCACCAGAGCCGGCATCATCGCGGTGACCGCCTGGGGCAGCAGGATCGAGCGGCGGGTCTGGCTCAGCGACAGCCCGATCGACAGGCCCGCCTCGGTCTGGCCACGGGGCAGCGAGTTGACCCCGGCACGCAGCAGCTCGGCCATCACTGCGCCGTTGTAGAAGGTCAGTCCGGCGACCACCCCGACCAGACCCTTCAGCCCCGGCGGCACCACGGTGTTGAAGGGGGCCGCGAAGACCATCAGGTAGTAGAAGAACAGCATCGCCATCAGCACCGGCACGGCCCGGAAGAACTCGACGAGCACCGAGCACAGCCAGCGCAACGGCCGGACGAAACTCATCCTCCCCATCGCCAGCAGGAAGCCGAGGATGGAGGCCAGGATCAGCGCGGCGGCAGCAGCCTGAAGGGTGTTGATGATGCCAGGGATGAGGTAGTCGGCCCAGGCCTCCCCGGTGAAGATCGCCGACCAGGCGTCGGCCCCCAGCTGGGAGCGCAACCCCCAGATCAGCAGGGCGGCCAGCACAGCCAACAGGATGACGCCGACGACCCCGATGATCCGGTGACGCCGCAGCGCCCTGGGCCCGGGGATGTCGAAGAGCACGGAGGTGGTGGAGTTGCTCATCGCTGCACCGCCAACTTCGTCGAGCCCCAGGAGACCAGCATCCCGATGGGCAGCGTGAGGATGACGAATCCGAGCGCCATCAGGATGAAGATCGCGTAGATGAACTGTGGCGAGAACTCGATCATGTTCTTCATCACATAGGAGGCCTCGGCGACACCGATCGCCGAGACCACGGTGGTGTTCTTGGTCAGCGAGATGAGGGTATTGCCCAGTGGTGTGACGGCCGCGCGGATGGCCTGCGGGAAGATCACCTCGCCCAGGGTCTGCCCGAAGGTCAACCCGATCGACCGGGCGGCCTCGGCCTGCCCGGAGGGCACCGTGTTGATCCCCGAGCGGATCCCCTCGGCGACGAATGTCGAGTGGTAGACCGACAGCGCCACGACTCCCCACCAGAACAGCTGCACCGAGGACCGGGCATCGGGCCCGGCCAGTTTCCATGCCAGCACGTTGTAGAAGGCCAGGGCGCAGAAGGTGACGATCACCGTCAGCGGGGTGTTGCGGATGATGTTGACATACCCCTTGCCGAAGATCTGAAAGGCCTTGACGGGGCTGACGCGCATGATGGCGACGATCACGCCGAGGACCAAGGATCCCAGCGCGGAGACGACGGTCAGTTTGATCGTCATCCAGAAGCCGCCCAGCACGTCGTAGTCGCGCATCAACTGGGCAAGATCTGACATGAATCACCTCCAGGTGTTCGGGTGGCCCCGCCCGGGCCGTGATGGCTCCGGGCGGGGCGGGTTATGCCGGTTTCAGCGGCGCTCGACTGTGTCTGCGAGACGCCGTCACGCACCTTCGGTGGGCTTGGGCGGGTTGGTCTGCTTGTTGTAGGAGAACTCAGGAACGTTGTCCTTGAGGGCCTTCTCCCAGGCGCCGTCATCGATCATCTTCTGGATGGCCGTGTTGATCTTGGTGGCCAGGGCGGTGTCGCCCTTCTTGATGCCGACGCCGTACTTCTCGGTGGTGAAGGGCTTGCCGACGACCTTCAGCTTGCCCTTGTACTGCGGCTGGCTGGCGAATCCGGCGAGGATGATGTCATCGGTGGTCACCGCGTCGATGGTGCCGGCCGACAGCGCGGCGACACACTTGGAATAGGTGTCGTACTCCTGCAGGTCGACCTTGGAGGCGTAGGTGTCCTGGATCTTCTTGGCCGAGGTCGATCCGGTCACCGAGCAGAGCTTCTTGCCGTTGAGGGAGTCCGGTCCGGTGATGTCGGTGTTGCTGTTCTGGACCAGCAGATCCTGGCCGGCCACGAAGTACGGTCCGGCGAAGGAGACCTTCTGCTTGCGCTCATCGGTGATCGAGTAGGTGGCGAAGATCATCGAGACCTGACCCGACTGGATCATCGTCTCGCGCTGGGCGGACGGCGTCTCGACGAAGTTCACCTTGTCGTAGCCGAGCTGCTTGGCGACATAGTTGGCGACGTCGACGTCGAATCCCTTGAAGCTGGAGCCGTCCTTCATGCCCAGGCCGGGCTGGTCGTACTTGATGCCGATATTGACGGTGCCTCCGGCTGAGGAGTCGCCTGTGGACGAGCCGCTGTCTGAGCCGGCGACGCAGCCGGAGAGCGCGGTGAGTCCAAGGGCTGCGGCGAGGACGACCGCTGCTGCTTTGCGCGTGGGCTTCATTGACATCGTGTGCTTCTTCCTGGTCGTGTCGGTTGAGGAGTCCGGCGGCCGAGATGCACGTCTGTGGTTGTGCGCCCCGGGATCGTCGGAGGTCATGGGGTCGTCGGTGACGGGATCAGTGCAGGATCTTGCCGAGGAAGTCCTTGGCCCGGTCACTGGTGGGGTTGGTGAAGAAGGTCTCGGGGTCGGACTTCTCGACGATCATCCCGTCGGACATGAAGACGACCCGGTTGGCCGCCTTGCGGGCGAATCCCATCTCGTGGGTGACGACGATCATCGTCATCCCGCCGCGCGCCAGCGAGACCATCACGTCGAGCACCTCCTGGACCATCTCGGGGTCCAGGGCGGAGGTCGGCTCGTCGAAGAGCATGATCTGGGGGTCCATCGCCAGCGACCGGGCGATCGCAACACGTTGCTGCTGGCCGCCCGACAGCTGTGCCGGGTACTTGCTCGCCTGGTTGGCCACGCCCACCCGCTCCAGCAACTCGCGGGCCTTCCTCTCGGCCTCGGCCTTGGGGCGGTGACGGACCTTGACCGGGCCCAGCATGACGTTCTCGAGGATGGTCTTGTGGGCGAACAGGTTGAACGACTGGAAGACCATGCCCACCTCGGCGCGCAGCTTGGCCAGCGCCTTCCCCTCGGTGGGAAGCTCGGTGCCGTCGATGGTGATGGTGCCCGAGTCGATCGTCTCGAGCCGGTTGATGGTGCGGCACAGGGTCGACTTGCCGGATCCGGAGGGGCCCAGCACCACCACCACCTCGCCCCGGGCGACGGTGAGATTGATGTCCTGGAGGACATGCAGATCTCCGAAGTGTTTCTCCACGTGGGAGAGCTCGAGAATGGTGTCGCCGATGTCGTGCACCAGAGGCCCGGTGTCCTCGCGAGGGAATGCTGCCATGGTGGGAGGGTAATGGGAGCGGTGCCGCCGATGCGCGAAAACGAGCGAGAAGTGAGCCGATCCTTACTCAACTGTGACCATTGTCATGCAGCCGTAACACCGCACCGCCGTCACTCTGCCCGCGGCCACCGGCCGGCTCTGCCCATCAGGTGACTGCCCCGGGCACGACGCCGGCGTGCACAGCGCGGTGTGCCGGTCCCCCGGCCGGCGTGTGGCGGCCGCGCAGTCCGGCCGGCGCATCTCGCTGTCAGGAACTCTTGAGGTTGGATATCGTCGAGGGCGTCGCCACGGACTCCACACACCACCAGAAGAGGTTCACCATGGCCAAGAAGATCGTCGCAGTCGGCTCCTCAGTCGGACTGCATGCCCGCCCTGCCGCCACCATCTCCCAGGCGGCGGCCAAACTCGGCTCCACAGTCACGCTGGCCACCGAGGGCAACACGCCCGTCGATGCCCGCTCCGTGCTGCTCATCATGACCCTGGGCGCCGGTTCCGGGGACTATGTCACCGTCGAGGGTGACAAGGAGGAGGACGTCGAGACCATCGCCGCCCTGGTCGCCAAGGACCTGGACGCCTGACCCGCGGTCCCGCTCCTCTGACATTCCCGCGGTCCCGCTGGTCTGACCTTCCCCGTCCCCGCCCCTCGCGTTGATCCAGTAACTCCTCGTTGATCCTCATGTAGCGGGATCAACGAGGAGTTACTGGATCAACGCGAGGAAGGACCAGGAGTCACTGGATCAACTCGAGGGCGGAGGGCTGGGAGGCTCCTCCCGGCTCATCAGCACGGCCACCGATATCGCCACCGTCCACCACATCAGGCTGGTGGGGAAGTTCTTGACCAGATAGGTGTCCAGCACCAGGCCGGGGAAGGTCACCAGCACGGCCAGGCTCATCGCACCGTGAACTCCGCCGATACCGTGCAGGCAGTAGACCACCACCGCCACCAGACTGGCCAGCGCCAGGACGGTGCCGACCAGCCCCAGCTCAGCGCCGATCTGCACCACAGTGTTGTGGGCATGCGGCAGGCTCACCCCGTACCCGGTGACCCGCAGGGCGTGCGAGGCCCCCGGCACCTGGCCGCTCTCGGTGGCGAACCACGGCCACATCACTCCGTAGCCCTTGCCGAACAGGATGCTGGCCGGGCTGTCGGCGATGCTCTGCCAGGCCACCTGCCAGGTCTGTGTCCTGCCGTGATCGACCAGGCCGACGCCGCGCAGCTGGCCCATCCACACCACGGCCACGGCGGCCACCAGGAAGCCGATGACTCCCTTCAGCAGGTGTCTGAACCGCGTCTCGATCCGGGCCGGCCGGCCCCAGATCAGCAGCGCCACACAGAGCAGGCCGATGTCGATGAACCCGGCCCGTGATCCGCTGACGACCAGGGCCACGACACAACTGGCCACGATCAACCAGGACAGCACCTTGTGGAATCCCCGGCGGATCCCGTCCGCGGCGATCCCGATCCCCAGGATGAGCGCCGTGTGATAGATCGCCGCGCCCCCGAATCGGGTGGCCAGACGCCATCCCACCTTCGGTTCCCACAGGAACTCTCGAACCAGGTCGACGGGTGTGACGACGGCGAACACCAGACACGCGCGCCACAGTGCGTCGGCCAACCTGGGGCGCCCGATCAGCAGCACCAGCAAGGTGGCGGTCAGCAGCGCCAGGGCCGCCTCGACCAATGGCACGACCAGGGCCGGGGTGGGCACGTCGACGCGGGTCATCCTGGAGGCGACCCGTCCGGCCAGCACATAGTGCTCATGCCAGCCGATCGTGCACGCCGCCCACACCAGCATTGCGAGGAAGGGCACGGCCACGATGAGTGCGGCCCGCAGCGCGGCTCGGTCGGAGCCGACGCCACCCATCCGGCTCCTCGAGTCGACCGGGTCGCCGCCCGAATCGGGACTGCTGCCCGTCCCCGGGCGGGACGGATCCCCGGGCTGGGCGGGCGCCGGCAGCAGCCGGTGCAGCCACCAGTCCAGCAGCCACAGCATCAGGCAGACGACGACCGCGCCGATCAGCAGCCCCAGCATGATCGGGTAGCGCCGATCCCCGGCCATCCCTCGTTCAGTGGTGACGAAGGTGCAGGTGACGATGAGGACCGCCAGCACCAGCTCGGCCAGCCAGCTGACCGGGTGGCCCAGAAATTCGGCCCACATCCATGTGGCGAGTCGCCGGAGGCTCCCAGAGCGCACTACTGCCTCCGGATGCCCTGATCGCTGAGAGTTCGTGATGGCCCCATCCTAGCGGGACCGACTCGCCGGCACCCTCATGCAGTGGTGCTCGGGAGCCCCCTCACGGTGGCTCCCGAGCACCACTGGAACAGACTCAGGACTCAGTCGATCCTGACGAACTCGTTGGTGGCCGCCGAGTGGATCATCGCCTCGCAGACCTGCACCACCTTGGCGCCCTGCTCCATCGTCACGATGTCGGAGGGCTTGCCCAGCACGGCGTCCCGGAAGTTCTCGTGCTCGGTGCGCAGCGGCTCCGGCTTGGGGATCGCGAACCGGGTGACATCACCCTCGGCGACCCCGCGGAAGTTCGCGATGTCGTCCCACACGGTGGCCACATTGGCGTTGGCGTAGAAGGTGAGGTCGGCGGTCAGGGTGTCGGCCACGAACATCCCCTTCTCACCGGTGACGTAGGTGCGGCGCTCCTTGGTCGGCGTCAGCCAGTTGACCAGGTGGTTGCTCATCAGCCCGCCCGACAGCGAGCAGGTGGCCGAGACCATGTCCTCGTACTGACGTCCGGTCTTGAACATGGTGCGGGCCGCGACCCATTCGAAGTCCCGCTGGGTGACCCAGCTGGTGAGGTCGATGTCGTGGCTGGCAAGATCCTTCACCACACCGACGTCGGCGATCCGGGCCGGGAAAGGGCCCTGACGGCGGGTGGCGATCTGGTACAGATCTCCCAGGTCGCCGTTCTCCAGGCGCTTGCGCAGCGACTGGAGGGCCGGGTTGTAACGCTCGATATGACCGACGGCACCCACCAGCCCCCGGCTGCTGAAGGCATCGGCCAGACGCCTCGCCGCAGCGGTGTCGTATGCCAGGGGCTTCTCAATAAGAGCGCTGACGCCGGCCTCGGCCAGCTTCAGGCCGATCTCCTCGTGGAACTTGGTGGGGGCGGCGACCACACAGTAGTCGACGCCGGCCTTGATGACGTCCTCCACATCGGGCAGCACCGGAAGGTCTCCGGCGACGCCGTAGGGATCCTTGCCGGCGGCATCGGCGATCGCGACCAGGTCGACCCCGTCGATGGCCCGCAGGTTACGGACGTGGTTCTTGCCCATCGAGCCGATGCCGACCATGCCGGCGCGCAGGTTCGCCATCTCAGGCCCCGGCCTTCGCCGCGGAGTTCACAGCCTCGACGATGCGCTCCAGGTCGGCCTGGGACAGCGAGGGGTGGACCGGCAGGGAGACGCACTCGGAGGCGACCTTCTCGGTGTTCGGCAGATCGAGGCCGGGGGCGAAGGGCGCCAGCGAGGGCAGGCGGTGGTTCGGGATCGGGTAGTAGACGCCCGATCCGACGTTGTACTCGTCCTTGAGGGCCTGGGTGAAGCGGTCGCGCTGCTCGCCGGTGGCCCCCTCCAGACGGATCGTGTACTGGTGGTACACGTGGGTGTAACCCTCGGGGACGAAGGGGGTGACGGCCTCGGTGATGTTGGCGCTCAGGAAGGCCGCGTTGGCCTGGCGGGTCCTGGTCCAGCCGGCCAGCTTGGTGAGCTGCACCCGGCCGATGGCCGCGTTGATGTCGGTGAGCCGGTTGTTGAGCCCGATGAGCTCGTTGGCGTAGCGCTTCTCCATGCCCTGGTTGCGGATCATCGCGGCCTTGCGGGCGACCTCGGGATCCGAGGTGGTGATCATGCCGCCCTCGCCGGCGGTCATGTTCTTGGTCGGGTAGAAGGAGAAGGCGCCGAAAGTACCGAAGGTGCCGACGTGCTTGCCGTCGATGGCGGCGGCGTGGGCCTGGGCACAGTCCTCGAAGAGCACCAGACCGTGCTTGTCGGCGATCTTCTTGAGGGCCGGCATGTTGGCCGGCAGACCGTACAGGTGCACCGGCAGGATGCCGACGGTGTGCTCGGTGATCGAGGCCTCCACCGAGGCCGGGTCGAGGGTGAAGGTGGCCGGGTCGACGTCGGCGAAGACCGGCCTGGCATTGGCCAGGGCCACCGAGTTGCCGGTGGCGGCAAAGGTGAAGGAGGGCACGATGACCTCGTCGCCGGGGCCGACGCCGGAGGCCAGCAGCCCGATGTGCAGGGCCGAGGTGCCGGAGTTGACGGCCACTGCGTGGACGCCGTCGACGACCTGGGCGGAGAACTCCTCCTCGAAGGCGTGCACCTGCGGTCCCTGGGCGACCTGCCCGGAGGCCAGCACGGCATCGACGGCCTTGCGCTCATCCTCGCCGATGATCGGCTTGGCCGGGGGAATGAATTCGTTGCTCACGTGAGCTCCTTGTGTGAATGACGCTGTGTGAAATGACGTCCTGCGCGGTGGCCTGGGCCTGCGCTCGGATTGAGTTGTGCGGGGTGCTGCGCCAGCGGTGGCAGTCGCTCTGAGTCGACCAGGAACCGTCGGCGGCCCCGTGAGGTCATCGACCTTCGGACACCAGGCTGAGGGTGTCGGTGGCGGGGTCCTCGACGAAATGGTCGCCGGTGCGGGTGTCGACCCAGTTGTGATCACCCTCGGGATCCAGCGGGAATCCGGAGCGACCGACCCACTTGATCCGGCGGGCCGGGACGCCGGCCACCAGGGCATAGGGCTGGACGTCCTTGACGACCACCGAACCGGCCGCCACCGTGGCCCACTCCCCGATCGTCACCGGGGCGACGCAGACGCTGCGGGCACCGACCGAGCAGCCGTGCTTGAGGGTGACGCCGACCGGCTCCCAGTCGTCGGCACTCTTGACGCTGCCGTCGGGGTTGCAGGCCCGCGGGAAGTGGTCATTGGTGAGGACCACGGCAGGCCCGATGAAGACGCCGTCCTCCAGGTACGCGGGTTCGTAGACCAGCGCGTAGTTCTGGATCTTGCAGTTGTCGCCGACATGCACCCCCTCGCCGATGTAGGCGCCACGTCCGACGACGACGTTCTCGCCGAGTACCGCGCCGGAGCGCACCTGGGAGAGGTGCCAGATCGACGAACCGTCGCCGATCGTCACACCATCGTCAAGATCGGCGGTGGGAATGATCCGCGGTTTCGTCATGAATCCACCCTTCTGGAGTGCTGAGTCACGTGCTCAGCCTACTCATTACGACCCCCGTTTCATCTCAGCAGGGCGCGCGTCTGTCATTCGGCGGGCCATCGGCAGGCCATCAGTGCGGTCCCCGGCCGGACGCCGAGGCCAACAACACCCCCGCATTCCGGTTGCGAGAGGTTCCCGGGGGCTGTGTGGGCCCGCGGGCGACGTGGTACCGCGCGTGCGCACCGGACCGCCCCGGGTGGCCCGGCGATGCGCCGACGCCGGCGGCGTCAGGCTCCTGCATCGAGGGGACCATGTGGCGCACTCGGAGCGGGCGGACAACCGAGCCCACGCGCGGCGTCCACCGCGACGCCGCTGTGTAGCATTCAGGATCGTGAGCAACCCGACTCCGTCCGAAGACCCTGTGACCGCCCAGACCGATGTCTCTGGTGAGCCCGAACCCGTTGATCTGCTGGGATACCTCAAGAGGCTCGCGCATCACTGGCTGGCGGGCATCATCACGGCGGTCGTCGTCGCAGGTGCCCTGTTCGGTGCAGGCCTTGCCAGCGGTTCGGACTCAGTGGGCTCGGTGTGGGCGCGAACTCATGTGATGGTCACCATGCCAGCGCCGACGAACGAGGCTCAGGCGCAGTTGCTGGCTGCTTCGTCGGACCGCCTGATCAACAGCTACGTGGCTGTTGAGAGCTCAGCCACACTGTTGGCCGACACAGCAAAGATCCTCAACGACGGAACCACCACCGAGACGCTTTCCAACGCGCTCTCGATGTACTGGGGCGGCGGCCAGATCATCGCCTTCTACGCTCTCGGTACCGATCAGAAGCAGGCCGAACAGCGGGCCAACGCCTACGCAGCGGCGTTCGTGAACGACTCTGGCCGGCTCCTGCCACCGGTGGTCTCCGGCGCCGGCAGGCCCACCTTCACAGTCGTCCAGCCCGCATTTCCGTCGCCGGCGAACCCATCGCCCACCGGAGTCGCTCGCAGCACAGATGGAAAGCTGTTGAAGTCACCGGCTGTCGCCGGGATCGCTGGGATCGTCGTCGGCCTGCTCACAATGGCCGCCCTCGAGCTGCGGAACTCCCGCCGTCGACAGTCCAGTTGAGCTGAACGGTGGTGACTGGCGTCTCCGGTGCTGGCCAACCTCGACCAGGAGCCCGACCGCCAACAGATAAAGCCAAGTGACGTGATATCGCAGCGTCGATGACGGAACCACCCCCAGAACAGGTACAAGGACCACGACCACCAAGCCAAAGGCTGTCTGCCAGTTCACCATGGGAGAGCGGGGAAGATAGCCGCGGACCAACACCCACAACCACATCGCGATGAACAACACCAGGGCGAGAATGCCGTACCGCAACCAGAACTCGAGCAACACGTTGTGCGGATCCATCAGGATGCCTCCGTAGGCGCTGGCTGCCGCTTCTTGATAGTCGACCAATGACCCGTAACCGAGCAGGGCGTTCCCGGGACTTCCCATCAACATCGCGAGCGCGTTCCCGAGGATGACGCCGCGCTTCGCAGTCGAGTTGTCCTGAATGTAGGAGCTGCTGAGCAGCGCCACTACCGACACGACGCAGAGCGATCCACCCAGCACCGCAGCCCTTACTCCCAACGCAGCACGGTGCAGCCGACGGATATTGAGGATTGCGAGCAGCGCGAAGGCTGCCACACAGCCGAGCAGCGCTCCCCGCGATCCCATGTAGGTCACCATGAACGCAGTGGTGAGCAGCACGAACCAGCGGCCAGCGTTGCGCACCCCCCGCACCGGCTGGAACCAGATCCGGGCCAGCACACCGGTGAACAGCATGGCGAGGACCACACAGAAGTCGTTGTAGTTCGGATAGGTGGCGCTCACCACAAATCGGCTGGTGGAGACGGCGCCGACCGTGTTGGCGCCCGGATACAGGATGGGCAGCAGCTTGATGCCCGTGACCATCTCTCCGATGCCCATCAGCCACACTGCAAACGCGCCCCAGTACAGCCCTTCCAGGGTGCGCCGTGCCGCCAGCTCAGGACGTTGACACCGATACATCACCCAGGCAAAGCCGATCACGGCAACCGTGATGGCGGCATTGTTGCTTGTGCTGATCAACGAGTCCCGATGCAGGAGCAACACGCTCAACGCGGACCCGATCAGGCACCACGACAGGAGAATGACCACCGGTGGGCAGGTTGGCCCTGAACGGCTCCGGGCCACGCCCACGAACACCATGAACCATGGCACCACCAGCAGCAGAATGAAGCTCAGGGGCAACCGCATCACCAGCATGGCGGCCACGACGGCCAAGACCATGCCAGGTGCCCAGCTTCGATCCGGAACCGGTCGGACGCCGCTCCCCACCGCTGAGGGGGCCGAAGCACGCTTTGCCGTGCTCTGCCCAGTGGATCCTGCAAGGGTCCCCATTGCACTCCCGTCGTCATGAACCGCGGGCGGTCCCGCGCCCCCAGACTAGTTCCCAGTGTGCGACCCCTGGCGCCGGTCAACATCGGCCAGAACCTGGGCAAGCTGCCTCACCCGTCCCCTCCAGCTGTGAGAGTCCCGTACCTCCATCACCGTCTTCCGGGCTCGACCCACCTCTTCCGGATGGTCGGAGAGCTCCTTCAGTTTCCCTGCCAGGGCATCGGTGGTGCACGGCACCGTCCACCCCAGACCACCATCAGCCACTCGCTGCCCGGCAAGGGTGCCCTCGGAGGCGAGCATGGGCTTGCCGTTTCCGATGTACTCGTAGAGCTTCAACGGAGCCGCGAAGGTCCAGTACGGCTGCGGCTCGACGGCAAGAGTGGCAACGTTGCATCGAGCAAAATAGGGGGCCAGCTGCTCCGCCCCCAGTGCGTGCACAATCTCAACATTCTCCCCCACCCACTGCCTGAGCCGTGGCTCTGCGGCAGCCCACTCCTCGGGTCGGGTGCACACCGTCATGTGCACCTCGGGAACCCGGTTCACCGCCTCGAAAAGGCGGTCAAGGCGGTATATGTCACCGAATCCTCCAACATAGAACAGCGACAGCGGGTGAGCGGGAGCCTCTTTCGGCTCCTCGACGATGTTGTGACCGGGCGGCAACTCGGCCAGCTGGACATTGGAGGGCAGATCCACATAGTCCGCCATCTTCAACGACGGCAGGAATATGACGTCCAAGCAGTGGCCATAGGCCATCACGTCATATCGGTACATCGCGATGGCGGCCTTGCGCCGAAGAGGCGAGAGCCCCTTGCCATAGAGCGGGAACCTCCAATGAATATCTCGGTAGAACAGTCCCACCGGAATTCCAGCCTTGCGCACCCGCGCGAGGAAGGCGAAGTCCTCGAAAGGATGAGTCGGTAGGTGATGCCGCTCGGTGAGCGCAGTCGGCATCGTCGAGGACTCGGAATAGCAGAAGTCGAAGTGCGTGCCTCTCCGGATGGCCTCGCTGACGAGGCGCATCTGCCGACGCCGCTGTGCTGCGGTGCCCGCGACCAACCACACCTCTCCCCACTGACTGAGGGCCTCCATCATGCGCGCAGGGCGCACCTGGCCACCGAACTTGGAGGCCATGTCGATCGGGTACGGAAGGTGATAGATACACCTGCCTCCTCGGTCATGCTCCTGGGCCGAGCGATCTGGGCTGCTGGTAGGCATGGGTCTCCTCTGAGTCCGCGAATCCGAGGCCAAGCGTAGTGGCTCACATCGCCCACCGGCGATGGCTGCCACAAGACACAGCGCGATGGGCGGCCACTCCATGAGTGTCCCTGATCAGTCGTCTGAGGACGAGTCCGGCCGGCTCCGAATCGGTAAACAGGCACATCCTGGGAGCTCGCTGCAATGCCCTCAGTAGTCTGTGGTCATGCCCAGCGCAACGAGTCTGTTCCTCCTCACCAGCTTCTATCCGCTGTCGACAGGCGAGGAGTTCATCGAGAACGAGATCGGACACCTCGCCCACGCATTCGACCGTGTGATCGTCGTGGCCACACAGACGAGTCCGACGGATGTCATAACCCGAGCAGTGCCGAGCAATGTCGAGGTGATCGCCGCCGGGGGTGCTCTTCCTTCCGGCCTCGCCGCGCTGAAGGAGGTTCTTCCCGGCCTCTCGCAGCTGCCGCGCGAGGCGTTGAGTGGCGACGCGGCCAGGAACCCCCGGATACTCGCTCTGGATGCGATGTTTGAGAATCATGCCCACCGTATCGCCGACGCACTGGCCGCGGAGCTCCCTGGGCTGCGCCTGGCACCCGGATCGCACGCCGTCATCTACTCCTTTTGGTTTCACGTCCAGGCGCGGTTGGCGATGCTGCTGGCCGCCGACCTGCGCAGTCGCGGGGTCGTCGTCGACCGGATCGTGTCGCGGGCTCACCGGTACGACCTCTACGAGGGCGAGACGAAGTACGGCCACATCCCCGAGCGCAAGCTCCTGCTGGGGGCCCTGGACGGCGTCTACCCGGTCTCCGAGCAGGGCAGCCGCGAGCTGAGACGGCGGTGGCCGGCCTTCGCGGACAAGATCCACACCCGCCATCTGGGCACGGTCGACCCCGGCGAGCAGGCGGTCTGCGCGAGGAGCCCGTTCCATCTGGTCAGCTGCTCGAATCTGGTGCCCGTCAAGCGAGTGGACAGACTGCCGGTGATCCTTGCCGGGCTGCGCAGCCGGGGGATCGACGTCGTGTGGACCCATCTGGGCGACGGCCCGCAGATGGACGCGGTTCGCGAGGCCGTCGAGCGGGCCGGGGTCGGGGAGTGGACCGATCTGCGCGGGCATGTCCCCAACACCGAGGTGCTCGATGTCGAGCGAGCACTGAACCCGTCCTGCTTCATCAACCTGTCGAGCTCCGAGGGCCTGCCGGTCTCAATGATGGAGGTTGCCGCCCTGGGGATCCCGATTCTGGCGACCGACGTCGGTGGGGTCGCCGAGATCGTCCACGACGGCGTGAATGGGAAACTCCTGCCGGCGGAATTCACCGACGCCCAGGCGGTCGATGCCCTGGCCTGGCTGGCCGGACTCGATGCGGATGCCTTCCAGGCCGCCTGCGCGGCGTCCCGCCAGGTCTGGGCGGCCGGCTTCGACCAGGCGAAGGTCTACCCGGCGTTCTGCGCCGAGGTGCTGGGAGCTGAGGAGTCGCAGGACTGAGTCTCGGACCGGTCGGAGGACGTGGGCCGACGTCTGAGAGCACCCAGCGCGACCAGCCACCACCACAGGCTCGCGCCGTAGTTCTTGAGCAGGTAGGTGTCCAGCAGGAAGGCGCCGATGGTGGCGACCAGGACGATGAGGCAGACATCGTCGGGATCGGGTTGAGCCTGTCGGCGCGCCGCGCCGAGCCGCCGGATCAGCACCACCACCGGGATGATGACCACCGGCGCCAGCAGCAGGCAGCCAGCCAGCCCGAGCTCGACCAGAACCTGGAGGAAGGTCGAGTGGGCGCTGTTGAGGGCCGGGCCCCAGTGACTGGTCACCATCCCCCGCCACGGCGTCCACAGTAGATGGGAGTCGAAGGCGTACCACGGCCACAGCCGACCCGAACCGACACCGATGAGGATGTGCGTGGGGGCGCTCGACCAGAACTTCAGGGCGGTGTCGAGGTTCTTGGCGCGCAACTCGTCGGTGGGGTTGAACAGCCGGTGCAGAACCGGCACGGCAATGACCAGGATCGCCGCGATGACGAGGACGGCGGCAGCCCCGATCCAGGCCCTGCGGCTGCGCAGCCACTGAAGGGCGATGACGACTCCGGCCAGCAGCAGGCAGATCACTCCGGCCCGGGAACCGGTGAGCACCACCGCCAGGGCGCCGAGGGCGGTGAGTCCGAGACTCCACCAGCGCCGCCAGCCGGCCAGCGCAGCCGACAGGGTGACTCCGGCGGCCAGCAGAAGGGGGACATGGATGACCGCCGAGCCGCCCATCCCGGTTGCCAGCCGGGCCGACTCGTGGACGGCTGCCGAGCGGGGCCACTGCAGGAAGCTGCAGACGATGGTGGCGGCGGCCGGCCACCACAGGATCCGGTGCAGGGGGGCCGGCGGCAGGACGCGGATGAGGGCCCAGGCGGCCAGCAACGTGGCCATCGCGGTGAGGATCGGGACGGTGAGGTAGGCCCGGGGGATGACGGTGTAGGAGACGTAGGGCCTGGGGGTCACGGCGGCCGAGATGAGGGCGTAGGCCATCAGGGCCGCACCGACCCCGGCGACGGCGATCCCGGATCTGGAGAGCCTTGTGGCCGGACGCGGCCACAGCACCAGGCAGATCAGGGCGCCTGCCAGGTAGACGAAGAGGTAGCTGTTCCACAGCCAGGGGCTGGAGGTGGGTGCCCTCCTCAGATCGAAGAAGGTCTCGATGACCAGCAGGACGGTGAGACCGGCCACCGGGAGCCAGCCTCGCCAGTCGGCGGCGGTGTCGCGGATCCGCTGGAGTCGGCCTCTGCCACGCTCCTCGGCGGGCACGATCCCGCTCCCGGGTAGCGCCGCATCAGCGAGCCCAGCAGGGCCGTCGGCGACATCCACCTCGTCACCTTCGACCCGGGCCCCGCCGGAATCTGCTGCCGCCATGTCGCTCCACCACCTCTTCTCGGGCACCCCGATCATGCCACCGCACGGGCGTCCACCACCGGCCGAGCCCCTCTCGCCTGCACCGCCAGCCGACTCTCAGCTGGACCACTTCCCGGCGTAGAACAGCCACCCCCACCACACCATTACAGCCAGGTCGATGACCACCGCGATCAGCACCAGCCACCGCCAGAAGAGCTTGAGCCCCACCGGTCGTGACGGGCCACGGGTGAGTTCCCCGATCGCGATGAACAGCGGGAACCACAGCAGCACAGCCCGGTTGACGCTCATGAACCAGTGCCCGATCGAGAAGGCGAGCACCTGGATCCCCACCCAGGAGGCCGAGGCCCACCGCCTCCTGACAAGGCAGTACAGCGTCACCGCGCACCCGGCGGCGATGGCCAGGATCTCCAGCCGGAAGACCAGCGCCACGATGCCGGCGTCGGCCCCGTAGACCGACTGCCAGGTGGCGGCCCGGGTCGCGGGCACGGTATTGCGCCAGGACTCCAACGGGGTGCTGAAGCCACGTCCCCAGCCCCTGTCCTGGGCCTGGAACCAGGCGGTCCACGAGCCGGTCAGCCGATGCAGATAGGTCACATAGGCCGCCAGCACCGCCAGCGGCAGCACCAGGGTGGCCAGCCGGGCGGCGATCGCCGCCGGCCTGCGGTCGACCGGCCGAGTTGCCATTCCGGCCCGACCGTCTCGCCACTGGCCATCCCCCAGCACCGCCATCACCGCCAGCGCCCCCACCAGGAACAGCCCCGAGACCCGCAGGGTGCAGGCCAACGCAGCCAGCCCGGCGGCCGGCCACCACTTTCCCGCCCGGGCCCGCTCCCAGGCCCAGAAGGCCGCCGCGCAGAACGGCGCCTCGGTGTACCCGACAGTGGTGAACACCGCGGTCGGGGCGATCAGCCACAGGCAGGCGGGCACCGTCCCACCGATCCGGTACAACGCCAGGGCCGCCAGCAGGGAGCAGATCAGCGCCAGCACCGCACCCGTCACCGGCATCGGTATGCCCACCAGGGCACCGGCCCGCATCACCAACGGAAGTCCCGGGAAGAAGGCCATCTCCAGCGAATCGGCGTAGCCGTTGCGGGTAATGGTCATGAAGTGCTGGACGTCCCAGTTCGAGATCGCCGCGGTGAACCCGTACCTGGTCAGCGCCACCACGACCAGGACGCCGGCCAGCAGCGCCCGGCTGCCCAGCCAGGTCCTGAGGACCAGCCCAAGATCGTCGGCCGGCATCGTCGGGCGGATCTGCGCACGGCGGGACGAGCGGGCAGCGCGGGATGCACCGCGTGCAGTCACCTCGGTGTCCCGGGATGCGGCTGGCGGTCGTCGGCCGCGGCGTCGAAGTCGGACTCGGACTCGGTCTCGGCGTCCTCGGACTCGACCCGGGCATCGTCGGCGTCGGCCAGCCCCGACGGCGTCACCTCATCCTGGCCGTCGGGGGCATGGTCGAGCACCCCACCGGTCGGGTCATCGGTGAACCCGGACCTCACGGCATCCACCCAGGGCCGTCTCATGTCGTCGATCACTCCCCAGCCGAACCAGGCCAGCCCTGCCAGCCGCAGCACGATCGCCGCCCAGTAGACGACGTCGGCCTCAGATCCGCCGGGCAGCGACAGGCCGCCCAGATGGGCCCACACCGCACAGAAGTACAGCGACTCGGTGACCGTGATGACGGTCCAGTCGCGCCAGTCGGGCCGGGCCAGCACGCACAGCGGGATGAGCAGCAGCACGAACTGCGGGGAATAGACCTTCGCGGTGAGGAAGAACACGATCACCGCCAGGCAGGCCACCTGCGAGACCCGGGGACGCCGCGGGATCGACAGCGAGAACCATGCCAGCGCGATGAGACCGGCCGCAGTGAGCACGGCGGCGATCCACCCCACCCAGGGCACGATCGAGCCGGTGGAGTCCTTGACGATGTACCAGACGGTGCCCAGCCCGGTGCCGGCCCAGAATGCGGTGTGGAACATCCGGCCCCAGTTGGTGGGGCTGATCAGGAGGACCACCAGGTGGCAGGCCACCAGCACCCCGATCGTCGCCATCAGATACCGTCCGAGCTCGGTGAGCTTGGTGGCGCGCAGACACAGCACCACCACTGCGAAGGCCACCAGAGCCGACTGCAGGCTGCCGGCACAGGCCAGCCCCATCAGGACCCCGGCCAGCACCGGACGACGCCTGGTCCAGGCCAGCATCGAGAACATCACCAGGCACACCGGCACCAGGGTGAAGTCGACCAGACCGGCCAGGTAGATGCCGGGACTGGCGGCCACCCAGAAGACATCCCAGCTGCGCCGTTGGGGGGAGTCCAGCCGTCCCGAGGCCGTCACCGCGATCCCGGCATCGGAGCCGCGACCCATCAGCATGGTGGCGACCACGATCCCCAGGAAGGCCGCGAAGAGCAGGATCTGGGCGACTCCCCAATAGGCATTCGCGGTGTCCAGAACCTGTTGGGGGGACGCCGTCGGCCCGACATCGGCGCCGAACAGCCTGACCACCCAGCGGCACAGCGCCATCACGGCGATCACCAGCGGGCTCTGCTCGATCCCGACCTCTCGCAGCAGGGACCCCCCTCTGCCCATCCCCGAGCTCTGGAAGATCACCGGGATGTCGGAGTAGCACAGTCGCTGATAGGGGTCGACGGCCTTGGTGACGTCGTGCTGGACGCACGGCGTCATCCGGTAGATGGCCAGCAGCCAGACCACCGTGGCGGTGAGGACCGCCCAGGAAGCGGGGTCGAAGAACCGCCCGCGCGGCCAGGCGTGGCGTCCCATCGGTCCACCGATCCGGCGGTCGAGACCCCACCGGGAGACCAGCGAGCGGTGACGCTCGGGTACTGCGACGCGGGGGGGAAGGCTCACGGGCACAGGCTACCTGCCGCCGCTGGACTCGCCGCTCGGCTCGCGGGTGGCACCACCCTCGCCCTCACCCTGGCCGCCGGTCTGTTCCCTGCCGGCCTCGGTGGAGGTGCGGGTGGGCTCGGGTTGGGTGGTCCTGGTGGGGCGGGTGGTCGTCTGCTCGCTGGTCGGACGGGTCGTGGTGGGACTCGCCGGCGCGGTGGAGGTCGGCTGGGTCGGCGCGGTGCTGGCGGGCGCCGCACTCGAGGAGGTCGCCGGCGGCCGGTAGGAACTGGAGGTCGTCGTCGGCTGGGAGACGGTCTGGCGCCCGCCGGAGCCGTAGTGGTGGCCCGACAGGTTGACCCAGTCCGGCTCGGGGAAGTCCTGGGCCGTCTTGCCCGACATCGCCACACTCATGTACGCCGCCCAGGTCTGGGCCGGGTAGGTGCCGCCGAAGAAGGTGGCGTCCCCCGCAGCCGCGTAGGGGTCGAGGTCCTCATTGCCGGTAGCCCCGGCCACGAACATCACGGCGGTGGAGATCTGCCGGGTGAAGGCGACGAACCAGGCCGAGGTGATGTTGTCGCCGACGCCATTGGTACCGGTCTTGCCGGCCACCGGGAAGCCCAGATCAGAGACGGCGGTGCCGGTGCCCTGGGTGACCACATTCTCCAGGGCGTAGGTGACGTCGTGGGAGATGTCCTTCTCGATCGCCTGCTTGGTCGGCGTCTTGGCGGTGTAGATGGTCTTTCCGGACAGATCGGTCACCTTGGCGACGACATGCGGGCTCGCCTCCTTGCCCTCGTTGGCCAGGGTGGCGTAGCCGGCCGCCTGCTGCAGCGGACTGACCTCGGCGACGCCGAGCGGGATGCGATTGTTGAGATCCCATCCCTGACCCTTGGGGACCCCGGCGTCATTGGCAGCCTTGACCACCTGGGAGGGGCCGTCGTCCATCTGGGAGACCATGTCGACGAAGGCGGTGTTGATGGAGTCCTCGATGGCCTTCTGGAGGGTGACGGTGCCGTACTCCTCGCTGAACTCGTTGTGGATCGGCACCTTGTCACCCTTGGGGGTGAAGGTGTCGCCGTCGAGGCTGGAGCGCAGGCTGAACCCGTCGCGCATCCCGGCGATCGCAGCATAGGTCTTGAAGGTGGACGCCGCCGGGCGGGCCGTCGTCGCCCAGTTGCGGGTGTTCTCGACGTAGTCGTTGTTGCCGCCGTACAAGGCGATGACACCGCCGGTGGTGGCGTCGACCGAGGCGATCGCGGCATGCAGCTGCTTGGCCTTGGTCTGGCCGGCATTGGCTCCGGCGGTCATCTGGAAGCGCTGGCCGGTCTGGACGGCGGCCCGCTGGGCGGTCGGGTCGAAGGTGGTGGTGATCTTCAGTCCACCGCCATTGATCTGGGACTCGGTGAAGCCCTGGTCCAGCAGCTCCTGCTCGACCATCTTCAGCAGGTAGCCGTTGGTGCCTCCCCAGCGATTGTTGATGGGGACATCGGGGAAGGTCGGCAGCGCCCGGGAGTACTCGTCGTGCTGGGCCTGGGTGATGTTTCCGGCCTCCAGCATGCCGTCCAGCACGTAGCGGTACCGGTCCAGCAGCCGGTTCCGGCTGGAAACCCCATTGGAGGGGTCGAAGAGGCTGGGGTTGTTGATGACCGAGGCCAGCACCGCCGACTGCTGGATGGTGAGCTGCCCGGCGTCGACGTTGAAGTACGCCTTCGACGCGGCCTGGATGCCGTAGGCGCCACGGCCGAAGTAGATGGTGTTGAGATAGCCGGCCAGGATGTCCTGCTTGGACACCTCCTTGCCCATCTTCACCGCCAGCACCAGCTCTCGGAACTTGCGCTGCATGGTGCGATCCTGGGTGAGGTAGAGCACCTTGATGTACTGCTGGGTGATGGTCGACCCGCCCTGGATCTCACCGCCGTTCGAGATGGAGATGATCGCCCTGGCGATGCCCGGGACCGAGATCCCGCCGTCCTCCCAGAAGGTCCGGTTCTCCGCGGAGATGACGGCGTCCTTGATGGAGGTGGGCATCTGGTTGAAGGAGATCGTCTGACGGTTCTGGATCGAGAAGGAGCCCATCTTCGTCTTGGAGTCGTTGAAGTAGACGAAGGAGGTGTTGGTCTGGAAATCCTTGTTGGGATCGGGAAGGCTCGTCCTGTTGTAGAAGATGATGACGGCCACGCCGACCACCAGGACCAGCACCAGGAAGATCACCAGCAGGGTGAAGAAGAACCGCTTGAAGAAGGTCCTGACCCGGGAGTGCTGCTTTCCCGAGCGACCCTTGGATGAGCCGTGCCTGCCAGAGCTGTGGCCGGAACCGTGGCGCCCCGATCCGCTCTCCGAGGCGGCCGCGTGGCGCGGTGTGCCGGCCTTGCCCTTGCGGTGCGGCTCAGCCATATATGTCCTCCACGGTCTCTTGGTGGCGCGGCCGCCGGCGTCGGCGTCCGTCCCCCAGAATGTAGTGGGTCAGGATGTGATTCCACAGGCAGTCGGGGCAGACCTCGACCTCGTAGACCCGGAACTCGCCGAACTGACTCTCCATCTCCTCGAGCTCCTCGGCGCTGCGGATGCGCCCGGAGAACTGGCCCAGTTGGCCGCCATAGGTGTAGCGCAGCAGGGTCAGCCGGGGGGACTCGCAGACCGGGCAGGGGGTGTCCATCTCCTCGCCGTGGTGCAGAGCGGCACGCACCAGCATCGGGTCGGCGTCGCAACTGGCCGGTGCATTGAGGTCGACCTGCGGACGGCGCAGCGCCTCCAGTGCCCGACGGCGCTGCAGCGCGTGGGAGACCACTTCTCGCTGCGTTTTCATGGCGTCCAGACTACGGCGCCCGGCGAACGGCGTCCCGAAACGCTTCCCCGGCCCCCTTTAACACCTCCACTGGCCACCTTCCGGCCCCCTTGCCCCCTCCCCATCGACGTTCGTCCTCAAATATGGCGTTCGTCCTGGAATTCCAGGACGAACGCCATATTTGAGGACGAACGTGGGAAGAGCGGAGGCTGGACCCACCAGCTGGACGACGCGGACGACCCCCGGAGCCCACCCTGCGGGTCACCCGGCCGCTCCGCAGAACAGTCCCGCCGTACAGTCCAGCGCCGTCCTGCGCCCACCCGCTACCCTCGGCCTCATGCCTGCAGACCTGGAGAGCGCGCCCATCACGTTGACAGCGAGGACCCTCGACAATGGGATGCGGGTGGTCGTCAACTCCGACATGACCTGCCCGGCAGTGGCGGTCAACATCTGGTTCCGGGTCGGCTCGGCCGACGAGACGGCGGGCCATTTCGGCTTCGCCCACCTCTTCGAGCACCTGATGTTCTCCGGCACGACCAGCGGCATCGCCTCCGGCGAGCACCTGGCCACCGTCGAGTCGGTGGGCGGTACCGCCAATGCCACGACCAGCTTCGACCGCACCAACTTCTTCGAGACGGTCCCGGCCGGCGCCCTGGACCTGGCTCTGTGGCTGGAGTCCGAGAGGTTGGCCCACCTGGCGGTGACTGCCGAGAACCTGGACATCCAGCGCGAGGTGGTCAAGGAGGAGAAGCGTCAGCGCTACGACAACGTTCCCTACGGCGACATGCTCGCCCAGCTGCTCAGCCAGCAGTTCGGGCCATCGGATCTGCCCGGCGCCCACCCCTATGCCCACACCACGATCGGGTCGGTTCCCGACCTGGACGCCGCATCCCTGGACGACGTCGTGTCCTTCCACCGCCAGTGGTACCGGCCGGGCAACGCCTGCCTGGTGATCGCCGGATGCGTGGACGCCGATCAGGCGCTGATGCTGGCCGACCGGTATCTGGGGGCGGTTCCGGCCGGTGAGGGACCCCTCCCGCCGACCGACCGGAGGCCGTCGAACCTCGGGATTCCGGCCTCCTCACATCTGGTGCTGGAGCGCGACGTGCCGCGCACCACGATCACGATGACCTGGCCCACCCCGGCGGCCACCGATCCGGAGGAGCTGAGCCTGGAGGACGCCATGTCGGTGCTCCAGACCGGGATGGCCTCCCGGCTGATCCGTCGTCTGGTGCGCGATCTCGAACTGACCGAGGGGGTCTCCGGCTACGACCTGGGGCTGTCGAGGGGGCGATCGGCCGGGGCGGTGGTCGCCCAACTGAAGCCGGGGGCCTCCGAGGACCGGGTCATCGAGGAGATCTCGGATGCCCTGCGGAAGCTGGCCGCCGAGGGCCCGACCGCCACCGAGATGGCGCGGATCCACGCCCAGGCCGAACGCGACTGGCTGCTGGAGCTGGCCACCGCCGACGACCGGGCGGACGCGATCAACTACTACGAGACGATCATGGGGTCGGCGGACCAGGTCAACAGCTACCTGGACCGGATCGCCCGGGTGGGGGCCGACGAGGTGACGCGGGCAGCCGCCAGGTGGCTGGACCCCGACAGCGCCTCGGTTCTGGTCTACCGACGGCTCGAGGACGGCGCGGGATCCGGCGAGCAAGGCGTCGTCAGGGTTCCGGGGAACGATCCCGGGGCGGAGCTGGAGCAGGAGATCGACGTCGACCAGAGCACCGATGGGGCCGCTGAGCTGAGCAAGGAGTCGCGATGAGTGAGAAGACTGCGCCGTTGAACCCGCGCCCGGAGGTCTCGGCCGCCTCGCCGTGGACCTTCCCCGACTCCCACCACGAGCAGCTGGACTCCGGGCTTCGGGTGGTGCGGGTGCCGATCCCCGGCCAGCAGGTGGTCACTGTCGAACTGGGGCTCGATGTGCCCCTGACGGCCGAGGAACCGACCCAACTGGGGGTGGCGAGTCTGGTCCTCACCAGCAGCGACGAGGGCACCCAAAAGCATCCGGGGGCCGAGCTGGCGGAGGCCATCGAGTCCATCGGCGCCAGCTACGACGGGGCCTGCGGCCTGACCTCCAGCAGTGTCAGCATCGAGGTCCCGCGCCGGCACCTGGATCAGGCACTGGAGCTGCTCGCCGAGATCATCACCTCATCGGCCCTGGCAGATGCCGATGTGCTGCGCCAGATGGCCCAGGCGAGGGCGCAGCTGGCCCAGGCGGCCCAGAACGGTCCGAGCCTGGCGGGACTGGCGGTCTCCCGCGAGGTCTGGCCGCTGGGTGCCCGCGCGTCGCGGCCGATCGGCGGCACCGCCACCACCCTGGACGCCATCACCCCCGACGACGTGCGGGCCTTCCGTGACGCCACCTGGCTGCCCGTCGGCGGCGTCATCGTACTGGCCGGTGACGGCGTCGACCAGGTGGATCTCGGCGCCTTCTCGCGGTGGACCGGTGCTCGCGCGGGCGAGGCGGGGAAGGTGCGGTGGGACCAGCTCGGCACCGACGGTCCGACCGGGGTGCTGCTGGTCGACCGGCCGGACGCGGTTCAGGCCGATGTCCGGATCCAGACCCGGGTGCCCGGCCGCCAGGACCCGAGATGGGCCGCGCTCAAAGTGGCCTGCCTGGTCCTTGGCGGCACCTTCGGTTCACGTCTCAACACGGTGCTGCGGGAGCAGAAGGGCTGGTCCTACGGTGTCTCGGCGACGGCCCGCGCGCTGCGCGACGGCGGACTGGTGACGGTCGGCGGGGCGTTTCGCGCCGAGGTCGCGGCACAGGCCGTGCGGACGGCCCTGGACCTGGTGGACCCCGCATCGGCGCCTCTGGAGGAGGCGGAGGCGCGCGATGCCCGCAACCATGCGGTAGGGGTGGCACCGTTGCAGTACGACACCGCCGGCGCGGTCGCCAGCCAGGTGACCACCCTGGAGATGGCTGGCCTGACCGGGGAATGGGTCGACCAGTTGATGGCCGACACCGCGGCAGTGACCGTCGACCGGGCGAACCGGGCATGGCACGAACTGCTGCCGGCCTCGGCATGGCGAGTGGGGATCGCCGGGCCCGCCGCGACGCTGGGACCGGCCCTCGAGGAGGCCGGATTCATGGTGGAGGTCATCTCACCGTCGGAACTGCTGGGCTGATCGCCGACCCCGCAGGACCGCCGACCGGCCTGTTTTCCCTGAGCCGGCCCGGTTCGCGTACACTGTCATGGTCGATTCGTTCGTCGGCTGAGATGCCAGCACGTCCGTTCGGCCTATGAGGGGCATTGGCGCAGTTGGTAGCGCGGCTGCTTTGCAAGCAGTAGGTCAGGGGTTCGAATCCCCTATGCTCCACCCAAAGTGTCTTACGGGAACACGCGACATCGAAAGATGTGGTGTGTTCCCGTAAGGGTTCCTCTCCCTCGTCGCTGGGGGTCTTGCTCTCGCGGATGATGGTGGCGAACGGCTCGGCCAGGCGCGGACGTAGTTGCTCGTCATCGGTGATGTCGAGGCGGGTGTAGAACGCCTGGTTCGCCAGCCGCCGGTCGGCATCACCTGAACGAGCGTAGGCACGGTGCGCGTCGGTGAGCAGCCGCAGCGAGTCGTGCAGGAACGCGCGTCCGCCGGTGTGGTGCTCATCGTGCTCGGCAAGGCGCTGGTTCACGTCGGACAGGCCCGCCCGGATGCGGTCTTGATGCCGCTTCAAGGTCGGCAGGTCAATCGCGTCGGCGAAGTGCGCGGCCAGCAGCTTGTCGCTCTCCGACTCCAACTTGGCCCGGTTCGCCATGAGGTCGGCGATCTCCTGGTCGCGGCCCGCCATGCGCTTGTCGAACGCCGCGTCCACCCGCTTGGCGAGGTCGCGGTAGGTGTCGTCGCTGATCGTGATGGAGGCGTAGGAGTCCGCGACGAGACGTTCCGCGACCGCGACCGGAACCGCCCGCCTCGTGCAGCTCGTCTTCTTGGCGGCGCGGCCGGAGCAGACGAAGTAGGCGTAGGTGGTGCCGCGCGGGTTGGTGGCGAAGTCGAGGAGCATCCGCGACCCGCAGGTGCCGCAGTACAACAGGCCTTTGAGGTGATGGGCGTGCTGCACATGCCGGGTCTGCTTCGCGGTCCGCGCTTTCAGTAGCGACTGCACCTGATCGAACAGCGCCGCTTCCACGATGGGCTCGTGCGCACCGGGATACAGGGCGCCCTTGTACCGGATCAGCCCGGCGTAGTACGGGTTCGTCAGCAGCTTGTAGAGCGTGTTCTTCCCCAGCGGCTTGCTCGGGCGCTTCGGCGTCGGCACCGTGACCAAGCCGCGTGCGGTGAGGTCGCGCAGCAGCCCGGTCACCGAGGTCTCACCCTCGGCATAATGCTCGAACGCCCACCGGATCAGCGGCGCACGCTCGGGGTCGACTGGACTGCTTGCCGTTTCTCGGACACGCCCAAACACTTGGTTTCAGGCCACCTGACGTGATTCCCTGTACTCCGCCTCAATCTCATTAGGGGTCCGATACCCCAACGACGAGTGAAGACGTTTCTGATTATACCTGAGCTCGATCCACCGCACAATATCCCGGACCGCCTCATCCTTGGTCCGATAGATTACCCGGTGCACCCTCTCGTTCTTCAACGTCGCATTGAACGACTCCGCCCACGCATTATCCCAGCACAGTCCCGTCCTCCCCACGGACAGTCTGATATCATAGGACTCGAGCAGCTCGGTGAATTCCTTCGA
>NZ_AUHZ01000009.1 GCF_000423445.1 Acidipropionibacterium thoenii DSM 20276 | reverse complement strand
CAGCGGGGTTCTGGACCCGCGCGAACGCGTTCTTCACAGGCCTGGGCGTCACAGTCACCGCGGTGATGACCGACAACGGTTCCTGCTACCGGTCAGGCGCCTTCGCTGACGCGCTCGGCGACCATGTGAAGCACAAGTGGACCCGGCCATACCGGCCGCAGACCAACGGCAAGGTCGAGCGGTTCAACCGCACCCTCGCCGTCGAGTGGGCCTACGCGAAGCCCTACGCCAGCGAAGCCGAGCGCGCCGCAGCCTACGAGACCTGGCTCCATCACTACAATCACCACAGACCCCACACCGGGATCGGCGGCCAGACCCCCTCAGCCCGCGTTCACAACGTCACGGGGAAGTACAACTAGGACGTGGCCACGGCATGGCGCTGGTCCACGTCATCAGGAAGGGGCCGCAGATCGACAGCAAGCACGTCGGCAGCACCGGGTCGCACCGAGACGAGTCAGACACCCTCTGGCTCGACGGAAAGGCGACCAGACCGTGAGTACAGACTCCTGGTGACCTCCCGATCTGCCAGTGCCACCATCACGGGATGACGGCTATGGCCATACGGAACTCGGTCACCGCGAGGACTCACGGCGCCCCGGGCTGATCAGCCCCGACTCGTAGCTGAGGATGACGGGTTGTGAACGGTCTCGGACATGGGTGTGGCCTCTGTGAGGGCACAGTTCGACGCAGGTCGGCGTTTCGCGGCGCGGTATCGGCGGAAGGTGAGGAGCCCCCACATTTTGTCGTACGGAGGATGCGGCAAATGGGATCGACCCCGAACCAGTCGCGGTGCATGTCGATCGGGCATATTTCGGTTCTCCTCCGTGAGCCTTCGAACGAAACAAAGGACACTTGACCAGCGCATGCCCGAGCAGCATTTCCGCGTCGACGACAGCTAGCTCGACGGCCACGGCGGTGTACGAGCTCCCGGTCCGGGACACCTGCGCGTCGAACTCATACTTGACCCACTGGTCCTGACTCACCTCCGAGCCCACCGGCTCAACGAGGCCACCACTTGCGAAACCCCGCGCGAGCTCCTCGGCGA
This sequence comes from Acidipropionibacterium thoenii DSM 20276, assembly GCF_000423445.1. Classification (GTDB taxonomy): domain Bacteria; phylum Actinomycetota; class Actinomycetes; order Propionibacteriales; family Propionibacteriaceae; genus Acidipropionibacterium; species Acidipropionibacterium thoenii. The sequence goes on along the minus strand of NZ_AUHZ01000009.1, from coordinate 122,336 downwards.
GCTCGTCCTCGACCCCACGAAGGACTACCTACCCACCGGACGACCACCCGGACCCACACCCAGGAAACAGAAAGCCGGACCTACAAAAACGTAGGTCCGGCCGTCCGGAATGTCCTGAGACATCACAACGTCGGGCTGACAGGATTTGAACCTGCGACCCCCTGACCCCCAGTCAGGTGCGCTACCAAACTGCGCCACAGCCCGATGGCCCGCTTCGCGGACCGAGAAGAAACACTATCCCATTGCGGCCGAGGGCCACAAACAGCGACACCGTGCGACCGCGGATGAGGGGCAGCGCCCGGAGGATCCGAGCCTCAGATCATGCCGGTGAGCCACTCCCCCGGCCTGACCCGCGCACCGGCGTCGACGAGCTGGTCGGTCGACGCCAGGTCATCACCCACCAGAGTCACGTAGGGGCTGGAGGCAGCCAGTGCGAGCGTGACCTCGACCGCCTCGCGAGGGCCGGCCGCACTGACCACCTCGGGAAACCATGTAGTGGCCTGGAGCCCCAGCTCCACCCCGGGGATACCGCGCTGGGCCACCATCTCTGCGGCGTGGGGATCGGGCACGCTCGAGGTGTCGAGGACCAGCACGGGACGGACGTCCAGCAGCTGCCGCAGCACCGGCCACGATCTGCCGAAACCCGGATGGAGGTCGTAACCGTCCAGCTCGTCGATCCGAACCCAGCGCAGTTCCAGGCTCTCCTGATCACCGATGGCCGGTTCGAAAGGAGTCACCACATCGGCCACCAGGGTGGTGTAGCGCCAGACCTGCTTGTCGAGGACACTGAGGCAGCGCACTCTCAGATCCTGGCGCGGCACCGCGGCCTCCTCCGCCGACTCCCGCAGTGCGCCGTCCAGAGCGGTCTCTCCCTGGTGCAGGGCCCCGCCGGGAATCCCCCAGGTACCTCCGAAATGACTCCAACCAACCCTGTGCTGGAGCAGCACTCCTCGGTCCGGGTCCACCGCCAGCAGTCCTGCGGCTCCGAAGACCCCCCAGTACCGCTCTCCCGAGTCGGTCACCACCCAGGCGTCTCCGGGATCCTTGGGACCGGTCGGGCGACGAGGGGAACCCGGGGCGGGCGGAACGATTCTCACCTTTCCACCCTCCCACGGTTCGGCGGCGGCGAGGTTACCGGCCGGTTGCTGCGATCGAGGCCCTCCGGGCCTCCGACGCGGCCCCTGCTCACCCGACGGTCAGGGTCTTCGGCACTGCCTTGAGGGCCTGCGAGATCGGGCAGTTGTCCTTGGCCCACTCGGCCTTCTCCTTGAATCCGGCCGCGTCCAGCCCCGGGACATCGCCGGTGACCGCGAGGTTGATTTGGGTGACCCCCTCACCTGCGACGAAGGTGACACCGGCGCGGGTGTCGATGGAGACCGGGTCGTGACCGTCCTCGGCCAGCGCATTGCTCAGCGCCATGGTGTAGCAGGTGGCCAGGGATGCGGCCAGGAGCTCCTCGGGATTGGTGGTTCCGAGCCCGGACTCGGCACGCTTGCCCCAGTTGACGTCGAAGGTGGCGACCCCGGAAGTGTCCAGGCTGGTCTGGCCCGATCCCTCGAACAGGGTGCCGTTCCAGACGGTATGTGCGGTGCTCACGGTGGGCTTGGGCATGATGCTCTCCTAGTCGTGCAGACGATGCGCGGACATCGTCGACGCTACCGCGGGCGGGGTCCGCAACCCAGGCCCTCCTCGGTGCGCACTAGTCCAGGATGATCAGTTGGGAGGTGGTTCTGGTCATCGAGACGTACCGGTCCACCGCACCTCGCCTGCCCTGGCCCAGTGCCGCCGGGTGGACCAGCACCACCAGGTCGAACTCCAGCCCCTTGACTGCCACCGGGTCGAGGAATCTGACCCTGTGCCGCTCGCCGCGAGCCGGCTGCAGGAGGGTCGACGGCCCCTCCCCGGCGCCGGCACCTCCGATCGCGGACCCGACGCCGATGACGCACGCAGTACCTTCCGGATGGGCCGCCAGCCAGCGGTCGAGGAGATGCTCCAGGTCCCCGGCATCACCATGGATCACCGGTTCGACGCCGGTCCGGATCGAGGTGGGCACCACGGCGTCGGGCACCTCGGCCAGGATGACCGGGCCCGCCTCCGCCATCACCTGGGCCGGCGTGCGGTAGTTGATCCCCAGGCTGCGCACTGCGACCTCGTTGAACCCCAGCGCCTCGAGCCTGGCTGGCCAGCTTCCCTCGAAGCCGGACCTGGCCTGGGCGCGGTCGCCAACGATGGTGAAACTGCGCGAGGGGCAGCGTCGGATGAGCATCTGCCACTGGGCGTCGGTGAGCTCCTGGGCCTCGTCGACGATGACGTGGGAGAAGGGGCCGGCGAGCGGCTCGCGGTCCGGCTGCGGAGCGGCATCCTCGTCGAGCAGAGCCCGACGCATGTCCTCGCCGCGCAGCATCGCGAAGGAACTGTCAGGATCGTCGTCGGTATCAAGGATGTTGTCGACCAGATCGTCCATGTAGCTGCGCTGGTCGGCCAGCACCCGTCGACGCTGACGGCGCCTGCTTCCAGCCTGGGGATCGCCGATCCGCATCCGTGCGGCGTCCAGCAGGGGTAGGTCCGCGTCGGTCCAGGGGGATGCCTCGCTGCGGTGCAGGGCGGTCAGCGCGGCCTGCGACAGCCAGGGGGCGCAGCGTCTGAGATAGGCCCGCACCGACCACAGGTCTGCGACGGTCTGGGTCGGATCCAGGATCGGCCAGGTCCGGGAGAAGACTCGGCGCAGGTCGTCGTTCGTCTCCAGCGCGGCGCCGAGCAGATCGACCGGCAGCTGCGCTGGATCGGCCTTGTCGACCAGGATGGCGACCAGCTCCTCCCAGATCAGCTCCCGGGCCTCGTTGTGAGGTGTGCCCGGCGGCGGCGCCGAGAACGCCTCCGCCCAGTCGTCGGGGGTCAGTTCCAGATCAACCCAGGGTGTCTCGACGACAGTGGTCGCGTCAGGCACCTCCTCGTAGAGCGCCACCGCCGGTTCGACCGCCTTCACCATCCGGGCCGAGGCCTTCAGCCGGGCCACCACTGGGTCGGCCTCGGCAACCGCCTCCCGGCCCTCGGGGACCATCTCGGCCAAAGTCGCGCAGTGCACCCCGTCCTCCCCCAGGCTGGGCAGCACATCGGCCACATAGCTCAGGTAGGAGTCGTGCGGGCCGACCAGCAGCACCCCGCCGGCCCGTCCGTCCAGTCGCGGATCGGCGTAGAGCAGGTAGGCCGCCCGGTGCAGGGCCACCACCGTCTTGCCGGTGCCCGGACCGCCCTCGACCACCAGGGCGCCATGGGAGTCTGCTCGGATGACGGCGTCCTGGTCGGCGGCGATGGTGGACAGCACGTCGCGCATCTGCGCAGTTCTGGCCCGGCCGAGGCTGGCGATGAAGGAGGACTGGTCGTCCAGGGCTGCTGCGCCGGCCGCGGTGGCGTCGAAGACCTCGTCCCAGTAGTCGCGCAGTCGCCCATCGACCCACTGGTAGCGGCGCCGGCTGACCAGCCCCATCGGGTCGGCGTGGGTGGCGGCGAAGAAGGGTTCAGCGGCAGGGGCCCGCCAGTCGATCAGAAGGCGGCGGCCCTCGGCGTCGGACAGCCCGATGCGCCCGACATAGATCGGCTCACGACGGCCCGCGAAGACCATCCGGCCCAGCACGAGGTCGGTGCTGAATCGCTCCAGGACGCCGGTCTGACGGGTCAGCCGATGGATCGACTGATCGCGGTCCAGGGCTGCTCGGCCGCGTCCGCCGGGGGCTCTGCGCAGGTGGCGGAGCTCCTCGTGCAGCTCGGTCAGACGAGTGTGAAGCCGCTCAGCCACTGTTGCCAGCCGCTCGGGGTCAGGACCGAGCAGTTCGGGATCCGACTTCCACGCCGCGGCCCCGGTCAGCTCGATGAGTGAGGAGGAGAGAGCCGAGGAGGCTGTGGGGTGTAAGTGGATCGGGCCGGAGGGGCTCTGCGGGGAGGGTGAGTCGGGGCTGGTCGGGAGCATTGGCACCATGTCCTGTCAGATGGAGGACGGCAATTCTGCGCCCGACCGGGGCCCTTGCGGCAAGACCCCCTATGGCCTATAAGTTGGAAGTGGCGAAGGCGCCGACTCCCTCCAGGGATGTGGTCGAGCCGGGGGCTCAGCGCTTCTTGCCGCGCTTCTCGCGGGGGCGCACCTCGACCTTGACCGGCGTCCCGACGAAGCCGAAGTCCTCGCGCAGACGCCGTTCGATGAATCTCACGTACCCCTGATCCATCACACCCGAGGTGAACAGCACGAAGGTCGGCGGGCAGCTGTGGGCCTGGGTGCCGAACAGGATCCGGGGCTGCTTTCCGCCGCGGACCGGGTGTGGATGGGCCGCTGCCAGTTTGCCGAGGAAGGCGTTGAACTTGCCGGTGGACACCCGGGTCTGCCAACCCTCCAGTGCCGCCTCGATGGCCGATCCGAGACGCTCGACATTTCGCCCGGACAGCGCCGAGATGTTGACCCTGGGTGCCCAGCCGAATGCCTGGACGTCGCGCTCGATCTCTCTCTCCAGGTAGCGGCGGCGCTCCTCATCGGTGAGATCCCATTTGTTGTAGGCGATCACCAGCGCCCTGCCGGCCTCCTCCACCATCGTGAGGATCCGCAGGTCCTGGTCGCTGATCGACTCGGCGGCATCGATGACGACGACGCAGACCTCGGCCCGCTCGATCGCCGTCTGGGTGCGCAGCGAGGCGTAGTACTCGTGGCCGGAGGCCTCGTTGACACGCTTGCGCAGCCCGGCGGTGTCGATGAACCGGTACACGGTGCGTCCGACGCTGACCAGCTCGTCGACCGGGTCGACGGTGGTCCCGGAGACATCGGAGACCACCGAACGGTCGGCCCGCGCCAGCCTGTTCAGCAGCGAGGACTTCCCGACATTCGGCTTGCCGACGATCGCCACCCGGCGTGGGCCGCCCACCTCCTCGACCAGCTCGGTCCGCTGCGGCAGCACGGCCACCAGGGCGTCCAACATGTCGCCGGAACCGCGCCCGTGCATCGCCGAGACCGGCCAGGGTTCCCCCAGCCCCAGGTTCCACATGGTCGCCGCGCTGGCCTCGCTGCGCTGGTCGTCGACCTTGTTGGCGGCCAGTACCACCGGCTTGTTGGCCCTGCGCAGCACCCGGACCACCGCCTCGTCCTCGTCTGTGGTGCCGATGGTGGCATCGACCACCAGCAGCACGACGTCAGCGGTGGAGATCGCCAGCTCGGCCTGCTCGGCGATCCTGGCCGCCATTCCCCTGGCATCCGAGGCCCAGCCACCGGTATCGACCAGCACGAACTCGTGACCGGCCCACTCGGCGTCATAGGAGACCCGGTCGCGGGTCACCCCTGGAATGTCCTGGACGACGGCCTCGCGGCGTCCCAGAATGCGGTTGACCAGAGTCGACTTGCCGACATTGGGGCGGCCGACGACGGCCACCACCGGCTTGGGCAGTGCCTCCTCGAAGCCCTCTTCAGGAGGTGTCGTCTCAGTCATTCGTATCCTTTGCAAGGTTGTTCACCAGAGACACGACCGTATCAACGACCTGGTCGAGTGTCAGTGCGGTGGAGTCGATCATGGTGACCCCGGGAGCCGGAGCCTGGAAGGAGGAGACCGTCGAGTCGTCGCGGTCGCGGCGGATCACCAGGTCGGTGACCTCACGCACATCGACGGTCGCCTCGAGCTCGGCGCTGCGCCGGGCCACCCGTACCGCCGGGTCGGCGACCAGCAGCACCCTCAGCTGGGCATCGGGGCACACCACGGTGGTGATGTCGCGGCCCTCCACCACCATCCGGTGGCCGTGTGCGGCCACGATCCGGCGCATCCGGTCGGTGAGCAGGTCGCGGACCGGCTGAATGGTGGCCACCGCGGAGACGGCGGCGCTGGTGGCGGGTTCGCGGATCTGCTCGGTGACATCCTGTCCGTCGATGACCACCTTCTCGACGCCGGGAACCGTGCTCAGTTCCAGATCGGCATCGCGCACCAGATCGATCACAGCGCCAGGATCGGTCACCGGGTCGATGCCGCGGTTGGCCACCGCGCAGGTCACCGCCCGGTACATCGATCCAGTGTCCAGGTAGGCCAGCCCCAGCCGCTGGGCCACCGCCCGGGAGGTCGAGGACTTCCCCGAGCCGCTCGGCCCGTCGACGGCGATCACCAGCTCGTCGTGACTCTCCGCGGCGGCGGGAGACGGATCGGCGGATGGGGCGGAGGTCATGCGGGCTCCAATGGGTGTCGAGATTGGGAATGGGGGACGAACAGCAGGTGCGGAACAGCTGGCGGGTGAGCCGACGGAGGTCAGCCGGTACCTGGACCGTCGGGACTGGGCGGGGTCGGGCCGGCGGCGAGTGAGAGCAGGCGACTCATGAACGCAGCCCCCAGTCGTGCTCGCGCATCCAGGCTCTCAGGTCGTCGGCCCTCGCCGGATCAACCTCGATCGACAGGAAGCCGGAGTCGCGGGCCTGGTCGTGCTCCACCGACAGATCCTCGATATTGACCCCGAGTCGGCCGATGTCGGAGAACAGCCGGGCCAGGGCGCCGGGGCGGTCGGGGATCTCCACCACCACAGTGGTGGTCTTCGAGAGCTCGCGGCCGTGCTTGCCGCCCAGCAACCGGGCACCGCTCCGGCCCATCTCGAGGAAGGCCTCCAGCTCGTCGGGATCGTCGAGGGCCCCGATCAGGGTGTCGAGGTCCTCGCGGACCCGGTCGAGCTGCCGGCGGACCGCGGACCGGTTGGCGGAGATGATCTGGCGCCACATGCCGGTCTGGGACTGGGCGATCCGGGTGACGTCGCGGATCCCCCCGCCGGCCAGCGTCAGGTGGCTGGAATCGGCGTGGCGCAGGTTCGCCCCGGTGAGGATGCTCATCAGCTGCGGCAGATGGGAGACCTCGGCCACCGCGGTGTCGTGCTCGAGGGTGTCCAGGGTGACGGTCCTGGCGCCGCAGACCACCGCCAACCGGCGGACCCGTTCCACGGCCTGTGGGGGATTCTCCGGGCGAGGGGTGAGCACCCAGGTGCGGTCGACGAAGAGTTCGGGGACTGCCGTCATCGGTCCGTCGTACTGGGTTCCCGACATCGGGTGGGAGCTGACATATCGCGACAGGTCCAGACCCCTGCCCTGCAGCTCGGCGAGGACCGCCGACTTCACCGATGCGGTGTCGGTGATCACCGCATTGCGGTGCCAGCGCGACCTCTCCGCGACCGTGGCGGCCACCGCGGCCGGCGGCGTGGCCACCACCACGAGTCGGTAGTCGCGGGGATCCCGCGGTCCCAGGATCCCGGCTCCGCGCCCGGCGGCCACCATCCCATTGGCCGGGTCGAGATCCCACAGATGCACCTCGACCCCCTGACTGGTCAGGGCGCATCCGATGGAGGCCCCGATCAGCCCGGTGCCCACGATCAGCACCGGGGACAGGTCTGCGATGTCGTCGGGGTCGGCGACCGGCAGCGGGCTCATGCCGCGTCCCAGAAGGTGCGGACCCGATCTGCGGCCAACCTGCGGAAGGTCCGCCGACCACCGGTGCGCGGGTCGAGGATGGAGACCTCGAGCTGGTCGGGTACCGGCTCCGAGGAGGCGGTGAGGGCCGCGGCTGCGCAGCGCACGGCGTCATCGAGTGGCGTGGTATCGATGAGGAACTCCTCGACGGTCTCCCGACGGTCAGGGCTCATCGGCCCCAGCACCATCGGCGCGGTCCCCTCCGTGATGGAACCGTCCCAGCTGATCTTGAATATCCGGTCCTGGCTTCGGACCAGGCCCAGCTCGGCGACCGCCAGCTCCACCTCATAGGGCTTCTGGCCCATCGTCGCGAAGGCACCTCCGATCACCTGGGCGTAGGTGGTGGCCAGCGACAGTCCGGTGACGTCGAGGCGGTCGTAGGCATAGCCGCGCAGATCGGCCAGTCGGATGCCGGCCACCCTCAGCTGTTCGGACTCGTCGAATCGGCCCACCGACGCGAACCCGATCCGGTCGTGGATCTCGGAGGTACGGTGCAGGGTTCTTGACGGGTTGAGGGCCACCATGCAGATCCCATCGGCGTACCGGGCCACCACGACGGCATGCTCATCCTCGATACCACGGCGGGCATAGTCGGCCCGGTCACTCATCCACTGATCGGGTGAGACGTAGGCGGGCGTGGTCATGCTGATTGTTCCTCTCGGGGAGCCTGGTGCCGGTTGCGGCTGATCGATGGTCCGGATGGTGGCACCGCCGGCTCAGGCACTCTCGTTGGACCGGGTGACCTCGTCGAGGATGCGTTTGGCAACCAGGGCGACATTCTCGGTGGAGATCTTCGTGACGCCGTCCTCATCGGCGATCAGGACCACCGGGTAGATTCCCCGGTCCAGGTCCGGGCCGGCGGTTGCGGCATCGTCATCGGATGCGTCGTAGATCGCACGCACCGCCAGCTGGACCGCCTCATCGCGGTCCATGTCGAGGCGGTGGAGTTGCTTGAGGGTGGCCTTGGCGAAGATGTCGCCGGAGCCGGCGGTGGAGAAGGCGTACTCCTCGTAACGCCCGCCGGTGCCGTCATAGGAGAAGATCCGCCCGCGATGATGGACGGCGTCCCATCCGGCGAAGACCGGGATGACGGCGATCCCCTGGACTGCCATCGCCAGGTTGGAGCGCACCAGGATGGACAGCCGTGCTGCTCTGCCCTCCAGACTCAGCGCACGTCCCTCGATCTTCTCGTAGTGCTCCAGCTCGGTCTGGAACAGCCGGACCAACTCGATCGCCAGCCCGGCGGCACCGGCCACCCCGATCACCGAGGTGTCATCGGCACCGAAGACCTTCTCGATGTCGTGCTGGACGATCAGGGTGCCCATCGTGGCCCTCCTGTCACCGGCCACCACCACTCCCGAGGAGTACTTGAGGGCGACGACGGTGGTGCCGTGACGCAGCAGCTCAGGCATGCTGGTGTCCAGCGTGGTGGGCGGAAGCAGATCTGGGGCGACGGTTCGGGTGAACTCTGCGAAGGAGTCATTACCGGCCGCCAGGAAGGGCGCCGGAAGCATCGTTCCCCACGGCTGGATCATCGTCCTCCTCGCGTTCATCGCAGACGCCGGCACGGCCGGGTGGCCGCAGCATCCCGCCCCAAGAGTAGCCAACCGGAACTCCCGACGCCCGCAGCGGTATCGTCGGGCTCGCGGCTTGCCCGTTGTCGGGCCAGTCCTCGCTATCCCATGACAGGCAAGGGGGCCCTGATGAGCCACAGTGATGGAACGGCCTCAGGCCAGGTCCGCCTGGTGGTGGTGATGGACATCCTGGCGGTCGTGATCTTCGGGATCATCGGGCGGTTGTCCCATCACGAGAACCTCAGCCCGGGTGGGCTGCTGCGCACCGTGGTGCCCTTCGCGGTGGGGCTGGTGGTGGGCTGGATCATCGTGGTGGCGGTGCGGTTGGTCGCCTCGGGCTGGCCGGCCGGACTGGTGGTGTGGGGCGCCACCCTGGTGCTGGGGATGGTGATCCGCCATCTCACCGGTCAGGGGATCGCGGTCTCCTTCATCATCGTCGCCGGGATCTTCCTGACAGTGGAGCTGATCGGCTGGCGGATCGTCGCCGGCCTCATCCGCAGATTCCGGGCGGCCAGGACGCCGTCCAGACAGTCCTGACGCAGCGAGGTCGGATCAGCAGCCCGCCTCAGCGCTCCTCCTTGGCGGGGCGCCACTGGTCGTGCTCGGTGATGTTGAGCGGCCGGGGGCCGTGGTAATCGGGCCCGTAAGCCCCCGGGGCCGGTCGGCGTTTGCGCATCGGCGCCAGCACTCCCGGGGCCAGCCGCCGTGCGATCACCAGGAACCCGGTGTGCCCGGTGGACCCGTGCGAGGGGCGGATCGACAGCCCCTCGGCATGCCAGTCGCGGATGGTGGTCTCAGTGGCGCTCGGCTCGGTCCAGCCACCCTCGGCGCGCAGGGTGTCCATCACCCGACCCATCTGGGTAGTGGTGGCGACGTAACAGCACAGCACGCCGCCGGGCACCAGCACCCGACCCACGGCCTGGACGCACTCCCAGGGGGCCAGCATGTCCAGCACGGCCCGATCGATCGGTTCGGCGGAGATGTCGGTGGCCAGGTCGGCCAGTCTCAGGTTCCAGCAGGCCGGCTCGGATCCGTAGAAGGTGACGACATTGGAACGGGCCACCTCGGCGAACTCCGGACGCCTCTCGTAGGAGGTGAGTCGGCCGGTCGGCCCGATGGCTCGCAGCAGCGGGATCGACAGGCCGCCCGAGCCGACCCCGGCCTCCAGCACTCGCGCGCCGGGGAAGATGTCGGCCATCATCAGGATCTGCGCCGACTCCTTGGGGTAGATGATGGCCGCCTCCCGGGGCATCGTCACGGTGAACTCGCTGAGGATGGGACGCATCGCCAGGAAGTCCATCCCGCCCGCAGAGGTCACCACCACTGCCTGGGGTGAACCGATCAGATCGTCGTGGCGCACCATCCCTTTGGTGGTGTGGAAGATCCCGCCCTCGGCCAGCACGATGGAGTGGCGGCGTCCCTTGGAATCGGTCAGCGTGACCCTCTCGCCGGGCCGCAGCACTCCACCACCACCGGCAGACATCGGAGCGGCGGGCTGGCCGGCCAGGTGCCACAGCTTGACCAGGTCGGCGAGCTGGAGGCCCTTCAGGTCGTGGCGATGGACACGGTTGGGTCCCGGCGGCGGGGTGGCCAGACCATCCAGGGTCAGGACCCGGGCGCCGGCGGCATGACCTGCCTGGGCTCCTGAGGGCGAGTCCTCGATCACCAGGCAGTCGGCGGCGTCGACCCCCAGCTCTGCGGCGGCCCTGAGGTAGGGGTCGGGTGCCGGTTTGCTGTGGCCCTCGGGAAGGTCGTCGAAGCAGACGATCGAGGAGAACAGGCCCTCCTCGAAGTGCTCGAGAATCGGTTCGATGACCGAGCGCGTGGAGTTGGTCACCAGGGCGCACGGGATTCCGGCGGCCCGCACCTGCTTCAGCAGGTCGTAGGAGCCCGGGCACCAGGGCACCTCCCGTTGCTGGTGGTACTGGCGCACCTGGGCCACCAGCAGGGCGGCGATCTGGTTGGGGTCCGGGTCCCCGCCCAGACCCTCGCTGATCGCGGTGCACGTCGGAGTCATCGGGGTGCCGACGAAGGCCAGGGAGTCCTCCTCCGTCCATGCCAGGCCGTGTGATGTGGCGATCTGGATCTCGGCCTCGATCCAGCGCGGCTCGGTGTTGACGAGAGTCCCGTCCAGATCCCACAGCACAGCTGCCGGGGTCAGCATCTCGGGTTTCCCGGGAGTGGACGGCACCGTTGTCGGCGTCTCATTTGGCGTTGAAATAGCTGGCCTCCGGATGGTGGACGACGAATGCGTCGGTGGACTGCTCTGGGTGCAGCTGGAACTCCTCGGACAACTCGACGCCGATCCGTGAGGGTTCCAGCAGGGCGGCGACCTTGGCGCGATCCTCCAGATCGGGGCAGGCCGCGTAGCCGAAGCTGTAGCGACAGCCGCGGTAGGTCTGGTGGTCGATGGCGGCGGCGATGTCCTCCGGGTCGGCGGCGATACCGAGCTCCTGGCGGATCCGGTGATGCCACATCTCGGCCAGTGCCTCGGCCAGCTGCACCGACAGTCCGTGCAGCTCCAGGTACTCCCGGTAGGCGTTGGCCTCGAAGAGCTCATTGGTGGCCTTGGAGATCTGTTGGCCCATCGTCACCAGCTGGAAGGCGATGATGTCGGGGCCCAGCTCGGCGGCCTCTCCGGCGTCGCGGAAGAAATCGGCCAGGCACAGCCGGCGTCCACCCTGCTGGCGGGGGAACTCGAAGCGGGTGAGCTCGTGGGAGGTGTCGGCCGGATCCAGCACGATGAGGCGACGGCCCTCGGCGACCACCGGCCAGTAGCCGTGCACCACCGCGAACTGGCCGAGGTTCTCGGCGCGGATCTTGTCCAGCAGCATCCGCAACCGCGGCCGGCCGACCTCGTTGACCACCTTCTCGTAGGACCCGTCGGAACGGCTGCCCTTGAGCCCCCAGCGGCCCATGAAGGTGGCCCTCTCGTCGAGCCAGGCGGTGATGTCCCCCAGCGCGATCCCCTTGGTGACGCGGGACCCCCAGAACGGCGGGGCCGGGACATCGACGCCGCCGGCCGGGGTGGGCCGGGCGACATCGGCACGGACATCGGGGGCCGGCACCGCCTCCCGAGCGTCCGGAGCGGCTGCTCCCCCACTTGCACCGGACCCCTCGGTCGCGGCCGCCCTGGCCGGGCGCACCGCGACCCGCCGGGCCCGGATGGCTGGCAGTGCGGCGCCGGGCACCCCGTGCTTGACGGCCATCACGGCATCCATCAGCCGCAACCCCTCGAAGGCGTCCTTGGCGTAACGGACCTCGCCGTCGAACATCTCGTTGAGGTCGTGCTCGACGTAGGAGCGGGTCAACGCCGCGCCCCCCAGCATCACCGGATACTTGCGGGCCAGCCCCTCGTGATTGAGCTCCAGCAGGTTGTCGCGCATCACCATGGTGGATTTCACCAGCAGGCCGGACATCCCGATGGCATCGGCGTCATTGTCCTCGGCGGCCCGGATGATCGCCTGGGCCGGCTGTTTGATGCCCAGATTGACCACCGAGTAGCCGTTGTTGGAGACGATGATGTCGACCAGGTTCTTTCCGATGTCGTGGACATCGCCCTTGACGGTGGCCAGCACCAGGGTGCCCTTGCCGCCGGCGTCGGTCTTCTCCATGTGCGGCTCCAGATGTGCCACCGCGGCCTTCATCACCTCGGCCGACTGCAGCACGAAGGGCAGCTGCATCCGCCCCGAGCCGAACAGCTCGCCGACCACCTGCATGCCCGCCAGCAGGTCCTCGTTGACGATGTCGAGAGCAGCCTTCTGCTCCATCGCCTCGTCGAGATCCTCGACCAGGCCCTTGGCGTTGCCGTCGATGATCCGCTGCTTGAGCCGCTCCAGCAGCGGAAGAGCGGCCAGTTCCGCCTCCCTCTCGGCCTTCATGGAGGCCGTCGTCACCCCTTCGAAGAGCTCCAGGAAACGGGTCAGCGGATCGTAACTCTCGGCTCCGCGGGGAGCCGGCGCGTCGGTGCCGCGGCGGTCCCAGACCAGGTCCAGGGCGACCTCGCGCTGCTCCTCCGGGATCCGGTCGATCGGCAGGATCTTGGCGGCGTGCACGATGGCCGAGTCCAGCCCGGCTTCCACCGCCTCGTGCAGGAATACCGAGTTGAGCACGATCCGGGCCGCCGGGTTGAGCCCGAAGGAGATGTTGGAGACCCCCAGGGTGGTCCGCACCCCTGGGTAGCGCGCCTTGAGCTCTCGGATCGCCTCGATGGTCTCGACCCCGTCACGGCGGGTCTCCTGCTGACCGGTGGCGATCGGGAAGGTGAGGCAGTCGACCAGGATGTCGCCCACTGCCATCCCCCAGTTCGCTGTCAGGTCGTCGATGAGTCGCGAGGCCACCCGCAGTTTCCAGTCCTTGGTACGGGCCTGGCCCTCCTCATCGATGGTCAGCGCCACCACCCCGGTGCCGTACTCGCGCACCAAAGGCATCACCTTTCGGAACCGCGAGTCCGGTCCGTCACCGTCCTCGTAGTTGACCGAGTTGATGATGCAGCGCCCGGCCAGGTGCTCCAGGCCGGCGCGCAGCACATCGGGTTCGGTGGAGTCCAGCACCACCGGAAGGGTCACCGCGGTCGACATCCTGGCAGCCAGGGTGGCCATGTCGGAGGCTCCGTCGCGTCCCACGTAGTCGACGCACAGGTCCAGCAGGTGGGCCCCGTCGCGGGTCTGGGCCTTGGCGATGTCGATGCACTCCTCCCAGTTCTCGGCCAGCATCGCCTCGCGGAAGGCCTTGGATCCGTTGGCATTGGTGCGCTCCCCGATCGCCAGATAGGCGGTGTCCTGGGACAACGGGACCTCGGAGTAGAGGCTGGCCACGGCGTCGACGTGGACCGGATGGCGTTCGGCCACCGGACGCCCGGACAGGGTCTGGGCGATCATCGCGATGTGCTCGGGGGTGGTGCCGCAGCAACCTCCCACCACCGACAGGCCGAATCGCTGGGAGTAGTCCGACAGCGCCTCGGTGAGGTCCTTGGGGCCGAGCGGGTAACGGGCCCCCTCACCGCTGATCACGGGCAGCCCGGCATTGGGCATGCAGGTGACCGGGATCCGCGCACCGCGCGACAGAGTGCGCAGATGCTCGGCCATCTCGGCCGGACCGGTGGCGCAGTTCATCCCGATGGCATCGATTCCCAGCGGTTCCAGCACGGTCAGCGCCGCAGCGGTCTCCGATCCCAGCAGCATGGTGCCGGTGGTCTCCACGGTGATGTCGACCATCACCGGCAGGTCCACCCCGCGGGCGGCAGCGGCCCGGTGGGCAGCGATCACGGCAGCCTTGGCCTGGAGCAGGTCCTGGCAGGTCTCGATCTGGACGGCGTCGGCACCCTGGTCGATCATCGCCTCGATGACCTGCTGGTAGACATCGCGGATGGCGGCGAAGCCGATGTGGCCCAGGGTGGGCAGTTTGGTCCCCGGCCCGATCGAGCCGACCACGAAGCGGGGTCGATCGGGAGTGGACGCGGCATCGGCGCAACCGCGGGCCATCCCGGTGGCAGCGGCGGCGAGTTCCACGGCGCGATCGGAGATGTCGTACTCGCCCAGGGCTGACAGGTTGGCCCCGAAGGTATTGGTCTCGATGAGATCGGCCCCGGCGGCCAGATATCGGTCATGGATGTCACGAATGACATCAGGCCTAGTCACATTGAGAATCTCATTGCACCCGTCGAGGCCGGCGAAGTCGTCATTGGAGAGATCGGCGGCCTGCAGCATGGTGCCCATCGCGCCGTCCAGGATGAGGAGCCGAGATCCCAGGGCGGAGCGAAGAGCCGAAGTCATGGGCTCCAGCCTAGGGCTTGCGGACGACAGAACGGGGATTGCGCCGCCGACTGGACTACTCTTGCGCCATGGCCCGGCACAGTAGTGATCGTCCCTGGGTGATCGTCGGATACACGGGATGGAATGACGCAGGAGGCGCAGCCTCCGAGACGGCGGCCCGTGTCATCCGCCACACTGACGCCACGGAGTGGCGGGTTCTGGACTCCGAGGACTACTACAACTTTCAGGACACCCGGCCGGTGGTCGCGGCGATGGAGGGGATCGAGCTGATCACCTGGCCGGCCACCACCATCTGGAAGGGTCAGTCCGAGGGTCGCACGGTCGTGGTGGTCACCGGTCCCGAACCCGACATGCGTTGGCGGTCATACTGCCGCGAACTGCTCGACACCCTCACCCGACTGGACCCGGTCGGCATCGTGGTGCTCGGCGGGATGGTCGCCGATGTTCCCCACACCCGACAGCTGCCGGTCTCCGGATCGGCGTCCCACCACGATCTCGCCGAGCAGCTGGGACTGGAGGGGATGGACTACACCGGCCCGACCGGGATTCCCGGGGTGCTGGTGAGTCTGGCCGCCGACCGGGGCATGAACGCCGTGGGACTGTGGGCCAATGTCCCCGAGTATGCCTACGAGCCGCCGTGCCCGCCGGCCGTCCAGAGCCTGCTGGTGAGGGTCGAGGAGCTGACCGGGATGTCGGTGCCCCAGGAGGACCTGGTCGAGAGCCGCCAGAAGTGGGTCAGCGACGCCGATCAGATGGTCACCGACAATGACACTCTCAGCGACTACGTCCACGCCCTGGAGCGCCAGCGTGATGCCGAGCTTCCCGAGGGCATCACCGGCGACGTGATCGCGATGGAGTTCCAGCACTACCTGCGGCACCGCTCCTGACCTCCTGACCTGCGGCGGCGTCCTGGCCGGCTCAGTGCTGGCGCTGCTCGGCGAGCATCCGCAGCTCACGCACCATGGCATCGGGATCATCGGAGGAGTAGACCGCCGAGCCCGCCACGAAGGTGTCCGCGCCGGCCTCGGCCGCCCTGCCGATGGTCTCGACCGAGACCCCGCCATCGATCTGCAGCCAGATGTCGGCCCCGGTGGCGTCGATCAGCTGACGGGTGCGCCGGATCTTGGGCAGCACGACGTCCAGGAATGACTGGCCGCCGAAACCTGGCTCCACGGTCATGATGAGGATCTGATCGAACTCGGTGAGGATATCGGCCAGCTGCTCGACCGGGGTGGCGGGCTTGAGGGCCACCGCGGGCCGCGCCCCCATGCCACGGATCTCCCGGGCCAGCCGGACCGGAGCCTTGGCGGCCTCCAGATGGAAAGTCACCGACTCGGCGCCGGCCTCCACGTAGCTGGGTGCCCAGGTGTCGGGATCACTGATCATCAGGTGGATGTCGAAGGGGGTCGTGGTGACCTTGCGCAGGGACTGCACCATCGGCAGTCCCATCGTGAGATTGGGCACGAAGTGGTAGTCCATCACGTCGATGTGGATGCCATCGGCCGAGGGGATCGCAGTGACCTCCTCACCCATCCTCGCGAAATCGGCGTTGAGAATGCTCGGGGTGATTCTGGCGGTCATGCCGTCAGCCTATCGGGCCACCGAATCCGATCCCTCAGCGCCGGCGCAGCAGGGCGCAGAACATCGCATCGGTGCCATGCCGGTGAGGCCACAGCTGGAGGCATCGCAGTTGTGGGCCGGTCGCGGCGCCGGTCACCTCGGGCAGTGCCGCGGGGGTGTCCAGCAGATCCACCTCGAGGTTCGCCAGGGCCCAGGCGATGACGTCGAGGGTCTCGGAGACCACCGGGGAGCAGGTGACGTAACCGACTGTCCCGCCGGGCATGGCGGAGTCCACGGCGGCTGCCAGCAGCTCCTTCTGGAGGGTCTGCAGGTCGGTGATGTCACCGGCGGCACGTCGCCAGCGCGATTCCGGGCGGCGTCTCAACGACCCCAGTCCGGAACACGGCACGTCGGCCATCACCGCGGCGAAGCTGCCAGGGCGCCAGGGCGGACGCCGTCCATCGGCGGTGAGGACCTGGTGGTCGCCGGGGATCGGGGCCAGCGCCTCGCGGACCATCGCTGCCCGGTGCGGGTGGAGTTCGGCGGCCACCAGCAGCCGCCGATCGCTGGCGGCCATCCCGGCGAGCAGGGCAGCCTTGCCACCGGGTCCGGCGCACAGATCCAGCCAGGGGCCGGAGGTGCCGGCGGCCTGTGCGGTTCGCGCCAGGGCCAGCGAGACCAGCTGGCTGCCCTCGTCCTGGACGCCGGCGCGGCCCTGGGCGACCGCCGGGACGTCGGCGGGGTTGCCGGGCCGGGTGGCTCCGTAGGGCGAGTAGAGACAGCCGGTGGCCCCGCACTCGAGGAGCTCGGAGAGTTCGGCCAGGCCCGGGCGTACCACCAGGGTCGGCACCGGTGCCAGATTGTCGGCCTCCAGGGCCCGGGCGGCCTCCTCGATGCCCAGGCGCTGGACGAACTCTGCGGTGATCCAACGCGGGTGACAGCTCAGCAGAGCCAGATCGGTCAGTTCGTCACCGGTGGCCAACTCCCCCGCCCAGCCTGGCAGATCGCGTCGGCCGATCCTGCGGGAGACCGCGTTGACCAGGCCGGTGACCCGTTCGCCGATCTGCCGGCGGGCCAGGTTCACCGAGGAGTCGACGGCTGCCCGAAGAGGAACCCGGGTCGCCAGGATCTGCTGGCAGGCCATTCTCAGCACCACCCGGACGGCGGGCTGAAGGTCCTGGGGGCGGCGCCCGGAGGCTGCCTCCAGGATGGCGTCCCAGCTGCCCTGGCCCCGCGCGGTGCCATCGACGAGCACGGTCGCGAAGGCGGCGTCGCGAGGGCTGAGCTGAGCATGGGAGAGGGCCTCGGACAGCGCCAGGTTCGCGTAGGCCCCCTCGGACTCGACGGCCATCAGAGCCCGGAAGGCGGCGGTGCGGGCCGGATCAGCGGGGCGCGGGGGTCTGCGCGGTCCACCGGACCGACCTCGGCGGGGGCCGTTCCGGCGTCCTTGGCGGGAGCGTTCGTGCTGGTGGTCGCCGTGCTGGGGATCTGGCACGTTCACTCCAGGGTGGCGCCGACGGCGGGCTGGGCGCCGCGTGCCCAGTCGGCACCCGACATCGCCCTCTTGCCGAAGGCCTGAACGGTGACCAGCTCGACGGTGCCCTGGCCGGTGCCCATCAGCAGGTGCTTCTTGGTGGCCTTGAGCTCGCCGGGGGCCAGCCCCTCGTCGGCGTGCCATATCCGGGTGAGAAGCACCTTGAATCGCTCACCGGCCAGCTCCCCCCAAGCACCGGGGGCCGGTGAGCTGCCACGCACCAGGTGGTCGACGTCGGAGGCCGACCAGGACGGGTCCAGGCGGGTGTCGTCGGGGGTGATCTTGGGTGCAGTGGTGATCCCGGCGAGCGGCTGAGGGGTCGGTTCGATCCCCTCGGCGATGTCTCGCAGTGCCGCGGTCACCATGTCGGTGGTCTGCTCCGCGAGCCGTCGCAAGAGGGTTCCGGAAGTGTCGGTGTCACGGATCGGATAGCTGCGGGTGTTGTAGACCGGTCCGGCATCCAGCTGTTCGACGAGTCGGAAGACGGTGGCGCCGGTGGTGGTGTCCCCGGCCATCACCGCCCGCTGCACGGGGGCGGCGCCGCGCCACCGCGGAAGTACCGAGAAGTGCAGGTTGATCCAACCGTGCCTGGGCCGCTCCAGCAGGTCGGCGGGGATGAGGGCACCGTAGGCCACGACCACGGCGACGTCGACGTCCATCGCCGAGATGACCTCTCTGGCCTGGCCCGATCGCAGCGAGCGGGCCTTGAGAACGGGGATCCTGCGCTGGCTCGCCTCCACGGCGACCGGTGAGGGTCTGGGGGTGCGATGGCGACCCTGGGCGGCGTCGGGCCGGGTCAGGGCGGCCACCACCTCGTGGTCGGGGTCCTCGTCCAGAACCGCCAGGGTGGGGCATGCGATTGCGGGGGTGCCGGCGAACAGGATTCTCACCGTTCCACCTTATCGGGGCCTGCAGCGGGGCAGGCGTCCGACGGCGATCCAGTGAGCCGGATCGCCGCGTCGTCGACCCCGGATCCGGCGGTCACAGCTGGCCGACCGGATTGATGCGGACCCGCAGCGGACCGCCCTCCCCGCGCAGGCTGTGGTCGGACCGCAGGGTGCGCAGCATCGGGACCAGCTGAGCTGACAAGGAGGTGTCTGCCCGGATCACGAGTCGGCTCTGGGCCGACTGGGACAGGCCCGAACCCGGCCCGGTGGGCTGACCGCCCTCCGGGGTGACCGGCCCGAGCAGGGACACCTGGCCCTCGGCGAGGCCCGCCTCGGACAGCCGGGTGCCCAACCGTTCGGCAGCTGCCTCGACCGCCTGGGTGCTGCCGTCGATCAGGGCCGCGAAGGCCGCCGGAGGGAACTGGGCTTCGGCACGCTCGGCCATCTCGACCTGTGCCCAGCCGACCGGATCGTTGCGGATCATCGCCTGCACGGCACGGTCCTGCGGAGGTGCGACCACCACCAGCTGACCGTCCTCGTCGCCGGAGCGGACCAGGGAGGCCACCTGGAACCAGTGGTCGAGCACCTGGCAGACGGCGTCCAGGCCCGGGCGTGCCAGCGCCTGACCCGCGTCCAGCAGGATGGCCGCGGCGTACCCGGAGACCGCTCGCGGCTCGGCGCGCGGGGTGGCGACCACCAGGGTCGGTTCGTCGCCGACCTCGGCACGGATGTGATCGGCCGAGGAATCGATCACCGGGACCGAGGGGAAGGACCGGCCCAGCTCGACCGCGGTGGTGCTGGCTCCCACCACACCCGAGCGGACCACCGTGCCCCCGCAGTGGGCGCAGGACCAGCCGTCGATGCGGTGGCCGCACCAACTGCACTCCAGTTCGGTCTGCCCGCCGGCCAGCCGCCTGCCCTTGACCGGGCCATTGCAGACAGGACAACCGATGGGTTCTCGGCAGTCGGCGCAGCAGGGCCGAATCAGGTCCCCGGGTCTGGGCACGCAGACCAGTACCGGGCCCTGCAGCAGGCCTTGCGAGATGGTCCTCATCACCAGGTCCGGCAGCCTGACCCGGGTTGCCAGTGGGTCTCGCTGGATGGCGATCTCGGAGTCACCGGGGGCCCGGACCGGGGCGCACAGGGCCCGTAACCGCCCCCGGGGTGTCTGGATTCCGGCCAGCCAGCCCGAGTCCAGCCAGCCCGCGACCCGAGGGGAGCAGGAGTAGCCGGCCAGCAGCAGCGCGCACTGGTCGGTCTGAGCGCGCAGGGCGGCGACGTCGCGGGCGTTCGGGTAGGGGGCCCGGGGGTCGTCATGGAGGTTGGAGCCCTCGTCCCAGACCACGATGACGCCGAGGCGGGTCATCGGTGCCAGCACCGCAGAGCGGGTGCCGACGACGATGGAGGCCTGGCCTCGCACCACCGCCAGGTAGTTGCGCCAGCGGTCGGCAGTGCTCTGGTCGGCGTGCAGCACCGCCACTGTGCCGGCGCCGAAGGCCTCGCCCAGGGACGCCGCCAGCGCCTCGGCCTGGGCGACGGTGGGCACGCAGCACAGTCCCTGGCGCCCCGATTCCAGCGTGGCTGAGACCACCTGGATGACGCCGAGGCGCCAGTCCCCCAGCCGGTCCCGGTCTGCCGGCCCGGCCACCGGCGCGACCCTCCAGAAGGCTCGCGGCCTGCCTCCGCGGGCGATCAGGTTCAGGTACTGGGAGCCTTCATCGAGCGCCTCCAGGGCACCTGGGATGTCGGCGGGGCGTGGTACCGGCCAGGGCCGGGGCTCGGCCTTCTCGGTGGCGGCGTGCCGGGTCGGCACCGCCCAGCGCAGCACCTCCTCGAGGGTGCCGGCCCACCGGCCAGCTACAGCTCGGGCCATCGCCAGCTGCTCAGCGGTCACCACCACCTCCGCAGAGACCACCCGTTCAAGGGGTCTCAGAGTCACGCCGGCCTGGCGGTCGTGGTCGACGGCGAGCACGATTCCGTCCAGCAGGCGCCCTGCCAGCTTGACCCGGACGCGGACACCGGGGTGGACGTCGGCGGTCATCTGGTCCGGGACCAGGTAGTCGAAGGCACGGTCCAGATGCGCCAGACCGGAGAACACGCAGACGTGGGCCACCCATTCGGTGGGTTCCAGCAGCGCCTCGGTCATGCTCCGATGCTAGAGGCAGGACCCGACAGTTCCGGGTCGCCGGGGTCGGCCGGTCTAGATCCGGCGGTTCGCCAGCACCGGCAGGCCGGCCCGGACATCGTCGACCTGACTCGGGTCGATGTCGATCACCTGTAGTTCCGCAGCACCGCCCAGCTCGGTCAGAACTCGCCCATCGGGTGCCACCACCATGCTGTGTCCGATGCCGGTGGGGGCGCTCGAGGACTTCCGGTCCCCGGCCTCCGAGGCGATCGCGGGGTCGGCCTGACCCACGGCGACGATGAAGCAGGTCGAGTCCAGGGCTCGTGCTCGCACCAGCAGCCGCCACTGGTCCAGCTTGGCGGCATGCTCCTGGGGAGTCGTCCCGGCCCCCCAGGAGGCCGCCACGACGGTGACCACGGCGCCCTGCTCGGCGAGCGTGATGAACAGGTTCGGGAAGCGGATGTCGTAACACACCGCCCACCCCACCCGGGTGCCGCCGATGGTCGTCACGACGGGTCGGGTGCCGGGGGTGACGGTGTCGGACTCGGCGAAGCCGAAGGCGTCGAACAGGTGGATCTTGTGGTAGTCGGCGAGGACTCCCTGCGGGCCGGCGACCAGCAGGGTGTTACGGACGCGCCGCTGTTCTCCGGGGGTGAAGATGCCCACCGCGATGGTGATGTCGCAGCGTCCGGCGAGCTGCTGGACGGCTGTCGCGAACGGCCCGTCGAGGGGCTCGGCGATGTCGGTGAGCCGATGGCCGAAGGCCCGCATGGTGGCCTCCGGGAAGACGATCAACTCGGCCCCCTGAGCCGCGGCGCGCTCGGTCCAGCTACGCACCAGTTCCAGGTTCTGGGCGACGTCCCGGCCGCTGATCAGCTGTGCGAGTGCGACTCTCATGTCACCATCCTGCCGCACCGCGGGAGGAGGTCAGGCAGCGGCGACCTGGACGGTGCGGCCCCCCGTGAGTTCGACAAGCTGCTCGAAGGTCAGCGGCATCACGGTGTGCGGCGTCCCGGCTGCCGCCCAGATGGTCGGATACTCCTGCAGGGCCTCGTCGATGACGGTGGTCACCGGTGCCGGATGGCCGATCGGGGCCACGCCGCCGATGGCCTGACCGGTCACCGCGCGCACCTCCTTGGCCCTGGCCATCGTGATCGAGACCTTGCCGAGCTCGGATGCCAGCAGGTCGGTGTCGACCCGGTGACGCCCGCTGGTCATCACCAGCAGGGGTTCGTCATCGGCGATGAACACCAGGCTGCTCGCGATGGCACCCACCTCACAGTCAAGGGCCGACGCCGCCTCCAGAGCAGTGCGGGTGGACTCCGGCAGTTCGCGGACGGCGATCTCGTACCCGCGATCGCCCAGCTCCTGCTGGATGAGTCGGCTGCGTTCAGGAAGCCCGCGCGTCTCGGTCATCGCCCTGTCCCCTTCGTCGTGCGCACCCACCGGATCGACATCAGACTAGGCCCACTCACCGCTGGCAGACCGGGCACCACCAGATGACCCGCTCCTGGTCGGGCAGGTCGGCGGGACCGAGCCATCCGTTGCGGATCAGGGTCCCGCAGCGCAGGCAGGGCTGGTGGTTGCGGCCGAAGACGAAGGAGCGGTGGCCGGGGCGGTTGTCGCCGGTGCTGGAGCGGAACCGGTTGGTCCGATTGGCCTGCATGAGCCTGGCGACGGCGTCGATCACCACCGCGACGTCGACCCCGCCGGTGGGACGCCTGGGATCCAGCCCCGACAGGAAGCAGACCTCGGCCCGGTACTCATTGCCGACCCCGGCCAGCACGGACTGGTCGAGCAGGGTGACGCCGATCGGACGCCCAGGATCCAACTCCGCCCGGCGGACCGCCTCGTCGCGTCCACTCGGCAGCCACCTGCCCGGCCGGCTCCAGTCGGCCTCCAGAGGATCGGGGCCGAGCCATCCCAGCCGTTGGTCGAGCAGTCCGGCGGGCCACAGCTCCACCAGGCCGAGGTCATGGCCGACCAGTTCCACCTGTGGTCCGCCGGCTCGCGATCCCTCCACTCTCAGCACGACCCGGGCGGTGTGGCCCGGCACACGCCACCGCTGACCGGCCGGGTGCACTCTCCAGCTGCCCTCCATCCTCAGGTGGGTGTGCAGGATCCACTCGCCCGGTTCGGTGAGGTCACCGATGGTCGTGGCTCCCGGGCCGGGGGCGAAGGTCATCAGGAGGTGCTTGCCGTGGGCCCGCACCGCGCTGAGCGTGGAACCGGTCAGATCGGCCACCGCCAGTCGGGGTACCCGCAGCTGGCACCCGGTGACCAGACGTCCGCAGGCCGCTTGCAGCCCCTCGGCGAGCCTGTGGACCGAGTCACCCTCGGGCATGGTCGGCGCCTCTGTCATCAGCTTCCAGCCGCAGCCCCCGGGGGGTGATCGCAGCACCGGCGGCCCTCATCGCGGATGCCAGGTCCAGTCCCAGTACCGGTTGCCCGTTGAGCTTCTCCACGGTGATCGGACGGGTGCCCGACAGACTCAGCCAGCCTCGCAGTGCCCAGGTCACCATGGCGGTGACCTCGCCGGCGTCCACCCCTTCTGGCAGCGCATCGCAGAACAGGCTGAGCCGACGCCCTCCCCGCGACAGATGGGCCAGCAGGAGCCCGTCGGCGATCACCACCAGGGCGCCGGCGGAACGGGAGGGCGAGGCTCCCTCCTGGGCCGGCCATTCCAGCACCGAACCGTAGGGGCTCGCCGGGTCGACCGCGGCCAGCACGCTCACCGGCGGCTGCGAGGCGCCCGAGGGCCACCCGGAGGTATCGGGACCGTCGGCGAACCGACGCAGCCGGTCGACCACCGAGGGGGCGGCGAACTGTGCTCCTCCCAGTCCCTCGACGAGGTATCCCCGGATGACCTTGCCGGCCTCCTCGGCACTACGCAGCACCTGGTAGATCGCCGAGAAGCCACCCTCGACGGCCTCCTCACCGGCGACTCCCCGGGTGATGATGCCATGGCGGTCCAGCATGAACTCGACCAGCCCGGTGAGCCGCTCCGCGGTGGTCCCGGTGCCCGGTTCACAGCGGTGCCAGCGGCCGGCCAGATCCGGCGGGAGGGCACTGGCTCTCGTCCCCGAGCGCAGCGAGTAGCGCGCCATCCGCGCTCGTGATCTCATTCCTCCTCGGCGTGACCGGTGGGCCGCTGCCCCGGTGCGACCGCCGGAGGCGGCACCGACCAGGTGGGCGCGCAGCGGACCGAAACCATCGGGGGCGATGAGGCCCTCGCCGACCAGTCGCCACACCGCTTCGCGGAGCCGGGACCCGGTGAGTCCGAGGCCGCCGACTGTGGCTGGTGCGCCACCGGGCTCCTCGCCACCGGTCCGGTTCAAGGACTCGGCGACGGGGCCCAGCAGCACCGATCCCGTCCCGATCCGGTCCAACAGGGACCGTCCGTCATCGTCGGTGGGACGCGGCAGGTCGATTGGGGAGCACAGTGCCAGGTCCTCGGCGGCGACCAATCGGATCAACGGGTCTGCCGCACCTGAGCCGACGGCCGGCACCACCAGGACCTCCCCGGCGGCGGTGAGCTCGTCCAGCATCGCAGGTGAGTAGTCGGCCACCCGGGTGGGCAGGACAGCCGACTCCCAGGCCGAGGCCGGCAGAGCCACCCCGGCCAGCGTCCCGATCACCTCCAGGACGCCGTCCGCGCCTCGCGGCCGCGGCCTGGCTCCGACCGGTGCCACGCCGTGCCAGTCCAGACTGAACCGGCTCAGGGCGCTGCCCGAGACGGGTTCGATCTCGGAGCGTGCCCGAGCCAGCGCACGGGCCCGGATCCGTGACAGCACCCGGGAATGGCAGTACTGGATGTCGTCGCCGGGTACGAACCGGCCGCGCACCAGTTCTGCCTGGGCCACCAGGCGCTCGATCACCACTGCGGCGGTCGCCACCCCCAGCCCCAGAGCCTCCGCCAGCTGCCCGGCGGCGAAAGGCCCATGAGTGCGTGCCCATCGGGCGATCAGCTGGGTCACTGGGTCACGCCCGGTGGGCGCCACCACCGGATGCCCTGGCGGCACCGGCACCCCCAAGCCGTCTCTCAGCAGCCCCAGATCCTGTCCGGCAGCCAGCTGCGGCAGGCCGGCCAGCCGTACCACCGCGACCCGTTCCCCGAGCCGCTCGATGGCGCCATCCAGATCACTCGCCAGCTCGGGGTCACAGCGCAGCGGCAACTCGTCGAGGGGCACCGGTCCCAACCGTGCCACCAGGTCGGCCAGCCCCTCCTCGTCGCGGGCCCGGCGGTCCTTGCGGGTGTGCTGGAGCTCGGCGACCACCTCGGCGATGACCTCGGGATCGAGCAGCTCGCGCAGATCCACGGTGCCCATCAGTTGGGCGAGCAGCTGAGGGTCCAGGGACAGCGCGGCGGCGCGGCGCTCGGCCAGCGGGGTGTCCTCGGTGTACATGAAGGCGCCGGTGTAGCTGAACAGCAGCGAGGAGGCCAACGGGCTGGGCGCCGATGTCGTCACCTCGGCAACCTGGACCCGGTGGGAAGCCAGAGCTGCCATCAGTTCCTTGAGGGCGTCGAGGTCGTAGACATCGGCCAGGCACTCGCGGGCGGTCTCCACCACGATCGGGAAGTCGTGCTGGTCGCGCACCGCCTCCAGCAACTGGCCGGCCCGCAGCCGCTGCTGCCACAGCGGAGCACGGCGTCCCGGATCCTTGCGGGGCAGCAACAGGGCCCGTGCCGCGCACTCCCGGAACCGCCCGGCGAACAGCGCAGTGTCCCCGATGTGGGCAGCCACGATGTCGGCGATCTCAGCGGGCTCGAAGACGACCAGCTCGGCACCCGGAGGCTGGTCGGTGTCAGGCAGTCTGAGCACCAGCCCGTCGTCCCCCGCCACCGGCTGGGCGTCGATGCCGAGTCTCTCGGTGAGCCGCTGTCCGATCGCCAGCGCCCAGCCGGCGTTGACCGGGCGGCCCCAGGGGCTGTGCACCACCAGACGCCAGTCCCCGACCTCGTCGTGGAACCGTTCCAGCACGATGTGCCGGTCATCGGGCAGCACTCCGGTCGCCTCGGTCTGGGCGTCCAGGAAGGCCAGGATGTTGCCTCGGGACCGCTCCTCCAGGCAGTCCATCCGCGCGACCAGATCGGGATCCTCGTGGGCCTGGCGGGTGAAGGCTCCGATCGCCCGGCCGAGCTCTGCGGGACGCCCCTCGCCCTCCCCCTTCCAGAACGGCAGCCGTCCGGTGTGGCCGGGGGCCGGGGTGACACGCACCTGGTCGTGGGTGATCTCGGCGATCCGCCAGGAGGAGGCGCCCAGGGTGAAGACATCGCCGACCCGCGACTCATAGACCATCTCCTCGTCCAGCTCACCGACCCGGCGACCCTCCCCCTCCCCGACCAGGAAGACGCCGAACATGCCACGATCGGGAATGGTGCCCCCGGAGGTGGCGGCCAGCCGCAGCGCCCCGGGCCGGGCGAGCAGCACCCCATCTGCCAGCACCAGCCTGGCCCGAAGGTCGGACAGGTCGGCCGAGGCGTAGCCGCCGGTGAGCATCGCCACCACCTTGTCCATCGCCTCGGCGGGCAGCTGGGCGTAGGGCCTGGAGCGGCGCACGGTGGCATACCACTCCGCCACGTTCAGCCCGTCGGGGGCCGAGACCGCGGCGGCCACGGTCTGCTGGGCGAGCACGTCGAGCGGGTTGCGGGGGATGTGAAGGGCCTCGATGCGTCCTTCCAGCATCCGGCTGGTGACGACTGCGGCATGGATCAGGTCGAGCCGGGTCTTGGGATACACCGACCCCGCCGAGACCGCGCCCACCGCGTGGCCGGCCCGCCCGATCCGCTGCAGGGCGCTGGCCACCGACGGCGGGGACTCGATCTGGATGACGCGATCGACCAGGCCCATGTCGATGCCCAGCTCCAGCGAGGAGGTGGCCACCACACACCGCAGCTCCCCCGAGCGCAGCCCCTCCTCGGTGCGCTGGCGCTCCAGTTTGGACACCGACCCGTGATGGGCCCGGGCGATCACCGCCGGCGCCCGTCCCACCTCGTCGGCCGGTGGCATCATCTCGGCGGGCAGCCGCCGGGTCGGCGCCGCCAGCGAGTCCGGGTCGTGTTCTGCGGCCCACAGCTCGTTGAGCCGACTGGTGAGCCGCTCAGCGACCCGTCGGGCGTTGACGAAGACCAGCGTCGAGCGGCCGGCCTGCACCTCGGCGTAGACCTCCTTCTCGATCCACGGCCACAGCGACGCCCGGGTGGGCAGGGCCGAGTCGGAGACATCGGTGACCAGGGTGTCGGTTCCGCCACCGGCCAGCAACGGGTCGGCGAGCAGACCCTGGTCATCGGCCGGTGAGTCCGGGAGATCGGACATGTCATCGACCGGCACCTTCACCTGGACATCCCAGTTCTTGTGAGCCGGTGGGTGGACGACGCTCACCGGTCGGTCGCCGGCGAGGAAGGCGGCCACCTCGTCGATCGGGCGGACGGTGGCCGACAGCCCGATCCGTTGGACGTCGTGACCCGCCAGGGCGTCCATGCGCTCCAGGGACAGTGCCAGATGGGTGCCGCGTTTGGACCCGGCGACGGCATGGACCTCATCGACGATGACAGTGCGGACACCCGCCAGCACCCTGCGCACCTGGGAGGTCAGCATCAGGTACAGGGTCTCCGGTGTGGTGATGAGGACATCGGGAGGCCGCCGTGCGATCCGGGCCCGCTCGGCCGGAGTGGTGTCCCCGGTGCGCACCGCCACGCTCACCGGGCGGTACGGCCGGCCCAACCTCTCGGAGGTGTTGCGGATCCCGGCCAGCGGGGCCCGCAGATTCTTCTCGATATCGGTTCCCAGGGCCTTCAGCGGGGAGATGTAGAGCACTCTGACGCCGTGGTCGGGCTGGCCTCGCAGGGGCTCGACGGGGTCTGTCGGGCGGTCCGGATCCGTCAGCCGGTCGAGGGCCCACAGGAATGCCGCCAAGGTCTTGCCGGAGCCGGTGGGCGCCACCACAAGGGCGTGGCTGCCCTGGGACACCGCCTGCCAGGTGGCGACCTGGACCGGGGTGGGAGCGGTGAAGACGTCGGCGAACCAGCGACGCACCGGCTCGCGGAAGGCCTCCATCCCCTCGATCATGGGGCCCACGCTAGTCGGGGCCACCGACAGTTCCGCGAGGGCGGATCCGACGATGGCCCCGAGGCGTGAGAACGGCGGCTCAGACAGCCGAACGAAGGGCGTCCACCCGGTCGGTGATCTCCCAGCGCACCCCGGGCAGGGTGCGCCCGAAGTGGCCGCCGGCCACCAACTGGGCGTAGATCGGATGACGCAGGTCCAGGTCGGCGATGATGGCCGCTGGGCGCAGATCGAAGACCTCGCCGACCGCCCTCTCGATGTCGACCTCGGGGACCGTGGAGGTACCGAAGGTCTCCACCCGCAGGCTCACCGGGTGGGCCCGGCCGATGGCGTAGGCGACCTGGCACTCGCAACGCGAGGCCAGCCCGGCGGCGACCACATTCTTGGCCACCCAGCGCATCGCGTAGGAGGCCGAACGGTCCACCTTGGAGGGATCCTTGCCGGAGAAGGCGCCGCCGCCGTGGCGGGCCATCCCGCCGTAGGTGTCGACGATGATCTTGCGGCCGGTCAGGCCGGCGTCTCCCATCGGACCGCCGATCACGAACTTGCCGGTCGGGTTGACCAGCACCTCCAGCCCCTCCGCCGACAGCTCGTAGCGCTCCAGCACCGGGTCGATGACGTGGCGGCGCAGGTCGGGCGCGATCGTCGACTCGATGCTCACACCGTCTCGGTGCTGGGTCGAGATGACGATGGTCCTCACCCCGACGGGCCGGCCCGCCTCGTCGTAGCCGATGGTGACCTGGGTCTTGCCGTCGGGCCACAGATAGTCCAGGGTGCCGTCCTTGCGCACCTTGGTGAGCTGCAGGGACAGCGCATGGGCCAGGTCGATCGGCAGCGGCATCAGCGAGGCCGTGTCGGTGCAGGCGTAGCCGAACATCAGGCCCTGGTCCCCGGCGCCCTGGGCATCGATGGCATCGGTGGAACCGTGCCGGGCCTCGTATGCGGTGTTGACCCCTTGGGCGATGTCGGGGCTCTGGGCGTCGATGGCCACCGACACCCCGCAGGATGCCCCGTCGAATCCCTTGCGGGAGGAGTCGTAGCCGATCTCCAGGATCTTGGCCCGGGCGATGTCGGCGATACCGACGTAGGCCTCGGTGGTGACCTCGCCGCAGACCATCACCTGACCGGTGGTGACCAGGGTCTCCACCGCGACGTGGGACTGGGGATCGTCGCGCAGCATGGCGTCGAGAACCGAGTCGGAGATGGCGTCCGCGATCTTGTCGGGGTGGCCCTCGGTGACCGACTCGGAGCTGAAGAGCCTGGTCGCTGGACCGGTGGCGCTGTGACTGGACATCTGTACTTCCTGACCGCGCGGCGAAGAGCCGCGCAT
The DNA here is from genome assembly GCF_000423445.1 of Acidipropionibacterium thoenii DSM 20276. Classification (GTDB taxonomy): domain Bacteria; phylum Actinomycetota; class Actinomycetes; order Propionibacteriales; family Propionibacteriaceae; genus Acidipropionibacterium; species Acidipropionibacterium thoenii. Next base: position 93,020 of record NZ_AUHZ01000009.1, on the reverse strand, counting down.
TGTGGCCCCGAGTCGGGGCCGGGTGGGTACCTGCTCAGGACTCCGGTGAATCAGCGGTGCCGATGGCAGGGGCCAGCAGTGAGCGGGCCTCGTCCAGGACCGCATTCGCGGCCAGGATCTTGGAGCCCATGACGCGCCGACCGGGTCCCTGCTGGCGGACCACGGTGACGTCGGTGTCGACCTTACCGAAGACCTTGCCGGCACTCACATCGTTGACCACCAGCAGATCACAGCCCTTGCGCGCCAGCTTCGCGGTGGCCAGTTGGAGCAACTCCCCCCGGTCGGAGGCGGTCTCGGCGGCGAAACCGACGATCACCTGCCCGTCCCTGCGGTGCGCGCTGATCGAGGCCAGCACATCGGGGGTCTGTGCCAGGTCGATCCGGGTGCCGAGGCCCACCGCATCATGGCCCTCGTGCTTCTTGATCTTGACCGGGGAGCTGGCCGCCGGGGCGAAGTCGGCGGCCGCCACCGCCATCACGACGATGTCGCAGCCCGGAGCCAGATCCGACATTGCCTGGGCCAGATCCTCAGTGCTGGAGATCTGGACCGAGTCGACGCAGGAGGGGGCCGGCACCTCGACATGGGCGCTGACCAGGGTGACATGGGCGCCTCGGGCGGCCGCCAGCTGGGCCAGGGCGTGGCCCATCCGACCCGAGGAGGAGTTGCCGAGGTAGCGCACCGGATCGAGCGCCTCGCGGGTCCCACCGGAGCTGATCACCACCCGGCGCCCGGAGAGATCCTGGGCGGCCAGCTGGTGGGCAGCCTGCGGATCCTCCAGCAGGAAGGCGGCCATTTCGGCAAGTTCCTCGGGTTCGGGAAGACGCCCCGGACCCGAGTCGGGGCCGGTGAGCCGGCCGACCGCAGGGTCCTTGACGACGATCCCGCGGCGTCTCAGGGTGGCCACGTTGTCGCGGGTGGCCGGGTTCTGCCACATCGCGGTGTGCATCGCGGGGGCCACCAGCACCGGGGCACGGGTGGCCAGAATGGTGGCGGTGAGAAGGTCGTCGGCGGCGCCGCAGGCCACTCGGGAGAGAAGGTCGGCGGTGGCCGGTGCGACCACCACCAGGTCGGCCTGCTCGCCGAGGCGGACATGCTCGACGCCGGGGACGTCGTCGAAGACGCCGGTGTGGACCGGGTGGCCCGACAGCGCCTCCCAGGTCGGCCGGCCAACGAACCTCAGGGCGGCCTCGGTGGGCACCACCCGCACGTCGTGGCCGGCTGCGGTCAGTCGGCGGACCAGGTAGCACGACTTGTAGGCGGCGATACCGCCGGCCACGCCTACCAGAACTGTGCTCATGGACGACTCACAACGTGTCGACAGAACGCCTCGAACTGGCCGATCAGGCCGGCGGGGTGAGGTCGGCGAAGGGGTCGTCGAGTTCGACGGCGGGTGCCTGCTGAGCGGCCGCGGCCTCGGCGGCGACCTCCTCGGGGTTCATCTGGTGAGCCTCGATGACGCCGGCCTGGATCTCACGCAGCGCAATCGACAGCGGCTTCTCCTGATTGGAGACCTCGACCAGCGGGCCGACGTTCTCCAACAGGCCCTCGGCCAGCTGGGAGTAGTAGGCGTTGATCTGGCGGGCCCGCTTGGAGGCGAACAGCACCAGCCGGTACTTGGAGTCGACGTGCTCAAGAAGCTGATCGATCGGGGGGTTGACGATGCCCTCGGGGATGCTCTCGCTCAAGGAATGTCCTCACATGTTGATGGGGTGCGGCCTGACAACACCGGTGGGCGTTGAGATTGGACGCACCAAGTCACAGACCTAGTAAGTCTACCAATGCGCTGACGGCATGGTCAACGGTGTCGTTGACGACCACAGCGTCGAACTCGCCAGCTGCGGCCAACTCCTTGCGGGCGGTGCGCAGTCTGCGGGCCTGCTGCTCGGGAGTCTCGGTGCCCCTCCCGATGAGTCGGCGCTTGAGCTCCTGCCAGGAGGGCGGGGTCAGGAAGATGTGCTCGGCCTGCGGATAGCTGGTGCGGACCTGGCGGGCCCCCTGCATGTCGATCTCCAGCACGATGGTGCGGCCGGCCGCCACCGCCTCCTCGACGAGCTGGCGCGGGGTCCCGTAACGGTGACTGTTGTGAACCAGGGCCCATTCCAGCAGTCCGTCGGAGGCGATCAACTGGTCGAACCGGGCATCGGAGACGAAATCGTACTCGACCCCATCGGTCTCACCGGGGCGTGGCGGCCGGGTGGTCGCCGAACGGGAGACCAGGATCTCGGGATGGGCCCGCCTCAGTGCGGCGACCACGGTTCCCTTGCCGACCGCTGTCGGGCCGGAGACCACCGCCACGCTCACCGGCTCGGGATGTCTGAGCCCTCGTGGCTGCGGAATCTCGGGTGCCGGGTCCGGATCGATCTCCATGGCGGCCACCCTAGAGCATCGGGCCGGTGCACCGACGAGCACCTCAGCCCGGGAACTCGCTGCGCAGACCTTCCTCCTGATGGCACCCCAGCCCACGGATCCGCCTGTTCTGGGCGATGTCGAGACGGTCCATGATCTCGGCGGCGCGCTTGTCGCCGACCCTGGGAAGGGCCTTGAGCAGGTCGACCACCTTGACGTGGGCCAGCACATCATTGGCGGCGGCCTCGTCCAGGGCCTGGCCGAGGCTGATCTCCCCGCTGCGCACCCGCGACTTGAGGTCGGCCCTGGCACGCCGCGCCTGGGTGGCCGCCTCGCGAGCGGCGCTAAGCTGTTCCGGGGTCAGGCTTGGGATGGACACGTCAGCTCCAATCTGATGTCAGTGGACCTGCCATAGGTCCCCGGGCGTCGACGGTTGCCTCATCGTGCCCGTGCCTGCACAGTAGACCCTCAGCTAGGGGTTCCGCTGCTGGTCAGGCCAAACTGAGTAGCAGATTTCAGCTGCGCTCCCGATCCCCCGATCCATCGGTGTGATCGGCCGCCGGTGCGGGCTGCTGCTCGTCCGGCGAGGAGGCGTCCTCGGTGGTCTGCAGATCGGTGCTCCCGCCCGTCGCGGAGTCGGCCGGGGCCACCGCCTCCGCGGGCTCCGTTTCGGGAAGGGTGCCGGCCCGGGATGCCTCGGAGATCCCGGTGAGCAACCCGTTGAGAAAGACCGCCGAGTCGTCGGTGGAGAACTCCCCACCCAGCTCCACCGCCTCGGCGACCGCACTGGGATTGGGGACGTCGGTGTGCAGGATCTCGTAGCTGGCGATCCTCGCCAGGATCCGGTCGACCCGGGGCATCCGCTCCAGGGTCCAGCCGGTCGCCAGGCAGGAGGCGATGACGGCGTCCAGGCTCGACCGGTACTCGCTGACGCCGCGCACCAGTCCGGCTGCGAAGTCACGCACCGGGTTGTCGACGACGGTGGGGCGAAGGGCCAGCACGTCGATCGGGTCGGTACCCATCAGGTCGGCCTCGAAGAGGATGTCGAGGGCCTGCTTTCGGGCCTTGGACCGCGTGGACAGGTCGGCATGCTTCTGGACATCACCGGAGATCCTCTCGACCTCCAGCTCGCCGATCCACTCGGTCTGGTGTGCCGGGACCTGCTGCGGCGTCTCGCCGCCGGACTGCTGACTCACTTGTCGGAGATGCGGCCGAGGTAGTCGCCGTTGCGGGTGTCGACCTTGACGACCTCACCCTCGCTGATGAACAGCGGCACCTGGATCTCGCGGCCGGTCTCCAGGGTGGCGGGCTTGGTGCCGCCGGTGGAGCGATCGCCCTGCAGGCCGGGCTCGGTGTAGGTGACCTTCAGCTCGACCGAGGCGGGCAGATCGATGTAGAGCGCGTTGCCCTCGTGCAGGGCGATGGTGGCGGTCTGGTTCTCCAGCATGAAGTCCTTGGCGTCCCCGACGGTCTCGGCGGGGATCGGGAGCTGCTCGAAGCTGCTCTCGTCCATGAAGATGTAGTTGTCGCCGTCGTTGTACAGGTACTGCATGTCGCGGCGGTCCACCTCGGCGGACTCCACCTTGGTGTCGGAGTTGAAGGTGCGGTCGACGACCTTGCCGGACAGCACATGCTTCAGCTTGGTGCGCACCACGGTGTTGCCCTTGCCCGGCTTGTGGTGCTGGAACCAGATGACGTTCCAGAGCTGGCCGTCGAGGTCCAGCACGGTGCCGTTCTTGATGTCATTGGTGGAGATGACCACAGGTCGCTGCCTTTCGAGATTCTGATGTCAACACTCATATGTCAACGCACGGGCCGTCGAACGGCCCAGACTGCCCGATCCTACCGCAGCCGACGACTCCGGCTCCACACCGCAGGCGCTGCACGGCGATCCCTCGGCCGGCCGCCGTATCCTTCGGCCCATGGTCAGATCGACGAGGCGCGTACCGGGCCCGCGAGCTCCGGCTGCTGCCAGGTTGCCGGGGTCGTTGCAGGTTCGCCCCGATCAACCGCCCCGGCCCGATGAGTTGATCGAGGACGCCGAGATCACCGGCGCGCAGTGGTCGGACGCCGACTTCTCCGGGTGTGTCCTGGAGCTGCCCGAACTGTGGAGGCTCAGGTCAGTCGACCACCGGGGCCAGGGTCGCGAAACACTCCTCGAGCTCATGTTCGTCGGGGCCCTCGATCATCGCCACATGACCGGGGGCGCTGATCCCCACGAACCTCAGCATGGTGCCGCGGGTCTTCTTGTCCAGGTTCATGGTGGCCCGCAGCTTGGCCCACTCGGTGCCCTCGAAGGTGGTGGGCAGGCCGAGCCCGGCCATGATCTCGCGGGTGCGGTCGACGACCTGGCGGTCCAGTCCGAGCTCACGGGCCGACAGCTCGGCGGCGAAGATCATGCCGACCGCATCGGCCTCGCCGTGACGCCAGGTGAAGTGCTCATGGGCCTCGATGGCGTGGGCCAGGGTGTGTCCGTAGTTGAGCCGCTCGCGGCCCACGTCGGTGCCGCGCGAGGTGGACTCGGTGAGGTCTGCGGCGACCACCGAGGCCTTGACCTGAACCGCTCGCGTGAGGACCTCGTGGAAGGCGTCGGAGGCAGGGTCCAGCACCGCCACCGGGTCGTTCTCGACGATCGACAGGATCCTCGGGTCGTTGATGAACCCGCACTTGACGATCTCGGCCATCCCCGAGCGCATCTCCCGCAGCGGCAGATGGGCCAGCGCATCGGTGTCGCACAGCACCGCCTTCGGCTCATGGAAGGCGCCGACCAGGTTCTTGCCCGCGGTGATGTTGATCCCGGTCTTGCCGCCGACGGCGGCGTCGGCCATCCCGAGCACGGTGGTGGGCACCTGGATCAGGGTGACGCCGCGCATCCAGGTGGCGGCGACGAACCCGGCCAGGTCGGTGGTCGCTCCCCCTCCCAGCCCGACCACGACGTCACCACGGGTCATCCCCTCGGCGGCCAGCCGGTCCCAGCAGGCTGCCAGCACGGTGGCGGTCTTGGCGGCCTCGGCATCGGGCACCTCGATGTCGAAGACTCTGTCCAGGCTCTCGCGCAACGGCCCGGCCATGAACTCGACGGAGGCCGGATGGATCAGTGCCACCCGCGATCCGACGGTCAGATCCGCCAGCCCGCGGGAGACCGCGGCCCCGATCCGCACCTGGTAGGGGGATGGTCCGTTGACCTCGACGACACTCATGACTGCTCCTTGTCCTGGAGTCCGGCGATGATCTCGTCGACCACCTGTGCCGGGCTCAACTCGTCGGTGACCACGTGGATGTCGGCCAGTGCCGCGTAGACCGGACGCCGGTCGGCCAGCAACTTGACCATCCGGGAGTGCACATTGCCCAGCAGCAACGGGCGGGTGGCGCCGTTGAGTCCGACCCGTCCCGAGGCGGTGCGGGCGCTGACCTCCAGCCACACCGTGGTCACCGCCATCAGGTGCTCGCCGATCCGGGGGGTCAGCGGGGCACCACCGCCCAGCGACACGACTCCCCCTCCGCCCAGGGCGGCCAGTGTGTGGCGGGCCTCGATCCGACGGAAGTAGGGCTCCCCGTCGGTACCGAAGATGTCGGTGATCTCGCGCCCCTCGGCCGCCGCGATCAAGGCGTCGACGTCGACGAAGTCGACTCCCAGCCGGGCTGCCAGCAGCGGGCCGACGGTCGACTTGCCCGATCCGGGGGCGCCGATGATGGCGATCACCGGGGCCGGTTGCGGAGTCAACCCCTCGGGGGCGGGTCGGCCTGACTCACTCATGAGGGGCGATCTCCAGATGACGCTCATCCAGACGTGCCAGGTAGGAGTCCAGATTGCGCCGGGTCTCGGCCACCGAGTCGCCGCCGAACTTCTCCAGGGCGCACTCGGCCAGCACCAGGGCGACCATCGCCTCGGCCACCACCCCGGCGGCCGGCACCGCGGTGATGTCGGATCGCTGATGGTTGGCCCGAGCGGGCTCCCCGGTGGCGGTGTCGATGGTGCGCAGCGCCCTGGGCACGGTGGCGATCGGCTTCATGGCCACCCGCACCCTCAGCAGCTCGCCGGTGCTGATGCCCCCCTCGGTACCACCGGAGTGGTCGGTGAGTCGGTGCACCCCGGCAGGGGTCGGCTCCATCTCGTCGTGGGCGGCCGAACCTCGCACCCCGGCCAGGGCGAACCCATCGCCGAGTTCGACCCCCTTGATGGCCTGGATCCCCATCAGCGCGCCGGCCAGCCGGGAGTCCAGACGCCGGTTCCCCTGGGTGTGGGATCCCAGGCCGGCCGGCAGTCCCCAGGCCAGTACCTCGACGACACCACCCATGGTGTCCCCCTCGCAACGGCAGGCCTCCACCTCCTCGATCATCCGGGCAGAGGTCGCCGGGTCCGCGCAGCGCACCGGGTCGGCGTCGATCGCCGCCAGGTCCTCAGGGCCCGGACGAAGCCCGGCAGGAGTGGTGACCGGGCCGAGCTGGACGACATGGGAGAGCACCTGGATACCGAGAGCCTGCTGAATGAACGCCTTGGCGATCGCTCCCAGGGCCACCCGGGCGGCGGTCTCGCGGGCCGAGGCCCGCTCCAGGATCGGCCGGGCCTCGTCGAAGTCGTACTTCTGCATCCCGGCGAGATCGGCATGTCCGGGCCGCGGCCTGGTCAGCGCCTCACCGCGGGCCAGCCCGGCCAGGACCTCGGGATCGACCGGTCCGGGGTTCATCACCTGCTGCCACTTGGGCCACTCGGTATTGCCGATCCGAAGTGCGATCGGGGAGCCCAGCGTCTCGCCGTGACGGAAACCGGCCAGCATGGCCAGATCGTCGGCCTCAAACTTCATCCGGGCGCCGCGCCCGACGCCGAGCCTGCGCCGCCTCAGTTCCTCGGAGATCTGCTCGGCACCGATCCGGACGTGGGCCGGGATCCCCTCCATGGTGGCGACCAGGGCCTCGCCGTGGGACTCCCCGGCGGTGATGTAACGCAGCATGTCCTCTACTCTTCCAGAAATCAGCTCAGGCTCGCGATGACCCGGGTGAGACGGTCAGGTCCGGGCGCGGGCCGCGAGTTCATCGCGGCCGGCCGCCCACAACAGCTCCATCGGCACCTGGTGGCCGGTCATCAGGGCGATCTGCCCGACGGCCTGCCCGGCCAGCAGGTCCAACCCATTGATGAGCGGGCGACCGGCCGATGCGGCGGCCCGGGCCAGCGGGGTGGGCCAGGGATCGTAGATGACGTCGAACACCGCCTGCGCCCGGGCCACCAGCGCTTCGGCCAGGCTCTCCAGTGCTGCAGCGGGCACCGTGGAGATCAGCAGATCCGACTCGGGCAGGTTCTCGGCGGTGTCCCGGTCCAAGGGCAGCCACTGGCACTCCATCCCCAGCTCGACGGCCAGACCCAGGGCCCGGCCGGACCGCTCCAGGGACCGTGAGACGATAGTGGTGCTGCTGGCTCCCATCAAGGCTGCGCCCGCCAGGGCGGAACGAGCGGTCGCTCCGGCTCCCACCACCACCACGCGATCGATGGCCTCCACCCCGTGGTCGCCGCAGGCACGCACCAGTCCCTCGACATCGGTGTTGGCGACGATCGCGCCGTCATCGGTACGCACCCAGGTGTTGGCCACTCCGAGCTGGTGAACCGTCCGGTCGGGAGTACCCAGCTGAACCAGATCGACCTTGTGCGGCATCGTCACCGACAGCCCCCGCCAGCTGGCGTCCAATCCGTTGACGAATGCGGCCAACCCGCCGGGGGCCACGTCGACCACCTGGTAGTTCCAGTCCAGTCCCAGCGCCCGGTAGGCCGCCCGGTGCATCACCGGTGACAGTGAATGGGCGACCGGGTGACCGACGACGGCGCAGGTCCGCCGGCCGGCGTGCTCCCCCGCTGGCTCAGCACTTCTCGGCGGCACCCCTCAGCACTTCCCCTTGTTGGCCTGGCACCAAGCCTGGAACTTGGCGACATTCTTGTTGTGATCGGTGATGGTCGTCGCGTAGGCCGTGGTGCCCTTGGAGGGATCGACGACCACCCAGTAGAGGTAATTGCTCTTGGTGGGGCTCACCGCAGCCTCCATCGACGCGGCACCGGGATTGTTGATCGGGGTGGGCGGAAGACCCTTGACCAGATAGGTGTTGTAGGGCGACTTCTTCTTGCGCTGGGCATCGGTGGTGGTCAGCTTCGAGGTCGCGTTGTTGGCGAACAGCACGGTGGCGTCGGACTGCAGCGGCATTCCCTTGGCCAACCGGTTGTAGATGATCCCGGCGATGACCTTCTTGTCGTTGGGCGTCTTGCCCTCCTTCTCCAGGATGGAGGCGACGATGAGGGCGTCATAGGGAGTGCGCTTGATATTGCCGGCCTGACCGGTGAAGTTCATCGTGTTGGACACCTTGGTGAACTGCCGGGTCTGCTGCTGGAGGATCCCCAGTGCGGTCGGCTTGTCGGCCACCTCGTAGGTGTCGGGGAACATGAACCCCTCGGGGTTGCCCTTGGCCCAGTTGGGAAGGCCGAGTTTGCTGGTGTTCGAGATCGCCTTGGTGAACTGGGCCACCGGCAGGCTGGTGCCCTTGGCCAGCACGGTGGCCTGCTCGGCGACGGTCAGACCCTCGGTGATGGTGACCCTGGTGTGCTGGATGTTGGCCGGGTCAGAGAGGATCTCCAAGGCGTTCTCGGCGCTCATCTGGGTCTTCAGCTTGTACTGGCCGGCCTGGATGGTGGGGTCGCTGCTGGCGTTGCGGACCGCTGCCTTGAACGCCTTCATCGACTTGATGACATCGGCGTCCAGCAGGATGTCGCCCACCTCGGTGACCGAGGCACCATCGGGGACCCTCACCAACACCGGGGTGACGCCGTCGCCCAGGTAGTCGTCGGTGGACTTGTAGGCGATGTAGGCACCGTGTGCCCGGTCGGCGACGAACCAGCCGCCCCCGACCAGCACCGCCAGGGACATGATGACGGCGACGGCCGACCGGAAGCGGTACCAGAACTCCTTGCGCGGGTCGCGTTCGGGATCATCGCTGAACGGTCCACTCATGCGCCGTCTCCTCCCTCGCCCGTGGTCCGGGCTTGTTCCAGTACCTGCTCCAGAATGGCCACGGCGGCGGCCTGGTCGATCACCGAACGCTGGTGGCGGGCATCCCGGCCGACGTCGTGAAGGGCTCTGGCGGCGGTTCTGGTGGTCATTCTCTCATCGACGAAGCGGACCGGCACCGGTGCGATCGCCTCGGCCAGGCGGGCCCCCTGCCGACGGACATCACGGGCAGCGATCTGCTCGGTCCCGTCCAAGGCTATGGGCAGCCCCATAATCACCTCCACGGGCTCGTACTCGGCGACGATCGCCGCCAACCGCTCGATGGGGCGGTCCCGGGTGGCCACCGTCTCGACCGGGTAGGCCAGAATCCCACGAGGATCGCAGGCTGCCACCCCGATCCTGGCCTTGCCCCAGTCGACGGCGATGCGGGTGCCGATCAGGCTCATGTGCGCTGGTCTCTCAGTCCTCGGCCGACAGTCTGGCTGACAGCTGGGAGGCCACCAGCCGCAGCGCGGCCTCGATGCCACTGGCATCGGTGCCGGCACCCTGGGCCATGTCGTCCTTACCTCCGCCACGGCCATTGATGGGTGCGACGGCCGATCGCAGCAGGGCACCGGCCCGGGCTCCCAGAGCACGGGCGGCGGCGGTGGCGGCCACGATGATGGCAGGCTTGTCGGAGGGCCCCCCGATCAGCACCACGACACCCGGCCGATCTCCCAGCCGGGTGCGCACCTCGGTGGCCAGACTGCGCAGATCCGACCCGCTCACCCCGGGCACCTTGCCGGCGACCAGGTCGAAGGGACCGGCCGCCACCACCTTGGCCAGCAGCGACTCGGCCCGGCCCAGCACCTCACGGGAGCGGGCCGCGGCCAGCTTGCGGTCGGCCTCCTTGAGCTCGGCGACCAGCTTGGCGACCCGGTCGGTGAGCTGATCGGGCTGCACCTTGAGGATGCCGGTGAGCTCGTTGACCAGGGCTCGTTCGGCGGCCATCTGGTGGAAGGCGTCGGTGGAGACCAGCGCCTCCACCCGCCGGGTGCCCGAGCCGACCGACTGCTCACCGAGCAGTTCCAGCAGTCCGATCCGCCCGGTGGAGGCCACGTGGGTGCCACCGCAGAGCTCTCGCGACCAGGGCCCGTTGAGCTCGACCATCCGCACGATCGGCGGGTACTTCTCCCCGAACATCGCCATCGCACCCATCGCCTTGGCCTCCTCCAGGGGCATCTGGGTGTCGCTCACCTCGAAGTCGTCGTGGATCGCCTCGTTGCAGCGCTCCTCGATCTCGGTGCGCAGCTGCGGGGACAGTCCCTCGCGGGCCGAGAAGTCGAAGCGCAGGTAGCCGGGTTTGTTGTAGGAGCCGGCCTGGGTGGCGGTGGGGCCGACCAGTTCGCGCAGGGCTGCGTGGATCACGTGAGTGGCGGTGTGGGCCTGGCAGGCGCCGAACCGGTTGACCGGGTCCACCTCGGCGTCGACCGCGTCGCCCACTGCCAGGTCTCCGTCGAGACGGACCTTGTGCACCACCAGGCCTGGCACCGGGCGCTGGACGTCGAGGACCTCCAGGTCGAAACCGGAGGCCTTGATGATACCGGTGTCGGAGTCCTGGCCGCCCATCTCGGCGTAGAACGGGGTCTCGGCGAGTACCACCTCGACCACCGAACCCGAGGGTGCGCTGGTGACCGAGACCCCGTCGGAGATGATTCCGGTGACGGTGGTGGGCACCGACAGGTCGGTGTAGCCGAGGAACGGCGTCTCGCCCTTGGTGCGCAACTGGGTGTAGGCCTCGGTGTCGGTGATGAGGCCCTTCTTGGCGCGCGCGTCGGCCTTGGCGCGTTGCTTCTGCTGGGCCATCAGCGTGGTGAAGGTCTCCCGGTCGACGTCCAGGCCCTGCTCGGCAGCCATCTCGAGGGTGAGGTCGATCGGGAAGCCGTAGGTGTCGTGGAGCTGGAAGGCCTTCTCTCCCGACAGTGTCCTGGAGCCGGCGGACTTGGTGGCCTCGACGGCGGTGTCCAGCATCGTGGTACCGGCCGACAGGGTGCGCCGGAAGGTCTCCTCCTCGGCGGTGGCCGCGTCGATGACACGGTCCCACTGGACCAGGATGTCGGGGAAGGTCGACGACATCAGGTCGCGGGAGACCGGCAGCAGAGCTGGCAGCACCGGCTCGTCGACGCCGAGCAGTTTCATGGCACGCACCACCCGGCGCAGCAGCCGGCGCAGCACGTAGCCGCGGGCCTCGTTGCCGGGGGTCACGCCGTCGGTCATCAGCATCAGTGCGGAACGAACGTGGTCGGCCACCACCCTCATCCGCACGTCATCGGCATGGTCGGCGCCGTAGCGCTTGCCCGACAGCTCCGCGGCCTTGGCGATCACCGGGTACACCTGGTCGATCTCGTACATGTTGTCGACTCCCTGCAGCAGCAGGGCGATTCGCTCCAGGCCGGCGCCGGTATCGATGTTGAGGCTCTTGAGCGGCCCGGCGATGTCGAAATCGTCCTTGGCGCGCACCACCGAGAGATCCTCGGTCTCGAAGACCAGGTTCCAGATCTCCAGGTAGCGGTCCTCGTCGGCCTCCGGGCCACCCTCGCGGCCGTACTCGGGGCCGCGGTCGATGTAGATCTCCGAGCAGGGGCCACCAGGGCCCGGGATGCCCATGTGCCAGTAGTTGTCCTTGAGGCTGCGGCCCTGGATGTGGTCCTCGGCGACGCCGACCTTCAGCCAGGTCTCCTTGGCCTCGATGTCCCCCTCGGGGTAGTCGGGGTGGAAGCCGGGGCCGAGCACGGTGACCCAGATCGACTCCGGGTCGAAGCCGAAACCGCCCTGGTCCTGCGGGGTGGTGACCAGCTCCCAGGCGTAGGAGATGGCCTCCTTCTTGAAGTAGTCGCCGAAGGAGAAATTGCCGAGCATCTGGAAGAAGGTGCCGTGCCGGGTGGTCTTGCCGACCTCCTCGATGTCGAGGGTACGGACACACTTCTGAATGCTGGTGGCCCGTTTCCACGGCGAGGGCTCGACGCCCATCAGGTAGTGCTTGAAGGGCACCATCCCGGCGTTGACGAACAGCAGGGTCGGGTCGTTGTAGAGCAGCGAGGCGCTGGGGACGACGGTGTGGCCCTTCTTCTCGAAGAAGTCGAGGAATCGCTGTCCGATCTCCGCAGTTCTCATACCCGTCCTAGCTCAAGTGGTGCTACGTCCGCCGGCACGGCGGAACCGGTGGGCAAGCCTACCGCGCCACTGGCGGCTGCCCGGCGGTCCGCCCGGTGGATGAGTTGTCGTCCGGTGTCTCAGCCCTGCTCGTCCATCCCCAGCCGGGCGCGCAGCTCGGACTGCTTGGCGGCTGACTCGTCGGAGACGATCCGGACGAAGTCACGGGCCTGTGATGCCAGATCGGCGACCTGTTCGCCCAGCCTGGCCAGCCCTGCCGAGACCGCGGAGCCGGCCCCGTTGGTGGGACGCGCAGCGTTGCCACGGAGTACCGGGAGCCGCGATCCCGCCAGCTCACCGGTGCGTCCGGCGCCCAGCTCCCCCGACCGGGCGGCCCGGACGACGGCTGCGGCGACGGTACCGGCGACTGCGGCGCCGGCCGCGGCCAGCAGCCAACCTCGTGCGCTCATGCTGAGTGGTCCTTTCGTCCCAGATTTCCAGACCTTCGGACGGCATTGGCCCTGCGGACCCCGTGGGCCAGTCCGGCGACCTTGATCATCGGGGTCGCGACGGTCTCGGTGACGACCTTCGACAGTTCATTGGTGCGGGCCGACATCTCGGTGACGTGCTCGGAGACGGTGTGCACATCGGAGGTGACGTCTCCGATCTTGGCGATCTCCTCATTGGTGACGGTGACAGTCGCCTTGAGCTCCTCGAGGATCGGCACCGTGGAGTCGTCGAGGTTGCGCACCGCTGCGCGCAGCTGATCGAGCACCCCGCCGAGTTTGAGCAGCGGGATGGCCAGCAGCCCCACCAGGGCCACGACGGCCAAGGCTGCGATGAGAGCCGCGATCTGGCCAACTGTCATGGGGTCTGCTCCAATCAGAGGGGGGACGACGCCGTCACACTCTAGTCGGGCTCACGGCCCAGCAGGTGACGCAGCTGGGCCCATCGCTGCCCGATCTTCTCCTCGTTACCGTGGTCGGTGGGACGGTAGTAGCGCGCGCCGGCGAGGCTGTCGGGAAGGTACTGCTGGGCGGCGACGCCGTGCGGGAAGTCATGGGCGTACTTGTAGCCGATGCCATGGCCGAGATCTGAGGCGCTGGAGTAGTGGGCGTCTCTGAGGTGCAACGGCACCTCACCGCCCTTGCCGGCGCGCACATCGGCCAGGGCGGCGTCGATTCCCAGGATGACCGCATTGGACTTGGGGGCGGTGGCAGCGGCGATCGTCGCGTGGGCCAGATTGATGCGGGCCTCCGGCATCCCGATGAGCTGGACCGCCTGGGCTGCGGCCACACAGGTCTGCAGGACGCTGGGGGCGGCCATCCCGATGTCCTCGGAGGCCAGCACAATGAGACGCCGCGCGATGAAGCGGGCATCCTCGCCGGCCTCGATCATCCGGGCCAGCCAGTGCAGGGCGGCGTCGGCGTCGGAGCCGCGGACCGACTTGATGAAGGCACTGATGACGTCGTAGTGCTGGTCTCCATCCTTGTCGTAGCGCACCGCGGCGCGGTCCACGGCGGTGGCAACGATCTGCGGGGTGATCGTGTCGGTGCCCGACGCGGTGGCCCCCGCGGCGGCCTCCTCAAGGTAGGTGAGTACCCGGCGGGCATCCCCGCCGGCCATCTGGAGCAGGTCCGCACGCCCCTGATCGGTGAGCTGGTAGTGGCCGTCGTCCGGGGTGTGGAGCCCCCGCGGGTCCTCCAGGGCTCGGTCGACCAGGGTGGAGATGTCCTCAGATGTCAGCGGCTTGAGGGTCAGCAGCAGCGACCGCGACAGCAGCGGGGAGATCACCGAGAAGGAGGGATTCTCGGTGGTGGCCGCGACCAGAGTGACGATGCGGTTCTCCACCGCTGGCAGCAGGACGTCCTGCTGGGCCTTGTTGAACCGGTGCACCTCATCGACGAAGAGCACGGTGGGACGTCCCATCGCCAGCTCCCGGCGGGCGGTCTCCAGCTCGCGGCGGACGTCCTTGACCCCGGCGGTGACCGCCGACAGTTCCACGAAGCGCCGGTTCGAGGCGTGCGAGATGACGCTGGCGATGGTGGTCTTACCGACTCCAGGAGGTCCCCACAGGAAGACGCTCATCGCCGCGCTGCCCTCGGCCAGCCGCCGCAGCGGGGAGCCGGGGCCCAGCAGGTGCTGCTGGCCGACGATCTCGTCGATGGTGCGCGGCCGCATTCGCACCGCCAGCGGCGCCGACGGGTTGAGGGCGTCCGACAGGGAACCGCCGGCGGCGGGTGATCCGGACCCAGCGATGCCGTCGCCCACCGGGTTGCCGAACAGATCCTCACTCATCGCGTGCTCGGGCCGGCTCTCAGTCGGTCAGCAGATGGGATTCGAGGACTGCCTGGTCCTCGGCCGTCCAGCCGATCCGGTCCAGGTAGTCGGCGACGCTGCCGTAGCGGTCGTCGATGTGGGCCAGCAGCCCGGCGATGATCTCGGGCGGGCAGGTCTGCTCGGATCCCGAGTAGGCCCCTTGGCTGGCCGAACCGGCGGCGGCCGCCTCGCCGAGGCTGGCCATGATCCGATCAAGGCGCTGGTTGGTGGCCTCGTAGTCGGCCTGGATCGCCTCCTGCGGCACCCCCAGGGTCGACAGCACGACGGCCATCAGGGTGCCGGTGCGGTCCTTTCCGGCGGCGCAGTGGATATCGGTGGCGCCCTGCGCCGAGCCCAGCACCCGCATGTCGGCGAGCACGGTGTCGGGGCGGACCTCCAGGTACTCCATGTAATGGGCGGCCATCGCCTCATTGCGGGTGGCCGGGGTCATCGCGCTCATCTCCTCGCGCCAGGGCGGGACGAGGGCGTCCGGGTCGTCCTCGGGGTAGAACGAGCCGGTGGTGACCCTCACCCGCGGATCGGTGCGCAGCGGACCCGAGCCGATCCGGGCCAGTTCATAGTTGGTGCGCAGATCGATGACGTCGGTGAGATCGTGGTTGTTGACCAGGGTATCGATGCCCGCCGGGGTGAGGCGGTCCAGGTTGTCGGATCGCAGCAGCCGGTTGGCGGCGATCCTCCGGCCGTCCTTGGCCGGGGTGCCCACCAGGTCGCGCATGTTGTTCACGCCCCTGACGTCGATCCAGGTGATCGTGGTGGTGATGGTCATGCCCCCACCCTAACGAGGTGGGCTGACACTGGTGGCGAGACGCGGGTGCGGCAGGTCGTCCGCGGATCCTGAGCCGGCACCGGCGCGCCAACGCGATACTCAGCCAGGTAGAAGTCCGACCTGGACGATCCTGTGAAACCGGGATGCTCAAGAACACTGCCCACTGCGGCATGGGCCACCTCGGGCGTGGAGAACATGCCGAGAGTCTTGGCTCTGGCGTCATCCTCATCCGGCCAATGCGACAACAGCCAGACCCTTCCCGGAGAAATCACGGTCAACTCACTTTCCGTCGTCATCGACGACGACTATGGAGCGCGGAACAAGTCGTTGAAGCCTGGTCCGGGGCCGGCAGACCCGTTCTCGCATGTGATGGCCCCGGTAGTCCACATAGCTCAGCTCAATCCACTCTCTCCAGCGCCCCTGTCCTGCAAGGCTGGCGCGCATGTACTCAACCCAGGCCCCTGCCCTCTCGGAGTAGAACCCGTTCTGATATCCGCCGAGGTCATCCCATGAGTTCATGATGGTCTGACCACCCATCGGGTCACCCCGTCGACCAACTCCACAGGATCACCTCCGCATCACATTGCCAGGCCGCTGTGCCTCCACGCCATCATGGCAGTGCCCCCTTGGGAATCTAGAGTACGGGGATGCACGAGCGGACCTGGCCGTTTGAGTGGCTGTCTCCGGCACGTCAGAAGGTCCTCCTGGCGGCCGCCTCCGGCGACCACCGGGGTCTGGTCGTCCTCGGAAGAGCAGGTCACGGGAAGACCTCCCTGGCCCGCCAGTGGCTACGTGGCCATCCCTCAGGACACATGTTCGCAGGCACCGTCGCAGCGCAGGCGGTACCCGCCGGAGCCTTCATCGCACTGCTCGGCGGTTCGGCGGGGAGCATCACCGAGCAGTTGCGCACCGCCGGGGCGGTGCTGTCGACGGGCGAACGTACCCGTATCGCGGTGGATGACGCGCACCTTCTCGACCCCGCCTCGGCCTCCTTCCTCCACCACGTCGTGGTGGAGCATCTCGCCGACGTACTGGTGACGGTGCGCGCCGGCCATCAGGCCCCAGACGCCGTGCGGGCACTGTGGAAGGACGAGCTGTTGCCCCGGGTGGACCTGCTCCCGTTGTCACGAGCTGAGACCGCCCAGCTCTGCACGGTCGCGCTGGGCGCCGCCCTGGAGCCCTCCTCCGTCGAGCGCATCCACGCCGCGGCACGGAGAAATCCGCTGTTCCTGAGACACCTCATCGAGACCGGCCTGGACACCGGAGACCTGCAACGGGCGGGGGCGCTGTGGCGGTTGGAACGGTTGCCCGATCTCGACCAGCAACTCGACGACTTCATCGCGGCGGAGCTGTCGACGCTGTCTCCGGCTGCCGTCGAGGCGGCCGCCCTGGTGGCTATCGGGGAGCCGGTGCGGGTCGACGATCTGGTTGCCGCCTCCCAGGTGCCGGCGATCGAGGAGGCCGAGACGGCCGGCGTCATCGAACTGGTCCCGCGGGCCGACGAGGTCGTCGTCCGGTTGGCCCATCCATTGCACGGCAAGCATCTGCACGCCCACCTCGGGAGGATGCGGGCTCGCCGGCTGCGAGGACTGCTCATGGAGGCCGCACTGTCGGGTCCGCAGACCTCCATGGATCCCACCCGGGTCGCACTTCTCAGCCTGTCCAGCGACCATCCCGCACCGCTGGACTTCCTCCAGAAGGCCGCCCGCCATGCCATGTCGGCCTCCGATCTCACCTCGGGCGAGCAGATCGCCCGAGCCGCACTGGACCGCGGCGGCGGATTTGCCAGCGGCACCGTCCTCGCCCACGCGCTCAGCTGGCAGGGCAGAGGCGCCGCAGCCGAGGAACTGCTGAGCTCGCTTCAGCCCACCACAGGCGAGGAGTTCCTCGCCTGGTCCAGCCTGAGAATCACGAACCTGTTCTGGGCCCTGGACGATCCACCCCGGGCCCGCGCCGCCCTGGATGCGGCGAGAGCGGCACCACCGACCAAGGCCAGCGGTGCCGCCATCGATGCGGTGGAGGCCTCCATGGCTCTCTACCAGGGAGACCTGGCCAGAGCCCACCGGATGGCCGATCAGGTCCTGGAGATCGACGCCCTGCCGCCACCCGCAGTGGTACGCGCCGCGACCACCCTCGCCATCGCCTCAGCCCTGTCAGGCAGCAGCGGCACAGTCGCGTCGCTGGTCGAACGGGTCCGGGCGGTCGAACGCAGGTTCGACACCGGATTCCTGGCAGACCATGCCGGCCTGGCGGCCGCGCTGGCGTCGGTGCTCGCCGGACCTCTGCCCCCAGCGGCCACCGCGCAGCCACCGTCGGGCCACACAGGGACCGCACCGCGATCTCAGCCGCAGCCGATCCAACTCCTCTGCAGGGCGCTGCAGGCCGGCGCGGCCGGCGACCCCCGGGCCGCCGAATGGTTCAGCCAGGCAGCCGCCGGGCTGCACAGCTGCGACGTGACGGGCTGCTACCAGCTGGCGCAGATCGGTCGAGCCGAGGCTCTGGCGCTGGCCGGCCGCAGTGATGCCGCCCAGCAGGTGCTCGAACAGCTGGCCGAGCGACGGGCCGCCAGCGGCCTGCTGGCACCGATGTATGAACTGGCCCGAGCCGCGGTGAAGGTGGAGCGGGTCAGGCGAGCTCGGCCATCGCCGGAGCGCGCCGGGCCGCGAGCCTGGCCATCGACTCCCGGCAGACTGCTGTGGCCTGCGTCGCGCTGCACCGGGCACTGCGATACGGCGACTCCTCGGTGGTCCGATCACTGGTTGCCATCGCCGACCCGTGCGAGGGACCCCTGCCCCAGGTCATGGCGATCCACGCCCGAGCTCTGTGCCGACATGATCCCGAACTGCTGGAGAGTGCCTCCCGTCGATTCGCCGATCTCGGATTCCGCCTCCTCGCCCTCGACGCCGCCATCCACGCCGCCGGGGAGTTCGACCGTCAGGCACGCACGGATCGCCAGTTCGCTCTTCGCAGCCGGATCGACGATCTCGACGATGCCCTGGGCCACCCCTGCACCGTGGCGGCACTACGTCACCGACGCCCACTGCCACTGACCGATCGGGAGCGCGAGGTGGCGCGCCTGGTGGGCCGTAGGCTCAGCAGCCGTGAGATCGCCGACCTGCTCGGAGTCTCCGTACGCACCATCGAGGGCCACGTCTACCACTGTTGTATGAAGCTCAATCTGAATGGCAAGCGTGCTCTGGAGCGGGCCCGCATCGACGCCCACCAGTAACGCGCCAGTCACATCCGGTCGGCCCTCCCGGTCGGGCCGGACGCGTTGACCCGGGACTCAACGGCGCGGGGTCGTCACCTGGACGACGCTGCCCGGCCCCTGCTGGGACAGGTCGACGGTGGCGGCCCACAGCGAACCATCCCTTGCAGTCTCCACCGCCACCACTCCGGGCAGTGTGACGAAGGTCTGCTTCTTGCCGTGCCGGACCTCCGTGATCCTTCCACGGTAGAGCTCTGCGACGTAGATCTCGCCATGGCGCCCGAGGGCCAGGTTGGTGGCCCCTGAGAACCCGGTGACGATCTTGGTGTACCTGCCGGTGCGGGGGTTGACCCTCCAGAGGGCTCCTTGAGCGTTCTGCGGACTCTCCACCCCGCCGGGCAGGGTCGTCACGTAGAGGTAGCCGTCGCGGCCGACCTCCACGTCGGTGGGCACCGACTCGGACAGATAGGTCACACCGATGGTGCAGGCCGCCAGCCCGTTCGCCTTGGCGATCGCCGAGGTGATGACGACGGGAGCCGGTGGCAGCACTGCCAGGGTCGAGACCTTGCCCCTCGCGCTCACCTTCCACAGCGTGTTGGAGCCCGCATCGGCCACCATCCAGCTGTGACCGTAGGAGGCGACCGAGTAGGAGTGGGAGTCCACCTGGCCCTTGTAGTACACCGGCCCGGCGCCGAGCTTCTCGATGGAGTCCTTGACGCACTTGGAGGCGTTCCTGACGCCGTAGAAGTAGTTGCTGTCGGGATTGTGCTTCTTCTCGTAGGCCAGGGTGTCTGCATAGATGCGGGTGCCCCGGGGCCCCAGCAGGTTGAGCCCGCTGGCGGTGTTCGTGAAGGTGGCGTAGTCGGTCTTGGTCACGGCGACGGCCAGCCACCGGCCGTCCCGCAAGGTGGCGACCCCTGAGGCACCCGGCTGGTCGGCGACCACCGTCCTGGTGGCGCCGCCGGGCCTGAGCTGGCCGACCTGGTTGGACCCCCCGTCGGCGATGAGGACCCTGCCGCGATCCAGCTCGAGGTTGAAGGGCATCACCACCTTGGTGGACTTCACCGTCACCTTCGGCCGGGGTGCGCTCCGCTGGTGAGCCTGGGCGGGGGCGACGGTGAATCCCGCCACCAGTGCCGTCGTCACGGCTGCCACCGCGAGCGACCTCCCGATCGTCCGCCTGGAAGGGATCTTCGTCCCGTTGAGTCCTGGTTGCTGGGTAGTCATCGGTTCCTGCCTTGGGTGAGGTGGGTGTCGATCTGTCAACCCGGCCACTGTGGCCCGCTCCTGCAGTCAGGCGCACGCGTAGTCGACTACCTGACCTGTTACCGGGTCATCCCCAGCCCAGTTCGTGCAGGCGTTCGTCACTGACGCCGAAGTGATGGGCCACCTCGTGGATGACCGTGACCTTGATCTGCTCGACCAGCTGCTGCCTGCTGGCACAGATCCTCTTCAGCGGTCCTGAGAAGATCGTGATGACATCGGGAGGCACGAATCCCCAGTGGGAGTCTCGTCGGATCAGTGGCACACCTTCGTACAGGCCCAGAAGGGTCGACGGCTGGTCCTCGCCGGGTTCATCGGCCACCTGGATGGCGACATTGTCGATCGCATCGGTCAGCGCGGGCGGGATCAGATCCAGGGCATCATCCATGCACGCCTCGAACTCGGCGTCGGTCATCTCCACCATGAGTCTCTCCTGCCCCTCGGGCGGCCTCGGATGCCCCGGCTGCCAGATGCAGTGCTGCCCGGGTGACAGCACCACCCGGGCAGGACGCGCATCTGGAGGAGGCCGAGGGATCACCCCTTCGCAGGGTCCTCCGCTGACTTCTCGGCAGACTCCTTCTTCTCACCCTTCTTGACCGGCTTGG
Source organism: Acidipropionibacterium thoenii DSM 20276 (assembly GCF_000423445.1). GTDB lineage: Bacteria > Actinomycetota > Actinomycetes > Propionibacteriales > Propionibacteriaceae > Acidipropionibacterium > Acidipropionibacterium thoenii. The sequence goes on along the minus strand of NZ_AUHZ01000009.1, from coordinate 72,374 downwards.
CATCCACCCCGGCCTCGCGGCGCTGGGCCGCGGTGATCGGGGCCGGAGCCTGGGTCAACGGGTCGTACCCGTTACCGGTCTTCGGGAAGGCGATGACGTCGCGGATCGAGTCGAAGCCGCCCAGCAGCATCACCAGCCGGTCCAGGCCCCAGGCGATGCCGCCGTGCGGCGGGGCGCCGAACTTGAAGGCGTCCAGCAGGAAGCCGAACTTCTGCTGGGCCTCCTCGGCGCCGATCCCCATCACCTTGAAGACTCGCTCCTGGACATCGCGGCGGTGGATACGGATCGATCCGCCGCCCACCTCATTGCCATTGCACACGAAGTCGTAGCCGTAGCTCAGCGCCGACCCGGGATCGGTGTCGAAGGTGTCCAGGCACTCGGGCTTGGGGCTGGTGAAGGCGTGGTGGACAGCAGTCCACTCGCCACCGCCGACGGCCACATCACCCTCGGCCTCGGCCTCCTTGGTGGGCTTGAACATCGGGGCATCGACCACCCAGCAGAAGGCCCAGTCGGCCGGGTCGTAGAGCTTGCACCGCGAGCCGATCTCCAGCCGGGCGGCACCCAACAGCTCCTGGGAGGCGGTCCGGGCTCCGGCGGCGAAGAAGATCGCATCCCCGGGCTGGGCGCCGACCTTCTCGGCAATGCCGGCCTTCTCGGCGGCCGAGATGTTCTTGGCCACCGGGCCGGCCAGCTGACCGTCCTCCTGAACTGTGATGTAGGCCAGCCCCTTGGCGCCGCGGGTGCGTGCCCACTCCTGCCATGCGTCGAACTGGCGGCGCGGCAGCGACGCCCCACCGGGCATCACCACAGCGCCGACATAGGGCGCCTGGAAGACCCGGAACGGCGTGCCGGCGAAGAAGTCGGTCACCTCGGTGATCTCATTGCCGAAGCGCAGGTCCGGCTTGTCGGAGCCGTACCGGTTCATTGCGTCATGCCAGGTGATCCGTGGCATCGGACGTGGGATGTCGACGCCGATCAGCTTCCAGCACTCGGCCATCACCTCCTCACCCAGGGCCATCACATCGTCCTGGTCGACGAAGCTCATCTCGACATCGAGCTGGGTGAACTCGGGCTGACGGTCCGCCCGGAAGTCCTCGTCGCGGTAGCAGCGGGCGATCTGGTAGTAGCGCTCCATGCCGGCCACCATGAGCAGCTGCTTGAACAGCTGGGGGCTCTGGGGCAGGGCGTACCAGGAACCAGGTGCCAGCCGGGCCGGCACCAGGAAGTCGCGGGCACCCTCGGGGGTGGAGCGGGTCAGGGTCGGCGTCTCGATGTCGTAGAAACCGTGCCGGTCCAGCACCTCGCGGATCCTGTGAGTCACCTGGGAACGCAGCACCAGGGCGGCATGCTGGCGGGGGCGTCGCAGGTCCAGATAGCGGTACCGCAGCCGCGCGTCCTCCCCGACGCTGACGTGTTCGTCGATCTGGAAGGGCAGCGGGGCCGATCGGTTGAGGACCTCGAGATCGGAGATCGCGACCTCGATCTCGCCCGAGGGCAGGTTCGGGTTGGCATTGCCGTCGGGGCGGGCCTCGACGACGCCGGTGACCTTGATGCAGAACTCGTTGCGCAGATCGTGGGCTCCTGATGAGGCCAGGATCTCGTCACGGATGACGACCTGGGCCAGCCCGGAGGCATCTCGCAGGTCGATGAAGGCCACGCCGCCATGATCGCGCCGGTGTCCGACCCATCCAGCCAGGGTCACCTCCTTGCCGATGTCGCTGGCTCGCAGGGTGCCTGCCTCATGGGTTCGCAGCACGAACGTGATCCTTCCGGTGTCGGGGCCTCGCATAGACGGTGCGGGCCTTCGTCCGAGCCTATCCCTCCCCACCCCGCAGCTTCCAGATGAGGCCTGGCGTCCGGATCGGTTCAGCCCACCTCGGGGAACCAGTCGGTGATCTGGGCACGCAGCGCCTCGTTGCCCTCGGCGCGGGTGTGGGCTCCCAGGATCCACTCCGACAGTGACCCGCCGGCCGACTCGTCGACGGCCTTGCGGGCCGCGGCCGGATCGCTCAGCACGTCGGCGAGCATATCGGCAGCCTGATTCTCGGTGGCGTAGAGATAGGGGTAGAAGGCCGGCACCAGGTGCGCTGCCCAGGGCTGGTGGGGGAAGATGCCGATCGCCCCGGCCAGCAGCGCCTCCAGGTACTCCAACCCGTAGGCCTCCTCCTGGGCGGTGGCCAGGAATGCGGTGGCATGGGACAGCGACTCCCAGTACTCCTCCTTCTCGCCGAACAGCGGGGAGACCTTCGCCCACCGCGGCGAGGACATCTTCATCGCCATCACGCTGGCCAGGTCCCGCTGCGCCAGCCGGGCCTCCATGGTCAGCGGCACCCGGCCGGCGACCTCGCGGACCACCTTGAGGAAGACCTTGGGCTTCTTGGCCTCGGTGAGATGGATCGCCGGGTAGAGCACCACGGGCACCTCCAGATCGGTGTGCGGCTTGACCAGATCGTCGCGGATGCCCGGCTGGAACCAGCCGATCCGCGCCTGGTGGGCCAGCGGCGGGATGGTCCAGCGGCGCACGATCTCGGCCACCTCGCCGGCGGTCCGCTCCCCCGAGCACAGCGTCGGGAAGAGCGCGAATGACAGTCCCATCGCCGCGAAGTTCACCTTGTGGTGGTAGTGGGAGGGGGGCAGCCACTGCAGGTTGAGGATCTTCGGCTCGGCACCGCCGCGGTGCAGCCTCTGGAACAGCCCGATCGAGTCCAGGACGTCGAGGTTGATGATGAGGTCACCACGAGGGTCCAGATTCTCCAGGCGTCTCATCGTGATGTTGCCGTACTGGCCGTCCTGGGGGCCGATCAGCACGGCATCGGGAAAGATCGTGAAGAGCCGGCCGGCGATCGCCCCGCCCGCCCCGCGGGCCGCGAAACTGCCCTTCTCATCGACCACCGGGTCGTCGTCGAGGAAACCGATCTTGATCGCAATCGTCATGGCGAAGCCCCTTCTGTGGGTGAGCCTGGTGGCATCCTGCACTCGTCGCGCCTCACCTGTGCACGACGCCTCACTGCATGTGCTACTGAACTTGTGTTACGACTCGCGCATCCTTGCGCGTGAGCACCACTCTAGCCAGATACCGGCCGGTCGGGGGCCGGACCGGTGAGCACCTGCTGGAGGCACGGCCCCTCCCGGGCCACCAGCTCCTCCCCCGGCAACTGGGCCAGTGCGTCCAACCCCACGATGTAACGGGTGGTGAACAGTCCCAGCAGCCGGGCCAGCCCGATGGTGGCGCGGAGCTCGGCCTCGGCATGGTCGAAGCGATCGTCCAGCACGGCCACGATCGGGTCGATGAGCGCCTTCTGGTACAGCTCGTTGACCTGCTCGAAGGCCTCAGGCTGGGTGACCATCGCCTGGACGACCCCTTGCAGGGTTGCCGAGCCCCGCTCGGTGAACTCCCCCACATGGCCGTCCCAGGCCTGCACGAAGGCCCGGATCAGGGTTTCCCCGAGGTGATCGGCGTCACACCGGTCGCAGACCCTGGCGATGATGAGGTGAGGTCCGCTGGGAAGGGCCATCGCCTCGTTGTACAGATCCTGCTTGGTGCCGAAGTAGTAGCGCACCAGTCCGGTGTCCACCCCGGCCTCCCGGGCGATGGCACGCATACTGACCGCGCTGAACTCCGAGTCGACGAAGAGCGTGCGGGCAGCTGCCAGGATCGCGGCGCGGGCCTGGCCGGACTCGGGACGTGGGCCACGACGCGGCGCGGTCCGCCGCGATGGGCCGGTGGTGTCTGCGGCACCGGCATTGCGAGCCGTGGTGGTCATGGCCTCAAGGGTAGGCAACGGGTCTGTGCGCCAATTGGGGGGGTGGTGTGCAGGAGCGGATTTCCATGGTGTTGAAATAGGCCCATGGACACCGGGAGAGCAGATCTGCGGATGGGCCTGGACATCGGCTCGACCACCATCAAGGCCGTTGTCTTCGATGGTGACCCCCTCAACGGCGCCGACATCGTCTTCGAGGACTACCGGCGTCACCACGCCGATATCACCGGCGCCATCTCCTCGCTGCTGGGCGATGTCTCCGCGGCGCTGCCGGCCGCGATGGTGCGGGTCTCGGTGACCGGGTCGGCCGGACTGGGCACCGCCGATGCCCTCGACGTCCCTTTCATCCAGGAGGTGATGGCCGAGACCGCCGCCGTCCAGCACTGGAATCCCGATGCCGACGTGCTGCTGGAGCTGGGCGGCGAGGACGCCAAGATCACCTACCTCAAGCCGGTCCCCGAGCAGCGGATGAACGGCTCCTGCGCCGGCGGCACCGGGGCCTTCATCGACCAGATGGCCACTCTGCTGCACACCGACGCACCGGGCCTCGACGAGCTGGCGCTGCACGCCACCACCACCCATCCGATCGCCTCGCGCTGCGGGGTGTTCGCCAAGTCCGACCTCCAGCCGCTGCTCAACGAGGGGGCCCGCCACGAGGATCTGGCCGCCTCGGTGATGAAGGCGGTGGCCACCCAGTGCATCGCAGGTCTGGCCTGCGGGCGTCCGATCCGCGGCCAGGTGATCTTCCTGGGCGGTCCGCTGCACTTCATGCCGAGCCTGCGCAAGGCCTTCGCCGGTCTGCTGGACGGCAAGGCCGACAGCTTCGTGACGCCGCGCCGCGCCCAGCTCTACGTCGCGATGGGAGCGGCTCTGAGGGCCGAGTCCTCGCCGATCAGCCTGGCCGATCTGGCCCGCCGGGCCACCACCGCCCGCACCGCCACCGGGGTGAGCCAGTCGATGCCCCCGCTGTTCCACGACCAGGCGGAGCTGGACTCCTTCCACGCCCGTCACGCGCGCACCAAGCTGCCGGTCAAGCCGCTGTCGGCGGCCCGCGGTGATCTGTTCCTGGGCATCGACGCCGGATCGACCACCATCAAGTCGGTGCTGCTGGACGAGTCGCTGACCATCGTGGCCTCCCACTACGCCTCCAACCAGGGCGATCCGGTCAACGCCGCGGTGGAGATCCTCGCCGACCTCTACGACAGTCTTCCCGAGGGTGCCCGGATCGCCCGGACCTGCACCACCGGTTACGGGGAGGGTCTGGTCAAGGCCGCCCTGGGGGCCGAGGACGGCGAGGTCGAGACGATGGCCCACTACCGGGCTGCTGAGCACCTGTGCCCCGGCGTCACCTCGATCATCGACATCGGCGGCCAGGACATGAAGTACCTCAAGGTCTTCGACGACTGCATCGACTCGATCAGCGTCAACGAGGCCTGCTCCTCGGGTTGCGGCTCCTTCCTGCAGACCTTCGCCGCCGGGATGGACACCGACATCCGCAGCTTCGCCCGGATGAGCCTTCTCGCCGAGCATCCGGTGGATCTGGGCAGCCGCTGCACCGTGTTCATGAACTCCTCGGTCAAGCAGGCCCAGAAGGAGGGCGCCACCCCCAGTGACATCGCCGCCGGACTGTCCTACTCGGTGATCCGCAACGCTCTCTACAAGGTCATCAAGCTCACCGATCCGGCCCAGCTGGGCGAGCGGGTCGTCGTCCAGGGCGGGACCTTCCTCAATGACGCCGTGCTGAGAGCCTTCGAGCTGCTCACCGGCCACGAGGTGGTCCGCCCCAATGAGGCCGGTCTGATGGGGGCCTTCGGGGCCGCGATGACGGCCCGGGCCCGGTTCCACGCCGGTGAGCCCAGCACGACGCCGGGGCTGCGTCAGCGCGCCGAGCTCGACGGGTTCGCGGTGGAGACCCACCGCGACGACTGCACGCTGTGCCAGAACCACTGCCAGCGCACCATCTCCACCTTCTCCGACGGGCGGGTGTTCGTCTCGGGCAACCGCTGCGACCGGGGTGCCGAGGTCGACAACAAGGCGGCCGGGCGGCGTCCCAAGTCCGAGCTCCCGAATGTCTTCGAGGCCAAGTACAAGCGGCTCTTCTCCTACCGGCGTCTCACCGCCAAGAAGGCCTTCCGTGGCGATCTCGGCCTGCCGCGGGCGCTCAACATGTACGAGAACTACCCCTTCTGGTTCACCACCCTGTCGGCCCTGGGGTATCGGGTGATGATCTCCGGGCGCTCCTCCCATGAGCTCTTCGACAAGGGCATGGAGTCGATCGCCTCGGAGAACATCTGCTATCCCGCCAAGCTGAACAATGGCCACATCGAGGACCTCATCGAGCGCGGCGTCACCCGCATCTTCGACCCCTGCATCCGCTTCGAGCAGCAGACCGTGGCGGCGGCCGACAACCACTTCAACTGCCCGGTGGTGGCCTCCTATCCCGAGGTGCTGCGAGCCAATGTGGAGGATCTGCGCGACAAGGACGTCGAACTCATCTCGCCCTTCCTGTCGCTGGCCGATCCCGAGAAGCTCGCTGAGCGGCTCGCCGAGGTCTTCGGCGACGACGGGGTGAGTTACGAGGAGGCCCGCGAGGCCATCGACAAGGGACTGGCCGAGGACCGGGCATTCCATGCCGACGTCCGCAGGATGGGTGAGGACGCGCTGGCCTACATGGAACAGCACCATGTGCCGGGAATCGTGCTGGCCGGACGGCCCTACCACGTGGATCCCGAGATCCACCACGGCATTCCCGAGATGGCCAACTCGCTGGGTCTGGCGGTGCTCACCGAGGACTCGGTGGCCCACCTGGGCGCCGATCTGCTGGAGCGACCGCTGCGGGTGCGCGACCAGTGGATGTTCCACTCTCGGCTCTACCAGGCCGCCGCCTTCGTGGCCTCGCGCCCCGATCTGGAGATCGTCCAGCTCAACTCCTTCGGCTGCGGGCTGGACGCCATCACCACCGATCAGGTGCGCGAGATCATGTCCGCGCGTGACCGGATCTACACCAGTCTCAAGATCGACGAGGTCTCCAACCTGGGTGCTGCCCGGATCCGGTTGCGCTCCCTCAAGGCCGCCGCGAAGGATCGACGCAGTCACGAGCGGCCGCTGGTCGCCCATCCCGTCAGCGACGACCGGGTGCCCTTCACCAAGGAGATGAGGGCCACCCACACGATCCTCATCCCGCAGCTGGCGCCCTACCAGACCGCGCTGGCCGAGGCGGCCCTGCAGGCCGCCGGGTACCGGGTGGAGGTGCTCAGGACCGCTCCGAGGTCCGACATCGAGTACGGCCTGTCGCTGGTCAACAATGACGCCTGCTTCCCCGCAGTGGTGGTCATCGGACAGCTGGTCGGCGCCCTGAGATCGGGGCGCTACGACCTGGACCACACCACCTTGTTCCTCACCCAGACCGGTGGGATGTGCCGGGCGACCAACTACATCGCACTGCTGCGCAAGGGACTCAAGGACGCCGGCTTCGGCCACATCCCGGTGATCGCGGCCAGCCTTCAAGGGGTCGAGGAGAATCCGGGCTTCTCGCTGACCGCACCCCTGGTCCACAAGATGATCCAGGCGATCTCGCTGGGCGACCTGCTGCAGAAGGTGCACCTGCGCACCCGTCCCTACGAGACGGTCGCCGGGTCGGCCGACGCCCTGATGGAGCACTGGACGGTGATCTGCCGGGAACACTTCCTCACCGGTCGGCATTCCCAGACGCTGGGGGCCTCGACCTCCTACAAGAAGCTGATCCGGTGGATCGTCGAGGACTTCGATCGGCTGGAGCTGCGCGATGTCCCCCGCAAGCCACGGGTCGGGGTGCTCGGCGAGATCCTCGTGCAGTTCCACCCCGATGCCAACAATCACATCGTCGAGACCATCGAGTCCGAGGACTGCGAGGCCGTGCTGCCCGGGCTGATGTGGTTCGTCTACAACTGCCTGTCCTCCGGCGACTACAACTACAAGACCTTCGGCACCGACAAATGGGGCCGGCACGTCAAGAAGGCCTTCCGGGCGCTGCTGATGCAGTACCAGAAGCCGATTGACGCCGAGCTGGCCCGCAGCCGGCGGTTCGAGCCGGCCACCCCGATCACCACCTTGATGGAGGAGGCCCAGAAGATCGTCCAGCTGGGCAACCAGGCCGGTGAGGGTTGGTACCTGGTGGGCGAGATGGTCGACATGATCCGCGAGGATGTGCCCAATATCGCCTGCGTGCAGCCGTTCGCCTGCCTGCCGAACCATGTCACCGGACGCGGCATCTTCCGGGAGCTGCGACGTCAGTACCCGCAGGCCAATATTGTCTCGGTGGACTACGACCCCGGGGCATCCCAGGTGAACCAGCTCAACCGGATCAAGCTGATGGCCGCCACCGCCCGCGACCGCAATGCCGGCCAGGACCAGGACATCCCCACCTCACCGGCGACGGCCTCGCTCGCTCCTCACGAGATGGCCGAGGTCTGAGACCGGGTCTCGGCGGCGCGGCTGCTCTCCCCGGCCGAGAGGTCACCATCGCCACCTGATATACCGACAATCATGTGCCATGGTGGATCAGCCCTCGCCCGGATTATTCGCGAGATACGGGCCGGTATTGCCCTCAATATCGGCGTCGACACCGTGGGAAGCATTTCCTATGCGTTACTTCCGGCGCTCACCGGAATGCTGGTGGATGATGTTCTGATCCACCATCGGGTCAGCCTGATGAGCATTGCCATGAAATATCTGGTGCTGCTGCTCGTGGGACTTCTCTGTGAGATCGTGGCGCAGTTGATCTGGTGGCGGGTCTCCGTGCGATTCGACCGCTCCGCCAAGCAGCAGTACTTCCTGGCGTTCCTGGGTCAGCCACCGGAGGACTGGCACAGTGCTGAGGGCGCTGGCGCCGAACTCTCGCAGGTCACCAACAACGTCACCAAACTCGAGCAGGACTATCTGACTCCGCTGGTCGCCATCGTCAAGGACTGCATCGCGATGCTGGTCTACGGCGTGGTCCTGGCCTGGTACACCAGTCCCCTGATCGCAGTCACGATCTTCGCGATGTCCCTGGTCGCCCTGGCGGTCCCCCGGCCGTTCCGGACCCGGCTGTCAGCAGCAGCCAGCCGGTACTACTCGGTGCTGCAGGACTACACGACCCGCATCGAGGAGTTCCTGCGCGCTCGTCTGCAGATCCCACCGCGGGCACAATCGGCCTTCGCCAGCACGCACTGGAGCCAGGCCAGCAGCGTTGCCCGGGCCAGATTCGGCTACGGCAGACGCAAGACCATTGCCGACGGAGCATCGGGAACCTGTACCGAGCTGGTGTACTTCCTGTCCTTCGTGGTGGCTGGCGCCGCCTGCCTCCGGGGCCAGATATCCGTGGGTGCGGTGGCGGCGACCCTGGGCTACGCCAAGGCTTTCCTCTCCCCGCTGGGCGATGTGCTCTACAGCATCAACGCCATCCACTCCACCGATGAGATCAGGGCCCAGTTCGAGACGGTGGCCGGGAAGGTCTCCTGGCGGCCGTCGATCGACGCGGGGGTCGGCAGGTTACGGTGCCGGGAGGTGCCAGTCCAGGGAGTGTCGGTGAGGACCGGCGGCCGCTCCCCCGATTCCTCGGTCTCGTCCGAGGACAGTGGCCTGGTTCTTCCCCGGCTCAGCCTGGCCCCCGGCGACAGGGTGCTGCTGTGCGGGCCGTCCGGTTCGGGCAAGACCACACTTCTCAAGTCGATCTACTTCTCCCCGGCTGACAGCGGCGTCGTCACCGTGGCCGGTGGCACGCTCGCCGATCCCCGCGACGCCGTCTTCTACTCCGGTGACGGCTCCCCGGTCTTCCACTCCTCATTCCGCGACAATGCGACCTACTACGGGGCCTTCGACTGGGATGAGGCGCTGCTGACTCGGCTGTCGGGTGGCACCGGGTTCTATCAGAGGCTGGCAGGGCTGCCGGACATCACGGTGGCCTCGAGGGGCGAGAGGCAGTTCACCCTGCTGGCACGGGGGTTGCTGTCGGGGTCATCGGTCTACCTTCTCGATGAGGCCATCTCGGCCATCGACGTGGACACCGCGGTGGCACTGCTGGACTCCTTCCTGGAGCTGACGGCAGGCGCGTCGGTGGTGCTGGTGAGCCACCATGCGGAGCTGCTGGGCCTGGCCGGCTGGCGACGGATCGAGGTGTCGCCGGACCACGCCGGCGTCGGCGGATCAGTCGTTGATGTCTCGGACCGGCGGGCGAAGCGGTAACGTTGAGCCCGTCCATATACCCCCTGCGGGTATGAAGAGAAGGGTTCTCAACATCGTGTCCGACCATGGGGAGTCATTGGCGCACGAGCACGGCGGTCATGGCGTCTCACGGCGTCGCCTGACGGCTGCCCTGGCGGTGACCGTCGTCGTGCTGGTCGTCGAGCTGGTCGGAGCGGTGGTGACCGGGTCGCTGGCATTGGCAGCCGACGCCGGGCACATGGCCGTCGACTCCACCGGTCTGGTGATCGCCCTGATCGCCACGGTGCTGATGGCCAGGCCGCGCGATGACCGGCACACCTGGGGGTGGGAACGGTCCGAGGTGATCGCCGCCGCCCTGCAGGCCGGAATGCTGCTCATCATCTGCCTGCTGGTCGCCTGGGAGGCCGTCCAGAAGCTGCTGTCCCCGACACCGGTGGATGCCGGTGCGATGCTGGCGATCGGCGTCATCGGGCTGGTGGCCAATGCCGTGTCGCTTCTGATTCTCTCGGGCGGGCGCGGAGACTCCCTCAACATGCGGGCGGCCTTCCTGGAGGTCGCCAATGACGCGCTGGGATCGCTGGCCGTGATCGTCGCAGCGACAGTCGCGGTGACCACCGGTTGGCACTACGGCGACGCCGTGGCCGCCCTGTTCATCGCAGCCCTGATGGCCCCGCGGGCGGCGATCCTGTTGCGTCGTTCGCTGCGGATCCTCATGGAGGAGACGCCGGAGGGGCTTGAGCTCTCGGAGGTCCGTGAGCACATCCTCTCGGTGCCCGGGATCAACGACGTCCATGACCTGCACGTCACCACCATCTCCACCGGCAATGTGGCCCTGACCGCTCACGTCACCGTGAGCGCGCAGATCGACGAGCACTCGCGTGTCCAGATGGTCCACAGCCTCCAGCAGTGCGTGGCCTCCCACTTCCCGGTGGCTGTCACGCACTCGACCTTCCAGGTCGACTCCCCCGAGCATCGCGACCACGAGCATCTTCGCCACTGAGGACTCGGGCGGGCGTCGGTAGGCTCACGGGCGTGAATCACCTGGGAACCATCACTCTGGCCACCGACCGCCTGGTGCTGCGGCGGCTGTCCGTCGATGATGCCCAGGAGATGTACGACAACTGGGCGTCCGATCCGCAGGTGACCCGGCATCTGGGCTGGCTCGCCCATCCCGACGTGGATGAGTCCAGATCAGTGCTCACCGACTGGACATCCCACTACCTCGAGCCCGACTGGTACGCCTGGGGCGTCACTCTGAGAGACTCCGGCGTGCTGATCGGCACCATCAACGTGGTCGCGTTGGTGAGAGCCGCCGCCCTCTTCCAGATCGGATACTGCTACGGACGCCAGTGGTGGGGCCAGGGTCTGGCCACTGAGGCACTTCGAGCCGTCACCGATTTCCTCATCGGTCAGGTCGGAGCCCACAAGGTGGAATCGGTCCACGACCCCCGCAATCCCGCCTCCGGACGGGTCATGACGAAGGCAGGGCTGCGCCAGGAGGGCATCAGACGCCAGGCTCACCACTCCTCCCTGGGGATCTGCGACTCCTGCTATCACGGCATCCTTGCGACGGAATGGCGAGCGGCCCAGCCTGACTGAGGAGCTTCAGCTGCACGTCACGGTGGCTACTGTCCGGGCAGTCGGTGGGTGTGGCCGTTGACCACGGCGAAGCGCATTCCGGTCGGTGAGGTCCACAGGTAGAGGCCCTGGGCGGGTTGCTCGACAGTCCAGGCGCCGTTGGTCTTGGCGCGGTGCTCGGATCGGGAGAGCGGACCGAGGTTGGAGGTCCGGGTCTGGCCCGGCGGGGCCGGGCTGCCGGGCCTGAACGGCTCGGTGTGATCCAGGTCGCATCCCCACGACCTGCGTGACGAGTACGGGAACACCGAGGTGTCCTCCCGCAGCTGCATCTGCATCCTCATCCGGGTGGGGATCTGATACCCGTCGAAGGTGAGGTCCTGATTGAGGTCGATGACCGGGACCACCCGGATCCTGAAGTGCCCCAGCAGGTCAGCCAGCTGGGGCAGCAGCACAGGTCCGACGTCCCCGCCCCGAGTGGCGACCTGGGCGAGGCTTCCGGCCCACGTCGTGGGGTCGAGATCCTCTGCGCTGATGTGAACCATCACATCGGCCAGCGGCAGCACCGGTGCCGGACTCGCGGTCGACAGGCCACCGGCTCCTTCGGGGAGGTAAGGGGTGGCGATCATCTCCAGGGCCTTGGCCCTCAGGAAGGGCAACGCCTCCTGGGCGCCCTCCGCAATGAGATGATCGGCCAGCCGGCCCAGCGAGTCCTCCAGGTGCAGCGCCGCTGCGGTGGCGATCCTGGCGATCACCATGGAGGTGGAGTCACCGTTGTGCCTGATCGAGACATACCTCTCGTCATGGGCCGCCTTGGCCTTCCTGAGCGCCAGGGCCTTGTCGGCGGTGACGATGTATCCCCTGGCCCTCTTCTCGATCATGCCGAATCCCAGACCCGAACCCCAGTGACGAGACAGCTTTCGGTCCACCTCCAGAGCCGCCTCCAGGGAGAGCTCCCGGCAGGCTGTCACGATCCTGCGTGCCTGCCACACCTCCACCTGCAGATCCTGGACCTGCTGCCACATCAGCGGGTGACGGGAGCGCAGGTTCGCGGCGCCATGCACCAGCATCCAGGCCGCCGGCTCGGAGACTCCCAGGGCAGCCGCGACCTCAAGGGTCACGAACTGACCCACCTCTCCAGCACCAGCAGCCCCGGCCGGGACATGACGCTCGGCGACGGGATGCCCGATGTCCAGCTCTTCAGGAATCGGCCAGATATCAATCATCTCCAGCACCGCGTGGATTTTCTCCACCTCGGCCCGCCGAACAGCTATCTGCGCGTCGGCCAGTCTTTGCCTGGCCGACCGCGCAGCGATTCCTCCTGCCCAGTCATCGAGGGGTTCGGTTTCCATGTATCAATTGAACCAGGCAGCACTGACACTTTTTCCGCCGGAATCCCGCCGATCTCATGATCTGGACAATTCCCCGCAGCAATTATCCCGCACCAATTATTCAGAGCAACCGGTGGCCGGCGAGCTCACCTCACCACTGACCGACGACACCGGGGTGCAGGTCCTCGGCCGGGGGCTCCCAGACCGCCGCGTCGGCGTCGCGCTGATCCCCGGAGCGGATGTCCTTGACCTGGTCGGAGCCGACCTTGCCGACAACTCCCGGGAACCACACGAAGGGGATCCCGCGCCGGTCTGCATGCTTGATCTGCTTGCCGTACTTGTCGGCCCTCGGTGCCACCTCGCAGGCGATTCCACGGGTCCGCAGGGAACGTGCGACAGCCTCGGAGACCCCGCGCTCCTCCTCGGTGTTGACCGCCACCAGCACCGCGCTGGGGACCGCGCGGGTGGAACCGAGCTGCCCCTTGGAGATCACCGGTGCCAGCAGCCGGGTCAGTCCCAGCGAGATCCCGACGCCGGGGTAGGTGTGCTTGCCGTCGGAGGCCAGCGAGTCGTAGCGCCCGCCGGACGACACCGAACCCATCGACTCGTGGCCGACCAGTTCGGTCTCGTAGACGGTGCCGGTGTAGTAGTCCAGTCCGCGGGCGATCTTGAGGTCGGCGACCATCCGGCCGGGCACCACCTTGTTGACCGCGGTGACGACCCGGTCGAGAGAGTCCAGCCCCTCCTCGAGCATCTCGTTGGCCACCCCGAGCTCGCGCACCTGATCGATGAAGGAGTGGTCGGCAGCGGAGATCCCTGCCAGTGCCACACACTTGTCGGCCTGCTCGGTGCTCAACCCCAGCTCATCGGTGAGCAGCTCGTGGACCGCCTCGGGACCGATCTTGTCGTACTTGTCGACCCGCTGCAGCACTGCGGCGGGCTCCTCGATGCCCAGCCCCCGGTAGAACCCCTCCGAGAGCTTGCGGTTGTTGACATGCATCAGTACCGGCGGGAAGCCCAGCTCCACGTGCAGCCTCTCGAGAGCCTTCAGCATCACCAGCGGGGCCTCGACGTCGTGGTGCTCGGCCAGCGTCTCGGAGCCGACGATGTCGATGTCGGCCTGGGTGAACTCCCGGTAGCGGCCCTCCTGGGGCCGCTCGCCACGCCAGACCTTCTGGATCTGGTAGCGCCGGAAGGGGAAGTCCAGGTGACCGGCATTCTCCAGCACGTAACGGGCGAACGGCACCGTGAGGTCGAAGTGCAGGCCGAGCTGGTCCTTGTCCTTGTGGGAGTCGTGCTCATCGGCCTGCAGCCGGGAGACGACGTAGACCTCCTTGTCGATCTCACCCTTGCGGGTCAGCGACTCCATGGTCTCCACCGCGCGAGTGGTCACCGGGGCGAATCCGTGCAGCTCGAAGGTGTCCTCAAGAATCCGGACGACATGGTTCTCCACCATCTGCCCCTGCGGCAGGAACTCGGGAAAACCGGACAGCGGCTTGAGGCGGGACATCAATGATTCCTTCGGGTCTTGTGACGGACTGGGCTGGTTCTCAACTGAGCTGGTCGATCCGCCGAGTCGCTCGGCCGATCTGATGAATGTCTACACGGTGCAGCAGACGAGACGCAGGGCGTCTCAGCCCAGCCCCTGGAGATAGGGATTGGTCTGGCGCTCGTAGGCCATCGTGGTGGCCGGGCCATGGCCGGGCAGCAGCTGGCTGGCATCATCCAGCCCGGCGACGACCTCGGCCAGACTGTGAGCCATCACGGTGGCATCGCCACCGGGCAGGTCGGTGCGTCCGATGGAACCCGCGAAGACGACATCACCGGACATCACGATCGGTCCGTACTCCTGGTCGACGAACCGGATCATCGAGCACCCCGGGGTGTGGCCGGGGGCGTGCATGAACTCGAGGTCGAATCCGGCCACGTCGTGATGGGAGTCGGGTTCGACGTCGACCACCTCGTCGGGCTCCTCCAGATGCGTGCTGCCGTAGAACTGCTCGAGCAGCGGCGCGGCCTCGGCCATCAGCCCGGCCATCGGATCCGAGAGCAGGTGACGATCGGCAACCGGGCACAGCACCGGCACCTGATACTCACCGCTCACCTCGCGGGCCGAGCCGATGTGGTCGACGTGGCCGTGGGTGGCAGCCACTGCGACCGGCCTCAGATCATGCTCGGTGAGGCCTTGCGAGAGCATCTCCATGGCCCCCATTCCGGGGTCGACGATGACACAGTCGGACCCGGGGCCGGCCGCCAGCAGGTAGCAATTGGCCTGCCACGGGCCGGTTGCGAAGGAGGCGATGAACACAACAGCCACCATATCGGGCAAGATGGCCCTTATGAGTCAGGTAGCAGGTCCGCAGTCATTCGGTCGGGTCGACGAGGACGGGACCGTCTATGTCCGTACCCCTGAGGGGGAACGGGCTGTTGGACAGGTCCCCGATGCCACGGGCGAGGAGGCCCTGGAGTTCTTCGTCAGACGGTTCCAGTCCCTGGAGACGGAGGTGGATCTGCTGGAGTCCCGGCTGAAGTCGGGGCGGCTGTCCCCCCACAATGCCCAGCAGGCCGCCGGGAAGTTGCACTCCTCGATCCTGCAGGCCAATGCGGTCGGCGATCTGGCCGCCCTGGCGGCGCGGTTGGACGCGCTGACTCCCGACATCGAGGCCAAGGCCGCCTCTCAGCGCGAGGAGAAGGCCGATGCCCAGGCCAAGGCCCGCCAGGCCAAGGAGGGCATGGTCTCCGAGGCGGAGAAGATCTCCGCCGGCACCGACTGGCGCGGCGGCGTCACCAAGTTCCGCAACCTGCTCGATGAGTGGAAGAAGCTTCCGCGGATCGACAAGACCACCGACGACGAGCTGTGGCACCGATTCTCCACCGCCCGCACCACCTACACCCGACGCCGCAAGGCCCAGTTCGCCGAGCAGAACGCCAAGCGGGAGGAGGCCCGCAAGGTCAAGGAGGCGATCATCGCCGAGGCCGCCCCGCTGGCCACCTCCACCGAATGGGGCCCCACCGCCCGCGACTTCCGCGATCTGATGGCCCGTTGGAAGGCGGCCGGCCCGGCCCCCCGGGAGGTCGACGACAAACTGTGGAAGCAGTTCCGCAAGATCCAGGACACCTTCTTCGACGCCCGCACCGCGGCCATGAGCGAGCTGGACGAGGAGTTCAAGGGCAACCTGGATGCCAAGGTGAAGCTGCTGGACGAGGCCGAGAAGCAGATCCTGCCGATCAGCGATGTCAGCGCCGCCAAGGAGCAGTTCCGGACCTTCCTCGATCAGTTCAACGAACTCGGCAAGGTGCCGCGCGACGCGATCCGCCGGATCGACTCCCGCCTGCGCTCCCTGGAGGAGAAGGTCCACTCCGCCGAGCAGGCGGAGTGGAAGCGCACCGATCCGCAGGCGCGGGAGCGTGCCGAGGAGACCGTCGCGATGCTCCAGGGTCAGATCGACAAGCTCACCGCCGATGCCCAGAAGGCCGAGGCGGCCGGTAAGACCACCGACGCCGCGAAGGCACGCGAGTCGATCGGCACCTACCAGACCTGGCTCGATCAGGCCCGCAAGACCCTCGACGACTTCAGCGCCTGAGAGCTCGCCGATTCATTTCCCGGCGATCAAGGCCTTCAGCGCCGCCACGTCATCGGCCATCTCGATGACGTGGCGTGGCCGGTCCTCCAACCCGATGAACCTCTCCGGGCGCTCCGGAAGGCGTCCGGTGGCCTCCTGAATGGTGGCTGAGAACTTCACCGGTAGCGCGGTCTCCAGCACGATCATCGGCACCCCGGGCTGCACGTGACGCCTGGCGACGGTCACCGCGTCGGCGGTGTGCGGATCGATCAGGACCCCGTCGCGGCGATCCACATCTGCGATCGCGGCCAGCCGATCGGCATGGCTCGAGGAACCGGAGACGAACCCGAACCGCTGCCTGATGGAGGCGAACTCCGGGGTTCCTGACAGGTCGAACTCGCCGTCATTGGCGAGCCTGTCGCCGAACAGTTCCCGGACCCTCGCGGAGTCCCGGCCGACCAGATCGAAGACGAACCTCTCGAAGTTCGAGGCCTTCGAGATGTCCATGCTGGGCGAGGAGGTCGCCAGCGTCTCAGCTGCCGACCGGATCCGGTAGACCCCGGTGCTGAAGAACTCGTCGAGGACATTGTTCTCATTGGTGGCCAGCACCAGGGTGTCGATCGGCAGCCCCATCATCCGTGCCACATGGCCCGCCATGATGTCGCCGAAGTTGCCGGTGGGCACCGCGAAGGACACCGGCCCGCCGTCACGGGAGACCCGGAGCCAGGAGGCGACGTAGTAGACCACCTGGGCGACCAGTCGGGCCCAGTTGATCGAGTTGACCGCGCCGATCTCGTGGCGGTGCTTGAAGTACAGGTCGGCCGAGACCTCCTTGACCAGATCCTGGCAGTCGTCGAAGACGCCGTCGACGGCGATGTTGACGATCGACGGGTCGTCCAGGCTGAACATCTGGGCCTGCTGGAAGGGAGTCATCCGACCGGCCGGCGTCAGCATGAAGACCCGGATGCCGGTGCGTCCACGCATCGCGTACTCGGCGGCCGATCCGGTGTCCCCGCTGGTGGCGCCGAGGATGGTGAGGCCGCGTTCGCGGCGGGCCAGTTCGAACTCGAAGAGCCGCCCCAGCAGCTGCATGGCGATGTCCTTGAAGGCCGCCGTCGGGCCACCTGACAGGTGGGCGAGCCACAGCCCGCCATCCAGTTCGTCGACCGGGACGACCTGAGGGCTGGAGAACACCTCCGGGCTGTAGGCCGACTCGCAGATCCGCGTCAGGTCGGCGGGGTCGATGTCGTCGATGTAGAGCGACAGCACCGCCTGGGCCAGCGCCGGGTAGCCCTCGTCGTCCAGTATCTCGCGCCAGCTCTGCAGGATCGTCGCGTCGACCTGCGGGTAGCTGTCGGGGAGGTAGAGCCCACCGTCCGGGGCGAGCCCCTCCAGCAGGATGTCCCAGAATCCGGGGTGGGGGTCGTCGGGCAGTCCGCGGGTGGAGAGATAACGCACGGATTCCAGCCTAGTGGCAGTCAGGACTTGACCCGGTAGACGTCGTACACCCCTGAGATGCGCCTGATCGACTCCACCAGGTGGCGCAGATGGGTCGGGTCGGGGGACTCGAAGGTCAGCCGCAGCCGGGCCAGATGGTTCTTCGAGGCGCTGACATTGGCCGACAGGATCGAGACCCCCTGCTCGGCGAGGATCCGGGAGGTGTCGAAGAGCAGTCCGGAGCGGTCCAGCCCCTCCACCTGGACGGTGACCAGGTATCCCTCCTCGGGCTCTCCGGCCCACGAGACCGGCACGATCCGTTCGGGGTACTCCAGCAGATGCTTGGCATTGCTGCAATCGGTGCGGTGCACCGAGACGCCATCGGTGCGGGTCACGAATCCCATGATCTGGTCCCCCGGCAGCGGGGTGCAGCAGCGCGCCAGCTTCACCAGCATGTCGGGCTGGCCGTCCACCTCGACCCCGGACTCGCTGTGCTTGCGCGGCCTGCGGGCCGTCACCTCGACAGCGGTGTCCTCCTGCCCCTCGGCGCGGGTCTCCTCGGTGCCCCCGCCCAGGGCGATGAGCCGTTCCACAACCGCCTGCGGCCCCACGTTGTGCTCCCCCACCGCGGCGTACAGCGAGTTGATGTCTGCGAACTTCAGATCGTCGGCGACCGCCGTGAGATACTCCACGGTCAGCAACGACTGGAGATTCAGCCCGCCGTGGCGGATCTGCCGGGCGATGGCGTCCTTGCCGGCCTCGATGGACTCCTCGCGGCGTTCCCGGGTGAAGTGGGCCTTGATCTTGGATCGGGCCCTGGGGCTGGTGACGAAGGTCAGCCAGTCGCGACTCGGCCCGGCATCCGGCGCATGGGAGGTGAGCACGTCGACCATGTCGCCATTGGTCAGCTGGGTGTCCAGGGGCACCAGTTTGCCGTTGATCCGGGCGCCGATGCAGTGGTGCCCGACCTCGGTGTGCACCGCGTAGGCGAAGTCGACCGGCGTCGCCCCCTGTGGCAGCGACATCACATCGCCCTTGGGAGTGAAGACGTAGACCTCGGTGGAGTTGATCTCGAAGCGCAGCGAGTCGAGGAACTCGCCGGGATCCGACTCCTCCCTGGACCACTGGTTGAGGCTGCGCACCCACGACAGCTCGGTGCCGTCGGCCTGCACCCCCTTGGCCACCGAGTTGGGGTTCTCCTTGTACTTCCAGTGCGCCGCGACGCCGTACTCGGCACGCCGGTGCATCTCGTGGGTGCGGATCTGCAGCTCCACCGGGCGCCCGCCGGGGCCCAGCACGGTGGTGTGCAGGGACTGGTACATGTTGTACTTCGGCATCGCGATGTAGTCCTTGAACCGGCCGGGCAGCGGGTTCCAGCGCACGTGCATCACCCCCAGGGCGGCATAGCAGTCGCGCGAGGTGTCGACCAGGATCCGCAGCCCCACCAGGTCGTAGATGTCGGAGAAGTCGCGGCCCCGCACCACCATCTTCTGGTAGATCGAGTAGTAGTGCTTCGGACGCCCGTAGACGGTGGCCTTGATACCGGCCTCGGCCAGATCCTGGCGGACGATCTCGATGACCTCGGTGAGCTGCTTCTCCCGTTGCGGGGCCTGCTCGGCGACCAGGTGAACGATCTCGTCGTAGACCTTGGGCTGGGTGGTGGAGAAGGCCAGGTCCTCCAGCTCCCACTTGACCGCGTTCATGCCCAGTCGATGGGCCAGCGGCGCGAAGATCTCCAGGGTCTCCTGGGCGATCCGGTTCTGCTTGTCGGGGCGCAGGAAGCCGATGGTGCGCATATTGTGCAGCCGGTCGGCGAGCTTGATCACCAGCACCCGGATGTCGCGGCTCATCGCGATGACCATCTTGCGGATCGTCTCGGCCTTGGCCGAGGAGCCGTACTGCACCTTGTCCAGCTTGGTGACGCCATCGACCAGCAGGGCGACCTCCTGGCCGAAGTCGGCGGTGAGCTGCTCCATCGTGTAGGAGGTGTCCTCCACGGTGTCGTGCAGCAACCCGGCGCACAGCGTCTGGTCGTCCATCCCCAGCTCGGCCAGGATCATCGCGACCGCCAGCGGATGGGTGATGTAGGGATCCCCCGACTTCCGGGTCTGGCCCCGGTGGTAGTGGTCGGCGGTCTCATAGGCCCGTTCCAGCAGTCCGACATCGGCATTGGCGTGGGAGGCCAGCACGGTCGACATCAGCGGGTCGAGGACGGCCTGCACCGGCGGCTTGGGGGCCCGCCAACGCACGATCCTCTCGCGCATCCCCATCCGCGGCTGGGGGGTCGGCTGGACCTGGGCCTGCGGCTTTCCGGGCGCCCCGCTGCGAGCCCCGTAGGGCCCGTAGACGCTCTCCTCAGCCACGATCGACCTCCCTGACCATCCTGCCTGACCTGCTCTCGGGTCCGGGCTGGCCGCCAGTCTAGTGCCACCCTCCTCAGCTGTGCGGCGGCTGAGGGGCGCCGCGCCGCCGGGTCAGCGCTCGGCGAACCACGATCACCGAGTCGCCGGTCTCCAACTTGTCGAGCATCGGGTCGTAGAAGTTCCGCAGCGTGCCATTGCGCACCACCGCCAGCACCCGCTCGTTGACGATATCGGCCGGCCGGGCGCCGACCTCGTTGGCACTGACCATCCGCTGGATGACCTCCATGCCGTGGGCGCTGGAGATGAGGTCGTCGACGACCTCGCCGACATGCGGGTTCACGGTGGTCAACCCGAGCAGCCGGCCGACCGCATCGGCCGAGGTGACCACCGCATTGGCCCCGGACTCGCGCAGCAGCGAGAGATTCTCCTCCTCGCGGCCGGCCACCACGATGTGGCAGCGGGCGTTGAGCTGGCGGACGGTCAGGGTGGTGAGGATGGCGGTGTCATCGCGAGGCAGCGTGATGATGACCTCACGGGCCTTGGCCACCTCGGCCCGACGCAACAGGTCTCGACGGGTGGCGTCTCCCTCGAAGGCCGCCAGGCCGTGCCGGTTGGCCTCGGCGATCGCGGTGGACTTGGCATCGATGACGACGATCCGGTCCAACGGCACGTCGTGAGCCATCAATGTGGCGATCGCGGAGCGACCCTTGGTGCCGTATCCGATGACGACGGTGTGATTGCGCATATGCCTTCTCCAGCTCGCGTCCCGCAGTCCCCGGCGGCCCTCATTGGCGAGCACCTCCAGGGTGGCGCCCACCAACAGCACCAGGAAGCCGATCCTCAACGGTGTGATGACCACGGCACTGATCAGCCGTGCCGAGGGGGTCAGCGGAGTGATGTCCCCGTAGCCGGTGGTGGTCACGGTGACCGTCGAGTAGTACAGCGCGTCGACGAAACCGATCGGGGTGTGGGTGACGTTGTCGATGTAGGAACCACGATCGAAGTAGACGATCGCGGTGCTCACCACCATCAGCATGAACGCCAGCATCGCCCTCCGGCCCAGCAGGACCAGTGGGCTGTGGGCCTTGAAGGGCAGGTTCACCATCGCGGTACGACGGATCACGCGTCCGGTGCTGTCCGCCATCTGCTCCTCGGCCATCGGGTCCCCGTTCAGCCCTGTCAGGACTGGACTGACGCCTTCAGGACTGCGTCAACCTGGTCGACCCCGTGCTCGGCCAGCATCTGCCGGCCACCCAGTCCCTCGAGCTCCATCAGCACAGCGACGCCGGCCAGCTCGACGTCGAGGTCCTGCAGCAGACCTGCGGTGGCGGCCAGAGTGCCGCCGGTGGCCAGGATGTCATCGACGATCATCACCCGGGAACCGGCCGGGATGGCATCGCGGTGGATCGTGAGGGTCTCCGAGCCGTACTCCAGGTCGAAACTCTTGGCGAACACCTCGCAGGGCAGCTTGCCGGGTTTGCGGACGGGCACGAAGCCGATCCCCAGAGCCAGCGCCACCGGGGCGGCGAAGACGAATCCGCGCGCCTCGATGCCGACCACCACGTCCAGATCCCGTGATGCCGAGGCCACCAGGGCCTCGATGGCAGCGGCGAACCCGTTCGGGTTGCCGAGCAGCGGGGTGATGTCCTTGAACTCGACTCCCGGCTTGGGGAAGTCCGGCACCGAACGGATCAGGGAGGCGATCAGGTCGGTTCTGCTGAGACTCATTTCTGCCTCGCTGATCGGGAGTTGCGAACCGGCTGGCTCCGGATGGTGGCCGGAAGATCGGTGAGTTCTGTGGATCCGGTCGCGACCGTCTCGGCGCTGACCCGCAGTCCCTCCTCGGCGGCCCTCTCGCGACGTCGCAGCACGGCCTCGGTGTGCTTGCGCACCTCGGGCTCGCGCTCGCGCATCTGGGCCAGCAGCGGGGTGGCGATGAAGATCGAGGAGTAGGCGCCGATGATCATGCCGACGAACAGCGCCAGGCCGAGATCCTCGAGGGGTCCCGAGCCGAGCAGGAAGGCTCCGCCGAACAGCAGCGCCGCCACCGGGAGGACGCCGATGATGGTGGTGTTGATGGATCTCACCAGGACCTGGTTGACAGCGCGGTTGGCGCCCTCGGAGTAGGTGACGTCGGTGCCCGCCAGGCCCGCGGTGTTCTCACGGACCTTGTCGAAGACCACCACCGTGTCGTACAGCGAGTAGCCCAGGATGGTGAGCACCCCGATCAGGGTCGAGGGGGTGACCGTGAAGCCCACCAGGGCGTACACCCCGACGGTGATGACGATGTCATGCAGCATGGCGACGATCGCCGAGACCGACATCCTCCAGTCACGGAAGTAGACCCAGATGAGGATCATCACCAGAGCCAGGAAGACCGCCAAGGCCTGGAGTCCCTTCTGGGTGATCTGGCGTCCCCACTGGCTCCCGACATTGGTGTAGGTGACGGCGTCGGCCTGGGCCCCGGTGACCCTGGCTATCGCCTGGCGCACCGTGGTGGTCTCCGAGGGGCTCAGCGGGCGGGTCTGCACCCGGACATGGCCGGTACCGACCGTGACCACCTCGGTGCCGTCCAGATCACCGGGCCCCGATGAGACAACGGCCTGGCGCACCGTGTCGATGGTGCTGGAGTTCACTGCCACCGGAGCATTGAAGGCGACACCGCCGCGGAAGTCGATGCCCAGGTTCAGCCCGCGGACCAACAAGCCGCCGACCGAGATGAGGATCATCACTGCCGACAGGATGTACCAGACCTTGCGGCGTCCCACGAAAGAGTAGGAGATCGCGCCGGTGTACAGCGCATGGGCGAAGCCCGTCCTCGCGGGCGTCCTCGGCGTCTCTGGCAGTTCAGCCATCTCAGGCCTCCTCTCGTACGTGGTGGGCCCGGCGTCCCAGCAGCTGGGCCTCGGTGACTCCCATGTGCTGGGGCTCCAGCCCCGAGCCGGTGCGCCCGGTACCCCAGAACCTGGTGCCGCCGAGCAGCAGCACGATCGGATGGGTGAAGAAGAAGCAGATCAACAGGTCGATCACGGTGGTCAGGCCCAGGGTGAAGGCGAAGCCTCGCACCTGGTCGACCGACAGGATGAACAGGATGACGGCCGAGAGCAACTGCACGCCATCGGCCATCGCGATGGTGCCGCGCGCCTTGCGCCAACCGGTCTGAAGGGAGGTGCGCAGGGTGCGGCCCTCCCGGATCTCATCGCGGATCCGTTCGAAGTAGATGATGAAGGAGTCGGCGGTGATGCCGATCGCCACGATGGCACCGGCGATGCCGGCCAGCGAGAGGGTGAATCCCATCGCCTCCCCCAGCAGCACCATGGCGGCGTAGCTGAAGGCACCGGCGATCACCAGCGAGCTGATCACCACCAGCCCCAGACCCCGGTAGTAGAGGATGCAGTAGCCGGCCACCAGGACCAGGCCGATCAGGCCGGCTATCAGGCCGACCCTCAACTGCTCACCTCCCAGAGTGGGGGAGACGGTGTCCACGCTGGAGGCCGTGAAGGACAGCGGAAGGGCACCGTACTTGAGGATATTGGCCAGTTCCTCGGCCGAGGACTGGGTGAAGTTGCCCGAGATCTCCGCCTGGCCGGTGGTGATCGGGCAGGACGAGCCCTTGGTGCCGTCCAGCTGCGGATTGGAGATCACCTTGCCGTCCAGGACCACCGCGAACTGGTTCTGCGGGCTCTGCTGGGAGCACAGGAAGGTGGTGGCGGTACCGAAGCTGGTGGCCCCGATCGAGTTGAAGGTCAGGTTGACGACATAGGCCACGTTGCCCTGCGGGATACCGGAGGTGGCCTTGGTGACCAGGGTTCCGGGCAGCGCCACCGGGGAGAGCAGGAACTTCATGGTGCCCTCACGATTGCAGGTCACCAACGCGTTCTGATCCTGGGCCTTGACGCTCTGGCCGCACTTGTAATCGGTGAAGGCCTGCTGGTCGGCGGTGCTGGGCTGCCACTGCTGGGCGGCCTTGACCTGCGCCGCCTGGGCCTTGGCGTCCTTGTCGGAGTAGCTGGTGGGGGTGGCACTGGGACTGGCCGAGGCGGCCCCCGCCGAGGCCGAGGCACCGGGACTGGCCGAGGCTGCCCCCGCCGAGGCCGAGGCACTGGGTGTCGGGGTCGGGGTGGCAGGAGCGCTCGGCAGACCGGTCGGAGTATAGGGCCCGGCGGCCGCCTGGACGGCCGCCTCGGCGTAGACGAAGCGGAATCCCAGCTGAGCGGTCTGACCGACCATCTGCAGCAGCCGGTCGGAGTTCACATTGGGGGCCGAGACGACGATATTGCGATCCCCGGAGGTCTTGACCGAGGACTCCCCCACGCCCATCGAGTTGACTCGCTGCTGGATGATGTTGCGAGCCTGTTCCAGGTTGGCCGCCGAGGGTGCCTTGCCGTCGGTGGTCTGGGCCGTCAGGGTGATGGTGGTTCCCCCCTTGAGGTCCAGGCCCAACCGTGGGGACCATGAGTGGGTGAATGCCATCAGCCCGTACATCGCGGCGATGACCACCAGGAAGATGATGAGGGTTCTGCCTGGGTGGGGC
Source organism: Acidipropionibacterium thoenii DSM 20276 (assembly GCF_000423445.1). Taxonomy (GTDB): domain Bacteria; phylum Actinomycetota; class Actinomycetes; order Propionibacteriales; family Propionibacteriaceae; genus Acidipropionibacterium; species Acidipropionibacterium thoenii. Next base: position 47,627 of record NZ_AUHZ01000009.1, on the reverse strand, counting down.
TTGTGCTGGGTACTAGCCACGTATCGGAGTCCTTGGTCGGTGATCAGGAGACGCCGGCGGTCGCCGACGCCTCCTGTGGTGGGGTGTCAGGGTGCAGACCGGAGCGTTCCGGCCCGGAGACTACTCCGACGTCTTGGTGTGAGTGGCCGGCACATCGGCCTGCGGGTTGACAGCCTCGGGGGCGACTCCCAGCTCGTCCGCCGGGGAGGCAGACTGGTCGGCAGCGGGCTCGACGGTGCCTGCGACAACCGGGGCAGCGGCCTCATCGGCGAAGGAGAACTCCTCCTCGGAGGGCTCGACGACCTTGCTGATGGCCTGCTTGACGACCACGATCTCCGCTCCGGGAGCCAGCTCGACGATGGCCTGCTTGTCACCGATATGGGTGATGGTGCCGTAGATCCCGCTGGTGAGCATCACCCGGGAGCCCTCGCCCATCGAGTTCTCCATCTGCTGGCGGGCCTCCTTCTGCTTCTTCATGTTGCGGCGAGTGGTGAAGGACATCAACCCCAGGAACAGGATGAGGACGATGACCATCGGCATCAGGCCGCCGAGGCTGGCAAGAAGTGGCATGAAAGATCCCTAACTTGTCTTGGGTGAAGACTGTCGTGGAAGAGGACTGACCCGCACACATGCTACCCGCCCGGGCCCCGATCGTCCTCCGTCGGCAGGCTCAGGCCCGAGGACACCGCCGAATGCACAGGCCGCTGCCAGCCCGGAGCCTGCTCAGAACAGGCCCGCCTCGCTGGCGGAGGCAGTCGTGCTGGAACCGGCCGCACCGAGGGTGTCGGCAGGCGGGGTGAGGCCCAGATGGGCCCAGGCTCTCCCGGTGGCGACCCGGCCCCGCGGAGTGCGCATCAGGAAGCCCAGCCTCACCAGGAAGGGTTCGGCGACCTCCTCGACGGTCTGGGGCTCCTCGCCCACGCTGATCGCCAGGGTCGACAGACCCACCGGTCCGCCACCGAACTTGGCGCAGACGGCGTCCAGCACTGCCCGGTCCAGCCGGTCCAGGCCCAGCGGGTCGACCTCGTAGAGATCCAGTGCGGCGGCGGCCACATCGGGTTGCACCGGACCGGCGCCGATATTGACCTCGGCATAGTCGCGAACCCTGCGCAGCAGCCGGTTGGCGATCCGTGGGGTGCCTCGCGAGCGCCCGGCGATGGTGGCAGCGGTGCGATCGGCCAGGCTCACCCCCAGCACTCCGGCCGAGCGGGTGATGATGGCCTCCAGATCGGCCGGGTCGTAGAACTCCAACTGGGCGGTGAAGCCGAATCGGTCGCGCAGCGGGCCGGGCAGCAGACCGGCACGGGTGGTGGCACCGACCAGGGTGAAGGGTGGGATCTCGATCGGGATGGCGGTGGCCCCGGGACCCTTGCCGACCACCACGTCGACCCGGAAGTCCTCCATCGCCAGGTAGAGCATCTCCTCGGCCGGCTTGGACATCCGGTGGATCTCGTCGAGGAAGAACACCTCGCCGGGCACCAGGGAGGACAGGATCGCCGCCAGGTCCCCGGCGTGCTGGATGGCGGGCCCCGAGGAGATCCTGATCGGCGAGCCCATCTCCGCGGCGATGATCATCGCCAGGGTGGTCTTGCCCAGCCCCGGTGGGCCCGACAGCAGCACATGGTCGGGGGTGGTCTGGCGGGCCCTGGCGGCCTCCAGCACCAGGCCGAGCTGGTCGGACACCCTCGGCTGGCCGCGGAACTCCGCCAGTGCGCCGGGGCGTAGCGCCGCCTCCTCGGCCTTCTCAGGCGGTTCGGCCCAGGGATCGACCGGCGAGTTCTCCATTACCCCTCTTCTCGTCAGGTGTCCTGCAGGTCAGCCTAGTCATCGGCACCGACAGGACCGCCCGGTGTCCAGTACCAGCAGCTTCAGGCCAGACTCCGCAGCGCCGCCTTCATCAGGGTCCCGATCGTCACATCGGGATCCTCCTGGCGCATCGGGGCGACCGACTCGGCAGCCCGCTCCGCGTCGCGGGCCGACCAGCCGAGTCCGGTGAGCCCGTCGACCAATTGCTCGCGCCAGGGTTCGGCGCCGCCGATCGCCGCCGGGGCGGCCGCACCGGGCAGCGAGCCGGAGGAGAACAGCAGGGCGCGGTCCTTGAGTTCCAGGATCAGTTTCGCGGCCCCCTTCTTCCCGATTCCAGGCACCCGGCACAGGGTCGCGGCATCCTCTGCGCCGAGGGCTGCGGCCAGCTGGTCGGCGTCCAGCACCGACAGCATCGCCATCGCGAGTTTCGGGCCGACCCCCGAGGCACTCTGGACCAGCTCGAAGGCGTCACGGTCGGCCGCGGTGGTGAATCCGTGCAGGGTGAGGGAGTCCTCCCGGACCACCAAGGAGGTCGACAGCGACATCGGCTGATCGATCCTGGCCGAGGCGGCGGTGGCCGGCGGGCAGTTGACCTTCAGACCGAACCCGGAGATGTCGAGCACCACCCAGGTGGGCCCGGCGGCCGAGACCGTGCCGTGCAGATGCGAGATCACCGTGCCAGATCCTTCCATGAACGGGGACGCCGCCCACCCAGGGCGGCGCGTTGGGCTGCCGCGGCATCGGCCAGTCGCTGGTCTGCGGCACCTCGCCAGATCTGGCAGATCGCCAGGGCCACCGCGTCGGCGGCGTCGGCAGGTCTGGGCGGCGCGGCCAGGTGCAGCACCCGCGCGACCATCAGCCCGACCTGGGCCTTGTCGGCCCGCCCGGAACCGGAGATCGCGGCCTTGACCTCACTGGGGGTGTGCAGTGCCACCGGCAGCCCGTGCCTGGCCCCCACCACCATCGCCAGTCCGCATGCCTGCGCGGTGCCGGTGACCGTCGAGCGGTTGTGCTGGGCGAAGACCCGCTCGATCGCGACCTGGTCGGGGCGGTAGGTCTGACACCACTCCTCCAGCTCGTTGTGGATCCGCAGCAACCGCCTGGAGGTGTCCTGATCGGCCGGGGTTCGGATCACCCCGACGGCCACCAGGGTCAGCGGGCGGCCGTAGCCGCCCTCGACCATCGCCACCCCGCAACGGGTCAGCCCCGGGTCGACCCCCATCACCCTCAGCAGTCGTCGGTCTGATGAGGTGACCTGACTGGGCCGCTGCACCGGCTGTCCGGTCAGTCCTCGTCCTCGAGCGCAGCCGCCACCTCGGGGGAGACGTCGGCATTCGAGAAGACGTTCTGGACGTCGTCCAGATCGTCGAGAGCATCCAGGATCTTGAACAGTTTGCGGGCGTCGTCGACATCGACAGGCTGCTCGAAGTCGGCTCGGAAGGAGACCTCGGCGGAGTCGTAGTCGATTCCGGCGGCCTGGACGGCCTTGCGGACGTCGACCACCACATTGGGATCGGAGATGATCTCGAAGGAGTCGCCCTCATCGACGATGTCCTCCGGCTCGGCCTCCAGGGTGGCCTCCAGCAGATCGTCCTCGGAGACCTGCTTGGTGATCGTCCTGCGACCGTCCTCGACCTCGTAGTTCTTGGGGACCTCGACGACACCCTTGCGCTGGAACAGCCGCTGCACCGACCCGCCGTCGGCCATCGTCCCGCCGTTACGGGTGACGGCCACCCGGACATCGGAGACGGCGCGGTTGCGGTTGTCGGTGAGGCACTCGATGAGGATGGCGATGCCGGCCGGGCCGTAGGCCTCGTACATGATGGTCTCGTAGGTGACGGCGTCGGAGCCCTCCCCGGAGCCACGCTTGACGGCCCGGTTGATGTTGTCATTGGGGACCGAGTTCCTCTTGGCCTTCTGGATGGCATCGAAGAGGGTCGGGTTGCCCGAGGGATCCCCGCCGCCGACCCGGGCCGAGACCTCGATGCTCTTGATGAGCTTGGCGAACAGCTTGCCGCGCTTGGCGTCGATGGCCGCCTTCTTGTGCTTGGTGGTGGCCCACTTGGAGTGACCGCTCATGGACTCTCCTCCCGATCTGAGAACTTGACTGCTGTGTGGATCAGTCTTGGTTGGTCAGTCTTGCTGCCGTAGCACGACAGTCCAGAACTGGGCGCAGGGCGTGCCCGCGCGAACGACCCTTGAGTTTACACCGGTGCGACGCCGGTCCCCCGCTGTGGAAATGGGGCCGGCCCGGGCTCCGGAGCGCTCAGACCTGGGCGGGCTGGTCGTGACAGACCCGCAGGGCATCGGGAAGTGAGAAGTTGCCCAGGTACAGAGCGGTGCCGACGATGGCCCCCTCCACCCCGATCGGCACCAGGCCGCGCAGTTGGCGCAGATCCTCCAGGGTGGAGACCCCGCCGGAGGCCACCACATGACCCTGGGTGCGGGCGCAGACCTTGCCGAGCAGATCGTAATTGGGCCCGGTGAGCATCCCGTCGCTGTTGACATCGGTGACGACGTAACGGCGGCAGCCCGCCTCCTCCAGCCGGGTCAGCACCTCCAGCAGGTCACCGCCCTCCTGGGTCCAGCCGCGGGCCGCCAACCGGTCACCGCGGACGTCCAACCCGATGGCGACCCGATCGCCGAACTCGGCGACCACCTCGTCGCACCACTGCGGGTGCTCCAGTGCGGCGGTGCCGATGTTGACCCGGGTGGCGCCGGCACCCAGGGCGGCCTCCAGGCTGGCCTGGTCGCGGATTCCCCCGGAGACCTCGACGTTGACGTCCATCTCGCCGACCACTCGACGGATCAGCTCGGTGTTGGAGCCGCGTCCGAAGGCGGCGTCCAGGTCCACCAGGTGGATCCAGTGGGCCCCTTGGGACTGCCACCGGCGGGCCGCATCCAGTGGGTCGCCGAAGACCTTCTCAGAGCCGGCCACCCCCTGCTGCAGCTGGACGGCCTGGCCGTCCTGCACATCGACGGCCGGTAACAGAGTCAGTTCCTGGGTCACGTGCCGACCCTATCAAGGCCGATCGGCCTAGTCGGCCTCCAGCAGGCTCAGCCAGTTGCGCAGCAGCCTGGCGCCTGCCGCCCCCGATTTCTCCGGGTGGAACTGCGTGGAGCACACCGGGCCCAGCTCGGTGGCCGCCACGAACTCGGCCTCCTGGTGGGTGCAGGTGGTGATCCCGCTGTGCGGTGAGTCGGCCAGTACGCCATAGGAGTGCACGAAGTAGAACCTCTGGTCCTCGACACCTGCGAACAGTCGGCTTCCCGGGCAGGGCTCGACGCGGTTCCAGCCCATATGGGGAAGTCTCTCGGCCGGCAGCATGGTTACCGACCCCGGCAGCACGCCCAGGCAGCTGACCGCCTCGCCTCGCTCCTCGCCGTCCTCGAAGAGCATCTGGTGACCGACGCAGATCCCCAGCAGCGGGAGCCCCCTCTCGACCCAGCCGGCCACCAGCTCGTCGCCGCCCATCCTCCGTAGCCCGGCCATGCAGGCGCCCAACGCGCCGACCCCGGGCAGCACCAGCGCGTCGGTGCGGTCCAGCTCGTCCGGATCGCTCGACAGCACCACCTGGGCCCCGGCCACCGACAGCGCCCGGCAGGCGGAGTGCAGATTGCCCGAACCGTGGTCGATGACTCCGACCTTCGCCACTGCGGTCATGGGATACCTCCTGTGAAGTCATGTCCCGACGTGTCGACGGGATGCCGGGACACCGTCTCAGACGTTGAGAGTGCCCTTGGTGCTGGGGACCTGGCCGGCCATCCTCGGGTCGGGAGCCACCGCGATCCGCAGCGCCCGCGCCAGAGCCTTGTACTGGGCCTCGCAGATGTGGTGCGGGTCACGTCCGGCCAGCAGCCGCAGGTGCACGCACAGTCCGGCGTTACTGGCCAGGGACTCCACCACGTGGTAGGTCATCGACCCCTGGTAGGCCACGCCGGAACCGCCGATCCGCACCGTGATCTGGGACTCCGGCTCCCCGCTGCACACCACATAGGGCCGGCCGGCGACGTCCACGACGCACTGGGCCAGGGCCTCGTCCAGGGGCACCATGGCGTCCCCGAAGCGAGTGATGCCGGATTTGTCGCCGAGGGCCTGGGCCAGTGCCTGACCCAGCCCGATCGCGGTGTCCTCGACGCTGTGGTGACCGTCGATCTCGAGGTCGCCGGTGGTGTGGATCTCCATGTCGATGCCGGAGTGCTTCGACAGTGCGGTGAGCATGTGATCGTAGAAGCCGACCCCGGTGGAGATGGTGGACTCACCGGTGCCGTCCAGATCGATGGAGACGTCGACCTGGGACTCCGAGGTGTTGCGGATGATGTGTGCGGTACGGCTCATCAGGACTGTCCTTGGGAGGAGATGCGGACCTGCTTCTTGGAACTGATCGCCTCACCGGCGGGGGCGGGCATCATCTCGGCGTGCCGGCAGACCTCCAGGACGGCACCTTCGAAGGCGTCCACCTCGGCTGGGGTCCCCGCGCAGACCCTCAGATAGCCCTCGGGTCCGACCTCGCGGATCAGCACGCCGTGGGCCAGGAAGTCCGCCCACACCGCGTGCCGGTCGGCGAACCGGCCGAAGAGCAGGAAGTTCGACTGGCTGGGCACCACGTCGAAGCCGTGCAGCCGCAGCCACTGTTCCATCTGGGCGCGGGTCTGGCGCAGCTCGTCGACCCGGGCGAGCATCTCCGGGGCGTGCCGCAGAGCCACCTGGGCGACCGTCTGGGTGGTCGCCGAGAGGTGGTAGGGCAGCCGCACGATTCGTAGCGCATCGATCACAGCAGGTGCCGCGACGGCGTATCCGACCCGGCCACCGGCCAGCGCGAAGGCCTTGGACAGCGTCCGCACCACGATCAGCCTGCCGTACTTGGGCAGCAGCGCGATGGCCGAGTCCTCCGGGGTGTCGTTGAACTCCTGGTAGGCCTCATCGACCACTACCAGGGCATCGGTGCCGGCGCACACCTCGTCGATGACGGCGACCGGGGTGGCGGTGCCGGTCGGGTTGTTCGGGGAGGTGATGAGGACCACATCCGCCCCGGACTCGGCGATCGCCGAGAGGACCCGTGCCGAGTCCAGTCCGAAGTACTCGTCGCGGGGGGAGGTGACGTAGTCGGTGTGGGTGTTACGGGCGTACTCGGGGTACATCGAGTAGGTCGGGGTGAAGGTGAGCAGGGTGCGGCCCGGCCCGCCGAAGGCCTGCAGGATCTGGGTCATCACCTCGTTGGAGCCGTTCGCCGGCCAGATCTGGTTGCCGCCGACACCGAAGCCGATGTACTCCGCCAGATCGGCGCGCAGCCCCTCGGCCTCGCGGTCGGGGTAGCGGTTGAGCCCGCCGGCCTGCTTGGCGATCGCATGGGCCATGTCTCGGCGCACCGCCTCGGAGGGCGGGTAGGGGTTCTCGTTGACATTGAGGCAGACCGGCACGTCGAGCTGGGGGGCACCATAGGGCTCCTCCCCCACCAGCTCGGGACGCAGCGGCAGCTCGGCCAGGGTGATCGGGTTGACCCGGGCGATCGGCTGGCCCGGGAGCCGCTCGGAAGTGTCCTGGTTCTGGGAGCTCACAGACCCCTCCTGATGGTGATGGCATTGGCATGTCCCGGCAGGTTCTCGGCCAGCGCGAAGGCCTCCACGGGGGACGACAGCTGGTCCAGGGCGCGCTGGGAGTAGTTGATGACGTGGACGGCCTTCATGAAGCTGCGCACCGAGAGCCCCGAGGAGTAGGCCGCCGATCCGGCGGTGGGCAGCACGTGGGTGGAACCGGCCGAGTAGTCGCCCAGCGAGACCGGGGACCAGGGGCCCACGAAGATCGCCCCGGCGTTGTGCACCCGGGCCGCCACCTGTTCGGGGTCGGCGGTCTGGATCTCCAGGTGCTCGGCACCATAGCCGTCGACCACCTTGAGGCCCTGCTCGATGTCTCGGACGAGCACGATCGCGGACTGGGCCGAACCCAGCGAGGTGCGGATCCGCTCGGAGTGCGTGGTGGCCGCCACCATCGGCTCCAGCTCCGTGCGGACCTGCTCGGCCAAGGCCGGTGAATCGGTGACCAGCACCGCAGCGGCCAGCGGGTCGTGCTCGGCCTGGCTCATCAGATCGGCGGCCACCAGCCTCGGGTCGGCGGTGTCGTCGGCCAGCACCGCGATCTCGGTGGGGCCTGCCTCGGAGTCGATGCCGACCACCCCTCGCAGGTAGCGCTTGGCGGCCACCACGTAGACATTGCCCGGGCCGGTGACCATGTCCACCCTGGGACACAGTCCCGGCACCCCGTAGGCGAACATCGCGATCGCCTGCGCCCCGCCGACGGCGTAGACCTCGTCGATGCCGAGGATGTCGCACAGCGCCAGGATGTTGGGGTGCGGCAGTCCGCCGAGCTCGGCCTGAGGGGGCGAGGCCACCGCGATCGAGGAGACCCCGGCCACCTGAGCCGGCACGACATTCATGATCACACTGGAGGCCAGTGGGGCGAACCCGCCGGGCACGTAGAGACCGACCCGCTGGACCGGGATGATGCGCTGGGCCACGGTGGCCCCGGGGGCCACCTCGACGGGCTCGGCGGAGCTCTCCAACTCCGCCTCCTCGCAGACCGTGCGACGCCGGCGGATCGACTCGGTGAAGGCGGATCGGAGGGTCGGGCTGAGCTGGCTGGAGGCCCGGGCAAGCTCATGGACCGGGACCCGGAGCTCCTCGGGCTCGACATGATCGAACTTGAGGCTGAACTCCCGCAGCGCCTCCTCGCCTCGGCTGCGCACCGCCTGGCAGACCGGCGCGATCGCGGTCATCGCCGAGTCGACGTCGACGTCGGCCCTGGGCACGACGCTGCGGTAGTCATCTGGATCGGAGGAGGTGAGGTCCACGGTTCGAATCACAGCATCAGTTTAGTGATCCGGGCTGAGCCCCGCCGAGCTGTCCGTACCGCCGCGAGCCGACCGGGCGGGCTCGGCGGAGGGCGGACGACGGCGACGCCGTGGCCGGTCCTGCCGTGACCGCTCCGCAGCATCCCACCGGACCATCGAGATCACCAGCACCGGCACCAGTGCCGCGAAGGGCCACACCAGGACCGGGGGCCAGCTGCGAAGGGCCAGGTCGATCGGTACCAGGTCCCCTGCCTTCGCACCCGAGATCCGGATCGCGAACCCTGAGGGGCCCACCAGGATCCCGATCCACCAGCAGGTCAGGCAGGCCATCAGGGCCCCGACCGCGGCGATCGGTACCACCAGCACCCCGCGCCGGGAGAACCACCACCAGGCGAGCAGGCCGAGCAGCAGCCCGGTGACCAGCCCGACCAGACAGAAACTGCTGTCGGAGGAGAAGACCTGGGCCAGACCGCGTTCGGACATGCTGGCCGAGCCGTCGGAGTTGATCCGGTAACTGGGCAGCTCGGCGACCGAGGCCCAGACCAGGCCGGACACTCCACCCACCACCAGGGACAGGATGAGGAATACCGAGATGCCCCGCAGCAGCGGGGCGTGCCGGTTGGTCCGGATCGCCGGCGGTCGGGCAGCGGTGTGGTCGGTGGGTGTCTGAGTCATGGTTGTCATCGTCCCGGGATGCAGGAGGGCCCCAGCAGAGCCTTGAGATCGGCCATCAGCGGCTGGTCGGAGGTCACCTTGAGCTCATCGGCCAGTCTGTACACGGTGGTCGCCGAGGCCTCCTTGAGTTGCAGGCGCACCTCACAGGCTCCCGGATGGGAGCGCAGCACGGTGCGCAGATCCGCCACCACCGAGGGGGTGCAGCGCCCTGCCCGCAGCGCAATGGTCAGCGGTGCATTGCCGGCCTCGGTGAGATCCAGCACGGTGATATCGGAGGCCGACATCTCGGCGGCGTCATCCCGTTCCCGGACCCGGCCGCGGATCTTGAGGATGGTATCGACCGCCAGCAGCGGCTCGACCCGCTGGTAGACCTTCGGGAAGCAGGCGACGGTGATCGCCGAGTCCAGGTCCTCCAGCGTCAGGGAGGCCCAGATGTCGCCGTTCTTGGTGGTTCGACGCAGCACCTGGGTCACCATCCCGGCGATGGTGTACTGACCCTCGCGCGGCCCGTCGGGAGCCATCAGGGTGGCGATCGGGATGTCCCGCTCGGCCTCCAGGGCAGCCTCCAGACCGTGCAGCGGATGGTCCGAGACGTAGAGCCCGAGCATGTCTCGCTCGAAGGCCAGGGTGGTGCGCTTGTCCCAGTCCTCGGTGGGCACCACCCGCTCCACCCCGAGCTGGGCGGGTTCTCCCCCGCCGCCCATCCCGAACAGGTCGTCCTGGCCGTTGGCCTCATTGCGTTTGAGGTCGATCACGGCGTCCACCGCCGGTTCGAAGACACTCATCAGGCCTCGCCGGGAGTGGCCCATCGAGTCGAAGGCGCCGGCCTTGATGAGGGACTCGATGGCCCTCTTGTTGCACACCTCGATGGGCATGTGATCGAGGAACTCGAAGAAGTCGCCCGCCGGGCCGTACTCGTCGCGGGCGGCGATCATCGAGTCGACCAGGTGCTCGCCGACATTGCGGATCGCTCCCAGCCCGAACCGGATGTCGGTGCCCACCGCCGTGAAGGCCAGCGAGGAGGCGTTGACGTCGGGGGGCAGCACGTTGATGTGCTTGGCCCTCATGTCGGACAGGTAGAGGGCCATCTTGTCCTTGTCGTCGCCGACGCTGGTGAGCAGCGCGGCGCCGTACTCCGCCGGGTAGTTGGCCTTGAGGTAGGCCGTCCAGTAGGACACCAGCCCGTAGCCGGCGGCGTGGGACTTGTTGAAGGCGTATCCGGCGAAGGGCACCATGACATCCCACAGCGCCTTGATCGACTCGTCGGAGTAGCCGTTCTTGCGCATCCCGGCCTGGAAGGGCACGAAGTTCTGGTCCAGGATGTACTTCTTCTTCTTGCCCATCGCCCGGCGCAGCAGATCGGCGCCGCCCAGGGTGTAGCCCGCCAGCTTGCGGGCGATCGACATGATCTGCTCCTGGTAGACGATCAGGTGGTAGGTCGGGGCCAGGATCTCGTCGAGGGCGTCCCGCAACTCGGGATGGATCGGGGTGATGGGCTGCCGGCCGTTCTTGCGCTCGGCGTAGTTGATGTGGGCGTTGGCACCCATCGGGCCGGGCCGGTAGAGGGCGATCACGGCAATGATGTCGTCGAAGCTGGTGGGCTTCATCAGCCGCAGCAGCGAGCGCATCGCGGTGCCATCGAGCTGGAAGACGCCGAGCGTGTCGCCGCGCGACAGCAGCTCGTAGGTGTTCCTGTCGTCCAGCGGAAGTTTCTGGAGGTTGACCTCCTCGCCCCGGTTGGCCTTGATGATCTTGAGGCAGTGGTCCATGATGCCGAGGTTGCGCAGGCCGAGGAAGTCCATCTTCATCAGCCCCATCTCCTCCAGCTGGGGGTAGGCGAAGCCGGCGATGATGGTGCCGTCCTTGTCGCGACGGTGCATCGGGACCAGGTCGAGCAGTTTGGCGCTGGACAGGATGAAGGCGCAGGCGTGGACGCCGGTGCCGCGGATCAGCCCCTCGATACCGCGGGCGGTGTCGACGATCTTGTGGACATCGGGGTTCTCCTCGTAGAGGGCCCTGAACTCACCTCCCTCGGCGTAGCGGGGGTCCTTGGGGTCGAAGATCTTCGAGAGCGGGACCCCCTTGCCCATCACATCGGGGGGCATCGCCTTGGTGATCTTGTCGCCCAGCCCGAAGGGGTAGCCGAGGATCCGGTTGGCGTCCTTGACGGCGTTCTTGGCCTTGATCTTGCCGAAGGTGTTGACCTGGCTGGTGTACTCCTTGCCGTACTTGTGGGTGACGTAGTCGATCACCCGGTCGCGCTGGCGGTCGTCGAAGTCCAGGTCGATGTCGGGCGGGTTCACCCGCTCGGGGTTGAGGAAGCGCTCGAACAGCAGATCGTGTTCCAGCGGGTTGATCTGGATGATGTCGGTGAGGTAGGCGACCATCGATCCGGCCGCCGACCCGCGGCCCGGCCCCACCGGCACTCCCATCGACCGGGCCGCCTCGCAGATATCGGAGACCACCAGGAAGTAGGAGGAGAAGCCCAGCGGCTCGATGGTGGCCAGCTCGGTCTGGACCCGTTCGAGCACCTCCTTGGGGGGATGGGGTCCGAACTTCTCGGCCAGCCCCTTCTCGAGCTTCTTGCGCAGCCAGGACTCCTGGGTCTCGCCCTCGGGGACGTCGAACTGTGGCATCCGGTCGACGTAGCTGAAGACCTCGTCATAGGGCTCGATCATCTCGGTGAGGGCCAGCGTGTTGTCGCAGGCCTCGGGATGGTCGGGGAACAGCTCGCGCATCTGCTCGGAGGTCTTGATGTAGTAGCCCGAGCCGTTGAAGCGGAACCGGTTCGGGTCATCCTTGTTGCGCCCCACTCCGACGCACAGCAGCGAGTCGTGGGCGTCGGCCTGGTCCTCGGTGACGTAGTGCGAGTCGTTGGTGGCCAGCAGCGGGATCCTGAGCCTGGCGGCCAGCTTCAGCAGGTCGGCCCGGACCTCCTTCTCGATCGGGACGCCGTGATCCATCAACTCGCAGAAGTAGTTCTCGGCCCCGAAGATCTCCTGGTAGGCGCCGGCGGCGGCGCAGGCCTGGTCGAACTGGCCCAGCCGCAGCCGGGTCTGGACCTCGCCCGAGGGACATCCGGTGGACCCGATGACTCCCTCGCTGTAGGTGGCGATGAGCTCACGGTCCATCCGCGGCTTCATGTAGTAGCCCTCGTAGGAGGCCAACGAGGAGGCCTTGAACAGGTTGTGCAGACCGGTGGCGTTCTTCGCCCACAGGGTCATATGGGTGTAGCGGCCGCCTCCGGAGACGTCCTTGCCGCCCTCGGAGTCCGGGTCCCCGCTGGACCCGCGGCCCCTCCCCCAGAACTCCTGGACCCGCGAGAACCTGGAGCTCGGGGCGACATAGGCCTCCACCCCGATGATCGGCTTGACCGCCGGGTTCTTGTCACCGTCGTACTTCTTGGCCAGCTGGAAGAACTCGTAGGCCCCGAACATGTTGCCGTGGTCGGTCATCGCCACTGCGGGCATCCCCTGACGGGCCACCTCGGCGAACAGCTTGTCGTTGCTGGCAGCACCGTCGAGCATCGAGTACTCGGTGTGGGTGTGCAGATGGACGAAGTCGGACCGTGCCACGGATACACCTCTCGGGTCGGGATCGGGATCACGATAGCCCCCCGAAGCCGACCGAGGGGTTCCGGAACCCTGCTGGGTCGACCACCGCGCTGCCGAGCGGCTCATATGCTGGGCTCATGTCCAGTGAATCACTGACCCGAAGGCTCAGAGCCCTGTGGTGGCTCCCGTTGGTCAAGGGGGTGCTGGCACTGGCGGCCGGGGTGATGGCTCTGGTGTGGCCGGATCCCACGATGGCGGCCCTGGTGGTCGTGCTGGGCATCTATGTGCTGGTCGACGCCGTGCTCAACCTGGTCGACTCCAGGCTGCTGGCCGGCCTTCCCGGGAGGCGGGCCCTGGTGTTCTTCGGGATACTCGGCCTGCTGGCCGGCGGGTTCATGGTCTGGCACCCGGGACCGGCGATGCGGGTCGTGGTGGTCCTGGTGGGCGCATGGGTGCTGCTGCTGGGAATGTTCCTGCTCGGGGTGACCCTGGTGCTGGTGCCCTTCAGCCGACGGGCCTGGATCTCCTCGCTGCTCGCCGGCGTGGTGTGCCTGGGCCTGGGGGTCGCGGCGCTGACCCGTCCGGGGTTCGGGGTGACGGCGATGGGATGGCTGATCGGAATGGGAGTGATCGCCTACGGCGGTGCCCACATCGGCCTGGCGCTGGGGTTGCGTCACCTCACCGCCGTGATCGGCAGGGGCGCTGGCCCGGCCGGGTCCGGCACCGTGATCGAGGGCGAGGTGGTCTCCGACCACGGTGAACCCGAGGCGCCCTCCGATGATCCGCAGATCACCGGAGGGCGCTGATCGGTCCTTGCCCGTCGGCGATCAGACCATCAGCTGACGGGTGGAGGGATCGATCGGGCGAGGCAGCACCGAGCGGCTCCCCGACAGGTAGGCGTCCACCCCGTTGGCCGCCGAACGGCCCTCGGCGATCGCCCACACGATCAGCGACTGGCCGCGACCGGCGTCCCCGCAGGCGAAGACTCCTGGCACCGAGGTGGAGAAGTCCTTGTTGCGGACGATATTGCCGCGACCATCCAGGTCCAGGCCGAGCTCGGAGACCAGACCCTCCTGCTGGGGGCCGGTGAAGCCCATCGCCAGGATCACCAGCTGGGCGGGCAGCTCCCGCTCGGTGCCCGGAACCGGTACGAAGGAACGTCCCTCCCGGCGCACCTCGGTGACCTGGAGGGCACGCACCCTGCCCTGCTCGTCGCCGACGTACTCCATCGTGTTGGTGGCGTAGACCCGCTCGCCGCCCTCCTCATTGGCGCTGGCCACCCGGTAGATCATCGGGTAGGTCGGCCAGGGCTGGCCCTGCGGACGCTCGGCCGGCGGATGGGGCATGATCTCCAGCTGGGTCACTGAACGGGCTCCCTGGCGCAGTGCCGTGCCCAGGCAGTCATTGGAGGTATCGCCGCCGCCGATGATGATGACGTCCTTGTCGGTGGCCACCACCTGGTCGGGGATCTCGGCGCCGTGCACCACCTTGGTGTTCTGCGTGAGGTAGGACACCGCCTGGTGGATCCCCTCCAGCTCGCGGCCCGGTGCTCCCAGGTCGCGGGGGGTGGTCGAGCCGATGGCCAGCACCACGGCATCGAACCGCTCGCGCAGCTCCTCGCCGGTGATGTCGACGCCGATCTCGACGTTGGTCTTGAAGACCGTGCCCTCCAGGTCCATCTGCTTGACCCGGCGGTCCAGGACCGCCTTCTCGAGCTTGAACTCGGGGATGCCGTAGCGCATCAGGCCGCCGATGGCGTCGGCCCGTTCGTAGACGACCACGGTGTGGCCGGCCCGGGTGAGCTGCTGGGCCGCTGCCAGTCCGGCGGGTCCGGAACCCACCACTGCCACCGTCTTCAAGGAGTGCCAGTCGGGAACCTCCGGAATGACCCGGCGGTCCTCCCAGGCCTTGTCGATGATCGAGACCTCGATGTTCTTGATGGTCACCGGGTCCCGGTTGATCCCCTCGACGCAGGCGGTCTCGCAGGGTGCCGGGCACAGCCGCCCGGTGAACTCCGGGAAGTTGTTGGTGGCATGCAGCCGCTCCAGGGCCTCGCGCCACTCGTCACGCCAGATGAGATCGTTCCACTCCGGGATGAGATTGCCCAGTGGACAGCCGCTGTGGCAGAACGGGATGCCGCAGTCCATGCAGCGGGCCGCCTGTTCGGTGATGATCGGCAGCAGGGCCCGTCCGGGCGTTCCCGGGTAGACCTCCTCCCAGTCCTCCAGGCGCTCGGCGACAGGACGGCGTTCCGCCACCTGTCGGGGGTACTTGATGAATCCGCGCGGGTCAGCCATTGGAAGCCTCCATCAGCAGCTCAGTCGTTGCTTCCTCGTCCAGTTTGAGATCCCTGGCCTGGTTGGCCACCTTCAGCAGACGAGCGTAGTCACGGGGCACCACCTTGGTGAAGGCGGCGGCCAGCGCCTCGTCATCGGCGGCCAGCAGGTCGGCTGCCACGGTGGACCCGGTGGCCTCCTGATGAGCTGCCAGCAGCTCGCGGACCCGCACCAGATCGGCAGCCTCCAGGGGCAGACCGTCGACCATCTCCGGGTTGAGACGGGTCGGGTCCAGGTGCAGCACCCAGGCGGTGCCACCCGACATACCCGCGGCGAAGTTGCGCCCGGTGGGTCCCAGCACCAGGGCCTCGCCACCGGTCATGTACTCGCAACCGTGGTCACCGACCCCCTCCACCACCGCGGTGGCCCCGGAGTTGCGCACGCAGAAGCGCTCGCCGACCACTCCGCGCAGGAAGATCTCACCGCTGGTGGCACCGTAGCCGATGACATTGCCGGCGATGATCTGCTCCTCGGGGCGGAACACGACGCCTTCGGGCGGGGTGACGATGATCCGTCCTCCCGACAGTCCCTTGGCCACGTAGTCATTGGCGTCGCCGATCAGCTTGAGGGTGATGCCGGCCGGCAGGAAGGCGCCGAAACTCTGCCCGGCGGTGCCATCGAAGGTGAGGTTGATGGTGCCGTCCGGAAGTCCCCTGCCATCGGTGGCCAGCGTCACCCGGTTGCCGAGCATGGTGCCGACGGTGCGATCGACATTGCGGATCGGGAGCCTCTCGGTCACCGGCTCGCCGCGCTCCAGGGCGGGGGCGGCCAGCTCGATGAGGGAGACGTCGAGGCTCTCGTCGATCTCGTGGTCCTGGTCGATGCGATGGTGCAGGGTCTGGCCGAAGGGCACCTCGACCTGGGCCAGCACCGGGGACAGATCCAGCCCACGGGCCTTCCAGTGGGTGATACCCGAGCGGGCCCTGAGCACCTCGACATGGCCGACCGCCTCCTCCACCGAGTGGAAGCCCAGCTCCGCGAGGTACTCGCGGACCTGGCGGGCCATGAACATGAAGAAGGTGACGACGTGGTCGGGGTCACCTGCGAACTTCTTGCGCAGCTCGGGGTTCTGGGTGGCGATGCCGACCGGGCAGGTGTCGGAGTGGCACTTGCGCATCATGATGCACCCCTCCACCACCAGGGCGGTGGTGGCGCAGCCGTACTCCTCGGCTCCCAGCAGCATCGCGATCATCACGTCGCGGCCGGTCTTGAGCTGACCGTCGCACTGCACCACGATCCTGTCGCGCAGCCCGTTGATCAGCAGGGTCTGCTGGGTCTCGGCCAGACCGAGCTCCCACGGTCCGCCGGCATGCTTGATGGAGGTCAGCGGGGCTGCGCCGGTGCCACCGTCGTGGCCCGAGATCAGCACCACATCCGCCTTGGCCTTGGAGACCCCGGCGGCCACTGTTCCGACCCCGGCCTCGGCGACCAGCTTGACATGCACCCGGGCGCGCGGGTTGGCGCACTTGAGGTCATGGATGAGCTGCTTGATGTCCTCGATCGAGTAGATGTCATGGTGCGGGGGCGGGGAGATCAGCCCGACTCCGGTGGTGGCGTGCCGGGTCCGGGCGATCCACGGGTAGACCTTCGGGCCGGGCAGCTGTCCGCCCTCCCCGGGCTTGGCTCCCTGGGCCATCTTGATCTGCAGGTCATCGGCGTTGACCAGGTAGTCGCTGGTGACCCCGAAGCGCCCGGAGGCGACCTGCTTGATGGCAGAGCGGCGTGATGGATCGTGCAACCGCTCAGGGTCCTCGCCGCCCTCGCCGGTGTTCGACTTGCCACCGATCCGGTTCATCGCGATCGCCAGGGTCTGGTGGGCCTCCATCGAGATCGAGCCGTAGCTCATCGCGCCGGTGGCGAACCTCTTGACGATCTCGGTCTCCGGTTCCACCTCATCGATCGGGATCGAGGGCCGGTCATGGCTGAACTCCAGCAGCGAGCGCAGCGTCATGAGGTGTGAGGAGTTCTCGTCGACCAGGTCGGTGTAGCGCTTGAACTGGTCGTAGTCGGCCGTCCGGGTGGCCTGCTGGAGGCGGAAGACCGTCTCCGGGTTGAGCAGGTGCTCCTCACCCTCGCGACGCCACTGGTACTGACCGCCCACCGGAAGGGTGCGGTGCGGCAGCCTCACCCCCGTCTCGGGGTAGGCGCGGCGGTGACGCAGCGCGATCTCGGCGGCGATCTCGGTCAACCCGATGCCCTGGATCTGGCTGGTGGTGCCGGTGAAGTACTCATCGATGAAGGCCTGGGACAGGCCGGTGGCCTCGAAGATCTGGGCCCCGGTGTAGGAGGAGATGGTGGAGACGCCCATCTTGCTCATCACCTTGAGCACCCCCTTGCCCAGCGCCTTGTAGACGTTGTGGATGGCGGCATCGGGATTGACCTTGACGAAGGTCTCGTGGCGTGCCATGTCCTCGGCCGTCTCGAAGCACAGGTACGGATTGACCGCCGATGCGCCGTAGCCGATCAGCAGGGCGACGTGATGGACCTCGCGGACATCGCCGGCCTCCACCACCAGGCCGACCTGGGTGCGGGTCTTCTGGCGCACCAGGTGATGGTGCACCGCCGAGGTGAGCAGCAGGGAGGGGATCGGGGCCAGCTCGCGGGTGGCGTGCCGGTCGGACAGCACGATGATCCGTGCGCCCTCCTCGATGGCCTCCGAGACCTCGGCGCGGATCTCCTCGAGCCGGGCGGCCAGTCCCTCGCCGCCCAGGTCGATCTGGAACAGCCCGCGGACCACATGGGTCTGATGTCCCGGATGGGTGCCGTCGGCGTTGATGTGGACGATCTTGGCCAGCTGGTCGGAGTCCAGGATCGGATAGTTGATGACCAGCTGGCGACAGGAATCCGGGCCGGGGGCCAGCAGATTGCTCTCAGGCCCGATGGAACCGGTCAGGGAGGTGACCAGTTCCTCGCGGATCGAGTCGAGGGGCGGGTTGGTCACCTGGGCGAAGAGCTGGGTGAAGTAGTCCCACAGCATCCGCGGCTTGTTCGACAGCACCGCCAACGGTGTGTCGTTCCCCATCGAACCGAGCGCCTCGGCGCCGTTGTTGGCCATCGGGGCGATCAGCACCCGCTCGTCCTCGTTGGTGTAGCCGAACAGCTGCTGGCGTCGGGTCACCGAGGAGTGGGAGTGGACGATGTGCGGACGGTCGGGGATCTCGTCGAGGTTCATGGTCCCCTTGAGCCACTCCCCGTAGGGGGCCCCGTCGGCCAACGTCTCCTTGATCTCGGCGTCGTCGACGATCCGGTGGTCCGACAGGTCGACCAGGAACATCCGGCCCGGCTGAAGTCGGCCCTTCTGGACGATGTGCTCGGCGGGAATGTCGAGGACCCCGGACTCGGAGGCGAAGACCACCAGGCCGTCGTCGCTCACCCAGTAGCGCGCCGGCCGCAGACCGTTACGGTCCAGCACCGCGCCGATCTGATTGCCATCGGTGAAGGTGACACAGGCCGGGCCGTCCCAGGGCTCCATCAGGAAGGAGTGGAAGGCGTAGAAATCACGCAGTTTGCGATCCATGTGGACGCTCTTCTGCCAGGCCTCCGGGATCATCATGAGCACGGCGTGGGGCAGGCTTCGGCCGGCCAGGTGGAGCAGCTCGAGGACCTCGTCGAAGGATGCCGAGTCGGACCCGCCGGGAGTGCAGATCGGGTACAGCCGGGACAGCTCGCCGGGAATCAGATCGGATTTCAGCAGCGCCTCGCGGGCACGCATCCAGTTGCGGTTGCCGGCCACCGTGTTGATCTCGCCATTGTGGGCGATCATCCGGAAGGGATGGGCCAGCTCCCAGGTGGGGAAGGTGTTGGTGGAGAACCGGGAGTGCACCAGGGCCAGGGCGCTGGTGAAGTCCTCGTCGCCGAGTTCGGGGAAGACCTCCTCGAGCTGATTGGTGGTGAGCATCCCCTTGTAGACCAGGGTGCGCGCCGACAGCGAGGCGAAGTAGACCCCTGCCTCGTGCTGAGCGCGGCGCCGCAGCACGAAGGCCAGCCTCTCCAGGTCCATCCCGACCCGGCCATCGCGGGCGCTGATCAGCACCTGTTCGAAATGCGGCATGGTCGACAGCGAGATCGGCGACAGGGTCTCGGTGCGCACCGGGACCTCACGCCATCCGAGGACCTGAATGCCCTCGTCGGCGGCGATCAGCTCGATGACGGCGCGGGATCGGGCCCGCTTGGCCTCGTCGGCGGGCATGTAGGCCATCCCGACCGCGTAGGAACCGGGCTCGGGAAGCCTCAGGCCGGTGACCCGCCGGAGGAAGGCGTCGGGGATCTGGACCAGAATTCCTGCACCATCACCGGCAGCCGGGTCGGCGCCGGTGGCGCCACGGTGATCCAGATTGCGCAGCACCTCGAGGGCCTGCTCGATGATCCGATGACTGGCGACACCGGTCATCGTGGCGACGAACGCGACGCCGCAGGCGTCATGCTCGAAGGAGGGGTCGTACAACCCCTGCTTGGGGTGATGGCCAAAGGTCATCTGGGTCTCCTTTCAGACTCCACCCGGCGCGGTGGGCTCGCAGCTCCACAGCTTCGCTGAGGAACTATCTCAGGGTTCAGAACCGCCCGCCCGGAGCAATGCCAGCCCGGGCCAATCCATCAGCACGGCGCGGGTATTCCTCACAGTGCCACAATGTGCCCACTGGATGAAACGCATGTCCGCAATCTGACATAGCGGTTGATCACTCCTGCGCATCGCCGGGCTCATCCGGCCCAGCCTCCGGCGAGTCGTCCGCGACGCCGGCCGAGACCGGTCTGGGATCGGCACCGGGACGGAACCTCAGCAGCCAGCAGAACCAGATCAGCCCGATGACGAAGACGATCACGGCGGTGTACGAGTTGAGTCGCCATCCGCCGTAGTGGTTGGCCGGATCGATGCGCAGCCTCTCCACCCAGAACCTGCCGAAGGTGTACACCACGACGTACAGCGCGAAGATCTTACCGCGCTCCAGACGCCAGCGCCGGTCCACCCACAGCAGGAACAGCGCACCGGCGACATCCCAGATCAACTCGTAGAGGAAGGTCGGGTGGAAGGTCTGGTACTGCAGGTACCCCAGCGGTCGGTGGGCCGGGTCGATCTGCAGCCCCCATGGCGCGGTGGTGGGTCTTCCGAACAGCTCCTGGTTGAACCAGTTGCCCAGCCTCCCGATGCCCTGGGCCATCAGGATGCCGGGGGCCAGCGAGTCGGCCATCGGGGCGAAGGTGAGGCCCCGCCGGTGGCAGGCCCACAGCACCCCGATCGCCCCACCGCTGATCGATCCCCAGATCCCCAGCCCGCCCTGCCAGATGTAGAAGGCGTGGTACCAGGTCCTCCCGGGGCCGAAGTACAGCTCGTGGTCGGTGATGACGTGGTAGATCCGGGCTCCGATGATCCCGCAGATCACAGCCCAGATCGCCACCGACTCGAAATCCTCGTCGGACCCGCCGCGGCCGCGGTAGCGCCGCTGTCCGATCAGGTAGGCCACCACGATCCCGGCCAGCAGGCACAGCGCGTAGATGTGGATCGTCACCGGCCCGATCGAGAACTGGCTGAAGGAGGGGCTGGGGATCGACAGCACAGTTCGCGGCAGGGCCGCAGCCGGCGGGGAGGCAGGGTTCACCGGGCTGCCTCGGTGACCCGGGCGCGCCGCACCCCGGCGGCCAGGTCGTCGACGATGGTGCGCATCCGGGCGATCCCGGCCGCAACCCCCTCGCCCGACTCGTCGGCCTCGACCAGGGTGCGCACCAGGGCCGAGCCGACGATGACGCCGTCCGCGAAGGCACCGATCTCGGCGGCCTGGTCCCCGTTGGAGACTCCCAGACCCACTCCGACCGGGATCTCCGGGTCGACCTGTTTGACCCTGGCCACCAGTTCGGGGGCGGCATTGGAGGTCTTGGTGCGAGCCCCGGTGACCCCCATCACGCTGGTCGCGTAGACCCAGCCGCGGCAGGCCTGCACCGTGCGGGTCAGACGCTGCTGGGTGGAGGAGGGCGCCACCAGGAAGATCCGGTCCAGGCCGTGGGCGTCGGAGGCCTCGAACCACTGCCCGGCCTCGTCAGGGGTCAGATCCGGGGTGATCAGTCCCGATCCGCCGGCGGCCGCGAGGTCGCGGGCGAAGGCCTCGACCCCGTAGTGCTCGATGAGGTTCCAGTACGCCATCACGACGCAGTGGGTCCCGGTGGAGGCCACCGCCTCGGCGGCACGCAGCGCGTCTCGGGTGTGCACCCCGCGGGCCAGCGCGGTGGTGGTGGCGTGCTGGATGACGGTGCCGTCCATCATCGGGTCCGAGTAGGGCAGCCCGATCTCGACCAGGTCGACCCCGACCCCCTGGGTGCCCTCGGTGAGGGCCTTCATGGCCTTCAGGGAGTCGTGCACATTCGGATGGCCGACCGGCAGGTAGCCGACCAGGGCCGGTCGGTTCTCGGCTCGTGCGGCCCGGTAGGCCCCTGCACTGCTGCTCACTTCATGCCTCCTGTCGTGGCGTCGACGCTGCCGTCGAGGCCGAACCACTTCAGTGCGGTGTCGACGTCCTTGTCGCCACGCCCGGAGATGGTGATGATGATCACCGGCGGCCGGCCGTCCTTGCCCTCCAGGTCCTTGCTGATCTGCATGGCCCCGGCCACCGCGTGGGCCGACTCGATGGCCGGCATGATCCCCTCGGTGCGGGTGAGGATCTCCAGAGCCTCCATCGCCTGGTCGTCGTTGATGGGCAGGTACGTGGCCCGGCCGGTGCGCGCCAGCCAGGAGTGCTCGGGGCCGACGCCGGGATAGTCCAGGCCTGCAGAGATGGAATGGGACTCGATGGTCTGGCCGTCCTCATCCTGGAGGATGTAGGTCCGGGTGCCGTGCAGCACCCCGATCGAACCGCCGGTGATCGACGCCGCATGGCGTCCGGTGGCCACTCCCTCGCCGCCGGCCTCGAAGCCGAACAGCTTGACCCCCGAGACGCCGATGTACTCGGCGAAGGAGCCGATGGCATTGGAGCCGCCGCCGACGCAGGCGCAGATGGCATCGGGAAGTTCCCCGGTGATCTCCAGGATCTGGGCGCGCGACTCGGTGGAGATCACCCGCTGGAACTGCTTGACCATCTTCGGGAAGGGATGCGGGCCGGACGCCGTGCCGATCAGGTAGTGGGTGTCGGAGACATTGGTGACCCAGTCGCGCATCGCCTCGTTCATGGCGTCCTTGAGGGTCTTGGAGCCGGCCTCCACGGCGACCACCTCGGCACCCAGCAGCTGCATCCGGGCGACGTTGAGAGCCTGCCTGTCGGTGTCGACCTTGCCCATGTAGACCCGGCACTTCATGCCGAGCATCGCCGCCACCGTGGCGGTGGCCACCCCGTGCTGACCGGCCCCGGTCTCGGCGATCAGCCGGTGCTTGCCCATCCGGCGGGCCAGCAGGGCCTGGCCCAGCACATTGTTGATCTTGTGGGAGCCGGTGTGGTTGAGGTCCTCGCGTTTGAGGAAGACCCGCGCGCCGTGGCAGTACTCGGCGAACCGGTGCGCCTCGGTGAGCGGGCTGGGCCGCCCGGCGTAGTTGCGCCGAAGATCATCGAGCTCGGCATGGAAGTCCGGATCGTCCATCGCCTGGTCGAAGGTCTCCTCGAGCTGGTCGAGGGCGGCCTGCAGCGCCTCGGGGACGAACCGACCGCCGAACTGGTCGAAGTGGCCGGTGGCATCGGGCATCTGGGGTGCGGTGGATCCGGGAGATGTGGAAGGCGTGCTGGAAATCATGTTCTCGCGTTCACTAGACGAATGCCCGCCGTGACGACGGGAGGGGTTGTCGGGGGGGCTGATCAGGAGCCGGTGGCCCGGGAGATCTCGGCGAGGAATGCTCCGGGATCCCCGGAGCGCACCAGCGCCTCACCGACCAGGATCGCGTCGGCACCGGCCTGGCTGGCCGACACGGCGTCCTTCAGGGTGAGGATTCCGGACTCGGCCACCTTCACCGCCTCCTCGGGCAGCAGGCCCAGAAGGGTGCCGAAGTGCGAGGTGTCGACCTGCAGGGTCTTGAGGTCACGGGCGTTGACCCCGATCAGCCGGGCGCCCAGTTCGGCGGCCCGGTGGGCCTCCTGGGGGGTGTGCACCTCGACCAGCGGGGTCATCCCGAGGCTGACGGCCAGCCGGTACAGGCCGGCCAGCTCGCGGTCCTCCAGTGCTGCCACGATGAGCAGCACGAGGTCGGCACCATGGGCGCGGGCCTCCAGGACCTGGTACTCGGTGACGACGAAATCCTTGCGCAACACCGGGATGGAGACGTGTCCGCGCACCTGGTCCAGATCGGCCAGGGTGCCGCCGAACCGTCGTTGCTCGGTGAGCACGCTGATCGCCGCTGCCCCGCCGGCCTGGTAGCGCCGCGCCAGGGCCGCCGGGTCGGGGATCTCGGCCAGTGCCCCCTTGGAGGGGCTGGACCGCTTGACCTCCGATATCACCGACAGCCCCGGGCGTCTCAGTCCCGGCAGCGGGTCCAGTGGAGCGGCGACCAGGTCGATGGCCCCTCGCAGACTGGCCTCGCTGACCAGCAGTTGGCGCTCACGCAGATCGGTGAGCACCCCGGCGATGATGCCGTCCAGGACGGTTCCGGTCGGCCGGGGGGTGCCGGGCGCGGAGATACCGGGCTGTCCGGGTGTGATTGCCGACATCGGCACCTCTCAGTAGCTCTGGCCGTAGCCGAGGGCCTTGAGGACCAGCACTGCCACGATCGCCAGCGCCACCAGGGCACCTCCGATGATGCACAGCACCCAGTTGGGCCCGGCCATCGCACCGACGGTGGCGATGACGAAACCGACGACGGCGATGGCTGTCCCGGTCCAGGCGGCGGGGCTCTTCCCATCGGGGTACGTGCGACCCTTGCTGGCTGTCACCGTGGTGGCGGTCTCGCGGCTCATGGCTCCTCCTGGAAGGCGTGATGTCTGGCGTGCATCGGTCGGATGGCGCGGTGCGCCCCCTACGCTCGGCACTGTAGCGCGCAAGAACGCGGCGCCGGGGGCTGATCGCCGAGTGGTCAGTTGCTGCCCCGGCCCTCGGATGTGGCAGGGGGGTCGTGTGCGGTGGGGTCCTCTCCCCGGTCCATCGCGGCCCACACCTGACGGGGGTCGTCCTCGGCGCTGATCGGTCGCAGGTCATGTGTCCGGCTGAACCGTGATGCCCTGGCCGGCCAGCGGGCCGCCCACACCGCCAGCGCCAGACCGTCCAGGGCCATCACTGCCGCCGCGACCACCGCCAGCCAACCGGCAGCCAGCAGCGGGCTCGCCGACCCCGAACCGGTGGCGACACCATGCCTGGCCCATTCGGCGGCGCTGAACTGGGAGTCCAGCCCGATCCCGACCACCGTCGCCACCCCGACCAGGACCAGCAGTATCCCGACCAGCCGGCGCCCGGTGGTTGCCGTCACCAGCAGCAGGGCGCAGCCGGCCAGCCCCAGCATGCCCAGCCCGTCGACCAGCCCACCGGTGAGCTGGGAACCGCTGGCCGAGACCGCACCCACCCGCCGCCAGGCCTGACGGGAGGCGGCGATCACCAGCACCGCACAGACTGCGGGAAGCCCCATCAGAACCGCCCTCGGACCCCTCGGCAGGGTGTCAGTGCTCACCAGCTGCTCAGCTCTGCTGGTCGCGGTGGCGCACCCAGGCCTCGGCCCCGCGCACCGCGTCGACCACCGCCGCGGCCTTGTTCTCGCACTCGCGGTTCTCATTGGCCCCGACCGAGTCCAGCACGATGCCGGCTCCGGCCTGGATCCTGGCCACCCCGTCGACCAGCACCGCAGTGCGGATGGCGATCGCGCAGTCGGAGTTGCCGTTGAGGTCGAAGTAGCCGACCACTCCCCCGTAGACACCCCGGCGGGTCTTCTCGAGGACCTCGATGATCTGCATGGCGCGGATCTTCGGGGCTCCCGACAGGGTGCCGGCCGGGAAGCAGGACAAGGTGACATCCAGCGCGTCGACCCCCTCCGCGGGGACGCCGGTCACCGCAGCCTCCAGGTGCATCACTCGCGAGTACCGCCCGACATGCATGAACTCAGTGACATTGACCGTCCCCGGTCTCGAGACCCGGCCGATGTCGTTGCGACCCAGGTCGACCAGCATGGTGTGCTCGGAGCGCTCCTTCTCGTCGGCCAGCAGCTCGGCCTCCAGTCGCTGGTCCTCGGCGGCAGTGGCGCCGCGCGGGCGGGTGCCGGCGATCGGATGGGTGGTGGCCACCCCATCGGTCATCGTCACCAGGGCCTCCGGAGAGGATCCGATCACCGAGAACCCGGGCAGCCTCAGCAGATACAGGTAGGGGCTGGGGTTGTAGCGGCGCAGCTGCCGGTAGATGTCCAGGGCGTCGGCGGCGGTCGGGATGTCGAACCGCTGACTGGGCACCACCTGGAAGATCTCGCCGTCCCTGATCTGCTCGATCGCGGTGTCGACCATCCCGGCGAACTGTTCGGGGGTGCGCTGGCGGGTGATGGTGACATCGGCCAGCCCGTGGTCGACCCCGGCCAGGCTCTGGTGGGGCCGGCAGATCTGGTCGGCCATCTCCTCGATGCGTCCGACCGCCCGGTGCCAGGCGGCCTCCACCCCATCGGGGTCGGCGCCGGGCCGGTACTCGTTGGAGATCAGCCACAGCTCACCGCTCCGGTGGTCGACCACTGCCATGTCGCCGACCAGCATGAAGCACAGTTCGGGAAGGTGCAGGTCGTCGACGGTGTCGTCACCGATCTGCTCGATGCGGCGCACGATGTCGTAACCGAGGTAGCCGATGAATCCGGAGGTGAGCGGCGGCATACCGGCCTCGCGCGGTGACTGCAGGCTGGTGAGCGCCCCCTTGAGGGCGGCCAGCGGGTCCTCCTCGGCCTCCAGTCCGGCGACCGGGGTACCGATCCAGCGGGCCGTCCCCTGGTCGGTGGTGAGCGCGGTCTCGCAGCGCACCCCGATGAAGGACCAGCGCGACCAGATCCCGGCGTCGGCCGACTCGAGCAGGAAGGTGAGCTCGCGGCGGTCGCACAGCTGGTGGTAGACGCCGACCGGGGTGACGTCGTCGGCCACCAGCCGGGCGTGCACCGAGATGACCCCGCGATGCGGATCGGCGGCCAGCCGGCGGAACTGCTCGAGGGAGGGCTCGACGATCAGACCGTGGCGCAGTGGCCGGGTCCCGGTGACGGCCGTCATGCCGTGGCCTCAGCGGTGGCGGGGCGCTCGGAGAGCAGCAGGTCGGCGTCGAAACAGCTGTGATCACCGGTGTGGCATGCGCCACCGGTCTGGTCGACGACCAGCAGGATGGTGTCCCCGTCGCAGTCCAACCTGACCTCCCGGACATGCTGGGTGTGTCCCGAGGTCTCCCCCTTGACCCAGTACTCCTGGCGGGAGCGCGACCAGTAGGTGGCCCTGCGGGTGGCCAGCGTGCGGGCCAGTGCCTCGTCGTCCATCCAGGCCAGCATCAGGATGTCGTGGCTGCCGGCCTCCTGGACGACGGCCGGAACGAGTCCGGCATCGTTGCGCTTGAGGCGGGAGGCGATCGAGGGGTCCAGTGGCATGGCTCTCATTATGGTCGCTGACCGGCTGGGGTGAGGAATCAGCCGGCGGCCGGAACACCGTCGGCTCTTCGCAGCTGGGCCGGTGTGCGGCAGGATGGAGGAGTAGATCCACCACCGAGAGGGACGCCGATGTCGCTGGCACGCACCGAGAGGGCCGCACTGGCCGATGATCTGGACAGGCTGGGACCGGCAGCCCCGACGCTGTGCCAGGGATGGCTGGCCGATGACCTGTTGTGTCATCTGTTGATCCGAGAGAACGACCCGATCGGGGCGGTGGGCACCGCGGTGGAGCTGTTCGACCGGATCGGCGCAGCCCGTACCGAGAGGATGGAGCACTCCGGCAGCTTCACCGAACGGGTTGAGCGGTTCCGGACCGGCCCGGACCGGTTCTCGGTCTTCCGGATCCCGGGGCTGGACCGGCTGGCCAACGGTGCGGAGTACTTCATCCACCACGAGGACCTGCTGCGCGCCCAGCCCGGTTTCGGCGGGCCGGGGACCACCCCGCGCAGGCTGGGTCGTCAGACCCAGACCCACCTGGCCACCGCCCTGGCACGCAGCGGCAGGCTGCTGACCCGGCGCAGCCCGGTCGCGGTGCGCGCCGAGCTCACCGACCAGACCGGCAGCCTGCACGAGATCTGGCTGCACCCGGGTGACCGTGTCGTCACCCTGGTGGGCCTTCCCTCGGAGGTGCTGCTCTACTGCTTCGGGCGCAAGGACGCCGCCCAGGTCGAGATCCTCGGGGAACCCGAGACGGTGGAGCGGTTCCGCGGCGCCGAGCTGAGCGTCTGAGCCAGCCTCGATCAGAACCGCGCCGGCCTCACCTCGACCTCGCTGGCCAGCACGTAGCCGATCCGGTGTCCCAGACTGATCATGTAGTACTTGAGCTTTCCGACGATGTCGATGTGATCATCGGGATCATCCAGTGTGTAGGTCCATGCCTTGTAGTAGTCGGCAGGGCTCTTGTCGTCGTAGAGCACATAGGACTGGCCGGCCGGCAGCTTGTACAGCAGCGGCGACAGCTCGGTGACGTCGTCGGGATTGCGGTAGGCCTCCGGTTCCGGGTACGCCACCCCGTAGGTCGCCGCCGGGGCGGTGGCCCGCCTCGGGGTGACGACCTTGGCGAAGGGCACCACGACCGCCGTGGGATTGCGGCGCGGATTGCTGAACCAGACCTTGTCGCCGAGGTACCACACCGCCGTCCAGTCCCCCTTGACCTCGGCCACCACGAAATCGCAACCGGCCGAGATCCGACCTCCCATGTCGGAGACGAAGGAGGATCCGGGCTGGCCCGTCTGGTGCAGCCCGAGGTCGTTGTAGATCGGTGCCTTGGCATCGGGGGCGGTGTACAGGGTGACGAAGTTCATCCCGGTTCCGGCCGGGTAGGACTTGCCGGCGTCCCCGTCGGCACCGGTCAACGGCTGGGTGTTGCGGTCGAAACCCGGCAGGATGCGCACCACCTCGCCCGTCCTGGCGGGCCGGCGCAGAGTGCCCCGACGCAGGTCGGCACCCATCAGCGCGAAGTAGTGCTCCCAGTCCCAGAACGGGCCGGGGTCCCAGTGCTGACTGGGGATGTGGCCGGTGTCGACGCCGGGAACCTGGTCGTGGCCGAGGATGTGGGCCCGGTCCATCCTGATCCGGTACTTGCGGGCCAGGTAGCCGACCAACCGTGCCGAGTTGCGGTACATCGGCTCGGTGTACCAGGTCTCGTCGCCGACCGCGCCGTAGCCCTCATGCTCGACGCCGATCGCGTGGCTGTTGACGTACCAGTTGCCGGCGTGCCAGCCGATGTCCTTGGTCAGCAGATGCTGGGCGACCCGGCCGTCGGCCGACCGGAAGGTGTAGTTCCAGCCCAGGTAAGTGGCCTCCTGGACGAGCTGGAGGGCCACGTCGTAGGAGCACTCGGTGTCGTGGATGACGATCATGCTGAGCGCCGGCGTCCTGGGCCGGGAGGCCAGGTCGTGATTGCCGTAGTCGCCGTACTCGTCGTACTCCTCGTAGGGGGCCTCGACCCATTCGATGTCCATCCCGCGGGGGGCGTCGATGCGGGGATCGGAGGAACCGGGCCTGCACTTGATCGCCATCTGGATCCTGGCGGTGAGCCGGGCGCGCTGAGCGGTGGGAGTGCCCACCGCTCTGGCGGCCAGTTTCAGGGTGCCCCCTTCCACGGTCTTGACCGCTCCGGTGCGCAGGTCCGCCAGGACGCCGTCGGCGAAGGTCCGCTGTGCCGAGGCCGAGCTCAGACCGCTGATGTCGGCGACAGCGGAGTACCAGCTGGCCGGATCGGTCTGGCTGCCGACCGGAAGCCCCAGGTGCTTCTGGGTGCCGGCCAGCAGGGCGGCGGCGCCCATGATGTTGGCGGCGGGATCGGTTCTCAGCTGCTCGGCCGAGTACCCGGTGAGGGCGGCCGCCTGGCCGAGGGTGTCGATGACGCCGGTCTTCTTGTCGGCGACTTCGGTTCGGATCGCCGCGGCCCTGGCGCCGTCGACCAGATGCATCGGACCGTAGCCGCCGGCCGTCGAGGGACGCCCGGCGTGATCGGTCCAGGTGGTCTGCCCGTAGGACACCGAGGCCAGCAGCGCGGCCGGAACCTGGTACCTGGCCGCTGCCCGGGCGAACTCGGCGCTGTGGTCCACCGCCAGCGCCGGTTGCTCGCCGAGAATGGTGCCGGTCGCCGCGGTGGCCGAGACGGCCAGGGTTGCGAACAGAAAATGCCGACGCGTGATGGATGCCATGCCGCTCTTCCCTGTGACTCAGGCCCCCGGGGAGTCTCCGACGGTGGGCGCGGCCCCGGGAGGTGCCCCTCCCCCGGGCCGATGGACTGACTCTCCCACCACGGGGGGCCACTCCTGTTCCAGGAGCATGACAGTTGTGTTGCGACCGGTCAGGACAACTTCTCCAGGATGATCTGGCGGACCCGCTTGGCGTCGGCCTGGCCGTGCATCGCCTTCATGACCTGCCCGATGAGAGCGCCGGCGGCCTGGACCCTGCCGCCGCGGATCTTCTCGGCGACCCCCGGGTTGGCGGCGATCGCCTCATCGACGGCAGCCCCCAGGGCGCCGTCATCGGAGACCACGGCCAGGCCACGGGAGGCGACCACCTGCTGGGGATCCCCCTCCCCGGCGATCACCCCGTCGATCACCTGGCGGGCGAGCTTGTCGGTGAGGCTGCCGTCGTCGACCAGTGCCTGGAGCTCGGCGACCTGGACCGGCGTCATGCCGACCTCCGAGAGCTCGCAGCCGGCCTCGTTGGCCCGCCGCGACAGCTCGCTGAGCCACCACTTGCGGGCCGCCTCGGGAGCGGCCCCGGCGGTCACGGTGGCGTCCAGCAGATCCAGCGCACCGGCGTTGAGCACGGCGGCCATCTCCGTCTCATCGAATGACCACTCGGCCGCCAGCCGGGCCCGTTTGGCGGCAGGCAGCTCCGGCAGTGTGGCGCGAAGCTCCTCGACCCGGCTGGCGCTGCACTCGATCGGCACCAGATCGGGCTCGGGGAAGTAGCGGTAGTCCTCGGCATCGGACTTCTCACGCCCGGCGATGGTGTACTCGCCGGACTCCTGCCACATCCGGGTCTCCTGGCGGACCCTGCCCCCCGAGGCCAGCACCGCCCCCTGGCGGCGGATCTCGTAGCTCAGAGCACCCTCGACCGAGCGCAGCGAGTTGACATTCTTGGTCTCGGTGCGGGTTCCCAGCTCATCGGAGCCCTTGGGCATCAGCGAGACATTGGCATCGCAGCGCAGGTTGCCCTTCTCCATCCTGGCGTGGGAGACCCCCAGCGCGATCATGATGTCGCGCAACTGGGCCATGTAGGCCCGGGCCACCGCAGGTGCCTTGGCGCCCAGCCCCCGCACCGGCTTGGTGACGATCTCGATGAGCGGCACGCCGGCCCGGTTGTAGTCCATCAGTGAGAAGGCGGCACCCTGGATACGACCGTCGGAGCCGCCGACGTGCAGAGACTTCCCGGCGTCCTCCTCCATGTGGGCCCGTTCGATCTCCACCCGGTAGCTCTGCCCGTCGACCTCCAGGTCCAGATGGCCGTCATGGCAGATCGGCTCGTCGTACTGGGAGATCTGGTAGTCCTTGGTCATGTCCGGGTAGAAGTAGTTCTTCCGGGCCATCCGGCACCACGGCGCGATCTGGCAGTTGAGCGCCAGACCGATCCGGATCGCCGACTCGACGGCATGGCCGTTGATCGCCGGAAGTGATCCCGGCAGGCCGAGGCAGACCGGACAGACGTGGGTGTTGGGGTCGGCGTCCGAGTCCGTGGAGCAGCCGCAGAACATCTTCGAGGCGGTCGACAGCTCGACGTGGACCTCCAGGCCCAGTACCGGGTCGAAGCGTTCCATCACCTCGTCGTAGTCCATCAGGTCATCGGTGGTCCAGCTGCTCATCGGACATCCTCCTTCGCGGCAGCGCCCAGCGGCGGGATCGACGCCAGCAGGGGGCCTCCCCAGGCGGCCTCCAGCTGCGCCTCCAGGGCGGCGCCGACACGGTAGACCCGGTCATCGCAGAGCACCGGGGCCATCACCTGCAGTCCGACCGGAAGGCCGTCCTCGGGGGCCAGCCCGGCCGGGAAGGAGCCGGTGGCGATTCCGGCCAGGTTCGCCGGGATGGTGCACAGATCGGCCTGGTACATCGCCAGCGGGTCGTCGGTCCGTTCCCCGATCCTGAAGGCGGTGGTCGGGGTGGTCGGGGAGATCAGTGCGTCGCAGGTCGCCCAGGCGGCCTCGAAGTCCCGGGAGATCAGGGTGCGGACCTTCTGGGCCGAGCCGTAGTAGGCGTCGTAGTAGCCACTGGACAGCGCATAGGTGCCCAGGATGATCCGGCGCTTGGCCTCGGCACCGAAGCCGGCGCCCCGGCTGGCGGCCATCACCTGTTCGGCGGAGTGCTCCCCGTCGTCGTCGAGACGCAGCCCGTAGCGCATCGCGTCATAGCGGGCCAGGTTGCTGGAGACCTCGGCGGGCTGGATGAGGTAGTAGGCACCCAGGGCGTGCTCGAAGTGCGGGCAGGAGACCTCGATGACCTCGGCGCCGGCGCCCCGCAGCGCCGCCACCGCCTCCTCGAAGCGCTGGGTGACGCCCGGGGCGTAGCCCTGGCCGGACAGGCCGGTGACCACTCCCAGCCGCATCCCGGCCAGGTCGATCTGTCGGCAGGCCTCGACCACCGGGGGGACATCGCGCGGGATGGAGGTCTGGTCCATCGGGTCGTAGCCGGCGATCACCTGGTGCAGCAGGGCGGCATCGGCCACCGTGCGGGCACAGGGCCCGGGCTGGTCCAGGGAGCTGGCCATCGCGATGACGCCGTATCGGGAGGTACCGCCGTAGGTGGGCTTGACGCCGACCGTGCCGGTCAGAGCCGCCGGCAGCCGGATCGAGCCGCCGGTGTCGGTGCCCAGTGCCAGCGGGGCCTGGAAGGCCGCCAGCGCCGCGGCGGAGCCGCCGCCCGAACCGCCGGGGATCCGTTCCAGGTCCCAGGGGTTGTGGGTCGGGCCGAAGGCCGAGGTCTCGGTGGAGGAGCCCATCGCGAACTCATCGAGGTTGGTCTTGCCCAGAATCACCATCCCGGCGTCCACGCATCGCTGGACCACCGTGGAGGTGTACGGGGAGACCCATCCGGCCAGCATCCTGGAAGCCGCGGTGGTGACCATCCCCTGGTAGCAGAAGAGATCCTTGACGGCCAGCGGGACACCGGCCAGCGGTCCGAGCCGTTGGCCCGCGGCCCGCCGTGAGTCGACCTCGCGAGCCTGACGGAGGGCCCGTTCGGCGTCGACGGTGAGGAAGGCGTGCACCTGTCGGTCGACGGCCTCGATGCGGTCCAGGCAGGCCTGGGTGATCTCGACCGAGGACACCTGACCGGCCTCCATCGCGGCCACCAGGTCGGTGGCGCTGGAGGTGAGGATCTCGGCGCCGCCGGTGGTCACGGCGTCGGTCATCGAGGTGCGCGGGGATTGCGGCTCAGACATCACTGTGCTCCCTCGTCGAGGATCCTGGGCACCCGGAACCGGCTCTGCTCGGCCCGTGGGGCCATCGCCAGCGCCTCGGCGGCGGGCATCGAGGGCCGCACCCGGTCGGCACGGAAGGCGTTGACCAGGGGCAGCGCATGAGAGGTGGGTGGCACATCGTCGGTGGCGACCTCCGACACGGTGGCCACCGCGTCGAGGATGACATCGAGCTGGGGCGCCAGCATCGCGGTCTCCTCTGCGGTGAGCTCGATTCGTGCCAGACCGGCCAGGCGGACGACCTCATCCGGCGTCAGAGCCACGATGATCCTCCTGAGTGACGGAAACAGAGTGGGCCGGTGAGTCCCACGGCCCTTCGGCCACATCCTAGGGCCTGTCGCCGAGCCCCCCGGACACGGCCGGTGCTGCCGATATTTGGGAGCAGTGCCCGGCGGGGGGAGAATCGACCCGTGCTCATGCTTCGGATCCAGCTGCCCGACACCCCAGGTTCGCTGGGACTCGTCGCCACCGCGATGGGAACGGTCAACGCTGACATCTCCGCCGTCGAGATCGTCGAGAAGGGTCCCGGCTACGCCATCGACGACTTCATCCTCACCCTTCCGCCGAGCACCCTTCCCGACACCCTGGTGTCGGCCTGCGACATGCTCGACGGGGTGAACGTGCTGTGGCTGTCGCGCTACCCGGAGAACTGGGGCATCGAGTCCGACATCGCCACTCTCAACCGGATGGCCGACGATCCGGCCCACGGGGCCGAGATCCTCACCGAGGCGACCCCGGTGGTCTTCCACTGCCAGTGGGCGGCGCTGTTCGCCGCCGATCGGTCCGTGATCACCTCCACCGCGCTGGCCCCCGAGTTCACCCCCGAGGCCGTTCAGCTGCTCGACCCGCTCGACGCCACCCACTCGGTCGAACTGTCCGACGGTTGGATGCCGGGCTGGGGGGACACCGTGGTGGCGGTCGCCCCGTTGGCTGCCGGCCGGGGCCTGGTGCTGGGACGCCAGGGGGGCCCGGAGTTCCTGGCCTCCGAGCTCAACCGCCTGCAGCACCTGGCCGCTCTGGCGAACTGAGCGGAACACGTCGGTGGTGCTCCTGGAGACATCCGTGTGGCTGACGGCGAGGTTCTGGTACGAGATCGCCTCGGCCTTCGGCTTCGGCATCGCCTCCAGCCTGATTCCGGTACTCAACTCGGAGATCTTCATCGTGGGCTCGCTGGCCAGCGGCCTGCTGGGGCCCCTCGAGGTCTCGATCGGCCTGGCTCTGGGCCACGGGCTGGGCAAGCAGATCATGTTCCTTGCGATCCGCAAGGGCCGCCAGCTCTCCGTCTTCTCGCACCGACAGAAGAAGCCGGCACAGCCTGGTTCCTGGCGCTGCAGATGGCAGCGCTGGAACACCCGCACGGCCAAGCTGGTCGAGAATCCGCGATGGGGGATGCCGATCCTGCTGATCTCAGCGATCAGCGGGATCCCGCCGGTCTACCTGGTGGTGATCTACGCCGCCACCACGAGGATGAACTTCTGGTGGTTCTCGGTGTGGGTCACGGTCGGATTCTTCATCCGCTGCCTGCTGCTGGCGCTGGCCACCCGGTGGGGTGTCCACCTGGTGATCTAGCGGTGCCGGCATCGGGGACTCAGCCCTGGGGGATGAGGATCCGGTAGAAGTAGTAGAACAGCGCACCCAGCGCGGCCATCACCAGCACGAAGGCGATCGGTGCGATGATCCGCTGGATCCTCTTGGCCCGGGTGGAGGGGACGCCGGCCGGGCCCCACTCCCCGATCTTCGGCTGGACGCGCACCGGTGTGCGGCCGTTGAGGTTGAGGTCGGTGAAGATGCCCACCTCTGCCATGCTAGCCGCCGGCCGGCCGGACCACCGACCCCGTCAGTCCTGGAGGGCCTCCTCGGCCAGTCCGGCCGCCCGCGACAGCTCGCGGCACTGCCGCCAGGCCACCGGCTGGGACCAGCCGGCCAGCCCGCAGGCGGGGGTCAGCAGACCATCGGTCCGGACCAGATCGGGGCCGACGCCGACCTTGTGGGTGAACTCCTTCAACCCGCCGATGATCCGGTCGGCGTCCGCCACCCGGTCGGGGACGGCGGTCGGCACCACCCCCAGACCCACCCGCCTTCCCGACTCCAGCCACTGCGCACAGTGACCGATCCCGGCGGTGTCCAGCAGCGAGAGGTCGACCAGCACGTCGTCGACGTCGATCCGGTCGAGCAGATCCCAGGGGACCTCACCGGCGCAGCAGTGCCAGCCGGTCTCCTCGGCTCCGGCGGTCCGAACCGCCGCCACCACCTCGCGACAGAGCCCGACAGCGATCTGCAGATCCATCGGCCGGTGGCGGTGCAGTCCCGACTGGGTCGGGATCCGACCGGCGAGCACCGCCGGTGCGGCGGGTTCGTCGAGCTGCCACAGCCAGCGCACCCGGGGCATCCGACGTCCGAGTTCGACCTGCAGGGCGCCGATCCCGGCCGCCAGGGACTGGCCGGCATCGCGCAGCGCGCCCGGGTCGCCCAGCAGCACCTCGCCGTGGCGCAGATGCAGACCCGCGGCCAGCGTCAGAGGGCCGCAGACCGCGACCTTGACGGTGGCGGCCTCACCGGCCAGGGTCTCCTCCAGGTCGTCGAGGTCGCGACGCCACCAGGACCTGGCCGCGCGAGCCGCCGCATCATCGCCGTCGGCCAGCCGCCAGCCGCCCGGTCCCAGGTCGACCGGCAGCTCATCGAGCAGGGCGGTGGCACGGCCGAGGATCCCGGCCGGCAGTCCGCGGTCGGGAAGCTCCGGAAGGGGCACCGACTCCGGGAAGCACTCGGCCATCGCCGCCACTGCGCCACGGAAATCAGTGCCCGGCAGGGAGCCGATTCCAGTCGCCCTCATCGGAGGGCACCGTCCACTCCGGGCTGCCCGGCATGGGCGATGTCGGTGCCGGCCCGATCGGTGCCGCAGATGGTGGCCGAGCCGATCACCAGATCACCGTCGTAGAGCACCGCGGCCTGGCCGGGAGCGACCCCCCGCAACGACGTCTCCAGGTCGATCCGCACCCCACCCGGTGCGATCTGGACCCGGCAGCCGACGGGGGTGCCGTGAGCACGGACCTGCACCTGACCACGCCAGCTGGCGCCAGGGGCGGCTGAGCACCAGACCGGACGGATCGCCTCCAGGTGGTGCACCTCCAGGTCCTCGCCGGGCCCCACCGTCACGGTGTTGGAGACCGGCTCGATGTCCAGCACGTAGCGGGGCCTGCCGTCGGCCGCGGGGGTCCCCAGGTGCAGTCCGCGCCGTTGACCGATCGTGAAATGGTGGTAGCCGTCATGGTGGCCGACCACCGTGCCGGTCTCGTCGCGGAACTCCCCGGTCTGCTCCCCCAGCTGGTCGGTGAGCCATCCCGGGGTGTCCCCGTCGGGGATGAAGCAGATGTCGTAGGAGTCCGGCTTGTCGGCCACGCTCAACCCCAGCCGTGCCGCCTCGGCGCGGACATCGGTCTTCAGCGAGTCGCCGAGAGGGAACAGGCAGTGGGACAGCTGGTCCTGGTTGAGCACCGCCAGCACATAGGACTGGTCCTTGCCCGGATCGATCGCCCGGTACATCCGGGTGAGATCCCCGGTGGCATCCAGTCGGGCGTAGTGGCCGGTGGCCACCGCGTCGAAGCCCAGGTCCATGCCACGTTCCAGGACGGCGGCGAACTTGATCCGCTCATTGCAGCGAAGGCAGGGGTTCGGGGTGCGTCCGGCCCGGTACTCGTCGATGAAGGGATGGATCACCTCCTCGGCGAACCGCTGCGAGAAGTCCCAGACGTAGAACGGGATGCCGAGCCGGTCGGCGGCCCGGCGGGCATCGAAGGAGTCCTCCAGCGAGCAGCAGCCGCGTGACCCCTCGCGGTAGGCCAGCGGGGTGCGCGACAGCGCCAGATGCACCCCGGTGACGTCGTGGCCGGCGGCCACCAACCGGGCAGCGGCCACCGCCGAGTCGACGCCACCTGACATTGCGGCAAGCACCCTCACGGCGATCTCCCTCCAGTCGGCCGCCCATCGTACCTGCCGCCGTCCGGTTCGGCCCGGCGCCGGTGATCAGCGAACGGCCCGGGCCCGGTCGACCACCCCGGGCAGGATCGCCGTCAGTCGGTCGATCTCGGCCATCGAGGTGGCGGGCCCGAAGGAGAATCGCAGGCAGCTCGAGGCCTCGGTCGGCGTCCTGCCCATTGCCAGCATCACCTGGCTGGGGGCGCTCACTCCGGCGTGGCAGGCCGAACCCGTCGAGCAGTCGATCCCCCGGGCGTCCAGCAGCAGCTGCATGTCATCGCCGCGGGCCCCTGCCACGCTGAGGTGGCAGATCGCCTCACTGACGTGATCCCCGCCGTCGACGGCGACTGCCTCGATGCGCCGCGCTGCTGTCACCAGCCGCTCCCGCAACCGGTGCCACCGCTCCAGCCGGTCCGCCAGCTCTCCCTGGGCCTGCGCCAGCGCGGCGGCGAATCCACGTGCCAGGGCCACCTGCTGGGTTCCCGAGCGCACCCCGGCCTCCTGGCCGCCTCCGGCGGCGACCGCCTCGACCCGCACCCCGCGCCGGACCCACAGCGCCCCGATCCCCACCGGTCCGCCGATCTTGTGCGCCGAGAAGGAGGCGAGATCGACACCGCGATCGGCCAGATCCAGCGACAGATGACCCAGCCCCTGGACGGCGTCGGTGTGGAGCAGCGCACCGGCGCGGTGGGCGGCCTGCGCGCACTCGGCCACCGGTTCGACGACGCCGGTCTCGTTGTTGACCGTCATGACAGAGACCAGACTCGGATGGTCCAGGGTCGCGATCGCCGAGGGGTCGACCACCCCGTCGGAGTCGACCGGCAGCAGCCGCACCCGCGACCCGAGCAGATGAGGCGCCCCCAGCCCGGCGATGGCGGCGTGCTCGACCGCCGAGATGCCGACCTGCCCGGTGCCGCCGGCACCCATCAGGGCCAATGTGTCGGCCTCGGTTCCGCCACTGGTGAGGATGATCTCCAGCGGCCGGACGCCGAGCAGTGCTGCGATCTGTTCGCGGGCATCGTCGAGCAGCGCCCGGGCATGCCGGCCCGCGGTGTGCACCGAGGCGGGATTGGCCACCGGCCCGGTGTCCACCATCGCCGCCAGGGCGGCCCCGCTCAGCGGGCTGGTGGCCGCGTGGTCCAGATAGCTCCTGGCCCCCTCGCCCTCTGCCGGGCGGGAGGACTCACCGGGGACCGCGGCTCGACTCACCGCGGCAGACTATCCCCGCACCGGCCGGTCGCTGAATCCGATGCGCGGGTCCTACGCTTGACGGGCAAGATCGGCGCACATCTGTCTCACAAGGGATGCCGGGCGCTATGATCGGCTGTCGCCTCAATGGCGTCAACGCCAGCAGGAGGTTTTCACGCCCATGGTTCAGGCTCTCGCTGAGACGACATCGGTCTCCTCGCCCACCGATTCCAGCGTGCTGGGCGCACAGCTGATGGACGGCGGCTGCCGATTCGGTCTGTGGGCCCCGCGTGCCAGCCAGGTCGAACTGGCCCTGGTCGATCCGGACCGGACTCAGCGCAATGTGCAGATGTCCAAGGGCCCCGATGGCGTGTGGGTGATGTTCGTCCCCGATATCCAGGCCGGCCAGCGGTACGGCTTCCGGGTGCACGGACGATGGAATCCCGACCAGGGCGCCCGGTTCAA
Source organism: Acidipropionibacterium thoenii DSM 20276 (assembly GCF_000423445.1). Lineage (GTDB taxonomy): Bacteria > Actinomycetota > Actinomycetes > Propionibacteriales > Propionibacteriaceae > Acidipropionibacterium > Acidipropionibacterium thoenii. The sequence goes on along the minus strand of NZ_AUHZ01000009.1, from coordinate 9,298 downwards.
TCCGGCGAAGCTGCTCATCGACCCGTATGCCAGGGCCATCACCGCAGGGGTCGACTACTCCGGCCCGATCCTCGACCACACCGAGGGAGCCAACTACACCCCCGACACCCGCGACTCGGCCGGTGCCGTCCCGCTGTCGGTGGTCGTGGAGAGCACGCCGCCGCCCGAACCCATCGCCCGGCGTCGCCCCATCGAGGAGTGCGTCATCTACGAGACCCACGTCAAGGGCTACACCCGGCTCCATCCGCTGGTTCCCGAGCATCTGCGCGGCTCCTATGCCGGGCTGGCCTATCCGGCGGTGATCGAGCACCTCACCCGGGTCGGCATCAACACCATCGAGCTGCTGCCGGTCCACTACTTCGTCTCCGAGCCCTTCGTGGTCGGCAAGGGGCTGCGCAACTACTGGGGCTACAACACCCTGGGCTTCTTCGCCCCCAACGGCGCCTACTGTTCGGTCGGCACCACCGGCGAGCAGGTCCGCGAGTTCAAGGACATGGTGACCGCCTTCCACCGGGCCGGCATCGAGGTGATCCTCGATGTCGTCTACAACCACACCGGCGAGGGCGGCCACGAGGGCCCCACGCTGTCCTTCCGTGGCATCGACCACAGCACCTACTACCGGCTCACCAATGACCACCGCAACGACTATGACGTCACCGGCTGCGGCAACTCGGTCAACACCGCGAATCCCGGGGTGCTGGCGCTGATCGCGGACTCGCTGCGCTACTGGGTCACCGAGATGGGGGTCGACGGGTTCCGCTACGACCTGGCCACCACCCTGATCCGCGACGCCGATCACGGTGTCGACCAGAACCACCCCTTCAAGACCCTGATCCGCGAGGACCCGGTGCTCAACCAGGTCAAGCACATCGCCGAGCCCTGGGACCTGGGGCCCTACGGCTACCAGGTGGGGCGCTGGGGGGACCAGTGGAGCGGCTGGAACGACCAGTACCGCAACTACGTGCGCGATTTCTGGCGGGGCGCGGTCGGCGGGGTCCAGGAGCTGGCCACCCGGGTCTCAGGCTCCGATGACCTCTACGACTTCCCCGGTGCCTCGGTGAACTTCGTGGACGCCCACGACGGCTTCACGATGCGCGACCTGGTCACCTACAACATGAAGCAGAACTTCGACAACCGCGAGGACAACCACGACGGTTCCAACGACAACCGCTCCTGGAACTGCGGGTGGGAGGGTGATACCGACGATCCCGCGGTGGTCGGTCTGAGGCACCGCCAGATCCGCAACTTCCTCGCCACCCTGATGACCTCGGCCGGGGTGCCGATGATCGTCGCGGGCGACGAGTTCGGCCGCACCCAGCACGGCAACAACAACGCCTACTGCCAGGACTCCCCGATCTCCTGGGTGGACTGGGAGGAGGCCAAGGCCTGGACCGACCTCACCGAGCTGATGGCCACCCTGGCCCGGCTGCGTGCCGAGCACCCGACCCTGCGCCCCGAGTCCTACCGACATGATGACGCCCAGGTGCTCGATGACGACGGCAGGTCCACCGGACGGGTGGAACTGGCCTGGCTGTCCGGCAACGGCGGCGAGATGACCCCCGAGGACTGGGGTGACCAGGGCCGCACCGTGCTGGGCAAGTACACCTCGGATCTCGACGAGGCGCTGCTGGTCTGGTACAACCGTGGCGCCGATCCGATCGACGTCGTGCTGCCGCAGGCCGGCTGGTCCACCTCCTGGTCGGTGGCCGCCCACACCGCCGAGCCCGATGAGGTGCCCGAGGGTCCGCTGGGAGCGGGAAGCGCTCTCACCCTGCCCGGGCGAAGCGTCATCATCCTGGAAGGCGATCTCACCGCGGCACCGGAGCCCGAGGCTGCCTCCACCGATGCGGCCGGCCTGCAGAATGCCGTGGTCGAGGACTACCTCACCTCCGCCGAGATGGGCCCGGACTGGGCTGCGATCCCCCCCTCCACCGCTGAGTGACCGGTTCCGCCCCACTGCGGGCGGAACCGGTCACCCCGAGTGGTCACTCCCCCGGAGCCACCGCCGCCAGGCCCATCTCCACATCGCCGGCCAGCAACGGGTTCTTGGGAACCGCGCGCACAGTCCAGCCGAAGGAGCCGGGATCGGTGATCTGCACGGTCGCCGAGAAGTGCGAGATGCCGTTCTCGTTGGTGCCGTCCAAGGTCATCGGCACGATCTTCAGATCATGCAGCCAGTCGTCGGCATCCACCTGTCCGAGCACCACCTGGACACCGATGTCGTCGGGCGCCAGCCCGTCCAGATCCACCCAGGCCGCGAATGGCACCTCGGAGCCCATCGCGACCCGCTCCGAGAGGCTGGACTCGACCCGGCGCACCTGGACCTTCGGCCAGGACGCACGCACCTTGCTCTTCCACCGGGCCAGCTCCTCGGCCGCCTTGCCCTCCACCTGGCGGGAGGCCACCGCAGCAGGGGTGTACATGTTCTCGGTGTAGTCGGTGACCATCCGGGCCGCCAGGATCTTCGGGCCGAGGATCTGGATGGTGTCCCGCATCATCCTCAGCCAGCTGGTCGGCAGGCCGTGGGAGTCGCGGGTGTAGAACTTCGGGACGATCTCGTTCTCGATGATGTCGTAGAGCGAGTCGGCCTCGCGGGCGTCACGGACGGCCGGATCCGAGATCCCCTCGGCCGAGGGGATCTCCCAGCCGAACCTCGGGTCATACCACTCATCCCACCAGCCGTCGCGCACCGACAGGTTCGCAGCACCGTTGAGGGCCGCCTTCATCCCCGAGGTGCCGCAGGCCTCCAGGGGACGCAGCGGGTTGTTCATCCAGACGTCGCAGCCGGGGTACAGCGGGCGGGCCAGCGAGATGTCGTAGTCGGGCAGGAAGACGATCTTGCCGCGGACATCCTCCTGGTCTGCGAACTGCACCATCTGCTGGATGAGACTCTTGCCGATGTTGTCCGCCGGGTGGGCCTTTCCGGCGATCACGATCTGGATCGGGGTGCTCGGGTTGTTGAGCAGCCTCTTGAGCCGCTCGGGATCCGAGAGCATCAGGGTGAGCCGCTTGTAGGAGGCGCCACGACGGGCGAATCCGAAGGTGAGCACGTTGGGGTCCAGGGCGTCGTCCACCCAGTCCGAGGACATCCCCCGCGACCGGCAGCTGGCGTGCAGTCTCTCGCGCGCCATCTCGATCATCGCGGTGCGCATGTGGCGCTTGGCGCTCCACAGGGTCTGGTCGTCGACCCGGTTGAGGGCCGTCCAGTCGCAGCCGTCGTGGATCTGGGGGCCGGAGTCCCCGACCACCGGCTGCAGCAGGTTGAGCAGCTCGGGATGGATCCAGGTGAGGTGATGGACACCATTGGTCACCGATCCGATCGGCACCTCGGCGGAGGCGAACCCCGGCCACAGGCCGCGGAACATCTCCCGGGAGACCTCGCCATGCAGTTCGGAGACGCCGTTCGCGCGCTGGCCGGCTCGGAATCCGAGGATCGCCATGTTGTAGACGCCGGGATCACCGCCCTGATAGGTCTCGCGTCCCAGATCCAGGATCCGGTCGATCGGCAGGCTGCCGAATCCCTCGAACTGGGCGCGGATCTTGTCCAGTCCGAAGCGGTCGATGCCGGCCGGCACCGGGGTGTGGGTGGTGAAGACGTTTCCGGCGCGGGTGCGTTCCAGAGCGGTGTCGAAGTCATCACCGGCATCCATGTACTCGCGGATCCGCTCCAGGCCGAGGAACCCGGCATGGCCCTCATTGGCGTGGTAGACCTCGGGCACCGGGTGCCCGGAGATCCGGCAGAACTCCCGCAGGGCGCGCACGCCGCCGACCCCCAGCAGCACCTCCTGGGCCAGCCGGTGATCGGCGTCGCCGCCGTAGAGCTGGTCGGTGACCCCACGCAGCGCGCCGGGGTTGGCGTCGATATCGGTGTCCAGCATCAGCAACGGCACCCGGCCGACCTGGACCACCCAGATCTGGGCCTTGACCTCGTTGCCGGCGATCCGCACCGAGATGAGCACCGGATCGGTACCCTCGCGCAGCACCGTCACCGGCATCTCATTGGCGTCCAGCACCGGGTAGCGCTCCTGCTGCCAGCCGGCCGCGTTGAGGTACTGGCGGAAGTAGCCATGGCGGTAGAACAGTCCGACGCCGATGATGGGCACGCCATTGTCGGAGGCCGCCTTGAGGTGATCCCCGGCCAGGATGCCCAGCCCCCCGGAGTACTGCGGCAGCACCTTGGTGATGCCGAACTCGGCGGAGAAGTAGCCGATGGCACGTGGTGCCTCGGGATGGTCCTTGGCCCAGTTCTGGAACCACAGGTCCCCGGTGAGGTACTCATCGAGATCGGCGACGGTCAGCTCCAGGCGTCGCACGAACCGCTTGTCATTGGCCAGGATGTCGAGGCGGTCGCTGGGTACCCGGGCCAGCAGCTTGAAGGGGTCGTGGTGGACCTCCTCCCACAGCTGGGGGTCGATGTCGCCGAACAGGGCTCTGGTGTCCAGGTTCCAGCTCCACCGAAGATTGGTGGCCAGCTTGCTCAATGGCTTGAGCGATTCAGGAAGCACTGGTTGGACGATGAAACGTCTGATTGCACGCACGACCGGCACACTATATGACCGCGCGCGTGGACCGCTGCCCGGCTCAGGAACAGGACACCATTTCTCTGCGGATTGTCCGCCGGCCGGGACTGACATTGTTCCGATCGACCGGTAGCGTGGCCCCCGTGCGGAGGAAAGTCAATGTCGATTCCAGTCAGGACAGTGCCATGACCAAGAAGCGTCCTCCTCGTCATTCCGGTTCAGTGGGAACAGCCGTCCCGATTCAGCCGAGAGCCGAGGCCACTCCCCCGACTCCTCCGGATCGCCGGGAGCCCAGTGCCGAGGACATCGCAGCCCTGATGAGACTGGCCGCCGGCCATCAGCAGCCCCACGACCCGCACGCCATCGACACCCCCGGAGCACTACCGCTGAGGGGCTTCGGCAGACTGCCGATCCGCAACGTCTCGCCGGTCGTCGAGGGGGGCCGGCTACCGGCCTATGCGGTGGTCGACGAGGAATTCCCCGTCACCGCCAATATCTTCCGCGAGGGCCACGACATGGTGGGCGCCTCGGTGGTGCTGACCAGCCCGCGCGGCAAGCGGGTGGTCACCGACATGCACCAGGTCGAGCCGGCGGGCCTGGACATCTGGCAGGCCCGGGTGCACGCCTTCTGCGAGGGCGACTGGCTGATGCACATCGAGGCCTGGTCCGACACCTGGGGCACCTGGCATCACAATGCCCAGGCCCGACTGGCCGCCGGGGTCGACATCGAGCTGGTCTGCGCGGAGGGCCGGGCGCTGCTCGATGACGCCGCCGACCGCGCCGCCGAGGCCGGCCGGCCGCAGGCGGTGGAGACGATCGGCAGGGCCACCGAGGCACTGGACCCCTCGCGGCCCGCCGCCGATCTGCTCGCCGAGGTCGTCCACGACCCGCAACTGGCCGCAGTGATGGCCCGCGACGGCCGACGCGAGCTGGTCACCGCGAGCCAGCCGACCCCCCTCCAGGTGGAGGGTCGTCGCGCCCTCTACGGATCCTGGTACGAGTTCTTCCCGCGCTCCCAGGGAGCCCGCCAACGCGAGGACGGCTCGTGGATATCGGGCACCTTCAGGTCCAGCTACGACCGGCTGGAGGCCGCGGCCGCGATGGGCTTCGACGTGGTCTACCTGCCGCCGATCCATCCGATCGGCAGGGCTTTCCGGAAGGGTCCCAACAACACCCTCACCCCCGGACCCTTCGACCCGGGCTCCCCCTGGGCGATCGGCTCCGCCGAGGGCGGTCATGACGCCATCCACCCCGACCTGGGCAGCTTCGAGGACTTCGACGCATTCGTGGCCCACGCCCACCAGCTCGGTCTGGAGGTGGCCCTGGACCTCGCCCTGCAGGTCTCCCCGGATCATCCCTGGGTGAGGAGCCATCCGGAATGGTTCACCACCCGCATCGACGGCACCATCGCCTATGCCGAGAACCCGCCGAAGAAATACCAGGACATCTACCCGGTCAACTTCGACAATGATCCCGAGGGGATCTACCAGGAGGTCCTCAGGCTGCTGGAGTTCTGGATCTCCCACGGGGTGCACATCTTCCGGGTCGACAACCCGCACACCAAGCCGGTGAACTTCTGGGCCTGGTTGATGGAGCAGATGCACCGGCGTCATCCCGAGGTCATCTTCCTGGCCGAGGCCTTCACCCGCCCGGAGATGATGCAGGCGCTCGCCAAGGTCGGCTTCCAGCAGGGCTACTCCTACTTCGTGTGGCGCACCGAGAAGTGGGAGCTGGAGGAGTACCTCACCGAGGTCTCCCAGCAGACCAGCGCCTGGTACCGGCCGAACTTCTTCACCAACACCCCCGACATCAACCCCTACTACCTCCAGGACGGCAACCCCGCCGGGTTCGCGATCCGGGCGGTGCTGGCATCGATGATGAGCCCGAACTGGGGAATGTACTCGGGCTTCGAGCTGTGCGAGCACGAGGCCCTGCCGGGTCGCGAGGAGTACCTGGACTCCGAGCGGTTCCAGTACCGTCCACGCGACTGGAAAGCCCAGCCCAACATCATCGAGCTCATCACCCGGCTCAACTGGATCCGCCGGGACCACCCCGCACTCCAGCAGCTGCGCGATGTCACCATCCACCCGACCGACCACGACAAGGTGATGTGCTTCTCCAAGAAGGCCGGCGACGACGTCGTCATCGTGGTGGTCTCGCTCGACCCGATCAGTGGGGCCGACGCCCACCTGGATCTGGATCTGTCGGCGCTGGGCCTGGAACCCGGCTCGACATTCGAGCTGCACGACGAGCTCACCGGCGAGGACACCACCTGGGGACCCAACGACTGGGTCCAGCTGTGGCCGGCGCAGCCCGCCCGGATCCTCACCCTGAGACGCTGAACCCGACCCGGCCCCGAACATCCAGGGCCAATCACCCCCGCAGCCCCACCCCGGGGCATAGGTTGGAGACCAACCAGCACGACCCGTACCTGATCGGCAATGGCGACGATCTCGATTGGCAGCACGGAAGGATCACGCAGATGGCTCACGACACCGCTGGAGGACTCACCGGATGGGACCTGGAGGGATTTCACTCCGGTGGCGACACCGAGGCCTGGAAGCGGCTGGGGTCCCACCTCGTCACCGTCGAGGACGATGAGCGCGGCCCGATCACCGGCGTCCGGTTCGCGGTCTGGGCCCCCAACGCCCAGGCGGTCCAGGTCATCGCCGACTTCAACTGGTGGACCGGCGACGACATGCACATCATCCCGGGCTCGGGGGTGTGGGGCACCTTCATCGAAGGAGTCGGGCCCGGCGCCCGGTACAAGTACCGGATCCTCGACCAGTGGGGCAACTGGCACGAGAAGGTCGACCCGATGGCCCGTTTCTCGGAGCAGGCCCCCGGTAACGCCACCATCGTCTGGGAGTCGGACTACTCCTGGGATGACGCCGAGTGGATCGACCGGCGCACCGCGTCCAAGGCCTACCAGGAGCCGATGAGCATCTACGAGATCCACCTGGGTGGCTGGCGCAAGGGGCTGGGCTACCGGGACCTGGCCGACGAGCTGATCCCCTACCTGCAGTGGCAGGGCTACACCCATGTCGAGATCCTGCCGCTGGCCGAGCACCCCTTCCTGCCGTCCTGGGGTTACCAGGTGACCGGCTACTACTCCCCCACCAGCCGCTACGGGAACCCCGACGACCTGCGCTACCTCATCGACAAGCTCCACCAGGCCGGTATCGGCGTCATCATGGACTGGGTGCCGGGCCACTTCCCCAAGGACGACTGGGCGCTGGGCCGATTCGACGGCACCGCCCTCTACGAGCACGCCGACCCCCGCCAGGGGGAGCACCTGGAATGGGGCACCTACGTCTTCAACTACGGCCGCAACGAGGTGAAGTCCTTCCTGGTCTCCAATGCGCTGTACTGGATCAGCGAGTTCCATGTCGACGGGCTGCGGGTCGATGCGGTGGCCTCGATGCTCTACCTGGACTACTCGCGCCCCGAGGGTCAGTGGGTGCCCAACAAGTTCGGCGGCCGGGAGAACCTGGACGCCATCGACTTCCTGCGCTATGTCAACGCCCATCTGTACCGGCGTCACCCCGGCATCCTGATGATCGCCGAGGAGTCCACCAGCTTCGCCGGGGTCACCAAGCCGGTGGACGCCGGCGGGCTCGGCTTCGGTTTCAAGTGGAACATGGGCTGGATGAACGACTCGTTGAGATACCTGGCCCTCAACCCGTTCCACCGGCAGTACCACCACAACGAGATGACCTTTGCGATGGTCTACCAGTACTCGGAGAACTTCGTGCTGCCGATCAGTCATGACGAGGTCGTGCACGGCAAGGGTTCGATGATCAGCAAGGTCGACGGCGACGACTGGCAGCAGTTCGCCACCCTGCGGGCCTTCTACTCCTACATGTGGGCCTTCCCCGGCAAGCAGCTGATCTTCATGGGCCAGGAGTTCGGCCAGCGCCACGAGTTCGACGAGTCGGCCAGCCTGGAGTGGTTCGTCGCCGACCTGTGGGGTCACGGCGGGCTCAAGAGGCTGTTCCGTGATCTCAACCACATCTACCGGGCCCACTCGGCGATGTGGCAGCTGGACACCGATCCGGCCGGGTTCCAGTGGCTGGACGCCGACGATGCCGGGGAGAACATGTTCTCCTGGCTGCGTCGTGACGCCGATGGCCAGGTGATCGCCTGCTTCACGAACTTCTCCCCCAATCCCCAGGAGCACCACCTCACCGGACTGCCCCACCCCGGGGTGTGGAAGGAGATCCTCAACACCGACTCGGCGAGCTACGACGGCACCGGCCGATACGGCAACCTCGGCCAGATCGTGGCCACCGACGAGCCGTACCGGGACTTCCCTGCCAGTGGTCACCTCGTCGTGCCGCCGATGGGCTCGGTGTGGCTGGAGTACCAGGGCACCGACGAGGCCCCACAGGCCGGAGATCCGGACGACGGCCAGCAGGCCTAGCTGTACTTCCCCGGGAGGTTGTGAACGGGTGAGGTAGCGAAGACCTCCGGGCAGGATATGGGTTACCACACTCACTCTCCTGACCACGGAGGTCTTCGTGACTCACGCTAACGCACCCTTGACACCGGAAGGGCGTCGTCGTCTTGCTGTTCTCGTCGTGGAACAGGGCTGGTCGTTGCGGCGGGCGGCGGAACGGTTCCAGTGCTCGCCCGCGACGGTGAAGCGGTGGGCCGACAGGTACCGGGCAGGGCTGCCGTTGATCGACCGTAGTTCGAGGCCCACCTCGTCACCGAACCGGCTTTCGCGTAAGACGGAGCATCGGATCGTCGCGTTGCGGTTCACTCGCCGGTGGGGT
>NZ_AUHZ01000008.1 GCF_000423445.1 Acidipropionibacterium thoenii DSM 20276 | reverse complement strand
GGACCCCTAATGAGATTGAGGCGGAGTACAGGGAATCACGTCAGGTGGCCTGAAACCAAGTGTTTGGGCGTGTCCGAGAAACGGCAAGCAGTCCACTGACCGCTGTGGAAGTGCACCAGGATCGGGCGCGGTGACTGCTTGCGATCCCGGCTGTGGTAGGCGTCCACACGACCTCGCCGACCAGTATCCGCGTATTGAACGTTGTGGACCCGTACGATGCCGAGTGGCCGAACAGTCAATGGCATCGCCAGGTGCAGTACGTCGCGCAGGATCGAGCGTGGTGGAAGTTCCATGCCGAGATCATCAGCGACGGAGGCGGCCACAATCGATCGTGCCGCCAGGTTCCGATGAATGACAAGCGCCAGGCCCACCGAGGCCACCGCCGCGATGCCAGTCATCGAATGATCCACACAATCCTGTCCGCCGACAACGAGGACCGCTGTGGACACAGCAACAACGATCAGTGCCAGCCCCGCCGCGTCGCTGACTGTGTAGCTGATGACGAACGCGGCACTCGCCAGCGGGCGTGGTCGTAGCGGATGCCACAGCACCAACACGGTGAACAGCAGGATCACGAGAATGGCCGACGACGCTGGCGCAATCACAACGTCACCCCCCGCTGCCGGTCACCGGCTCAACGGCCGCCGCTCGCACGAACAGTTCCGCCAACTCATTGCCGACCATTATCGGGTCGAAATCCGGTTCAGCACGACACCGATACCCCGCCTCATCGATGGCGGCGCGAATCGCCAGCGCCATCACCGACGTATCAAACTCACAGAACAATCCCTTCTTCTGACCTTCTTGGAAGAAGTCGCTGAGATGTTCGATTCCAGCAGTGTGGAACTCGGCATACGGGGACTTCTGAGTGTCGGCATCTCGCACACTCAGCACATCAGCAACCGCAACGATGCCGTCGGGGTTCTCAGCCATGAACTCCAGGTTCGCGGTGATGTACGTGCGCAACTGATCGGCGCCGGGCTCGGCAGCTCTGATTCGCGGCCCGATGTACGCCTGACCGTCGGCGACGACTCGTGCGACGACCGCATTGATGAGGTCGCTTCGCCCTGCGAAATGATACGAGATGATCCCCGTGCTCGACAGGCCCGCGCGTTGCGCGATCCGCGCGAACGACGCCGAGCCGATGCCGACCTCGGCGATCGTGGCGATGGCCGCTTCCACGATCTGCTGCCGCCGGACCCACTCGGTGATCGATCGTCCCCTCCCTCGGCCTCGAGGTGTGGGTTCCGCACGCCGGTCGTTGCTCATGCAAGCAGATAATAGCTCACGCAAGCAATGACAAGGATCATCAGCTCCCGGACAGCGCAGACAGGTTGGCGGCCACGAACCTGAATGCGGCCCGGGCGCCGGGGGGCGGCTGTGGAACACCAGCCAGATGGCGGTCTGAGGGGCGCGGCGTCCATCCTCGTCCCGTGACCGATCAGTTGGTGTGGGCAGCCGCCAACCACTCGGCGTCGAGGAGGCGGAGGTCCCGCGGGTCCATGTCCTGGGCCCACCACGGCCGGGGAGTCAGGGGCAGCTTCCTCAGTGCCACCGGCACCACCGGGAGGCCGAGTCGCCGCGCCACGGCCAGCCGGTGATGCCCGTCCAGGGTGGCGAACTCTCGGTTGAAGGCCAGATCCAGGGGCTCGCGAATGCCGTTGGCCGCGATGTCGCGCTCCAGTTCATCGAGGTGGGAGGGGGTGTCCACCACATCGGCGGGTGCACCGACCAGTTCCCGGTCGACCACCTGGTACCTGGTGACCAACTCGGTGGGGAGAAGAACGGTGTGCGCCATGTGACGCACCCTAGTTGTGCCGCCCTCTCCTCCGAAGGTCACCTGGGCTCGACCCGGACCAGCTCCGCCGGCAGTCGCGAAGTCTCGTGATGACATCCTGCTCGGTGAGTTCAGTCACGACTCTCCCCCTTCGTGAGGCGCTGCGCCGCAGCTGCGAGTCCGGCTCTGGCATCGTCACCTGCACCCGTAACCCGCCCCTTCAGCTTCTGGGCGCGGTCCTCGGTCTCGATGCCCTTGTCTCCGGTGAGTGTGCCGATAGCCTCCTTGATCTTTCCGGCAGCTCTCTCGTACTCCGGATCGGTGGCCTTCATCGCGCTCCCGCTCCGTTCGTATCACCCCGAGCATGCCGCGCGGGCCGGTCAATCGTAGGAGTCGGTAGGAGTTCGGCACCGGCGCGCTCTGATCGGCGAGGGCCGACGACCAATCCTGGCGGAGCTCGGGAGAGACCACATCTGGAACCAACCATGCTGAGGGTGGGGCTACGCTGAGTGCCGCATGCCAGGCTGCTCACGGACCGGGCTGGGCGATCAAGCAGCGAGGAGACCTTCGATGAGCCATCAGCACCCACTGCGCACCCCCAGCAGAGTCGTTCTCGGAGGATTCCTCGCCGTGATGGGAGTGTTGCACCTCACCTCGGGCCGCAAGGGATTCCAGATCGCCGTGCCGGACTGGATGCCGGGCGACAAGGACACCACCGTCGTGATCTCCGGGCTCGCCGAGCTGGCGGTCGGACTCGGTGTGCTCTCGGGTCGTCACCAGAAGGCTTTCGGCCGGCTGGCCGCTCTGCTCTTCACCGCCGTCTTCCCGGGAAACATCCACCAGTACGAGAATCACCTGGATGCGGCACCTCTGCTCGACACCGACGAGAAGCGCCGCAACCGGCTGCTCCTCCAGCCCCCGCTGGTGTGGTGGGCCCTGGAGTCAACGCGGCAGGACTGATGTGTGGGACGGCGCCGGTATCGCCGCGACCGTCACGGACCGAGGGCTGAGCGGCGACCTCGGCACCCGTCCCGACCCGAAGCGCAATGGCCAGCTCCAGCCCCATGCCGATCTCGGCGCCCAGCGGCAGCAAGACGTTGACGATCTACCACCACACCACCAGCACGCGCGCAACGGCCGGCCCACCATGGCCGTGTGCAGCACCAGAAGAACTCATCCGGTCTGCCCCTCCTGGTCTTGCTCACCGCCGGTCCGTCAGTATCTCGGTCCCACATGAACCAGGGCCTTGGCGTCCACCATGAGATCGACGAACTCCGCTCGGTCCATCCCCCCACCGCCGGTGGCCGCCGCCAGGCGCCCGTCCGGCAGCCTCACCTCCACCTCCGTGCGGCCCCTCACCAACCGCGAGGACGCCACCTCCACCCTGATCTGCCCGGGGCCGGCAACGCCGGATTCCACCAGCAGCGATCCGACCGGCAGCGCCACTGGGCCCTCGACCCGCACCCCGAACCAGAGCGCCATCTGCTCGGCAGCCACCACTGGCCCCTGTCCCAGCAGCTCCACCACGGCCTCATCGGCCGGGTGGTTCCACAGCTCAGAAGGAGTGTCGAGCTGCACCAGCCGGCCGGCCTCCATCACGCCGACCAGGTCGGCCACCGCGAAGGCCTCGTCCTGGTCATGGGTGACGTGGATCGTCGTCGTGGCGGTACTCCGCACCATCGCCCGGATATCGGCCGCCAGCCGGGAGCGCAGCGCCTTGTCCAGGCTGGACAACGGCTCATCGAGCAGCAGCAACCGCGGCTTGGCGGCCAGCGCCCGGGCCAGCGCCACCCGCTGCGCCTGACCGCCGGAGATCTCCTGGACGGCCCGCTTCTCGAAGCCCGCCATACCGACCAGCTCCAGCAGCTCGGCCACCCGGGCACGGCGTCTGGCCCTCGGCATGCCGGTCAGCGCATAACCGACATTTCCTGCCACATCGCGGTGCGGGAACAACTGGCCGTCCTGGAACATCAGGCCGAAGCCGCGGCGGTGGACCGGCACCCCAGTGACATCCTCGCCGTCCCACAGCACCCGCCCCGACTGCGGGGTCACCAACCCCGCGACCGCCCGCAGCAGCGAGGACTTGCCCGACCCGGAGGCTCCCAGCAGGGCGATCAACCGGCCGGGGGCCACATCCAGGCTGACCCCATCGACCGCCGCCGGGCCCCCCGGCAGGTACCTCACCGTCAGATCCTGAACCGACAGGCCCGCCTGGCCTCCCTCACCGATCCGCCTCACCATGACGTCACCTCCGGGGGTCGAAGTCTCTCGGCGATGCTCATCACGATCACCGTCATCGCCGCCAGCAGCACCGAGGAGGCCATCGCCATCCCGTAGTTGGCCTCCCCGGGCCGGGAGATCAGCCTTCCGATCGCCACCGGCAGTGTCATGTGGTCGGGTCTGGCCAGGAATGACGTTGCCCCGAACTCCCCCAGGGAGGTCGAGAAGGCGAATCCCACCGCCAGTCCCAGACCGCGCGCCAGCACCGGCAGGTCGACGGTCCCCAGCACCCGCCAGGGTGCTGCTCCCAACGCCGCTGCCGCCTCCCGCTGGCGCGGGTCGATGCCCCGCACCGCGGGCAGCAGCACCCGGATGACCAGCGGGATCGCGACCATCGCCTGGGCGATCGGCACCAGCACCGCAGAGGACCTCAGGTCCAGCGGCGGGCGGTCCAGGGTGATGAGGAAGCCGAATCCGACAGTCACTGCCGAGACCCCCAGCGGCAGCATGAACGCGGCATCCCCGATCGACAGCCCGGCCCTGCCCCAGCGGCTCCTCGGACGCCGCGACAGCAGCAGGGCCACCACCGCACCCAGCCCGACCGCCAGCATCGTGGCCCACACCGCGGTGGTGAGCGAGTTGACCAGGGTCTGCCAGACGCTGGTCGCCATCCCGGAATCATCCCCGGTGGCCATCAACGCCCGGTAGTTGGCCAGCGACCAGGCATCGCCCAGCTGGAAGGAGCGCTCCACCAGGGTGAGGATCGGAGCCATCAGCAGCACCAGGATCACCGCCGCGGTGACCGCCACCGGCAGTCCGTCGCGGCGTCCCGAGAACTTCAGCGGCCCCGGGGAGGCGTTGCCCAGGGAGCGCTGCAGGCGCTGCTGGGCCCGGCCCGACAGGAACAGGCAGGTTCCGGTCAGCGCCAGCTGCACGATCGCCAGGGTCGAGGCCGCCGGCAGGTCGAGGAACTCCACGGTCTGGGTGTAGATCTCGGTCTCCAGGGTGGAGTACCGAGTGCCGCCGAGCACCAGCACGACGCCGAAGGCCGAGGCGCAGAACAGGAAGACGACGGCTGCGGCCGAGGCGATCGCGGGGGCCAGGGCGGGCAGCGTGACGGTGCACCAGACCCGCACCGGGCCGGCCCCCAGGGCCCGCGCGGCGTCTGCCCTGCGGGGATCAAGTTGCGCCCAGGTGGAGCCGACGGTGCGCACCACCACCGAATAGTTGAAGAACACCAGGGCCGCGGTGATCGCCTGCCAGGAGCCGTCCAGGCCCAGGAAACCGAGCCGGCCGTTGGCGGCCAGCAGGGTCCGGAAGGCGACGCCGACCACCACCGTGGGCAGCACGAAGGGCACCGAGACGAGTCCTCTCACGATGGTGCGGCCGGGCCAGCTCACCCGGTACAGCAGGTGTGCGCCGAACAGCCCCAGCAGCAGGCAGATCAGAGTGCCCAGGGTGGCCTGCCCGATGGTGAAGCGAATGATTCGCCAGGTCCGCGCCGAGGCGAAGGTCTGGACCATCACCGACAGGGTCGGGCGGCCGTTCTCGTCGGTGAATCCCTGGGCGACGAGGTTGACCGCCGGGGCGGCGAAGAAGACCACCAGGAACCCCACGGCCACCAGCCCGGCGGCCAGCCAGCAGGCGCGCCATGCCCACTGGGCCGGCCGGTAGGACCTCATCCCTGCACCGTCTCGGTCCACTCCTTGATCCAGCTGTTGCGGTTGGCCGACAGCGTCTCGGGGTCGACCTTGATCGGATCGGAGGCCAACGGGGCGAACTTCTTCCATTCGGCCGGCAGCGGGACCGTCGAGTCGATCGGATACATGTACATCTGCCCGGGGATGTCGGCCTGGGCCCGCTTGGACAGCAGGAAGTCGATGAAGGCCTTGGCTCCGGCCGGGTTCCTGGCGCCGTGGATGACGCCGGCGTACTCGGTCTGGCGGAAGCAGGTCTGCAGCAGCGCCGAGGTGGAGGTGGTGGTTCCGTCCTTGCTCACCGTGAAGGCCGGGGAGGTCGAGTAGGACAGCACCAGGGGGTACTTGCCCTTGCCCTCCCCCGCGCTGAAGTCGACGTTGTAGGCGTCCTCCCAGCCCTTGTCGACCTTGACGCCGTTGTTCCTCAGGCTGGTCCAGTAGGACTGCCAGCCGTTCTCCCCCTTGGCGCCGACGGTCGCAGCCAGGAAGGCCATCCCTGGCGAGGAGGTCGCCGGGCTGGAGACCACCAGCAGATTCTTGTAGGCCGGCTTGGTCAGGTCGTCGAGAGTGACCGGCAGGGTCAACTTCCTGGCGGCGAACCAGGCGTCGTCGGCATTGATGCAGACATCGCCCTGGTCGATCGGGGTGAGCCTGCCGTCGGTCCCCTGGGTGGCCGACTCGGCCGAGGCGGGCAGTGCGGAGGGGGTGTAGGAGTCCAGCACCCCGGCGCTGACGGCCCGGCCGGCGAAGGTGTTGTCGATGCCGAAGACGGCGTCTCCCAGGGGCGAGTCCTTGGTGAGCACCATCTGGTTGACGACGGCGCCGGCATCTCCCTGGGAGATGAACTTCGGCCGGTAGCCGGTCTGCTGGGTGAACTCGGCGATGACACTCTTGCTCATGTTCCACGAGTCATGGGTGATGATGGTGACATCCTTGGACTGCGCCGAGCCGCTGGCCGAGGGCGAGGCCGACGACCCCGATCCCGATGAACCGCAGCCGGTCAGCGCCATCGCTGCGGCGACCAGCACGGCCAGCCCCTGGCATCTCTTGTGAATCCTGAACATCTGGCTCTCCTCCATATGGAGGGGTCTGACCCCGAGCGGGGCCTCCTCGAGGCGCCGCACGGAGCCTGGAGAGAATCTCGACTCCCTACGCCGGTTTCGCCCCGCTGCTGCGGGCCCGGATCAGGTTCGAGGGTCTGCCTTCTCGGCACTCTCAGCACGTTGACGTGCTCCCCTGTCGACTGCGAGAACCTTATCAGGCCCGGATGCCGGGGCCACCACCCGGTGGGCCACCGGCCCGCCGGGAATCCTCACCACTGGGGCATCATGTGGGTCGTGACCCCAGACCAGATCGACCAGCTCGCCGGCCAGATCCTGGCCGACGCCACCAGGGCCAGCGCTGGCAACCGGCCGCGACGCCCGGTGGTGCTCATCGACGGTGGTTCCGGGTCGGGCAAGTCCACCCTGGCAGATGCCCTGGTCCCGGTTCTCCAGGCGAGCTCAGGACGGCCCTGGCAGCTGGTCCACGATGACTTCTACCCGGGCTGGGCCGGTCTGTCGGCTGCCTGGACGCTCATCCCCGACCACATCCTGGCCCGCCACGATCCCGGCTACACCCGCTGGGACTGGTCGGCGAACGCTCCGGGCACCCGCCGGGAGCTGGACCCCGACGAGCCCCTCCTCATCGAGTGCTGCGGGGCGTTGACCCCGGCCACCGCGGCGTTGGCGACCACCCGGATCTGGTGCCAGATGGATGCCGGGACCCGCAAGCAGAGGGCGTTGGCCCGCGATGGTGAGGTCTTCGCCCGTCACTGGGCGATGTGGGCGGTGCAGGAGGAGCTGCACTGGCTGCGTCACCACCCCCGGCGGCTGGCCGACATCGTGATCGACGAGAGGACTCCCTGGCCGCCCGTCACCCCACCACAGGGGTGATCGCGTACTTGAGGACCACCAGCCCCGCCATCAGCACCAGCATCCCGGCGAGCGCCCACCAGGTCATCGGTCGGTGGCCCTGGCGGATCCGCTTGGCGTCCTCGAAGAAGATCACCCCGGTCATCAGACCGGCCAGGAAGCCACCGACATGGGCCTGCCATGCGATGCCGGGGATGAGGAAGACCAGTGCGGCGTTGAGTGCCAGAACCGTCCACAGGCCACGGGTGGAGCCGCCGAGACGCCGCTGGAGGATGAGCAGGGTGCCGAAGAGCCCGAAGATGGCGCCGGATGCCCCGACCATCCCGTCGTACCAGCCGGGCACGATGGCCGTCCCGGTCTCGGCGGGAGAGGCCATCAGGATGAACAGCACCGAGCCGCCCAGGGCCGACAGCAGATAGCTGACGGCGAACCGAACCCGGCCCAGGAAAGGTTCGATACCACGGCCCAGGAACCACAGCGCCAGCATGTTGAAGCCGACGTGGGTGATGTTGAGCGAATGGGCGAAGGCCGAGGTGAGGAACCGCCAGGGCTCGACGCGCCCGGCGGCCGGGCTCAGGGCGAGGTCGTTGATGACATTGCGATCGGCGAGTTCGACAAGCCAGACCAGCACGCAGATGCCGATCAGCGTGTAGGTGACGACGGGTTGCGGTCGGGAGTTCTGGCTGCTCAACTTCTTCCCCGCTCGGCGACGTCGATCGCGCTGTCGATGGTGCGATCGTCGAACTCGAAACCGATCCTCTCCAGGACCCCGCCGCGGACCCGCTGACCCGCCAGCAGGGCCTCCTCGACGAGCTGGGAGCCGAAGACCGCCCGGACCGCCGGGGTGGGCAGAGGCACCAGGTGGGGGCGGTGGAGGTAGTGCGTGTAGGCGGTGATGAACTCGGCGTTGGTGACCGGTGTCGGCGCCACCAGATTGATCGGACCGACGATCTCGGGGTTGGTGAGGGCGGCGATCATCACCCGGACGTGGTCGCGAAGACTGATCCAGGAGAGGTACTGGCGCCCCGATCCCATCCGTCCGGCCAGTCCCAGCCGAGCCATCGGGCGCTGCTTGGCCAGGAACCCTCCCCTGGGGGAGATCACCTGTCCGGTGCGCAGCATCACCACGCGGACGCCGTCCGGGGCCTCGGCGGCCGCGGCCTCCCACTGACGGCAGACGTCGGCGAGGAAACCCTCGCCGGCCGGGTCGGACTCCGACACCCACTCGTCACCGTGCGGCCCGTAGTAGCCGACCGCCGAACCGTTGAGGAATGTCTTGCACCGCGCAGAACTCTCCAGGGCCCGGGTGACGATCCGGGTGGTGTCGAGCCGGGAGTACAGGATCCGGTCCTTCTGCTGAGGGGTCCACCTGCCTGTGGCGATGGGCTCTCCGGCCAGGTTGATGACGGCGTCGACGTCATCGAGGAAGGGCGGGGCGATGGACAGGGTGTCGAGGTCCCACCGTCTGTCACTGGGCTCGATCGGCTCGTGGCGGGTCAGGGTCACGACCTCGTGACCTTCCTTCCGCAACTGAGTGACCAGCGCGCTGCCCAGCAGGCCGGCGAAACCCCCGATTGCGATGCGCATGGCCCCAAGTGTAGGAAGGACGGCCGAACCGCACCGGGTCCCGCGCCGATCGGCAGGTCCCCTGGTCGACGCCGACGGCGGAACGATCATCCCCGGGCGATCACCGGGGCTGCGACTCGTCGGGATCGGCCACGGCGCGATCCGGCACCGCGTAGTTGCGGAACAACAGGGCGCAGATCATGGCTGCCAGGGCGGCTGCGGCCGGCAGCAGCTGGGACTGGGCCAGCCCTCGCGCCAGGTCTCCGCGGGCGGCGATCCGGGCGTCCATCATCATCGCGATGAGAGCCGAGCCGAGCACACAGCCGAGCTGCCGGGTGGCGTTGTAGACCCCCGACCCGGCACCGGCATCGGCCTGTCCCAGGTCGTGGGTGCAGGTCAGCGAGATCGCCGACCACATGGTGGCGGCGCCGACGCCGAGCACCGCCGAGAGCACGCAGAACACCCAGAATCCGGTGGTGTCGTTCATCGTCAGCGCCCAGCCCAACGTCCCCGCCGCGGTCAGACCGGTACCGATCGCCGCGATCCGGCCGGACCTGAAGCGGTGCAACTGACGGCCCACCACCGGCGAGAGGACGGCCGAGCACACCGCGGTCGGCACCAGGATCAGCGCCGCCCTGGTCGGGGAGAGGCCTCGTGCCGACTGGAGGTAGATGGCGGTGGGCAGGCTGATCGCGGTGACCGACATCCCCACGAAGAAGATTGCGATATTGGCCAGGCTGAAGTTCCAGTTGTCGAACAGTGCCAGCGGCAGCAGCGGGTCGGGGGCTGCTCGCCGGCGTCGCGCCCGGCTACCGGGCCGCTGGGTGATCACGAAGACCACCATCAGGGCGACGCCGACCGCCAGGATCAGCGGCACCGAGACGACTCCCCAGACGCTGCCCCAGTGGTAGGTCTCGCCCTCCTGGATCCCGAAGACGATCAGCGCCATCGCGACCCCCGAGACCACGACGCCGACCCAGTCCAGCGCCCTGGACTGACGTTCCAGGTCCGGGACCACCTTCCAGGCCCGCCACAGCCCGTACAGGCCGACCGGGACATTGACGAAGAACACCCACTGCCATCCCAGACCGTCGACCAGCAGGCCACCGAGGACCGGTCCGACGAAACCGGCGACCCCAGCGGTGCCTCCCCAGATCCCCATCGCCGCACCACGGCTGTGGGCCGGGAAGAGCCGGGTGATGACGGTCATCGACTGCGGGTTCATCAGCGCCGCTCCGACCCCCTGGACGGCCCGCGATGCGATGAGCATGCCGATGGAGGCCGACAGTCCACAGCCCAGCGAGGCCACCGTGAACACCGCCATCCCCACCAGGTAGACGTTGCGCGGCCCGAACCGGTCGCCCAACCGCCCGCTGATCAGCAGCGGCACCGCATAGGTGAGCAGATAGGCGCTGGTCACCCACACCCCGCCGGTCAGCCCGGTGTGCAGACCTCGCATCACTGCGGGCAGGGCGGTGGTGACGATGGTGACGTCGACCATCAGCATGAAGAACCCGATGATGACGGCCCACAGCGCCGACCACGCCTGCCTCTCGGAGATCTCGTTGCCCTTGCGGTCGCGGGCGAGATCGCTTGGCGCGTGGCTGGCGGCGTCAACGGGCACAGCGGCTCCTCCGAGCGCAGGGGTTACGGGCCGAGCCAGTGTATGCCGGAGCGCCGGGCCGGCCCATTGCCGACCGGACGGGCGGCGCGGCCCCGCCTATCCTGACTCCATGGACGTCAACGACTCCGCCGGTCACCAGCCCGCCTCCCGCCTCAGGAGGGCACTGTCCGGCTGGTGGGGAGTGCTCATCCCCGCCCTGCTGATCGTGGCCTGGCTGGCCGGTGCGGGGGCCGGCGGCCCCTACTTCGGCAGGGTGGACGAGGTGTCCTCCAACGACGCCACCGCGTACCTGCCGCAGTCGGCCGACGCCACCCGCGTCCAGGAGATGCTCGGCCGGTTCAGCGACTCATCAGCCATCCCGGCCGTCGTCGTCCTCACCAGTGGCTCCCCGTTGACATCGAGTCAGCGCGCCACCGTTGAGAAGGCGGTCCAGGGGCTGTCCTCGGTGCAGGGGGTGGCCGGTCAGGGCTCACCGGCGATCCCGTCGAAGGACGGAAAAGCCCTCCAGGCGTACGTGCCCATCAACGCCGACGCCGATATCGGCGAGGCCGTCGAGCGGATCAGGAGCACCCTGAAGGCCTCGGCACCGTCCGGGATCCAGATCTTCGTCACCGGCCCGGCGGGCTTCTCGGCCGACCTCCGGGAGGCCTTCTCGGGGATCGACTCGCTGCTGCTGGGCGTCGCCCTGGCCGCCGTGCTGGTGATCCTTCTCATCGTCTACCGGTCCCTCCTGCTGCCTGTCGTGGTGCTGCTGACCGGGATCTCCGCGCTCACCGTGGCCCTGCTGGTGGTCTGGCACCTGGCCCGGTCCGGGGCGCTGCTGCTCAACGGCCAGACCCAGGGGATCCTGTTCATCCTGGTGATCGGCGCCGCCACCGACTACTCCTTGCTCTACGTGGCCCGTTACCGCGAGGCCCTGATCGCCGACCAGGACAGGAGGGCGGCCACCGTGGCGGCCCTGCGCGGGGCCATCGGGCCGATCCTGGCCTCCGGGGGCACCGTCATCGCCGGACTGCTGTGTCTGATGCTGAGCGAGCTGAAGTCCAACAGCACTCTCGGACCGGTGGCCTCGATCGGCATCGTCTTCGCCATGCTGGCCGCCCTGACCTTCCTTCCGGCGATGCTGCTGCTGATGGGCCGGGCGGCATTCTGGCCCAGAACTCCACGGTTCGACCCGCAGCTCTCCGACGAGCTGTCCCGCACCGGTCTGTGGGCCTGGGCGAGCCGTGGGGTGGCCCGCCGACCGCGCACCATCTGGGTGGTCGGCGCAGTGCTGCTGGTGGTCTGCACCCTCGGCATCACCCAGCTCCGCGCCCAGGGCGTCCCGCAGTCCGATCTGGTGCTCGGCTCCTCGCAGGCCCGCGATGGCCAGCATGCCCTGGCCGAACACTTCCCCGGGGGCTCGGGCAGCCCCGCCTATGTGATCGCCAAGACCGCCGACCTGCAGAAGGTGGCCGACATCCTGCTGGCCGACAAGGGGGTGCAGGGGGTGGCCGTGTCGGCCGACACCGCGGCAGGTTCGGCGCCTGTGACACGCTCGGGGATCGGCGGGTACGGCGACTCGACAGCCGCCGGGACCAAGCCGAGAACGGTGGACGGGCAGGTCCTCCTGCAGGCGACCCTCACCGACGCGGCCGACTCCGACGCCGCCGAACAGACCGTTCGCAACCTGCGCACCGATCTGGACCACAGCGGCGCCAGCACCCTGGTGGGCGGGGTGACGGCCACCGCCATCGACACCAACGACACCTCGCTGCGAGACCGCAACGTCATCATCCCGCTGGTCCTCGCGGTAATCCTGGTGATCCTCATGGTGTTGTTGCGCGCGGTGGTCGCCCCGCTGGTGCTGGTGGCGACGACAGTGCTGTCCTTCGGCGCCACGATGGGGGTCTCGGCGCTGGTCTTCGACACCATCTTCCGCTTTCCCGGGGCCGATCCGGCGGTACCGCTGTTCGGCTTTGTCTTCCTCATCGCGCTGGGGATCGACTACAACATCTTCCTGATGACCCGGGTCCGCGAGGAGTCCGGCATCCACGGCACGCGGCCGGGGATCATCCGCGGGCTCCAGCTCACCGGCGGGGTGATCACCTCGGCGGGCCTGGTACTGGCCGCCACCTTCGCGGCACTGTCGGTGATTCCGATCCTGTTCCTGGTCCAGATCGCCTTCATCGTGGCCTTCGGCGTGCTCATCGACACCTTCGTGGTGCGGGCGGTACTGCTGCCGGCGCTCTGCTACGACATCGGTCGCCCGATATGGTGGCCGTCACGGTGGGGCAAGGAGGTCGAATGAGGCTCTGGTCGTTGCATCCTCGTCATCTGGACCGGATGGGCCTGGTGGCGTGCTGGCGGGAGAGCCTGCTGGCCCAGGCCGTGCTGGCCAACCGCACCCGCGGCTATCGCAATCATCCCCAGTTGGAACGATTCCGTGCCCAGCCGGACCCACTGGCCGCCATCGGCGGCTACCTCGAGCAGCTCGCCCAGGAGGCGCAGTCGAGGGGGTACCGGTTCGACAGCTCACGGATCCTGCGGCCCACCGGGGGCAGCATGCCGCCGCTCATCACGGTCACCGAGGGTCAGCTCGAGCACGAGTGGCAGCACCTGGGCGCCAAGCTGCAGCGGCGCAGCCCTCAGGACGCCGAGCGATGGTCGCAGTCCAGCCCCACTCCCCATCCGCTGTTCCGGGTGGTTCCCGGGGACATCGAGTCGTGGGAGCGGGTCTGAGCGCTCAGACCCCTCGACGTGCGCGGGAGCGCTCAGACCCCTCGACGTGCGCGGGAGCGCTCAGACCCCTCGACGTGCGCGGGAGCGCACGATGCTGGAGGCCTGCTCCTCGACGACGTCGTGCAGCTCCTGGTCGGTGAGGATATCCAGCAGCATCGAGCCGGTCCGGGCGGCGATCAGGCTCATGAACTTGCGGGCGAACTCGGCCCGTCCGCCGGGCTGGTCGGCACCGTACTCGAGGATCGCCGCGGCCGAGTCGCGCACCAGGCGCTGGTCGCGCGCCAGTGAGGAGCGGTCCAGAAGCGCACCGAACTCGGTCTCGCCGAACAGCGGATCCGCGTCGGCCATCACATCGCCGAGGATCGTCCAGCGCCGCCAGGACTGCTTGAGGTAGCTGCGGTCCAGTTTTCCTCCCTGGAGCCCGATCCAGCGGTCGGCGGGAAGTCTCAGTTCGCCCACGATCGTCTCGCCTGGCCAGCGGGCGAAGACCACGTCAGGAAGCACGCGCAGCGACAGGTAGGACCACACCCCGTCGTGCGAGGCGTCGGCGCAGATCGGATCGATCACCTCGGCGATGGCGCGGCCCAGTTCCATGCCGTAGCCGTCGCGGCCCTCCTTGGTGGTGAGGTCGAAGCCGGTGAGCCGGGCCACGATGGCCTCCCGCCAGGCACTGACCTGATGGGGGTCGGGCAGTGGGCCTGCGCCCGGGTCGTCGGTGGTGATCCGGTTGGTGTCGACCAGATAGTCGGGGGTGGTGCCCTCGCCCAGCCGTCGCGCATGGTCGGCCAGCAGCTGGATGGCCTCGCCGGCTCGAAGCCGGGGGATGACGACGGCGCTCACTTCAACTCCTTGAGGAATCCGGTTCCGGCCTGCAGCATGGCCATCACCCGTCCGGGTTCGGTGGTCATCATGTCCACCGCTGCCCGCAGGGTGGCGTCGAGATAGGTCGCGCACAGCTCCTGCAGGGCGGCCCCTGTGCTGCCCTCGTCGAACTCGTCGAGGGCCTCCCCACCAGACCTCAGGGCCACCTCGACGAGCATCTGGGCGAGGATGTCGCGAATGATGATCGGCTGGGCCAGGGTGTTCTCGGCCTCCAGCAGCGCCTCGGCCGCCGGATGATCCTGATTGATGAACAACCTCACCGATCCCAGGAACGGGGAGTTGAGATCCTCGGCACTGAACTTGACCAACCAGGCGGCGTCGCGGGGGAACTCACCGCCGCGGAACCGGACGGCTTCGACGGGGAAGGCGGCGTCGGCCCCCTCGAGGGGGAACCGGTAGGTCTGGTCGCCGGTGTAGAGGCGACTGCCCTTCAGGTAGGCAACACGTCCCTGGGGGGCAGGTCCGTCGGGTCCGTCGAGGACCAGCTCGTAGCGCACCTCCAGGTCCTGGGCCGCCGAACCGCCGGGAACATCAACGGTGATCTCGGCACTCGGATGGTCGGCGCTGACCGGTTCTGCCCACAGGAAACGACGTCCGGTGGCGGGGCAGTCGACGCGCAGCACGGCCAGCAGCCGGGCCATCCCGTCGTCGGCAGCCAGCCCCGATGAGGCGGCGACCTCCGATGGGTCGATCGTCAGCGAGCCGCGCACCGCGAAGTCGGAGATATAGGTCCAGTCGGCGGGCCGCTCATCGGGGCCGGTGGCCCGCCCGTCCAGCAGCAGGGAGGGCACCGAACAGCTCACGGCGGAGGGCGTCACCACCCGAAATGGCAGGACTCTCATCAGGCATCCTCTCCCAGGAAGGAGCAGTCGATGGCGACTCCGGCAGGGTAGGAGACGTCGGCGGTGAAGGTCTCACCGGAGCGCACCCGGATGCCGTCGTAGTCGTACTTGGTGCCTTCGGAGGTCTGCCAGGCGAAGATGTAGATCTCGTCGGAGTCGCCCAGGCTGGCTCTCCCGTCGATCCCGATGTCGAGCTTCGGGGTGACCTGCACGTACTCTCCGTCGGAGCGGGCGTGCAGGGTGAACCGGGTGACCGCCGCGGTCGGGTCCCCGTGCGGCGATGGCGGCACCAGCTGGTAGTCGAGCACCTCGACCTTGGAGGTGCGGGCGCGGACATCGCTGGACTTCTTGGCCCTGGGCCTCCTGCCGGAGGGGCGAGACGCCGCAAGGGGCTGTGCGAGCACTCCGAGGGCCGAGGCGAGCCTGCTGGCGGCCTCGGCAGGCTGCTCGGCCTCGATGTCATCGGCGGGAGCCAGGAACCCGCGGACCTCCTCGCCGATGCGGCGCAGACCGGTGTTGACCAGGCGTTTCTGGGCCGATTCCAGGGCGCTGGGATTCCAGGAGTCGTGGGTGGGAGGCTCGGCGGCCGAGAAGTCGGCATCCATCTCGGGCACCGGTTTGAAGACGCCGACCCACTCGCCGATCAGGTTGCGGTAGTTCGGGTACTCGCGGTCCTCGACCACCAGTTCGGCGGAGTTACGCATCAAGGTGACGCGGTTCTCGGCGTTCTTGAAGGGGTCGCCGGGGGGCACCGCGCAGGGGGTCAGACCCAGGTGGCCGACCAGTTTCTTGGGGTTGCGGCACCAGATCTCCTCGACGCTGACCAGTGCAGCCGCCCGGGAGGCGGCAGGTTCGGGGGCATCGTCGGGGGCCTGGGTGGCACGCACCGCTTCAAGACAGGCCTGCTTGGCGGCCAGCACCCTGGAGTCGGCGGCGTCGGGGATGTGCACCGGTTCCCCGTCGACGACGACGCTGATGAGCATCGTCCGGTTCTTCGCCTGGCCGGACACCTGCTTCGCCCACAGATTGACCGGGACCGCGGTACAGGCCTCATCGATGAAGGACTGCCGGCCGTCGTCGAAGGCCGGGGCGAGCAGCAGCAGGGAGGTGCCGGTCTGGTCGTCGTCGAAGCCGCGTTCGAAGACAGCCGAACCCAGCGCATGGGCGTCCTCGCCCAGGACCGGCTGGACTGCCGACGGTTGGCCCTCGTCGGAGCGCAGCCCCCACCACTGCTGGCCGGTGTAACGCTTCTCGTCCATCTGGAAGCTGGGAGTCACCGCGGCGGCGATGAATCGTTCCTCGAACTGCCCTGGAGAGGTCTGGATCCGAGTCCAGATCACCAGAGTTCCGCAGGAGGAGGCACGGAAGGCCGCCGACTTGCCAAATCCGTAGGTGCCGCCGCCCAGGGAGCGACCTCGCGGGGCGCCGACGGTGAGGACGAAGTCGCGGTAATTGGTGGAGGCATCCTCGCCGACGTGGGCATCATTGTTGGTCGGACCGCCCAGGCCAGAGGTGCCGCGATCGTGGATCTCGATGGCCTCGATGGTCTCCCCGGCCAGTGCCGAGGCCAGCTCGGAGGCGGGGTTGGCGGTGGCGAAGACGCTGTCGCGCAGCACCTCCAGAGCGTCCTGGGACAGTGTGCGGAAACGAATCTGGTACTCGGGGATGACGCCGTCTGCGCGGGCGTCCCAGGAGTTCTGGGCGGTCTCGCGCAGCAGCAGGCTGGGCGTGGCGACGCTGGTCCCCAGCAGCTTCTTGGTGCCGTCACCGGCGATATCGCCGGCTCCGAAGGGCTTGGCGACCCAGTCCAATGTCATCATCGGCAGGTCACCTGTCCCCGGGCACGGCCATCGTTCCAGACTCCGCCGACGCAGCTCATCAGGGGCGCAAGACTCATGCCTGCAAACCTACCGCCCCTCGCCGACAAGACCGAAGCACCTGGAACCCATCGGCCGCGGTACCTCTGGTCGGGCCACTGCTCAGGCGACGCTTGCTTTGGGAAGGGCCAGGTAGCTCAGCGGGTCGAGGACGCAGGTCTGCGAGATCGCTCCGTGGAGTTCGTAGAGTCCAACCTTCTTCGATGCGAAGCCGAAGACTCGTGAGAGTACATACTCTCCGGACTCCCGCTCACTCACAGCGATCTCATTACGGCTCACGACCATCGGCCAGTAGATCGACCGGCGGGTGGTCTTCACTTCGATGAGTCGTCGGCTCCCCGCCGCGTCGTAGGAAAGGATGTCGTAGCCGAGCCCGTCTCCCTCGTCTTTGCTGACGTGGCGCACCTCCTCGGCCAGGTCGCTTCTGCCGGCGCTGCGCAGTCGGCTGCGCTCCAAGTCGAGGACCGCGATCTCGCCCGCCTGACCCAGCTTCCTGTTGGCGGCCTCGCGAGCAACGTAATCGGTGTGAAATCCCCCCTCCGGGGATCCATGTCGGCCGACCTGGATATCAACGCCAAAGGGCGGATCAGACAGGTTCCACGAGATATCGAAGCGCGCGGCTGCTGGTGCATCTACTACCGCATCCATCTCTGAGAACAGCTGCGGTCTGCCTGCCAGCTGCTTTTCCACTTCCTCGGCCAGTGCTCGCTGGTAGTTGCTCAGTGGTTTGTAGCCATCGACGTAGATACATCTCTGGTCGCGCAGCACAGCCGAGATGTTCTGGAACTTTCTCTCCACTGATCCGTGGGCTCTGCCAATCTCGGCCACCAGACGACGGTTGATCTCCTTCTTGACGAAGGGCTGACCGGTGAGCTCTTGCTCCAGCATGTCGAGGTATGCCCGCACCGTCACGGCATTCTCAGAGGCACTCCAGGAATCATTTCTGGCCACGACAGCACTCTATCGACCACACCCATGGGCGTGAGCGCAGACCACACACGAGCCGGGCCCCCACCATCTGGTGGGGGCCCGGCTCGGGTATTCGGTGGTGTGGACCGCTCGGATCAGTCGTTGCCAGGCTGATCATTCTTCGAGGGAGAGGTCCCCGAGTCCCCGACCAACTCGGCGGGCACCTCGTCGGGAAGCTCCTCGCGAGCCGTACCGGTGAAGGTGAACGGCTCCTCGGAACCCTCCGGTGCCACGTCGACGAGCACGATCTGGCCCGGCTTGACGTCGCCGAACAGGATCTTCTCGGCCAGCTGGTCCTCGACGTCGCGCTGGATCGTCCGGCGCAGTGGCCGGGCGCCCATCAACGGGTCGAAGCCCCGCTTGGCGAGCAGCGCCCTGGCCGCCGGAGTCACCTCGATGCTCATGTCCTTGTCGCCCATGCGCTCCTCGAGCTGTCCGATCATCAGGTCGACGATCCGCAGGATGTCGTCCTCGGTGAGCTGATGGAAGACGATGATCTCGTCGAGCCGGTTGAGGAACTCGGGACGGAAGTGCCCCTTGAGCTCCTCGGTCACCTTCGCCTTCATCTTCTCGTAGCTGGACGCCTCGTCGCCGGCCTTCGAGAAGCCGAGGTTGACGCCCTTGGAGATGTCGCGGGTACCGAGGTTGGTGGTGAGCACGATGACCGTGTTCTTGAAGTCCACCACCCGGCCCTGGGCATCTGTCAGACGCCCCTCGTCGAGGATCTGCAGCAGCGAGTTGAAGATGTCGGGATGGGCCTTCTCGATCTCGTCGAAGAGGATCACCGAGAACGGCTTGCGGCGCACCTTCTCGGTGAGCTGCCCACCCTCCTCGTAACCGACGAATCCTGGCGGGGAACCGAACATCCGCGAGGCGGTGTGCTTCTCGGAGTACTCGCTCATGTCCAGGGTGATCAGCGCGTCCTCGTCGTCGAAGAGGAACTCGGTGAGGGCCTTGGTGAGCTCGGTCTTGCCGACGCCGGAGGGGCCAGCGAAAATGAACGAGCCCATCGGGCGCTTCGGATCCTTCAGGCCGGCACGGGTGCGGCGGATCGAACGGCACAGCGCCTTGACGGCCTCATCCTGGCCGACATAACGCTTGCCGATCTCGTCCTCCATGTGGAGCAGTCGGGTCGACTCCTCCTCGGTGAGCTTGAACACCGGGATGCCGGTCGAGCTGGAGAGCACCTCGGCGATCTCCTCCTCGCCGACCACGGCCGGGGCGGAGTCGTCACCGTTCTTCCACTCGGTCTCCTTGCGATCACGCTCGACGATGAGCTTCTTCTCATCGTCTCGCAGCCCGGCGGCACGCTCGAAGTCCTGGGCGTCGATCGCCGCCTCCTTCTCGATGCGCACCTGGGCGATCTTGTCGTCGACCTCGCGCAGGTCCGGCGGGGCGGTCATCCGGCGGATTCTCATCCGGGCGCCGGCCTCATCGATCAGGTCGATGGCCTTGTCGGGCAGGAAGCGGTCCTGGACGTAACGGGCCGCCAGATTCGCCGCCGCCGAGATGGCCTCGTCGGTGATGGTGATCTTGTGGTGGGCCTCGTACTTGTCGCGCAGCCCCTTGAGGATCTCGATGGTCAGCGGAATCGAGGGCTCGGCCACCTGGATCGGCTGGAACCGGCGCTCCAGGGCGGCGTCCTTCTCGATGTGCTTGCGGTACTCGTCAAGAGTGGTGGCGCCGACGGTCTGCAGCTCGCCGCGGGCCAGCATCGGCTTGAGGATGCTGGCGGCGTCGATCGCTCCCTCGGCGGCACCGGCACCCACCAGGGTGTGGATCTCGTCGATGAACAAGATGATGTCGCCGCGGGTCTTGATCTCCTTGAGGACCTTCTTCATCCTCTCCTCGAAATCGCCGCGGTAACGGGACCCCGCCACCATCGAACCCAGATCGAGGCTGTAGATCTGCTTGTCACGCAATGTCTCGGGGACGTCGCCACGCACGATCGCCTGAGCCAGCCCCTCGACACAGGCCGACTTGCCGACGCCCGGCTCACCGATCAGCACCGGATTGTTCTTGGTGCGCCGGCTCAGCACCGTCATCACCCGCTCGATCTCTTTCTCCCGGCCGATCACCGGGTCCAGCTCGCCATTGGCGGCGGCCTGGGTGAGATTTCGACCGAACTGGTCGAGCACGGTGGCTGCGGAGGCCGCCGGGCCCACGTCGGGGGCGCCTGCGGTGGCCGCCTCCTTGTCATTGCCCTGGTAGCCCTGCAGCAGCTGCAGGACGGTGTTGCGCACCGTGTTGAGGTCGGCACCCAGCCGGATCAGCACCTGGGCGGCGACCCCCTCCCCCTCGCGGATCAGGCCGAGCAGGATGTGCTCGGTGCCGATGTAGGAGTGGTTCATCTGGAGAGCCTCGCGAAGGCTCAGCTCCAGGACCTTCTTGGCCCTGGGAGTGAAAGGAATATGGCCGGTCGGCGTCGAATTGCCGTGACCGATGATCTCCTCCACCTGGGCCCGAACCGCCTCCAGCGAGATGTCGAGGGACTCCAGGGCCCTGGCGGCCACTCCCTCACCCTCACTGATAAGGCCCAGCAGGAGGTGCTCTGTGCCGATGTAATTGTGGTTCAGGGCCTTCGCCTCGTCCTGTGCCAGGACGACGACGCGACGGGCCCGGTCTGTGAACCGTTCGAACATGAGTTCTCCTTGTGACGGGACCCGGGTGAACCCGAAGGGACACCCGCTGTCTTGAACAGTCTAGTAACGCCCACCGACACGACCGGAATCCCGCAGTTCGCCGGCCGCGCAACGGCCTGCCCTGGTGCCGTTCCGCCGACACATGCGGGACGCCGGCATCTGCAGATGCCGGCGTCCCGAGTTGTTGTGGGGAGATCCCGACTCAGGCGTGTGCCTTCTCGTAGGCGGTACGGATCTCATTGGAGACCCGGCCCCGCTGCGAGACCTCCAGACCCTCCTCCTGAGCCCAGACGCGAATCTCATTGGCGGTCGGGCCGCCGGCAGGACGATGCCCGCGGCTGCGACGGCCACCGGTACGGCGGGCGGCTGCAATCCACACCGCAAGGCTGTCGCGCAGCTTCTGCGCGTTCTCAGCCGAAAGATCAATAACGTAGCTCACACCGTCAACGGAGAAAGCCACTGATTCGTCGGCCGGGGCGCCGTCCACATCGTCGACCAGGTCAACACGAACCCGCTGTGCCATGATGTTCCCTCTTCCAAGTTTGATGACCACGATCGAGTTCAGTTCGACACCCGACCGATCTCCCTCAATATTATTGATTGAGCAGCGTAGATTTCAAGCCGATTCCACGGATATCTCGACGAATCCGGGAGTCAGCCCCAAACGATCAGAATCACCGAGCGATCAAGTCAGTGATCTTCTCACTCCACAGGGTCAGTTGACAATTCTGATAGTCTGCTGTGACACCCCGGCATCGGCAAATCGCACCGCTATCGCAACATGGCCCAACTCGTTCCAAGGGCAGTCACAGCCGAGCACAAAACAAGGACTCCCCGGCCATCCGGCCGGGGAGTCCTGTTGCAGAGTGTGAGGTTCAGGCGTGCTTGCGCTGATCCAGTGCATCGACGTCGGGGAAAGTGACGCGGGAAAGATCAACCACGGTGGGGGCATTCCCGAAGTCCCAGATGTCCTCGGCATTCGGAACCCCGGCGTCGGCGACCGTCCGTCCCGGAATGTCGGCCAGGCGACCGGCCTCGGCGTCGGCCAGCACACCGGCCAGCTCGGTCTCCAGCTCGGCCACCCGCGACTCCAGGGCATTGACCTTCTTGTTGCCGGCCGCAACCTTGTACTGCAGCGCCGCCTTGTCGCCACGCAGGGTGGACAGCTCATTCTCGGCACGATCGAGCTTGCCGCGGGTATCGGAAATGGTCTTCGCCAGCACCCCGACCCGATTGGCGAATGTGTCGATCATCTCCATCGACTCCTTGTGGTGGCGCTGCTCCTCAGCCATCGAGGCCTGCCGTATCGCCTTCATCTCGGCAAGATGGGAGATCCGCAGATTCTCCACCTCGCGCCAGGCCATCAGCACCGACACCCACGCCATCACCAGGGCGACCAGAACGCCGGCCCTGGCGACCCAGATGGAGGGGATGACGGCGCACGCCACGGCAAGCACCGTGCACACGATCAACATCGCGAGAACCCCGCGACGGTCATTGGACGGCTTGCTGATTCGTTTCCCCTGTGCGCCACTCACGGTGTCGATCCTAACAAGTTGCGGGGAGAAAGTTCACTCCCCTCGTTCCGAAAAGTCCCGACATGCCCGCGGACAACCGGCGATTCTTCGGGTTTTCTCAGTGAGCCGAGCGCCCGAGGTCCCCCTCGGGGCTCCGATCGACGCCGTTCCTCGGATCGGGGCCGTCGTCGGGAGGAACCCGGCAGGCCCTCTCCAGGGCCCAGCCGGCCACGCCCAGCGCCAGGCACACCACGGCGGTGACCGCACCGGTGATCACCCGCTGGCGGGGATAGGGGATGCTCAGCTGCCGGATGAAGGTGAGCACGTAGACCACGCATGCCCCGGCCAGCGCGAATCCGGTCAGCACCAGAGCCTTCCCCAGCGCCAGACTCACCAGGCCCTCGGTCGGTGAGACCTCCCGGTGGTGGTCGAGCACCTTGCGCCGGAGGATCCGCGAGTCCACCCAGACACCCACCGCCACGATGCCCAGGATGATCGGCAGGGACCAGGTCAGCACCGGCACCATGGCGTCGGTGATGACGAAGATGCTCAGGATAAACCAGGCCAGCACCGCGCCGCACAGCGCGGCGACGATCACCGCCCGTAGATCGGTGGGGCGCAGATTGCCCTGTGGTTCGGGCGGGGTCTGGCTGCCTTGCTCGTCCCCGGATCGATCCTCTCTGGACGGAAGGGATCGCGTCACGACAGCGTGACCTCCTGGCCGACCCGGCGCACTCCTGAGGTGTCCAGCCCGGAGATGAGGTCGGCGATCCGGCCATGGCCCTCGAGCTCGGCATCGGGCTCGACGGCGGCCCAGGGCACCAGTACGAAGGCTCTCTCGAAGGCGCGCGGGTGCGGCAACTGGAGATCCGGCTCATGGACGACCTGATGACCGACCTGGATGAGATCGACGTCGATCACCCGCGGCCCATTGACCTCCAGCCGCTCACGCCCGTAGCTGTCCTCGATGGCCAACCCGCGTTCCAGCAGGGTGCGCGCCGTCAGGGTCGACTCGACCACCAGGACCAGGTTGTGGAAGTCGGGCTGGTCGAGCTTGCCGACCGGGGTGGTGAGATAGACCGGCGAGACCGCCACCGGCTGCACTCCCGGCGTCTCGCAGAGGAGTTCCACGGCACCCTGCAGGGTGTCGATGGTGTCGCCGAGATTGGCTCCCAGGCTGAACACCGCGGTCCTCAGTGCTCGCATGGTACCCAGCGTCTCCACATCAATTGCGGGCTGAGTATCCCTCGTCAAAGACATATCCGGTTCCTCCTGATGACTATCGCGACGTCGCTGACCGGGACGCCGACGGGGGCATGCGGCTTGTGAACGGTGACCTCGACCGACTCCGATTCTCCCGAGGCCAGGGCCACCTCGGCGGCGGCCAGGCATCGGTCGGCGATCCGACCGGCCAGCGTCTCGATGAGATCCACCGGCTCGCCCTGGATCTCCTCGACGACCTGCTGGGCGATGACAGCGTAGTTGACGGTGTCCTCCAGCCGGTCCGAGCGGGTCTCCAGCGGCAGGGCCAGGTCGACGTCGACGATGAAGGGCTGACCGTTGCGCCTCTCGGACTCCAGGACGCCGTGATATCCGATCGCGGTGATCCCGCACAGCCGGATGTGCCCCACATCGTCGCGAGTCTGCATGTCCCGAGGGTACCTGTCCTTCGAGGGCGGAGGTCAGCGCAGCGGTCCGAGGTTGAGGCGGGCGAAGACCTCGCAGGCGTCGCGGTTGCCACGCACCTCGTGGGTGCGCACTCCCCAGGCACGGTGGGAGGCGCACCAGCAGGTCAGGGCCTGGGTGGCGGCGTCACGGCCCAGAGGGGGACGCGGCCCCGTCGCGGCCGGCCCGGGCCCGGCCTGACCGGTGCCGGCCAGCAGCCCGCCGAGGAATCCCTTGCGAGACACCCCCCACAGCATCCTGAGATCCGCGAAGGCATCCTGGACGGTGTCGATGGCCTGCAACAACTGCCAGTTCTGATCCCCACTCTTGGAGAACCCGATCCCCGGATCGACGATGATCCGGCCGCGCTGCACCCCGGCCCGCTCGGCCGCTGCCACCCGATCGCCCAGCTCGCCGATCACATCGCTCACCAGGTTCTCGTAGTGCCTCAACTGGGCGGACTGCATCGCGGCCGAGTGCCCTCGCCAGTGCATCGCGACATAGTCGACGCCGGTCTCGGCGACCACCGCGAGGATGGCCGGATCCGCCAGCCCACCGGAGACGTCGTTGATGATCGTCGCCCCGGCGTCGATCGCCGCCCGTGCGACCGGCGCCCGCATGGTGTCGACCGAGATCGCCACCCCGCAACCGGCCAGTGCCTCCACCGTCGGCAGCACCCGCTGAAGCTCCTGGGCCTCGGCGGTGCGCGCCGTGCCGGGACGGGTGGACTCCCCGCCGATGTCGATGATGTCGGCACCCTCGGCGACCAGACCACGAGCATGTGCCACCGCGTCGGCGGGCTCGAGCCACATGCCGCCGTCGGAGAAGGAGTCCGGGGTCACGTTGACCACACCCATCACCAGTGTCCGTGACGGGTGCGGCTCGCTGGCCCTCGGATCGACATGAGTCACGGGGTCATCATGCCGACCCCGGGGGCCGATGGGGAAACCCCGCTCAGCACCTGCACCGGTCTGCGGACCGGATCCCGGCGCCCCGGAATCGGCGGTCTGAAGGTCACCGATATGTCCGTCGACAACAGCGATTTCCAATCAGGCGACGCCGTGAATGCAGATCTCCGCGGTCATGACGGCGAGGAGGATCCACAGCGCAGCGATACCTGGAGGAGGTCACAGCTCAGACAATGAGGTAGCGCTCAATCCATGCACAATCCTGTGACATTCTTCCCGCCAGAAATAGGCGGTCTCACCGGAGCAGGCACTGTCGCACCTGATGTCAAGCGGTGCAACCCTCGCGCCGCCGGCTCATCCTGTGTGGAATCGAGCGCGACCGACCCGGCCGAGCACCGGGGAGGGATCACCCCCGGGTGATGAGCCCCATCGCCTCGGCCCGGGTGGCCGGGTCGCGCAGCAGGCCGCGCACCGCCGAGGTGACGGTGCGTGAGCCGGGTTTGCGGACCCCGCGCATCGTCATGCACATGTGCTCGCACTCGACGACCACGATCACCCCACGGGCACCGATGTGCTCCACCAGGGCATCGGCCACCTGGGTGGTGAGTCGCTCCTGGACCTGGGGCCGCTTGGCGTAGCAGTCCACCAGTCGCCCGAGCTTGCTCAGACCGGTGACCCTGCCGTCCTTGCCGGGGATGTAGCCGACATGGGCCACGCCGACGAAGGGCAGCAGATGGTGCTCGCAGAAGGACTGCACCTCGATGTCGCGGACCAGCACCAGCTCGTCGTGGGACATGTCGAAGGTCTTGGAGAGCACCTCGCCCGGGTCGGTGTGCATCCCTGCGAACAGTTCCTCGGCAGCCTTGGCGACCCGCATCGGGGTCTCCCTCAGATCCTCACGATCAGGGTCCTCCCCGATGGCCAGCAGGAACTCCCGCACCGCAGCGGCCGCCCTGGGGCGGTCGACGAAGCTCTGCTGCTGGTCGGCCTGCGGGGCCGTGCTGAGGATGGCGTGCTCTGAATCGATGCTCACCACTCGATCCTAGGAGCAGTCGGCACGATCAGCGAGGAGCCCACGGGTTGCGGTCATCGCCGGCGCCGTCCCCACGATCCCTGGAGGGATCGGCGGAGTCGGAGGCGGAGTCTCCCTGGGAGGGGGCTGAGGCCGACGGTGCCCGGTCAGGGTCCCAACCCGGGGGTGCCCAGTCGGCCGGCGGCTGCCAGCCCTGGGCGGGCTGATCGGCGTCGCCACCGGAGTCGTCATCGGGGCCATCCTGGGAACCGGGCTGAGCGGCGGCTGCCGATGAGGAACCCGACTCGATCTCGGGAGCGACCGGCGGCGGGCTGATCGGCGGCACCGCGGAGGGCACCCGGGAATCGGATCCGGTGAAGGCACCGCGGTCCGGCCAGTGCTTGAGGTCGGCGAAGATGTCGGCGACCTGCGCCTTGTTGAGGGTCTCCTTGGCGAACAGCTGGCGGACCAGCTCGTCGAGCACCTCACGGTTGGCGATCAGGCAGTCGAAAGCCTCCTGGTGGGCGTTCTCCAGCAGCTCCCGGACCTCTTGGTCGACCACCGAGGCGGTGGACTCGGAGTAGTCGCGCTGCTGGCCGGCGGTCATCCCGAGGAAGGGCTCGGAGTCGCCGGATCCCAGCTGGACGGTGCCCACCCGGGCCGAGAGGCCGTACTGGGTCACCATCGCCCGGGCCACCCGGGTGGCCTTCTCGATGTCATTGGAGGCGCCGGTGGAGGGATCGTGGAAGATCAGCTCCTCGGCGGCCCGACCGCCCAGCATGTAAGCCATCTGATCGAGCAGCTCACCGCGGGTCTGGGAGTACTTGTCGGCGTCGGGCATCACCATCGTGTAGCCCAGCGCGCGACCGCGCGGCAGGATCGTGATCTTCTGGACCGGGTCGGTACCGGGCATCGCGGCGGCCACCAGGGCGTGGCCTCCCTCGTGGTAGGCCGTGACGAGCCGGTCGTGCTCGTCCATGATCCGCGACTTCTTCTGCGGTCCGGCGATCACCCGGTCGATGGCCTCGTCGAGCTCGGCATTGCCGATCACCGGCAGGTTGTTCCGGGCGGTGAGCAGCGCGGCCTCGTTGAGCACATTGGCCAGGTCGGCGCCGGTCATGCCCGGGGTGCGCCGGGCGATGCTCTCCAGGTCGACGTTGTCGGCCATCGGCTTGCCCTCGGAGTGCACCTGGAGGATCCTGGCGCGGCCCTCCAGGTCGGGGGCCTCCACCGCGATCTGGCGGTCGAAACGGCCCGGCCGCAGCAGGGCGGGGTCCAGCACGTCGGGCCGGTTGGTGGCGGCGATCAGGATGACCCCGCCGTGCACGTCGAAGCCGTCCATCTCGACCAGCAGCTGGTTGAGGGTCTGCTCCCGCTCGTCATGTCCGCCGCCCATCCCGGCGCCGCGGTGGCGTCCGACGGCGTCGATCTCGTCGATGAAGATGATCGCTGGGGCGGCCTCCTTGGCCTGCTCGAACAGGTCGCGGACCCTGGAGGCACCGACGCCGACGAACATCTCCACGAAGTCCGAACCGGAGATGGAGAAGAACGGGACGCCGGCCTCACCGGCCACCGCCCGGGCCAGCAAGGTCTTACCGGTGCCGGGAGGGCCGTAGAGCAGGACACCCTTGGGGATCTTGGCGCCGACCCGCTGGAACTTCGCGGGCTCGGCAAGGAACTCGCGGATCTCCTGGAGCTCGTCGATGGCCTCCTGGACCCCTGCGACATCCTTGAACGTCGTCTTCGGGGAGTCCTTGGTGCCGACATTGGCCTTGGACTTGCCGAAGTTCATCACTCCGCCGCGCCCACCCATGCCCTGGGCCGAGCTGAGGAACCAGAAGAACAGCACGCCGAGGACCAGGAAGGGCAGGAAGTTCACCAGCAGCGACTTCCAGACGCTCACCCCTGGGTTCTTGCCGTTCCAGCTCTCCAGGGTGCCGGCGGCCACCCGCTTGTTGAGCTGGCTGATGATCTGCTGACTCTGGTCGCCGATCCAGGTCGACTTGAACTGGTCCCCATTGGCCGCGGTGATCTGAATGGTCTGGTCACCGTCGGTGAGGTCGACCTCTTTCAGCTTCTGGGTGCCATTGATGATGCTGATCGCCTGGGAGGTGGGGACCTGCTTGGCGCCGGTCATCGAGCTGGTGAGGTTAAGCACCATGATGATGGCGACGATCGCCAGCGAGATCCACATCAGTGGACCGCGGAAGATGCCCTTCGCGTTTTTCATTTACTGCCTATGCCAAGTGGTGGGGGTCAGACCCAGACCCTACCAGCGGGTCCCTTGCCGACCCCGAATCCGCAGGACCGGCCAGGTGGAGGTGCAGCTCGGCCCGTGAGGGGCCCGGCTCACTTGTACACGTGCTCGGCGAGGGTGGCGACGTCGGTGAGGTTGCGGTAGCGGCCGGCGTAGTCCAGTCCGAAGCCCACCACGAACTCGTTGGGGATGTCGTAGCCGATGTACTTGACGTCGACCGGGGCGGTCAGCGCCTCCGGCTTGCGGAACATCGCCATGATCTCCAGGCTGGCTGGCTCACGGGTCCGCAGGTTGTCGACCAGGTAGGACAGCGTCAGGCCGGTGTCGATGATGTCCTCGACGATCAGGACATCACGGTCCTTGATGTCAGTGGTGAGGTCCTTGAGGATCCGCACCACGCCGCTGGACTTGGTGCCGGCGCCGTAGGAGGAGACCGCCATCCAGTCCATCTGGCAGTGCACCTTCATCGCCCGGCACAGATCGGCCATCGTCATCACCGCCCCGTTGAGGACGCCGACCAGCAACGGCTCGCGGCCCGCGTAGTCGTGGTCGATGACGGTGGCGATCTCCGCGATGCGGCTCGCCACCTCCTCCTGGGAGTAGAGGACGTGGTCGAAATCTTCTGGCAGATCAGCAGCTCGCACGGGTCGAGCCTACCGGTCGCGGGTGTGCTTCGACACCAGCACCAGAGTCCTGCCGCGGCGGATGACCCGAGCCCCGGGAAGGTCGACGCCGGAGCCCCCCTCGGCGTCCTGGAGCCCCAGGACGGCTTCCACGTGGGCGAAGGAGATCTCCAGGCCTGCGCCGTCGAGCCAGCTCTTCACCACCCGGCGGGCCAGTCCGATCGGTGCGGCGGCCAGCTCCGGCAGCGGGAGGACCCCCGGTTCCGAGGACACCGCCTCGGCTCGGGGAAGGCCGTGGCCATCGAGCCAGCTCCGCGCCAGGCCGGTCATCACCTCGTCCTCGCCGGCCAGCAGGGTGGCGGTACGGGCCAGCGCCTCGGCCACTCCCGGTCCGAGGTCGGCCTCCAGGGAGGGAAGAGTCCTGCCGCGCACCCGGGAGCGAAGGAAGGCGGGGTCCTCATTCTGGGGATCGTGCCATGGCGTCACCGCCCATTCGGTGCAGGCAGCCCGGGTGTCGCGGCGTCGCACCTCCAGCAGTGGATGCCAGAACTGTCCGGCCCGCGGCCGGATCCCCGCCAGGCTGACGGTCCCCGATCCTCGGGCCAGCCCGAGCAGCACGGTCTCGGCCTGGTCGTCGAGGGTGTGTCCGAGCAGCACGGGGGAGGTACCGGCCACCTCGGCCAGAGCTCGTCTGCGAGCCGTCCGGGCGGCCGCCTCCGGGCCCCCGTCGCCACTCGAGGCGTCCACCGTACGCAGCTGGGCGTCGATCCCCCGGGCCCTCAGAAGCTCCAGGGTCCGTGCGGCCACCTGGCCCGAACCGGCCTGCAGCTGATGGTCGACGATGACGGCGGTGACCCGGGTCCCGGTCCGCCGAGCCGCCCAGCGGGCGCCCAGGGCGAGAGCCAGCGAGTCGGGTCCGCCGGAGCAGCCGACCACTGCGTCCGGCACGCCGTCCAGCATCGCGGCCACCGCTTGACCCACCCGCAGACTGTGGGGGCCCAGCTCCCGACGCGCCATCAGATCCGCATCCCCCGAAGCGGTCCACGGTCCGAGGAGATCGGTGCCGGATCGATCAGGGTCATGCTGTGCAGCCGCACCCGGCGACCGCCGACCAGGCGGTGTCCAACCAGGTGTGGGCGGCCTCGACATCCGGGGAGTTGTTGAGAATCATCGCCTGGACGACGACCCGGCCGTCGGCGGTGCGCACCCAGCCCGACAGTGAGGACACCCCCGTCAGAGAGCCCGTCTTGGCGTGCACCACGCCGCGTCCGGTGACCTCCCCCGCACCTGAGAATCGGTTGCTCAGAGATCCCGCCACCCCGGCCACCGGGACCAGGTCGGCGAGCGCCTCGGTGCGCGAGGTGGTCAGCGCGAACCGCCAGGCGCGCTCCAGCATCGTCGCGCTCACCCGGTTGTTGCGCGACAGCCCGCAGCCGTCCTTGATGACCGCCCCGGAACGCCAGGCGCCGATTCTGGTGAGGTGCTGCTGGAGAGCAGCGGCGGCCCCGAGGAAGCTGGCCGGCTGACCGGAGGCGATCGCCATCTGGCGGCTCAGTACCTCGGTGGCGGCGTTGTCCGAGGACAGCAGCGCCCGCTTCAGCAGATCCTCCACCGGGGCCGAGGCGACGGCGGCGAGCTGGCTGGCCGAGGCCGGCGCCTTGGCTGCTGACGGCGTCCCCGAGACGGTGATCCCGGCGGCCCGCAGCTGACCCGCGAAGACCTGGGCGGCCTGCAGCGCCGGGGTGGTCGAGCGTGAGGTGGCACCCGCGGGTCGTCCCTCATCGACCCACAGCGAGCTGATGTGGGTCACCTGATCGGCATAACTGGCCGGCCAGTCCGAGTTCCAGTCGGGCCCGGTGAACAAGGTGCTGTCATAGCTGAGGGTCACGGTGGTGACCCCCTGCGCCTTCAGCGCCGCCGCGGCCGAATGCGCCAGATTCAGCGTCGAGGCGAACTGCGGGTAGCTCGCGGAGGGGACCGAGAGCAGGTAGGGGTCGCCGCCGCCGACCAGGGTGATCGCCGCTGATCCGGCAGCCGAGCCGGCGGCGGACGGGCTGGCCGAGGCCTTGTCGGTGCGGACCACCCTGGTGGAGAACCGGGTGCCGGCGTCGACGGCGTCCAGCAGGGCGATACCGGTGAGGACCTTGAGGTTGGAGGCCGGGGCCAGCATGGTGTCGGCACCGCGTGAGTACAGCGTCCGCCCGCTGGCCAGATCGACCGAGACGGCACCCAGGGTGCCCTTCGCAGCGGGGTTCACGGCATCGATCCGGGCGGCGACCTTGGCCGGGTCCGCCGGTGCGGTGGAGTTGGGCTGAGGAGTGGCCGCGCCGACCACTCCCTGGCCGCCGGGACCGCTGGCCTGCGGGGTCGGTGAGAACAGCTGCGCCGGCAGGGAGGAGGATGCAGTGGGCCTCACCAGACCACTGGCCCTCAGCGCATCGTGTCCCCAGATTGCGCCACCACCTGCTAGAACTACTAGCAGAAGTGCCAGAATGAGGAAACGCACAGACTGGGGCCACCGCCGACGATGCTCTGCCACCCGGCCTCCTCCGCATTGCTGGTTATACAGTTTCCGCCATCCGCGCGTCCGACACAAGAGAGGGTCGACAGTGACCGACGACTTCCACAACTTCTTCTCCGCCCCGGATCCGGAGGGTATGACCTTCGACGTGACGATCGAGATTCCTCGTGGCACCAAGAACAAGTACGAGATGGATCACGAGACCGGCCGCATCCGGCTGGACCGGACGCTGTTCACCTCCACCCAGTACCCCTACGACTACGGCTACATCGAGGGCACCCTGGGCGAGGACGGCGACCCGCTCGACGCGATGGTGCTGCTGCAGGAGCCGACCTTCCCCGGATGCCTCATCCAGTGCCGGGCGATCGCGATGTTCCAGATGCAGGACGAGATGGGCGGCGACGACAAGGTGCTGTGCGTGGCCAGCGCCGACCACCGTCGCGACTACCTGCAGGACATCGATGATGTCGGCAACCTCACCCTGATGGAGATCGAGCACTTCTTCACGGTCTACAAGGATCTCGAGCCCGGCAAGTCGGTCGAGGGCGCCACCTGGACCGGCCGGTTGCTGGCCGAGGCCGAGATCAACAGCTCCTTCGACCGCGCCAAGGGCACCCCCTACGAGCACCACCAGGTCAACCTGGCGTGACGCGCTGTCTCGTTCTGCTGTCCCCGTCGGCCAACCACGTCTACGTCGGGCAGTCACCGCAGCTGTCAGCTGCTGAACTGGCTCTGACCTGTCCTGCGATCGGGCCGATCGAGCCGACCAGCCTGGCCGGGGTCGAGTACCTGGCGCTCGAGACGGCGGACCTCGACGACGCCACCCTGGCGGGGATCTCGGGGGCCTCGGCGACGATGGCCTGCTTCGCCCTGGAAGGGGATCTGCTGCGCCCGGTCGAGCTGCCGCGGGTGGACCTCCTCGACGACGACCTGGTCACCATCCCCAAGTACCAGGGCAAGACCAACGAGCAGTTCACCCGGCTGCTGCTCAACGTCACCGTGGCGGCGCTGCGCGGCGGCCCCGCCGCCCGTCGTGATGCCGGCGAGCGGCTTGCGGTGCTGGACCCGATGTGTGGCCGGGGCACCACCCTGGCCACCTGCTGGTTGGCCGGGCACAACGCCTACGGGGTCGACGACGATGTCAGGGCCCTGGAGGCGATGGCCGCCCACCTGTCGACCTGGTTGCGCCGCAAGCGCCTCAAGCACAGTGCCGGCAGCTCCAAGTTCCGCCGCGATGGCCGCACCCTGGGCAAGCGGTTCGACGCCGAGGTGAGGCTCCCCGGCCTGGCCCCGCTGACCCTGGCCGCACTTCCCGGCGACACCCGCGACTCGGCGGAGCTGTGGGGCCGCAAGACCTTCGACGCGATCGTCACCGACGCCCCCTACGGCATCGTGCACGGCGCCCACACCGAGTCGGGACCGCACCGCTCCCCGGCCTCCCTGCTCGCCGAGGCGATCCCGGTATGGGCGGGCCAGCTGCGCAGGGGAGGAGCCCTGGGACTGTCCTGGAACACCCACGGACTGGCCCGGGAGGACCTGCTCGCGATGATGGCCGAGGCCGGGCTGGTGCCCCAGGACGGCCCGGAGTGGTCGCACTTCTCGCACCGGGTGGACTCCTCCATCCAGCGCGACCTGGCAGTGGCCCTGCGGCCGGTGGATGCCGGCTGACCGGCTCACCGATTCCCGGCGGTATCCGGATCGGGCGAACCGAGGACCTTCCGTAGCAGGCCGAGCTGGTTCCAGGTCTGGACGTCCTCGCCGGCCGGGTGCTGGGCGAAGGGATACACCGTGATGTCCTTGCTGACCTGAGCTGCACCGGTGCCGGGCCTGCCACCCCAGGCGTTGTATGCGGCCCAGGCGCTCGACGGCGGGCAGGTGCCGTCCATCATCGCCACCG
The DNA here is from genome assembly GCF_000423445.1 of Acidipropionibacterium thoenii DSM 20276. Lineage (GTDB taxonomy): Bacteria > Actinomycetota > Actinomycetes > Propionibacteriales > Propionibacteriaceae > Acidipropionibacterium > Acidipropionibacterium thoenii. Next base: position 97,825 of record NZ_AUHZ01000008.1, on the reverse strand, counting down.
AGAACAGCGTCCGGCAGCGGGCCCGGGGGACGAAATGCATGATGTCGAAGTAGTTCAGGGTCGCGAACCCCCTGGCCACCAGATAGGGGTGGCTGCGCAGCCAGCTCACCACCTCGAGGTAGGGCCCCGAGGAGGCCAGGTCGACGCAGCGCCGGATGCATGACAGGAAAGGCGAGTCGACGCAGGCCAGGTTCAGCGGGATCCCGGTCATCGCGGCCAGCCCGGCCACCGCAGCCGACTGGGCGCCACCCTGGGAGTGTCCCACCAGGGCCACCTGGGAGGGGTCGACCAGGTCCAGGCTCAGGCCGACCTGCAGGGCTCGGAAGGCGTCGATGTAGAGACGCCGGAAGTAGTGACTGGCGGGATCGTCCAGATGTGGGGTCATGAACCCGGGAGCCCCCGACCCGCTCCCCCACGGGCCGTCATCGCCGGCGGAGTCGACGATCGTCGGATGGGCCCAACCCTGGCCCCGTGGGTCGATGACGATGTGGGCGTAGCCGGCCGCGGCGAAGGGGGACGCGAAGGGCACCTTCCGCGAGGAGCTGTAGCCCCTGTACTGCACCACCAGCGGTAGCGGACCCGTCGCCCCGGCGGGAACCTGGAGCCATCCGGAGACCGGCGTCCCCAGATACCCGTCGAATCCGAGGTCCCAGCAGTCGGTCACCTGCTGCCGGTTGTCGAAGGGGGTCAGCCGCACATTCAGCGGGCGGTCCCGGTGCTCGCTCAGCGTCGCAGTCCAGAATGTCTCGAAGTCGTCGGGTTCGGGGATCGCCGGGCTGAACCCGCGCGACTCCTCCAGTGACAGGTCGGTCAGCGGCATGGCCTCATCGTAGAGGCGAGGGCCCGTGCCGGTTCCCGGACCATCCCCGGTTCGGGGCGCGGCCGTGCCAGGATTGACGGGTGCACACCCTTTTCCTGCTCCGCCACGCCCAGCCGGACTCCATCCCGGCAGGCGGTGGCGACGCCGAACGGCCACTGACAGCTCTGGGACGCCGACAGGCGGCGGAGGTGGGCCAGCGGCTGGCCCTGCGCGGGGTGGGGCTGACGCTGTGCTCCCCTGCCCTGCGCACCCGCCAGACCTTCGAGGCCAGCGGGCTGGACTGCCCCATCGAGTTGATCAAGGGGTTCTACGGGGGCAGCACCGACACCATGCGCGGGGCCATCGCCGAGGCCCGTGAGGAGATCGACTCGGTGCTGGTGATCGGTCACGCCCCCACCGTTCCGGCCCTGGCCAGCGAACTCGCCTATCCCAGTGACCCTGCCGGCGCCGAGGAGATCGGACGCTGGTACCCCCCGGCCACCCTCACCGAGATCGCCATCGAGGGCCCCTGGGCAGATCTGGCCGACGGATCGACGACCGGGCTGCTGCGCGGCGTGCAGCGGATCTGAAGGGACGTCACCCCAGGGCTGCGGCTGCGACGGCCACCGTGGCCGGCACGGTCGTGGCGGCCTGACCGTCGGCCTTCGAGGTGAGATTGCCGAACAGCCACCAGACCATCGCGGCCAGCACAGCCATCACCGCCACCAGCATGATCACCAGCAACGGGCCCAGCCGCCGCCCGGTGCGCCTGACCTTCTTGACCGGCTCCGGTCCAGGAGTCGGCCGGGGCACAGCCGGGGGTGTGAAGACCGGAGCCGGCGTCGGCTCAGATCTGCCGAGGGCCCCCTCGTACTCCGCCTGGGGATCGCGGAACCACTGCGCGGGAAGTGCCGACCGGTCGTGATCGGGCCGTGGCACCACCCGGGAGGAGACCCTGGTGCGTTCGACCGCCTGCTCGTCATCGCCCGACGGAGGGTTCAGCAGCCTCGGCGCCTCCTCATCGCCGGAGGGTCCCGCAGCGATGACCTCAGTGAGCTGATCGTCAGCCGAGGAACTCAGGTCCAGAACCTGGGTCCGGGTCAGGTCCTGGGTCTGCGCCGGGCCACCAGAAGCTGCCAGCACGGTCGGGAGCACCTGAGTGGCGGCATCGGCCGAGGCGGCGGGGTGGGCTGCGCTGAACGGGGAGGGGGCGACCCCGGCGGGAGGGTTGCCGGAACCCGGCCGTGAGTGACCAGGGAGCAGGGCATCCAGGGCGGGATCGGTCATCCTCACCGCACCGGACAGCCGCAGGTCCAGGGCACACCGGGGGCAGCTGAACTCGGAAGGTCCAACCCTCGCTCCGCATCGCGCGCAGTACATCTGAAGACCTCCCCACCGCATTCCCGGTGCCCAGAATACAAGAGCCGTAACCCCTGGGCTGACCACCTTCCAGCGTTCAGGACGCCGCGCCGGGCGGCGCCTGCCCGTCGGGCCGGGATGGACCGGCCAACTGGCCCGGTCCGTCCCGCATCCCCTAGAGGGCGCAGCAGCTGCATCACGGACCCCGATACCAGTCGGCCGAGCAGAATCAACCACCCCCCACGTAACACTTCTGTCACATCAGGGTCGATCCTGTGACACGGCGGTAACACTGGGCTCACTACCTCGCAACGCAACCCCTCGAAGATATGGGTCATGACACCACTACCAATTCTCGAGGTCAGTGCGGGTGACACCGCCTGGGTTCTGGCGAGCGCTTCACTCGTGCTCCTGATGACTCCCGCACTGGCGTTCTTCTACGGAGGCATGGTCCGCGCCAAGGGCGTGCTGAACATGATCATGATGACCGTCATCCCGATGGCATCCGTCGCGGTCCTCTGGGTGCTGTTCGGCTTCTCGATGGCCTTCGGTGACAACGATTCCGCGTTGGGCTTCAGCGGCAATCCCTTCCAGTACTTCGGCATGCATGGCGTGATCGGCGCGGAGGTCGGCACCGTCCCGATGTTCGCCTTCGCCGCCTTCCAGTCGGCATTCGCCATCATCGCCGTCGCCCTGGTGGCCGGTTGTGCGGCCGACCGCATGAAGTTCTCCGCCTGGATCGTCTTCAGCGCCCTGTGGGCCGTGTTCTGCTACTTCCCGGCAGCCAACTGGGTGTTCGGCAGCGGCTGGATCCTCAACAAGATGCACGCCGTCGACTTCGCCGGCGGCACTGCCATTCACATCAATGCCGGTGCCGGTGCGCTGGCCTTGGCCATCGTGCTGGGCAAGCGAATCGGCTTCGGCTCCACCCCGATGCGCCCGCACAACACCACCATGGTGATGCTGGGCGCCACCGGCCTGTGGTTCGGCTGGTTCGGGTTCAACGCCGGCTCGGCGCTGGGCGCCAATGAGGTGGCCGGTTACGCCTGGATCAACACCCTGCTCGGTGCCGGCTGTGCATTCCTCGGCTGGATCTTCGTCGAGCGGATCCGCGATGGGCACCCCACCACCCTGGGTGCAGCCTCTGGCATGGTGGCCGGCCTGGTCGGCATCACCCCCGCCTGTGCCGCCGTCTCCCCGATCGGTGCCATCATCCTCGGTCTGATCGTCGGCGCGGTCTGCGCCCTGGCGGTCGGCCTGAAGTACAAGTTCGGGTATGACGACTCCCTCGACGTCGTCGGCGTCCACATGGTCGGCGGCTTCGTCGGCACCGTGCTCATCGGTTTCCTCGGTGATCCGAACTACATGGCACTGGGGCAGGGCGCAGCCCTGGAGGCCAACAAGGGCGGGCTGTTCTACAGCGGCTCGGCCAAGCTGCTGGGTGTCCAGCTGATCTGCGCAGTGGCCGTGATGGTCTACAGCTTCGTCGTGAGCTTCATCATCGCCTTCGCCATCAAGAAGACCATGGGCATCCGGATCACCACCAAGCAGGAGCTCACCGGTGTCGACCTGGTCGAGCACGCCGAGGCGGGCTACGACCTGTCCAATGTCCGCTACACCTCGATGCGAATCCGCGACTCGCTGGTGCTGCCGACCTCTCCGACCAGCCCGGTGCCGGCCTCCAAGGCCAACGACGCCAGCAAGAACTGACAGGAAGGGAGTGCAGGCATGAAGCTCATCACAGCAATCGTCCAGCCGGCCACCCTGGAGAACGTCCAGCTGGCCCTCGCCACCAAAGGCATCGGCGGAATGACGATCTCGGAGGCCAGCGGGTACGCGCGCCAGCGCGGACACGTCGAGGTCTACCGCGGAGCCGAGTTCACCATCGACTTCGTCGAGAAGGTCCGCATCGAGATCCTCTCACCGGATGCTGAGGCCGATGAGATCACCACCACGATCTGCGACGCAGCCCGGACCGGAGAGATCGGAGACGGCAAGGTGTGGATCACACCCGTCGAGGATGTCATCCGGATCCGTACCGCCGAGCGCGGAGACGACGCGATCTGAGACCATCACCGCCGGTCCGGCCATGAGCCCCCCGTGGTTCATGGCCGGACCGGCATCTCCGCGCCCTCAGGGCGCCCCCTAATCCCCCGCCCCGTCCCAGGTCTGTGTGGCTTCCGTCTCGGATGCCCGCGTGGTGTCAGACCCTGGGGCGGGGCGGGGCTGTCGATCCGACAGACCGGCCCGCTCAGCCCACCAGCTGCCGGCGGATCGCCAGCCCGGCCTCTCTCATCGCGGCGAGCACGGCGTCGCGCACCTGGCGGCCGGAACCCCAGTTGGCCAGCACCGCGTAGCCGATCCGCCGCGTCGGTGTCATCACCACCCCGATGTCGGCGCGCACCGTGGAGATCGTGCCGGTCTTGTTCCACAGCCAGATGTCGCGGTCGAAGTAGTAGTGCGCCAGCGGGTCCAGGCCGAAGGCCGAGGCGACCATCGACAGGTCCGTGCCGGCCCCCAGCCAGCGCTGCAGCTGATCGGCAGAAGCCTCCGAGAGGTCCTGACGCCGCGCCAGGCGGGTGCAGAATCGCACCAGCTCAGCGGCGCTGCCGTGCGACAGGGTGGCGGGGTAGCCGGGCGGGATCGGCCACCGGACGCAGTCGTCGAGGCCGCTGTGCTGGTAGCCGAGTTCGCGGGTGTGCTCCCGCACGGCGTCCAGCCCGATCACCCGCACCATCGTGTTGGTGGCCGCATTGTCGCTGACCGCCCCGATCAGGGCGGCGACGTCGTAGAGGCTCAGCTCGTCCTGCTGGAGCAGGTACCACAGCCCGGAGTTGTCCATCCACTCCGCCGGACGCCGGGTGACGCGCTCCTCCAGGCTCCGGGTGCCGGCGTCGACCTCAGCCAGTAGTCGGTGCAGCAGGAAGATCTTGCCGACGCTGGCGGTGTCGCAGACCCGCTCGGCGTCCAGTTCGAAGAGCACCCCGCCGGAGTCGATGTCGACCGCCAGCGCCGACCAGTCGACTCCGGCTACCTCGCGGAGCCGGTCTGGGATCTCGGGACTGTTGATGGATATCGGGGCCCGGTCAGGCACAGCTGATCCTCTCTCCGGCGGCGAAGGCGCTCAGCACACCGGTCCAGGGAGCGCCCTTGCCCTGCAACCAGATCCGGTCGGCGGCCGGGTCGGCCACCGCGGTCGCAAAGGTCCAGATGCCGGGACGCCGGTTCAGCACGCCGTCGCTGCGCAGCGCCGCCGCGAGCCGCTCGGCGGAGCTCGCTGCGGCAGGGGTCTGCGAGGGATCGAGCCGATGATCCGCGGCGGCCCGGACCAGGCGGCGTCGCCTGGTCCTGCTCTCAGCCAGCCAGGGATCGGCGGGATCGACCGCCAGCCCCTCGCGTCGGCCGTCCAGCAGCAGCAGATGGTTGGTGTGGTGCAGTGGTTCGGCACCCGGCTGGCCGGCCGCGCCGGCACTGGCGACCCGGCCCGCGGCGTTCTCGATGAGATCGGCCCGGCCGCCGGGACCATCGGCCAGGTCGAAGGCGAAACCACCGGCGCACGGCAGCGTCTCCAGGACGGTGCGGGCCGCCCTCCCGTCGGCCTGGCGCTGGGCGTGCCGGGCGACCAGATGGCGTCCCGCACCGCCGGTGAAGGAGACCCCCACCGGCACATGGTCCATCCCGAAACTGAGCCCCGCCGAGGTCGTCACGAAGGAGTTGGCCGGCAGCATCCCGGGGTACCAGACCACCGTCACTGTCGGGTCCCCGTCGATCCGCAGGGTGACCAGGCGCACCAGATCGGCCAGCTCAGCATCCCCGTCCTCGTTGTGGCCCATCAGCACCCGGCCCGCGGCGGCGGTGCACAGATCGGAGCAACCGGTGCCGTCGCGCCCCAGGTCGCCGCGCAGGTTGACCGCCCACAGCTCGGCCGCAGGGACCCCCGCACCGGCCGCCAGCCACTCCAGCTCCTGGGACTCCACCGGCAGCAGTCTCCTGCTGGAGGCGACCACCGCATCGAAGACGTCATGTCCTGGGCCGTCGGGCTCGGTGGCCCTCTCGACCAGCCGGGCCCAGCCGGGCAGCTCTCGCCAGGCTGCGATCTGCTCGGCATGGGCGCGGCCCAGCTCGGTCATCACCGTCCGCCGGTCGCCGCGGATCACCGTCCAGGGCAGCCCCGAGACCGGTTCCAGACGTGTGAGGGTCACAGCACCCCGCCGTCATCGCGTGCCCGCCCGGTGACGTGGGCCCGGATCTGCTCCCCGATCTCCCGCATGTCATCGATCGCGGCGGCACGAAGATCCAGCCCGTCGGGCCAGTTGGCGGCCACCGCATAGGCCACCCGCCCCTGCGGGCCGCTGAGATGCCCGACCTCGATCCGGGCGGTCTCGATGGACCCGGTCTTGTGTCGCAGCACCATCTGCTGGTACTCGGGTTCGACATGGGCCAGCGGGTCCAGCAGGAAGGCGTCGGCGAGCATCGAGGTGTCGGTGTCGGCGGCCAGCCAGGTGAGCACCCGATGGCGCACCGGGTCGGAGAGCAGCTCGGCTCCGGGGTGAGCCGGACTGAATCCCTCCCCCAGACCCGCAATGAGATCGGCCAGTTCTGCTGCGCAGCCGTAGGAGGTGGTCCAGGGCACATCGGGGGTCCGCTCGTTGCGGATGTAGTCCAGCATCAGGGTGTGCTGATAGCCCAGCCGCCGGGAGATGTCGTGGACGGCGTCCAGCCCGACCAGGTGGGCCAGCGCATTGGTGGCCAGGTTGTCGCTGACCGCTCCCACCAGCAGGGCAGCGTCGGCGACGGTGAGACGCTGGTCGGCCATCCGGTAGAGCAGGCCGGAGTCCTCGACGCGCAGCTCGTCGGGGATCTCGATGCGCCGGCCAGGATCCAGCCGACCGTCCTCCAGCCGGTTGGCGACCTCCACCAGCAGGAAGAGCTTGCCGACGCTGGCGGTCTTGCAGACCACCTCGGGGGTGTGCTCGGCCAGCACCCCGGCCGAGGAGGTCGGCGAGAGATCCCCGACGGTGGCGTCCAGGATGCGGATCGACCAGCTGATCCGTGGGTCCAGTTCGGTGGGGACGATGGGGCCGGGTTGGGCAACAGGCATCAGATGATCTCCGGATCCGGCGCCACGACGCGATCGAAGTGGGAGCGCAGCACCATGGTGGTACGGGTGCGGGTGTGCACCGCAGAGCGTATCCGGGTCAGCACCTCGTCCAACTGCTGGGCGTGGCCGACCCGCACCAGCATCAGGTGGGTGGCATCGCCGGCCACCGTCCAGCAGGCCTGGACCTCGCGGATATCCTTGAGGGCTGCCGGGACCTCGTCATTCATCCCGGGTTCGGCGTAGACCTCGACGAATGCGGCCAGCGGGCAGCCCAGGGTCTCCGGGGAGACGACCGCCCGGTACCCGGTGATCGCCCCGATCTCCTCCAACCGACGGACCCGGGTCTGGACGGTGGAGATCGACAGCCCGGTCGCCGCTGCCAGGGAGGAGAGACGAGCGCGACCGTCGTCGGCCAGCAGGGCCAGCAGACACCGGTCCTGCCGGTCCAGGCTCTCACCTCGAGGCATCACTTCACCCGACCCTCACGGTGACCGGCCCGCCCGCTGGTAGATCCACCACGCCGGGCACATTGAGCGGGATGCTGCGCGCATCGCGGTCGTGGCCGAAGCCCACCTCCCAGGCCACCGGCACCTCCAGACCGCTGAGGTACTCGGCCATCAGGGCGCGGATCTGATCGGAATCGCCGCAGTCCCGCCAGGACCCCAGCAGCACCGCGGCGGCCCCGGCCAACCGCCCGCTGCGGGCCATCTGGATCATCAGATTGTCCAGCCGGTAGACCTCCTCGCCGACATCCTCCAGCAGCAGGATCTCGGGTTGCCCACCGGGGCCGGCCTCCCGAGCCCCGATCCCGGCGGCCAGCAGGGACAGATTGCCGCCGCGGAACCATCCATGGACGGTCCCGGGCACCATCACCTCGGCCCTCGGCCCGGCGATCCGGCGGCCCCGCCAGGGTTGCGTCAACCACCTGGTGACGTCGTCCTGGATCAGCGCGGAATCCTTGAAGACGTCGTTGGCCGGCATCGGGCAGAACAGGCTCGGCACTCCCAGATGGCAGCGGAAGGCCTCGTGGAGTGCGGTGATGTCGCTGGAACCGGTGAGCAGCTTGGGCCTCCCGTCGCGGCGCCTGGCGGCCGCGGCCATCTGCTGCCAGTCGATCCCGTCGATCAGCCGCATCGCGCCGTAACCTCCGCGGGCGCACACCACCGCGTCGGTCCCGGGGTCGGTCCAGGCCGCCACCAGATCGGCCCGGCGCTGGTCGTCGGACCCACCCATGTACCGGGCGCGAGGGTCGTGGGCCAGGATGTTGGCGCCCAGCCGCACCTCCAGTCCGAGCCCCTCGAGGTAGCCGACCGCCCACCCGATGCTCTGCTCGTTGGTGGGCCCGGACGGCGCGACCAGGGCGACGACGTCACCTGGGCTCAGCGGGGCGGAGTCCAGATAGGCCCGAGCGGGTCGGGCGGTGGAGGCCACCGTGGCCGACGGCATCATGCCACCTCCTGGTCCCGGATGCTCGGGGCTGCGGCCAGCAGGGTCCTGGTGTACTCGTGCTGCGGGTGGAGCAGCACCTGCTCGGTCGGGCCGTGCTCGACGATCCGGCCCCGGTACATCACCGCCACCGTGTCGGCGATGTTCCATGCCAGGCCCAGATCGTGGGTGATCACCAGGGCACTGAGCCCCAGCCGTTCACGCAGCGACAGCAGCAGGGCCAGGATCTCCCCGCGCACCGAGGCGTCGAGGGAGGCCACCGGCTCGTCGGCCACCAGCACCTCCGGGTGGATCGCCAGGGCCCCGGCGATCACCACCCTCTGACGCTGACCTCCCGACAGCTCCTGGGGGATCGCACCGAGATAGTCGCCGGCCGGGATGAGCTCGGCCTCGGTGAGGCTCTCGACGACCCGCTGCTCCTCATCGCCGTCGAAGTGCTGGATGCGCAGTCCCTCGGCCACCAGCTCGTAGACCGACAGTTTCGGGTTGAGGGCCGCCGAGGGATCCTGCAGCACCATCTGCACCTGGCCGCGGAAGTCGCGCAACGCCCTGCCCCGATGGGGCAGATCCTGGCCGCGGAACTGGATGGCCGATCCGTCGTCAGCGGGCTGGAGCCCCAGCACGGTGCGCGCCAAGGTGGACTTGCCCGATCCCGACTGGCCCACCAGGGCCAGGATCTCGCCGCTGCGGATGGTGAGGTCGACATCCTTGACGGCGTGCACGGCCTTGCGGCCGCTGCGATAGGTGACATTGAGCCCGTGGGCCTCCAGCAGCACCTCGTCGGTCATCTGGTGGCGCTGGTCGACCGGAGGCCTCGCCGGACGCTCCCGCCGCGAGATCGGGTTCATCCGCGAGGCCGGATCGCCGATCACCGGGAAGGCGGAGGCCAGCTGCCGGGTGTAGGGCTGGTGGGGGTCCAGGCAGATCTGATGGGCGTCCCCCACCTCGACCAGCTCGCCGTCCTTCATCACCGCGATCCGCTGGCAGGCGGTGGCCAGCACCGACAGGTCGTGGCTGATCATCATCAACGAGATGCCGCCCTCCTGGACCAGATCGTTGATCATGTCGAGGATCTGCTTCTGGACGATGACGTCCAGGGCGGTGGTCGGCTCGTCGGCGACGATGATGTCGGGCTCGCAGGCCAGCGCCATCGCGATCATGATCCGCTGCTTCTGGCCTCCCGACAGCTCATGGGGGTAGGACTCGGCCTTCTCGGCGGGCAGGTCCACGACCTCCATGAGTTCCTTGACGCGGTCCTTGCGGGCCTTCTCGGTCCGCCACCGGTCGGTGACGTGCAGCTCGAGGGCCTCCAGGATCTGGCGTCCGACGGTGTGCACGGGGTTGAGCGAGTGCATCGCCCCCTGGAAGATGATCGAGGCCTCGGCCCAGCGGACCGCGCGCAGTTCGCCGAAGGACAGATCGGAGACGTCGGTCTCGCCGATCCGCACCGAGCCTTTCAGGGTCGCGTTCCTGGGCAGCAGCCGAAGCACGCTCATCGCCAGGGTGGATTTCCCGGAGCCGGACTCGCCGGCCACTCCGAGGGTCCCGCCGGCGGGCAGCTCCAGGCTGACGTGCTTGACCGCTGCGACATCGCCTCGGGAGTTGCGCCCCGACGTCCGGTAGGTGATCGAGACGTCGTCGAAGATGAGATCCGGCATGGCTCACCGACTCCTCAGGGTTGGGTTGACGATGGTCTCCACGACCCGGCCCACCAGGGTGAAGGACAGCACGACCAACAGGATCGCCAGGCCGGGGATGAGCACGTACCACCAGTAGCCGCTGGTGGCCGCCGACAGGTCCATCGAGTTCTTCAGAATGGTGCCCCAGGACTGCTTGGACGGGTCGCCCAGGCCCAGGAAGGACAGTGTCGACTCGGCGATGATCGCCGACCCGACGGTCAGTGTGGTGTTGGCCAGCACCAGCGGCATCACCGCCGGCAGCAAGTGCTTGATGATGATGTGCCAGTGGCCGGCACCCAGCACCCGGGCCCGTTCGACGTAATCTCGCGACTCCACCGACAGCGTCTGGGAGCGGACCACCCGGGCGGTGCCGGCCCAGGAGGTCAGGCCGATCGCGATGACGATCGTCATCACCCCTCGGGACAGTACCGAGGAGAGCACGATCGCCAGGATCAGGGAGGGCAGCACCAGGAAGAAGTCGACGATGCGCATCAGCAGGCCGCCGACCCAGCCGGTGAAGTGACCGGCGGCGATCCCGATGATGGTGCCGATGATCATCGACATCGCGGTGGCCGCGAAACCGACCACCAGGGAGACCCGCGACCCCCACAGCATCCGCACCCACAGCTCCCGGCCCTGGTCGTCGGTGCCGAACAGATGGGACCAGGAGGGCGGGGCGTAGCGGGGGCTGTCCAGCAGCTGGGTGAGGTCGAGCATCCGGGTGGGTGCCAGCACCGGTGCCAGCAGCGCCAGAATGATGATCACAGCCAGCACCACCAGGCCGGTCATTCCCGAGGGGTACTGGCGGAACTCCCGCCAGAAGTCCTTGGCCGCAGCGCTCCGGCGGCGCCACGCCATCGTCCGGGCCGACCCGGCCTGGATCACGGGTGTCGGTGTGGTCGCGGTCATGCCGTCCTCACTCTCGGGTCGAGCAGGCGATAGACGAGATCGGCCATCAGGTTCGTCACGATGATGATCGCCGAGAAGACCACGAAGGTGCCCTGCAGCAGCGGCAGGTCGGGGCCGCTGATCGCGTCATAGGTGAGCTTGCCGAGCCCGGGCCAGGAGAACACCGTCTCCACCGTCACCGCCCCGGCGATCAGCCCGCCGATGTGCATGAAGACCAGGGTGACGGTGGGCAGCAGCGCGTTCGGGACGGCATGGCGGGTTCTCACCTTGTCCTCGCGCAGGCCCTTGGCGCGGGCTGTGGTGAGGTAGTCCTCGCCCATCTCCTCGATGAGGGAGGCGCGCATCACCATCAGGTACTGGGCGTAGACCACCGCGACCATGGTGATCACCGGCAGCACCATGTGCGAGGCGACGTCGAGGACCTTGTCCAGGGTTCCGGTCGGTGGCGAGGGGCTCATCATCCCGCCGGTCGGGAACCACTGCAGGGAGCCGCCGAAGACCATCAGCAGCAGCAGGGCGAGCCAGAAGGTGGGCACCGACCAGAACACCAGGGCGATGCCGGAGGAGATCCGGTCGAACCAGGAGCCGTGCTTCCATGCCGAGCGCTGGCCGAGCCACAGGCCCAGCGCGATGGCGATCACTGCCGAGGTGCCGGTGAGCAGGATGGTGTTCCAGAAGTACTGCCCGATGAGGCTGGCCACCGACTGCTTGTAGACGTAGGAGTTGCCGAAGTTGAGCGTGAAGACGTTGACCAGGTAGTCCCAGAACTGCACGATCATCGGCTTGCTGAGGCCCAGCTGGGCCCGCAGCTGATCCATCTGCTCGGCGCTCATCGGTCGTTCCCTGGCCATCAGCGCCACCGGGTCCCCCGGCAGCAGCTTGAAGGCGAAGAAGCCGAGCAGGATCACCATCACCATCGAGATCGCCGAACCCCCCAATTTGCTCAGGAAGTACTTGATCGCAGGTACGCTGCGCGGCGGCTCGTCGGTCTCCCCCACGGTGACCGTGGACGCGACGGCAGTGGACATGGCGTCTCCTTCGAGAGGGCCCGGATCAGCGACTCGGCGCAGCTGGGCGTATGGGGTGGAGGCGGCCTCGACAGGTTGCCATGTCGGGGCCGGACCGGACGGGTGGGGAGCGGATGGGCCGGACTCAGCTGGGGCGTCGCGCGTTGCCGCGACGCCCCAGCCGGTCGGTCACTCGGTCTCGTCGGCGTGCCGACGCCGCACCAGCAACCAGACGACGCCGGCGATCACCAGCACCGCGACGACGATGCCGCCGACGACCAGTCCGGTGTGAGAGCTCGAGGTATTGGTCGAACCCGCCACCGGGGCGGCCTCCAGGAAGCCCCAGGCGCCGGCCTGGTTGGCGATGATGCCGTTGTTGGAGGGCTGCAGTGCGAAACCGGTGAATCGGTCGGAGCGGTAGGCCTCCAGCGAGTTGCCGTACCAGATCGCGATCTGCGGGGTGTCGGTGTAGTTCATCTCGAGCATCTTCTGAACGATGGCGCGACGCTTGGTCTCGTCGAGCGCGGCGCGCTGCTCGGCATAGAGCTTGTCGAAGGCGGGGTTGCAGTAGCCGTCCTGGGTGGTGCCACCGGTGCCGTCGGTACGGGTCGGTCGGGAGGAGCAGGTGTTGATGCCCAGCTGGTAGTCCGGATCCGGGTTGATGCTCCAGCCCGAGAAGTACATGTCATAGTCGCCCTTGACGGTCTTGTCGGAGATCGTGTCGGAGTCGCTGGACTGCACCTTCAGGTCGATGCCGACCTTCTTCAGCCACGGCTTGAGGTAGTCGGCGCTGGTCTGCTCGGTGGGATCACTGGAGTCGACGAGCAGCCGCAGGCTCAGCTTCTGACCGTTCTTGGCCCGGATGCCGTCCGAGCCGACCTTCCAGCCGTCGGCGTCCAGGGTCTTCTCGGCGGCCGCCGGGTCGTACTTGATGATCACCGGGCTGTTGGTCGGCAGGCTCCACTTCGGGAAGGAGGCCGGGATGAAGCTGGTGGCCTCGGTGCCCTGGCCGTTGAGCACCTTGGAGAGCAGGGTCTTGTTGTCGATCGCCTGGCGTAGCGCCTGGCGCACCTTGACGTCCTTGAGGGCCGCCGCGCCGGTACCGAAGGCCTGTCCGCTGGTGGTCTCCATCCCGCTGTTGATGCTGATCGAGGTGTACCGGCGTCCGAGCCCGGAGTGGGTGGTGACCCCGGTGGCCCCCTTGAGTGCGTTGAACTGGGTCGAGGTCAACCCGGTGACGAAGTCCACGTCTCCCGAGCGCAGCGCCTGCACCTGGGCATCGGAGTTCGTGTAGTAGATGTACTGGAGCCCGGAGACCTTGGGGGCGCCGCGCCAGTAGCTGGGATTGGCCTTGAAGACGATGCTCTGGTTGGCCTTGTAGCTCACCAGCTGGAAGGGGCCGGAGCCCACCGTGTTCGACTCATTGGTGAACTTGGCGGGATCCTTGATCTTGGACCAGATGTGCTCGGGGACGATCGGGATCTCGACGCCAGGGTTTGGGGCCTGAGCGGTCTTGAGGTTGATCACCAGAGTCTTGGCATCGGGGGCCTCGACGCTGGCGAAGTTGCTCACCAGGTTGCCATTGGCCACCGCCAGGTCGGGGACCTTCATCATCTGGTCGTAGGTGTACTTGACGTCGGCCGAGGTGATCGGCTGCCCGTCGGACCACTTCAGGCCGTCCTGCATGGTGAAGGTCCACGTCTTGCCGTCGTTGGAGGTCTTCCAGGAGTCGGCCAGCCCCTTCGTCGGGGAGCCGTCCTTCTGGTCGTTGGCCACCAGGTTCTCGTACATGTAGCGGATCGAGTTGGTCGGCAGCAGGTAGATCGAGGTGAACGGGTTGAAGCTGTCCACGAACCCGGAGGTCGCGATCCTCAGCACGCTGGGGCTGGCCGATGTGCTCGGCGAGGCGGAGCTGTCAGCGACGTCATGAGAGGGAGCGGCGCTGGCCGACCCGGCGCCCCCGATCGAGCCTGCGGCGAGCAGGGTGGCGGCCACGAGCGAGGCCGACACCCTCCTGATGGTGCGTGATCTGTTACGCATCTGGACTTCCTTCGTGGTCACCCGGGGCCCTGACGGAACCCCGGTACAGCTGTGATCTTGGTGCGATCTGATGGCATCCCATCACTGGGGAACGGCGATCTTGCGAAACATAACAAGACTTTTACATAACTGAGACACAGCGCCGACAGCGAATTCACCGTAACAGATCCCGGTTCATAGCCATGGAAGCGGATTTATTCCGGATTCACCCTCCTGGGTGGGCCCGGCTGTGCAATCACCCGGGATGAGCGGGGCCTATCATCACTGACAGTTGGTCAGCGTCATCGCAGCCACCCTCACGACTCACGAACGGGCACGTTATGAAACCAATGATCCTCAACTTCGTCGATCTGTCGACCCCCGAGGGATCCTTCCGCAGCCACCCCACCGACGCCACCCTGATCCGGGTCGACGACCTGGGCATCACGCGAGGAGACGGGATCTTCGAGACGGCCGGCGTCATCGACGGCGTCCCGTTGGCCCTGGAGGCCCACCTGGCCCGGTTCGCCCACTCGGCGGCGATGCTGGAGCTGCCCGAGCCCAACCTCGACCTATGGCGCCGCGTGGTCGTCGACACCGCCCATCAGATGGCCGATGTGGGTGTGCTGGCCGCGGTGAAGTTCTGCATGACCCGCGGCATCGAGGGCCAGGTCTCGGCACCGTCGGGATGGGCCCTGGGATACCTCGCCGATGACCCGACCGAGGTCCGCCGTGACGGTCTGGACGTCGTGACCCTGGACCGCGGCTACCGCCATGACGTCGCCGAGACCTCACCCTGGCTGCTGCAGGGGGCCAAGACCCTGTCGTACGCGGTCAACAAGGCGGTGCTGCGAGAGGCCGAGCGTCGCGGCGCCTCCGATGTCATCTTCACCAGCATCGACGGATACGCCCTGGAGGGCCCCAGCGCCTCTCTCATCGCCCGGATCGACGGGGTCTACGTCACCCCTCCGGACAGCCTGGGGATACTGAAGGGCACCACCCAGGGGGACATCTTCACCGAGCTGGAGGCTCGCGGCCTGCCCACCACGGTGGGCAACATCATGGTCTCCGAGCTGGCCGGCGCCGAGGGGCTGTGGCTGTGCTCCAGCACCCGTGGTGCCGCCCCGATCCGGACTCTGGACGGCAAGCCGGTGGCCCTCGACCACCAGGCCACCCAGGCCATCAACGACGATCTCGAGAAGCGCCGGTCCTGAGGGTGGGCGACACTGATGTGATCGGCGTCATCGACGGCCACAACGATCTGGCCTGGGCCGCCCGCCAGATCCGCGGCTACCGGGTCGGTGGGCTCGACGATCCGGCCCACCCGGTGGCCGGCCTGCACACCGACCTTCCGAGGCTGGTGGCCGGCGGCGTGCAGGGCCAGTTCTGGTCGGTGTGGGTGGATCCGCAGCTGACCGACGCCCAGCAGGTGACCGGCACCCTGGAACAGATCGACTTCGTGCAACGACTGGTGGCCGGCTACCCCGACACCCTGGAGCTGGCGGCCACCGCCGCCGACGCCCGTCGGATCGCCGGTCAGGGCCGGATCGCCTCCTTCATCGGGGTCGAGGGAGGCGCCCAGATCGACGGCTCGATGGCGGTGCTGCGCCAGTACGCCCGACTCGGGGCCCGCTACCTGACGCTCACCTGGTCGCGGACCACCGACTGGGCCGACTCGGCCACAGATGTCCCTCGCCACGACGGGCTGAGCGGCTTCGGCGTCGAGGTGGTCAGGGAGATGAACCGGATCGGGATGGTCGTCGATCTGGCCCATGTCGCCCCTTCGACGATGCGCGACGCGCTGGCAGCCAGCACCCGCCCGGTGATGGTCTCCCATTCGGCCACCCTCGCGCTGTGCGACCACCCGCGCAATGTCCCTGACGACGTCATCTCCCGGATCGGGGAGGGCGGCGGGGTGGTGATGGTGGCCTTCGTGCCCTCCTTCGTCAGCCAGGCCAGGCACGACTGGGTGGAGGCCGGGGAGGTCGGGGAACCCCCCACGGTCGGAATCTCCCAGGTCGCCGACCACATGGACCATGTCCGCGAGGTGGCCGGCGTCTCGGCGGTCGGGATCGGCGCCGACTACGACGGAACCGGCTCGATGCCCCGGGGGCTGGACGACGTCTCGCACTACCAGCAGCTGCTCGCGGAGCTGTCGCGGCGTGGCTGGTCGCGGGCCGATCTGGAGGCCGCCGGCCACCGCAATGTGCTGCGGGTGGTGGAGGCATCCGACCCCGACTACCGTGCCTTCATGAGGGGGGACGCCCCCCAGCCGGATCCTCAGGCACTCGCCCCGGCGGTCGATCTCACGGATTGAGCCGGTGGTCCGGGTGCCCCCGCCGGCCCGGCCGGGAGCGATCCCGGCCGGGCCCGAACCGCAACATCAAGGAGCAGAACCGATGCGCACCGCACCCACCGTCCTGGTGGTCGTCAACTCGCCCAGTTCGGGGCCGCGCCGGCTCAAGGGCTGGCTCGTCGAGGAGGGACTCGAGGTGCGCGAGCAGCTCGCCTCCCAGGGCCTGCCTGATGATCTCGGCGAGTTCGACGGCCTGGTCATGCTCGGCGGCGGACTGATGCCCGACGAGTTCGACCGGGCCCCCTGGTTGCGCGGCGAGCGGAGGCTGGCAGTGCAGGCCATCGACGAGGATCTGCCCACCCTGGGGATCTGTCTGGGCGGACAGCTGCTGGCCGACGTCGCCGGCGGCCAGGTGTGTGCGAAGACCGGACCCAAGGAACGCGGCGCCACCCTCATCCACACCACCGCCGAGGGCTCCGATGATCCGGTGACCGGCGTCCTGAAGGACGGCACCCCGATGATCGAGAACCATCAGGACATGATCACGGAGCTGCCACCGACGGCGGTCCTGCTGGCCTCCTCCCAGGCGATCGTCAACCAGGCATTCCGGATCGGTTCCCATGTCCGCGGCCTGCAGTTCCACCCCGAGGCCTCCGCTGAGAACCTGGCGGGTTGGGACGAGTCCGCACTGGCCGCCGACGGCTACTCCCGCGACGATCTGGTGGCCGCGGCCCGGGGGTATGACGCCGTCAACACCGCCGCCGCCCGCCAGATGGTGGCCGGCTTCGCCGCCGAGATCCGCCAGGCCTTCGAGCAGCGAAGAGCCCACGGGTGATCCCAGAACCGCCGATCGGTCCGGATCCGTTCATGTCCCCCGTGCCTGCCCTGCCCTCCGCCGCCGTCCAGCACTGTCCCATCGGGGCCGTCTGGCAGCCCCCGGCAGACTTCGCCGAGCTGTGCCGGGGCGTCCTCGACTCCCAGCTGGACGCCGCGACCCTGGCACTCGCGCCGTCCTGCGTAGCCGCCATCACCTGGCGGGGCTCGGTGGTGGCGGTCCACACCAGCGGCTCTCCCCGGATGGACGACGGCTCGGCATCGGCGCGGACCGTCTACCGGATCGCCTCGATGTCCAAGTCGTTCCTGGCCGCCACCGCGCTGTCCCTGCGCGACGCCGGGATCCTGGACCTCAACCTGCCGGCCGCCGAGCTGATCGAGGGTCTGGGCAGGGCTCGCTACCACCTCTCTGGAGGCGCCGAGGACCCGGTCCTCGACGCCAGCCTGGAGGAGTTGCTGAGCAACCGGTCGGGGATCGCCGAGGACAACCCCTGGGGAGATGAGCACCTGGCCGAGTCCCGGGAGTGGATCGCCGCTCAGCTGAGGTCGGGGCTGCGGCTGGGCGGACTGCCCGGAACCCGCTACCAGTACTCCAATCTCGGCGTCTCCCAGATCGCCCGGGCCATCGAGGCGGTCACCGGCCGTCCGGTTGCAGCATCGATCCGGGAAAGGATCCTCGACCCTCTCGGTCTGGCCTCGACCCGCCCCGATGCCTCGCTGTACCCCGGCGGCACCGACATCGCCGGCGGCTTCCGGACCTTCGACGGTGGCGCCACCTTCACCCCGGAGCCCTTCGTGGGGTCCGGCGCGCTGGGCTGCATCGGGGACCTGTTCAGCACCCTCGACGATCTCGCCAGCTGGATGGACTTCCTCGGCTCGGCCTTCGACGAGACCCCCGATTCCCGCTCCGAGGCGGTGCTGGCGGCGTCCTCCCGACGCCGGATGCAGACCGCTCACACCGTGATGAGGACCACTGAGTGGCCTTTCGCGGGGCGACAGCTGGACGCAGCGGGATACGGCTATGGCCTGATCTGCGAGCTGGATCACCGGTTCGGCCGGGTGGTGGGGCACTCCGGCGGGCTGCCCGGGTTCAGCTCGCACATGCGGTGGCACCCCACCACCGGCATCGGTGTCGTGGTGATGGCCAACTCCGACTCCTTCGAGGCCTGGCGGCCGGCCTCGGCGATGCTGTCCTCGATCCTGGCGAGGGTGGCGGCGCCGGCAGCCCGGATCCGACCCTGGCCGGAGGTGATCGCCGCGGCCAGGACGATCGAGGACTGCGTGGTCTCCGGCAGGTCCCTGGAGGAGCTCCTGGCGCCCACCCCCGACACCGGCCTGCTGTCGCGCAATGTGCTGCGCAACGTCCCCTGGCCGGTGCGCCAGGCCCGCCTCGATGCGCTGGCTGAACAGGCCGGGCCCGTTCTGATGCCGCGTGCGCCCTTGGAGGAGCGGATCCTCACCGCTGCCACCCCGGCGGCGCTGCGATGGGCGGTGCCGTGCCAGCACCGGACGCTGATCTGTGACATGCGAATGGTCGGGCTGCACGCCCCGCTGGTGCAGGCCGTCGATGTCCAGCTGGCCGGCGCCGATGGCCGCAAGCCGGTCGGCGAGCAGAGCCTGGCCGAGGACCACTTCCAGGTGTTGATGGACTGACCGGGGCCGCCGACAGCGAGAACGTGCGCAAAGTACTCCGCAGACGGGGGTGTCTGCAGCCACAGCTGCAGACACCCCCGTCTGCGGAGTACCTTGCGCAGCCTGGACCGGGCGAGTCCCTCGAGGAGCCCGCCCCACAACGCGGCACGCCCACCCGGAGAGCCGGGTGGGCGTGCTTCAGTCGATCGGAGGAGCTCAGCCCAGCAGCTCGTTGACCTCGGTGGCCACCTCGCGGCCACAGCGGACCGCCCCTTCCATGTAGCCGTTGAAGGCGGTGGCGTACTCGGCTCCGGCGAAGAACAGCCTGCCCAACGGCTGGGCCAGCAGTGGACCGCCGGTGGTCCACAGACCGGGAGCGAAATGGGCGCCGTGGCAGCCACGGGTGTACTTCTCCGACAGCCAGTCGCGATCCAGGTATTCGAAGGGTTCGGAGGGGGCGGCGCCGAAGGCTCCCTCGACGGCCTCCTCGAAGGCCCGCTGTCGCAGCGAGACCGACAGCTTCCCGTAGCCGGAGGCCTCGGCACCCTCGAAGAAGCCCATCAGGACGCCCTTGCCGGTGGCCTCGTCGGAGGTGTCGAAGACCACCCTCACGGCACCCTCGTCGGCACCCATCTGGCCCGACGCGCCGCTGCGCCGCCACCACGGGGAGTCATAGGCCAGGAATGCCTTGATGACATTGCCCGGCGGCACCTTGCCGGCCAGCTGCACCCGCTCGGAGGGCAGAGCCGGCTCGAAGGTCATCTCCAGCAGCATCCTGGGCGGCAGGGTGCACACCACGGTGCGTGCCTCGAACTGCTGTCCGTCCTCGGCGACCAGGACCACCCGGTCGTCGTCGTAGTCGATTCCGACCACCGGGGTCGACAGCTTGACGGCGTCTCCCAGAGCGGCCGCCAGATTCTGCGGGACCTGGGCGACGCCACCGCGGACCCGGCGCTGCTTGAGACCGCCATTGACGGCGACCAAGGCCTCCAGATCGACCCCCTCGCCGGCCTTGCCGAGGCTGTCCAGCAAAGTGGCGGTGGCGGCGTCGACCCCCAGCGCCCTGGTCGCCAGCGCGGTGAAGTAGGAGCGGCCGCCCTCGGTGCGCAGGTTGGAGCTGATCCACTGGGTCAGCGTCTGGCTCAGCCACACGCTGTTGGCCTGGGTCCACACCGGGTTCTGCGCCACCCGATCGGCAAGCCGCCGGAAGCGCAGCAGCCCCTGACCCAGATCCGCGAACTCGAAGGGGGTGAGGTGATGCTCGGCCTCAGAGGTCTCGGGCAGTTTCGCCACCTGGCCGTGCAACTTGAGGATCAGATCGCCGTCACTGGGCCCGATCAGCTCCAGATCCTGGTCGGAGATCAGCCCGAGCAGCTGCTCGTGTGCCTCAGAGACCCACTGACCGCCGAGCTCGACCACCTGGCCGTTGGACAGTGTGCCATTCTCCAGACGCCCGCCGACCCGGTCGCGGGCCTCCAGGACGAGCACCTCGCGACCGGCCCTGACCAGCTCTGTCGCTGCGGACAGGCCCGCCAGGCCGGCACCGATGATGATGCTGTCGTACATAAAGATGTCCTCCTGGTCGTGGCGAAGGGATGAGTCGCACATGTCGCCGGCGACACTCGCCAAGGCCTAGAAACTGCACCCCGATGCTATCGGCACCGCCGCACAGTGTGTGAGGCAGTCCTGGTTTCCCGGCCCGGTTCAGCCTTCAGCGGCAGAACGCTCAGGAGTCCGGCGCCGGCCGCCGACGATCCCCGGTGGCGTGGCGGGTGGGTTCAGGTGGCCTCCGCCAGCAGATCCCGTCTCATCAGGACCCGCGCCCGGGAGGGGCGCAGGACCTCGCTGAACCCCGCCCCGGCGAACAGCCCGACCGAGCCGTGGTAGAGCTCCTCCGCCCGGACCTGCGGCCTTCGCTCGGTGTCCACCGGATAGCCCTCCAGCAGTCGGGCACCGCGGTCTCGCGCGAACTCGACCGCGGCGTCGACCATGGCTCTGGCGATGCCGCGCCGACGGTGGTCCCCCAGCACGACCAGGCAGCTCACCGACCAGACCCAGTCCAGCTCGGCCCCGGTGAGCCTGGAGGCCACGATTCGCGGGTAGTCCTTCTTCGGGGCGACGGCGCACCAGCCGACCGGCTCGCCGTCCAGGTAGGCGATCAACCCCGGGGGCAGGGGCTGACCACCGACCTGCTCGTGCATCGCGGCGCGGTTGGCCTGGCGGGTCGAGGACTCCCAGGCCCGGCCGCGGAGCCGGAAGAACTGGCACCAGCAGGAGGCCTGGTCACCTTCCTCGGCCATCACGGCGACCAGGTCGGGCCAGCGTGACGGCTCGGCCGGGAGCACCTCGATGCGCTGCCCGCCGGATCCCTCGACGGGCTGGGCATCCTGACTGGTGGGCATCGCCGCCTCCTGGTGCTGGGCATGGTGCTCGGGATGACGGCGTCCATCCTGACAGGCCCGGAGGTCACAGCGCCCGGATCAGGGCTTGACGAGGATCCGGATCGGGTTGTTCTTGTGGTGCTCCAGATCCGCGATGCCGCGCTCGACCTCGGCCAGCGGCACCACCTCGGAGATCGACTCCGAGAGGTCGAGGCGATGATAGGACAGCATCTCCGCCAGCATCGCGATGTCCTGGCCGTAGTAGCCGAGATGCCCGAAGACCTTCTTGCGCTGCAGGTTGAAGTCCATGAACGGGCCGGCATCGATGTCCTGACCGGACAGGCCGAGGGAGACCGCCCTGCCGTTGACGTCCAGGGACTCCACGGCGGCCCGCAGGGTGGGCTTGATGCCCACCGCATCGAAGGCGACGTCGATCATGCGTCCGTGTGTGAGGTCCTCGATCTTGCTCATCAACTCGGGGTCGTCGCTGCGCAGCACGTGGTCGGCGCCGACCCGCTTGGCCCGCGCCAGCACCTCGTCGTCGAGGTCGATGGCAATCACCGGGACGCCGCCCGCCACCTTGGCGAGCTGGACGAGGTGGGTGCCGACCCCACCGACTCCCCACACCGCCACCGCATTGCCCATGTGCACCTGGGCGGTGTGGACCACCGCGGCATAGGGGGTGGAGACGGCGTCGGCCAGCAGCGCCGCCTGATCCATCGGCACGTTGTCGGGGATCATCGTCAGACCGGTCGCGGAGGCCTCGTGGTACCTGGCCCAGGCACCGTCGTAGGCGAAGGCCATCAGGTTCAGGTGCAGGCAGTTGGCGAAGTCGCCACGCCGGCACTTGCGACACCGCAGGCAGGGACGCCCCGCCGAGGGGATGACCCGGTCCCCCACCTTCCAACCGGTGACCCCGGCGCCGAGCTCGACGATGGTGCCGGAGGCCTCATGGCCCTGGGTCACCTGTGGCCGCTGGGCGGGGAAGGTCCCGTTGATGAGGCTCAGGTCGGAATGGCAGATGCCGCAGTAGGCCACCTCGATGAGCACATTGCCCGGCCCCGGATGAGGAACCGGGATCTCCTCCAGGTGGACGCTGCGGTCCTGTGCGTAGAACCTCTCCGCCAACATGGTCTCAGCCATCACACACTCCTTGTGTCGAGTCGGGTCACCATCCGGTGGAGTCGTGATCACCGGCGCGCGTCCGATGCCACCCAGGCCCTCCGGTGGACTGCGTCGATGCAGTCCGTGGACTATTTGGTCCGACCAATAAACACCTTAGCCCGGTGGCTTGGGCGCTCCGTGGCGGGTGCGGCGAATCCTCCCCGGGCGGTGCCCGAGCAGGGGAGGTAGGGAGCCGTCGACGGGAATCGAACCCGTGACCTACGCTTTACGAGAGCGTCGCTCTACCGACTGAGCTACGACGGCCTGCCCGTCATCTCCTCACCCCGCGCGGTTCACACAGCACCCGCGCGCAGCCTGAGACGGACCGCTGAGACTATACCGGCAGACAACTCGCCGGGCGAAATCCTCACCGCTGTGCGCTCGGCGGTGCCATCGACCGACCCCGGCTCCGCGATAACGTCAGCTCTGTGACGACAACTCCTGACTCCCCCGACCAGATCCCGGCAGACCATCCCCGCACCGCGGTCGACCAGGTCGCTGAGAAGTATTACCGGGCCAGCCTGGAGGCCAGCCCGCTGGCGGCCACCGACCTGGGCCTCGACATCCGCCAGGACGAGTACGACGACCTGTCGCCGGCCGGTCTGGAGGCCGACTACCGGCTCACAATGGCCACCCTCGACGAGCTCGACCAGGCGATGCCCGTCGACGACATCGACCACGTGACGGTCGCAGCGATGCGCAACCGGCTGGGGCTTCGTGCCCAGATCCACGACAACGGCTATGACCTGCTCACCCTCAACGGCATCGACTCGGGCCCTCACTGGATCCGGGCGGTCTACGACGCGATGCCCACCGACACCGTCGAGCAGTGGCAGACGATCACCCGGCGCCTGCACGCCGTACCGGCCGCCATCGACGGCTGGCTGGACTCCCAGCGGGCCTCCGCGGCAGCCGGCGTCGCCCCCGCCCGTAGGCAGGTCGACCTGCTGGCCGGGCAACTCGAGAGCTGGACCGCCCCCGGCGGCTTCTTCGACTCCTACCTGGCCGGGGCCGCCACCTCCTCCGGAGAGCTCCCGACGGCCCTTCACTCCCAGCTGGCCGACGCCGTCAAGGTCGCCGAGCAGTCCTTCCAGAAGGCGGCGGGGGTGCTGCGCACCGAGATGGCGGCACTGTCGACCGACCAGGATGCCGTCGGCGTCCAGCGCTATCGGCTGGCCTCACGGGAATTCCTGGGATCGACCATCGACCTGGCCGAGACCTACCGGTGGGGTCAGCAGGAGCTGGCCCGGATCGAGGAGCTGCAGCAGCAGACGGCCTCGCGCATCCGCTCGGGTGCCAGTGTGGCCGAGGCCATCGAGATCCTGGACGCCGATCCGAGGTACCGGATCAACGGCACCGCGGCACTGCGCGAGTGGATGCAGCAGAAGGCCGACGAGGCCATCGAGGCCCTGGACGGCACGCACTTCGAGATCCCCGAGAAGGCCAGGCGGATCGAGGGAATGATCGCCCCGACACATGACGGCGGGGTCTACTACACCGGCCCCTCCGAGGACTTCTCACGGCCGGGTCGGATGTGGTGGGCAGTGCCCGAGGGAGTCGACTCCTTCACCACCTGGCGCGAGCTCACCACCGTCTACCACGAGGGGGTGCCCGGCCATCATCTGCAGATCTCCTCGGCGATCGCCCAGCGCGAGCACCTCAACTCCTGGCGTCGCAACTCCTGCTGGACCTCGGGTCACGGCGAGGGATGGGCGCTCTACGCCGAGTGGCTGATGGCCGATCTGGGCTACATGGACGACCCGGGATACTTCATGGGCCTGCTGGACGGCCAGTCGATGCGGGCGGCCCGGGTGGTCCTGGACATCGGGCTGCACTGCGGCTTCGAGGCCCCCGCCGAGGTCGGCGGTGGGCCATGGGACTGGGACAAGGCCTGGACATTCTTCAACCGGCACGTCTCGATGGACGAGGGCTCGGCCCTGTTCGAGGTCAACCGCTACTTCGGATGGCCGGGTCAGGCTCCGGCCTACAAGCTCGGCGAGCGCACCTGGCTCGAACTTCGCGACGCCGCCCGCGCCGCCGACCCGGAAGGGTTCAGCCTCAAGGACTTCCACACCCGTGCTCTGGCGCTGGGGGGCCTTCCGCTCGACGTGTTGAGGTCCGCGGTACTGGCCTGACGCAGCCTCCGGGTCCTACCAGACCACGTACGTGTTGAGGTCCGCGATGCTGACCTGACGCAGCCTCCAAGCCACCGGACCACGTTCGTCCTCAAATATGGCGTTCGTCCTGGAATTCCAGGACGAACGCCATATTTGAGGACGAACGTGGAGAAGGCGGGGATCAGGGACGGCTCCGGAGGTGAGGGACAGGCGGAGGTCCAGGACAGGCAGGGGTTCAGGACAGTCGGGGGTCCAGGGACGGGCCAGACGGCTCGCGGTCAGGGACGGAGGTCCGGGCCGGCGGGGGTCCGGAAGGGGGTCAGGGAGAGCCGGGGGTCAGGCGGTCGTCGCCCGCCTCAGGGCTGTCTGAGGCACAACGCACCGATGTAACCGGTGTCGTGGCTCATCTCGTGACGCACAGCGACCTTGTCCTCGCCGTACCGGCAGTTGCCAGTGGGCCCCACCACGCTGGTCACCAACCGCGCCCCGGAGTGCTCGCAGGAGACCACCGGGACCTGACCGTTGTCGACCCGTGAGCCGACCATCACGCACTGACCATCGTTACGCTGCAGGCCGGCCAGGACATGAGCCCGCCATGCGAACTCCAGCAGTAGCAGGACGCCCACCAGGACCAGCACTCCGAGGAGCCGGAGGCATCTGTTTCCCACGGTGCCCGGCATCACAATCCTCTCCTGCCGCCAGCCGCGACGGCGTCCGCCAGAATCCGTCGAGGAGCCGGACGCCACGCAGTACTTCTCGATCACTGGCAACGGTAGCGACGGCCCCAAAACCCTGGGGCCCCGGCCCCGGAACCTGAGCTCGCCACCGACTCAGCAGGTCGTCCTGTCCTTGGGCACCACGCCATCGTTGAGGTATCCGGTGACGGAGTTGCGCAGGCAGGTGTTGCCCAGTTCCCAGGCCGAGTGACCGGCCCCGCGCCAGGTCACCAGAACCCCGGAGGCCAACTGGTCGGACATCCACTGGGCCTGCTGGTAGGGCGTAGCAGGGTCACCGGTGACCCCCAGCACGACGATCGGCGCCGCTCCCTGGGCAGTGATCCTCAGTTGCCGGGCGGGCTTGACCGTCCAGTAGGTGCAGACCAGCCCGACGCCGAAGGATCTGCCGAGGATGGGGGCTCGCTTCTGGTCCGCAGCCCACTGCCGGCGGGCGCCGGCCAGCCCGTCATCGGACCAGTCCCCGCACAGGATGGACGGGAAGGCGTAGGCCGATGAGTCCCACTTGCCGGTCTCCAGGTCGCGGCCGTTGAGAGCATCGGCGGCAGCCAGCAGGACGGCTCCATTGCGTCCCTGGATGGCTCGGTTCAGCGCGCCGGCCAGGTATCCGTAGGAGTCCTTGCCCGAGTAGAGGAAGTAGGCCAGTCCGGTGGCTGCCTGGTTCTGGGTCAACGGGCGCAGCCCCACTCTCATCGGTGCCCCGTTGAGCCCCTCGAGGAAGCGGACGGTGCGGTCGACGACGCCGTCTGTGGTGTCCCCGAGTCCGCAGCTCGAGGTGCCGGCGCACCACTGGGCGAAGGCACGGAAGGCCTTGTCGAAGCCCATCACCTGGGAGACGGAGTCGTTGTCGGTGATGTTGACCGCCGAGTCGAGCACCATCCGGCCGACCCTGCCCGGGTACAGCTCGGCGTACATCGCGCCGATGTAGGTGCCGTAGGAGATCCCCAGGTAGTTGAGCCTGCTGTCGCCCACCTGGTGGCGCAGGTAGT
This sequence comes from Acidipropionibacterium thoenii DSM 20276, assembly GCF_000423445.1. GTDB lineage: Bacteria > Actinomycetota > Actinomycetes > Propionibacteriales > Propionibacteriaceae > Acidipropionibacterium > Acidipropionibacterium thoenii. The sequence continues at coordinate 71,359 of NZ_AUHZ01000008.1, read as the reverse complement.
CCAGGTCACGGGCGGTGTCGATGGTCGAGATGTGGTCCAGAAGGGCCCCCGAGGAGGTGCGGCACTGTTGCGCGAAGGCCTTGTTGCCGGCGATCACGGCGTCCCACTGGGACTGGTCGGAGGGAGAGGAGTCGAGGTTGAAGTAGGCATCGGTCTGAGCGGCGGTACCGCAGGCCACCGGGGTGGACTGTCCCGATCCTCGCGGGTCCCAGGCGATGATGTCGTATCCGGGGAACTGGTCGGCCTGGAACTGGTCGAGCATGCTCTGGCCGGAGACGCCGGGGCCGCCGGGGTTGATGAACATCGTCCCGTCGGCCGGCTCTCCGCCCGACCGCTGGGTGGCCGCCTTGCGCTTGACGGCCAGTGTGATGGCCTGGCCGTCCGGCTTGTCCCAGTCCAGCGGCACGACGACCTTGGCGCACTGGAAGTTCCCGCAGCCGGTCCAGGAGATCTGCCGGTTGAGGTAGCGATCCATCCCCGATCCCGAGGGGGCCGCGGTGAAGCCGGCGGGTGTGGCCTGGGAGGCGGCGGGGGTCTGGCGATCGGGTGAGGTGTAGCCGGTGAACACGGCGTGGGCCGCCGGGTCGTAGGAGGCCACCGGCGGGTTGGCGGATGGCGCGGTGGCGGCCGGTGACCAGCTGTGGCTGGCCGACGCCGTGCTCTGCGCGGTGGCCGACCCGGAGCCGGCGCCGGAGGAGGTGGTGGCCTGCTGGGTTGCCGGTCCGGAGCCGCTCGCACCGGGTGTCGAACTGCTTCCACCGAGCTGGCATCCCGACGCCAGGAGGGCGAGAACGGTCAGGCCGGCGGCCCAGCCGGTCAGCCGCGATCTGCTGGCCGCTGGCCTCATGGTGTCTCCTTCTGGCGGTCGCGTCGTCGGGCTGCGGTGCTGCACACCGAGGCCAGCGGGCATCTGAGGGTCGCCCCCTTCACCTCCACCTGGACCGTGGCCGAGGGTGCGTCGTGGCCGACCACCCGGCCCGACCCCGAGGGGGTCTGGACCTTCTGGCCCAGTGCGGGTGCGGCGGCCTTGAAATCGGTGTAGTAGGGGTGCTCGTAGCGCAGGCAGCACATCAGCTTGCCGCAGGCGCCGGTGACCGCCAGCGGGTTCGAGGCGAAGCCCTGGTCGGCGGCCAGCCGCATTCCGATCGGCTCCGGCTCCTCGAGGAATGTGGTGCAGCACAGATCCCGGCCGCAGACGCCGACCCCGCCGGTCGTCCGGGCCGCGTCGCGCCCGGCGATCTGGCGCATGTCGATCCGGCAGCGCAGTCGGCCCGCGAGGTCGGGCACGAAGCTGCGGAAGTCGATCCGCTGGGGGCTGCGGTAGTAGACCGCCACCACATTGGAACCGTCCTGATCGAGGAGGTCGACGGCCAGCAGGGTCATCTCCAGGTCATGGTCGGCGGCGGCCTGACGGACCACCACCGAGATCTCCTCGCGGCGGACGCGGTTCTGCTCGGCCCGGCGGATCTGCTGCCCGGTGGCGATCCCGGCGCAGCGCGGGGCGACCGGATCGGCGTCATCGACCCGTTCGGGGCCCCATACGCAGCGGGCCACCTCGTCTCCGTCGGGAGTGGGGTAGAGCACCCAGTCGCCGACCTTCACGTCCAGACCCGCCACGTCGAGGTAGTGCAGCCTTCCATTCTCCTGGAAGGCGACGGCAATCACCTGCGACATGTCGCAGAGCCTAGATCATCACCTCGAGGCGACGTCCTACCTGGCGGCGCGACTGGCCTTCCTGACGGCGCGACGACGCCGCGGACCGGCGTCGATCCCCCAGCCGCCCGAGCCGATGAAGAACAGCAGCAGACCGCAGGAGGCGACCAGCAGGGCCGGCTCCCCGAGAACTCCCGCATCGGCGAAGACGTTGAGCCCGTGCCAGTGCACGAAGACCAGGGCCAGCACGCCGATGGCGGCAGCCCCCAGCCCGGCGATCCGGGTCCACAAACCGACCAGGATGCCCAGTGCGGCCAGCCCCTCGCCGACCCCGAGCACCCAGACCAGGTAGGTGGGATAGGGCAGCCCCACCCCGTTGATCATGTCGTAGGTGCCGGCCCGCTGGGTCAGGTGCTGGAAGCTGTGCACACCGAGCACAGCGGCCAGCACGACCCGGAAGATGAACAGACCCATCGATGCGAAGGCCCGGTCGGTGACCGGCCTGGGAACCTCGACAGGAGTCGGGTCGGGCTCGGCCGGAGGCGCCACGGTGCCCAGTGAACGCTGCCTCATGGCGCGCTCGCGGGCGCGCTGCTCGGCCTCCTGGCGTCTGGCCTCCTCGGCCTCCCGGCGGGCGATGTCGTCGGCGTCGGGAGTCTCAGGGATCACCTGGGTGCGCTCGACGGTCTCCGCGCCGGGACGGGCGTAGTACTCATCGGGGACGCGGCGCGTGGTGCCCTCTGGTTCGATCACCTCGGTCTTGGTGACGTCCTCCGATGAGATGACGCGCGTGGTCTCGTTGTCAGCGTCGTCCGGTATGGCGTTGCCGGTCGTCCTCTTGACAGCCTTGCTCACGTCAGCTCCTCACAGCTTGGTTGCGCCGGGCTTGTGGAAGACGATCCGCAATCACACGGCCCGGGACACTTCCACTGTCTCATCCGGCCCGGTCATCGCCGGGAATCAACACGCACCCGGTCGTCATCCAGCACCGGCTCGATGGATCGCCGGGCGCTGTCAGCGCCGAGCGGGTTCACCGCACCAGGCTGGTCAGCAGCGCCTCCATCGCCAGCAGCGGGGCGACGTTGGTCTCCAATGCGCTCCTGGCCTCCAGGATGGCGTCTATCCGGTGAATGGTGTCCTCGGGGGTGGTGGACGCCGCCACCGCCTGGATCTGCTGGAAAATCGCCGAGTTCACCAGTCGGGGCCCGGTCAGCTGCTCCTCCTCGCCGGCGCGCACCGCCCCGGTCTGGATCGCCAGCACGTCCCGGTGGAAGGTGGTCAGCTCCGTGAGCACCCGGTCCAGGGCGTCGCGCTGCATCCTCTTGCCCCGCAGCTTCTGCTCATCCTCCAGGTCCTTGATGGCGGCGGCGGCCTGCCGTGGCCTGGCTCCCCTGGTACCGAATCCCAGTGCCGTCTCCAGTTCGGAGCGCTCGGCCGCGTCCTGGTCGGCGGTGGCGGCGGCCGCCTCCTCGGCGGTGGCGGTGACCAGCTCCTGGGCGGCCTTGAGGCAGTCGCCCAGACTGCGCAGCTGGCTGGGCAGCGCCAGGATCCTGTCGCGCCGGGCCCTGGCGGTCTCGTCACGGGCCAGCCGTCTCGCCCTGCCGATATGCCCCTGGGCGGCTCTGGCGGCGGTGGCGGCCAGCTGAGGGTCGATCCCGTCGCGGGTGACCAGCAGCCCTGCGACGGCGTCATCCCTCGGTGTGGCCAGATGGAGCTGGCGGCAGCGCGAACGGATGGTGATGATGACGTCGTCGGGGGTGGGTGCGCACAGCACCCAGACGGTCAGCGGGGCGGGCTCCTCGATGGCCTTGAGCAGCGCATCGGCGCCGCGCTCGGTGATCCGGTCGGCGTCCTCCACCACGACCACCTGATGCCTGCCGGCCGATGGGCTCATCGCGGCCCAGCGGACCAGCTCGCGGATCTCGTCGACGCCGATCGACAAGGTCTCGGTGCGCACCAGGGTGACATCGGGATGGGCCCCCGACAAGGCGGTTCGGCAGGCATTGCAGTGCCCGCAGCCACCCTGGGGGCATTCCAGCGCGGCGGCGAAGGCGCGCGCGGCATTCGACCTGCCCGATCCCGGCGGGCCGGTGAGCAGCCAGGCGTGGCTCATCGCATGACCGCCGCCGGCCACGGCCCGCTTGAGGGTGTCCACCGCCGGCTCCTGGCCGACCAGTTCGGACCACACCCCGGTCAGCGGGGAGCTGGTTCCCGATGTGGAGGCGGAGGGGTCGGCGGTCATGATGTCATCGTGCCATCCGGGCCCGACAGTTCTGTCCGGGCGCCGCCCTGGCGGGCCGCCGCCGGGTCGAGGGTCTGGTCCGCCGGATCGGCGGGAATCCCGATCAGCGGCGCCAGCCGGGCCCGGATCCGCTCGGCGATCTCCTCGCGCCGGTCGCGGGCCGGCAGCACCAGATAGCGCTCCGGGGCCCGTCCGGCCAGCCTCAGGAACTCGTCGCGGACCCTGCGATGGAAGTCCAGACTCTCGGCCTCCAGGCGGTCCTTGTCGACGATGCCGACGATGGTGAGGGCCGGATCGGCATCCAGCAGGATGGTGAGATCGGGGGTCAGGCCGTCGGTGGCCCAGTCCGCCAGAGCGGCGATCTCGGCGGCGTCCAGGGTCCGGCCGGCCCCCTGGTAGGCCAGTGTGGAGTCGACGTAGCGGTCACAGATCACCACCTCTGCGCGTTCCAGCGCCGGGCGGACCACCTCGTCGAGGTGCTGGGACCGGTCGGCGTTGTAGAGCAGCGTCTCGGCCTTGGGGCTGATCGCACCGGTCGCCGGGTCCAGCAACAGAGCGCGGATCCTGGCGCCCAGCGCGGTGTCGCCGGGTTCCCGGGTGATCAGGTGGTCGACCCCGGCATCGGTCAGCCAGCGGTCCAGGTAGCGGGTCTGAGTGGTCTTGCCCACCGCGTCACCACCCTCCAGCACCACGAACAGGCCGGTCATGGCCTCGCCGCCTTGAGGAGCTTCTCCCGCTGCCTGGGCCAGTCGGTGACGAACCGGGAGCGGGCCAGTCCGATCTCGGCCAGCCGCCGCTCGGCACGGCGTCCAGCGGCGTAGGCCTGCATCGGCGTCAGCATCGCGACCTGCTCGGGGCTCGGCCCCTCGTGCACCGATCCGGTGGCGGCCAGCGCCGCCGCCACCTTGGCGAGCCGCCGGGCGATCCTCCCGGCCCGCTTGTCGACCTGGAGAGTGACCGCCAGGGCGGCGGCAGCCTCGGCGGAACGCCGGGCACGGGCCCAGCCGTGGTCCGAGCCGGCATCCAACGCGTCGGCCTGGGCCACCACGGTCGCCACCGCGTGCTTGACCATCTCGGTGAGCACCGGGCGGGCCGGCACCGACCCGTCGCCGGTCAGTCGGGGGGCGCGCACCGCCAGCACCAGCATGTCCAGCAGCTGGTAGTAGGACTCCGGCATCCGGTGGATGGTGATTCTCTCCCGGTCCAGCGAGGTCACCTGGTCCAGGCGGACCGTCAGGTCGCGCACCCATCGGGGTTCCAGCAGTTCGCTGAGACCATCGATGACCGCCTCCAGCTCCCCCAGCGCCGTGATCAGCCCGTCGATCCGCCCGTGCCGCTCGTCGTGGATCCCCATCGACGACATCGCCACCGGATCCATTCCCAGCTCGCTCAGATCGGTCGCCGAGGGATTGTCGGGCATCACGATGAACTCGCCGGTGTGGGCGGCCTGGTGGTCTGCCGCCGAGTTCAGCTGCATCCCTCGGCTGCGGGCCTTCAGGTCGGCCTCGATGACGGCGTGCAGGCAGCTGGCCAGACGGTTGCCGACGAACCCCTCCAGGGTGGCCGCAACATTGGCCGGCACGCTGCGCGGGAAGTCTGGCAGCGCTCCGGGCGGGGGCCCCAGTCGGCTCAGGGCCGAGGGGAAAGCGGCCACCTGGGTGGCCCCCAGGGCCATCATCCGGGCGGAGACCCAGCCGCGCAGCCGCGTGGAGAGGCCGGTTCGCGGGGTCAGGGTGATCTCGCGGGCCCGGCTGATGGTGACCCCCGAGCGGGTCACCGTGATGCGATCGTCCCTGATGTCGGCCAGCGACTCGCCGCCGGGGCCGATCAGGCTCACCTCGCTGCGTTCGCAGCTCAGCGCTCCGGAGGGGGACAACGGCGCACCGCGCAGGAAGGGTTTGATGAGGCAGCCGAAGTCCAGCGGCAGTTCGCCGGCTCCGTCCAGGCCGACGGCGCAGTCGACCGGCAGCCAGGGACTCCAGGTCGGTGCGTCCAGGTACCACTCCCCCAGCGAGTCGACCACCCGGTGGGCCAGCACCACCCCTGAGCGCAGCAGTCGGTGGTCGGTGGAGTCGAGCAGGGTGACATCGGACCGGAAGGACTTCGCGGCCGTCCTGGAGGTGAGCTTCTCGACGCCGAGCTCGGGGTTGACCAGCAGCGGCGGATCCGCTGTCCAGGCCATCTCGAAGAGCATTGGATCCTTCGGTTCGGCCATCGGTCCACCTCCTGCCTTGTTCGTGCCGGTTACCTGCCCGCCCAGAGAACTCTATGCACCCGGGTCAGCCCTGCGCAGCAGTTCCGGAGGCCGACTCGGCGGCCGGCTTGCCGGCTGCCTTCCTGGCCGATGAGGCCGTTCCGGAGGTTTTCTTCGCGGTGGTCTTCTTGGCAGTCGACTTCTTCGCGGGAGTCTTCCTCGTCGTCTTGCGGGTGGTCTTCCGGCGGGTGGTGGGCCCCTTGGCCCGCTTCTCGGCCAGCAGTTCCTGGGCCCGCTCGGGGGTGATCGCCTCGACCGAGTCGTCGCGGCGCAGGGTGGCGTTGGTCTCGCCGTCGGTGACATAGGGACCGAACCGGCCGTCCTTGACGACGATCGGCCTGCCGGAGGTCGGGTCCTCCCCCAACTCCTTCAGCGGCGGCTTGGCGGCGGCCCGGCCGCGCTGCTTGGGCTGGGAGTAGATCTGCTCGGCCTCCTCCAGGGTGATGGAGAACAACTGCTCCTCGCTGGTCAACGACCGGGAGTCGGTGCCCTTCTTGAGGTAGGGGCCGTAGCGGCCGTTCTGAGCGGTGATCTCGGTACCCTCGGCGTCGGTTCCGACCACCCTGGGCAGCGACAACAGCTTGAGGGCGTCGTCGAGGGTGACGGTGGCCAGATCCATCGATCGGAACAGCGAGGCGGTGCGTGGCTTGACCTTCTTGGCCTTGGTCCTGCCACCGGACGACTTGGTGGAGGTCTTGGACACACTGGCCGGGGCATCGCTCTCGGGCTCGTCGAGCAGCTCGGTGACGTAGGGGCCGAAGCGCCCGTTGCGGGCCACGATCATGGTGTGGGTGTGCGGGTCCAGACCGAGCTCGCGCTCCTCGCCGTTGGGGCTGGCCAGCAGCTCGCGGGCCTTCTCCACGGTGAGCTCGTCGGGGGGCAGCGCCTCGTCGACATTGGCCCTGGTCCCTGCGGCGTCCTCCACATAGGTGCCGTAGCGGCCCACTCGCACCACGATCCCGGAGTCCTCACCGCCGACCGGGAAGGTCGACATCGCCCGGGCGTCGATGTCGCCGAGCTCGGTGACCAGCTGGTGGAGCCCCTCATGACCATCGGCCGGGGTGGTCGAGCTGTCCTCGCCGCCGAAGTAGAAGTTCGAGAGCACCGCCACCCGGTTGGCGCTGCCCTTGGCGATCTCGTCGAGGGTCTCCTCCATGTCGGCCGTGAACTGGTAGTCCACCAGACGGGGGAAGTGCTCCTCCAGGAGCCGGGTGACCGCGAAGGCCAGCCAGGTCGGCACCAGCGCCTGGGCCTTCTTGAAGACGTAGTCGCGGCTGGTGATGGTGCGCAGGATCGAGGCGTAGGTCGAGGGCCGGCCGATCTCCAGCTCCTCCATCTTGGCGACCAGGCTGGGCTCGGTGTAGCGGGCCGGCGGACGGGTGTCGTGGCCGGTCGCGGTGACCTTTGAGCAGTCCAGGTCCTGACCCTGCGACAGCCGGGGCAGCCGGCTCTGGGCATCATCGGAGGACCCCTCGTCGACCGACTCGACATAGGCCCGCAGGAAGCCGTGGAAGGTGATGGTGCGTCCCGAGGCGGTGAAACCGGCACGGGCGACGTCGCCGCCGGCGATGGCCACCGGGGAGGCGGGCACGGCGTCGATCCCCACGCTCAGCGTCTCCCCCTTGGCATCGGCCATCTGGGAGGCGATGGTGCGCATCCAGACCAGTTCGTAGAGCCGGAACTTGTCTCCGGTCAGTCCGGTCTGGGCGGGCACCCGGAAGTGGTCGCCGGCCGGCCGGATAGCCTCGTGGGCCTCCTGGGCGTTCTTGACCTTGGAGGTGTAGACCCGCGGCTTGTCCGGCACATGGTCGCGGCCGTAGAGCTCGATGGCCTGAGTGCGGGCGGCGCTGATGGCCTCCTGGGACAGTGCCACCGAGTCGGTCCTCATATAGGTGATGAAACCGCCCTCGTAGAGATCCTGGGCCACCGACATGGTGCGCTGGGCGGTGAAGCCGAGCTTGCGGCCGGCCTCCTGCTGCAGGGTGGTGGTGCGGAAGGGGGCGTAGGGACGCCGGGTGTAGGGCTTGGCCTCCACCGAGGCCACGGCGAAGGACGCCTTCTCCAGGGCTGCCGCCAGGGTGGTGGCCGAGGCCTCGTCCAGACGCCGGACGTTCTGGTCCCTGCGGATGCCCACCAGCTTCCCGTCGGCGTCGAAGTCGCGGCCCTGGGCGATCCGGACGCCGTCCAGGGTGGACAGCCGGGCGCTGAAGGTTGCGGCGTCCCCCTTCTCGGCGGCCCTGGAGACCATATCGGCGTCCAGGTCCCAGTAGTTGGCGCTGGTGAAGGCGATCCGCTCGCGTTCCCGGTCGACCACCAGTCGGGTCGCCACCGACTGGACGCGGCCGGCCGACAGCCTGGGCATGACCTTCTTCCACAGCACCGGGGAGACCTCGTAGCCGTACAGCCGGTCGAGGATCCGGCGGGTCTCCTGGGCGTCCACCAGGTCGGTGTCGAGCTCCCGGGTGTGGGAGACGGCCTCGGTGATGGCCTTCTCGGTGATCTCGTTGAAGACCATCCGCTTGACCGGCACCTTCGGCTTGAGCACGTCGAGCAGGTGCCAGGCGATGGCCTCTCCCTCGCGGTCACCATCGGTGGCCAGCAGGAGTTCGTCGGAGTCCTTGAGCAGACCCTTCAGTTCGGTGATGGTCGACTTCTTGTCGGGGGAGACGACATAGATCGGCTTGAAGTCGTGCTCGACGTCGACGCCGGTGCGTGCCCACGGTTCGCCCTTGTACTTCGCCGGTACCTGGGAGGCGCTGGTCGGAAGGTCGCGGACGTGCCCCTGACTGGCCCTCACGACATACTTCGGGCCCAGATAACCGGCGATCATCGTCGCCTTGTGGGGCGACTCGACGATCACGAGGGTCTTCGTGGCTGCCATCTCAACCTTCCCGTGGGACGCCGCGCGTCCCGTGTCCTGCCTGCCTGGTGTCTCAGGCGGGCCGTCATCCATGCAACCCGACATATATACAACCGGTTGCCGCACTCACAGTAACGGTGTCATGACCGAAACCCAGGATCAGGGGCCCTGGGACCACCGTCAAGGAAGGCCCTCGACGGTGACGCGGGCGGGCGGTGCCGGGGGCTCTGGGCCCTTCGCCGTGGGCTCGGCATCCGGCCGACGGTCGATCAGCACCTCACCAGGAAGCCCTCACGCAGGGCGGTGCGCACCCTCGGCAGCACCTGTGCGGTGGCCTGATCGGCGTCGGCCTCCAGGATCGAGGCGACCACCTCGATGATGGTGCCCAGGGCCAGCTCTCCGTCGCAGGCGCCCAGCACCCCGCCGAGCAGGGTGTCGACCTCCATCGCCCGGCACAGTCCGGTGTGCTGGCGGTAGACGATGTGCTCGGGCCCTGCGGCACCTGGCCGGGAGGTGGACTCGCAGATGATGTCGTCGTGGACCTTCCAGCGACCGGCCAACAGCTGTGGGTCTGCCAGTTATGCATCGTCGACCCCCTCGCGGTGCTGGCCGATGGCCGGGCCGACGGGCTGCTGGATGGCCCACGGCCAGCTCTCGAATGACAGGTCCGGCTGGGAGCGCCCGGCGTCGGTGAGGGTGAGCCAGCCCATCGAGACGCCGGTGATTCCCAGCCGGGCGAAGTAACCGAGCCACTCGGTGTAGCGGTCATGCCAGCACGGCGAGCCGTCCAGACCGGCGTCGGTGAGCCAGGTCTCGATGTACTCGTGGACGTCCAGGCTCTCGCGCTCGACCACCCACAGGTCGCAGCCCCTGCCGGCCACCCAGCCGGCCAGCCGCTCCTGCCAGGGCTGATCGCCGAGGACCGCCCAGTTGGCCAGGATCTGGGCGGTACCGCCCTCGGCGAGGTGGTCGGGGACGCCGCGCACCACCGCCTCGACCAGGCCATCACCCTCGAAACCGGCCTCGCGGTAGGTGAGCCGTTCGGCGGCCGGACGGGGCGGGCTCATGACATAGGGCGGGTTGGAGACGATGAGATCGAAGCGCTCGGCAGGCGGCCCGCAGAAGGGCTCGAAGAGGGAGCCCTGGCGCAGCTCGACGGGGTGGCCGGCCGATGCGGCGGCCGGGCCGTCATCGCTGCTGTCGGCGGTGCCGGCCTCGGACAGCGCCAGCGTGAGCTCGGCCATCTCCAGGGCCCGGGGGTTGACGTCGGTGGCGATCACCCGTCCGGCATGACGGGCCAGGTGAAGGGACTGCACCCCGCACCCGCAACCCAGGTCCAGGGCCGATCCGACTCGGCGTCTGGAGGTCATCTGGGCCAGCGAGGTGGAGGCGGGAGAGACCCCCAGCACGTAGTCCGGGCGGGTCCGGGTGATGACTCGGTCCAGGCCGGGGGTCGGGTCGGAGACCACCCAGCCGTCCGCCCCGTCGTCGGGTGAACCGTAGGGCCGGATGTCGACCTCGCCGAGGGCCAGGTCCCCGTCGACCGCCACGATTCCGGCCGCCACCAGATCCTCCATCGGCAGCGCCGACAACGCGGCGACCGGGACCGGCTGGCGCAGCAGCCACAGCCGGATTGCCGCCGACAGCGGGTCCTGCGCAGCCTCCGCGATCCCCTTCCCCCAATTCTCCCGAGCGTCCAGGGCGCAGCTGGCGGCCACCGTGGTGTTGCGGCCCAGGCCGCGCTGACCCTGCTCTCCGATCGCCTCCAGCACCGGATCGGTGAGATAGCCGATGGAGCGGAAGGCGTCGCGCAGCCGGTCGACGGCGTCAATGGACAGCAGGCTCATGGGCCCAGTCTGCCCTGACCCCGCCGTCCGACCCAGATGCCTGCCCGGTCACCGGCTGGCACCCCGCCGTCCGACCCAGATACCTGCCCGGTCACCGGCTGACACAGCTGTCGTCCGACCCAGATGCCCAGTCACCCACCCCCATTTCCACGTTCGTCCTCAAATCCGGCGTTCGTCCTGGAATTCCAGGACGAACGCCAGATTTGAGGACGAACGTGGAGACCGGCTGGCGGCCCGCCAGGAACAGGCGCCAGTGACAGCACCAGGCAACGCACCGAAGGTCGCTCCGGGGAAAGCACCGCAGGAGGCACGACAGGACGCACCAGGGAGAACTCCGGAGGAGACACCAGGCAACGCACCGCAGATGGGAGGAAGGTGTCGGTGCCGGGTGGCAGTCTTGTCGCCGTGGCAGTTCCGGGGTGGATGAGAGGCGAGGAAGTCGTCCACGTCGACCATCGCGACGCCCTGGCCGGTCGCACCTCCGAATGGCCGGCCTGGCTGCCCGAGGACTGCCGGCAGGCGGTCATCGCCGGTGGCATCGAGACCCCCTGGCGCCATCAGCGCGAGCTCGCCGAGCTGGCCTTCTCGGGTCGCGACTGCGCGATCTGCACCTCGACGGCCTCGGGCAAGACGCTGGCCTACCTGTTGCCGGTGATGGCCGCCACCGCCTCCAGCAGCCCGGCGCCGGGTGAGCGCCCGCAACCGTCGAAGCTGTCCCAGCTGACCTCCCACCGGCGCCGCACCGCCTTGTACCTGTCCCCCACCAAGGCGTTGGCCCACGACCAGTGGCGGGTCTGCCAGGAACTGGGACCCCAGGGCTGGCCGGTGGCCACCCTGGACGGCGACTCCGACCAGAACGAGCGACGGTTCGCCCGCGAGCAGGCGGGCTACGTTCTCACCAATCCGGACATGCTGCACCGCTCGGTGCTGCCCAACCACTCCCGTTGGCGCTCCCTGCTGGGCGGGCTGCGCTATGTCGTCGTCGACGAGGCGCACCGCTACCGCGGCGTCTTCGGCGCCCATGTCGCCCAGGTGCTGCGGCGGCTGCGCAGACTGTGCTGGATGTACGGCTCCGATCCGGTGTTCATCCTGTCCAGCGCCACAGCCACCAATGCCGCCGAGGCCGGGCAGCGTCTGATCGGCGTCGGTGACATCGCGGTGGTCGACCAGGACTGCTCCCCGCACCCGGCCCGTGACGTCGTGCTGTGGCAGCCGGAGAACTCCGCCACAACCGATGCGGCCCGGTTGGTGGCAGGGCTGGCCGACGAGGGCCGCCAGACCATCTGCTTCGTGGCCTCCCGGGCGTTGGCCGAGGTGATCGCGGTGCACGCCCAGGACCAGGTGACCGGTGATGCGGTGATCGCCTCCTACCGTTCGGGCTACCTCCCCCAGGACCGCCGGGCCATCGAGGCCGGGCTCCAGAACGGTTCGGTACGCGCCGTGGTGGCCACCAACGCGTTGGAGCTCGGCGTCGACGTCTCGGGGATGGACGCCGTGGTGGTGGTCGGCTATCCGGGCCGACTGTCGGCGCTGTGGCAGCAGGCGGGGCGTGCCGGACGATCCGGCCACGACGCGCTGGTGGTGGTGCTGGCCCGCGAGGACCCGCTGGACCAGTACCTGTTCAGCCATCCGGAGCTGATCTTCGGACAGTCGGTGGAGACTACCGTGCTGCACCCCGACAACCCCTACGTGATGGGCCCGCACCTGGCCGCGGCAGCCCAGGAGAGCTGTCTGACGCCGTCCGACCAGAAGTTCTACGGCGCCGCTCTCACGCCGGTCGGCGACCTGCTGGTCAGCCAGAAGGTACTGCGCAGACGCGGCGACAGGCTGTTCTGGACCCGGCCGGAGAGGGCCGTCGACGCCATCGATCTGCGGTCCATCGGAGGCCGCGGGATCGACGTCATCGACCGGCTCAGCGGCCGTGTCATCGGGGTGGTCGACGAGAAGGCCGGGGACCGCACGGTCCACCCCGGTGCGGTCTACCTGCACCAGGGGGACGCCTGGCTGGTCGACGAGTATCTGCCCGAGGAGCACCAGGCCCTGGTGCACCGCGACCTGCCCGGCTACTGGACCCAGCCGCAGTCGGCATCGACGGTGCACATCGTCTCCGAGGCCGAGCGTCGGGACTTCGGGCCCGGGTACCTGGCCACCGGGGACGTCGAGCTCACCGAACAGGTGATCGGCTACCTTCGCCGCGACGAGATCACCAACGAGGTGTGGGACTCCACCGTGCTGGAGATGCCGGCCCACACCATGGTGACCCAGGCCTGCTGGTTCGTGGTCCCCGACCCGCTGGTGAGCGAGCTCGGATTGAACTCGGTGGCCCTGGCCGGTGCCGCCCATGGCGCCGAGCACACCGCGATCGGCGTCCTGCCGGCCTTCGCACCCTGCGACAGATGGGACATCGGTGGGGTCTCCACTGCGTTGATGGCCGATACCGGGGCCTGCACCATCGTCATCCACGATGGTCAGGCCGGCGGTTCAGGGTTCGCCCGGACCGGCTACCGCAATGCCGACCAGTGGTGGCACGCCACCGCCCTGCGGCTGGCCGAGTGCCCCTGCGAGAGCGGCTGCCCGTCGTGCGTGGTCTCCCCCAAATGCGGCAACGCCAATCAGATGCTCGACAAGGACGCCGCCAGGCGGCTGGCCGCAGCGATGGACTCGTTGGGCTGAACCGGTTGCCTCCTCGCACCCCGCGACCCCTGCACGGCCGGCAGCACCGGGACCGCCGGGACCAGGCACAGGCGGATGCCGCTGGTCACCAGCGCTTCCGGGAGCCCCAGTTCCACTGTGCTCCACCCAGGAGCCCCTGGCCGGCCAGCACCGTCTGACCGGTGTCGCGGACCAGTTCGTGGTGCAGGACGCCCGATCCCATCGCCTCCACCAGCGCCTGGTCGTGGGAGACCAGCACCACCTGGCAGCGCTGTGCGCACTGTTGGATCAGGCCGGCCAGAGCCGGGATGACGCTGGGGTGAAGGCTCGTCTCGGGCTCGTTGAGCACCAGCAGCTCGGGTGGGCGGGGAGACAGCAGGGCTGCCGCCAGCATGATGAATCTCAGCATGCCGTCGGACAGCTCGGCCGCACCGAGGGGTCTCAGCAGCCCGCGCTGAGTCACTGACAGGCCCAGATGGCCCTCGGTGCTCTCGGCCACGCCGATCTCGGCACCATCCAGGGCCTGGGCCACCGCCTCCTGCAGGGGCCCCGACCAGGCCGACTCCAGGATGGTGCCGACTGCTGCCGCCAGATCGTGGCCGTCATCGGCGAGCACCTCAGTGCGGGTCGCCACGCAGGGCATCCGGGCCGGCGAGGCCGGATCGGTGCGCAATCCGTCGTAGAACCGCCATGACGACATCATCCGGCGCAGTCCGACCAGTTCGGGGGTGGCCGACCGATCCGCCAGCTCGTCGATGATCGACTCCCTGGGGCTCATCCGCTCCTCCAGGTCCTTCCAACCTCGCCCCTGTCGGGCCCGGATCCTGGACCAGCGGCGATCCACCAGGGTGCCGGCCGGACGCAGCATCGGAGGCACGAAGACCTGCTCCCGCTTGATCTCGGGGTCGCGGGTGAACATGGTGGCGTCTCGGCCCGCCTGGGGCAGGCCGAGATCGACCAGATAGCCGAGGTCGTCGGCCAGCACGCCGAGCATCAGGCTCACCGGTGCATTCCGCGAACCAGTGCCCTGGATCGGGACATCTCCGCGTCTCATCGCCGAGGTGATCTGCTCGGGCCCGGCCCACAGCACCTGGGAGAGACCGCCCTCGGCGGCCAGCGAGGAGATCAGGTGGCCGTGGGCGACTCCCGCCAGCAGCCTCAGGGAGCGGTAGAGGTTGGTCTTGCCTGCGCCATTGCCGCCGGTGACGATCGTGACCTGGCCCAGCGGGAGCACCAGGTCTCGGATACTGCGGTAGCCGTGGACGGCGACGAGACTGAGCATGAGACGACGCTAGGGGCCGCCACCGACAGTTCCGATCCGGATCCGTCATCGCTGGGCCGCCGGGCCGGCCCTGGCGGTGCGGTACACGAACCGTGGCGCCTGCGGGATCTGCACCCGGGGGCGCGCCTCCACCCTCACGGTGACCGCCATGACGAAATCCACCTCGGTGGCGTCAACCGAGCAGGAGGTCATCTCGGCGTGATTGGCCCGGGCGGTCGCAGCGGCCACCGCACAACCGGGCCCTGCCCGCAGCCGGCCGGTCGCCACCTGAGCGCGGGCCCCGGCCAGTGCCGCGAGATCGGCGACCTGGGCGGCGCGCCGAATACTGCCGAGCCAGCCGACCAGGCAGATCGTCATGGCGGTGGCCGCCACCAGGAGCACCGCGGTGCCGGCCATCAGGACGGTCCCCGATCCGCGTTGGCCGCTGGCAGCCCGCGCCGTCCTCACGGCGTCTCCCCTGGTTCGTACGGGGTGGTGGCCCTGCCACTGGCGGTGACCGGCCCCAGCATGCCCAGCGAGCGCTTCGCAGTGACGTCGACGCTCACCCAGCCTGCTGTGTTCGTGGTGGTGACGCTCGCACCCTGGGGCACATTCTGCTTGGCTCTGGTGGCCGCTGCGGTGTCTCCCCTGGCCAGTTGCTGGGCGATCTCGGCCGCGCTGGTGCGACAGGCCGCCTCCAACCCGAGAAGTCCGACGGTCCAGGCGGCGATCGTCATCAGGACCACCGCGGCCAGGATGGAGACCGCCAGTTCCACGGTGACCATGCCCCGGTCATCAGGATCTGTCAGCTGACTGGAGCTCGTGGGACCGCACCGGCCCGGCCGGCTGCTTGCTTCGCTGCTCTGACTGGCAGCACCTTTTCGCACGAGGACCGCCAGGAGATGTCGCACGTTCATTGCGCACCTGTCCTCCCGCCTGCCGGGACGGGATCGGGGACCCGTCCCGGCAGGATGTCCTGGGGTTGGAGTTGATCACTTGATCTGCGAGCCGACCTTGTTCAGGATGCCGAGGATGACCTTGAGCATCTCGGAGAAGAACGGTGCTCCGGTGATGATCTTCAGCAGCACCAGAGCCAGGGCGACAGCGGCCAGGATGCCGACCGCGTACTCGGCGGTGGCCATTCCGCGCTGGAGGGTCCGTCCGGTGCGGTCGGCGGCCCGGGTGAACCCGCTGCGGCGACCCTGTCGGGTGTGCTCCAGAGGGTGGGCGCCGTTGACGATGTCGAGACCGGAGCTGATGCGCTCTGGCCCGCGGGTTGCGGCGGCGGGGGTTGAGGGGTTCATCTCGATTCCTTTCGGCTGGCCCGGGTGCCGGACCTGAGTGGTTGTTCTCACCTCCACTTATCGGGGCCGATGATCCGATTTGCCGCTTGACAACGCATCTGTGGACAAGGATTTCCGGCCCATCAGTACCTGTGGACAACTCGCCCGGGTGAAGCCGCGACGGAGCCCCGGATGGCAGAAGCACTCCCACAGCGCTCCGGGGCAGCACAGCGCCCTCACGCTCCGGGGCAGCACAGCGCCACCTCGCTCAGCACACGGCGTGTGCTGGCGCCCCTACAGAGCCTTGAAGATCGTTCCTGCCACGATCGGCACCACACCGATCAGGATGAACGCCGGCAGGTGGCAGCAGATCAGCGGGATGGTGGCGCTCACCCCGGCCTTGCGGGCCTTCTTCTCGGCCTGCTCGGCAGCCACCGTGCGCAGCTCCTCGGCATGAGTCTCCAGCAGCGCGACGATCCCCTCACCCGATGAGACGGCCCGGGCGACGTCGCGGGCCACCTCGGACCATCCGGGGGTGGCGGCCAGAATGCGCCAGGCCTGCTCATCGGGTATCCCCGCCGAGACCCGGAAGGCCAGTTCCCGCAGGTCCCGGGTACAGGGGTCGTCACCGAACTCGATGACCCTCTCCACCGCGGCGCGAAGCGGAGTCCCGACCTCCAGGGCCCCTGCGAGCAGTGTGAGGATGTCCGGCATCGCCGCCGCCCGCTGGAGTCGCCATCGCCTCGATCCGCCCGACTCCAGCCTGCCGGCCGCCACCATCACCGCAACACCCAACAGTGCCGCACCGAAGAGGATGAGCCATCCCGGCCCCGGAGTGAGCGCTGCCATCGCCGATGCGGTGGCCAGCCCTGCTAGTGCCCGTACCCTCATCGGGCTCGCGCCGGGGACGGGGACCGCCCAACCGGGAAGTTCCGGCAACCTGGCGGGGCGGACTCGACCCAGCTCACCGGTCGGCGTCACCAGCCATCCGGCCAGCCCGGCCAGGACCGCCGCCAGGCCCCAGTCCGTGAGCTCGGCCGGCCCGATCATGGCAGCGACTCCCGGTAGACCAGGTTGGCCAGAGCCTCACTCCACAGCACTCCGGCACACGACAGGGCCACCGCACCCAGCACGCACAGCCTGCCGGCCGAACTCTCCAGCAGGAAGGTCCCCGGCTCGGCGCCGACCATCTGCGCCATCCCCAGTCCGGCCAGCGGCAACAGCCCCAACAACCTGCCACTGGCTCTGGGCCCCGCCAGCTCGGCATCCAAGGTGGCCTCCAGCCGGGTACGCCGCCTCATCGCCTCAGCAACCCTCGAGGTCGCCGAGGCCAGCGGGGCCCCGGTGATATCAGCCATTCGCCAGGCCCTGGCGAGCCCAGCCAGCGACTCCTGACCTGGGATCCTGGAGGCCGACATCAGCGCCTGGGGAACGTCGGCCGCCACCTCCTGGGCGCGTTGAACAGGTTCCAGCACCGCCAGCTCGGCCGCAACGGTCGACAGCGCCGCTGAGGGCACCTCCCCCACCGACAGCCGGCCCGACAGTGCTCGTGCCGCCTCGGTGACTGCCCGGGAGCGCCGGTGCGCCCTCACCCGGCGGCGATGGTCGCGGGCCACCTTCTGCACGGTTGCCAGGACGATCGCCGCGCACACCGACCAGATCAGGCCCTGGGATCCCGACACCGACACAGCAGCCACCACCACGGCCGTCGCCGACACCGCGGCCAGCCAGCGGCCTCGACCCGATGTCCGACGGGCCGCAGCAGTCAGCGCTGGGGGACGCCGCGGACCACTCAGCAGCCAGACCGCCGAGAACATCAGCAGGGCCGGCAGCACACTTGCGATCACCTCCCTGCCGCTCATCAACGGGCCGCTCATCAGCGGGCCAGTCATGTCTCCCCCCTCTCCGGCCGGACCAGTCGGCCCACCAGCCGCTCCCCGATCAACTCGGCCAGCCGGCCGGCACCGGGCCCGCCGCAGGGCCGGCCGTCCTCATCCCAGCGCACCGCCGTGACGACCTGGACCCCTTCGGCGCCCCGCGTGACGACTCCGATCTGGCGGACCGCTCGGACCCTCGGGCCCCGCGACAGGTGGATGACCACCGACAGTGCCGCGGCGATCTGGGCCTGGGCGGCCTCCCGTGACAGACCGCCCAGAGCGGCGAGCGCCTCCAGCCGGGCGGGGATCTCCTCGACGCCATTGGCATGGACGGTTCCGCAGCCCCCCTCATGGCCGGTGTTGAGCGCCATCAGCATGTCCCGCAACTCGGCCCCGCGCACCTCGCCGAGCACCACCCGGTCGGGTCTCATCCGCAACGACTGCCGGACCAGATCGGTGAGAGTCACCTCTCCTCGTCCCTCGGAGTTGGCGACCCTGGCCTCCAGGCCGATCCAGTGCGGATGGTCCAGGGCGAGTTCGCGGGAGTCCTCGACGACCACCAGACGTTCATCGCCGGGCAGGGCCGACAGCATCGAGGAGAGCAGGGTGGTCTTGCCCGATCCGGTCCCTCCGCTGATGAGAAAGGCCAGTCGTCGCGCGAGCACCTCCTGCAAGACCTCCAGACCCGCTGAGCTGATTCCTCCGCAGGCTCTCCAGTCGGCCAGACTGAGCCGGCGCCGGGCAGGCACCCGCAACGAGATGCAGGTACCCGGTTCGGCCAGCACGTCGAGGACGGCATGGACCCGGGTACCGTCGGCGAGCCGGGCGTCGACCCAGGGGCAGCCGTCGTCCAGACGCCGCCCGACCCGAGCCGCCAGCCGAGTGGCCAAGGCTCTCACCTCAGCGGGGCCGGTGAACCCGACATCGACTCGCTCCAGGCCCTGGCCGCGGTCGATATAGACGTTGTCGGGTCCGTTGACCAGCACATCGGTGACCCCCTCGATGGCCAGCAGCGGCTCCAGCCTGCCGGCTCCGGTGCTGGTACGCCTGAGTTCCTCGACCACCGCCAGCACCAGCCTGTCCGAGGCCACCTGGCCCAGCTCGACCAGTGCGCCGGCGACATCGATCGGCGTCCAGCCATGACCCAGGCAGGCCACCTTGGCGCGGACCTGTTCGACCACCGCCGACGCTGCCAACTCCTGTGCCGCTGTCGTCGAGGTCGGGATGGGACCTGTCGGCGAACTCCTCCTGGGATCAGCCATGGCACACCCCCGCCACCAGCTGCCGGCAACTGCGCCGCCAGCGCCGCCCGGCCATCACCCAGGGCGCCTCCCCGGCCGTCTGGGCACGGGGCAGCCGGGCATCATGGGGCACCACGACGGCCGGTTCGGCTCCCAGCAGTGCACCGATGTCGGCCAGCCCCATCCGTCGTCCGGGCCCCTGGCGGACCACGGTGTCATCGGGGGATGTGCGCCTGGCCCGTGCTGCCATCACCGAGCGGAGGTCGGCCCCGACCAGCTCCAGCCGGGCGTCGATCCCCAGCCCGGCGATCGATCCCGCCGGCGCCCGGCCGGCGTCGAGCACCACCAGATCGTGCTCTGCGGTCAGCGACCTGACCACCGATACCCGGGCTGCGGCCGAGACCTCGAGCGACTCCCGACCCACCGACACCACGGCCACCCCGTCCAGGGCAGGCAGGTGCCCGGTGAGATCGGAGACCGCACCGCGGGCCGAGGCCAGTTCGGGCCATCTCCAACCCGGAGCCTGCTCCAGACCGAGCAGCAGGTCGGCTCCACCACCGCCGGGATCCAGCTCCACCAGGGCCGCACGCATCCCCTCGATGGCGGCAGCCCGGGCGATGCCGGCCGCCAGGGTGCTGGCTCCCAGGCCCCCGCTGGACTGGTCGACCAGCAGCACCACGCCGTTGCCGCTGGTGCGGAACCCCTCGCGCAACAGCTCCACCAGGGTCGGGGTGCTCTCTGGCACCACGATCACGCTGGCTCCCAGCACCGCCGACCAGCGAGCGGTGTCAGCGGCGTCCTCGCCGATCAGGTGGATCTCGTCGTGGCGGCCGGGCAGCTGCCAGGCGACCACCGCCGAAGCGCGATCCTGGCCGATCAGCAGTGGCCCGGCCTCGGCCCACACGCTCTGGGCGCCGCCGCGGTCGGTCACCACCTGCACGCCGACCCCGATGCTGGCGGCCACCGCGCCGACCAGCTCGGTGAGACGTTGGTCGGCGCTGATGAGGGGGATGGTGGGGATGGTCTGGGCGGGTTGCAGGCGGCCTGAGGGCAGCGGCGCCGAGACGCCTCCAGGCAGGTCATCTCGTGGCGGGGACTGGTGCGCGGTTCTGGATCTGTTCACATTGGACTTGTAGGGGCCGCGGGTCGAATCTGCCGCCCCGGACCAGATCTGTGGACAACTTCCTCGGCGCAACCACGGACCACCCGGGCTGTGGACAAGTTCTCTCGGCTGGCAGGGTCGGGCGCCGAGGAACCTGGCGCGGACGCCGCCAGACACACATCTGTCGGTGGGCTCCTAGAATGGCGGCCATGTCAGCGAGTTCGGGTCCCGAGTTTCCTCAGCGGGCCCTCGACTGGCTGTCGGGTGGCCGGGCCGGGGCCGGCGATCGTGTCCTGACGCTGGGCTGCGCCCCCGGATTCTGCCGGATGCTGTCGCGCCGCGGAGTTGACCTGTTCGCCATCCATCGCGATCCCGAGATCGCCGCCCGCTGCAACCAGATGCCTGCCACCACCGGTATCTGCGCGCTGGCGGAGTCCCTGCCACTGGATCCGTGCAGTGTCGACGCTGTACTGATCCACCAGTCCTTCGACCGGATGGCCCCGGGGTTGGTGCTCTCCGAGATCGCCCGGGTACTGCGCCCGAGCCACTGCGTCGGCGTCTCCTGGATGACTCGCGACGACTCGGTGCCCTGGGTGCGCCGGCTCACCGCGCTGCTGCGCAGCGTCGATCCCTCCGCGATGTCCGGCGATTACGGCACCGATTCGGTCGACTCGCTGCTGTCCAGCAAGTACTTCCCCACCACCGAGCAGAGCCGGCATCGCATCTGGGTGCCGGTCTCGCGCCAGGGACTGGTCGAGATGGCCACCTCGCTGCCGGGCATCCGGCGCGCCGATGACCAGCAGCGAGCTGAACTGGTCCAGCGGGTCGAGCAGCTCCACGACGACTCCGCCGGACCTGGCGGCCTGCTGCTGCCCTATCAGCTGGAGTGCTGGCGTGGCTGGGTCAGCCACGACGAGCTCACCGCCTCGATCCAGGTGGATGACGCCGGCCTGCGGATCCGTCTGTGAGCAGTCACACCTGCCGTCAACCGATGCGTTGCGGAGCCGGCGGACCAGTGCGCTGAGGATTGCGGGCCCGTCCCGCGCGTCGGCGTCCACAGTGGCATAGGCTTACGCCCGACCACCCCGCGGATTCGGAGGCAGCTATGCCAGACACCAGCCAGGTGAGCGAGATCATCGCCACCCTCAAGAGCGACGGCCAGTCGCTGGTGCAGGACAACATCGCCCTGGCGAAGGCCGAGGCCAAGCCGATCGCCATCCATGCCGGCATCGGCGGCGGCCTGTTCGGCAGCGCGGCCTATTTCGCTATCAATGCGGCGACCCTGTTCTTCGTGTGCGGCGGTTTCGCCCTGTCGCTGTGGGCTCAGCACCTGTGGGACTGGAGCCTGATCCTCAGTCTGCTCGTTGGCTTCGGTGTGATGGGCGTGCTCCTGCTGCTGCTGGCCGCCATCCTGGCTGTGGTCGGCAAGTTCCAGATCGACAAGGTCTCGCTGCCCAAGGCCACCATTGCCGAGGCCAAGCAGACCGTCGCCTCGCTGAAGTCCGCCTTCCAGCACGGGCTGCGCAGTGGCAGCCAGGGCGGCAAGCCCAGGCAGTGACCCTCAGGAGTTGAGGCTCCGGCCGAGGTACTCGGTCGGAATGTCGACCACCCGGTGGCGGTCCCAGGGCTGCGACCAGCCGCCGGCGTCCAGGATCTCGTCGAGCAGCTGGGCGGTGAATCCCCACACGAACAGGTCCTCCAGCAGGAAGGCCGGCCCGCGGAATCCACTGGGATGGTGGGCCCGCGCCCGGTGAGCAGGATCGGCGAGCTCCGACATCGCGACCCGTCTGATCGCCGCCACCTCGCCGGGGTCGACGATTCCCAGCGGGGCGGCGCCGTCCCAGCTGGCCACCACGGTGGTGACGTTGCTGGAGCTCACCGCGATGAGAGTGGCAGGCAGCGTGCCGATCACGTTGGCCGCCGAGGGTTGCAGGCCGACCTCCTCCTGGGCCTCGCGAAGGGCCGTCGCGACGATGTCGGCGTCCTGCGGATCAGCCCGGCCCCCCGGCAACGAGACCTGGCCGGCGTGATGGTTCAGGTGGGCATTGCGACGGGTCAGCACGATGTCGGGGGTGGCGGTGTCGCTGACCAGGGCGAGCACCGCTGAGCGCCGCACACTGGTGGTCGGCGGCAGCGCTGCCCTGGTCACTGCCGCCCTGGCCGGGCTCCGCCCGCCGGCACGCACCGACCGCTCGAGCTGCGCCAGTTGTCCGCCTCCGCGATGGCGTCCGGCAACCGAGCCCGCCCCCGAGGAGGGCCCCGCCGCGGCGCGATGCGGCTGTGCCTGGGGTGGACCTGCCGTCATGACGTCTCCAGATCGGTTCGGATCGCTTCGCGCAGCTGCCCGGCCGAGCTCCAGGCGCCATCCAGACGCTTGACGACGGTGCCGTCGGCGGCCACCAGAAGGGTCACCGGAAGTCCCGGAACTCCCCAGGCCGTGCGGGTGGCGGCCTCGGGATCCTCCAGCTGCGGGTATCTCCATCCTGCCGCCCGGGCGAAGGAGATCCCGTCGGCGGCGGTCTGCTCGCCATAGTCGATACCGAGGAAGGACACCTGCCCCTCGGTCTCCTCACTGACCTGTCTCAGCATCGGCGCCTCGGCGCGGCAGGGCCGGCACCAGCTCGCCCACAGGTTGATGACGTGGGGCCGCCCGGCCAGTTGCGCCGACACGGCGACCGGCCGGTCCCCGCCGATGCACTGCAGCACGACGCCGGGAAGCTTTCTGCCGACGACGGCACGCCCGACCGCGACCGCTGTCGACGAGGGGCCGGCTGAGGACTGTCCGGCCGATGAGTCGGGGCCGGACTCCCCGGTTGCGCACTCCGGGATCCCCGCAGCTGATCTGGCGGCCGCCGCCGAGGGACCCGCGGATGGCGCCGCGCCGGCAGAGCCTGTGGAGTCCGGTGAGCATCCGGCCAGTGCGATGCAGGACAGCAGGATCCCCGTCAGACTGGTCACCGCCCAGCCCTGCCGGCGGGGCCCAGGAGCGGTGGGCTGTCTCCTCGGGAGGGCCACCCGACGATGAGCCGGATCCCGACGTCTCATCGTCTCGGCTTCCTCACCAGAGCAGCAGCCTCCAGCGGATCTGTCGGGCCCTCACCGAAGGAGGGGCACAGATCGGCCACCGGACACAGACCGCAGGCTGGTCGACGGGCATGGCAGCAGCGCCTGCCGTGCCAGATGAGGACATGGCTGAGCATCACCCAGTCGGCGGGATCGAAGAGCTGGCCCACCTGCGCCTCGATCCTCTCGGGAGTGCTCGCGCTGGTCCAGCCCAGCCTGCGGCTGACCCGCATGAAATGGGTGTCGGGGGTGAGTCCGGGCACCCCGAAGGCGTTCCCGAGCACCACATTGGCAGTCTTGCGGCCGACCCCGGGCAGCGTCACCAGGTCCGCGAGGTTCGCGGGCACCACCCCGCCGAAGTGCTCGACCAGACCGGCCGACAGCCCGGCCAGGGAGGCTGCCTTGGTGTGGTAGAAGCCCAGCGGGCGGATCACCTGCTCGATCTCGGCGATCGGTGCGTCCGCCAGTGAGGGGGCGTCCGGCCAGCGGCTGAACAACTCAGGGGTGACGGTGTTGACCCGTCGGTCGGTGGTCTGGGCCGACAACACGGTGGCGACCAACAGCTGGAAGGGGCCGGTGAAGTCCAGCTCGCAGTGCGCGTCCGGGTAGGCAGCGGCCAGCTCGGCATACATCGCCCTGGCCCTGCGGCGTCGCGACGCCAGGTCGGCGTCTGGGATCTGGACAGCACTCACCCGGGCCACAGTAGTCAACCCTGCCCCGCGCACCCGGCCTGTGGAAGGATCGGGAGCGTAGAGCAGGCTCGACACTGGAGATGGGACAGAGATGACGAGTGTGGTGGCGACTGCAGCGACGCAGCCCTTCTTCTCCGCGCTGGGGCCAGCCTCGACCTCCCGGCTGGTGGAGATCTCCGAGGTCGTGGTCTGCCCGCGCGGAGCCGTCCTCTTCGAGGCTGGTGACCCGGCCCGCGACCTGTTCCTGGTGGTGTCGGGCAAGGTGAAGCTGACCCGACCCAACCCTGTGACGACCCCCTCCCACCGGGAGTCGCTGCTGTGGCTGATGGGCCCCGGTGACATGTTCGGCGAGCTGTCCCTGGTCGATGGCGGAACCCGCTCCACGACCGCCACGACCATCACCCCGGCCAGTCTGCTGAGGGTGCCCGGCGCCGGCCTCAAGGAGCTGGTGGAGACCGAGCACGACGTCGCCCTGGCGCTGCTGGGCAGGCTCAGCGAGAGGCTGCGTCGATCCGACAACTCCACCGCCCACTTCGTGGTGGGCGGGGTACCCAGCAGGCTGGCCTTCATCCTGCTGGACCTGGCCGAGCGGTTCGGGAGGATGGATCCCGACACGGGCTGTCTGATCGTCAGCCACGACCTCACCCAGCAGGAGCTGGCGCAGGCGGTCGGGTCCTCGCGCGAGACCGTCAGCAAGGCACTGGCCGAATTCACCCAGCATGGCTGGATCCGAACCAGTCCCAAGGTGGTTGAGGTCCGGTCCCTGAAGGGTCTTCGCGGTCTGGCCGGCTGATCGTCCCTGCCGCGCACGGCGCCACACGCCGACCCCACCACCAGACCCCGCCATCGGCGGACCCCACGACGAGATGGGAACGGCCAGCACTCGGGGAGGCAGCGAAGCGGGGAGGGATCGTCCCTGCAGCGCACGGCGCCGCACGCCGACCCCACCACCAGACCCCGCCACCGGCGGACCCCACGACGAGGTGCGAACGGCCAGCACTCGGGGAGGCAGCGAAGCGAGGAGGGGTCGTCCCCTCCTCAGACCAGTACAGTCAGCTCGACCTCGACCGGGGAGTTCAACGGAAGTGCGGCGACCCCGACAGCACTGCGGGCGTGGCGCCCCGCCTCCCCGAAGATCTGCCCCAGCAGTTCTGAGGCGCCGTTGGCCACCTTCGCCTGATCGGTGAAGTCCGGGGTGCTGGAGACGAAGACCACCACTTTGAGGACGCCGCGAATGGCGTCGATGCCACCGGCCAGCGCTGCGGCGGCAGCCACCGCGTTGAGTGCCGCGATCCGGGCCTGGGCGGCCGCCTGGGCAGCATCGACCTCGGCACCGACATGACCGGTGACAGCCAGGGCTCCGGCGACGAAGGGCAGCTGCCCGGCTGTCACGATCTGGTCCGCGCTGCGGGCGGCCGGCACGTAGTCGGCCACCGGGGAGGCCACCGGCGGAAGCTCGATCCCCAGCTCGACGAGCGTGCTGGAGGCGCTCATCCCTGGGCCCCGGTGGTCGTCGCGGAGTCGGGCAGGGGGCGCTTGAAGTAGCCGACCAGGGACTCCGGATTGGGTCCGGGCACCACCTGGACTAGTTCCCATCCGTCGGTCCCGAAATTGTTGAGGATCTGCTGCGACATGTGCGTGAGGATCGGTGCGGTGAAGTATTCCCATCTGGTCATGGCGGCCAGCGTAGAGGATCAGGTCCGCGCCGACGTACCGTCAGGCGATCGGCCCTCGGCCGGTTCCCCTCAGACGGCCCGTTTCCCGCGAGCGGTAGCGGCGTCTCCCCCGTCGGCGCCCAACACTGCGCGCCAGCTGATCACGTCAGGGCGCTCGCGCAGCAGGCGGCGCCTCTCACGCTCCGTCATTCCACCCCAGACCCCCCACTCGATTCTGTTGTCGAGCGCCTCGGCAAGGCAGCGGGCGCGCACCGGACAACCGGCGCAGATCCGCCGCGCCATCCGCTGCTCCTTACCTTCGGGAAAGAGAGCGTCCGCCATTCCTCGACAGCTGGCGAGCAAGGTCCAGTCCTCAGCATCGTTGCCTGTCACAGGTGACAACTTACGCCGCAGGACTGCGCATTCACAAGGCAGGACGCCGTCAACTGTGAGGCCTCTGTCAGCCCCGGGGGCCCGTTGCCAGCCGCGAGCCGACCTCGGAGCGAGTGAACACCGTTGTCATTGAGGCATCCCGCGACACCGCCGTGTGCCATCATAAGAAGCTTGAATGAGTCGCGTATTCTCCATCCTATGGGTTCTTCGAGGTCTGGCTCACCGGGCAAGCTGTATTCATTGGCCATGTTCGGCGTGGTCAGTATCCTGGCAGGTCTCCTGATGGCCGGCTTCGTCGTCCCCTTCGCGGCGATCACCGGAGCCACCGCTCGTGCCGGAGCCGACTCGATGGAGAACCTCCCGACTGACATGACGGTCGACCCGCCGGCCCAGAAGTCCCGGATCCTGATGTCGGACGGCAGCCTGCTGGCCACCTTCTACGCAGAGAACCGCGAGTACGTCCCCCTGGACAAGATCTCACCGATCATGCAGAAGGCCCAGGTCGCCATCGAGGACAACCGTTTCTACGAGCACGGCCCGATCGACTTCCGCGGCACCGCCCGGGCACTGCTGTCCAACGCCGCCGGATCCTCCACCCAGGGCGGCTCGACACTGACTCAGCAGTACGTCAAGCAGGTCCGCGTCGAAGCGGCGGCGGCCAAGGGCGACCAGGCCGGCATCAACGCGGCTCAGGAGCAGACCCTGTCGCGCAAGATCCAGGAGCTGCGCTACGCGGTGGCGATGGAGAAGAAGTACTCCAAGGACCAGATCCTCGAGCGCTATCTCAACATCGCCTACTACGGTGACGGCGCCTACGGCGTGCAGGCCGCGGCCAAGCACTACTTCGGCACCACTGCCGACAAGCTGACCCTCCCCCAGGCGGCGATGCTCGCCGGCCTGGTGCAGAACCCGACCGCCACCGATCCGGTGCACAACCCGGACGCTGCCATGAACCGCCGCAATGTGGTGCTGAACAGGATGACCCAGCTCAAGATCATCACCCCTGCCGAGGAGTTGGCGGCCAAGAAGGTGGCCTTCGACCAGTCGAAGGTGACCACTGCGCGCAGGGGCTGCATGGCCTCGAAGTATCCCTTCGTGTGCCAGTACGTCGAGAACAGCCTGATGCAGAACCCCGCACTGGGCAAGACGAAGGATGACCGCGAGAGGATGCTGGAGCGCGGCGGCCTGACCATCAGGACCCTCATCGATCCCAAGGCCCAGGACGCCGCCCAGTCGGCGGTCTCACGGATGGTCGGCTCCACCGATCCGGTGATCGGCGGCACTGCGATCGTCCAGCCGGGCACCGGGCTCATCCTGGCGATGACCCAGTCGCGACCGGTGATGGGTTCGAACACGGGCCAGACCTACTACAACTACATGGCCTCGGCCGGGATGGGTGGCGCCGAGGGCTACCAGGCCGGCTCGACCTTCAAGGCCTTCACGATGGCTGCCGCCCTGGAGAAGGGCTACTCACTGAAGACCAGGTACACCGCCTCCTCGCCGATGGATTTCACCGGCGACACCTTCACCAATTGCAAGGGATCCTTCAAGGCCGGCGAGTTCGAGGTGAGCAACTCGGTCGGTCACTCCACCAATATCGGACTCCAGGAGGCGGCCGCCTACTCGGTCAACACCTACTTCATCCAGATGGAGCGCGACACCGGCCTGTGCAATGTCACCAAGATGGCCCAGAAGACCGGCGTCCAGCTGGCCAACGGCGGAGACATCGTCAAGCAGTACCAGAGCATCCCGTCATTCACCCTGGGTACCGCCGAGGTGACGCCATTGTCGATGGCGGCCGCCTACTCCACCTTCGCCGCACGCGGTATCCACTGCGACCCGGTGATCATCAAGTCGATCAACACCCTGGAGGGCAGCGCACTCGCCGTCCCGAGCGCCAACTGCAAGCGGGTGATGAGCCAGTCGGTGGCTGACGGCGTCAACTCGATCCTGCAGGGGGTCATGGACGGCACCGGTAGACCGGCGACCATCCCCGGCGGATACCCGCAGGCCGGCAAGACCGGCACCACCGACTCCAACCAGGCGGTCTGGTTCGCCGGCTACACGCCCAATGCCGCAGGTGTCGCGATGATCGCTGCCGACAAGTCCAGCTCCTACTTCCGCAACCGCACCGTCAAGTCCATCAAGGGTCTGTCGCTGAGCACCGGCCAGTACCTGCAGGGCTCCGGCGGCGGGGACGCCGGTCAGATCTACCGGGTCGCGATGGCCGGTGTGCTGGCGGGCAAGCCCAAGACGCCGTTCACCGGACCGACCAGCAGCGTCATCGAGGGCAAGAAGATCACCCTGCCCGATGTCTCCGGCCTGAGCTACGACGAGGCCAAGGCGAAACTCAACGCGGCCGGTTTCCCGACCCAGACCCAACGGGTCACCGATGACAGCCCCGAGGGCACCTTCCTGGGGACCTACCCGACCGGATCGGCCAGCCTGGGCGCCACCGTGTACCTCCAGATCTCACGAGGGCCGGCGCCCGTCGTGGTCCCGCAGGCTCCGCAGACCAGCAGCTCGGGCAGTTCCAGCAGCAACCCCACCAGCGGCCCCACCACCAGCGCCCCGCAATCCTCCCAGCCGGCCAGCAATCCCACTCAGCCCACCGGAGGGTCGACCAGCTCGTCCAACAAGGGCCGGTGACCACCGTGAGATGGGCCCGGACCACCGCACAGGTGGCGGCCGCCGAGCTGGGGATCGCCGGCCTGGGACTGGGCTACGGGATCATCGAGGCCCACAGGTTCACCTTGCGGAGGTTCACCGTGCCGGTACTGGCACCGGGGTCGACACCGATCCGGGTGCTGCACATCTCCGATCTGCATCTGCTGGCCCGTCAGCACGCCAAACTCGAGTGGGTCTCCCGGCTCGCCGGGCTGGAACCGGATCTGGTGGTCAACACCGGGGACAATTTCGCCTCGGATGACGCCCTGGAACCCCTGCTGGACTGCCTGTCGGAGCTCCTGAGGGTTCCCGGCGTCTTTGTCTTCGGATCCAACGACTATCTCAAGCCGGTCTTCAAGAACCCCTTCGGCTACCTGCTGCACGGACGTTCGGAACGCACCGAGGGTGACCTCCCCACGCTTGACTTCGAGGCTCTCCGTCGGGCTTTCACCGAGGCCGGGTGGCTGGATCTCAACGACCGGAGCGGATCACTGGAGGTGGCCGGACGCCGGCTGGCCTTCCGCGGCACCGACGACGCCCACCACGAGAGGGACCACTACGAGCGAGTGGCCGGGCCCGCCGATCCGCACGCCGACCTCAATGTCGGCGTCACCCATGCCCCCTACCGACGGGTGCTGGACGCCATGACCGCCGACGGGATGGACCTCATCCTGGCCGGACACACCCATGGCGGCCAGGTCTGCCTGCCGTTCAAGGGCGCTCTCATCACCAACTGCGATATCGACCCGGCACGGGTCAAGGGGTTGTCGACCCATCGGGCCGAAGGTCGCACCGCATGGCTGCATGTCTCGGCGGGGCTGGGCTCCTCCCCGTTCGCCCCCTACCGCACCTTCTGCCAGCCCGAGGCCAGCCTGCTGACACTGGTGGCTCGGCACTGAGCCGCCAGGACTGGGCCTTCCCGGACCGGATCGGGCGGGCCCGCGGGGCCCAGGTCAGGCCGATTGGTGAGGGACGAGTCGATTGGGCTAAGCTGGCCCTCGGCTCTACGGGCTGGTGACAGCCCTGCCGAGGCATCGGGGTGTGGCGCAGTTTGGTAGCGCGCCTCGTTCGGGACGAGGAGGTCGCAGGTTCAAATCCTGTCACCCCGACCATGTGATGTCTCAGGACATCGCAATAGCCCGAACCCACGGATCGTGGGTTCGGGCTATTGCTTTCTGCGGGTGGGTCCGCGGCGCACCGTTGATCGGTGACCGCGGTCGGGGTCGATGGTGAGCTCGCGCGGACGCGGTCACTGACCCGGCCGTCCGCCTGCCCATCGGGAGCCCGAGTGCGAGCCTGGGCCGTGCGGGCCGTGACCATGACGATGGTGACCCGCACCGCGGGACCCGTGGTCCTCCGGCCTCTCGAATCCCCCGTGCCTCTCGAATCCCCCGTGCCTCTCGGGACCGCAGGGACCCTCTTCCGGAGGCACCGGAGCGCCTCCTGGGCCGCCCCAGGGACCGAAGCCCGGAAAACCGGGGAGTCCCGGGAAGCCGGCGGGGCCCGGATGGTCGCCGTGGGGATGCGGACCGGCGGCTCGGGACCGCCAGAACTCGGCGACCATCTCGCGACGGTGCTCGAGATCACCACCGACGCGCTCCTCGAGCTCATCGATGATCCGGCCGAGGAAGCCGGCCAGGGTGGCCGCCTCCTCGTCGCTGAGGCAGTCCATCAGCCCCGGCCTCGATGAGGCGGCGGAGTCCTGGTCCTGATCGATCGCGCGGCCGGCCTCGGTGAGGCTGACGAGCACGGTGCGACGGTCCTCCTCGGAGGGCCTGCGCTCGACGAGCCCCTGGCCCTCCAGCTTGCGCAGCAGCTCGGCGATCGACTGGCGCGACATCCCCATCAGATAGGTCAGTTCGCGCTGGGTCATCTCCGGCTTGAGTTTCAGCAGGGCCAGAGCCCGTCCCTGTCCGTGCCGCGGGTCTCGCCACGGCTCGGCCCTCCGGCCGCCTCGGCGTCGATCCTGGAACTGCAGGACGGCGAGGTAGCTCAGCCGTTCGGCAGCCAGGCGTCGCGGATCGATCTGCTCGCTGGCCGATCCCTGGTCGTCGGTGGGCCCATCGGCCCTGTCCTCTGGTGGGTTGGTGGTGTTCTCTGTCATGTGAGTGGTCCTCTCATCGATCACTGGATATCTGTCAGGTACCTGACATATCTCCAGGATGCCCTCCCCCTGCCCGATTGTCAACTACCTGACAAATGACTCACGGAGTGTCCTCCCGGCTGGGCCGGTCCGGCACGAGACGATGGTGCCGTGGCACTCGTCGACCAGAACGTCCTCATCCTCCAGCAGATCCGGTCCTTCCTCCGCAACGACTTCGCCATCCTGGATGCCTCGGGCGCCCAGATCGCCAGCATCCACACGGAGGGTTCGGGGGCCTCGCGTGCACTCGTCGGGGCCCGCGACCTCACAGTCGTGGAGAACGGCTACCCGGTGTTGCGGATCTCTGACCCGCACAATCTGTTCTCCCGTGACACCTACACCGTCAGCGACGGCAACGGCCTGTCGATGGCCACCATCACCAAGCAGTTCTCACTGCTGTCGCGCACCATGCGGGTGGAGCTGAGTGATGGCAGCCTGCTGCAGTGCACCGGATCGGTGTTCCGCCGCGACTTCACCATCAGTCAGGGGTCCGCGGTGGCCGCCCGCGTCACCCGGGCGATGGTCGGGCTGTCCCAGGCCCTGATGGGCCATGACCGTTACGTGCTCGAGCTGGCCCCCGATCTGCCGCCGCTGCACCGCGGGGCGATGATCGGGACCGTCATCGCCATTGATCTGATCCGCGCCAAGGAGAGTCGCAACCATTCCTCGTGAATCCTGCTGAGCCCGTGTCCCGCCATGGCCTCTCCCCCTGCCCACCATTCAGGTGTCGGGCGTGACATTCCTGACATTGCCCCGTCCGATGGTTGCGAAATGCTAACGATGCTGTTTCGCGAACGTGAAATCGGGGCAGCAGCCGTTGTGCGAGGGGCAAGATCTGACCCTGTCCATCCTGTGTATCAGCCGTGCTGAGACCGAGGGGTGGCCGGCGGTGCCAGATAGGCATCGTCTCCAATTGCTCCGAGGAGACATTGATGCGTCGAATCACGCCACTCGTGGCGCTCTCGATTTCGGGGGTGATGCTGCTGGCAGCTTGCGGTCAGGACGTCGCCGCACCGAGCGACTCGTCCAGTTCCAGCGCCGGTACTGCCACGTCGGCCGGACCCGCCAAGGACGGCGGAACGATCACCGTCCGAGGCTGCACCGCCCAGAACCCGCTCATCCCCTCAGACACCAATGAGGTCTGCGGAGGCAACGTCCTGGACGCCGTGACGGCCAAGCTCGTGCACTACAACTCCGACACCGCGGCCCCCGAGCTCGATGTCGCCCAGTCGATCGAGACCACCGACAACCAGCACTTCACGGTCAAGCTCAACCCCGGATACAAGTTCTCCGATGGCACCGAGGTCAAGGCGAAGAACTTCGTCGACGGCTGGAACTGGGCGGCCTACGGCCCCAATGCCCAGCAGAACGCGTACTTCTTCGAGCCGATTGCCGGCTACACCGACGTCCAGTGCGGCGACGCCGACTGCAAGGTCAAGCCCAAGGCCAAGACCATGAGCGGACTGAAGGTCGTCGACGACCACACCTTCACGATCTCCACCAGCGAGAAGGTCTCCAACCTCAAGGTGCGACTGGGTTACACCGCCTTCGCCCCGCTGCCGGACTCCTTCCTGGCCAACCCCACCGACAAGAAGTGGGAGAAGTTCCCGATCGGCGCCGGCCCGTTCACGATCAGCCAGAACACGGCCACCCAGATCGTGCTCAAGAAGAACCCGAATTACTCCGGCAAGGTCAAGCCGCACGTCGATGAGGTCGACTACAAGATCTACAACGACGCCGGCCCCGCCTACAACGACGTGGTCGCCAACAATCTGGACGTCTCCGACCTGATCCCCACCGATCAGCTCACCAACGATCAGTGGAAGAACGATCTGCCGAACCGCTGGGGGATCCGCCAGTCCGGCGTCACCCAGACCATCACGGCCTCCAGCAAGGACAAGCAGCTGGCCAACCAGGACCTCATCAAGGCCCTGAGCATGGACATCGACCGGGCCACCATCACCAAGCAGATCTTCGCCGGGTCGCGCACCCCCGCCGACGGCTGGGTCTCCCCGGTGGTCGACGGCTACAAGAAGGGCCAGTGCGGCCAGTGGTGCACCTATGACAAGACCAAGGCCAAGGCCATGTACGACAAGGCCGGCGGCTACAAGGGCACCCTCACCATCGCAGTCAACGGCGACGGTGACCACAAGGCCTGGTCCCAGGCCGTCTGCAACGGCTGGAAGAACGACCTCGGCCTCAACTGCCAGCTCAAGGTCGCCCCGGACTTCAAGACCCTGCGCGACCAGGTCACCAAGCGTGAGCTGATGGGCTTCTTCCGCACCGGCTGGCAGATGGACTACCCCTCCATCGAGAACTTCCTCACCCCGCTGTACGCCACCGGAGCCTCGTCGAATGACGGCGACTACTCCAACAAGGCCTTCGACGCCAAACTGCAGCAGGCCGCGGCCGCCCCCGACGACGCCCAGGCCAACAAGCTGTACCAGGAGGCCGAGGCGCTGCTGGCGCAGGACATGCCGGCGATCCCGCTGTGGACCGTGTCGACGCCCTATGCCTGGTCCACCAAGGTGACCAACGTCAAACTCACTCCGTTCGGCACCATCGACCTGACCGCGATCAGCGTCAAGTGATCCAACCCCGAATGGTCCAGCTGGTCTGACCACAGACGGTCCGCCGGACATCAGTCCGGCGGACCGTCCCCAGTTGGGAGGAGACAGTTGTGAGGAGTCCGAAGTGCTGAAATACGTCATCCGGCGGCTGCTGCAGATGATCCCGGTGATCATCGGTGCCACGTTCATCCTGTTCTGTTTGGTCTTCGCGCTGCCCGGCGACCCCACTGCCGGACGATGCGGCGAGAGGCCGTGCCCGCCCGCCTATGTGGCCGCCTTCCGCGCCGAGTACCACCTGGACCAACCCCTGCTGGCGCAGTACGGCATCTACATGAGCAAGCTGCTGCGGGGAGATCTCGGCGTGAACTTCTACGGCAACACGGTCATCAGCGAGCTGGCCATCCGATACCCGGTGACGATCCGGCTGGCGCTCATCGCAGTGCTCGTCGAGATCTTCGTCGGCATCTCCGCCGGGGTGGTCGCCGGCGTCTGCAAGGGCAGGTTCGTCGACTACCTCATCCTGGTCTCCTCCCTGGTGGTCATCTCCATCCCAATCTTCGTCATCGGCTCCCTGGCGCAGCTGGTCTTCGGCATGAAACTGGGCTGGTTCCCGGTGACCGCCGGCGATGGCTCCTGGGGGCAGCTGGTGTTACCAGGGTTCGTGCTGGGCGCCCTGTCGGTGGCCTACGTGGCCCGGCTGACCCGGGCCAACCTCATCGACAACCAGCACGCCGACTACGTGCGTACCGCCAAGGCCAAGGGACTGTCCAGTTTCCGGATCGTCACCATCCACACCCTGCGCAACTCGCTGATCCCGGTGATCACCTTCATCGGCTACGACTTCGGGGCCTTGATGGGCGGTGCGATCGTCACCGAGCGGATCTTCAACATCAACGGGATCGGCAACTTCATCTTCCGCTCGATCAGCCAGCGGGACGGCGTCTCGGTGGTCGGCGCGGTGACCTGCCTGGTCCTTGTCTATCTGCTCGCCAACCTCCTCGTCGATCTGCTGTACGGGGTGCTCGACCCGAGGATCAGCCATGACTGACCAACTGAACACCACTGCACGACGCACCACTGGTGAGAGCGAGGCCATCGGCGGCTCGGGGGCCGAGGCCGGAGCCGCCACCCTGGCGTCGGACCTGTCGGGCATCGACGCGACCGTCGGCGGCCCGGTGGTCGGCACCCGGCCGCGATCGCTGTGGACCGACGCCTGGCACGATCTGCGGCGCGACCCGCTGTTCTGGATCTCGGCGGTGCTGATCGTCGTCTTCATCGTGATGGCGCTGTTCCCCGGCGTGTTCACCGGCAAGGATCCACGTGCGTGCGATCTGGCGGCGGCCCGCCATCTGCCTTCCCCGGTGCACTGGTTCGGCACCGATATCCAGGGCTGCGACGTCTACGCCCGCACCATCTACGGCGCCCGCTCCTCCATTCTGGTGGGCATCCTGGCCACCATGGGGACCGCGATCATCGGCTCCGCCTTCGGACTGGTCGCCGGGTTCCGGGGCGGCTGGCTGGACGCCCTGCTGAGCCGCACCGGCGACATCTTCTATGCCATCCCGCTGCTGCTGGGCGGCATCATCATCCTGTACACCTTCCCCAACCAGGTGGGCACTCCCTACATCGTCGTGGTCCTCAAGGTGGTGGCGGCGCTGGCCATCCTCGGCTGGCCCTCGATCGCTCGCCTGATGCGCTCCTCGGTACTCCAGGTGATGCCCAACGACTACATCCAGGCCGCCAAGGCGCTGGGAGCCCGGCCCGGCCGGATCATCCTCAGCCACGTGCTGCCCAACGCGATGGCCCCGGTGATGGTGGTCTCAGCCATCAATCTGGGCAGCTACATCGCGATCGAGGCGACGCTGAGCTATCTGGGTATCGGCCTCCAGGAACCGGCGATCTCCTGGGGCGTCTCGATCTCGGACGCCTCCGGACTGGGATATGTGCGGTCGGCCCCGCACATGCTGCTGTTCCCCTCGCTGTTCCTGTCACTGGCCGTGCTGGCCTTCATCTTCCTCGGCGAGGCTGCCCAGAACGCCTTCGACCCCAAGCGTCACTGACCGGAAGGATTCAGCGAATGTCTCGAAAGTCGACACGTCTCGATCTCAGACCGACCGACGGCAAGGTCCTGGACGTCAATGATCTCCATGTCGAGTTCCGCACCCGGGACGGTGTCGCGAAGGCGATCAACGGCGTCACCTTCTCGCTGTCCCACAGCGAGACCCTGGCCATCCTGGGCGAGTCGGGATCAGGCAAGTCGGTGACCGCCCAGGCCATCATGGGAATCCTCGACACCCCGCCGGCCTACGTCACCGGGGGCCAGGTGAACTACTGCGGCACCGATCTGCTGAAGATGGAGGAGAAGGACATGCGCCGGGTCCGCGGGGACCACATCGCGATGATCTTCCAGGATGCGCTGAGCTCCCTCAATCCGGTCTTCCCGGTGGGCTGGCAGATCGCCGAGATGTTTCGGGTGCACCGCGGGATGAACCGATCCGACGCCCAGGCCGAGGCCGTCAAGCTGATGGAGAGAGTGCGCATCCCGGCCGCCAAGGAGCGCGCCGGCAACTACCCGCACCAGTTCTCCGGAGGGATGCGCCAGCGGATCATGATCGCGATGGCGATCGCGTTGAACCCGAGGGTGCTGATCGCCGACGAGCCCACCACTGCGCTGGACGTCACCGTCCAGGCGCAGATCATGACCCTTCTCAAGGAGCTCCAGGAGGAGTCGGGGATGGGTCTCATCCTCATCACCCACGACCTGGGAGTGGTGGCCGATGTCGCCGACGACATCGCGGTGATGTACTGCGGCCGGTTCGTCGAGCACTGCGACGTCCACCGGCTCTACGCCAATCCGGCCCACCCCTACACCGTCGGGCTGATCGACTCGATCCCCCGGCTCGACCAGAAGGGAGAGCAGCTCTACGCGATCGGCGGGCTGCCTCCGTCGCTGACCAATCTGCCGACCGGGTGCTCCTTCAACCCTCGCTGCCGATTCGCCACCGACAAGTGCCGCACACCTGGCGCCCCGCCCCTGATCGAGGTCGAGGACGGCCGGTTCGCGGCCTGCTACCACACCGAGGAGGTGCTCAACCGTGAGCGAGTCTGAGCTGAGCAGCGGTTCCGAACCGCGCAGGGCACTGACGCCGTCGGGCGTCGGTCCGACCACAGAGGACCTCGGACCGACCCGGGCGAGCCGCCACGTCGGCGTCGAACCGATCCTGTCGGCCCGCAACCTCACCAAGTACTACCCGCTGTCCAGCGGGGTGATCCGCCACACCGTCGGCCATGTGAAGGCCGTCGACGGGGTCTCCTTCGACCTGTTCCCCGGCGAGACGCTGGGCATCGTCGGGGAGTCCGGCTGCGGGAAGTCGACGCTGGGGCGGTTGCTGGTGAGCCTGGAGAAGCCCACCTCCGGGTCGATCATCTTCCAGGGCCAGGACATCACCACACTGCGCGGCTCGCAGATGCGACGCCTTCGCCGCGACATCCAGATCGTCTTCCAGGACCCCTACACCTCCCTTGACCCGCGCAAGACGGTCGGCGACATCATCGCCGAGCCCTTCAAGATCCACCCCGAGGTGGTGCCGGCCGGCCGACGGCAAGCCCGGGTCAAGGAGCTGCTGGAACTGGTGGGGCTCAATCCCGAGCACATCAACCGCTACCCCCATGAGTTCTCCGGCGGGCAGCGTCAGCGGATCGGCATCGCCCGCGGCATCGCGCTGAACCCGAAGGTGCTGGTCTGCGACGAGCCGGTCTCGGCCCTGGACGTCTCGGTCCAGGCGCAGGTGGTCAACCTGCTGGTCCGCCTCCAGAAGGATCTCAATCTGGCCTACATCTTCGTGGCCCACGACCTGTCGGTGGTCCGTCACATCTCCGACCGGGTCGGGGTGATGTACCTCGGCAGGTTCATGGAGATGGGGGACGAGGACCAGATCTACGACCGTTCCACCCACCCCTACACCCAGGCCCTGATGTCGGCGGTGCCGGTGCCCGACCCGGAGGCTCGCGACAAGAGGGAACTCATCGTGCTGCACGGCGACGTCCCCTCGCCGGCCAACCCGCCCTCGGCATGCCGCTTCCACACCCGCTGCTGGCGGGCCCACGAGGACTGCTCGGTGAAGGTCCCGGAACTGCTACCCCGAGACGACGGAGCCGGTGGCCACGACTCGGCCTGCCTGTACGCCGAGGTGTTCTCCAAGGCCTCAGAGGACATCACGGCGGCCGATCAGGTCGGCTGAGGGTGGTTCTCCCACGGTGAAAACCTGGAGGTTACCCCGAGTACATCTCAGCTTCATCTCAGGTCGATAGCGTCTCCGACGACACGGACCCCTTTCTGGAGCCCGCCGATCTGGGAGGACATACCACCGCATGACCTGCACGACGACACGGCCAGGGACCAGGCCGAACACCACACCACGTTCGCATCTGCGCACCGCTCTCAAGGCAGCCACGGCAGCCGCGGTGCTCGGTGCCACCGTGGTCGCCTCCGGAGCCACCGCCTCGGCGGCCGGATACCCCAGCGACTCCACCCCGCCCGACCTGGTCTCGGCTCTGGGCGGCTACTTCTCGGTCTGGCAGCCCTCGGGGGCCAACGACCTGCACGGCACCGTGAAGGATCCCGGAACCCTGCAGTGGAACGACCGGCTCACCAGCTGGATCAACCAGAACGCGGCTCTTCGCAGTTGAGGGTGTAGCCCGGGACCGCCGGCTGGTTCGCGGATAGGCGTCGAGGTCTTCCAGGATGGAAGTTCTCACGCTCACCATCCGCCGGAAGACCTCGACTTGCACCACCCTACGTTCGTGACCCCTGACCTGACCACGTTCTGCCGTCTCGACGAGCTCGGCCTTCAAGCCGTCGGGCAGCTGCTCGAGGCCGATCGGGCGGTGCTGGAGTGCCGCGTCGTCGAGGACGACCCGTGGTGTCGGAAGTGCGGCGCGGAGGGCGTGCCGCGTGACACGGTGACGCGGCCGCTGGCGCATGAGCCGTTCGGGCATCGGCCGACGACGCTGCTGGTCCGGGTGCGCCGCTACCGGTGCACGCACTGCCGCCGGACCTGGCGGCAGGACACGTCGAAGGCGGCGGCGCCGAGGGAGAAGATCTCCCGCGGCGGGATCGGGTGGGCACTCACGGCGATCGTGGTCGACCACCTCACCGTCTCCCGCGCCGCAGCAGGGCTCGGGGTGTCGTGGCATACCGCGAACACCGCGATCATCGCCGAAGGCAAGCGTCGCCTG
Organism: Acidipropionibacterium thoenii DSM 20276; assembly: GCF_000423445.1. Classification (GTDB taxonomy): domain Bacteria; phylum Actinomycetota; class Actinomycetes; order Propionibacteriales; family Propionibacteriaceae; genus Acidipropionibacterium; species Acidipropionibacterium thoenii. The sequence goes on along the minus strand of NZ_AUHZ01000008.1, from coordinate 32,666 downwards.
ATCGACGACCCGGCGAGGTTCGACGGGGTCACCACGATCGGTGTCGATGAGCACGTCTGGCGTCACACACGGTTTGGCGAGAAGGACGTGACCGTGATCATCGACCTCACCCCCGCGAGGAACAAGACGGGCCCGGCCAGGCTGCTGGACATGGTCGAGGGCCGCTCGAAGCAGGTGTTCAAGGAGTGGCTCGCCGCCCGGCCTGCGGAGTGGTCGAGCCGGATCGAGGTGGTCGCGATGGACGGGTTCTCCGGGTTCAAGACCGCCGCGGCCGAAGAGCTCCCCGACGCGGTCCCGGTGATGGACCCGTTCCACGTCGTCCGCCTGGCCGGCGACGCGCTCGACCGGACCCGGCAGCGCGTCCAGCAAGACACACTCGGGCACCGCGGTCACGCCGGCGACCCGCTCTACGGGGTCCGCCGCACCCTCCACACCGGCGCGAGCTTCCTCACCAAGAAACAGACCGCGCGGCTCGACGCGGTGTTCGCCGCCGAGGAGCACGTCGAGGTCGAAGCGACCTGGGGCATCTACCAGCGCATCGTCGCCGCCTACCGCGAACCCGACAAGAACAAGGCGAAGGAGATGATGCGGGCGGTGATCGACTCTGTCAGCAACGGCGTCCCCGCGCTGCTCAACGAGATCCGTCGCCTCGGCCGCACGCTGAAGCAGCGCGCCGCGGACATCCTCGCGTTCTTCGACCGCCCCGGAACGAGCAACGGCCCAACGGAGGCCATCAACGGCCGGCTCGAGCACCTTCGCGGTTCCGCCCTCGGCTTCCGGAACCTCACGCACTACGTCGCCAGATCGCTCCTCGAAGCCGGCGGATTCAGACCGCTCCTACACTCTCATTCGCGATGAGCCCAGAACGCCACCAAGAACCAGCAGTTCCGCGCCCTCCAGAACTCGGCCTACAAGAACGCCGACGGCTCGGGCTATGACCAGTCCATCTCGATCGCCGACGGCCTGGGCCAGTCCCTGGGCAAGATCTACGCGACCGGCCGCATCGAGGGCAAACTGCCCCTGGTCGACGCCTTGATCTCCAGCGAGAACGGCACCACCGGCGCCTATGTGGGAACCGGCCAGGCCAAGGCCACCTTCAGCTACCCGCGCCCCTTCCTGGCGGCCAGCGCCACCTCCAAGGCGGTCGAGGGCGACGAGGCGGCCTGTGATCCCTCGAAGATCAACGGCTCCTCGGTGACCCCGAACCGGACGGGCAAGGACTGGGCCAATGCTGATGGTTCGCTGAAGATCACCCGGCTGGCGCCGGTGGTCGACAGCACCCACGACTTCGCCTCCACCGATGTCTCGCTGGACCCCGGCTACGGCACCGCGGGGATCTGCACCGGCGGCTCCTACCCGTCGGGCCACACCACCACCGCCTACCAGGCCGGCATCACCCTGGCGACTCTGCTGCCCGAGCTGGCGCCCGAGATCCTGGCGCGCACCTCCGAGGCCGGTAACAACCGGATCGTGCTCGGCGTCCACTACCCGCTGGACATCATGGGCGGACGGATCGACGGCGAGGCGGCGCTGGCCACCCGGTGGTCCGACGCCCAGTTCCGCACCGAGGTGCTGAACCCGGCCCGCCAGGAGCTGATCAACTACCTCCAGGCCCAGTGCGGCGATCTGCTGGCCAAGTGCATCGCCAAGGACAAGGCCTACACCGACAATCCCTACGGCGGTAAGGCCATCCCCGGCGGCACCAGCCAGATCGTCACCGATCGGCAGTCCGCGGTGAAGGTCTACACCGAGCGGATCGACTACGGCTTCACGCCCACCCACTCGACCACTGCGGCACCTGCGGTTCCCCAGGGCGCCGAGAACCTGCTGCTGACCGCCTTCCCGACCCTCACCGATGCCCAGCGCACCTCGGTGCTGGCTCAGACCCAGGTCGCCTCCGGCAACGTCCTGGACCTGTCGGGTACCTCCAACTCGGGTTCCTGGCAGCGCCTCAACCTGGCGGCCGCCACCTCTGCGACCGTCCAGCTCAATGCCGACGGTTCGGTGAAGGTGACCTCGGTCGGCGGTGAGGCGAAGGTCGTCAAGGCCGGAGTGCCCTCCACCCCGACCCCCGAGCCGAGCTCGCCGGCCTCCCCGGTGGTCCCGCCGGCCACCAACCCCTCGGCCACCTCCACCGGCTCCCCGAGCCGGCCCGGGCTGCCGAGCACCGGAGTCTGATTCCGGGTTCCTCTGCGGGCTCCGGCGATCGAGCCGAGCCCATCACCCGATGACGCCGCCGAGCATCTGCTCGGCGGCGTCATCGTCGTCCCACCGTCTGGGCCCGGCGGGTCGCGGCGGGCCGGCGTCTCGATGTCGGGGCGCCCGGTGGCTAGTCTTCTGCGGGTGCTGATCCTCGTCTCCCCCGCCAAATCCCTCGACCTGGAGTCCCCGCTGACCACCCGGCGCTCCACCCTGCCCCGCTACCTCGACCAGGCCGAGATCCTCATCGAGATCATGCGCACCAAGCCGGTCGCCGAGCTGCGCCGGCTGATGGGGATCTCCGAGGAGCTGGCGGTGCTCAATGCCGACCGCTACCGCGATTTCCAGACGCCGTTCACCCCGGCCAACGCGCGCCCGGCAGCGTTGACCTTCAACGGCGCGGTGTACCAGGGGATGGCTCCACGGACCTTCGACCAGCGCGACTGGACCGAGGCCGGGAAGACCCTGCGCATCCTGTCGGGGCTCTACGGGATCCTGCGTCCGCTGGACCTCATCCAGCCCTACCGGCTGGAGATGGGCATCAAGGTGGCCAACGATCGCGGACCCGACCTGTACTCCTTCTGGCGGCCCCGGCTCACCCGGGCGGTCGCCGAGGATCTGGCCTGCTCCCCCGGCGCCAGGGTGATCGTCAACCTGGCCTCGGCGGAGTACGCCGGTGGCGTGGACCTGACGGGCCTGTCGCAGCGGTTCGCGGCCGGCAATGCCGGTGAGCCGGGGTTCGGGGCCAGGGTCGTCTCGCCCCGTTTCGAGGACCGCGACCAGTCCGGCCGGTGGAAGGTGATCTCATTTGCGGCCAAGCGGGCCCGAGGGCTGATGGCCGGCTGGCTGGTGCGCGAGCGGGTGCGTTCGGCTCGCGGCGTCACGAGATTCTCACTGGGCGGATACCGGTACTGCCCGGAGCCCTCCACCGCTGGGGTGCCGGTCTTCCGCCAGCTCGGCTGACCGGCGTCCTGCCTCGGTGGGGTTCGCGGTGCCGGGCCTGTCGCTGCCGTCTTCCCGTCGGGGGACCGATGCCCATAGGGTGGACGCCATGCAGAAGCCTGAAGTCACCCTGCCCGATTCGGCCCCCGACGATCTCGTGATCGAGGACATCATCGTCGGCGACGGTCCCGAGGCGGCGGCCGGAAACCTCGTCGATGTGCACTACGCCGGTGTCGCCCTCAGCAGCGGCAAGGAGTTCGACGCCTCCTACAACCGCGGGGAGGCGCTGTCCTTCCAGCTCGGCGTCGGCCAGGTCATCCCCGGCTGGGACACCGGCGTGCAGGGCATGAAGGTCGGCGGGCGCCGCAAGCTCACCATCCCCTACCAGCTGGCCTACGGCGAGCGCGGGATCCCCGGGGTCATCGCCCCCAAGGAGACCCTCGTCTTCGTGTGCGACCTGGTCAACGTCATCTGAGGCCCTCCCGCACCACTTCTTCCTGTTCTCGGCGAAGGCCCCGGCGCTTTGTGGCGCCGGGGCCTTCGGCGTGCCGGGGCCTCGTTATGCCCGGGATAGGTGCACCTTTCACTCGCCAATGGGCCCTCTCGGCGATCCCGAGCGCGGAAGCCCCAGTTCCGCGAGTGAAATGTTCACTCCAAGCACCCGATGCCACACTCAACGGGCCCGACACGACGGAACACCGAACTCGACGGCGCTCACCGGCCCTTGAGGCCGCCGACACGCCGGAACACCGCCCCGGGGCTTCGCTGTGCCCGGGAGGGGTGCACCTTTCACTCGCCAATGGGGCCGTCCCGCCCTCCGCGGGCGGAAACTGGCAGTTCCGCGAGTGAAATGTTCACTCCACACGCCGAAACACTGCGCTCACCCGCTCTTGAGGCCGCCGACACGCCGGAACACCGCCTTCGACAGCGGCTCACCGGCCCCCGACACCCTCCAACCAGCCGGCGATCTGGCCGATCACCCGGTCCACCTCGGCGCTGTAGCCCCACAGGTTGAGACAGCCGTGGCCGATCCCGGCGAAGTGCTCGGTGACCAGCGGAACTCCGGCCTCCGCCAGGTGTGCGGCATAGATGTCGATCTCGCTGTTGAGGACATCCCCCTCGGCGGTGATGAGCATCGTCGGGGGCAGTCCGGCAAGGCTGGCAGCGCGCAGCGGCGAGGCGTCGGGACTCTCACGCAGTGCGGGATCGGGACAGTAGAGGTCCCAGCAGACACGCATCTCGTCGCGCTCGATGTCAGCGGGGAACAGCGCTCGGAAGTAGCTGGGCCGGTCCAGGTCATGATCGAGAACCGGGTAGACCAGCAGCGCACCGTCGAAGGACGGAAGATTCCGGAGGGTCTGTCGGGGCCGCGGGGAGCTGGGGTCCACTTCGGACCGGGGGCTCCGAGGGTCCCCGGGGAACCCATTCCCGTCGCGGGCGCGCAGCAGGCAGGCGGCGGCGATGTTCCCGCCGGCGGAGTCACCGGCCAGCACACGGCGGGACGGCACCGCGATCTCGGTGTCCAGCCAGGCCCGACCGTCGGGACCCTCCATCCAGCCGATCGCCTCCCAGGCGCAGTCGAGGGGTTCGGGGAAGTGGTGCTCCGGGGCGATCGGGTAGTCGATCATGACGATCGCCCACCCGGTCAGATCGGCGAGATGGCGGGCGAGCCGGTCGTAGTGGTCGATGGAGTACATCACCCAGCCGCCGCCGTGGATGTAGATCATCAGCCCGCGCGGTTCGCTGCTCGGGCTGAGCATCCGGACCCTCACCTCGGGAGCGCCGGGGTGCAGTTCGGCCGCCGTGAGGGTGGTCTCGGCGACGATCGCGGTCCTCGGTCCGGCGCCCAGGCTGCGCTTTCCCGCCTCGGCGGCGGCGCGGACCTGGGCGAGATCCGCCGGATCGAAGGTTGCCATGGCGGCCACAGTAGCGAGCAGACGGTGCGGTTAGGATCACCACGTGATTGTCGAGACGGAGCGCCTGCAACTCCGCGAGATGAGCGTCCATGATCTGCCGGCGCTCCGGGCGATCATGCAGGACGAGGAGACGATGGTCGCCTACCAGGGTGCGTTCACCGATGCGAAGGTGGTCGGCTGGCTGGATCGCATGCTCGCCCGCTACCGCGATGAGGGGATCGGGCTGTGGGCTGTGCTGCTGCGGGGAACCGGGCAGATGATCGGACAGTGCGGACTGACCCGGCAGCGGATCCTCGACGAGGACGTCGTGGAGGTCGGTTACCTGTTCAACCGCTCCTTCTGGCACCACGGGTACGCCACCGAGGCGGCCGCCGCCTGTCGTGATCATGGCTTCGGTGAGCTCGGGGCCGAGCGGATCTACGCCCAGGTGCGCGACACGAACATCGCCTCGATGAATGTGGCGATCCGTCTGGGCATGACGGTGCGCGGCCGGTTCGTGAAGCACTACCGCGGGGTGGACATGCCGCACCTGGCGTTCGCCGTCGACCGTCCGGCCGGAACTGTCCCGCACGATGCGAGTCGAGGCAGCACGAGTTGAGGCAGTGGGTGTTGAGGCAGTCGGCTTGAGGCAGCCGGCTTGATGCGGTGAGGTTGAGGCGGTGCGGATCTAGCCAGTGGGAGCTGAGATGGAGTTGACGACCAGCGGGGCGATCGATCGGGCCCGTGTGCTGGCACGGCGAGGCGGGCGGGTTCTGCTGGGGATCACCGGTGAGCCGGGGGCGGGCAAATCCACCCTGGGGGCGACGCTGTCCTCGGCTCTGGGGACCGAGGCGGCCGTCGTCCCGATGGACGGCTTCCACCTGGCGCAGTCGCGGCTGGAGGAACTGGGTCGGGTCGATCGCAAGGGGGCTCCCGACACCTTCGACGCGTGGGGATTCGTCTCCATGGTGAGACGCCTGGCGGACGCGACCGAGCCGATCACCTATGCGCCGGCCTACCGGCGTGAGCTCCACAACGGGGTGACCGGGGCGATCCCGGTGGAGTGCTCGACCTCGCTGGTGATCATCGAGGGCAACTACCTGCTCCTCGAGGAGGAGCCGTGGTGCCGGGTGCACGGGTTGATGGACGAGATCTGGTACGTCGACGTCGACGAGGATCTGCGGATGCGGCGTCTGGCGGCCCGCCATGAACGGTTCGGCAAGTCCCATGACGCCGCCATCGCTTGGGCGGCGGGCCCCGACGAGCGCAACGCCGTCCTCATCCGCGCTACCTGTGACAGAGCCGACGCGATCGTGCGGGTGTGAGCTTCCTCTTTCTCACCCGCGGCACTGCGAACGGGTCGATGTAGAACCGCGGACGATTCTCCGGAAGCTCTTGGTCCTTCGCCATCTCGAGCAGGATCTCCCGGAGCCGCAGGATCGCGGCCTTCTCGATCTGACGGATCCGCTCACGAGTGAGCTTGATCGCGTAGCCGACGGTGTCCAGAGTCTCGGCCTCACCAGTCTCCAGACCCCATCGCATGAGCAGCACCCGGCAGGCCCGCGGGTCCTCATCCTCTAACTCCGCCAAGGCCTTGTACGCGAACTCCAGATTCGGGTCGCCGCCGGCACCGGGCACCACGGGCTCAGACCCGTTGAGGGGGTGCATCGGAATCGAGTCGTCCACCAGGTCCCGCAACCCGTCGATGCTCACCAAGGGACGGCCGAGGCGGCTGATCCGGACAAGCTCCTCCTTCGATACCTCCAGTTCCGGGATCCCGTCGGGGAAGGCCGTGGCTCCCTCGGACAGGCTCAGGTCCCGCGCCCCCAACCATCGCCGAACCTTGTTGACCGTCTCCACGAAGTGCACCGGCATCCGGATCGTGGAACCTTGATCAGCCTCGGCCCTGGTGGCTGCCTGCTTGATCCACCACGTGGCATAGGTGGAGAACTTGAACCCGTGCGTGTGGTCGAACTTCTCCACGGCTCGGACGAGTCCGGTGTTGCCCTCCTGGATGCGTTCGATGAGTTCCAGTCTCGAGTCCGTGAAGCGCTTGACAACAGACACCACGAGTCTCAGGTTGGAGACGACGAAGCGACGGAAGGCCGCGGCTCCCTGATCCGCCAGCAGCTGCAACTCCTCACGGCTGGCAGTGGCACTCCAGCTCCCGGTCTCCAGCAGATGGGCGGCATAGATGCCGCACTCGATGCGTCGGGCCAGGAGGACCTCCTCCTCCCGTCCTTCCAGCAGCGGGTACCGCCTGATGTTCAGCAGGTAGTCGTGGACGATGTCGCCGGTGACGATGACGTCGCCGAGGAGGTCCTCGTCGTCCCCCTCGGCTCCGGTCCGTCCGGGGCTGCCAGCCCTGTCACGGTTCTTCCCGGCGGCCTTGACAGCGACCGTCAGCTCGTCGTGCTCGCCGACCGGGCGAGGAGAGTCCTCGGCAACACGCCCGTCAGCGCCCGGCAGGGTCGACGTCACCTGAGCGGTCGGTGCCTGAGTGGTGGATTCCTCAGTGGTCGGTTCCTGCCCCGGCCCGTTCTGCGAGCCAACGCCCTGCCGCGCAGCGGGCTCATCCTCGGCCGGCGGCCGGCGGGACGGCCCGATGAGCTTCTCCCGATCGGTCTCCCACGCCGGTGTGGCGTCATCGACCCCCAGGAACTCCAGCAGCCGGACCGACTCACCGGGAAGGCTGAGATCGAACTCCTCCCACTTGCGCGCGTAGGGCAGGCATCCGTGGAAGAAGTCGGGCATCTTCCCCAGATGGTGCGGGTCCTCCACGGTGTCGATCGCATACATGATGACGAACCGGGCCGGCCGGTCGTCCTCCTTGAGCCGCAGCACCCGGCCCATCCGCTGGATCATCTGACGCCGCGACCGGTTGGAGGCCAGCACGACACCGAAATCGGCGTCGGGGACGTCGACCCCCTCGTCGAGAACCCGAGGAGCGGCCAGGGCCTTCGTGGCTCCGGCCGCGAATTCGAACATCTTCTCCTCGCGTGCCTCGGCCCCCTGTCCGGAGTGCACCTCGCCGGCCCACACCCCCGCGTCGGCCAGCAGGGTGGCGGCCTGGTGGGCCGACTCCTTGGTCTGGGTGAAGATCAACGACCCGTGCGACCGGTCGACCACCGGGGTGAGAATGCCCAGGGCCTGCTGCTTCATCTGGGTGACCGCCAGCAGATCCCGGCGCCGGGCGAACTTCGCGAGGTAGCTGCGCGCCAGCCCCCGCCAGGACGACGACCAGTCATTGGCAAGGTCGCTGACGGTGGACATGAAGGCGGAGAAGGGCTCGGCGGGGACACCGGCGAGATCACGCAGCCGCATCGCCTGGCGACTCATGTCCTCGGTGAGTTCCTCGTACTCGGCCCGTTCCCCGGCCCCCAGCGGCACCCCCACCAGGGCGATGTCGTAGGGGGCGATGAGATGGTCGTCGACGGCCCGGCGGTAGTCGACGTCGAAGCAGATCCCCCGGAAGTAGGAGCGCAGGACCTGGTCGCCGTCGTCCTCCCGCTCGGCGGTGGCGCTGAGACCCAGCCGCCACACGTACCCGCGTTGGAGGGCCCGTGCGTAGCCGGGAGCGCCGTACCTGTGGCACTCGTCGGCCACCAGCATGGCGCCCTCCCGGCGCGACTGGAAGTTCCGATTCATGGCGGTCTGCACGGTCGAGACGCGGACATCCCAGATCGACGCCTCCTGCCCCTTCTGCACCACCACGGCCTCGGGGAGGAACCGGTGCAGGACCCGCCGTCCACTGCTTGACGAGCTGATCGGTCGGCACCAGCACGACGCACCGCATGCCGACCTTCAGTGCCGCGGCGATCGCGACGACGCCGACCAGAGTCTTGCCGGTGCCGGTGACCGCCTGCACGATGCCGATGTGCTGTGCCTTGCGCCACGCCTCCAACGCATCCCGCTGCCATCTGCGCAGCGTGGTCCCGGGCCGCAGGGTCCAGGGATCATCGGTGACGTCGCCGGGCAGATCGAGGACCGGTTCATCGTGGGAGGGCGCCCTTCTGGCGGGGCCGCTGCCGACAAGCGCACTCGCGGCCGGGCCACTGGTCAGCGGCGCACGCTCAGCCACCGCGCTCGCGACTGGACTGCTCGGTGCCGGACTGCTCGGTGCTGGAGGGATCGGTGCCGGACTGCTCGGTGCCGGAGGGGTTGCGACCGGACGGGCCGGCCGTGGTGGACGAGTCACGACCGGCGCACTGCCCACCGACTCCACGGCCTCCGGCACGGACTCGACGGCGTCACGCGCGGACTCGACAGTCTCCGCCGCCACATCGGCAGAGCGGACCAGCACCTCGGCGGAGTCCGCCAGCATCTCGGTGGCGCTCGTCGACACATCGACACCGGCCGGCGTCGACTCCTCCGACACCACCAACTCCGCCGGCTCGTCGCCCGTCGTCTCCCGCTCCGGACAGACCCGTTCCCACAACGGCCCCGAGGTGCGGGCCTGAAGCTGCGGCGCCGGCCTCGTCCCGGTTCGCGCCGCGGATGACAGCGGCGAGGAACCCAGCGCCCGATCGCGCAGTCCGTGCCGTTTCATCAGTTGTCTCCTCGAGGTCGCGTCATCGTTGACAGCAGACACATTACTGATGGGGTCTGACAACTTCTCATCACCGCCTGCCGGGCCGGTCCCCGGCCACCCCCGGAAGGCTCCCGACGCTCCTGCCCGAACAGCCGTTCACATCCCACGGCCAACACGTGACTACTCGATCCCGACCGCCTCCCCGAGGGCCTCGCCGAGCCTGCGGTGGATCACCAGATCCGCCTGATCGTCATAGGGAGTGGCCTCCAGATTGATCAGCACCATCTCCCGGCCCTGGAAGTACTGCAGCATCCCGGCCGCCGGGTAGACGTTGAGCGAGGTGCCGCCGACCACCAGCACGTCGGCCTCCGAGACGGCCTGCAGCGCGTCGTGGATCACCGTCTCGTCGAGGGTCTCCCCGTACAGCACCACATCGGGACGGATCATCCCGCCGCAGGCCTGGCAGCGCGGCACCCCGGCAGACCCGAGAATCGCGTCCAACCCGTAGTGGCGACCGCATTCCAGGCAGTGGTTGCGGTGCACCGAGCCGTGCAGCTCGATGACTCGTTGGGACCCCGCCGCCTGGTGCAGACCGTCGATGTTCTGCGTCACCACGGCCGCCAGACTCCCCCGCCTCTCCAGCTCCGCCAGCGCCCGGTGGGCCCTGTTGGGCCGCGCCGCCGGATGGACGAGATAGGTCCGGTAGAAGTCCATGAACATCGCCGGATGCTCGACGAAGCAGTCGTGGCTGAGCATGTACTCGGGCGGGAAGGGCAGGTCGTGGGAGGTGGTGTACAGCCCGCAGGCAGAGCGGAAGTCCGGTATCCCCGACTCGGTGGACACCCCGGCGCCGCCGAAGAACACCGCCCGCTCGGACTCCCGGAGCACCTGGGCCAGATCATCCATGTCCCGATCGTCTCATTCCAGACCCGGGCGATCAGAGCGGCCCTGATGCGCAGGTTCCCGGGGATCGGGGGCAGACTGGGAGGCCATGACCACCTTCACCGCCATCGATTTCGAGACAGCCAACCCGTCGCGGGCGTCGGCCTGCTCGATCGCGGCGGTGACGATGGACGAGGACGGCACCATCCTCGACTCCCGCGCCGACCTGCTGCGCCCTCCGCCCGGCCGGGACTACTTCCACCCGATCAATGTCTCCATCCACGGCATCCATCCCGACGAGGTCGCAGACGCCCCGGGCTGGCAGGAGGTGGTCGGCGACTACCTGGAGATGTGCGGCGACGGGCCGGTGGTCGCCCACAACATGGCCTTCGACTTCAGCGTCTGGAATGCACTGGCCGCCGAGCTGGGCACTCCCACCCTGGACTTCCCCAGGCTGTGCACCTACCGGATCGCCCAGGGCGTGCTGGGGTGGCCGCGCGGCACCATGAAGCTCGACCAGGTGTTCCGGCACTACTTCCCCTCCGAGTCCTTCGCCCACCACCAGGCGGACGCCGACGCCCTGGCCTGCGCGCGGATCCTGGTGGCCGAACTGGGGGACGCCGACGTCAGCCTCGACTGGTTGATCGACCACAAGGCGCTCACCGGCGCCCCTACCCGACGCCGTCGGCCGGCACCGTACGCCTGAGAACCGGCTCCTCGAAGTGTCGGAGCGGTCCCCTATTGTGGTGTGCAGACCGACACCCCATGACGCAGGTTCCCGACCGGCGCCCTGTCGGGAACCAGTCCGTGCCCCCGGCGAAGGAGCGTGACCCCATGACGGGATCGGTGGCTGCCGCGACCCAGGGGCTGCGCCGTCTGGTCGCCGACAGCCCGGCGATGACCCTGCTGCGCGCCGATCTCCTCCCTGTCACAGCGGCCGTCCTCGGCACGATCCTGGACAACCCGCCGGTGACCATGGACGTCGCCGAGTTCCTCGAACGGGCCGACGACGCCCTCGACCAGCTGCGCGACATGGGGGTCGACGCACCCCAGACCGCCCAGGCCTATCTCACCGGTTGGATCGGCCAGGGTCTGCTGGTCCGCCAGTCCGGACAGGCACGGCTGGAGACCGTTCGGCTCTCCTCCTCCGCACTGGACGCCCTGGACTTCCTGCGGCGTCTGGAGAATCCCCAGTCCACCGTGACGTCCTCGCGGCTGGCCACCGTCACCACTCTGCTGGAGCGCCTGGCGCGCGCGGCCAATCCCTCCCGGGAGGATCGGATCGCGGACCTGAAGGCCCAGCGGGACGCGATCGACGCCGAGATCGCGCGCGCCGAGGACGGCCAGTTCACCGTCCTGGACGACGACACCGCACGGGAGAGGCTGGCCGAGATCGTGCGCCTCGCCGGCCAGATCCCGGCCGACTTCACGAAGGTCTCCGCCGACCTGGAGCTCCTCAACCACGACCTGCGCCAGCAGATCATCTCGAGCACCGGGACTCGGGGCGACGTCCTCGACGAGGTCTTCGCCGGCGTCGACCTCATCGAGCGCTCGGACGCCGGCCGCACCTTCACCGCCTTCCACGACCTGCTCAACCATGCCGAGGCCTCCGCGGCCCTCGACGAGTCGGTCGACGAGATCCTCGACCGCCCGTGGGCCCGCGACCTGTCGGTCCGCGACCGCGAGTTCCTCCGTCGTCTTCTGGGCGTTCTCCAGGACGACGCCGAGGAGATCCGCCGCGTCATGACCGGCCTGTCGCGCAGCCTGCACCGGTTCGTGGAGACCCACGAGTACCGCGAGTACCGCCGACTGGCGGCCATGGTGGCCACCGCCCGGGCTCACCTGACCTCCCTCACCGCCACGCACCGTCCCACCACCTCTACCGGCTACCACCTCCCGGCGACCTCCCTGGCCATCTCGACGATCGCAGCCTGGAAGCTCAACAACCCCGATGACAGCCGCACGGTCGCCCCGGTCACCGAGGTCCCCCCGGGGGAGCTGGATCTGGCGGCCCTGCGCGAGCAGGTCCGAGCCTCCGAGATCGACTTCGACGAGCTGCGTTGTGCGATGGCGGCCACCGCCCGACAGCTGAGCGTGTTCTCGCTGGCCGATGTCCTGGAGCGGTTCCCCTGCCACCAGGGCCTGGCCAGTGTGGTGGGTCTGCTCGTGCTGGCGGAGGGTCTGCGCCGCGGCCCGGGCGGCTGCACCCGGAGTCGGCAGACCGAGGCGCTGAGCTGGCAGACGTCGTCGGAGGCGGTACGTGCGATGACCGTCCCCCGGTACATCATCTCGATGGTCCCCACGGAGTGGAGCAGCCATGTCCCTGCCTTCTGAGTCGCCCCTGGTCCCCGCGGGACCCGCCGCCGGCGGGTCTGCCGACGTCGGCTCCCGGCCATCCAGCCTGTTCCCGGGCGACACCGGGGTGCTCGCGGAGCCGACCCGCCGTGCTCTGCTCCAGCTGCTGCGCGGCCCCTACGTCCATCGTGAGCGGCACCCGAAGCTGTGGCCGGTCGTGATCCGCGACCAGGAGATCCTGGCCTCGCGGCTGTCCGATCTCTTCCTGTGCCTGACCGTCGACACCGACCGTGGTGTCGCCTTCATCCGCAATGCCGATGCCCGCCATTCCGACGATCTGCCGAAGGTGACCCGCTCCACCCCTCTGAGTCTGCTGGACACCTGCCTGGTGCTGCTGCTGCGCGACACCCTGCTGCGCGCGGAGACCCAGGACTCCCGGGCCTTCATCGACCGGGCGGAGATCGACGACGCGATGTCGGTGTACCGGCCCGCCACCTTCACCGACGAGGCGATGTTCGACCGGCGGGTCAGTACCGCCGTGGAGCGGTTCAAGTCCAACTCGGTCCTGCTGTCGACGGCGGAGGAGGAGCGTTTCGAGATCTCCCCGGTACTGGCGCTGATCTTCGACGCCAACGAGGTCTCCACCGTGCGACAGGCCATCGACCGTCTCGCCAACCCCGCATCCCCCGCCGCTACGTCCGGCGTCACCGGTCGCCCCGGGGATGACACAGACGGGGATGACACAGACGGGGATGACGAGGACGAGGGGGTCGAGCGGTGAGGGGGCCCGAGCACCCCGGCCAGTTCCGGCTGACCCGCATCCAGCTGGTGAACTGGGGCACCTTCGAGGGCTACCGGGACATCACCGTGCCGCGCAAGGGAGTTCTCATCACCGGCGCCTCGGGTTCGGGCAAGTCCTCCCTGCTGGACGCCATCGCGGCCATCATGGTGCAGCCCCGGTGGCTGGCCTTCAACGCGGCCGCCCAGCAGAGCGGCCAGGGAGACCGCTCGCGAGACATCCTCAGCTATGTGCGCGGTGCGCACCGGCGCGACGTCGACGAGTCGACCGGTCAGGTCACCACCACCTATCTGCGGACCGGCGCCACCTGGAGCGGGATCGCGCTGACCTTCGACGACGCCGACGGGCGCACCGTCTCCCTGCTGAGGCTGATGCACGCCACCCAGCAGGCCTCCAGCCCCGCAGATGTCAGCAATCTGTACGTCGACGCCGATCAGAGAGTCGATCTTCAGTCCCTGAGACCGCTGGTGGAGAACGGCATCGACTCGCGCGGCATCAAGGCGGCCCACCCGGGATGGTGGACGAACAGGCAGTACAACGGCTTCGCCAGCAGACTCCAGCGCAAGCTCGGCCTGGCATCCGACCGGGCCCAGCGGCTCCTCCACAAGACCCAGTCCGCCAAGAACCTGGGCAGTCTCAACACCCTCCTGCGCGACTTCATGCTCGACGAACCCGACACCTTCGGTCTCGCCGACGCGGCCGTCGAACAGTTCGAGGAGCTCTCGGGAGCCCACCGCGCGGTGGTCGACGCCCGCGAACAGGTCGCCGCCCTCGAACCCCTGGAGGCCATCTCCACCGCCTATCACCGGGCGGTCGAGGCTCTGGACCTGCTCGAGGCCGAGCAGCACCATGCCGAGACCTTCTTCACCCGGCACCGCGCGGAGATCGCCGACACGCTCATCGCTGCATGCCAGACCATCCTGAAGTCGCTGAGCGCCGAGATCACCGCCGCCGAACGCCGGGAACGCGACGCCACCGCCGCCAGAGAGCAGTGCCAGGCACGGATCGCCGGTCTGGGCGGCCACCGCATTCCCGATCTCGAGCGCCAGCGCAGCAGCTACCAGGACATTCTGGAGCGCTGCCGACACGCCCTGGCCGACGCCGAGAACCGGGCGGCGCAGTGCGATCTGACCCTGCCCGACTCCCCCGCCGGGTGGACAGGCTGGCAGGACGATCTCACCGCCCGGCTGCGCGGTCTCGACGAGGAGGACAGCCGGGAGCGGGATGCGAACTACTCGGTCCTGGAGCACCGGGTCAAGGCCAAGGACGCCGTCGACACGCTGAGCACCGATCTGCGCGCCCTCGAGTCGCAGCACTCCAACATGGAGGCGGCCCTGCTGCTGGCCCGGACCGCGCTGGCCGACGAGCTGGGAGTGACCACCGACGAGTTGCCGTTCGCCGGCGAGCTCATCGACGTCCTCCCCGACCAGACGCAGTGGCAGGGTGCCATCGAACGGGTGCTGCGTCCCCTGGCCCGCACCCTGCTGGTCCCCGATGAGATCTCCTCGCGGGTCGCGGCCGCCGTGGACCGCCGCAGCTGGGGGACGCGGCTGGTCTGGGAGCGCGTCCGTCCCGGCTCCCCGGCTCCCTCCACTCCAGCGAGCACCAGCAGCGGCGCGAGCCCGACCCGACCGGGGACGCTGCCGGGCAAGGTGACCGTGCTGGCCTCCTCGCCGTTCGCCGGCTGGCTCACTGAGACCCTCGCCCGCCGGTACGACTACCGGTGCGTCGACGACGTCTCCGAGCTCAACCGCCTGGATCGCGGCCTCACCCGCGCCGGACAGGTCAAGCACTCCCGCACCCGCCACGAGAAGGACGACCGCTGGAAGGTCTCCGACCGCACCCGATGGCTGCTGGGCTCCTCCACCGCCGCCAAGCACGATGCCCTGGCGCGAGCCCTGGACCAGGCACGGGCAGTGCTGGAGACGGCGATCGAGGCTGCCGACGCGCTCGACGAGCGGATCAGGCACAGGCACTCCTTGCGCACGAATCTCACCGAACTGATCCGGACGCGTCCCGAGGACCTCGATGTCGACCGCGCCCGGGCCGACATCGACTCGGTCGAGACCCAGTTGAGGCAGCTGAGGGCCGGTAATCAGGAGCTCGCCCTCGCGGAGAGCGAGCTTCCGGGCCTCCAGGAGGCCGAGAGCGCAGCCAGGTCGGAGACCCAGCAGTTGCAGGTGGACGCACGCGTGCGCCACGACGAGATGACCTCCCTGACCACCAGACGGGATCGCTGGACGGCCGCGCTGAGACGGGCGGAGGACGTCCCCGAGAAGGTCCGAGAGGCTCTGGAGGCCAGGATCAGTAGTCCCCGCCAGCCCCGCAGCGACCGCGACGACCGGCTCGATCTCGAGGATCTCGAGACCCTCCACCGCTCCACGACCACTCAGATCAGCGAGGACCAGCGCACCACACAGTCCGACCGGGACCGCCAGATCAAACTCGCGGAGAACCGGATGAGACGGTTCAAGGAGACCTGGCCCCAGCGCGCCGCCGACCTTCAGGACGGCGTCGACTACCTGCCGGAGTACCTGCGCCAGCTGGAGCAGCTGCGCGCCGACCGGCTGCCGGAGTTCGAGGCGCGCTTCTTCGACCTGCTGCAGAGCCAGTCGCGCAACAACATCACCGCCCTGGCGAACAGGATCCGCATCTCGCGGCGGGAGGTCCGCAACCGGATCGACCCCATCAACGAGTCGCTGATGCGCACCGAGTACGCGCGGGGCCGCCATCTGCAGGTGCGGGTCTGCGACCGCAGCCTTCCGGAGGTGCGCGACTTCCTGCGCGAACTCCAGCAGATCACCACCGACAGCGTCTCCGACGTGATGGAGGCGGGGGACGACCCGCAGGCCCGCCAGGGTGCGGAGGAGCGGTTCCTGCGCATCCAGCGGCTGATGGCCCGGCTGCGCTCCCAGGAGCTGGTGGACCGCCGGTGGCGGGAGCTGTGCCTCGACACCCGCATCCATGTGGAGTTCCGCGCCGAGGTGCTCGACGCCGAGTCCCGCCCGGTGGACTTCTACGAGGACGCCGGTGGTCGCTCCGGCGGGGAGCGGCAGAAGTTCGTGACCTTCTGCCTGGCCGCCGCCCTGCGCTACCAGCTGGCCCGTGATGGGGCGACGCTGCCCGGCTACGGGGTGGTGGCGCTCGACGAGGCCTTCGACAAGACCGACCCGGAGTTCACCCGGGCCGGACTCGAGGTGTTCCGCGACTTCGGTTTCCAGCTGCTCCTGGCCACCCCGATGAAGATGCTGCAGACCCTGGAGGACTACGTCGGCGGGATCATCCTGTTCCAGAATGAACCGGGCCGCCCGTCGCGGATCATGGTCAGCCAGTTCCAGGACCCGGGGGCGCAGTCCGACGGGGACGAGGTCGCAGGCGAGGAGCGCGACGACGTGCAGGCTCCGCTGCTGTGAGGACCCTGCCAGAGCTGCGACGCTGGGCGGCGACCAAGTACCGTCGCAACCATCGCGTCTGGATCAGCGATCCCGACGTCGACGTCTCCTTCCCGCTGGGGTTGCCCACCGAGCAGGAGGCGCTGGCAGACCCGGATGCCCTGGCGGCGTGGCGACGGTCGTGGCATCAGTGGCACCCACCGGAGGGTGCGGCCCTGGAGTGGGCGGTGCGCAGCTGGCCGAGTTGGGGCTCTCAGCGACTGCCGCTGAGGGTGCGCGTCACCTCGGCCGAGGGGATCGCCGGCCTCGCCGGACAGCAGTCGGCCTGGGCGCGGTGCCGCCAGCTGGCCGGGATCGTCACCTCGCGCTGGCCCGAGTCGAGCAGTCTCGCCGACTCGCTGCCCCACCTGGTCGATGACATCGCCGGCCTCGACGACGCCGATGTCGAACGGCTGATGGCGATGGCCGACTGGCTCATCGACCACCCGGACTCCGGCCTCCTCCCGCGCCAGGTGGCCGTCCACGGAATCGACACCAAATGGTTGGAGAAGCACCGCGGTCTGGTCGAGCGATTGATCCTGGCGATCACGGGTCAGGAGGGGATCGGACTGGCCAGCGAACCCCAACGATTCCGCATCAGGGTGCTCGATGTCTCGGTCTCGGGGACGACTCTCCACGATCTGACTACCGGGGTCGACGAGCTGGACAGGCTCGTGGTGTCTCCACGAGTGGTCCTCATCGTGGAGAATCTCACGACTCTCGCCGCTCTGCCGCCTGTTCCGGGGGTGATCGCGGTGCACGGCCGCGGGTACGCCGTCGTCCAGCTCGACCGGGTTCACTGGATCCGCGACTCGCCGATCCTCTACTGGGGAGATCTGGACACCCATGGTTTCGCCATCCTGTCGCGCTGCCGCGCCCGGATGCCGCAGACGAGATCGGTGCTGATGACCCGGGCCCTGGTGAGTCGATTCGAGGAACTGGCGGTGCCCGAACCGGGCCAGGCGCACGGGGTGTCCGGGCTCACCGATGAGGAGCGGGAGGTCTTCCTGGACCTGGAACGGCGCGGGCTGCGTCTGGAGCAGGAACGGATACCGATGGATCTGGCCGCGCAGGTGCTGAACCGGGCGCTGCTGGAAATCTGAGGAGTCACCGCCCCTGGGTGAGGTCGCGGGACAGTGCCGAAGCCTGCCAGCGCGGGGCCAGCAGGCTCGACGCCGACCGGAGGATCGGGCGGGCGGCCGCGTACTTGCGCCGCAGCCGGGCCAGCCGGGCCGGGTCCCGCGGGTCTGCGGGGACCGGGTCGAGATCGCGGGTGTTGTCGAGATGGTCGCAGATCTTCACCGAGACCGCCGCCGGGGAGCCGTGGGCGCACATCTGGCGAAGATGCTCCAGATAGAGCACGTCGGGACTACCCTGCGCCGACGCCGACGGCAGCGGGTTGGTCACCTCGGCCACGATCCGGCCGACCGTTGGCCCGAAGAGATCGGCGAGAACGGCCAGGGCCCGGTCCCGCACGACCGCGTCATCCACCGGCTCCCCATCCCCAACTCCAATCCCGTCCCCGGACCCCGCAGCACCGCCATCAGATCCATGATCCAGAGCCGCTCCGGCCCGGACCAGCCTCTCGGGCTGGTCCTCGACGGTGTCGTGGAGCCATCCCGCGGCCAGCACCTCGGGGTCGGCGACCCCGCCGGCCAGCAGCAGTTCGACCACCCGGCGGGGATGGTCGATGTAGGCGCCGGGGCCGGCCGGGGTGTCCCTGCGCTGGCCCCGGTGGGCCCAGCGGGCCAGCACCTCGGGGGTGATCGCGTCGCGTGCGGGCAGTGGCTCCATGCGGCCATTCTCCCAGCCCGACCCGCCCGGCACCCTCAGTCGTCGACCTTCTGGCAGGCCCTCACCACCCTGGGCGCCTTGCAGACGTCGTCGGTGAGGGGTCGCAGCTCGTCGACCCGCACCCCGCAGGACACCACATGGGTGCAGGAGCGCACCACCTGACGGGCCTGGAACGCGGTGGGTGAGAAGTGCAGTCCCCCGCCGGTGTCGGCGTCCTCCCAGTCGGGGCCGTCGGGCAGGTTCCCGGGGTGTAGAAGATCTTCTGGCGGACCGCCCAGGCGGTGGTCCAGAAGGTGTCGACCGCCTTGTAGACGGTGGCGATCCCGCCGTCGATCGCGACGTGGAACATCTGGCACCAGGTGGTCGGGTCCTTGAGGGTGGACAGGCTCCCGTCGGCGCGGTGGACCTGCCCCTCCCGTCCCGGGGTGACGGCGTCGGGGGTGACGATGCCGACGCCTCCGTCGGGGGCCATCCCGGTGACCAGGCACATCGCCTCGTCGCCCAGCTGCACCTGGGCCAGCCCGCCGGCCCACACCCGGGAGTCCTCACCTGCCAGCACGCTCACCTCGCCACTGACCCGCGCGGCGGCCGCCCCCGACAACTCCAGCTGGGCATGCCCCCAGGCCGTCACCGATGCCGACCCGCCGGCCACCACATGGGCCCGGCCGGAGGCGTTGACCACCCCCGAACCCAGCACGGTCGCCGAACCGTCGGCGGTCACCACCCCGTCGGGACCGCTGATCACCGTCGACTCGTCGTGGGCCATCACCATCGCGTCGCTGATCGCCATCCGCGAGCTGCCGCGCAGATGGACCGTGATGCTGTTGAACATCGATCCGGCACCGCGTGGCAGCTGCAGCTCGGCGGCAGCGGGCGAGTCCACCTCCAGCACCTGGGAACCGGCCGCCAGGGCGTCCTCCAGCTCCTGCTGACTACTGATCATGGCCGCCCCCTCCGGTAGCCGCCGGTCCGGCGGGTCATCTCGCGAGCTCCCCCCGTGCCAACCTGATGAGCCGGTCGAGGACCCCACCTCCGGAGGCGTTGGACCCGTTGTGCTCGTACTGGCTGGTCACCCAGGGGTGCATTCGCGGGATGAGCGCGGCGGTCTCCATCGAGAACTGAAGGGGCACGTAGGCGTCGTTGAAGTAGACGGCGGCCGCGCAGGGCACCTGGGAGGCGGCCAGGGCGTCGGCGTCGTAGAGGGTGGGCCAGGGGTGATTGGCGACGATCTCGGCGGTCTCCTTCCACGGCCTCAGAGAGGAGTCCTCGTCGAACCAACCGGGCAGCAGGTGCTCGCCGGTGAGCAGGGTCGGATCCTTCTCGAAGGACTCAGGCAGAGTCCGTGCCGCCGACCAGGCGGTGGTGCACCCGTCGGCGTAGGAGGACTCGTGGATTACCGCGTAGAGGGCGTTGCGGCCGCCGAAGGGCAGCATCTCGGCGAGGTCGTAGCGGAAGGCGCGGGAGCTGGGCTCGCGCTCCAACAGGTAGTGCAGCTTCTCGGCGCCGCCGGAGGCCCCGAGCAGATGGCCGAGAGAGCGGACCCGGGAGGGCGAGACGAGGTCGCCGTTCGGGGTGCTCACGCCGCCGTCGGCCGCCAGCTCGAGGAGCTCGCGGATCCGGTCGCGGTCGCCGGGGAACCGCCGGTAGTACTGCTCGGACTTGGTGGCCATCGTCGCGTAGGTGGCGGCGTAGACCTCGTCGGCATGGCGTCCGACCGCCGACAGCCCACCGGTGAAGTAGCCGGCGCTCAGCGACTCGGCATGCACCGACAGGTAGCGCAGCAGGGTGAACCCGCCGAAGGACTGGCCCAGCACCGCCCAGCGCTCGACGCCGAGGTGACGACGCAGGTCCTCGCAGTCCTCGACGATCTCGTCGGCACGAAGGTGGGTGAGGTACTCGGCCTGGTCGGCGGCCGAACCCACCGGCTCGGAGACCGGGGAGGACAGCCCGGTGCCGCGCTGGTCGAGCAGGACCAGCTGGTAGTCCTCGAGGGCGCGGGACAGCCAGCCCGGGAACCCGGGGTCCGACAGGGTCGGGCGCGGAGACTCGCAGCCGGGGCCGCCCTGGAGGAAGAGCAGGAGGGGACGCCGGGTGCCGTCGGGGGTGGCCACCACCCGGGCGTAGACCTCGATCGTGCGCGGATCGGCCGGGTTGGAGTGGTCCAGCGGCACGAGAAGTCGGACGTCACGGGTGAGCAGTCCGGGGATGGCGCGCTCCCAGTCCTCGGTGGCGGCAGGGATGCAGGGGCGTGGGGTGGAACGAGAGCTCATGGCCCCACACTATTTGCCGCTCCCAGCACCACCCGGTGGGGGCCGGTGCGGGCCCGTGGCGGGACCGCTACCGAGCCGGTGCGGGACCTTGGCGCGCCGTCACATCGGGATCGGAGGGGCGGGCGGGAATGGAGTGCCCGGCGGGGATGGCGGACCCGGCGGGGAGGGCGGCGCCGGGAGAGGTTCGGGCGGCCAGGGCGCCGGATGAACCGGGCCCGGCGGTGCCGGCGTGGGAGGACGCACCGGTTCGGGACGACCCGGCGGCTCGGTGGGCGGCTGCGGACCGGGCGGGGAGGGCGGATCGATCGGACCGGGAGCAGGGAAAGGCGACGGTGGTTCCACGGGATCGGGCACTACCGGATCCGGCACCACAGGGTCGGGTGCGAGGGGTTCGGGCGCCGGCGGGGCCGCGAACGTCGCGCCGCTGATGGGGACTGTCTCACGATGGCTGTCATACATGGTGACCTCCGGCCTGAGTTTCAGCCACGGTACCCAGCCGGAGGCGCCCATCAAGGAGACGACGGTCACACCTCGGTGGGGCGATCGTCAGGGGAGACGGCGGGCCGTGAGGTGTCGCCGACAGCGATCATCGCGCACACCGTGAGGATGACGGTGGCTGCGCCGATGACGGCGAAGGGCAGCGTCCATCCGCCGAACTGGTCGTGCACGCGTCCCACCAGGATCGGCCCCAGGGAGGCGACGATGTATCCGGTGGTCTGGATGAGGGCGGTGAGACGTCGGCTTTCGTCGGGGGTGCGGCTGCGCTGGATGACGATCGTGAACAGGGCGCTGAAGAAGGCGCCCTAGGCGATCCCGCCGAGGATGCACCAGACCAGCCACAGGGAGGGGAGCGTCATCATCCCGAAGGGCAGCGCCAGCCAGCACGCGCACACGATGATCATGACGCGCCGCATGGACCAACCCATCCGGTTCAGGGCCAGCGGCACCATCAGCGGTCCGGCGACGGCGGTGATCTGGAAGACGCTGGAGGCCAGCCCGGCTCCCGACTCTCCCAGCCTGGCGACCTCGCGCAGGGCGGTGGGAAGCCAGGTGACGGTGGAGTAGTAGGCGAGGTTGTGGGCCGCGAAGGCGGCGGCCATGATCCAGGCGAGTGGCCAGGCGGCGATCGAGACGGACGGCTTGCTCCGGGCGTCCCTGCCGTGGCGTGCCTTGGTGCCGGGTGAGGAGACGGTGCCGGGAGGGACGGCGTCCCGATCGCGGCGACGCTGGGGTGGGAAGACCTTCCACCACACGAATCCGGCGATCACCCCGGGGACCAGAGCCCAGGCGGCGGTGGACCCCTGCCATCCGATGAGCAGCGCCAGCGGCGCGGCGAGGGCGGTGGACAGGGTGACCGCGATGTTGATCGAGGCGGAGTACGAGCTTGTCATCAGAGCCGTGCGGCTGCGGAAACTGCGCGCGATGACCATCGGGGCGATGAGATTGCCCAGCGTCATGCCTGCTGCGATGACCGCGGTGCCAGCGAAGGCCGCCCACACCGAGCCGGCCGAGCGCAGCACGGATCCGGCCATGATGATCACCAGGGCCCAGAGCACCGAGGAGTTGAGGTCCAGACGTCGCAGGACCAGGGAGGCGATCGGCGTCAGGGCGCCGAAGCACAGCACCGGCACGGAGGTGAGGGCGCCCATCGCGCTGGAACTCATGCCGAGGTCGCCGGCCATCCGTCCCAGCAGGGGCGGGACGGCGGTGATCGGCGACCGCAGCAGCGAGACGAAGAGCAGGAACGCGATGGTGGGCAGGGCCGCCTGCCAGGCAGCGTGGCGGAGCTGCGGATCAGGCGCCGGCTGGGTGGTGTGGTCCCCGCGGCAACCGCGAGCATCCGTGTGAGACATAGCTGGCCGCAGTCTATCGACGGCTTCCCGAGGTCATGCGGTGCACCGTTGACATTCATGGTTAACTGCTGTTAACTGGATGAGACTTGCGGACTGCGGAATCCAATGAATCAGGAGCAGGCCATGCGAACATACGAGCTCACGTTCATCATCGACCCCATCGACGACGCCACCATCGATCGCCTGGCCGCCGAGGGTATCGACTGGTCCAAGACTGGCCGCCTCCAGTTCACCCACGTCGACGAGACCAGCGAGAGCTGCACCGACGCCGTACGGACAGCCTTGGGCAACCTTCAGTCGTTGGGCGTCACGGCGTCTCGACTTCGCCTCGACCTGGTCTCCAGCTCAGAGATCGCAGCTCGAACCGGCGTCTCGCGACCGGCGGTCACGAAGTGGACGAAGCAGACGTCAGGGAGCCAGGCCTTCCCCATCGAGTTCGACTGGTCGACAACCGGGCCCATATGGGTGTGGGCCGACGTCAACGACTGGCTGAAGACCACGGGCAAGGCCGGCTACGACGAGGTGTGTTCCCCCAGCCTGGCCGAGGTCGAGCAGGCGAATCGCTGGATCGCAGACAATGCCAGCACGTTCGCCTCGATCTAGCCGGGACCTCCGCCCTGCCCCACAGGGGGATACCGTGTCCCACGGTGCAGCCCTTCGTTGAGGCGTGGGCCTTATCTGTCTTCGCTGTACTTCACATGAACATGCGGCTGCGGTCGCCCTTCGATCATTCATCGTACGTGGGCCTTATGTGTCTAGCACTTGTCATCGGAACGACATCATGTTAGGGTCGCGCCATGCGACGCTGCAGTCGGCACACATGAGACCTGGGAGCAGGCATGGGATCCGGTCAAGAACTCGATCGACGCGCGATCCGCAAGCGACTCAAACCGCAAGTCGCTGAAGCGGTCCTTTCGGCGATGAGCCGAGGCTGGACAGCTCGAGAACAAGGTCACGGAGTACGCATCTACTGCCCCGGTGCGGGCCCAGCGCATGCACGACACCAGATGAGCATCGCAGGAACACCGAAAGATGCGGGCGCGCAGGCGAAACGTGTTGATCGATTCGTCCGCAGATGCTCATCCGCATCGATCTAGCACCACTGAGCAACACAGCTCCCGTCCACTCGCTGACACTCTCCGGCGCCCAATCTCACCGGCGCCACCCAAAACTGTCGGACCCCTCCGACACACTGAACCCTACGGGCCCAACCGACCCGCAGCGCCTCCAACGATGAAAGGCTCAATCATGGATCCACTTACTTTCGCTGACGTCGACTCGGCATGCCGCGCCGGTGGTGCCACCGTGCTCTCCTCCGTCACTGATCTCGTCCCCGCCGCAGGATCGCATGCCGGCATCGCGCCCGCGCGATACGTCACTGGGAACCAGGGGACCTACGCCTATGAGACGAGGTACATCGACGATGAGGCGAAGAGTGCTGTCATTGTCGACAGCAAGGCCAGTCAGCTCAACCGCATCGAGGAGGCGATCGCTCTCGCCATTCAGGAGGGTGACCCCGCCCTCTCCCGGATGCCGAGTATCCGCGTCCACTACGAGGGCCATCCGGAGTACACGTCGTTCGACTACCAGCTGCCGCACCGCTTCACGGACGGACATATTCGTTTCGGCACCCACGAGGGAAAGCCGGTCACCGAGTATCCGATCTACGTCGACGCCCGTAACGCCACTACTGCCAACGCGACCGCCCTACTGGAGCTCAGCCCCGTCAGCCTCGTGCTCGGCTCCTGGGACTCGACGCGCAGGGCCCACCAGGCCAGGTACCGCTCCTGTGCGACCGGGGAGATCATCGGCGTCCTCGCTGACCAGACTGAGAGCGGCCGCAAGCCGGCGCCGCGCGGAGCGGCACGCAAGGACGATCTCGCTCCGAGTGTCCAGCTCAGCGAGAAGGACATGTTGACGCTGTTGAAGACGCAGGAGGACGAGATGTCCTCGAAGACCGTCGAGGGCATCAAGAAGAAGGCCAAGGCCGCCAAGTCGGGGAAGACGTCGGCATCAGTTCTGGGGCTCGGCTCGATCCCACCGAGCCTCGACGCCCTCGGCCTCGTCTCGTGCAGCACGATCATCCGATCTCACGTCCTGAGCTTCTCGGCGCTGCGACAGATCCGCTTCGGTTCCGACAATGAGGCCAACGTCGCCTGCCGTTCCCTGCTCGCGGCACTGGCGCTGCACGGCATCGCACTGGCCGATGAGGAACTCACTCTGCGTGCGAACTGTGATCTGCGCGAGGCCAGCGGTTCCCGCGTCGCCCTGGACGGACGTCGTGGGACTCAGCGTGAAATTCTCCCACTCACCCGTGAGGTCACTGGACCTCTGCTCGGTGAGGCGATCGACGCTGCCGCATCCAAGGCCGGAATCCACTGGGATGGTCAGGTCTTTGAGGTGACAGGCAACCCCATCATCCTCGGAGGCATCGAGACCGACGCGGACGAGGACTGACCCATGCCCGCACTCACCGTCAGAGCTCATTTCCCTCTCGGGGTGTTCCAAGGCCATGCAGAGGATGGCTCGCCGTCTCGCATTCCCGACACTGCGCGGCTGTACTCGGCGCTCATCAATGCTGCCGGAAACGGAACGGAGGCGGAGTTCCGCAAAGGGCAGCTGCGGCTCTCATCAGAGTCTGTTGCAGCATTGAGCTGGCTCGAGCATCATCCACCGACCCGGATCATGATCCCCGACCACGTTCCCGCATTCGGACGGGCTCCGATTACCAGCTATCGCGATGATGGCACCGCGGAGAAGCCGCCCAAGAGCAAGACCGGTCGTATCAGGAAGTCCAGTCGGACCATCAGCACCTCGACCGCACTGTCCGGGGCGGTCGGATGGTTGTGGGAAGACGCTCCTACGCACGTTGTGGAGACGGTCGGTCGGCTGTGTTCCGACGTCTCCTGCCTTGGAGAGTCCGACAGCCCCGTCGTGCTGACACTCGAGCATATTGACGCGACCCACGAGATCGTCTCCGAACCAAGCGAGCTGCACCCCCGCGGTGTTGCAGTGCGAACTCCGGGGCCAGGAAGACTGGAGGAGCTGGAGACGGCATGGGAGGCGGAGCATCCCGCGAAACTCCCGACAAGGACTCAGGACAGGCCGAAGCTGACCGAGCACCCGGCGGGCTCAAGGATCCCGAACTCTGCACTGCAGGCGCTCCAATACGAGAGGCTTGCGCCCTCGGCGCCGTCCTCTGATCCGTGGACAACGGCTCTCGTGATGGCTGTCTCTGAAGCGCTCAAGCCTCATGAGGTTGTCGACTGGTGTGTCGCAGCCCATCGGATGCTCGTTGCGAGGATGGGCGACTCCGCTCCGGCAAGCGTCACCGGGAGCTATGCGAAAGGTGTCGAGCGCCCCGCGAACAGGGTCGCGATCCAGTACATTCCTGCAAGTTGCCTACCGAGGCTGCCATTGGCGGGCAATCCCGAGACCGAGTTCTCCAGTGGAGCCCTCGCAGTCCTCCTGCCTGCGGACCTGGCGCCAGAGGACCAGCTCGAGATCACATCGGCTCTCAACGCGCCTAACAAGCGGGTGTGGAAGCGCGGTGCGGACGGATCCCGACAGAGTGTGGAGCTTCGCGACGCCCACCTGATCGGACTCCACGACTTCTGGCCCGAAGTGCACCCGGGATGGCACCGTGCGTGGCGGAGCATTGGAGGGCTGATCCCCGAGACCAGACGCCAACCCGATCATCCGGAACTCGGCCACTGGGGTTTCGAGCAAGCTGCCCTGCTGTCACTGGCGCATGTCTTCCGCGATCACCTGGAGTGTCCTCCGACAAGAAACTACTGGGCGATGATCGAGGCCGTCTCCGACGTGTCACGAGGTGGCGCCTCCGTGCTGGCCACCCATCGGATCGCCGACTCACGAATCACTCGCTACGTCCACAAAGCCCCCAAGTCGATCGGCGTCGTACAGCCGTACAGCGCAACCCTCGATCTTGGCGCACTCGTCGGGGATCGAACCCTCATCGCCATCGGCCAGTCCCGCCATCTCGGTGGAGGTCTCCTCGTGCCCGTTGATTCACCGGAGGAGTCATGACACTCACCATCAGCGATTTCCCGCGATTCTTCGCCGGGGTCAACGATGGCCACCGGCCGTTCCCCTGGCAGATGCGCTTGGTCAGCACTGTCCATTCCGAAGGTAGGTGGCCTGCTGCAATCACCGCCCCGACCGGTTCCGGGAAGAGCGCCGTCGTTGAGGCCCACGTCTTCCTGACCGCCCTGGCTGCCGTCCACGCTGGACCTCGACTGCCGCGACGCCTGTGCGTCGTGGTCGATCGACGGGCCCTGGTGGACTCTCAGGCGGACAGGGCCGCGCGAGTTCTGGACTGGCTCGAGTCATCGTCCGATCCTCTGGCCACGGAGATGGCCGACGCCCTTCGCGGATTGACCTTCGGGGATGACTCACGGCCCATGGTCCTCGCCAACCTGCGTGGCGGGATCGCCACAGACAGACGTTGGATCGACGATCCCAGCGCCTGCGCGGTAATCAGCGCCACCCCTGACATGTGGGGAAGCCGACTTCTCATGCACGGCTACGGAACCAGCAAGGGTGCCCGACCCCGTGATGCGGGTCTTCTGGGAGTGGATTCGGTCGTCGTCATTGACGAGGCACACCTGTCCAGGCAGCTCCTCGGCACGGCACGTTGGGTGGCCTCCTTCACCGACACGAGCGCCTCTGCGATCGGGGTGCCCGGGCTACAGGTGGTCGAGTCGTCCGCCACGGCGAGGGTCGATGACGGTGGCACCGCAATCGGGATCTCCGATGAGGATCTCAACGACCCCGGCCTGCACCCAAGGATGACGCGACCAAAGCCCGTTCGGCTCATTGAATCCCCCGACTGGAATGGCAAGCGCGCAACGAGCAAGTACGTTGCCCAGCTCACTCAGGAAGCCCGGAGTCTCCGCGAGAGCACCGACGGCGGCACGATCGGATGCATCGTCAACAATGTGGACACCGCCCTGAAACTGGCGGACTCGCTTGGAGACAACTGTCCGTGCTGGGTGGGACCGATGCGTCCCATGGATCTCACCGCGATCAAGAGCGAACACCCAGAACTGTTCGGACTCCGGGCAGACGTCGGGAAACCGACATCTCCATACCTGGTCGCGACACAGACGGTCGAGGTTGGCATTGATGTCGACTTCTCAGGACTGCTCACCGAACTCGCCCCTGCCGACAGCCTCGCGCAGCGCTTCGGGCGAGTGAACAGAAAGGGATCACGAGAAGCCGGCCCCATCACGGTTGTGGGGCCACGCGAACATGACATCAAGGATCAGTTGCCCTACTTGGCAGCAGATCTCCAAGCCGGCCGGTCCTGGTTGAGGGATCTCTCAGATCCGAACGACGCCAGTCCATGGCACATCATGTCCTGTCCTCCTGCTCCGAAGTCGCCGGAACGAGCGATCGTCAAGCTGCCTCACGTCGGCGACGTCATGCGCTGGGAGGCAACGTCCGACACGCCACTGGCCGAGGAGGAACTCGAACTCTGGATTCGGGACTCCCTGCGACCCGATCGCCTCCAGGCCGGGCTTGTCATGCGTGCGGCACTCCCGGTCGATGACGCCGTTGCGATTCCCCTGCTCGGCGCCACACGACCGGTCGACGATGAGGTCTTCCCCGTCAGCGTGGGTGTGCTCCGGGCTCTCGCGGACCGCATCTTGGTCGGCGATGAACCACATTCCAGAGCCTTTCTCTATCGTGAGGACGAGGTGAGCGCACTCTCTCGCTCCGACGACGACTCCGTAGACATTCGCAATGGCGATGTCGTCATCATCGATACCGGTCATGCGGTGACACGCAAAGGCGTCGTCGTGCTCGACGCCACCAAGCCAGAGCCCGTCGCGACCGCCAATGGAGCGGAGGGAACACGCGTCATCATCGATGGCACGCCGGGAGAGCGCTGGTTGACAGAACTATGCGGCCTGGGAGACGAAGAAGCCCAGGACGCGTTCACTCAAGCGGGGGAAACCGGCGTCATCACCCGGGGACCCGATCTGGGCGAGAACTCCGATCTGCCATGGATCGTGGTGAAACCGCAGGCTGTCGTGTCCGACGACGACTCCATCCGACAGGAATGGACATCATCGGAGCACCTGGTCACCCTTGATGCGCATCAGGACGGGGTGGCACGGTGTGCCGAGTCCCTCGCCGCCCGGATTGACTTGGATTCTGCGATCAGCCGGCTTCTGTATCAGGCCGGACTTCACCACGACGACGGAAAGGCAGACCCAAGGTTCCAGAAGCATCGGCTCAATGCACCCGATGGCACGCTGCTGGCGAAGAGCCCGGCACGCAGTGCGCAGTGGACCTCTCGTCGCAAATGGGCCGGGGGACTGCCTCAGGGCTGGCGTCATGAGTTGCGTTCGGTAGCCGTCGCCTGGCCAGCGATCGAAGCCGCCTCCGACCCTGAGCTTGTCGCACGGTTGATCGGCACCAGCCATGGTCATGGCCGCGTGCTCCCGCAACTCAACGCGGAATCACTCACCGGAGAGAACGACGATCGAGAACTCAAGGACAGGGCCAGGGAGCTGTTCGTCAGCGGGGAGTGGTGCTCACTCATGAGTCGGACCAGCCGGCGTCTCGGCGCCTGGACATGCTGTTACCTCGAAGCCGTTCTGCGCGCTGCGGATTGCCACGTCTCCAAGGAGGGATCATGAACATCATGCTCGCCGGGGGCCTCAACAGTGCTCTCACTCATTTCGCTCTCGTCGGTCTCGCAGGAATCCTCGAGGAGGCCGATTGTCAACGGGTGAGACTTGGCTGGACGGACGAGGCGAGCGCCCAGCCCATACTCACCTGGGAAGGCGATGAGGCGTCCGTGATCGTCCAAGCGCATGCCTCCCGCCACGCGCAGGGTGACTCGTGGGTTCAGGCCAAGGTCCCGAATGGCAAGACGGGACTGTTCAGCCCACGGATCAAGCCTCCCGAGACGTCTTCCGGATGGAGTGCGCTGGAGGACCAGCGCGAGAAGGCTCTGACTTCGGAACTGACCGAGCTGGACCTCTTGATGATCACCAACCTCGGTGAGCCTGGATACTGGGTCATCGCAAACAAGGAGAGCCAGCCGGACCGTGCAGCATCTCGTTGGGAGATGAAGACGCGGAATCGAGGCGAGGAGTTCGTCGGAAACCGCCTCGCTCCACTCGCGGAGGTCGTCGCCAACCGATCGACGACATCGATACAGGACGGCCTGACCGGCAAGACGGTGACTGACACCGCCGGAAAAGGACAACCCGACTCCAGAACGTCGACCGGTCTGACGCCTCCGGGACCAGCGGACGATGCACTCGCCTGGTGCGGTCTCTGGGGGATCGGTGGATTCACAGTGGTACCCGCTGTCAGCAGGGTCAGCGCCACTGCGGGAGCCTCCCCGCTCCGGGCGCTCCACACGAAGAACGCCCTGATCCCGATTGCCGATCACATGCTGTCGTTCACGGCATGGCGAGCCCTCATGGCGGAGAGTTCCGTCAATGAACTGACCTCTGCGGATGACGAGCGGCGGCAGGCCGCCGCGAATCAGCTGTCCCACAGGGGGATCGCCGGGGCCTGTCAGTTCCGAGTCCGTAAGGGGGGGAGTTCCAGCGCGCCAGAACGCATGATTCTCGGCGGAGAGTTTCATCCACTGGAATACTTTCCCCATGGATACCCAGGAGATAATTCCGATTAGTCTGATCTCGCACACCGTGTTCTGCCAACGCAGGGCATGGTTGGAGGCACAGGGAGAGGAGGTCGACAGTTTCGCAATATCCGCCGGGACGATGGCCCACAAACGCGTTGACGATGCGTCGGAGTCTCGCCCCGGCACGGAACGGGCGATGCTCATACACAGCGATAAACTCGGTCTGACCGGCCGTTGCGATGTTGTTCAGTGCGACGACGAGGGCCGCCTCGACGTGATCGAGTACAAGTCGACACCTGTCAGGAGACGCGCAGAGATCACCGAGCCACAGCGGATTCAGGTGATCGCTCAGGCAATGTGTCTCGAAGAGATGGGATACGAAGTCTCCGAGACTGGCGTGTACTTCACGAACCACCACAAACAGATCCCCGTCGACCTTGACGACGCTTCCCGCAGTGAGTGTCGCGCGTGGGTCGATCGCACCAGGCAGCTGATCCAGGCTGACCGCGCTCCAGAACCATTGCTGGATGACCCGAGGTGCGTCGGCTGCTCGCACGCGACCGTGTGCCTTCCGGACGAGAATCGCTTCGCAGATGGACAGCCTGCTCGGAGCATCTCAGTGTCAGATCCAGACGGGTCCATCCTGCACATCACGGTCCCCGGAGCTCGTGCAGCGCTCCGGCAGGGTCGCGTCAAGGTGTCGAGGTCTGGCGAGGAACTGGCCAGTCTGCCCCTGGAGAAGGTCTGCGGGATTGTTGTCCACGGCAATGGCGACCTGTCGAGTGCACTGATCCGAGAAATGCTGTGGCGCCGCTTGACGGTGGTCTGGTGCAGCAGCCGCGGACGGGTCGTCGGCTGGGCCTCGAGCGCCGACTCGCCCAATGGCCAGGCCCGAGTGCACCAGCATGTGATGTCTGAACTGGGATGTCTTCCAGTGGCTCAGCAGATGATCCGAGCGAAGATTGGAAACCAGGCGACGCTCATCCGCCGCAACGGGAATCAAGTTGACCAGGTCGCTGATATGCGCGACCTCGCCCGAGCTGCAACGTCAACGGTCTCTCTGCCGGAGCTCTTCGCGCTGGAGGGCAGGGCTGCACAGATCTACTTCTCGGCGTTCCCCTCCATGTTCAAGAGTGACGAGGGGCAGGAGTTCTTGGCCATGTGGCCAGGTCGGCATGGACGCGGCGCCACGGACCCTCTGAATGCGGCACTCAATTTCACCTACAGCCTGCTCCTCTCGGACTGCATTAGGGCGCTCGTGGCGTGCGGCCTGGATCCCCATGCGGGCTTCCTCCACTCTTCGAGCAGAAACAAGCCCGCACTCGCCCTCGACCTGATGGAGGAGTTCCGCGCTCCGATCGCGGACTCCGTGGTGGTCACTTGCATCAACACCGGCGTTCTCAAGTCGGTCATGTTCTCCCATACCCTTGGAGACTCCCGGCTGACCGCGCAAGGGAGGACGGCGCTCGTCTCCGCGTATGAGCGAAGAGTCACAACCGAAATATCTCATCCGACGTTCGGCTACACGGTTTCCTGGCGGCGATCGATCGAGGTCCAGGCCCGGATACTCCTCGGCGTCGTCGACGGCACCAGAGATGAGTACAAGGGGATGACGATCCGGTGAGGCAGGACAGTCATCGGTTTCTCATCGCCTACGACGTCCCGGATGACAAGCGCCGCAGTCACATCGCAGTGACACTCAAGCGATTCGGACTTCGAGTCCAGTACAGCGTGTTCATGGTCGACTGTTCGCCCAGCCATGTGCTCACCTTGCAGCGCGAGCTCGAAGAGATCATGAATCGGGACGAGGACTCGGTGCTGGTGAGCGACCTTGGTCTGTCGAAGACTGCGGACGACCGGGCGGTGGCATGGCTGGGGCACTCTCGCTACATCGTCGGTAACGGAACGATGATCATCTGAACGGGTCGGCGAGCGGTCCGACGCCACGCGAAACCACGGGGACCGCTCGCGATGCCGTTTCCCCTTGTCAACGCAGTCCTGTCACCGGTTCTGGCGTCTACTCCGGACGATCGAGCGGAGTGAGTAGGATGATGTCTCGCGGGAGACCGGTGGCGAACCTTGTCAGAGGCCTCTCTGCGAGGCCGCTAAATCGCTCCTCTTTCCAGAGGAGCCCTTCGTTGAGGC
>NZ_AUHZ01000007.1 GCF_000423445.1 Acidipropionibacterium thoenii DSM 20276 | reverse complement strand
ATCCTGCCCGGAGGTCTTCGCTACCTCACCCGTTCACAACCTCCCGGGGAAGTACACCTAGGACGACTCGGAAGCAACGGTGACCGCCACCTGCTGGTCGGCTGCGGGCGACCCCTCGGGAAGGAGCAGGTGTGACAGATGCTGCGGTGGACGGACCGGAGCCACCGGAATCCGGGGTGCACAGCCCCGGACGCCGGCCCTGGGCCCGCTTCGATCCGAGTGAGGCGCGAGGATGGTTCGCGATCGCCAATGACGGCATCATCGCCACCGCCGGAATCCTCGAGGGCTTTGCCGGCGCCGGTTCCGGTGACGCCGTCCTGCTGGTGGCGGCATCCTCGGCCACCATCGCCGGCATGCTCAGCGTGGGAGGTGCCGAGTGGGCCGAGGCCGCCGCCGAGCGCGACGCCCAACTGGCGGTCATCGAACAGGAGAGTGGCGAGATCCTGGCTGATCCGGAGGCCGAGTACCAGGAACTCGCGGCCTACTACCGGGCCAAGGGGCTGACCTCTGAGGTCGCCGAGGAGGTGGCCCGACAGTTGATGGATCTCGATCCGCTGAGTG
This sequence comes from Acidipropionibacterium thoenii DSM 20276, assembly GCF_000423445.1. Taxonomy (GTDB): domain Bacteria; phylum Actinomycetota; class Actinomycetes; order Propionibacteriales; family Propionibacteriaceae; genus Acidipropionibacterium; species Acidipropionibacterium thoenii. The sequence continues at coordinate 168,101 of NZ_AUHZ01000007.1, read as the reverse complement.
CTCAGCTCGAGAGTGAGTACGGGATCAGCACGGTGCAGACCTCCGCGTCGACCGTCCGCACCGGGCTGGCTGCCGGACTGGCATAGGGCATCGGAGCCCTCATCCCGCCGCTCATCTCGTTCTTCTTCCATTCCGGAGTGGAGTCGGCAGCCATCGTGGTGGCAGTCGTCATCTCACTGACCATCACCTCCATCCTCAGCGCACGAGTGGGCCGCACCCACCTGAGACGCACCCTCCGCCGGTCGCTCGAGGTCGGACTGTTGACCTTGACGATCAGCTATCTGGTCGGCCTCGTCGTGCTGTGAGAAGGCCCCGGGGCCGGGCTGTACCCGGTTCCGGGATTCCGCCGGCCAGTAGCAGGACGGCAATGACCTGCGAGCCAGGATGCGAGAGGATGACCAGGTGAACTCAGAACGCACCGTCGCCCGCCTCATCACCGAATGCCTGCGCCGGGAAGGGGTCCAGTTCGTCTTCGGCATTCCTGGTGAGGAGAACATCCAACTCGTCCAGGAGATCGACGACGACCCGGACATCCGGTTCGTCCTGGTCCGCCACGAGCAGGGCGCCTCCTTCATGGCCGACGTCTACGGTCGGCTCACCGGGCGCGCCGGGGTGTGCACCGCAACCCTGGGCCCCGGTGCCATCAACCTGCTGCTGGGAGTCACGGACGCCACCACCGACTCCGTGCCGGTGGTCGCCATCTCGGCTCAGGTGGGGCTCAACCGGATCTACAAGGAGTCCCACCAGATCGTCGATCTGGAGAAGATGTTCGCCCCGGTCACCAAGTGGTCGGCGACCATCCAGCGCCCCGAGGCGGTGCCGGAGATGGTGCGCAAGGCCTTCGACCTGGCCCAGGCCGAGCGTCCCGGTGCCACCTATCTGGCCGTGCCCCAGGATGTCGAGGCCGAGCTTGTCGAGGCCTCGGTGGTCCCCCTGGTGTCCCGTCCGACCCACCACGCCCTTCCCGACCCGGTACAGATCGACGCGGCCATCGCGGCGCTCAGCAATGCCACGTCTCCGGTGATCCTCGCCGGTCACGGCGTCGCCCGGTCGCACGCCGAGGATGAGCTGCGCGAGCTGGTCGAGACCCTCAACCTGCCCCTGGCCACCACCTTCCAGGCCAAGGGAGTGTTGCCCGACTCCCACCCCAATGCGCTGGGGGTGGTCGGTTTCATGCGCCACGACTACGAGAACTTCGCCTTCGACAAGGCCGACGTCATCCTGGCGGTCGGTTACGAACTGCAGGAGTTCGCCCCTGCCCGGATCAATCCGTCCGGCGACAAGACCATCATCCACGTCAACTGCTTCGCCCAGGACGAGGACGCCGACTACCAGATCTCGATCAACATCGAGGCCGACGTCGCCGAGTCCCTGCAGGCCCTCACCGACGCCGCCCGCGACGCCGACCTTCCCGCGTTCGACTTCCCGCATGCCCCGATCCGGCGTCTCCTCCACGACGAGCTGGAGCGCGGTGCCGCCGACGGGTCCTTCCCGATGAAGCCCCAGCGCGTCGTCCACGAGATCCGTTCGGCACTCGACGATGAGGACATCGTGCTGGTCGACACCGGGGCCATCAAGATGTGGATGGCCCGGCTGTACCCGACCGAGGCGTCGGAGACCTGCGTCATCTCCAACGGTCTGTCGACGATGGCCTGGACCCTGCCCGGGGCGCTGGGTGCCGCGCTGGCGATGCCGGATCGCAAGATCCTGGCGGCGATGGGTGACGGGGCCTTCCTGATGAACTCCCAGGAGATCGAGACGGCGGTGCGCGAGGAGATCCCCCTGGTCGCCCTGGTGTGGATCGACGACTCCTACGGGCTCATCAAGTGGAAGATGGACATGGAACTCGGCCGTCATGAGGCTGTCGACTTCACCAACCCCGACCTGGTGACCTACGCCCGGTCCTTCGGCGCCGAGGGTCACCTGATCACTGCCGCCGACGAGCTGGCGCCGACCCTGCGAGCAGCCCTGGATGACGGCGGGGTCCACGTCATCGCCTGCCCGGTGGACTACTCGGAGAACATGGCACTGACAGACCGGCTGGGGGAGCTCACCGTCCAGCTCTGAGGGCGCTAGGGATACCGCCTCATCCGTTGCAGCCAGTCGGCGATCAAGGCCCCGGTGAGCCCCGGCTGCTCGAGATGGACGTTGTGGCCGGCGGCGTCCAGGGCTGCGAAGGTCGCGCGCGGATAGTGCTCGATCCGCGCCCACGCATCCTGGTAGCCGACCGCCTGGTCCTGGCGTCCGGTGAGCAACAGGCAGGGGCGCCCGAAGGGTGCGGGGGAGGAGTCCTCGGGTTCGGCGGCCAATCCGTAGTGCTCAGCGATCCGGCCCAGTGCCTGGTGATCGGCGGTCGCCAGGCCCGGGTGTACCGATGTCAGGAAGGCCTCGGCGTGCTCGCGGGTCTGGACCACGGCCATCGGGGTGTACTCGGCTCCCAGCTCGCCCAGTGCCGCGATCACCGCCGGATCCTCGTGGATGACGGTGCGTTCCGGCAGCGTCCGGGCGGCGGCGTCAGCGATGAAGGCGCCGGCCACCGTCGCCAGGCCGAGCACCTGAGGGCGTCGGTCGTGCGCGATCTGACGGGCGACCATCGCCCCGAAGGAGTTGCCCAGGATCGCGAAGGGCTGGTCGCCGAGCCGTTCGGCCAGCTCGGCCTCCACCGCGTCGACGATCTGCTGGGTGCTCGAGATCCCGCCTGCCGGGCTGCCACCGTGCCCGGGAAGATCGAGGTAGATCCGGCGCCATCCGCCGGCCTGCTCGACCACCGGATCCAGTGGCAGCAGCATTCGGTGGTCCAGCCCCCAGCCGTGGATCATCACCAGGGCGGTCCCCGTGCCACGCTCAACGACATGCATGCTGCGACGTTAGTCGGTACTTCCGGCATGCGCGCCGATCGGCCCACCGACTCGTCCCGTCGATGGGCTTCCTCGATGGGCTTCTTCTGGCAGCCGATGGCGCCCCTGCGGCGGCCGGGAGGTCATCCCAGGCCCGCGAGCACCTCCTCCAGCTGGTCGACTGCCCAGTCGATCTCCGCGGCGGTGATGACCAGCGGTGGTGCCAGCCGGATGGTCGATCCGTGGGTCTCCTTGGCCAGCACGCCGTGGTCGGCCAGCTGCTGACAGACCAGGTGCCCCGAGCCCAGGGCGGGATCGATGTCGATCCCGGCCCACAGGCCGCGCACCCGAACCGCCTGCACGCCATGGCCCACCAGGCTCTCGAGACGCCTCGCCAGCACTTCACCGAGATCGCGGGCCCGGGCCTGGAACTCGCCGGTCTCCAGCAGGTCCACCACCGCGGAGCCGACCGCCGCCGCCAGCGGGTTGCCACCGAAGGTCGAGCCGTGCTCGCCCGGCTGCAGGACGCCGAGCACGCCGGCGTCCCCCACCACGGCGCTGACCGGCACGATGCCTCCTCCCAGGGCCTTGCCGAGCAGGTAGAGGTCAGGCACGACACCGCAGTTGTCGCACTCGAAGGTCGCCCCGGTGCGTCCCAGCCCCGATTGCACCTCGTCGGCGATGAACAGCACATCGTTGTCAGCAGTGAGACGCCGGACCTCGGCCAGATAGCCATCTGGCGGAATGATGACGCCGGCCTCGCCCTGGATCGGTTCGATGAGGACCGCGACGGTGTCCGGGGTGATCGCTGCGGCCAGGGCCTCGGCATCCCCGAAGGGCACGACGTCGAAGCCGGGAGTGAACGGTCCGAAGCCGTCCCTGGCGCTCGGATCGTTGGAGAAACCGACGATGGTCGTGGTCCGGCCGTGGAAGTTTCCGGCCGCCACGATGATGCGCGCCCGGTCCGTGGCCACCCGCTTGGTCCGGTAGCCCCAGGCACGGGCCACCTTGATGCCTGACTCCACGGCCTCGGCACCGGTGTTCATCGGCAGCACCATGTCCTTGTGCGTCAGCCTGGCCAGACCTTCCATGAACTCGCCGAGTCGGTCGTTGTGGAATGCGCGGCTGGTGAGGGTGAGGCGGTCCAGCTGGTGGTGGGCCGCCGCGACCAGCGCAGGGTGCCGGTGTCCGAAGTTGAGCGCCGAGTAGGCGGCCAGGCAGTCGAGGTATCTGCGACCCTCGACGTCGACCACCCAGGCTCCCTCACCGGAGTAGATCACCACTGGAAGCGGCTCGTAGTTGTGGGCGCCGTAGCGCTCGGCCTGTGCAATGAGTGCCGAGGTCCTGGTGGGGTCGGTGGCCATGGCCCAAGGCTACGTGGGCTCCGTCCGGCAATCTGGGAAATCGACTCTCGAGGAGCCGGTGATCGCGGTCGAGAAGCCCTCGGCCCGCGATCACACAGCTGAAAGCTAACTTGTCCCGCTGCCTCCGACAGCCTCCGTTGCCATCGTGATCTGGCCACTGGATGGCAGAACACCGAGACAGAAGGTATGGGCATGGTCGAACCCGGGGCTGAGAACAGCACTCGAGGAGGCAGGGCCAGACGGTTCCTCTCCCACCTGTGGCCGAGGCGACGCCGCTGGCAGATCATCGTGGTGGTGGCGGGAGTCCTGGTGATCGCGGCGGTGGTGTGGCTGGTGGCGCTGCGGCCCGAGGACTCGTCCGCGCAGCCCCAGTACCGGACCGAGACGGTCTCGGCGGGAACACTGAAGTCGACGGTCTCGGCCTCGGGCACCCTGGAGCCACTGCGCCAGTCGAGCCTGTCATTCAGCTCCAGCGGAACAGTCACCTCGGTGGATGTCGCGGTCGGCGACACCGTTACCAGGAACCAGGTCCTCGCGTCCATCGATCCTTCCGCCCTGAAGGTCGCCCTCCAGTCGGCCAAGGCGGATCTGGAGGCGGCCGAGGACAGCCTCACCACTCTCGAGGATGACAGCGACTCCTCCTCGACGGCGATCTCGGCGGCCAGGGCCACCGTCACCGTCAAGGAGAACGCGGTCAGCCAGGCCCAGACGAACCTCGACGGGGCCGACCTGTCGGCCCCCTTCGCCGGAGTCGTGGCAGCCGTCGACATCGCCGAGGGCGACACCGTCGGGTCATCCGGCTCCAGCGGGGCCAGCGGATCGGGATCCGGATCCGCCGGCGGGTCGGACACCTCCCAGACGTCGGCCGGCTCAGGGGGATCGGGGACCGGGTCCACGACAGCCTCGAGCAGTTCCTCCGGCACCATCACGATCCTCGACAAGGGCACCTACACCGTCTCCACCTCGGTGTCCGCCAGTGACGTCGGCTCGATCAAGAAGGGGATGCAGGCCACCATCTCCGGAACCGGGTCCAGCACGACCATCTACGGGACGGTGACATCGGTGGGAGTCGTGGCGAGCTCCTCCGACAGCTCCTCGGGGAGTTCGACCTTCCCCGTGACGATCAAGGTCACCGGCACCCACAATGACCTGTTGCCGGGCTCCTCGGTGACCGCCGCCATCACCACCAAGCAGCTCACCAATGTCATCAGCGTGAGCACTGAGGCCATCACCACCGACAATGGCACCAGCTACGTGCAGCGCCTGGTCGGTGGCAAGGAGGTACGGACCAAGGTCTCCCTCGGATCGGTGATCGGGCGCAGCACGGTGATCACGAGTGGGCTGTCATCGGGTGACCAGGTGGTCGTCTCGAGCTTCCGGGCCGCTCAGTCCTCGGGCTCGGGGGGCAGCGGCTCCCGATCCGGGGATCTCTCGCAGGCGGGCTCCGCTGGAGAGGGACCCGGCGGCGGCCAGGCCCCGGCTGGAGGAGCTCCCGGGGGCGGCTCCGGCGGTGGCTCCGGTCCTGGCGGGCAGGGGGGACGGTGATGTCGGTGTCGCAGGACTCCGTCGTCACCCTCGACGACGTCACCAAGACCTATCAGACCGGTGCCGTCGCGGTTCAGGCGCTGCGCGGGGTGAGCCTCGACGTCCGCCGGGGCGAGTACCTGGCGATCATGGGCCCCTCGGGCTCGGGCAAGTCGACACTCATGAACATCCTCGGATGCCTCGACGTGCTCACCACCGGGCGCTACCTCATCAACGGCCACGACGTGGCCAGCCTCGGGGAGAACGACCTGGCCGAGATCCGCAACAAGGAGATCGGCTTCGTCTTCCAGCAGTTCAACCTGCTCCCGGCCCTGTCGGCCTGGCGAAATGTCGAGCTCCCGCTGTTCTACGGTGGGGTGCCGGCCGGTGAGCGCAAGGAGCGCGCGATCAGGGCCCTTGAACGGGTCGGACTGGGGCCCCGGATCCACCACCGGCCCGGGGAGCTGTCCGGAGGCCAGCAGCAGCGAGTCGCGGTGGCCCGCGCGCTGGCGAGTGAACCGGCGATCATCCTCGCCGACGAGCCCACCGGAAACCTGGACTCCGCCTCCACCGAGGACGTCCTGTCGCTCTTCGACGAACTGCACCGGACCGGTCGCACGATCGTCCTCATCACCCATGAGCAGGAGGTCGCCGACCGCGCCCAACGGATGGTTCACGTGAGGGACGGTCACATCATCGATCCCGCGGAGGTGGCGGCGTGAGGTTCTCCCAGACCCTCCAGGTCGCCCTCGAGGCCGTCCGGCTGAACCGGATGCGCTCCTTGCTGACGGTACTGGGCATCATGATCGGTATCGCCTCTGTGATCCTCACCGTGGGGCTCGGCCTGGGTGCGCAGAAGCAGGTGAAGGACGAGATCGCCGCCCTGGGCAGCAACCTGCTGATCGTCTCCCCGGGCAGCACCACCTCCTCCAGCGGCGTGCGAGGTGGGTTCGGCACCGCCACCACCCTCACCCGTGCCGACGCCGAGGCGCTCACCGACTCCACAGTGGCACCGAGCATCTCGGCGGTGGCACCGGTCGCGAGTGCCAGTGAGAGCTTGGCAGCAGGCTCGACCACCTGGACCTCGACCGTCTATGCGATCACCCCCGACTGGCTCACGGTGCGCAGCAGGAGCCTCACCAGCGGACGGTTCATCACCACCTCCGACCTCAGCCAGCAGAACAAGGTGGTCGTGCTCGGCTCCGACACCGCCGAGGAGCTGTTCTCGGGACAGTCCCCGGTGGGACAGAGCGTGACCATCAACGGCGGTTCCTTCACGGTCATCGGCGTGATGGCCTCCTCGGGGTCCACCAGCACATCCTCGACCAGTGACGACGACATGGTCCTGATGCCGTGGACCACGGCATCAGCCGCAGTCGGCACCTCGGCGACGACGGTCTCGACGATCTACCTGCAGGCCCGTGACCAGGACGCGCTGAGCTCCGCCTACCAGGAGGCCGACGCGGCCCTGCTGACCCGCCACAAGGTCGGTACCGGAGATGATGCGGACTTCACCATCACCAGCCAGCAGTCCCTGGTGTCGACGGCGACCTCCACCGATCGCACGATGACCATTCTGCTCGGTGGTGTCGCGGCCATCTCACTGGTTGTCGGAGGGATCGGGGTGATGAACATCATGCTGGTCTCGGTCTCGGAGCGGATCAGGGAGATCGGCCTGAGGAAGGCTCTGGGCGCCAAGCCCGCAGTGATCCGCAGCCAGTTCCTCGTCGAGGCCGGCGCCCTGGGGCTGGCGGGCGGGCTGCTCGGCCTGGCGATCGCCGCCCTCGGCTCCTGGCTGCTGCCGAAGATGATCGGCCAGCCCGTGACGCTGGCCTGGTGGGCAGCGGTCGGCTCCCTGGTCGTGGCGGTCGGCGTCGGACTGGCCGCAGGGGTCTACCCGGCCGGACGAGCGGCCAAGCTCGCCCCCATCGACGCGCTGAGACGAGAGTGACGCCGACCGCGCCTCGCAGCTGTTCCGAACTGTCCCTGTTTCGAAGGATCATCATGCGGTTCACCCCAAACCTCCACCCCCTCAGCCATCGAGTCCCTGTGCGCGCGGTGGTCGCCACTGGCATCGGCGCCGCGGTGCTGCTCACCACGGGCTGCTCATCGAGCGACTCCGCCGCCCAGTCCGACTCGGCGGCGTCCTCCACACCGGCGGACCCGTCGCAGGCCCAACGCTCGGCGCCGGGCACCTCCGGACTGATCGCCGAGATCGACGGCAAGACCTTCCAGGTGCAGGGCAGTGACGAGCAGACGGCGGTCACCTACTCCTCGTCCACCAGGTTCACCTCGCAGGTGACCGGCAAGACCTCCGACATCAAGGCGGGGGAGTGCGTGAGCGTCCGATCGGCCACCAACGGCTCTGCCTCGCCCGGGGCGACAGAGACCGGTCCCATCACCGCCTCCAGCATCACCATCTCGGCAGCGAGTGGAGGGTCCTGTCAGGAGGCCGCCGGCGGTGGCGGCCAGCAGCCAGCAGGATCCGCTGCCGGCCGGCCAGCGGGAGCAGGCGCGCCGGGCGGGGGAGGGATGCCCTCCGGCGGTGCGATGCCGTCCGGCGGTGCGATGCCGTCCGGCGGGGCGATGCCGTCCGGGGCACGCCCCTCGGGCGCAGCCGGCTCCGGTGGGCGTTCGGCCGGCGGGATGTTGAGCGGCAAGGTCACCGCGGTGTCCGGAAGCACGATCACCGTCGCGGTCATTCAGCGATCGGGCGGCCCGCAGGGCAGCTCCGCGACACCAAGCGCCGGCGTCACCTCGGCCGCCGGCACGACCACCCCCACCACGGTGACCGTGGCTGCCTCGACCAGTATCACCAGGACCGGGACGACCACTGCCTCGGCCCTCAAGGTCGGCCTGTGCGCAGTGGCACAGGGCAGCACCGACAGCACGGGTGCGGTGACCGCCACCTCGGTACGACTCTCCACGGCCAGCAACGGTTCGTGCACGACGGAAGGCAGAGGATGACCGTCGCGACAGGTCGACAGAACCAGCAGGGTCGTCCCCGCAGAAGGCTGCGACGACGGGCGGTCATCATCGTCACCGCCGTCCTCATCCTGGCTCTGGGCGGATCGCTGACCCTGCTCCAGCAGCGTCGGGCCGCGGCCTCCCAGAGATGGATCACCACCCGGGCCACCACCGGCTCGGTCACCCAGACCCTCACCGCCTCGGGCAGCGTCGCGGCCCAGAAGAGCGCATCGGCGAGTTTCCCGGCGGCTGGAACGGTGTCGAGCGTCAAGGTCACGGTGGGCCAGCAGGTCACCGCCGGTGAGACCCTGGCAACTCTGGACCCCACCTCCCTGGAGGCCGACGTCAGCCAGGCGGAACTGACCCTCGCGCAGGCGAAGGAGTCCCTGGCCCAGGCCGAGACCGCCGCCAGTGCCTCGGCCAGTGCCACAGCATCAGCCACCTCCTCTGCCTCAGGCACCTCCCCTGCACAGGGCGCGCAGGCCACCGCCCGCAGCTCCTCCGCCGCCGGCACAGGCGGCCAGTCGACCTCGGTCCGCCGGTCCACCGGGACCTCGGGTTCCGCCAGCGGATCACCCTCCGCGGCCGCCAGCGCGCCGGCCAGCTCGGCCTCAACGGGCCGCTCCTCGGCCGGTCCCTCGGCGTCATCGAGCGGCGGGACGGGTACATCAGCCACCAGCGCCGAGACATCGAAGGCCGAGCAGCTCAAGGAGCTCAACCGGCTCAAGCAGAAGGTCTCACAGGCCCAGCGGGAGTTCGACCAGTCCTGGGCAGGATTCAGCAGCCGACTGAGCGCCACATCGGAGTCCTGCGACCCCACCGACCCTGCCACCACCACGACCTCGTCATCGTCCCCGGCCGGCCCGACTACCAGCTCCGCCTCCTCGACCGAGTCGAGCAGCTCCCAGGCCCCGTCCGCCAGCAGCTCCGCGTCGGCCTCCCAGCCGAGCCCCTCGGCGACCGAGGAGCCCTCCGAGAGCACCTCCGCCCAGCCCGCCGACAGCTCCTCCGCCGAGCCCTCCGCGGCGGCCACCGAATCCTCCTCGAAGTCCGGTGCCACGACGTGCATCGCCGCCCTGGACTCACTCACGGCCGCACAGTCCCTGGTGTCAGCGGCGCGCGAGTCGCTGGCCCAAGCCGTGAACGAGATCGTTGCGTTGGCCACCAGGAGCGCCAGCGCCTCGGACTCCTCCTCCGCCGGCTCATCGAGTGCGTCGACCGGCTCGGCCTCCACAGGCACCGGCTCAGGCACCAGTCGTGGCGGCACCGATGGGTCCGCGGCCGCGGGCCACAGCGGAACGGCCAGTTCCGCGACCTCCGGTTCCCGCAGTACCTCATCCACCGGGTCCAGCACACCCTCGACCTCCTCAGACGGGCAGGCGGGCCAGTCGGGCCAGACAGGTCAGGCGGGGCAGACCGGACAGACAGGCCAGTCGGGCCAGACAGGGCAGGCGGGCCAGACCGGCCAGTCCACCACTGTCGCCCAGGCTTCGGCCACCGTCGCCTCCGCTCAGCTGGATCTGACGAATGCCGAGGTCGAGCTGGACAATGCCACCCTGACAGCGCCCATCTCCGGAACGATCAGCGCGGTGCCATTCAGCACCGGGGACCAGGCAACCACCAGCGAGTCCATCGGGATCGTCGGTGACAGCGGCGTGACACTGTCCCTGTCGATCGGCGAGGACAGCATCAGATCGGTGAAGGTGGGACAGTCCGTGGCCGTGTCCTCGGCCGCCGGCACGACCTCGCGGGGCACGGTGAGTGCGATCGGGATTCTGGCCGAGAGTTCCACGGGGTCGTCGACCGCCAGCTACCCGGTCACCGTCGCCGTGCAGGACCCCGGTGAGGGACTGCTGCCAGGTACCACGGCCAGCGCCGTCATCACGGTTGCGGCCGCCACCGGTGCCACCGTCGTGCCGGTATCGGCGGTCACCCTGGTCGATGACAGCACCGGGATCGTCAGGGTGGTCGGCTCCGACCACAAGGCCACCAGCACCCGGGTCGGTCTCGGAGCCATCGGGGCCACCCAGGTGCAGGTCACCCGGGGAATCTCGGCGGGCACCACGGTGGCGATCGCGGACACCACCTCAGCACTGCCCACCTCCGGTTCCAGCTCACTGCGGGGGTTCGGCTCGGGTTCGATGGGCGGAGGCGCCCTCGGAACCACCGGAACATTCGGAGGGGGAATGGCCGGCGGCAGCACGGGACGACGCTGAGTGCCACCCCGGCGCAGTGAGAGGGGCAGAGCCTCAGCCGGCCCGGGCATCGAGGTAGGTCAGAATGGCTCGGACGCGACGGTTCCCGTCGGGGGACTCGATCATTCCGAGCTTGCTGAAGATGCTGCTGATGTGGGTCTCAACCGTGCGTTCCGACAGAAACAGCCGCTGCGCGATCGCGGCATTCGACCAGCCCCGCGCCATCAGAGCCAGCACCTCATTCTCGCGAGGGGTCAGACCCTCCAGCACGCTGGATGCCCGGGCCGCACCCAGCAGCCGCTGCACCACCTCCGGATCCAGCGAGGTACCGCCGGCAGCCACCCGTCGCAGAGCAGACATGAACTCCTCGACGTCCAGGACCCGGTCCTTGAGCAGGTAGCCGATCGCCCCCGAGGTCACCAGCTCGACCGACCGTCGGGTCTCGACGTGCTGGGAGAGCAGCATCACCGGGGTCGGTGGTCGCCAGTCGCGGATCTCCAGGGCGGCCTCGATCCCCTCGGCGTCATCGGGCATCCGGACATCGAGGATGACGACGTCGGGGTGGAGCGCTCGCACCTGGGCCACCGCGGTGGCAGCGGTCGAGGCCCGTCCCACCACCTGATGACCGGCGGACTCCAGCAGTGCCGAGAGTCCCTCGCGGAACAGCGCGGAGTCCTCCCCGATCACGATCCGCATGGCAGCACCGCCTCCACCAGGGTCCCGGCACCTGTCGGCGAGGCCACCGAGAGCGACCCGCCCAGCGCCCCGACCCGGTCGTGAAGGCCGGTCAGGCCACCGGTTCCCCGGATCCCGGCACCCCCGCAGCCGTCGTCGGTGACCCGTACCCGCAGCTGGTGGGGATGAGTGCGGGCCCTGTCACTGTGGGTCTCGTGATGCACCGCGACGACAATCCGGGAGGCCCCGGCGTGGCGGAGAGCATTGGTGACCGCCTCACTGACGACGTAGTAGGCGGTGGTGGCGACGGCGTCCGGCAGTTCGGCGGCGTGGACGTCCAGCTCGATGATCCCAGGGGCCTGCCGAGCCAGGTCCGAGAGGGCGAAGGCCAGTCCGTCGTCCAGTGCCGAGGGCCGCACCCCGTGGGCGAGCTGACGCAGTTCAGCGACGGCGGTGCCCAGCTCTGCCACCGCAGTGTCCAGGGACTCGCAGACCCCGGCATCGGTGCCGGCCGTCCGCTGGAGCACCCGAAGCCTCATTCCGAGCGCCACCAGGCGCTGCTGGGCACCGTCGTGGAGGTCGCGCTCCAGCCTGCGCCGCTCCTGGTAGCCGGCCCTCAGCATCCTCTGACGGGAGGCCTCCGTCTCGGCGGTGGCCCGGGCCAGTTCTGATGTCAGTCGCGCGGCGTCCATCATCGGTGCGGCCGCACTGACGATCTCGGGTGCGGGCCGGTGGGTCCTGTTGGGGCAGGGGATGATCATCCCGATCTGCTCACCGCGCACCAGCACCCGGACCGACATCGCATTGCCGCTCACCGGGAGACCATTTGCCGTCTGCATCCGACCGTCGGTGAGGCTGCGGTAGCCGATCACCAGATCCGGATCGCGCATCGCCCGGCGCAGCACCTGCTCGACCTCCTCGGGCCGCGACACCCCAGCGTCCACCCGCTGCATCAGCTCCGCCAACTCCCCGAGTGCCCGGCCACGTTCGGGGTAGAGCAACCCGTCCAGCGCACGGCGCAGCGGGCGGTAGGCCAAGGCCGCGGCCACCACGAGCGCGGCGGTACTGCCCAGCGCAGCTGTCGGGGACCACTGGGTCATCGTCAGCCCGACCGAGGCCGCGGCCACCGACAAGATGATGAGCGCCGCCAGGCTGAGAAGCGTGGCCGTCACCGTGGCCACCGCCGCGCGGTCGATGTCGAACAGTCCCGGACGCACCACCGCGATCGTCGTTGCCATCGGGATCGCCAGGTACATCACCACCAGCCCGATGCCGACCAGGTCGGGGTTGCCGAGCACCAGATAGCTCGCCCAGCACAGCAACAGGGTGACAGGAAGTGAGACCCCGGAGAGGAAGACCCAGCGAAGCTGACGTCGCTGGGCCGGCCCGGCATGACGATATCGGGCCACCGGAGCGGCGGCGCAGACCACCAGTAGCCCCAGGAACACCAGCAACAGGCCGACCGACGGCAGCATCGTCGGCGCGCTCAGGCCGGGCCATCGCCACTGCGCTGCGCACAGCGCGATGAAGACCCCGGTGACCGCGGTGATCGCCGCACCGGCAAGTCCCCAACGCGGTCCGGCCGGATGACCGGTGGGGACCAGCAGAAGGAGGATCGCGAAGGGGAGGTAGAGCAGCATCCAGCTGCCCGAGAAGGCGCCCAGCCGCGCTCCGTCGACGGTGCAGGTGACCACCGCGGACATGCCCGCCAGCGCCAGCCAGCCGGCCAACGGGGTCCCTGGAGCGCGCCGGAGCACCAGCGTCGCCAGTCCCAGTGAGACTGCGCCGAGGGCGCAGGCGGCGACGAACACTGTCCAGGATGCCGATATCGGTGACAGCCCGGCACCGGCGGCGAAGAGGGTGGAGCCGATCCAGCACACCCCGACCACCACGCGGTGCCCGCGGTGGGCAGCCCCAGGCATGCCGGAAGGCCTTCTCATGGCAGCAGCCTAAGGGCCGGCGGTGGCACCGGCATCCGTGCCAGCACGCGGTGTTCTCGGGGGTTGCCCCCGATGTCCGGGCGGGTCCCGGCGGGGCACTGTCGAGGTGTGCCCACACCCCCGAGCAACAGGAGCAGATCATGACCCGGACCATTCGTCCCCCCGCCCGGACCTCGCCGGTCGCACAGCCGGTGCCGCAACGGCCGGCGCCCCCCGAACCCCTCAGAGAGCCGGACCTGGTCACCGCCCAGGCCATCGCGGCCCACCCGCGAGAAGGCTCCGATCCGACCCTCCGCCTCCGGCAGGTCCTCGGGGCGATCGCGCTGCCGTCGGCCTTCATCCTTCAGATGGCCTGCAACACGATCTACGCCGTGATCTCCACCTCCAATGGCCTGTCCGATGTCGCGGGAGCCGCCGAGGCGCTGGAGATGTACCGGAGATTCCCGGCCGAGATCACCGCCTGCAGCATGCTGGTGATGGCCGGCTCACTGCTGGCGATCCCCGGCCTGCTGACCGCACTGCGGGTGCTGCGGCCCTATCGGCCGCGGCTGTCGCTGTGCGCAGTGGTGATGATGATCACCGGCTACGTCTGCTACCTCGCGTTGACGGCCAGTCCGCTGCCAGTGGCCCTCGCCGTCCAGAACACCCCAGGAGCCGTCCCGGCCCTGGAATCCGCCCAGTCGGGGCCGATGTTCTACATCCCCGGAGTTGTCTTCGTGCTGGGGAATCTGGTGGGTACCTCCCTGCTCGGCCTCGCGGTGCTGCTGTCGCGTCGGCTGCCCTGGTATGCCGGTGCGCTCATCCTGGGCTGGCCGGTGGGTCACAGCATCAACGTCTTCCTGGGCGGCGGCGAGTGGTTCGCGGTCGCCGGCGGAGGCCTGGAGGTGGTCGGGTTGACCATCCTGGCTGCCATCGCGGTGCGCACCCCGGGAGCCAGCTGGGCGGCTCGTGGCTGAGGCGGTGAGACCGGATCGGGGCTCAGGATCTCGACCGGTCCACCGGCAGGCCGAGCGCCATCAGACAGCTCACGATGTGGGGTTCACCAGGTGCTGGGCAAAGTACTCGTCGACCAGCGGCTGGACGAGCCCGGGCAGTCGGTCCCGGTCGGCCGGCGCCAGCGCCACGGCCAGGCCGGTGAGGTCGGCACGCACCTCCCGGCGCACCGACCTGGTCATCGCCCGGCCGGCAGGGGTGAGCCCCACCTGGACGGCTCGGGCATCCTCAGGCACCTCGTGACGGCGGACCAGGCCGCGCCGCTCGGCCCGACTCACCAGGCCACTGGTGGCAGACTTCCCCAGTTCCAGGATCCCCGACAGCTCTTTGACGCCGATCTGGCGATCCTCGAGCACTGCGAGCAACCTCACCTGGGTGATCGACATCTCCTGGGCCTCGGCGATCCGACCGATCACCTTCTGGACCACGAAGGACAGCTGAACCAGGGCGTCGATCAGGCAGTCATCCAGCTGCTCGGTCGTGTCGCGAAGGACATCCCCCGCAGTGCTGTGGGGGGAACCCGGTGCAGCTGCACGCCGGCGGTCCGGCGCTGGGCCTCGTGACGTCATGCCGACATCCTAGTTGATGATGTACGTGCCACGAACTAATAATAGTTCGTGGCACGTACCAATAGTTCACCCGAGAAGGGTGGCCGTCGACAAGGAGTCGCCATGACCGACCAGCGCATCGCCATCATCGTCGGCAGCACCCGCCCCTCCCGGATCTGCCCCGCCATCGCCGGCTGGGCACATCGGATCCTGGAGCCCAGCCCGCTGAGCTATGAACTGGTCGACCTGGCCGAGGTCGACCTGCCCTTCCTGGATGAGCCCCTGATGGCGGCGCTGGGGCACTACGAGCACCCCCACACCCGGCGCTGGAGCCAGACCATCTCGGCCTTCGACGGATTCCTGTTCGTCTACCCGCAGTACAACTGGGGTTACCCGGGCGTCCTCAAGAATGCCCTGGACTTCCTCTTCACCGAGTGGAACGGACGGCCCGCCACCTTCCTCACCTATGGGGGGCACAACGGCAGCGCGAGTGTCGAACCGTTCACCCGAGTGCTCACCTCCTTGAGGATGAACCTCCTGGAGACCCATATCGAGGCCCACATCGGCCGTTCCGACGTCAACCAGCAGTGGCAGCTCATCGACCCTGCCACCACCCTGGAGCCGGTGCGGGGCCGCCTCCTGGAGATCGACCGACAGTTCCGCGCCGCGATGGAGCCGACGGCCTGAGCCGGCCCCTCCAGCAACAGCCACCAGCAACCGGGGTCATCTCCCGGTACCTCCCTCCGAATCCGAACCCCCTCGACCCCGCCCCCTGGGACGAACCGCCAGGTCCTGTCCGCCGGCGTGACCCGCCGGATCTGAGAGGGTGAACCGGTGAGAACTCTTGTCATCGGCGGCGGCGGCCACATCGGATCCTTCCTGGTGCCCAGGCTGGTTCGCTCCGACCACGAGGTGACCACCATCAGCCGGGGAACCGGCCGCCGGTACACCGACGGTCCGGAGTGGTCCCAGGTCACCGAGGTCCGCGCCGACAGGGCGGCCGAGGACGCCGCGGGAACCTTCGGCAGGACGGTCCTGGCCCAGGATCCCGAGGTCGTCATCGATCTCATCTGCTACACGCCGAGCTCGGCCAGAGCCCTGGTGGAGGCTCTGCGGGGCAGAACAGCCCATCTGGTGCACTGCGGTTCGCTGTGGCGCTACGGGGCCAGCCTCACCCTGCCGATCCGGGAGGACTCCGAGGGTGGAGACGGCTGCGCAGGCCCACCCCTCGACGAGTACGGAGTCCGGAAGGACCAGATCTCCCGGATGCTGGCCGCCGAGACCGCCGACGGGGGACTGATGACCACGACCCTGCATCCTGGCCATGTCACCGGGCAGGGATGGTGTCCGATCGGACCACTGGGCAACCTGGACCCGACGGTCTGGCGCCGACTGGCGTCCGGCCAGCCTCTGGAGGTTCCCGATGGTGGCGCCCAGCTGCTGAGCCACGTCCATGCCGACGACGTCGCACAGGCCTTCGAGAGGACCCTCTCGCACCGCGCGGATGCCGCCGGTCAGGACTTCAACATCGTCTCGACCTCGGCCCTCACGGTACGTGGATACGCAACCCTGGCCGCCGGCTGGTTCGGCCGGTCGGCGAGGCTCGAGACGGTCGGCTGGGACCGGTTCCGGGAGGGCACCAGCGCCGAGCATGCCGAACTCAGCCGGCGTCACCTCTGCCGCAGTCACCTCGCGGCCATCGACAAGGCCCGCAGACTGCTGGGGTATCGGCCCCGCTACCGGCCCCAGGACGCCATTCATGAGGCCCTCGAATGGCTCAGCGACCGGGGCCGCCTCGAGCAGTCCCTGAGCAACTGAGGGGGAGGGGAGCCACCATGGCCGAGTCATCGACGCCGGGCACCCATTACGCCGTGCTGCTGCGCGGGATCAATGTCGGTGGGCACCGCAAGGTGCCGATGGCCGCGCTGCGCGACCTGCTGACAGACCTCGGCTACCGCGATGTGAGGACCTATCTGCACAGCGGCCAGGCGGTGCTCATCAGCGACGACCAGGAGGAGGTGGTCGCCCAGCAGGTGTCATCGGGACTCGAGAAGACATTCGGGCAGCGGATCGAGGTCATCGTCAGGAGCCACCACTACCTGGCCGAGGTGGTGGCGAGGTGCCCCTTCCCGGCCGGGCCCGACAGCGGCAGGCAGCTGCACGCCGCCTTCCTCGCAGACGCTGCCGACCCGTCCCGCCTCGAGCAGATCGAGGCCTCTGCCTTCGCCCCGGAAGGCTTCGAGCTCGGCGATCGGATGGTCTACCTGTGGCTGCCCGACGGCATCGGCCGCTCAAGGCTGGCCTCCGCGGTGCTCAGACCCCGGATCCTCGGCGCGCAGGCCGTCGTCACGGTGCGCAACTGGAGCACCGTCACCACCCTGCTGGAACTCACCTCTTGACAGCTGCTTTGAACGCATGTTCAATATTGAACATGCGTATAACAGCTTCCGAGGCCGGGAGTACCAGACAACGGATCCGCGACGCCGCGATCTCGGCGGTGGGCCAGCTCGGCGCGCAGGGTGCCACGGTGCGAGTCATCGCGGCCCGGGCCGGGGTTCCGATAGGCCTTGTCAGCTACCACTTCGGGTCCAAGGAGGGTCTTCTGGAGGCCTGTGACGAATGGCTCATCGGCCAGACCCTGGCCGAGAAGGACTTCCTCACCGATGACCGGCCCAGGATCAACCCGATGCAGGTCATCACCGATGATCCGCAGATCCGGCTCGTGATGGACTACCTCATGCAACGGATGCGGGGCGGCGGACAGGCCGCCCAGCGACTCTTCGATGTGATGACCCACGCCACCGAGGAAGTACTGGAGGCCGGTGTCGAGGCCGGCACGATCCGGCCGGTCGCCGATCTCACCGCCACCTCGGCGATCCTGGTCGCCCACTCCGCCGGCACCCTGGCCCATGCCGGCGACATCGCCCGCCAGCTCGGGGGCACCGACCTGCTGGGCGGCGAGGTGGTCGAACGGTACGCCACGGCCTCCTTCGACCTGTTCACCAACGGACTGTTCGTCGCGAACCCGATGGCCGAGACGTCCTCCCAGCCCACTGCGGCCGGCCCCCACCCCAATGACCCAGCAGAGCCCGACCCGACCAAGGAGTCCTGATGACCACCACCGGAGCATCCCAGCCGGTGATCCATCTCACCGGCATCCGCAAGACCTTCGGCCGCACACTCGCCCTCGACGATCTGGACCTGACGGTGCAACCGGGCCAGATCCATGGCTTCCTCGGCCCCAACGGAGCCGGGAAGTCCACCACCATCCGGGTGCTGCTCGGCACCGTGCGCGCCGATTCCGGCACCGCACGACTGTTCGGCGGTGATCCCTGGCGCCACGCGGCCGAGCTGCACCGGCGTCTCGCCTACGTCCCCGGCGATGTCAGTCTGTGGCCCAACCTCACCGGCGGGGAGGTCATCGATCTGCTCGGCCGGGCCCGCGGCGGCCTGGACGTCAGGCGCCGCGACTCCCTCATCGACCGTTTCGACCTCGATCCGCGCAAGCGATGCCGTGCCTACTCCAAGGGAAACCGGCAGAAGGTCGCCCTGGTCAGTGCGCTGGCCTCCGACGTCGAACTGCTGTTGCTCGACGAGCCCACATCGGGCCTCGACCCACTGATGGAACGCCAGTTCACCGAGGTGATCGGCGAGCAGCATGAGGCCGGGCGCACCGTGCTGCTGTCCAGCCACATCCTCTCCGAGGTCGAGGAGCTGTGCGACCACGTGAGCATCATCCGGGCCGGGCGGATCGTGGAGTCGGGCACCCTGGACCAGCTGCGCCACCTTCACCGCACCAGTGTCTCCGCCACCCTCGACGATCCCACCCGCCTCACCGGCCTGCGGGGTACCCACGACCCCCGCATCGACGGCAACTCGGTGCACCTCGAGGTCGACGACGAGGCCATCCCGGCGGTCCTGGGAGTCCTCGGCGAGGCCGGCGCCCGCGGTGTCACCGCCACCCCGCCAAATCTGGAGGAGCTCTTCCTCAGCCACTACGGCAGCGAGACCCCGGCGGCACCTCCGGCGCCCAGGCATGCCGAGGAACCCTCCAGGGGGGCCGAGGGATGACCGGGTTGACCACTGTGGGCCGTCTCTACCTGCGGCGCCACCGGATCTTCTACCTGGTGTGGATCCTCGTGCTGGCGTCCTTCCTGCCACTGACCGCGCTCAAGTACCACGACCTCGTGCCGGCCGGGCAGGCCGGCGCCGCGATGCTGGCCGGGCTGGCCGCCAATCCGACCATGAAGGCCATCCTGGGCCTGCCCTTCGACCTCAGCACGGCGGGCGGGTTCACCTTCTGGCGGGTCGGCGGCTTCACCGCTGCCGCAACCGGGATCATGGCGGGGCTGGGTGTGGTGCGGGCCACCCGCGCCGAGGAGGAGGACGGCCGTCTTGAGCTGATCCGCTCGGCGGCAGTGGATCGCCACACCCCACTGGCCGCCGCCCTCGGTCTGTCGATGGCGGCCTGCCTGGTGCTGGGCGGGGTCATCGCGGCGAGCATGATCGGCGCGGGCACCCCGGCGGCAGGATCGGTCGCCGGGGGGCTGGGGATCGCACTGACCGGCACCATGATCGCCGCTCTGGCCGGCGTCGCCGCGCAGGTCTTCGAGTCTGCGCGTACCGCGCGGGCCGTGACGATGGGGATCCTCGGCGGGCTCTACCTGGTCAGGGGACTCATCGACGCTTCCGGCGAGCCCGGTCTGGTCCGCTGGGGCTGGGCGATGCCGATGGACTGGGCGGCCTATGCCCGGCCCTACGCCGGGGAGCGCTGGTGGGTGCTCACCCTGCCCCTGGCGCTGACGGCGATCCTCACCTGGCTGGCATTCGCCCTGGAGTCCCGACGTGATCTCGGCAGCGCCATCATCGGGGAGCGCCCCGGGCCCGCCACTGCTGCCCCCGGGCTGTCCGGGGCCTGGGGGCTGGCGCTGCGATTGCACCGCGGCGGCCTCATCGGCTGGGGGCTCGGTATCAGCCTCTCCTGCCTGTTCATGGGGTCGCTGTCGCTGACCGTCGACCGGATCTACCAGAACCAGCCGAGCGTCGCGAAGCTTCTCCAGGAGCTCGGCTCGGGCTCCTCGGAGCTGGTGATCGCCTTCCAGACCGCGATGCTCGGCATCATGACCACCGTCATCTCGCTGGCCGGGGTATCGATGATCGCCCGGCTGCGCGGCGAGGAGACCGAGGGCCGCGCCGAGGCGATGCTGGCGACCGCCACCTCCCGGCCCCGACTGCTGGCCAGCCATCTGCTGCCGGCCCTGGCACTGACCGGACTGCTGCTACCGATCGCCGGGGTACTGCTTCCACTGTGGCAGGCGGTCCACGACGATTCGGCCCGGCTGCCCTGGCAGCTGCTCGGCGCGGCAGCCGCCTTCCTGCCCGGCATGCTGCTGGTGATCGGCCTGGCCACCGCCCTGCTGGGGCTGTGGCCCCGCGGTCTGTGGATCGCCTGGGCTCTGGTCGGCTGGACCGCGCTCACCACCTGGCTGCTGCCGCTGGCCGACGCTCCCGGCTGGCTGATCCGACTGCAGCCCTGGGGGCACCTCCCACACCTGCCCACCGATCCGATGAACTGGACGCCGGTGCTCGTCGAGACCGCGATCGGCGCCGGGCTGCTGGCGGTGGGACTCATCGGTTATCGACGCAGGGATGTCGCAGGGAGGTGACCGAGGACCCGGGCGAGAGCTTCGGTAGCCTATCGTGAGTGAATCCCCAGACACTTGCCACCGGCGCCGTGCTGCGTGCCGCCCACCATGGTGACGAACCCGGAATCCTTGCCTGCATCCAGGCCCTGGCAGTCTACGAGCGGGAGCCCGATGCCGTGGAGAACACCGTCGAGGATCTGGCGCAGACCCTCTTCGGGGAGCATCCGAATGTCTTCGCCCATGTCATCGACCTCGACGGCCGGATCGTCGGCATCGCGGTGTACTTCCTCAACTACTCCACCTGGACCGGGCGCAACGGCATCTGGCTGGAGGATCTCTACGTCCACGACGAGTTCCGCGGTCGCGGGTACGGCACGGCGCTGATCTCCAGTCTGGCGGCGGTCTGTCTGGACCAGGGGTACCGGCGTCTGGAATGGACGGTGCTGGACTGGAACGCTCCCTCGCTGGCCTTCTACCGATCGATCGGTGCCGAATCGATGGATGAGTGGACCACCCAGCGGATCAGCGGCGCGGCGATGGCGGCACTGGCCCAGCAGGGCTGATGTCCTCGATCTGAGCGGGTGAGCTGGCTAGGCTGGCCTCATCCCGTCGGTGATCCCGACCCGAGGAGGTTGAGATGGCCCCAGCCCAGAACGACCCACCTGCAGCCACCATCCCCGACGCCCTGTGGGTCGGCGGAATGATCCGCGACGCACTGGCCGGCCACGGCCTGGACTCCCACCTCGAACAGGCCGACGATCTGTCGACCGCCCGGGTGATCGACGTGCACGGCACCGAGTGGGTACTCGCCAACCTCGTCAACCGGTTGCGTGCCCAGCGGCCGCGCACCAGATGGCCGGAGGCGGTGGCGGCCCACGTCGACTCGATGCTGGCCTCCACCAGCCGTCCGGCACCCCAGAGCCTCGCCCCCGAGCAACTGCGCCCGCTGCTGCGCTGCCAGCTCACCCCCGAGGTGCCGAACCAGCGCACCGACGTCTCCTACGGGAGACGGTTCGCCACCGGTGTCCTGGAGGTGCTGTGTCTCAGCGGTCCCGAGAGCGTCCTCACCCTCCCCAGGGCGGTCGTGGAGAACCTGTCGATCGGCATCGACGAGGCCTTCGAACGGGCCCGGGACAATACCGACGCCGAACCGGTCGGGGAGCTCTTCCGGATCGACGACTCGGTTCTCGGCATCACGGGGGAGTCCCCGTTCATCGCATCCCGGGCGATGAACATGGCCCGGCTGAGCGCCGACATCATCGGCCCGGCTCCCCAGGGCATCTCCTTCGCCATTCCCAACCGGTCGCTGCTGCTGTACACCGTCATGACGGTCCGGGGCTGGCGCCAGCAGGTCACCGACCTCATCCAGGTGTGCGAGACCGTTCTCACCTCCGACGACTTCTACCACCCCGGCGGGCTGCTGTGTCGCGATCTGTTCTACTGGTCGCCGCAGGGGCGGATCGAGCCTCTGGGTGGCCCCGAGATCGACGCCGAGGGCAACCGGAGCCTCCACATCCGGCCTGCCGAGGAGTTCATGAGGCAGATGGGTCTGTCGGGGAGGCACTGAGAAGATGGAACGACCAGGAGCTCCGCTCAAGGAGACCGATCTGGCACGCACCGGCACCACCGTCGGCGACGTCCCGGTCCTGGTGATCGGTGCGCGATCGGCCGAGCGCCGGGGCCTGGTGATCCTGCTGCCGCCGCTGGGCGGTACGAAGGACCAGTTCGAACCGGAGCTGCGCCGGTTGGCGGCCGCCGGCCTGATCGGGGTCGCCATCGACCCCCGGCGCCACGGCGAGCGGGCCGACCGGCCGGCGGGGGCCCTGTTCGACGAGGTGATGGCCCACTTCAGACAGGTGATGTGGCCACTGCTGGGCGGTACGGTGCTCGACGCGATGGCAGTCATCGACTGGGTGGCAGCGCGGTTCGAGGTGCCGGGCCCGGTGCTGGCCGGCGGGGTCTCGATGGGAGGGGACGCCGCACTGGCGCTGGCCGGTATCGACCCCCGGGTCAGCCGGGTCGCCGCGATCGCCGCCACGGCGGACTGGACCCGACCCGGGATGACCCGCATCGGCCGGCCCCAGGAAACCATCGACCAGGGTGCGGCGACGCCCTCGGGCCAGTGGCTGCGCGACCAGCTGGAGCCGATCAGCCACCCCGACCGCTACCGGCGTCACCTGGAGATTCGCTGCGATGTGGGAGGCACCGACAGCCACGTGCCACCGGAGGCGATGGGCCGGTTCGCCCGGCTGCTGGCCGACGGCTCACCCAGGCCCTCGATCCAGGTCATCGAACACCCCGGACTGGATCACGCCGAGATCTGCTCGAGCCCCCAGATCCTTGATGAGTCACTGGACTGGCTGGTCGCCGGCAGCGACTCAGGATCCGACTGAGGCCGCGCAGTCCAGGCAGAGCGAGGCTGCCGGACGGGCTTCCAGACGAGCCGCTGGAATCTGCCTCCCGCACCGGGTGCACCGACCGTAGTCGCCGGCCGCCACGCGTTCCAGGGCAGCGTCGATCTCGCTGATCGCGGACTCCACCACCTCGCGCTGGGCCCGGGCCATCGTCCACTCCGAGGACAGCGTCGGACCGTCGGGGTCGTGCTCGTCGTCGGCGGGCTCATCGGCCCGTTCCCTGCGCAGCCCCTCGATCCTCTCATCGGTGCGCACCAGCCGCGCCTGTGCCTCGTCACGGGCCCGCACCAGGCGGATGCGGGCTGCCTCGATGGGC
The DNA here is from genome assembly GCF_000423445.1 of Acidipropionibacterium thoenii DSM 20276. Taxonomy (GTDB): domain Bacteria; phylum Actinomycetota; class Actinomycetes; order Propionibacteriales; family Propionibacteriaceae; genus Acidipropionibacterium; species Acidipropionibacterium thoenii. Next base: position 144,683 of record NZ_AUHZ01000007.1, on the reverse strand, counting down.
GAGGGATCCTGTGCAGAAGTGATGTCGACGATTCTAGCCGTCGGCCACCAGGTCCGAGATGGCGTCGGTCTTGTCGGCGGACCGCCGTGTCAGGGTCGCCTTGCCTTGCTGGAAGTCATTCCCATCACAGTGGACGATATCCACATGACCGGAGCACGAGAGACCTGCTGGCGGCAACTGCGCCGCTACCCACTGGTGGCGCTGGTCTGCCTGACCGCCCTGGCCGGCGGCCTGCTGCTGCTGGCGGGCGCCGCCACCCCGGCGCGCTGGCTGGTCACGATCGTCTGTCTGGCAATCGCCACCAGAATGGCCATCGGAATGGTCGCCGACCTGCGCAGGGGCACCTATGGGATCGATCTCCTGGCGGTGGTGGCGATCGTCTCCACCACGGTGCTGGGTGAGTACTGGGCCGCGCTGGTGATCTGCCTGATGGTCACCGGGGGAGAGGGGCTGGAGGACCTCGCCTCGGCCAGGGCCGGTCGATCCCTGTCGGCACTGCTCGACAACGCACCCCACGAGGTCGGAAGAATCACCGACGACGGGACGGTCGAACGCATCCCGGTCGGCAGGGTCGGGGTGGGAGACCGCATCCAGGTCCGTCCCGGGGAGATGGTCGGGGTCGACGGGGATCTGGAGGTCGGCAATGCCACCCTCGACGAGTCCTCCCTGACCGGTGAGCCGATGCCGGTTCTCAGGCGTCCCGGCGAGCAGCTGATGGCCGGCAGCGTGAACGGCCCGACCGCGGTGGTGATGCGCGCCACCGCCCTGGCCGCCGACTCCCAGTACCAGCGGATCGTCGAGCTCGTGCGCCAGGCCCAGGACTCCCGGGCGCCCTTCGTGGGCCTTGCCGACCGGGTCGCGGTGCCCTTCACCGCCGTCTCGCTGGCCATCGCCGCCGCGGCCTGGTTCCTCTCCGGTGATCCGGTGAGGTTCGCCGAGGTGCTGGTGGTGGCCACGCCCTGTCCGCTCATCATCGCCGCCCCGGTGGCCTTCATGGCCGGCACCAACCGGGCTGCCAGGCTGGGCATCATCATTCGCGACTCCGGTGCTCTGGAACAGCTGGCCCGGGTGCGCACCGCCGCCTTCGACAAGACCGGGACGCTGACTCGTGGCGCTCCGAGGGTCACCGCCGTGCACTGCGCACCGGGATTCACTGCCGAGCAGGTGATCGCACTGGCAGCCGGTGTGGAGCAGATGTCGGTCCATCCGATCGGCACCGCCATCACCGCCGACGCGGCAGACCGCGGCCTTCACGTGGCGGCCGCCGATGAGGCCCTGGAGGTCACCTCGGCAGGAATCACCGCCAGGGTCGCGGGCCGGCAGGTGCGCGTCGGAACTGAGGGGTTCGCCCGTCTCGACTCCTCAGGATGCGAGACGCCGTTCGCCCCGGACAGCACCGACGGGGCCACCACCCGGGTCCATGTCTGGGCAGACGGACGGCCGGTGGGAGTCATCGAGCTGGCCGACTCGGTGCGCCCCGAGGCCGCCGCCACCCTGGCCGAACTGTCCCGGCTGGGGATCGCACGGACCCTGATGCTCACCGGCGACGCCGCCGCCACCGCAGAGCAGGTCGCCGGCCAGCTGGGGATCCGGGAGACCGCCGCCGGACTGACCCCCGCCGGCAAGGTCGAGGCGGTGAGATCGGCCCGTCCGCGCCCGGTGATGATGGTCGGTGACGGGGTCAATGACGCCCCGGTGCTGGCGGTGGCCGAGGTGGGAGTGGCGATGGGGGTCCAGGGCTCGGCGGCTGCGGTGGAGTCCGCCGACGTCGTGGTGATGAAGGACGACCTGTCGCGGGTCGCGCTGGCCGTCCGGATCGGCAGACGCACCCTGTCGGTGGCCTGGCAGGCCATCGCGATCGGTATCGGACTGTCCCTGGCGCTGATGCTGGTCGCCGCCACCGGTGTGATGCCGGCGGTGGTGGGAGCCGGCATCCAGGAACTGGTTGATCTGGCCTGCATCCTGTGGGCGCTGCTGTCGGGCCGGCCCGGACGCGATGAACGGCGTCACCAGAGTTTGCCCCGTGGTGCGATGGCTGGGGCAGCGGGTAACGTCAGCGCTGGTGCCAGGGCCCTTCCCGGCACGCACGTCAGCCCGCAGTTCGCCTCGCAGACCGGAGAGACCAGTCACCGTGGAGTCATCAGCCACCCAGACCAGCACACCCCAGCCCTCTGAGGAAACCGACCCGCAGGCACCGGCGCAGACCCCAGACCTTCGGCTGGTGGTGTGCGACATGGACGGCACCCTGCTCGACGGCCACGGCGAGATCCCCGACGGTCTGTGGCCGATCCTCCAGGTGATGGCCGACCGTGAGATCGCCTTCACCCCGGCCAGCGGGCGCCAGTACGCGACCCTGCACGCGATGTTCGACCGTGCCGCCGGCAGCTCCCAGATGGCCTATATCGCCGAGAACGGCGCCCTGCTGATGCGCGAGGACTCCAGACTGGACGCCTCGGTCATCGACCCGGGATACGTTGCCGTCACCCTGGCCGAGCTCGATCGGCTGGAGGCCCGGGGCCACGACCTCGGTGCCGTGCTGTGCGGTGTCCAGGGGGCCTACATCCGTCGCGACGACGACGCCTTCCTCGCCGAGGTCGCCAAGTACTACCTTCACCACCAGGTCGTCGAGGATCTGTCCCGGGTGGACGACGACATCATCAAGATTGCCGTCTTCGACTTCGGGGATGCCGCCGAGATCTTCCCCAGACTGCAGGACGCGATCGGCGGTGAGTCCGACCGGCTCCCTCAGGGCACGCGGACCGGCCAGCGGTCCCAGGATCACACCGTCGTGCTGTCGGCCCACCACTGGCTCGACGTCAGCAATGCCGATGCCACCAAGGGGCATGCCCTGGGGCAGTTGCAGAAGGTGCTCGGTGTCACCCCTGGTCAGACGGCGGTCTTCGGGGACTATCTCAACGACCTCGACATGTTCGATCACGCCGAGCTGTCCTTCGCGATGGCCAACTCGCATCCCGATCTGTTGGCCAGGGCCCGGTTCATCGCGCCGTCGAACCTCGACTGCGGCGTGGTGACCACCCTGCAGCGGCTGCTCGGCATCCACCAGTAGCGGCCTACGATCCGGCTGGCGGCGCCCGGCCGGGTCTTCTCAGCCGACGGCCGGGGAGCACCGCAGCCCCAGGTCGCGTGCCTGGGACCGCAGTTGCTGACGGAAGTCGGGGTGGGCGGCATTGTCGATCAGGCGCCGGGCCTGCTCATCCTCGTCGGCGAAGATCAGTTCGGCGACGCCGTTCTCCGTGATGACGGCAGTCGGCTGGGAGTAGGTGGCCGGTCCCGACAGCCTCCCGACGATGGTCGAGGAGTCCTGGTGCCGGCTGTGCAGGGCCACCAGGGACTGCCCGCCGCGAGAGTGCATCGCCCCGAACTGGAAGTCGGTCGACCCGGCGGTTCCCGAGTACATCTTGAGACCGAACCGGGAGGCGTTGACCCGGGCGAACAGGTCGACCTCCAGAGCGGTGTGGATGCTGACGAACCCGTCGAGGGCCGCCACCGCTGAGGGACTGTTGGTCTTCTCGCACCTCAGCAGCCTCACCCGGGGATTCTCATCGGCCCAGGCGTACAGCTCCAGACTGCCCAGCAGCGAGGACCCGGTCATCTGGCGGCCGGCGACCAGCGCCCCGGCACGGTCCAGGGCCATCGCGGCGTCGGAGAGGATGCCGGACCAGATCTTCAGATCCTTGTGCCGACGCAGCCCCAGCGCGGCGGCGTCGGGGATCTTGCCGATGCCGATCTGGATGGTGCTGCCGTTGCCGACCCTGCTGGCGACCAGCTCGCCGATGCTGATCAGGTCATTGTCGAGGATGGCCGGTGCCACCGGTACCAGCGGCTGGTCGACCTCGACGGCGACATCGATGGCCTGCTCGGGGAGCACTCCATCGCCGCGGACGAAGGGCATCTGGGGATTGAGCTGGGCGATCACCGGGACGCCGCGCCGCTTGGCGGCCTCCACCGCTGCCGCCATCAGTTGGACCTCGATCCCCATGCTCACCACCCGGTTGCGCGGGGTGGTGGTGTGCAGCACGACCAGGTCGGGTGGGCAGCTGGTCGACAGCAGCATCGGCGCGGTGCTCATCGGCATCGGGAAGTAGTGCACGTCCTGGGCCTGCCGGGAGCCGGGCCCCAGGAAGACCGTCTCGTGGCGGACTCCGTGATGGGCGGGGACTCCTGCCGGAGCGTTGACGCAGAACAGCTTCCAGCTGCCCAGCTGGCGGTCCAGCGCGTTGAGCAGGGCCAGCGGGGTGGCACCGCCACCGGGGGTCACGATGCGTGGGCACTCGGGCAGGGTTGCCAGTATCGGGTCCAGGGAGTCGATATCGACGAGCCGCATGAGGGCAACGCTATCCGCCCGGCCCGAAACCGGCACGGTGATCGGGCGCAGACGATCTCCGATCATGCTCAGATCGAGCCGCCGGGCCCGCGACAGTGGCACAATCGGCACCGATGCCACGTCAGCCAGCCCCACGAACCACACCCTTCGGTCCGGGCGTCGGCCGGGTGACCACCCAGGTCGCCACCGTCGCCACCCCCGATCATCCCCTCGATCTGGTCGCCGGAGGCCGGCTCAACCATGTCGACGTCGCCTATGAGACCTACGGCACCCTCTCTCCCCGGCGTGACAATGCCATCTACATCTGCCACGCGCTGACCGGCGACGCCCACGGTGCAGGGATGCACGAGGGGGACAGGAAGCCCGGCTGGTGGGACAACATCATCGGGCCGGGACGGGCCATCGACACCGACCGCTGGTTCGTGGTCTGCTCGAACCTGCTGGGAGGCTGCTCGGGCACCACCGGACCTGCCTCGATCAATCCGGACACCGGGAGGGTCTGGGGGATGGACTTCCCCCAGGTCGACATGCACGACTTCGTCGAGGTGCACCTGCGGCTGGCCGCCCACCTGGGGATCTCGCGGTTCCATGCGGTGGTGGGCGGTTCGATGGGCGGGATGCAGGCCCTGGACTGGGCACTGACCCATCCCGAGACCCTCGACAATGCTGTGATCATCGCGGCCTCCAGTCGACTCACCGCTCAGAACATCGCCTTCTCGGCGGTGGGACGCGAGGCCATCGTCCGCGATCCCGATTTCGGGAACGGCAGCTATCTCAATGCGGGCGCGCGACCCGACACCGGCCTGTCGATCGCTCGGATGCTGGCCCACATCACCTATCTGTCGGAGGACGCCTTCGCCGAGAAGTTCGGGCGCAGCCACCAGTTCGCCCAGTCACGGCGCGGATTCGGCGTCGATTTCGCGGTCGAGAGCTACCTGGACCACCAGGGCGAGGCCTTCCTCACCCGCTTCGACCCGCTGAGCTACATCTACCTCACCCGGGTGATGGACTACTTCGACCCCTTCGGTGGGGTCGGAACCACCGATCTGGTCGTCAAGGACCCGGTGAACTTCCTGGTGGTCTGCTTCGACACCGACTGGCGGTTCTCACCGGCCCACTCGCGGCGGATCGTCCGTCACCTGGAGGGAGCCGGCCTGCCGGTGACCTTCTCGACCATCGCCTCCTCCTGGGGCCACGACTCCTTCCTGATGAAGCTGGATCCCTATCACGACCTGGTGAGGGCCTTCCTCGAGGTCCCCGACGAGCGACGCACCAGCCGCGCCTCGGCCCGGGCCCCGCACTTCGATGGACACGTCTGCGACCGGGAGGTATCCCGATGAAGACATCCTTCCCACACCCGACAGCCGGTCGGTCCTCCGGGCAGCCGGTCGGGCTGCGGCCCGACCAACAGATCATCTCCTCCCTGGTGCCCACCGGCTCCCGGGTACTGGACCTGGGCTGCGGCGACGGTCTGCTGCTGCGTCAACTGATGGATGAGCGCGACTGCCTGGGAACCGGGGTGGACTCCTCCACCGCCGAACTCATCACCGCCGCGGCCAACGGGGTCCCGGTGCTGGAACTGGATCTGGACGCGGATCTGGGCGAGTTCCACGACGACTCCTATGACGTCGTGGTGCTCTCGCGCACCCTCCAGGCGGTGCCTCGCCCCAGTGAGGTGCTGCACCAGATGGCCCGGATCGGCAAGCTGCTCATCCTCTCGATGCCGAACTTCGGCTACTGGCGCAACCGACTCCGCCTCATCAACGGCCACATGCCGGTCTCCCGGGACCTGCCCTTCCAGTGGTACGACACACCCAATGTGCGCTACTCCACAGTCGTGGATCTGGAGGCCTGGTTCGCCGAGGAGGGCCTGGACGTCCTCCAGCGGATCAGCCTGGCCGAGCACGGACGCGAGACCCGGGCCGCTCGGCTGGCCCCCAATCTGCTGGCCGGCTCGACGATTCACGTGCTCCGCTCGAACTGGACGCCGCCGCAGCCCGCCCAGCCCGAGGCGACCCCGTCACAGTCGACCGAGTGACCGGGCCCCGGCTCCTCTCCAGACGTCCACACCGGTGATCCCTTCGCCAGACAGTGGCACGATGTGGCCCATGGAGAGCACCGACAGACAGATTCTGGCCCTGTTGGAGTCCAACGGGCGGATGTCGTGGACCGACCTGGGCCGGGAGACCGGGCTGTCCACCTCGGCCGCCCAGCAGCGGGTGCGCCGGATGGAGGCCAAGGGCATCATCAAGGGCTACCACGCCGACATCGACCCGGTCGCGATCGATGCCGGGATCACCGCCTTCATCCTCATCCGCCCGGTGGATCCGGCCCTCGACGACCAGATCCCGCCGGTGCTGCGGGAGCTGTCGGCGGTGCGCGACTGCCACTCGGTGGCCGGTTCGGCCTCCTACCTCATTCGGGTCCAGGTGGCATCCCCGCACCATCTCGACCAACTGCTCAACCAGATACGCAAGAGCTGCCGCTGCAGCACCGAGACGACCGTCGTGCTGGACACCGTCTTCGATGCCCGTCCGCTGGTCAGTGACCAGTTGGACGATGCCGAGCCCGGTTCGGAGCGTGCTGCCGCCGGCGGCACCGACGCCGATTCAGGAGTCACCGAGCAGTGACCTCGCCGTTCACCGCGACCCCATCGCCCTTCGAGGCCGGCCACCTCCTCCGCGCCCGCGCCCGTGACGGCCGCCTCCAGCCACCATCGGCTCTCCACCATGCGACCCTGTGGCGCTGCCTGCTCGCGGTGCTGGCGGGAGTCGCCACCGGGCTGGGCCAGGCGCCGGTGGGCTGGTGGCCGCTGGTGATTCCCGGGGTCGCCGGGTTGACCCTGCTGGTACGACGAGCCCGGCCACGGGCGGCTCTGGGACTGGGATACCTGTACGGCCTGGGGCTGTTCACCAGCACCATCTGGTGGGTCTACGTGGTCGCCTGGCCCGCCGCGGTGGTGCTGATCGCCTTCATGGCCTGCTGGCCGATGGTCACCGGCTGGGGCATCCGGATGGTGCAGCGGTTGCCGCTGGCCCCGCTGTGGGCCGCCTGCATCTGGTCGGCCGCCGAGGTCGGTGCCGCGCGGGTGCCGATCGGCGGGTTCGGCTGGGTACGACTGGCGTGGACCGCGATCGACACCCCGGTGGCCGGCACCTTCCGCTGGATCGGGGCGACCGGGGTGAGCCTGCTCATCGCCCTGGCCGGCCAACTGCTGGCCGCAGCGATCGGTCCCCGGCAGGGCCGCAGTCCGGTCGCAGCCGGCCGGGTGGGGCTGCGGCCCGGTCCCGGAGTCAGCCTGGTGGCACTGCTGCTGGTGGCCTGTCTGGTGGGGGAGTGGACCACGGCCTGGGTCAACCGACAGGTCTCCCGGCAGACCTCCGGGCCCAGGGTGATGGTGATCCAGGGTGGGGTCGACGGCACCGCCGGGTCCTACGCCATGGGTTATGCCCGTTCGGTGACCGAGAACCACCTGTCCGAGACGATCGCGGCGATCGCGGCCCAGCGAGCCGGCGGAGGAGCCGCGCCCCAGATGGTGCTGTGGCCGGAGAACAGCACCGACATCGATCCGGTGGCAGACGCTCAGACGCGCTCCCTGGTGACCACCGCCACCCGGATCGCCGAGCTCCCGATCCTGGTCGGGGCCGTCACCGAGGGGCCCGGGCCCGATGAGCGCCAGACCACCGCGATGTGGTGGCCACAGGGGGCTGCGAAGCCATCGAGCGTCTACCACAAGCGCAATCTGGTGCCCTTCGGGGAATGGATTCCCTGGCGTTCCACCCTGCTGCCGATCCTGCCGGTGCTGGAACATGTCGGCCGCCAGTCGGTTCCGGGCACCACTGCGGGGATCATCAATGCCCGGATCAATGGCCGCCAGCTACCGGTGGGGGTCGTCATCTGCTTCGAACTGGCCTATGACAGCACCGTCTACGACACCGTGCGCAGCGGTGCGCAGCTGCTGATGGTCCAGTCCAACAATGCAACCTACACCCACACCGCGCAGCCCTACCAGCAGTGGCAGATCACCCGGGCCCGGGCCATCGAGACCGGCCGTCAGATCACCGTCTCGACGACCTCCTCACTGTCGGGCCTCATCGAACCCAGTGGCGCCGTCCGCGACCGCACCGCCGAGGCCAGCCACGACTGGCGGATGTACACCCTCTCGGTCGGCTCCGGCGTCTCCGCCGGGGTCAAGGCCTCCCCGGTCATCGCCTGGCTCAGTGTCGCGATCGCCCTCATCACGGTGCTCCTCGGCGCCGCAGGATCACGACGAGGGCGACCGGACCCGGCTTCCTGACGGCCTCGAGCTGCACTCCGGCCACCCTGGCAGGAGGCTCGCCCGGCAGCCGGCCGGGTGTGAGGGTTAGGCTGAGAGGCCTCACGACATCTCCGACAGATGTCGTGCAGTGAGTGACCGTGCAGGGCCCCGGGCGGGGCCGGGAGAGGACGACGACGCCATGCCCACCAGCGACGACGAGGGGACCGGCTCCCGGGTCCTTGTCATCATCCCCACCTACAACGAGGCCGAGAACATCGAGGCGATCACCGGACGGGTTCGTGCCGCCGACCCCGGAGTCGACATCCTGGTCGCCGACGACAACTCCCCGGACGGCACCGGCCGGATCGCCGACCGGCTCGCCGCCGCCGACTCCCAGATTCATGTGATGCACCGCAAGGGCAAGGAGGGCCTGGGAGCGGCCTATCTGGCCGGCTTCCACTGGGGGCTGGACGCCAGCTACGACGTCCTGGTCGAGATGGATGCCGACGGCTCCCATCAGCCTGAGCAGCTACCGCTGCTGCTGGCGGCACTGCGGAATGCCGACATGGTGAAAGGGTCTCGCTACGTGCCCGGTGGCAGCGTGGTGAACTGGCCGAGGTCCCGGGAGCTCATCTCGCGAGGCGGGGGAGTCTGGACCCGGCTGATGCTCGGCATGAAGGTGAGGGATCCGACCGGGGGGTTCAATGCCTTCCGTGCCCAGACGCTGCGCACCATAGGTCTGGACGACGTGGCCTCGGCCGGCTACTGCTTCCAGTTGGACCTCACCTGGCGGGTCCTCAAGCACGGCATGACCGTCGCCGAGGTGCCCATCGAGTTCGTCGAGAGGGAGTACGGCCACTCCAAGATGAGCCGGGCCATCGTCGTCGAGGCCCTGATCCGCACCACCTTGTGGGGACTCGACTACCGCACCAGCCAGCTCGCCAAGGCCCTCGGCTCGGCGCGCGACACATTGAGGAGCCGCAGCTGAGGGGCTCCTCGGGGCCGTGGACGTGCCACAGCTGCTGGTGGTCGACGGCCCCATCACAGGCGCTGAGAGCCGCCGCGCCGACGGCCGGCCCTAGTCCTTGCGGATATCGTCCAGCCGCTCCTTGAGCAGTTCTTCCAGCTCGGGGATCGACCGGCGTTCGGTGAGCATGTCCCAGTGGGTGCGCTGGGGCTTCTCCTTCTTCTTCTCGGCCTGGGTGCCATCGCTGCGATGAGACTCCGCGCCGCATCGGGGGCACTCCCAGACCCCGGGAAGCTCCGCCTCCACCGAGAAGGTGATGTCGAAGTGATGGCCGTTGGGACAGTCGAAACCGATCTCCTGCCTCTCGGCCATCTCGACGCCTTCCTCGTCCTCGAAGCTCTTGGATCCCAGACCCATTCCACGCAGTGCACGATCTGCCATGGCTCCTCCTTCCAGACTTCCGACTCGGGCAAGTTGCGTTATCCATCATGGCAGGCTCGGGCAACCGATGGCGAGGGCCTCGACTCGGCGCTGCGCGTAGCCCCGGTCCGCGGCACCCCTTGGGCCGGCCTCAGCCGGCCAAACCCCTCTCGGCCAGCACCTGCGCCAGCACGTCGATGCGGTCGGTGACGATGCCGTCCACCGCCATGTCGATGAGTCGGTTCATCTGCTCGCGGTCGTTGATGGTCCAGACATGGACCGCCCGGCCGGTGGCGTGGGCGGCGCGGATGAAGGCCGGGGTCACCAGGGGGATGTCAAGCCCGGCGAGCCGGGTTCTCATCGGCACCTGGAAGGCCACCCCGGTCGGTGGCAGCAACCGGGCGGTCACCCGACCGATGGCCGACCAGGCCACCCCCACCGGGCCCACCGCGGTGGCGACCTGGGAGCCCATCAGGAGCCGGAACCTGGCCAGCCGGTCCGAGCCGAAGGAGCCGACGCAGACTCTTCCGGTGGCTCGGTGCCGCCTCAGCACCTCCACCAGTGGGGCGACCGCCCCGGACTCCTTGATGTCGATGTTGACGAAGGTCTCGGGGAAGGCCTCCAGCACCTCGTCAAGGGTCGGGATCGGCTCGCCTCCCACGCTGGCCCGACGCACCCGGCACAACGGCATCTCACGGATGAGACCCGTGGAGTCGGTCACCCGATCCAGACGATCATCGTGGAAGGCCACCAGACCTCCGTCACTGGTGGCGTGCACATCGGTCTCGATGTGGCTGTACCCCAGCGCCACAGCGTTACCGAAGGCTCTCAGGGTGTTCTCGTGGCCGATGGTGTCGGCCAGCAACGATCCACCCCGGTGCGCCAGGGCTGTGAAAGGCTTCGAGAAGTAGGGGAAATCACTGGCTCGCACCCGCCTATTGTGGCTCGGGTGAGCCCACATCTGTCCAACCACGACCGGTCAGCACCCGGCCTGTTCACGGCCGGCCGTTCCAGGACCGTGTTGTCCATCCAGTCCCATGTCACCGTCGGGTCGGTCGGCAACTCGGCGGCCGTCTTCGCGCTGCAGCGCCTCGGGGTGGAGACCTGGGCGGTACCCACCGTGGTGCTGTCCAATGACAATGCCCGGCCCCGTGTGGCCGGGCCCGCGCTGACCACCGATCAGCTGCGCGGCATCATCGACGCGATGGCCGCCAACGGGGTGCTGAGCCAGGTCGACGCGCTGCTCAGCGGTTACCTCACCGAGGAGTCCGGGCGGCTCATCTGGGAGACCGCCCGGCGGCTCAAGGAGCTCAATCCCGCCGTGCTGTTCTGCTGCGACCCGGTGATGGGGGATATCGACAAGGGCTTCTACGTGCCCCAGGGGGTACGCACCTTCTTCTGCCAGCGGGCACTCGGGCTGGCCGACGTCCTGACCCCCAACCTCTTCGAACTGGGGGCGCTGTCCGGAGCCCGGCCGACCAGCCTGGCCGAGGTGCTGACAGCGGCCCGGCGTCTGGTCGAGGCCGGCACCTCCACGGTGCTGGTGACCTCGGTGGAGTGCGCCGAACTGGATCGCGAGCACGCCCACATGGTGGCCGTCACCGCCGACCGTGCGGTGCTGGTCTCCACCCCCCTGCTGGACGCCCACTTCGACGGCTCGGGAGATCTCACCGCCGCGGTCTTCCTGTCCCATCTGCTGGCCGGCCGCGACCTGGCGGCCGCGCTGGGGCACACCGCCGGCTCGGTGCACGCGGTGCTGGCCGAGACGATCCGGCTGGGGCGCACGGAGCTGGCCCTGGTGCAGGCCCAGGACCGGCTGGTCGAGGCCCCGGCGGCACCGACCGCCGAGTTGGACTGAGCGCTCACCGCCCTGACGACTCAGTCGTTGAAGACCGTGATGCTGGCCCCGAGGGCCCCCAGCCGGGCGGGCAGATCCTCGTATCCGCGGTTGATCATGTAGACGTCGCGCAGCACGGTCTCACCCTGGGCGGCCAGTGCGGCCAGCAGCAGGCAGACCGCGGGACGCAGGGCCGGTGGGCAGATGAGCTCACGACCCCGCCACCGCGTCGGACCGACCACGATCAGCCGGTGCGGGTCCAGCAGCTGGACGTTGGCGCCGAGCTTGCTGAGATCGACCAGATGGATCGCCCGGTTCTCGTAGCACCAGTCGTGGATCAGGGTCTGGCCCTCGGCCTCGGCGGCGATCACCGCGAAGAACGGCAGGTTGTCGATGTTGAGGCCCGGGAAGGGCATCGGGGCGATCTTGTCGGCCACCGCCTTGAGCTGGCTGGGACGCACCGTGATGTCGACCAGCCGGGTGTAGCCGTTGTGGGAGGGGTACTCATCGGTGAGGCTGAAGTCCAGCCCCATCTCGTGGAGTATCGCCAGCTCGATCTCGAGGAACTCGATGGGGCACCGGGTGATGGTCAGCTCGGACTTGGTGACCACCGCTGCGGTGAGCAGGCTCATCGCCTCGATGGGGTCCTCGGAGGGGAAGTACTCCACATCGGTGTTGATATCGGCGACGCCGCGGATCCGCAGCGTGGTCGAGCCGATCCCCTCGATCTGGACGCCGAGCTTGGTGAGGAAGATGCACAGGTCCTGGACCATGTAATTGGGGCTGGCGTTGCGCAGCACGGTGAGGCTCGGCATCTGGGCGGCGGCGAGCAGGGCGTTCTCGGTGACGGTGTCGCCGCGCTCGGTGAGCACGATGTGGCGTTCCTGGATCCTGCGGTCATGGACGTGGGCCCGGTAGGCGCCCTCGGTGGCCACCACGTCCAGGCCGAAGGCCCGCAGCACCTGCAGATGCGGCTCGACGGTCCGGGCACCCAGGTTGCAGCCGCCGGCGTAGGGCAGCTTGAAGTCGTCGTAGAAGTGCATCAGCGGTCCCAGGAACATCAGGATGCTGCGAGTACGCTTGGCGGCGGTCTCGTTCATGGCGTCCAGATCCAGCTCCGCGGGGCGCTCGAGGGTGAGGTCCTTACCGTCCTCCGACCAGCTGGCGGTGACGCCGATGGAGGCCAGCACCTCGAGAATGCGGTTGACCTCCTCGATGTGGGCCAGCCCGCGCAGCACGGTGTGGCCCCGGTTGATGAGACTGGCGCACAGCAGCGCGACCGCGGCGTTCTTGGAGGAGCGCACCTCGATGCTGCCCGACAGGGTCCGACCACCCTGGATCCGGTAGTTCATCGAGGTACCCGACTTCGGGGTCGAGATCAGCGGCGACTCCAGGGCGTCGGCTATCCGATTGATGTAGTCCAGGGACAGGTTCTGATGGCCGGCCTCGATGCGGTGGATCGCACTCTGGGAGGTCTTGAGCAGTTCGGCCAGCTGGTTCTGGGTGAGACCGCGCTGTTTGCGGGCATCACGGATGAGTCGTCCCACCGATGCCGGGCTGATGGTGTCCACGCCTTGATCCTTTCGCAACACGTCGGCGCACCACCCCGTCCCCCGAGTGGACTCAGGCGGGCGGGCAGTGCACCCGAAGTTTCCGGAAATATATCATATTGGAGATCTGATGCCGATAGTACGACACACGGGCGGGGGAGTGAAAGGCCCTCGTTCGGTGACGGCTGAAGGACCCGCGCGGTGATCGCACAGCGGGGGATCGGACGGCCCGTTAGAGTGGCGCCATGACCTCACACTTCGACGTCGTTGTCCTTGGTGCCGGCCCCGGCGGCTATGTGGCAGCGATTCGCGCAGCCCAGCTCGGCAAGAAGACAGCGATCATCGAGAAGGAGTACTGGGGCGGGGTGTGCCTCAATGTCGGCTGCATCCCCACCAAGTCGCTCCTGCGCAATGCCGAACTGGCCCAGATCGTGACCCGCGAAGCCGACACCTTCGGGATCTCCGGAGACATCTCGATGGACTTCGGCAAGGCCTTCACCCGCTCGCGGGCGGTCTCCAAGAGGATGGTCAATGGCATCCACTTCCTGATGAAGAAGAACAAGATCACCGAGGTCAACGGCTGGGGTGAGTTCACCGGCCCCAAGGAGCTGGACGTCAGGAACGAGAACGGCGAGGTCACCGAGAAGATCACCTTCGACAACGCCATCATCTCTGTCGGCGCAACGGTCAAGACGCTGCGCGGCACCCAGCTGTCGGAGCGGGTCGTCACCTACAAGGAGCAGATCCTCTCCGACACCCTGCCCGGCTCGATCGTCATCGCCGGCTCCGGGGCCATCGGCACCGAGTTCGCCTATGTGCTGGCCGCCTACGGCGTCCAGGTGACCATCGTGGAGTTCCTCGACCGGATCGTCCCCAATGAGGACAAGGAGATCTGCGCCGAGCTCGCCAAGGTCTACAAGAAGCTCGGCATCACGATGCTGACCTCCACCAAGGTGGACGCCATCGACGACTCCGGGGACAAGGTCAAGGTCACCGTCTCGCCGGCCGCCGGGGGAGAGGCGACGGTGCTGGAGACCGACCGGGTCCTCCAGGCCGTCGGTTTCGCCCCGCGCACCGAGGGCTACGGACTGGAGAGGACCGGCGTCGAACTCACCGACCGCGGTGCCATCGCCATCGACGACTTCATGCGCACCAATGTCGAGGGCATCTACGCCATCGGCGACTGCACCGCCAAGCTGATGCTGGCCCACACCGCCGAGGCCCAGGGGGTGGTCGCCGCCGAGACCATCGCCCAGGCCGAGACGATGCCCATCAACTACGACATGATCCCGCGGGCCACCTACTGCCAGCCCCAGATCGGCTCCTTCGGCTACACCGAGGCCCAGGCCCGCGAGAAGGGCTACGAGGTGAAGACCTCCAAGTTCCCCTTCGCCGCCAACGGCAAGGCCTGGGGGCTGGGCGACGCCACCGGTTTCGTCAAGATCGTCGCCGACGCCCGGCACGGCGAGCTGCTGGGTGCCTCACTGATCGGCCCCGACGTCTCCGAACTGCTGCCAGAGCTCACCCTGGCCCAGCTGTGGGACATCACCGCCGAGGAGATCGGCCGCAATATCCACGCCCATCCGTCACTGTCGGAGGCCCTCAAGGACGCCGCCGAGGGTATCGGCGGACACATGATCAACTTCTGATGGCCGACCATCCCACCGGAGGACCGCCGGGACCGGGGCAGCTGGCGGGGCTGAGGATCATCTCCGCCACGGTGGCGATCACCCTGGTGCTGATCGCCGCCGCCTCCTGGTTCGCCCTTGACAGTGGATTCACAGGACATCCGACTCTGGGGTGGGCTGCTGCCGTCGCGGCGCCAGTGATCTCCCTGGCGCTGGGGCGGATGGTCGGCCTCCTCGACCTGCCGGTCAGCACGCCTGCCGACCTGAGATCGGCCTACGCGACTCACTTCCTCATCACGATGGCGGCCACCGAGGCACCGGGAATCCTGCTGTTCGCGCTGGGATTCATCGCGGATCTGTCGGCCCTCCAGGTGAGCATCGGGATGGTGCTCACCGCCGCAGTGGTCTGGACGAGCCTGCGTCCCACCCGTCGCAGGGCCGAGGAGTTCGCCCGCCGCAGGCTGCCCGACGGAACGGACGCGCAGTTCTTCATCGATCAGTTCTAGGACACCGGGGGATCAGCCCTCGAGGGGATCTCCAGCGGTCCCGATCACCACGATGTGATTGTCCGATAAGCGACATTATGTCACTTTGTCCGCTGCAGAGGTCCCGAGAGCGGTCCTGGCCCACCCCTGCCCCAGTGATGAATCACGTCCATGCAAGCAGACTCCAGGTGACAGGTCTGCCGGCAATCAGTCGGGGTCGACGCTCACCAGGGTCGGCGGACCATCACCGGACGCCAGTGCGCGCCGCAGCGCCCGCAGGGAACTCACCCCGATGACCATCGCGCCGCAGGCGCAGATCGCCACCACCCAGAAGCCGGCATGCTCCCCGGCCCGGTCGATCACCTGACCCGACACGCTCGAGCCGATCGAGACCCCCACCCCCAGACCGGTGCCGGTCCACGCCAGCCCCTCGGTGAGGCGGGCCCTGGGCACCAGCTGCTCCACCAACGAATTGGTGTTGATCAGGGTCGGGGCGACGCTCAGCCCGATCAGCATGCCGACAGCCGCGAGCAGCACGATATTGCCGGCCAGCACCGGGCCCAGGGCCGCCACCGACATCGCGACCAACCCGATGGCGAAGCGACGGGTCAATGGCATCGCCCAGGATCTGGCCCCGTACAGCAGCCCGGAGATCCCCGAGGCGACCGAGAACGCGGCCAGTACCAGGCCGGCATCGGAACGCACTCCCCAGCCGGTGGCCTGGGCCACCACGCTGACATCGATCGAGCCGAAGGCGCACCCGATCAGCACACTGGTGCCCACCACTGCTGCGACCCCGGGAAAGGCCATGATCATCCGGGCTGGCACCCGATGACCCTCGGCATCGGTGGCCCGCGGCGTCGCGGGAGGCTCGGTGGACCGCTGCGAGTAGAACAGCTGGGCGCCCACCAGCCCCACCACGGCCGGCACCACCAGGGCTGCCGCCGGGTGGACCCCGGTCGACAGCGCGGTGGCCAGCACCGGGCCCACCACGAAGGTCAACTCGTCGAGAGCCGACTCCAGCGAGAACGCGCTGTGGAGCTGTTCGGGGGTCGCCGCCAGATGGTTCCAGCGGGCCCGGACCAGGGCCCCCGGTGAACCGCTGGACAACCCGCTGATCGCCACCGGGGGGAACAACGTCCACACCGGCAGCCTGAGCACCGCGAAGACCACCGCCACCAGCAGAGTCGCACTGCACAGCACGGCAGCCGGCCACATGATCCGGCGCTGGCCGTGACGGTCCACCAGACCGGAGAGCACCGCGGTGCCGATCGCCCACGCCAGACCGGACACCGCCGCCAGTGCTCCAGCCATCGCGTAGGAGTCGTAAATCGCCGAGACCATCAGGACCAGGCCGATGCCCATCATGGCTCCCCCGGCCCGGGCGAGAAGACCCGCTGCACAGAACCTCAGCGCACCGGGAAGGCTCAGGATCTCTCGGTAGGCGCGCACCGGTTCAGTCTGCCAGACTCCGCCACCGCCACCTGGTCCCCATCCCCCGGAACGCCGCTGCGGTCGGCCGTCGATCCTGATGGACGGCCACCAGCGCTGAGGCTGCCACTCCGGCGAACCTGCCGATCTCGCCATTCGGCCCGAATCACCAGATTTCCTCGATCGCGCCACACCTGCGGTAAATTCTCGCTTCGTTCTTGGTTCCCGCAATGTGGCGACCCATGCTGAGAGGTCGAACCCTCAGCAGAACCGCTAACAACTGGGGACCGGATGAATCAGTAGAGCCCGAAGCCCGGAAGGCGAAGCCTGTGAGTATCCTGCGAACGAAATCGGTGGAGCAATCCATCCGAGACACCGAGGACCCGACCCATAAGCTCAACAAGAACCTCACCTGGGTCGAGCTGACGACCTTCGGCATCGGCGTGGTCATCGGAGCCGGCATCTTCACGATGACCGGGCGGGTGGCCCACACCATGACCGGCCCCTCCATCGTGGTGAGCTTCCTGGTGGCCGCGCTGGCCTGCGCGCTGGCAGCGATGTGTTACGCCGAGTTCGCCTCCACCGTGCCGGTGGCCGGCTCGGCCTACACCTTCTCCTACTCCTCGATGGGCGAGATCTTCGCCTGGATCATCGGCTGGGACCTCTTCCTCGAGCTCTTCCTGGCCTCCTCGGTGGTGGCCCAGGGCTGGAGCGCATACCTCAATGTGCTGCTCGGCGAGCTGGGCATCCACCTGCCACCCGAGATCGTCTCCGGCGGTCGGGTCGACCTGGTGGCGATGGGCATCATCGTGATTCTCGGCCTGCTGCTGCTGGCCGGTATCAAGGAGTCGATGCGGGTCAACACGGCTCTGGTGGCCCTCAAGCTGTTCATCGTGCTGTTCGTCATCTTCGCCGGCATCGGCTATGTCCGGGCTGCCAATTTCCACCCCTTCATCCCGGCCAAGGCCCCCGTTGAGAGCACCACCTCGGGGCTCACCCAGCCTCTCATCCAGTGGATCAGCGGCGCTCAGCCGACCGCATTCGGCGCCTCCGGAATCGTTGCCGGTGCCGCCCTGGTGTTCTTCGCCTATATCGGATTCGATGTGGTGGCCACCACTGCCGAGGAGGCCAAGAACCCCAAGCGCGACATTCCGCTGGGAATCATCGGCTCCCTGGTGATCTGCACCGTTCTCTACATCGCGATCTCCCTGGTGCTGATCGGGATGGTGCCCTACACCAAGCTCGATCCCAGCGCCTCGCTGGCCAAGGCCTTCACGATGGTGGGCAAGCCGTGGATGGCGGTCATCATCTCCGCCGGAGCGGTCGCCGGCCTCACCACGGTGGTGCTGACCATGATGATCGGGGCGACCCGCGTCATCTTCGCGATGTCGCGCGACCATCTGCTGCCACCCGTGCTGTCCAAGGTCTCCGAGCGCACCCGGGTGCCCTATGTCATCACCATCGTGGTGATGGTCACCGACGGGTTGGCCGCCGCCCTGGTGCCCCCGGGCATCCTCGATGAGATGGTCAACATCGGCACCCTGCTGGCCTTCGTGATGGTCTCGATCGGCATCATCGTGCTGCGCAGGAAGCAGCCGGATCTGCCTCGCGCATTCCGGGTGCCGTGGGTGCCGGTGATCCCGATCGCCTCCGCGCTGATCTGCTTCTACCTGATGCTCAACCTGTCGGTGGAGACCTGGATGCGATTCCTGATCTGGATGGCGATCGGCATCGTGATCTACTTCAGCTACTCCAAGGGCCACTCCCGCCTCAATGGCGACCAGGAGCTGGGAGACATCGACCACCAGCTGGCCGACATCGTCCCCGACACCTCCTCGTCGAAGGACTGATCAGGCACTCGTTCACGCCCCGACGACGGCCCTGCCACCAGCTGGTGGCAGGGCCGTCTCTCCCCCGGCTCCCAGAGCCCGATCACCAATCAGTGGGAGGACGCCGGCTCGCCTTGAGCTTCGACCGTCGGGCCTTGGCCTCGCCCCGGCGTCTCACCGATCCCCTGGTGGGCCTGGTGCGGCGCCGGGTCCGTGACGGTCTGGCGGCCCGGCTCAGCAGCTCCGAGATCCGAGCACGGGCGGCACGCCGGTTCGCCAACTGCTCGCGGTACTGGGAGGCGGCCACCGTGAGGACCCCGTCCACCAGCCGATGCTGCAGGCCGGTCATCATCCGGGCGCGCAGGTTCTCGGGGATCTCGGGGCAGCAGGTGAGATCCAGGCTCAGCTCGACCCGTGAGGACGAGGTGTTGACCCCCTGGCCGCCGGGACCGGAACTGTGCGTGAACCTCTCGGACAGCCGCGACTCGGGTATCTGGAATCCGCCCCTGGGGTCATCCCGCAGCGGTACCCATACCCCGTCCATACCGCCAATCTAGCGGTGACACGGCCCGCTGACGGGCCTGTCCACTGGAATATCACCGGTAGCCGTGCTGTTGTTGAACCCGTGGTGTTCTTGCACCCGGGTCCGCAACCGGTGCGGAAACACCTTCCAGACAACAAGGAGGCATCATGAGCGACGAGCAGCTGTTCCGCTGGCGTCCCGAGGTCGATCCAGATGAACTGGATGTGTCGACCCTTGTGATGACCCTGGGCGCCTTCATCGACGCCGGTCATGCCCAGCACCTGCTGCGCCAGAGTCTGCTGAGCGAGTTGGCCCATCGGGAGCTGGGCGGGTTCACCCTCGACGAGATCCTGGACCACCGCGACTCCCGGCCGCCGATCGTCTTCGACGAGAACCATTTCGAGGGCTACCAGGCGCCCGAGATCACCCTCTACGAGATGACCGATGAGTTGGAGCAGCACTTCCTGCTGCTGGACGGTCCTGAGCCGGCGTTGCGCTGGGAGGGTCTGGCCGAGTCCATCGAGAAGATCGTCAAGGCCACCGATGTGAGGCTGAGCATCGTCACCCAGGCGATCCCGATGGCGGCTCCGCACACCCGCCCGGTTCAGGTCACCAAGTGGGCCTCCCGCCCGGAGCTCATCCTCGGAGAGGAGTCCCCCTTCGGACGGATCCAGATGCCGGCATCGTTCCCTGCCATGCTGTCCCAGCGGCTGGCCGAACACGGTCACGACGTGCTGGGACTGGCCGCTCACGTGCCCCACTACCTGGCCGATCTGGACTACCCCGATGCCGCCCGCGCCCTGGTCGAGGCGATCCGCAAGACCACCGGGCTGGCACTGCCCAGCCATGCCCTGGCGATGGCCGCCGGGGTGGTGCGTGCCCAGATCACCAGCCAGGTCGACAACTCCGAGGAGCTCTCGGCGATGATCCACAATCTGGAGGAGCAGTACGACAGCCAGAACGGCCGCCAGGAGATCGAGTCCAAGCATGTCGTGCTGCCCAGCGCCGACGATATCGGGGCCGAGGCGGAGGCTTTCCTGAGGTCGATGGACGACGACCAGAAGTCCGCTCCCGACGATGACCGGGACGAGGACTCCGGCGACCGGACCAGCGGTGGACCAGACGCCGATGCGGCCTCCGACCAGGAGGAACCCGGTGGTGCCAAGCGGAGCAGCGAGGACTCCTCCGAGCAGGGCCCCGGCCACGACGACGGGGAGTCCGGTGAGACCGGCCCCTACCGGCCCCGTCACGGCGACGACTCCTGGAACTCCTGAACACCCGCAGGGAGTGCGCCCCGGAGACTCGGCCCAGATGGGCCGCGGGCTCGCCCACCCTGCGGCGATAGGCTCAGCCACATGGATCTCGGCATTGACCTTGGAACCACCCACACCGTCGTCGCCTCGGTGGATCGTGGGAACTACCCGGTGATGTCCTTCCAGGACAGCCAGGATGACTCCCACGACCACATCCCCAGCCTCTCCGCGCTGGTCAACGGCGAACTGGTGCACGGTTTCGAGGCCGCCGAGGCGATGGCGGCCGGCCATCCCGGGATCCGATCGGTCAAGCGTTCGCTGGCCGATCCGTCGGTCACCTTCTCGACCCCCGTGATGATCGGTGGGACGCCGGTGCCGATCGGTGAGCTGCTCACCTGCTACCTGCGCCATGTCGCCGCCCAGATCCGGATGGCCGGCGTGGAGGGGCCGCTGAGGGCTGTGATCGGGGTGCCGGCGCACGCCCACACCGGGCAGCGCTTCGTCACCATCGAGGCCTTCCGGGCCGCTGGTTTCACCGTGCTGGGAATGGTCAACGAGCCATCGGCCGCGGGCCTGGAGTACTCCCTGCGCCAGTCCAGAACGCTCAACTCCAAGCGCACCCGGGTCATCATCTACGACCTGGGCGGTGGCACCTTCGATGCCTCCCTGGTCGACATGGCGGGAACCTCCGGTGAGGTGGTCGACTCGGTCGGTCTCAACGATCTGGGCGGTGACGACTTCGACCAGGTGCTGGCCGACATGGTCGGACGACGGGTCGAGGGCCCGCTGCCCGAGCAAGGAGCACTTCTGGAGACCTGCCGGATCGCCAAGGAGGCCGTCCGGACCCAGTCGCGCAATGTGCTGGTGGACCTTCCCGACCAGACGGTGCGTATTCCGGTGGCCGAGTTCGAGGCCGCCTGCCAGCCGCTGGTGGACCGCAGCCTGGCCGTGATGACCCCGCTGAGCGCCCTGCTGCAGGATGATCCGGCCAACTCCGACATCGCCGGGATCGACATGGTCGGTGGGGCCACCGCACTGCCACTGGTCGCCCGCCGGGTCCGTGAACTGTTCGGACGGCGAGTGCACCGCTCCCCCAGCCCCACCGCATCGACCGCCATCGGACTGGCGATCGCAGCCGACCCCAGCTCGCCGCACAGCATCCGTGACCGGTTGTCCCGCGGTTTCGGGGTCTTCCGAGAGACCAACTGGGGCACCCAGGTCGCCTTCGACGTGCTGGCCGACCAGACCCTTCGGCTGGACTCCCCGGTGACCATCACCCGGCAGTACCGCAGCCGCCACAATGTCGGCGTCTACCGCTTCGTCGAGTTCTCCCGCACCGACGTCGACGGCACCCCCCGCGGGGATCTCACCCCCTTCGCCCAGATCGTGGTGCCCTTCGACCGCGAGCTCCAGCAGTCCGGGGCCCAGCTCGACGCCAGCCAGGTCCGCCAGGTCGCCGACGGCCACCAGGTCGAGGAGAGGTACACCATCGACCCGTCGGGAATGGTGAGTGCCACCATCACCGACACCGACACCGGCTGGTCGCTGACCACCACGATGGGGCGCGACCTGCCGGTGCTCTCGGCGGTGCCCACCGGTTCCCGCTGAGTCAACCGCCGGACCGGGTCGGGGCCGGCTCTGATGCCCCCCCGACCCGACTCTCAGAACCGGAAATCGACCTGCCGGCCGAGAGTTCCCACCAGCAACTCGCGGTAGCCCTGCGAGGTCACCAGATCGTGATAGGCCCGTACCTGTGCCAGCCTGTCCTCGACGCCGATCTCGGCCGAGGCTGTCCCGTTGCGGGGATCGTCGATGAATTCCTGGAGATGGGCCAGCCCTGCCTCGCTGCGCCTGATGTCCTCGGCCTGCTTGGCGTCCAGCCGGGCGCCGTACCAGTCGGAGGCGAGCACGGACTCCCGGGTGAACATCTGGCGCAGCTCCGCCGAGTCCAGGGTGTAGCCCTCGGCCGACCGACCGTTGGCCATCACCTCCAGCAGGGCCCGGATCGGAGGTACCGCCATCGCGATCGTGCCGTCGTCGAAGTAGGCCCGGGCGACCCGGGCGTGGGTCGCGGCGATGGTTCGCACCGAGTCGGCAAAGACCTGCTCGTCCTGGAGCTCGGGACGCAGCATCTCGGGGGTGAAGATCGTGTCGGGGTGCATGAAGATCCGCCCGAAGTACATCTTCATGAACTTCTCGGTCATCCGGTAGCCCAGCCGGGAGGCCGGAATCGTCTCACCGTCGAACTGGTAGTCCGTCAGCTTCTCCAGGTATCCGCCGCGGATCAGGGTTGCGGCATCCCTCTCGGCCGGCGACATCCGGGAGAACAGCTCGGGGATCAGCAGTGAGATGTCGTGGGCGACCTGGACCTTCGGGCCGATACAGCCGGCCGAGGACAGCCAGCCGTCGTATCCCGACAGGGCGAAGGACAGGAACGAGGAGTTGAGGTCGAAGACCGCCGGCATCGCATTGAAGGGGCCCTTGGTGAGCGCCCCCTCGGAACCGGCGCCGGTGGTCGACGGACTCTTGCCGGTCATCGAGGAGATGAACTCCATGAACAGCTCGGGCAGCTCCATGTAGTGCAGCGGGTTGTAGGAGCACAGCGCCGGGACGTTCTCCTCCGGAGGGTTGTTGCGTCTTCCGGCGGCCACGATGTCGACCGGTAGCAGGAGCTTCTCGGCGACCGGGCGACGATGGTGCAGGTGACTGGCCAGGTCGGCGATCCGGGTCAGGCGGGAATGGGAGATGTCGGGGCGCACCTGAAGGTAGCGAGGGTTCTTCGACCGCACCCCGTCGACCAGCCGCGGGTCGGCGCTGGAGACGGCATAGGCCGGTCCGGCGGCGGGGTCGGAGTCGGCGAACTGCGACAGGAAGGAGCGCATCGGCGCGGAGAACTTGGAGAACTCGACGACGTCGTCCCTCATCTGGGCGACATCGGCGCGGGTCAGCGGCTGGTAGTTGGAGATGAACAGCCCCGACCCGGCCATGTCGCGCTCGGTCTGCCGGTCGTAGCCGCGGTGGATGGCGTCGTCGGGGCGCTGGAAGAGCAGGGCCTCACAGTTGGCCACCACCTTGCTGGAGAGATCCTGCGGTCCGACCGTCAGTCCGGCCGGCACCACCGCCGAGGCGGTCATGTCGTCCTCGGTCTGGACCTTGACATCGGGGGCGTAGTCATGGCGCAGTGTGAACAGCCGCCAGGAGCCGTTCTCGTCGAAGCCGACCCGCAGCATGTCGACGCGGATCTTCTCGCCGTCCAGACGCACCATCGTGCCGTGCCGACCGTTGGTCGGAGAGACCGAGAAGTGGGACTTCCAGTCCGACCCCCACTCGGGCTTGTAGTAGCGCTTGATGGTGAAGACCAGCTCCTTGCGGAACTGCGGGATCGACTCCACCCAGGAGTTGTAGTCCTCGGTGAAGTCGCTGGAGGCGGTGAGCAGCTTGATCACCGAACCCACCGAGCGCTCCCTCGACAGGATCGGGCGGTGATCGGAGCCGGCCAGCCCCGGATCGGCGAATCTCATCGAGTAGTCGCGGTGCAGGATCTGGTCGACCGCAGCCATGTCGGCCTCGAAATCGGGGGTGTAGGCCGAGCCCGGGATGAAGGCATCGGAGATCGCCTTGGAGATCTCCGACTTGCCGCCTCCCGAGACGGTGCACTGCTTGTGCAGGGTGGTCGACGCCCCGTCGACCAGGTTCAGCGCCCACTGGTTGTCGATCTCGGAGTGCTCCATCCGCATCCGCGTGCCGGTCGGCCCGAGGTACTCGTGGTCCACCCTGAGCCGCAGGGACTGCTCGACGCCGTCGCTCCCGGTCCAGGAGACAGTGCCCTTCAGCAGTGAGTACCGGGCCTCACCCGGGACGATGACCACTCCGTCGAGTTCATTGTCGATGGCATAACCCTCCGGCTGGAGGGTGAACCGACCCGGACTGGCGGCCACCACATCGGCGACCTCGGGATCACCCGGCTCCGAGGTGGTGGTGTACTCCAGGCCCTCGTTGTAGGCGGTGTAGGCCCGCGCTCCCCCGGAGTGCTCCTCCTCGCTGATGCCGAACAGATTGGCCGAGTACCCGATCTGGGTCTTGACCTCCTTCTTGCAGTAGCCGTAGTAGTTGTCGGCGATGATCGTCACGATCACCCCGGACTCATCGCGGGCGCAGAGCTTGAACGGCTTGCCCTCGTTGTAGTACTCCGACTCCTCCCGCCAGCACATCCCATCGCGGCGCTGGCGCTCGGTGGCCTGGTCGACATGCGGCAGGCCCAGCTCCTTCTTCGTGACACGGCTCAGGTGCGGGGCCAGGATGACGCATCCGGTGTGGCCGGTCCACGAGGTCGGTGCCAGGGCGGCGTCGTTGACCGGCAGCAACGGATCCCCGGCATTGCCGAAGATCCCCTCCACGAAGTCCAGGTTGGAGACCAGCCCACCGGGGGCGAAGAACCGGGTCTCCATCCGACGCTCGGAGACCAGGCCGGGAACCGCGGGCACCACGATCGGGCGCATCAGCAGGGAGACGTAGCTGTGGGCCTGGTGCTCGGCGTCCTGGTCGGCGCTGTAGGGCAGCAGGGTGTCGGCCCGAGGGGCCTGGAATGCGCGTTCCAGCAGCTGGGCGAAGACCCTGGCCGGGACCGCCTTCTTGTCGTCGGGAATCGCCAGGCCTCCCTCGACGATGTGGAAGACCCCGGCGGTGGTGCGCCGGTCGTTGCGCGGATTGTGCAGGACGCCGTTGGCCACCCGGTAGCTGGACAGCAGGTCCGAGGAGAACTCGTCGCCGTCGACCGGCAGTGAGAAGGTGCGTGCCAGGCCGGCCTCGTCGAGCACCAGGGTGGTGGCCGGCATTCTGGGTCTCAGGTCCGCCACGCCTGCCTGATCCAGGTAGCGATCGATGAACCGCTGGATCCGCCGGTCGGCCGGGCACAGTGCCTCCGGCAGCTCCCGGCGCAGTTCTCGCTGGCGGGCCAGCACCGGGGCCACCGCCTCGATGCCGGTGGAGGCACCGCCGGTGGGCAACGGCAGTCCGTTGATGGCAAGTCTGAGATTCGCTGCGTCGATCATCGATGATTCAGCCATGGCCCCATTCTGTACGGCTGGGTCCCGGGAGGGAACACCGGGCGGCGATTATCCCCCTAGGTGACCGGCCCGATGGCGCCAGCGGAACCTGAGGAGCCGCACCGGGCCCCGGCCAGGTGGCGCGCAGTCGGCCACATCCGCGGTTGTGGCAGGGTTGCCGGAGTGGGTTACACCGTGCTGGGAGAAGGCACTGACATCAGTCACCGGATCGAGGTGAAGCGCTCGATCTTCCTGACCCGGCTGGTCCGGGTCACCGAGGAGGACGCCGCCCGTCAGGTGATCGCCGACCAGCGCCGCAGCCACCATGACGCCCGTCACCACGTCAGTGCATTCCTGCTCGGCCCCAGCCGGGCCGTCCAGCGCTCCAGTGATGACGGGGAACCCGCCGGAACCGCCGGTATCCCCACCCTGGAGGCTCTGCTCCAGTTCCGCGGTGGTCCACCACCCCGATCTCCCGGGGTCTGCCACCGGCCCGGTGGCGATGAGCCGCACCCAGCAGATCTGTCGGATCTGGTGGCCGTCACCACCCGATACTTCGGCGGGATCAAACTCGGTGCCTCCGGGCTGCTTCGCAGCTACTCCCGGGCCGTCACCGGGGCACTGGCGATCGCCACCTTCAGCCGGCGGATCCGATCCGCTGAGTTCACCACCAGCCTCGAACTGTCGCAGGCCGGCCGGGAGGAGGCTGCGCTGCGGGCGGCCGGGGTGCCGGTGACCGGGATCAGCTATCTGCCCGACCGGGTCGTGCTGAGGCTGGCCCAGCTGGACGAGGCCCCGGACCAGGCGACCGCCGGCGAGGTCGCTGCCGAGCTCGGAGCGAGGGTCAGCAGCCTGCTGGGGCGACCAGTGGAGTTGACGGCATCGGGGAGCAGCTGGGTGGACCTGTGAGCCATCCACCGCAACCACCAGATCGCACCGGGTGGCCCTCGGGCATTGTTGAGGGGCCCAGACGTGACTAGCGTGAAATCCATGGTCCTCTCACGACGAGCCCTCCTGGCTGGTGCCGCCCTCACCCCGGTGCTGGCCAGTTGTGCCCCCGCGGCCCCGCGGAGTGAGCCCTCGGCCTCGACGAGCACACCCGCCGCAGGCACCGGTTCACCGGCACCGTCACCGGCCGACTCGTCTGTCAGCGTGTCGCGCTCACCCAGTCCCAGTCCCTCGCGGACCGCCTCTTCTGCCGACCCGGCCGAACTGGCCGGAGGCTGCATGCTGGTGGGGCTGAGCACCGGTTCCGACCTGGAGGAGGTCGCCGCCCTGGTGACCCGACACCGGCTGGCCGGGGTCTTCCTGCTGGGCCACTGGACCTCCACCTCTCGGATCCGCGCCGCCACCGCCCGGATCCATCGGGCAGCGCGGGCCGCCGGGGCCCCGCGAGCTCTGATCGCCGCCGACCAGGAGGGCGGCCTGGTGGCCAATCTGACATCCTCCGATTTCTCCCCGTTGCCCTCGGCCGCCCGGATGGGTACCGGTTCGGCGGCCAGCTGCCAGGCCCTCACCCGCACCATGGGGGCCCAGATGACCAGGGCCGGCCTCAACCTGGTGCTGGCACCGGTGGCCGATGTCGTCGATCCGCAGCTGGGCTCCGGCAATGCACCCATTGGAGCACTGCACCGGGGTTTCGGCACCGATCCGGCCACCGTGAGCCGATTCGTCACCGCTGCGGTCACCGGCTACCGGCAGGGCGGGGTGGCCACCACCGTCAAGCACTTCCCGGGGCTGGGAGCGGTTCGGGCCAACACCGATCTGGCGGTGGCCACCGACACCACGACCTCTGCCGACTCGGCGAACCTGGAGCCCTTCCGCTCCGGGATCGCCGCCGGCTCGCAGACCGTGATGGTCTCCTCGGCGATCTACTCGCGGATCGACCCCACCGTCCCGGCGGTCTTCTCCTCGAAGGTGATCCCGAACCTGTTGCGCTCGGCGCTGCGCTTCGCCGGCGTGGTGCTCTCTGATGACCTCGGCTCGGCGAAGGCGGTGTCAGCAGTGCCGGTGCGGGACCGAGGCTCGCGGTTCCTCGACGCCGGCGGTGACCTGGCCCTGTGCGCAGACCCCTCACTGGTGCCCGCGATGGTCGAGGGAATCACCGCCCGGACCTCGGCCGCGCGGATCCGGGAGTCCTCCTCACGGATCGACACCCTCATCTCCGGACTGCCGGGCTAGGCTCCTGGCATGACCACCAGCACCCCTGGTACACGGCCGGTCATCGTCTACAACCCGCTGAAGATCGACGACCTCGACGCCCACAGGCACATCGCCGCCTCGATATTCGAGGGTCACGGCTGGGCCCGACCCCAGTGGGTCGCGACCACCGCCGAGGATCATGGCGCAGGGATGGCCCGTCGTGCAGTGGACTCCGGCGCCGACCTGGTCTGTGCGATGGGTGGCGACGGCACGGTTCGCGAGGTGGCCTCGGCGATGGCACACACCGGGATCGCGATGGGCGTCCTGGCACTGGGCACCGGCAATCTGCTCGCCCGGAACCTGGGGCTGCCGCACAATGACTTCAGGGCCTCGCTGACAGCAGTGCTCGAGGGTTCCCCGCGCGCGGTGGACCTGGGCCGGGTGCGCTTCGACGAGGGCGCCGAGATGTGTTTCACCGTCATCGCGGGAATGGGCCTGGATGCCGAGGCACTGGCGGGAACACAGTCCAGATCCAAGGAACGGATCGGCTGGCTGGCGTATATCGTCTCGGGGCTCAGAGCGCTGACCCAGCGCGGGTTCAGCGCCGAGACCACGGTGGATGGCCGTCAACCGGTCACCGGTCGGTGCCAGATGGTGCTGGCCTGCAACTGCGGGCTGCTGCCCGGCGGGATCGAACTGGTGCCCGAGGCCAGGATCGACGACGGTCGGCTGGACCTGATGACCTTCTCCCCCTCGGGCCTGGTGGGCTGGGCCGCGGCGACCCTCCGCGCTGTCACCCTGCACCGCAGGGGCCATCGCATCATCCGGCACGCCTCGGCCTACACCTGCCTGGTCAGTACCGACCGCAAGGTCCTCACCGAGGCCGACGGGGATCCGCTCTCGATGGCCACCACGATGCGGGTCCGGATCGACAGCGGGGCCCTGCTGGTGCGGGCCTGAGGCCGCCACGCGCTGCCGGCCCGCAGCTCATCGGGCCGGCTCCGGTTCACTGCTGGGCGACCAGCGCGTGGGCCAGCTCACGGTCGCGCTGCGAGGCCTCGGCCAGGAATGCCGGAAAGTCTGCGACGGCGTTCCCGTCGGCGGAGTCCGACAGGATCCTCACCACTGCGAATGGCACTGACAGGTGGGACGCCGCCTGGGCCAGGGCGGCCCCCTCCATCTCCACCGCCGAGGCGTTGAAGGTCCGACGCAGCCAGGTCACCTGGGCGGGGTCGGCGATGAACTGGTCGCCGCTGGCGATCGTGCCGCACACCACCGCATGAGCGCCACCGCCGGCCAGCTCCAGGGCAGCCTGCCGGACCCGCTCCCGCAGCTGGGGGTCCGGGGCCCAGTAGCGCGGTTCGCCGGGTAGCTGGCCGATCGGGTCGCCGAAGGCGGTGCCGTCCGCGTCATGCTGGACGAACCGGTCGCCCACCACGACGTCGCCGATTCCCAGCCCCGTGGCGACCGCCCCGGCCACCCCGGTGAAGACGATCGCCGAGGCACCTGCAGAGACCATCGCCGAGGCCGCCAGGGCTGCATTGACCTTCCCGATGCCGGATCTCGCCAGGATCACCGGGTGGCCGTCCAACCTCCCCGAGACCATCTCGCAGGGTCCGGGCAGGGCTCGGGCGTCCGCGAGGTCGCCTCGGATCAGGCGGATCTCGTCGTCCATCGCTCCCAGCAGCCCGAGGACCGGGATGCTCGTGGTGTCCTTCGGCACGGCCGGGCTGCCTGCCATCACTGGAAGGGTGCCGGGTCGCCGGCACCCATCCGGGTGATGACCGCCTCGCCGGAACTGAAGTCGATCACAGTGGTCGGGTCGGTGCCGCAGTCCCCGGAGTCCAGCACGGCGTCCAGCTCGTTGTCGAGTGCCTCCTTCACCTGCCAGCCATCGTCCATCGGCCGGTCCTGGCCGGGCAGGATCAGTGTCGAGGAGACGATCGGTTCACCCAGGGCGTCCATCAGTGCCAGGCAGGTGACGTGCTCGGGGACCCGGACTCCCACGGTGTGCTTCTTGGGGTGCAGCATCACCTTGGGCACATCACGGGTGGCTCGCAGGATGAAGGTGTAGCGACCGGGCACCGCGGCCTTGATGGCGCGGAACACCGAGTTCTCCATCTGCACGTACTGGCCGACCTGGCTGAACTCGCTCATCACCAGGGTGAAGTGGTGCTTCTCGTCCAGGCCCCTGATCCGACGGATCCGCTCCAGGGCGTCCTTGTTGCCGAGCCGGGCCCCGAAGGCATATCCGGAATCGGTGGGATAGCCGATCAGGCCACCCTCCTTGAGGATGGTGACCAACTGGTTGAGGGCACGACGCTGCGGGTTGACCGGGTGCACCGGGTAGTAGTGGGTCATCCCCCGATCGTATCGGGGCCACGGTCCGGCGCGTGGGAGTTACCGGCGGTGGTCAGCGGGGGATCAACCGGCAGCTGGACACCGCCTGGCCCCGCACCGAGTCCAGTCCGATCGCCGAGAGCACGATGGTCGCTCTGGTGACGGTCACGGTGACCGTCAGCAGATCGTCCTCCACCCGCACCGCTGAGGAGACCGAACCGCCCTCGGGCCGGGCGGCAGCGGCGACCTGTGCGGCCCGGGCACGCCCGTCACCATCACCGGAGGCCCCCGACCGACCGGTCAGCTGGGCCGCGGAGGACTGGTCGCAGCCGGCCCTGGCCGCCTGCGAGGCGACGGTGTGGGCCTGTCGGCGGGCCCGAGCCTGCTGAGCGCCGTCGACGGCCAGGCCGCCTGCCAGGATCAGACAGGGCATCAGCAGCACGGCGGTCACCGACATGCTGGCGCCCCGCTCTGGCAGCCTGCTGAATCCCCGGACCGCGGTCATGAGGACAAGCTCACCATGCCGGGTGCCCTGCTGGGAAGCGATCGGGCCACTCCGTCGGCGATCGGCCCTCCGGGAATGTCAAGGGCGCCGGTGTCATAGGCTGGAGGGCGAAATCTCACTCAACGAAAGGTCACCACACCATGGCCCAGGTCAAGAAGGTCGCCCTCCTCACGGCGGGCGGCTTCGCACCCTGCCTCTCCACGGCGATCGGCGGGCTGGTCAAGCGCTACACGGAGGTAGCACCAGACGTCGAGATCATCGCCTACCGGTACGGATATCAGGGTCTGCTCAAGGGCGACTTCCTGGAGATCACCGACGAGGTGCGCGCCAAGGCCGATGTACTGCACCGCTTCGGCGGTTCCCCGATCGGCAACTCCCGGGTCAAGCTGACCAACAAGGACGACCTGGTCAAGCGCGGTCTGGTCGCCGAGGGTGAGGATCCCCTCAAGGTCGCCGCAGACCGGCTGGTCGCTGACGGCGTCGACGTGCTGCACACCATCGGCGGCGACGACACCAACACCACGGCGGCCGATCTGGCGGGCTACCTCGCCGAGAACGACTACGGACTGACTGTCGTCGGCCTGCCGAAGACCATCGACAACGACATCATCCCGATCCGCCAGTCCCTGGGGGCCTGGACCGCCGCCGAACAGGGCGCGAGGTTCGCCGCCAATGTGGTGGCCGAGCACAACTCCGGATCCCGGATGCTCATCATCCACGAGGTGATGGGCCGCAACTGCGGTTACCTCACTGCCGCCACCGCCCAGAAGTACCGTCAGTGGCTCGACAGCCAGGAGTGGGTGCCCGAGATCGGCCTGTCGCGTGAGGCCTGGGACATCCACGCCGTCTACGTCCCCGAGGCCGGGATCGACCTGGACGCCGAGGCCGAGCGCCTCAACAAGGTGATGGACACCGTCGGGAATGTCACCATCTTCCTGTCGGAGGGAGCCGGTCTGGACGCCATCGTCGCCGACCTCGAGAAGTCCGGCGAGGAGGTCCCGCGTGACCCCTTCGGCCACGTCAAGCTCGACAAGATCAACCCCGGGGCCTGGTTCGGCAAGCAGTTCGCCCAGCGGCTGTCGGCCGAGAAGACGATGGTCCAGAAGTCGGGTTACTTCTCCCGGTCGGCCGCCTCCAACGAGGCCGACCTGGAACTCATCGGCCGCTGCACCGATCTGGCCGTCGAGTGCGCCCTGTCGGGTCGTTCCGGAGTGATCGGCCAGGACGAGGAGGCCGGCGATGTGCTGACCAATATCGCCTTCGACCGGATCAAGGGGGGCAAGCCCTTCGACGTCACCCAGCCCTGGTTCACCCAGATGCTCGGTGAGATCGGCCAGCCCGGCCCGGCCCAGGACTGACCTCACAGCCGTCCTCGACGCCGAGGGGCCCGCTCCCGCTGTCGGAGCGGGCCCCTCGCCATCTCCGCCGAGTGCGGATGGACGCCGCCGGCCCGCGCTCGGCACCGGGCAGTCGAGTCGGCAGCAGTCCGAGGGTCAGTCCCGGTGACCCCGGGCGCTCAGCGCAGCCACCAGAGCACCGAACACCGCTCCCAGGAGGAATCCCCGCAGGCCCGCCCTGCGGAAGGCCCCCGATGTCCCCGGCGCCGAAGTGATGGTCTCCCGGCTCGGCCGCAGGGCGTCCCTGCCGCTGCCGGCCCGGCTCGCCTCGACCCCCTTCGAGCCGGCCCCCTTCGAGCCGGCCCCCTTCGACCCGGCCGCCTGCCGGCCGGAATCAGGCCGGGCCACGCGCCCATCGCCCGGTGATGTCCCCGACTCCCCCGATCGGTCGTCCGGAGCCTCCTCCTTCGCATCGGGGTGGCCCTCCTGCTCTGCCTCCTTCGCCTTCTTGTCGGCATGGGCCGCCGCCCAGTGCTCCTCGACGATCCAGGCGTCCTCGTCGTGCTCGAGCGCGGCGTCGGCGTCATTCCAGCGGTAGGGGACGGCCGGCTGATTCGTGGTGCCGATCCAGGCCGCCACCAGCAGGATCATCCGGGCCAGGATGTTGAGCACCAGCATCACGACGATGATCGAGCCGAAGGCCTGCACCGCCCGGTTGACTCTCACCGCCCGCACCAGGACCCCTGCTCCGGTCTGGACCACCGCAAGGCAGATCCCGGCCGCCAGCGAGCCGCGCAGGATCGCCGGCCAGTTGCGCCGCGACCGCGGCACCAACCCGTAGAGGAAGACGAAGAAGAAGGTGCCGGCCCCGGTGGAGACCACCAGACCGGCGAGCGTGAGATAGACCTTGTGGCCGGGCAGCAGATCGATGCCGAGCCTGCGGCCCAGCTGCCCCGACATCGTCGCGCCGCCCTGGGCGGTGGCGAAGGTGACCAGCAGCACCACCAGGGCCGTGATGAAGGACAGCGAGTCGCGGACCTTGCCC
Organism: Acidipropionibacterium thoenii DSM 20276; assembly: GCF_000423445.1. Taxonomy (GTDB): domain Bacteria; phylum Actinomycetota; class Actinomycetes; order Propionibacteriales; family Propionibacteriaceae; genus Acidipropionibacterium; species Acidipropionibacterium thoenii. Next base: position 111,743 of record NZ_AUHZ01000007.1, on the reverse strand, counting down.
ATCAGATAGTTCTCGTCCTCCGGGACCATGCTGAAGGCCGGTTCGGACTGGGCGCGAATGCCGGCCCGGATGTGACCCACCCACGAGACCCCGGCCCACAACGTGACGGCCACGGTGGTCATCAGAGTCCACCAGGACCCGGTGGTGCGCACCGAGGAGTCGATGATCTCAGTCAGTTTGCCCGAGCCGCCGGTGGCCCCCAGCGAACTCACCACCAGGTTCTTGATGGCCTCGATGACATCGGGCCGGACCCGGGTGAGCACCACCGACAGCACCGAGAAGGAGAATGCCACCACCGGGACCGCGGCCAGCACGGTGAAATAGGTGATGGCCGCCGCGAAATGGTTGCCGAGCCGACTGGAGTACCGCGCCTGAGCGCGCACCAGATGAGAGATGGCAGGTCGCCGAAGGGCCCGTTGGCCGAACTCCTTGAGCTTGTCGAGCATCCTCACCCTCTCAGGATGCCCGACGCGAGGCCCTTCTGCGCGACAGCTCGTCATCGTGCTGGGCGACACCGACCCCGATGTGTTCATGCGGCAGCTTGGACAGCGACCCGTTGACGTCGCGCCAGACCCCGCCCAGGGAGATGGCGAACATCCCCTGGCCACCGCGCAGCAGATCGATGACCTCGTCATCGCGGGTGCATTCGTAGACCGAGACACCGTCACTCATCAGGGTGACCGTCGACAGCTCCTCGACGCCGTTGGCGCGCAGGTGGTCAATGGCGATCCTGATCTGCTGAAGGGAGACGCCGGCGTCCAGCAGTCTCTTGACGACCTTGAGCAGCAGGATGTCACGGAAGGAGTAGAGCCGCTGACTGCCCGAACCCGAGGCGCCGCGGATCTCGGGACGCACCAGGCCGGTGCGGGCCCAGTAGTCGAGCTGCCGGTAGGTGATCCCGGCCGCTCCGGAGGCCACCGGGCCGCGGAAGCCGACGTCCACGGGCAGTGGGGAGAAGTCTCCGTCGAAGAGCACGCCCTGGGCGTGCCTGGGCGAGGGGGGCTGGTGCGCCGCTGTCTCGACCATCTGGATCACCCTCTGTCCTGGGACGGCCCGTTGCCGTCCCCATCGCTCACAGACGCTACGTGGCACCGTCCCGGCTCACCCGGAGCCACGCCGGAGTTCGGCGCACACGCCTCGGATCTCACCTTCAATACCCATCTGACTAGGGGTTTCCACGCGATATCGAGGGTGAAGTGGAACTGGAGGGTTGTCGGCCTGACCGCCCCACAGTGGTGCGCCCGAGGGTGTCAGTCCTCGAAATCGTCGGGACTGACATGGTCCAGGAACTCCTTGAACCGAGCCACCTCGTCCTGCGGGGACTCGTCCAGCAGGATGCCGAAGTCCTCCAGGACCTCCGGCCGACAGCTCACCGGGACTCCCATTCGCAGCGCCAGAGCCACCAGATCGGAGGGTCTGGCCTCGATCTGCTGGTCCTCGGACAGCGTCATCTGCCCGTACCAGATGCCATCCTCGACCCGGGTGATCGTCATCACCGGAGAGGGGCATCCCAGTTCTGTGAGCACCGTGGCCATCAGGTCGTGGGTCAGAGGGCGCGGAGGCTCGACGTCGTCGAGGGCCTGGGCGATGGCCGCAGCCTCCCCGGCACCGATCCAGATCGCCAGATGACGCCGTCCGCCAGCCTCCTTGAGCAGCAGAATGGGCGATTGGGAGATCTGGTCGAGTCGGATTCCGACGACCTCCAGTTCGACCACCATGTCGACAAGCCTACTCAGCCCGGATACTGCGACCTGTCAGCGAACCGCGGGCCGGTGGTGGTCAGTGCTCCAGGAGGTCATAGACCATCGCGGCGTGCGCGTGGATCACCAGCTGGGTGATCTCAGAGGCCAGCTTGCTGACCTGCTGGTCGGCCTGGTGGGCGCGCCGGGCATGGGGCATCACGGTCTGCTCGATCATTCCTGCCTCACGTTCGGCGGCCTGGCGGATGGCTCGGATGTGTCGGGTGTCCATCCCGAAGTCACGCAGTCGCCGAGAGGCGACGCAGACCATCAGGGCCTCCTGGCCGTACCACTGCTGGCCCCGCTTGGTGCGGACCAGCTGGTGACGCTCCAGCTCGACCAGATGCGCCTCGGTGATCCCGCTGGCACGGACCAGCTCCCGCCGGTTCATCCTGATCGGGCCCTTGGCCCGGCGGATCACTGCCGGGCCGACGCCGGCTGCTCCGCCGGCGGGCTCCGTCTCGGCCGGTCCGCCCGGCGGGGAGGGCTGGTCCACCGCAGGCGGCTCCTCGCCGCGATCGATCATCTCCAGGTGCTCACGGATCACCTTGAGCGGCTGGAAGTTGTCGCGCTGACAGGTGAGGATGTACTGCAGCCGCTCGACATCGGCCTGGGCGTACTTGCGGTAGCCGGAAGGAGCGCGCTCGGGGCTCAGCAGACCCTCCGACTCCAGGAATCGGATCTTCGAGATGGACAGGTCGGTGAACTCGGGCTTCAGCAGCTTCATCACCTGCCCAATGCTCCAGACCTGACCAGCCATCAGCGCAGACCGCTCCCGCCGGCGTGGAAGATCATCCGGAACTTCCCGATCTGGACCTCGTCACCTTCACGCAGCGGCGCAGAGCCGTCGACCAGGGTCCGATTGACATAGGTGCCGTTCAGGCTGCCCTGGTCCTCGACGAAGATCCTGCCGTCCTTCTTGAGGAACTTCACATGGTGTCGGGAGACCGTGATGTCGTCGAGGAAGATGTCGGAGTGGGTGCTACGGCCAGCGGTCGTGACGTCCTGGTCGAGCACGAACTGGGTGCCGACATTGGGCCCACGCTCGACCACCAACAAGCCATTTCCCTCGGCCAGGTTCTCGATCGCCGAGAGGGCCTCCCCCGACAGCGCCGGGGTCTCGGTGACGACATCATCGGTCATCACCGGGATGACGCCGGTGTTGTCGCCGGGGATCCCGGCAGCCGCGCCGAGCCGCGCTCCGCAGCGTGAGCAGAAGTTGGCGTCCTCGACGTTGTCCTGCCCGCACCTGAGGCACTTGTTCATCTCGTCATCCTCGCTCTCGACCCTTCTCAGGGTTCTGTTACCCGGCACCCGTGCCGCTTGCCGGGTGTGCCTTCTCGATCAAGTCTGCTCGTTGCGGACCAGGCTGCCCCCATGATGGACAGTCGGCTCATGAGGACTCCGTGAGGCTCTCATAACCGTCGACGTCCAGCAGGTCGTCCAGCTCGGAGGGATCCCCCAGTTCCACGGCTATCAACCAGCCGTCGCCATAGGGGTCGGAGACCAACGCCGAGACGGCATCGACAATCACCTGGTTGACGGCCACCACCTGTCCGCTCACCGGTGCGTCGACGTCGACCGCCTCGTCATCGGTGTCGATCTCCACTGCGACATCTCCCCTGGCCAGCTCGTCGCCGACCTCGGGAAGGGTGACTCCGACCACCTCGCCGAGGTTCTCGACACCGGCGGCAGTGAGCCCGACCCGTACCTCGTCACCGTTACCAGGACGCACCCAGACGTGGTCGGTGGCGTACTGGAGATCCTCCGGGGCGTCGGCCATCGCAGAAACCTCCTGGACGTCGGATGGTATCCGTTGCGCGGAGACCACAGCACGGCGGCCGCCGTGCTGCCCCCAACACTAGCCGTCCGGCGAGCTGGCGGCGGTATCTTGACTCGCCGCAACCCGATGGTCGGGCCCACCGGGCCCGCGACGACTGCGCCGGCCCGGGGCTCAGCGGACCGGCGTGGCGTTGCTCATCGGCGCGGAGGCGGCCACCGCGTCGATCCTGATCTGCTGCTTCTGGGTGATCTGCACGGTGGCCCCGCTCTGTGCCGATTCCACCTGCGAGACCAGGCCACCGCGGAACCGGGCACCCTCCTCCAGGGAGTGCGGGTCGCCGATCGCCTGGATGGTGATGGGACGGCTGATCGGCGTCCCGGAGGCGAGCACCGAGTCCGCCCCCGACGCGAACCAGGTGCTGGCGACCACCCGGACCCTGCCATTGAGGCAGATCGCCTCGGCCCCGGCATCGCGAAGCTCCTCGACGGCGTCCAGCAGCATGTCGGAGGTCACCTTCGCATCGGGGTCCTTGATCACCAGGGTGATACCGGGACCCTGCACCGGCACCGTGCCCAACAGCACCTGGAGCTGGGAGAGCCTGCTGGCGGCCTGTTTGCGGGCGGCCTGCTGGGAGTCGGCCCCCGACTGCAACTCACGTTGGGTGTCGCGCAACTCGGCGAGCTCGGAGTCCAGCTGGCGCGAGGAGGTCGACAGATTGTCCAGCATGGTCACCAGATCGGCCCGGCGCATCCCCGAGAAGGGATCATCCTCGGCCCGGGAGCGGATCTGGCTGACCACCGCGAAGGTCGACAGGCACAGGATCACGGCGACCACCAGCTGGCCGATCCCCGGGTGGAGCAGGTCGTGGCCGATCCGGGCCCACACGGAGGGCTGCGGTGCGGCGGTCTCCTCGGCGTCGGCTGCCGGGCCGGCAGCATCCGGGCTGCCGGGGGCCGGATCGGTGGTGCGGGAGCTGTCGTGTCGTGCCCTGCCGGATTCAGACATGGAGCAGGGCCCGTCGGATGGCAGCCACATTCGTGAAGATCCTGATCCCGAGGACCACGACCACGGCGGTGGACAGCTGAGTGCCGACGCCGATCCTGTCCCCCACCCAGACCATCAGACCGGCGATGGTCACATTGGACAGGAAGGAGACCACGAAGATCTTGTCGGAGAAGGTGCGGCCGAGGTATGCCCGGGCAGCACCCACCAGGGCGTCCAGCGCCGCGACGATCATGATCGGCAGGTAGGGCTGCAGGGCGATCGGCATCGAGGGATTGAGCAGCAGGCCGAGGATCACCCCGACGATCAGACCGATGACCGCGATCATGCGCCTTCCTTTCGTCGACGTGCCCATCCTGCCATGGTCGGTCGCCGGTACCGCCCGGACAGGCCGCTGCCCGATCCCGGTGCCGGCTCAGCAGTTTCTCTCCCAGTCGACTCCGGCTACCGGGGGGTGGCAAAGTTGACGGCGGTCTGGGTGGCGGCCGGCAACTGCATCGAGGTGGCCGTGGTCACCGAGTAACGCACCCCGAAGTTGTCGGAGATGTAGGTCAACCACTGTCCCCCACCGTTCTGCGACAACCTGCCGGGCAGCTGGGCGGAGTCGCCGATCGCACTGATCCGGTAGGGCCGGGTGAGGGATACGTAGTCGACGGTGATCGCCGAGCCGGCCGAGCGCACCGCGGTGCGGGTGGTGATCCGGTGACCATTGACCGAGATCGCCTCGGCACCGGCCTGCCACAGGCCATTGATGAGCTGGCGAAGGTCCTGGTCCCCGACCCGGCCCTCACCGGCCCCGTCAGCAGCGTCATCGATGACGACCTGGATGCCGGGCCCGCTCACCGCGACTGTCCCGGCCGTCTTCCCGGCTGCTGCCAGCCGGGTGTCCAGACTGCTGTCGGCCGACTGGGCGGCGCGCATCGAGCTCACCTGGACCTGCAGCCGATTGACCGCTGCCTGCTGACCCGACTGGTGGGCCTGGGCCGACTGAATCCGATTGATGAGGTCGTCGCGCTCGGCCAGTTCGGAGGGCCGGGCCACCGAGGTGGACCGCCATGCGCCGCCCAGCAGCAGCCCGGCGAGCAGCAGCATCACCGCAGTGCCGATCCAACCGCGCCCGCCGGGCCTGGTGGACCTCGCGCCCTCGGCGGGTCGGCCATCGTCGCGCCGACGCTGCCAACCATGCCGGTCGGCGGCGTGCAGATACTCGGGCTCCAGAGCCCCCTCGCGGACCTGACGCAGCAGGTCCATGCTGGCATCCGGCCGTTGGCTGCGCCGCCCGGACTGCTCCCCCGACGAGCTCTGAGCCGCCCCGGTCGTGTGATCGGTGCCGCTCATCGGTCGGTCCCCTCAGTCGGGCCGGTGGAGCGCAGCTGGGATCTCGCGGGGGTGCTGGTGACCATCCGCCAGGTCTGGTAGCAGTACAGCAGCCCGGCCCACCAGTAGAGCACCGTTCCCCAGATCGCCAGTGCCCAGCCGAGGATCCGCGCCACCGTCCAGCCGCCCTCAGTGAGGTGGCCGAGCAGGATCAGCGGGAAGGAGTAGAGCAGGCAGAAGGTCGCCGCCTTGCCGACGAAATGGACCGGCAGGGAGGAGTAGCCACGGGTTCGCAGCAGCGGAACCAGGCCTGCGATGACGACATCGCGGGCCACCAGCACCACCAGCAGCCACATCGGAATCGCCCCTCGCATCATCAGTGCGATGAGGGTGGCCAGGATGTACAGCCGGTCGGCCGCCGGGTCGAGCAGCTGACCAGCCCGGGAGATCTGATGGAAACGTCGGGCGATCTGGCCGTCCAGCCAGTCAGTCAGCCCGGCCAGGGCGAGCACCACCACCGCCCACAGGTCGGCGTGAAGGGCCAGAATCAGCCACAGGAAAACAGGCACACCGAGCAACCGGAGGATCGACAGGACGTTGGGAATGGTCCAGAATCTCTCGGTGTCATAGCTGGGGGTGACCACGGCGCCAGCGTAGTGGATGGTTCGAAGCCGGCTCCTCGTGCCGGGCCGTGCACCGCGGCGATCCGGTCAGCGGCTCCGGCGGGCCACGATCGCGGCCCGGTAACGTTCGACCAGTTGCGGTCCGACACTGTCCCAGTCGAACTGGCGGGCGCGGCGCAGCCCCCGATCGGCCAGCTCGGTGTGTCCCGGGGCCAGCGCCTGGTTGATGGCCCTGGCCAGGGCCGCCGGGTCACCGGCGGGGGTCAGCCAGCCGACCAGCCCGCGGTCGTCGGTGAGTACCTCGCGGAAACCGGACAGGTCGGTGGCCACCACCTTCGCTCCGGCAGCCATCGCCTCCACCAGCACGATTCCGAAGGACTCGCCTCCGGTATTGGGTGCCACGTAGACATCACTGGATCCCAGCACCCGGTCACGCTCGGCATCCGGCAGTGCGCCGAGAAACCTCGCCTGGTCGTTGTGTGCGGGGATCGAGCCGGGCCCCACCACCACCGCATCGAGGTCAGGATGGTTGAGCCGCACCCGCCTGATCGCCCCCAGGAAGAACTCCAGGCCCTTGCGAGTTTCCTCGAAGCGTCCCAGGAAGCAGATCCGTGGCCGGTCCCCGCCGCGCCACGGAGAGGCCGAGGACCAGACCGCCGACAGCTCGGAGGTGTCGACGCCGTTGCCGATGATCGCAGGATCGAGCCGCCAGGTGCGCCGAGCAGCTTCCGCGGCCGCCGAGGAGACCGCCACCGCCTCGTCGATCCGGGCGACTGAGGAGGGGGCCAGCCGCCGGGCAGCGCGAAGGAGCGGGGACTCGGCGAAGTCGGAGTCCTCGAAGGAGGTGTGGAAGGTCGCCACCAGCGGTCGGTCGGCATTCCACAGCGCCAGAAGTGAGCTGGAGGGGGTGAGTGGCTCGTGGAGGTGGATGACGTCGAAGTAGTGGCTCCTGAGCCAGGCCCGCACCCGGATCGCCGGGCGGGCGCCGAAACTCAGCCGGGCGACCGACCCGTTGGCGGGCACCGGGACGGTGCCTCCGGTACTGGTGAAGCAGTCCGGTGGCAGATCGTGGTCTGCCAGGGTGTGCTCATCAAGACTGCCGGGGCCGAGCAGGCTGACCACATGATCATGTCGTCGCAGCCAGCTCGCCAGCCCGAGCAGGTGATTCTGGACCCCTCCCGGGCGGCTGAAGGAGTATGGGCAGACCAGTCCGACACTGAGCCATTCCCGGTTCTGCGGTGCGTGCGGTCCGTTGTTCACGACAATGTCCCCGTGGTGCGCGCCGGATCGGCGCCGAGACCGGTGAAGAATGGTTGGAACATGTGCCAGTCGTGAACCTGTGCCGCGATCCGGGGGCTGAACCACTCGGCCAACCGGCAGGTCAGCGCAGCGGCGCGCTCCCGGCTGGTGGCCTGGTCAGCCGGTTCGAGAACCGGGGAGAACTCGATGCGCATCCGATCCGGGGAGGTGTAGCTGCAGACGACGCCGACCAGGGCGGCCCCGGTGAGCACTGCCAGGTGCGCCGGACCTGGTGGCATCGATCCTGGCACCGGTCCGGTGGCGGTCAGCCAGTTCACGGCCACCCCGCGACGGGAGAAGTCACGGTCGGCGACCAGGCTGATCAGCCTGCCCTCCCGCAGGTCGGCGACCAGCCGGCTGGCCACCTGCGGCTGGCGGTGGCCGTAGACCTTCATCCCGAGCCTCTCCCGGGTCCGTACGAAGAGTTCGAACTCGGCGTCCGGAAGCTGCTCGGCAACCGTGCTGATCGGCACTCCGCGGCCAGCCACCCAGGCTCCGGCCAGGTCCCAGGAAGCCATGTGCGGCAGGGCCACCACGGCGCCGCGGGTGGCCACCGCGTCGCGCAGCACCTGGAACTGCCCGGGGTCGAAGTCGACCTGCTGGTCGATCCGCTCGCGCGACCAGCCGGGCAGCTGCATCGAGGTCACCAGGGTGCGCGCCCAGGAGACGACTGCCCGGCGGGTCTGGGCGTGACATGGCGGTGTACCCGTCATCGTCTCGGCATTGAGCATCCACTGCTTCACGGCAGGCACCGGGAATCGGCTCAGTGCCGCGCCGGCCAGCTGGGCGGCGGGATCCCAGACGCCGCGGGGAAGGTGACGTGTCGCCGCCATCGCGGTGGCACCCAGGCGCCCTGATCCTCGACCGGACGGAGGCTGACCCGTTGAACCGGCGGGCCGGTCCGTCGGGGAACTCACGAGGTGACCTGCCGGTGCACCGCTGACATCCTCTGCCCGACGGTCACCGCCCCGGCGATGGTCAGGTAGATCAGACCCGCCGGCAACGCCCAGATGAGCCAGTGGGGGAGGAATCCGGCGGCCGCCAGGCCGGTGAGCTCGGCGCCCAACAGGCTCACCAGCAGCCGATCGGCGCGAGTGGCCAGGCCCATCTTGGCCGACAGTCCCAGCGACTCCGCCTTGGCCCTCACATAGGAGGTGACCTGCCCGAGGATCAGCGCCGCCAGGCCGAATCCGGCCCACAGCCGGGAGTCTCCTGGCCCGGCGTAGTACAGCACCAGGCCGGCGAACAGGGCGCCATCGGCCAGCCGGTCCAGGGAGGAGTCCAGAAAGGATCCCCACTGGGAATGACGGCCCAGCTGACGGGCCATGTTGCCGTCCAGGGAGTCGGAGAAGATGAACAGCGCGACCAGCCACGGGCCCTGCCACAACATTCCCAGCGGGAAGAAGATGAGGGCCATCGCGATGCTGCCAACGGTACCGATCCAGGTGACCATGTCGGGGGTGACGTGCATCCGGATGAGCGCGGCGGCCAGTGGGTGCATGACCTTCTGCCAGCCGGCTCGGAAATGTTCAAGCATGCCTCTCCCAGGCCTCTGCGAGCAGGGTGCGGCCGTCTCCCAGCAGCTGGGGCACGGCACGGGTGCCGCCGATGATCGGCAGGAAGTTGGTGTCTCCGATCCACCTGGGGACGACGTGCTGGTGCAGGTGGGCGGCCACCCCGGCTCCCCCGGGCGCCCCCTGGTTCATTCCGACGTTGAACCCCTGCGGATGGGAGGTCCCGGTCAGCACCCGGATCGCCGACTGGGTGAGCTCGGCCATCTCCCGGGTCTCATCGGCGGTGGCCTCGATGTAGCCGGCGACGTGACGGTAGGGGCAGACCAGGAGGTGTCCCGGCGAGTAGGGGTACAGATTCATGATGACGTAGCAGTACTGGCCGCGGTGGACGATGAGGGACTCCTCGTCCTGCTGGCGGGGGGCCCGGCAGAACGGGCAGTCCGCCCCGGCCTGGCCGGTCCTGGGCCGGTCCGCGCCGTCGATGTAGGCCATCCGGTAGGGGGTCCACAGTCGACGGAACGGGTCGGGGACGCCGACCTGATCGTCGCTGAACTCGACCCGGACCTGATCCGCGTCGTGCTGGCCGGTCATTCTCAGGCCTCCGGGCCGTCCAGCACCGACTCGGCATTCGCGGCGGTCGGATCGTCGTTGCGGCGGGCTTCCGACCATCCGGCCACGATCGCCACGGCCCGCTCCAGAGGCACGCCGTTGAGCTGGGAGCCGTCACGGAACCGGAAGGAGACCGCCTCGGCGTCCACGTCCTCGCCGCCGGCGATGACGATGAAGGGCACCTTGGTCTGGGTGGCGTTGCGGATCTTCTTGCCGAACCGGTCGGTGGAGGTGTCGAGCTCGACGCGCAGTCCGACGGCTCGAAGCTGCCCGGCGAAGTCCTTGAGGTAGCTGTCGAACTCCTCGGCGACGGGGACGCCATGCACCTGAACCGGGGACAGCCAGACCGGGAAGGCGCCGGCGTAGTGCTCGGTGAGGACGCCGATGAACCGCTCCACCGAGCCGAGCTTGGCGGAGTGGATCATCACCGGACGCTGGCGGGAACCGTCGGGGGCGGTGTACTCCAGCTTGAACCGCTCGGGCTGGTTGAAGTCGTACTGGACCGTCGACATCTGCCAGGTCCGCCCGATCGCGTCCTTGGCCTGCACCGAGACCTTCGGGCCGTAGAAGGCGGCCCCGCCCGGGTCGGGCACCAGATCCAGACCGGAGCCCTCACAGACCTCCTGGAGGATCCGGGTGGCTGCCGCCCAGTCCTGGTCGGAGCCGATGAACTTGTCCTGGTTCCTGCCCTCGGAGTCGCGGGTGGACAGCTCGAGGTAGAACTCCCCCAGTCCGAAGGCACTCAGCACGTCGTCGAAGAAGCCCAGCAGGTCGCGGATCACCTGAGGAGCCTGGTCAGGGGTGCAGTAGATGTGCGAGTCGTCCTGGGTGAAGCCGCGCATCCGGGTGAGGCCCTGGACCACGCCGGACTTCTCGTAGCGGTAGTCGTGGCCCATCTCGAACAGCTTGATGGGCAGGTCGCGGTAGGAGCGCCCGCGCGACTTGTAGATGAGGTTCTGCATCGGGCAGTTCATGGCCTTGAGGTAGTACTCCTGGCCGGCCCGGGTGATATCGCCCTCGGCGTCCCGCTCCTCATCGACGTTCATCGGCGGGAACATCGTCTCGGCATAGTGCGGCAGGTGCCCGGAGGTGTGGAAGACGCCGCCCTTGGTGATCTCGGGGGTGTAGACGATGTCGAATCCGCGCTTGAGGTGCTCGGAGATGATGAAGTCCTCGATGATGTGGCGCAGCATCCCCCCCTTGGGGTGGAAGACCGCCAGCCCTGGCCCGATCTCCTCGGGAAAACTGAACAGGTCCAGCTCGGCCCCCAGCTTGCGGTGGTCGCGACGGGCCGCCTCGGCCATCTGCGTCTGGTAGGCGACCAGGTCCTCCTTGGAGGCCCATGCCGTCCCGTAGACGCGCTGCAGCTGATCATTGGCCTGGTCGCCCTTCCAGTAGGCGGCCGAGGACTTGGTGAGGGCGAAGCCATTGCCCAGATACTTGGTGGAGGGCACGTGCGGGCCCCGGCACAGGTCCTTCCAGGCGGTCTCACCGTTGCGCCGGACATTGTCGTAGATGGTCAGCTCGGAGCCACCGACCTCCACCGAGGCCCCCTCAGCCTCGTGGTGTCCCTTGGACCCGACCAGTTCCAGTTTGTAGGGCTGGTCGGCGAGTTCCTGGCGGGCCTGCTCCTCGGTGACGGCACGGCGGACGAAGCGCTGGTTCTCCTTGACGATCCGCTTCATCCGCTTCTCGAGATCCTTGAGCATCTGCGGGGTGACGGGGTCGATATTGCCGAAGTCGTAGTAGAAGCCGTCGGTGATGAACGGGCCGATGCCGAGGTTGACCTCGGGGAAGATCTCCTCGACGGCCTGGGCCATCACATGGGTGGCCGAGTGCCGGATGATGTTGAGCCCGTCGACGCTGGTGGCCTCCACCGCCTCGACCGCGGCCCCGGCCGGGATCTGTCGCTGCAGGTCCTGGAGCTGCCCGTCGACTCTCATGGCCACGACGCCGCGGTCGGCTCCGAACAGGTCCAGGCCGGTCGTCGTAGTGTCCACCTGGCGCTCCTCGGGATCTCCGGATCGCTGCACGGTGATGGTGATGGACACGATGACGTTCTCTCTCTCGATGCACCCGGGCGGACCCGGGTCGGATGTCGCGCCGGTCGCAGGGACGCGAGTGGCCGCGCCACCGACCGACCTGTCTATCATGCCCGAAACCGATCCCCCGGCGCTCATCGGTCCCCTCGGGCCCTGAGGGATCGGGGCCGCCCGGCCCGGCCGGCGGCTCTCGGCAGGCGGATCTCAGAGGCCTGCGGCGAGGACGCCGGTGACCACGTTGACGGTGCTGGCCAGAATGACCAGGGCAAAGGCGTAGGAGACCAGGCAGTGCCTCAGCACCACCGCCCTGATCCGGGAGTTCGTCACGGCGGTGTCGGAGACCTGGTAGGTCATGCCGAGGTTGTAGCTGAAGTAGAGGAAGTCCCGGTAGGCCGGGGCCTCGCTCTGGTTGAAGTCGATCCCACCGGGATTCCGGTCCCCGCTCGGTCCGGCGAGGTAGTACTCGTAGGCGTATCTGGCCGCGTACATGGCGTGAAGACCGAACCACTGCATGAACACCACCGCCAGGGCCAGCAGTGCAGCACCGGACCGCCTGCTCCCCGGGGCCACCCGTCCCAGCAGTGGCGTGGCGGCGATCCCGGCGGCGAGCAGCGCCACGATGACGATCTCCTCCTGCACCGGTCGGAACTCATCGCGGCGGGCGTGCTCCATGGTCCGGTCGGCATCGGCCGGCCACAGCGCCAACCAGTTCGCCACCGAGAACCACACCGACTGGGTGGCCAGCGCCCACAGCAGACCCCAGGGCCAGCCGCCCAGCAGCCAGCCCGCGATACCCGCCAGCGCCCCCGCGGCCACCGCCACCACCATCCGCGCGACTGCTCCGCGGGCCTCCAACCAGGGCCAGTTGCGTCTCATCCGCCCAACCTCCTCGCCCGGCCATCAGGTGGCCCGGCATGTCGTCAGGGCCATCACGCGGGCCGACACTGCACGACCCGTGGGGCGATCGCCACCACGAGTGTGCCTCCAGGTGCACCGGTCTGGCTGCCACGGCACGCGGAGCAGACCCTGACCTGTCAGCGCGCCAGGTCCGGCTGGTCCCCCTCCTCGCGGTGAAGTCCCTCGATCATGATGACATCGATCCCGGACTCGACCGGGGCGCCGGGATTCACCCAGACCTGCGCGGACGAGGGGACCCAGGCGGTCCACTTCCCATTGCTGATCCAGGCGCCGTTCACGGTCCGGAACCCGGTCGCGATGCGGTTGGCGTAGTTCTTGATGTCCTCCTCGGATCCCTCGATCCAGAACCTTGAGTGTCCAGTTCCTATGGTGATTGTTGCCATGAGCTTCCTTGATTGAACGATGATGTGATGGCCTCTGGGGCCGGTTCCGCACAGATTGTGGAGCATCGCCGGGCCGATCAGTGCTGATCGGCGACTCCGCGCGATGCCCGGGCACAAGAAAGAAGGTCCTGTCATCGGCACACGAGGTGCCGGTGCCAGAACCTTCCTCTGGTCTGATGCGTGGAGCGCGGCGAGCTGGGAAAGTACTTCTACCAGATCTCCGCGCGCCAGCGGCGCACGAGACGGATCAGCGGGTGTGAATGTTGGTCGCCCTCGGGCCCTTGGGGCCGGCCTCGGTGTCGAAGTCGACCTTCTGGTTCTCCTGAAGGTCGTGGTAACCGTTGCCCTGAATCTGGCTGTGGTGGGCGAACACGTCCGCCGAGCCGTCATCGGGGGAGATGAATCCGAAACCTCGGTCGGAATTCCACCATTTGACAGTTCCAGCAGTACTCATAATTGTCCTTCGCTTCTGGCCGGGAATTCCCCAGACCACGTCATGGCGTCACGACGGATTCGCCGCGCGCCTCAATGAATGCGCGTCATGTCGGGGTATGAGCTCACGACCACAGCGCATGGGATTGGTGGCATGCACAACCAGATCGCATCGGCGTCATACTGGGTGTCACAACCAGTGAAGGAAACTCACTACAAGTGCATACAACAATTACGACAGTAGCACGGCTTCCAAGAACATCGGATCAGGACCGTCGTTTCGGTGAACCGCGCCACCGGAGATCACCATTCACTCCGGTCGCGTCGCCGGCCCGCTTCAGCGATGACCCACCACACCGCCGCCGCCAGACCCGCTGCGACCGTCCGGCCGATCCAGCGGCGCAGGGCCCCGTGATCCGACCCTGATCCCAGGATCGCAATCCTCCAAGCCATCACAGGCCTCCCCGCAGACGGGACGCGACCCCGGAGCGGGAATCACTGTCACTACGTCAACACCTGCGACTGTACCCGCGTGCCGGTCTCGCCAGCAGCCTTCGGCGCATCCCGACCCGGCCCTGAGGACGCACCAGGAGCGCCCCGTCCGGGACGCCCCTGGTACCGGAGCGACACGCTCCGATCTGCAATGTGAGGCCCCGTTGTTCCGCCAAGGGCCATCTGGTGGGCGATGCGGGTTTCGAACCCGCGACCTCTTCGGTGTGAACGAAGCGCGCTACCACTGCGCCAACCGCCCAGCGCGAGAGATGACTATGCCAGAGCCGTGGGCTGTTGTCCACCTCAGGGAGAACTGCCGGGGCCACCCGACCGACCCTCCGCGGACTCTTCCGGCGGCACGGATCACGAGTCCGTGACGGGCTCGGCACCAGGCCATCCGATTTGCACCGAATGGGCCCGTGAGATACTGTTTCTTCCCGTCGCCGGGCGCATTGCCGACCGGAAACATGCGGACGTGGCTCAGTTGGTAGAGCATCACCTTGCCAAGGTGAGGGTCGCGGGTTCGAGTCCCGTCGTCCGCTCGGAGAAGGTCTTTCGGACCTGGATCCAAGACGGCTCGTCACGATGATCGGTACCGATCACCGGCACCGGCGATCGTGGTGGAGTGGCCGAGAGGCGAGGCAACGGACTGCAAATCCGTGTACACGGGTTCGAATCCCGTCTCCACCTCGGGCGGTTGGCGCAGCGGTAGCGCGCTTCCCTGACACGGAAGAGGTCGCCAGTTCAAACCTGGCATCGCCCACCAGCAGAAACTGGGGTCGGTCGGCATCTGCCGACCGACCCCATTCTCTGTCTGCTGACACTGACATCCCGGTTCTCGGATGCCCTTCCGGGCCCATCGATGCGACAATGACTCGCAGACTGCTGAGAGGAGGGCATGACCGTGACCGCACCGGTGCTCGTCTTGGTGATGCCTCGTGGCTCCTCGGGTGCGGCCACCATGTCGGCGCACCGGCTTCGGCAACGTCTGGCGAAGCTCCATCCGCATGTGGAGACGGCGATCGCCTTCGCCGGCACCGAAGACGTCCCGGCCGTTCCCCCCGCTCCCAAGAGCAGCTGGAGCGAGGTCGTTCTGGTGCCCGTCGACCTCACCCACCTCCAGGACCCTCAGGATCCGGTCCTGGCCCTGGCCGAACAGCTCTCCCAGGACCATGCCGAGCTGTCGGTGAGGGTCTCCCGTCCACTGGGCCCCGGTCCCGCCCTGCTCGGCGTCATCGACTCCCGGGTCTGGATGGCGACCCACCGCGCACACACCCAGGAGATCGACGCGCTGGTCCTGTCGGCCCCCGATGGCGGTGACCGGCGCGGCGCCGCGATGCTGTCACGGATGTCCCGGATGTGGTCCCAGCACCATCACATCCCGGTGCGGTTGGCCACCGGTGCCACCGGCTCCGGTCAGGTGGCCGAGGTGATCCACGCCCTTCGGGCGGAGGGACGCCGCCACGTCGCGGTCGGCAGCCTGTGGGTGAACAACGGCGTCGAGTCCCACGAGCACGACCTGGCGGCCCTGGAGGCCGGCGCCGAGGTGGTCTCAGAGCCCATCGGCGACGATCCGCTGTTGGCCAGATGGGCCTTCGAGAGGTACTGCTCTGCGGCCATGGGTTCGGTGGCGGAGGCCTCCTCCCAGGAGTGACCTCTGCCCCGACTCCTCAGGCCCCGGCGGCTCAGGAGTTGGCCACTCTCTGCTGCTCCTTCGCCACGTCGAAATCTGCCGGCGGCCAGGTGAGCTGCATCGAGCGCATCGTCTCCAGCATGATCCTCGCCACCGCCCAGTTGCGGTACCACTTGCGATCGGCGGGAATGACGTACCACGGCGCCTGATCCGGATTGCAGCGCTCCAACACCTCGCTGTAGGCGACCATGTAGTCATCCCACTTCAAGCGGGTGTCCAGATCCGAGGAGCTGTACTTCCAGTACTTCGCCGGGTTCTCCAGCCGCGCCATCAGCCGTTTCTTCTGCTCGGCCTTGGACACATTGAGGAAGCACTTGACAATTCTCACCCCGGACTGCGCCAGTTCCGCCTCGAAGTCGTTGATGATGTCGAATCGCGGCCGCCACACCGACTCCTCGACGAGCTTGTTCACCCGCACCGCCAGGACGTCCTCGTACTGGGACCGGTCGAAGACACCGATCATGCCGGCGCCGGGAAGAGCCCGACGGATCCGCCACAGGAAGTCATGATCGAGCTCCTCGGGGGTGGGCGCCTTGAAGGCGTGCAGATGGATACCCTGCGGATCCACCAGGCCGAAGGTGTGGCGGACCACGCCGCCCTTTCCAGCAGTGTCGAGGCCCTGCAGGATCACCAGCAGCCGACGAGCACTCGAGGGTTCGGAGCGACCGGCCGCGAAGAGCCTCTCCTGCAGCTCCGAGAGCTCCGCGCCGAGCTCCTCCATCCCGGCCAGGGTGGCCTTCTTGCCGGCCTCCGCCCCGGCAGTGGCGCGGGCGTCGAACGAGCCGATGTCGACCGCCCCCTGGGGGCAGCGCAGCAGGTCACCGATGAGGGGTCCATCCAAGGGCTTGGTCATGGCGCCCATCCTGCCCCCTGATTCGCCTCAGGTCACGGGGCCGGCGACCGCAGGGCCCGCCGAACCAGCCCCTCCCCGGCCGGCGTGCATCGGGGAACATCGAGGAGGGCTCCGGCGTTGACGGTGTTCGAGCCTGCGCGGATGGGAGACATTCACATCCAGCAGGTGGTGCGCACACCAGTAGCACCACCACAGCGCATGAGCATCCGGACCGTCTGCACAAGGAGCATCCGATGACCACCAGCGACCATGACGTCACCCCCCAGGTGAAGCTCACCCCGGCCCAGTGGCGCCAGCGTCTCACCGACGCGGAGTTCCAGGTGCTGCGCCAGGCCGGCACCGAGGCGCCCTTCATCGGCGAGTACACCGACACCACCACCGAAGGGGTCTACAGCTGCCGGGCCTGCGGGGCAGAACTGTTCCGAAGCACCGAGAAGTTCTCCTCCCACTGCGGCTGGCCGAGCTTCTTCTCGCCACTGGCCGAGGACCGGGTGCGCTACATCACCGACACCTCGCTGCCGGGCAGCCCCCGTACCGAGGTACGGTGCGCAGCCTGCGACTCCCATCTCGGCCACGTCTTCGCCGGCGAGGGCTACGACACCCCGACCGATCTGCGTTACTGCATCAACTCGATCTGTCTCACCCTGGAACCGGCACAGGACCAGGACCACGACTCCTGATCAGGTGCCGCCAGCCTCGCTCTGGCCCTCCAGCGGCGCGCCCCGTAGGCCACTCGAACCTCTCGCGATTAGCCTCCCAGATGTGAACACTCACTCACCGATCGACCTTCCGGGCGGCTTCGACGCCACCCGCAGGTGCATTCTCGACCACCTGTGGCGTGATGAGTTCACGGTGACTCAGATTCCCGCTCCGACCCGGATCGCACCGGACTCGATGGCCGTCGATGCCACGGTCCACCATGCGCCCGGTCGGCACCCCGGCCCTGCCGATCCCCCAGACCTGGGCCAGGGGCGCCTGATCGTGCTCCATGATCCATCGGCCCCCGAGTCCTGGCAGGGCAGCACCCGGCTGGTGACCGTCGTGCGGGCCGACGTCGACCCCGAGATGGCCACCGATCCGTTGCTGGCCGGAGTCGCCTGCTCCTGGCTCACCGAGGCCCTGGACGGCTTCGCCGCCCGCTACACCTGCCTGGCAGGAACGGTCACCTCGGTGATGAGTCGGCCCTTCGGCAACCTGGCCGACAAGCAGCCTGACAACCGCATCGAGTTCCGCGCCTCCTGGACCCCGCTGATCGACGATGCCGGTCAGCTCACCGCTCATCTGGATGGCTGGCAGGATCTGCTGTGCCACATCTGCGGACTTCCGCCCTCCGGGGACGACGTCGTGATGATCAGGCCCCGACGTCGCTGGGAGGCCGACGCGTGACTTTCTCCACATCGCCGGGACCCGGCGACACCAGCCCCGCGGGCCCCGGCCACACCAGCCCCGCGAGCACTGATCCGGCGGACCAGGAGGCCGAGCTGCCGATCCTCGACTGTCCGGCCGACGGCATTCCCCCACTGGTCGACACCCCGCAGGCGCTGCGCCTCGCGGCCGAGAGGCTGGCAGCCGGGACCGGCCCGGTGGCCATCGACACCGAAAGGGCTCACGGCTACCGCTACAGCACCCGCGCCTACCTCATCCAACTGCGCAGGGCGGGTTCGGGCACCCACCTGGTGGACCCGGCCGCGCTGGATCCGGAGGGCCCAGGCTCCGGTCTGGCCCCGCTGGCCGAGGCCCTGGCCGGGACCGAGTGGATCCTGCACGCCGCGACCCAGGACATGCCCTGCCTGGCGATCGAAGGTCTGCGCCCCGCCGAGCTGTTCGACTCGGAACTGGCCGGACGACTGCTGAACCTGCCCCGGGTCGGCCTGGGACCGATGATCGAGCACTACTTCGGGGTGCATCTGCTCAAGGAGCACTCGGCAGCCGATTGGTCCACCCGGCCGCTGCCCGCCGACTGGATACCCTATGCCGCCCTCGACGTCGAACTGCTCATCCCGCTGCGCGACAGACTCATCGCCGATCTGCGGGACGCCGGCAAGATGGGGTGGGCGCAGGAGGAGTTCCAGCACCTGGTCCAGGTCGGAGCAGAGCTTCCCGACGAGCTGCCGGGCCCGGGCCCGGACCGCTGGCGCCGCACCACCGGGCTGCACGACGTGCGGACCCGTGCCGGTCTGGAGCTGGTCAAAGATCTGTGGTGGGCCAGGGAACGGGTCGCGATGCGGACCGACATCGCGCCTGGCCGGATCGTCAACGACCGGGCCCTGTCGGCGCTGGGTACCCATGCCGGTGAGCGGGTCACTCTGACCTCCGACGACCTGCTGCGCTCCTCGGGCTTCAGGCGTGGCCGGGCCAAGCGCTATGTGCGGGACTGGACGCAGGCACTGGCACACGCCACTGCCGCCAGCCCCAAGGACTACCCGCAGCGGCGCGCCGCCCCCGACGGCCCGCCACCACCGCGCAGCTGGGCAGCCCACCATCCCGACGCGGCGGCACGCTGGGAGGTGGTCCGCCCGGCGATGAATGAGCGGGCCGCGGATCTGGATCTCCCGCCGGAGAACCTCATCTCCCCCGACTGGTTGCGCCGGCTGTGCTGGCAGCCCCCCGCCGACCTCTCACCCCGGGGGGTCGACGCCTTCCTGGCCGATCTGGGGGCGCGGGCCTGGCAGCGGAACCTGGTGTGCGGGGAGCTCAGCCGACTCCTGGGCCGGTGAACCCTCCCCCCGCTCAGATCCGGTGCTGCCTCGGGTGATCCGGAGTGATCGGATCGGCGTCGGCGGCCAGCTGCGGGCCGCCGGTGCTGAGGACGCGCAGCAGACTGCGGGTCCGCTCGGCGATTCCCTCGGCGTCCAGTCCGAGACGGTGCATCAAGCTGGATCGCGAGGCATGGGGCAGGTACTGCGAGTCGATCCCGAGCTCCAGGAGCGGCGTCCAGACCCCTGCCCGATGCATCTGGGTGCTCAGTCTCGACCCGAGACCGCCCACCACCAGCCCGTCCTCGACGCTGACCACCGCCCGGGCCGAGGCGGCCATCGCCACCAGCTCAGGGTCCACCGGCAGTGACCAACGCGGGCTCACCACGGTGATGCCGGCCCCGTCCAGGCCCGGGTCGGTGCTCAGCTGCTCGGCGGCTGCCACCGTGTCGGCGCAGAGCTGGCCGTGACAGACCATCAGGACATCGACCTGGTCACGGTCCCCACGGGTCTGGAGGAGCACATCCAGGTCGCCCAGCACGCCTCGGCCCGACACGGTCCGCAGCACGGGGAGGTGGGCGGGCATCCGGTCCTTCGAGTAGCGGATCACGGTCGGCCCGTCATCGATGTCGACCGCCTGCCGCAGCGCAGCGTCCAGTCGGTGGCGGTCGCGCGGGCAGGCCAGTCGCATGCCGGGGACGATGCCGCAGATCGAGGTGTCCCACATGCCGTTGTGGCTGGCTCCGTCGGGGCCGGTCACCCCGGCCCGGTCCAGCACCACGGTGACCCCGGCCCGGTGCAGACCGACATCCATCAACAGCTGGTCGAAGCCACGATTGAGGAAGGTGGAGTAGAGCGCGACCACCGGGTGCAGGCCCATCGCCGCCAGCCCGGCTGCCGAGGTCAGCGCGTGCTGCTCGGCGATACCGACGTCGAAGATCCGATCCGGGAAGCGCTCGGCGAAAGCGGCCAGACCGACCGGGTGCAGCATCGCGGCGGTGATCGCCACCACCTCCGGGCGGGCAGCACCGATCTCCACCATCGCCTGGGAGAATGCGGCCGTCCAGGAGTCGGCATCCTTGACGCTGCGGGGCATTCCGGTGGCCAGGTCCAGGGCACCGACGGTGTGGAAGTGGTCCTCCTGGTCGTGCTCGGCCGGCGGGTAACCCTTGCCCTTGGAGGTGATGGCATGGACGATGACCGGCTGACGGTAGCGCTTGGCCAGTTCCAGGGCCCTCTCCAGGGCGTCGAGGTCGTGGCCGTCCACCGGACCGAGGTACTTCACTCCCAGGTCGGAGAAGATTCCCTGGTTGCCGATCAGGGCGTCCTTCATACCTGTCTTGGCAGCGTGCATCAGCCCGTAGACCTGACGTCCCAGTGGCTTGTCGGAGACCAGTTGCTTGATCCGCTCCAGGGTCTCCTCGTAGCGCGGGTCGGTGCGGATCGCGGACAGGTGGTTGGCCAGCCCGCCGACCGTCGGATAGTAGGAGCGGCCGTTGTCATTGACCACGATGACCAGCCGCAGATCCTGTTGGGCGGCGATCGAGTCCAGCGCCTCCCAGGCCATCCCACCGGTCAGGGCACCGTCACCGACCACCGCAACCACGGTGCGGTCGCGGCCACTCAGCGCGATCCCCTCGGCCATCCCCTCGGCCCACGACAGCGAGGTGGAGGCATGGGAGTTCTCCACCCAGTCGTGCTCGGACTCGGCACGCGAGGGGTATCCCGACAACCCGTTCTCGGTGCGCAGGGTGTCGAAGAGGTCGGCCCGCCCGGTGATCATCTTGTGCACGTAGCTCTGGTGACCGGTGTCGAAGACGATCGGATCCTGCGGCGAGCTGAACACCCGGTGGATGGCCAGGGTGAGTTCCACGACGCCGAGGTTGGGGCCCAGATGGCCGCCGGTCCGGCTGACATGGTCGATGAGGAACTGACGGATCTCGGCAGCGAGCTCGACAGTCTGCGCGTCGGAGAGCCGTCTCAGGTCCTCGGGACCGTGGATCATCTCGAGCAGAGCCATGACGTCCATCCTATTGCGGGCCCCGAGCCCGGTGCGGGGTGGCGATGCCGCTCCTGGTCCAGGTGCGCCGGATGCGACCCTCGGGCCGCACGCGGAGGATGGACCTGCATCGCCGCCCTCGACTCGAGGAAGTGATTCGGGACTGCCCTCAGTGAGCAGCCATGTGACGCAGCACGTACTGCAGAATGCCGCCATTGAGGTAGTAGCCGCGCTCACCCGGGGTGTCGATGCGCACCACCGCATCGAACTCCACCGTGCTGCCGGCCTGCGGGCCGTCGGCCCTGGTGGCGCGGACGTGGACCGTCTTGGGGATGGCCTCGTTGAGGGCCTCGACACCGCTGATGTCGAAGGTCTCGGTGCCATCAAGTCCCAGCGAGTCGGCGGAGGAGCCCTCCGGGAACTGCAGGGGCAGCACCCCCATCCCGATCAGGTTGGAGCGGTGGATCCGCTCGTAGGACTCGGTGATGACCGCACGCACCCCCAGCAGCATGGTGCCCTTGGCGGCCCAGTCCCGGGAGGATCCCGAGCCGTACTCCTTGCCGCCCAGAACCACCAAGGGGATGCCGGACTGCTGATAGTGCTGGGAGGCCTCGAAGACCGTGGTCACCGGCCCGTCGGGCTCGGTGAAGTCGCGGGTGAATCCGCCCTCGGTGCCGGGTGCCAACTGATTGCGCAGTCGGATGTTGGCGAAGGTGCCACGCATCATCACCTCATGGTTACCACGCCGGGAGCCGTAGGAGTTGAAGTCCTTGCGGGCGATGCCTCGCTCGGCCAGCCAGCGGCCGGCCGGGGAGCCGGCCTTGATCGCTCCTGCCGGGGAGATGTGGTCGGTGGTCACCGAGTCGCCCAGCTTCAGGAGCACCCGGGCGCCGGTGATGTCGGCGACCGGGGCGGGCTCGGCGGGCATCCCGTCGAAGATCGGCAGCTTGCGCACATAGGTGGAGTCAGGGTCCCAGGCGAAGGTCTTGCCCTCAGGGGTCTCCAGGGACTTCCAGCGGGGGCCGCCGTCGAAGACATCGGCGTAACGCCGGACGTACATCTGGGAGGAGATCGATGAGTCCACGATCTCGCCGATCTCCTCGGCAGAGGGCCAGACATCCTTCATGTAGACATCGGTCCCGTCCGACGCGGTGCCGATCGGCTCGGTGGCCAGGTCGATGTCCATCGTGCCGGCCAGCGCGTAGACCACCACCAGTGGCGGCGAGGCCAGATAGTTCATCTTGACGTCGGGGCTGATCCGTCCCTCGAAGTTGCGGTTGCCCGACAGCACGGCGGTGACGGCCATGTCGTTCTCATTGACTGCGGCGGAGATCTCGGGGATCAGCGGCCCGGTGTTGCCGATGCAGGTGGTGCACCCGTAGCCGACCAGGTCGAATCCCAGGGCGTCCAGATCCCCGGTCAACCCGGAGCGGTCCAGGTAGTCGGTGACCACCTGGGAGCCCGGTGCCAGGGAGGTCTTCACCCACGGCTTGGGGCTGAGTCCGAGGGTTCGTGCCTTGCGGGCGACCAGGCCGGCGGAGATCATCACGCTCGGGTTGGAGGTGTTGGTGCACGAGGTGATCGCGGCGACGCTGACCGCCCCGTTGCGCAGCTCGAAGGACCGGTCATCCGACAGCGTCACCGGTACCGCGATGTCGGGCTGGGAGGAGTAGTCCGGCACCGTCCTCTCGAAGGCCTGCTTGGAGGAGGTCAGCGGGATGCGGTCCTGGGGGCGTTTCGGGCCGGCCAGCGAGGGCTCCACGGTGGACAGGTCGAGTTCCATGTACTCGGAGTAGCGGGGCTCGTGATCGGGCCGGTGCCACATCCCCTGTTCCTTGGCGTAGGCCTCCACCAGGGCGATCTGGTGCTCGGGACGCCCGGTCAGGCGCAGGTAGTCCAGGGTCACCTGGTCGATCGGGAAGACCGCGATGGTGGACCCGTACTCGGGGCTCATGTTGCCCAGGGTGGCGCGGTTGGCCAGCGGCACGGCCGCCACGCCGGGCCCGTAGAACTCCACGAATTTGCCCACCACCTTGTGCTCGCGCAGCATCTGGGTGATGGTGAGGACCAGGTCGGTGGCGGTGACGCCCTCGGGAAGGGACCCGTGGAGCTTGAACCCGACCACCCGGGGAACCAGCATCGAGACCGGCTGGCCGAGCATCGCGGCCTCCGCCTCGATACCGCCGACCCCCCAACCGACCACACCCAGGCCGTTGACCATCGTGGTGTGCGAGTCGGTGCCCACGCAGGTGTCCGGGTAGGCGACCTTCCGACCGTCCTCGTCGCGGACGAAGGTGACCCGGGCCAGGTGCTCGATGTTGACCTGGTGGACGATCCCGGTGCCCGGCGGGACGACCCGGAAGTTCTCGAAGGCACTCTGTCCCCAGCGCAGGAACTGGTAGCGCTCACGGTTCCGCTGGTACTCGATCTGCTGATTGATCTCGAAGGCCTTGGGAGTCCCGAAGCTCTCGACGATGACGGAGTGGTCGATGACCATCTCGGCCGGCGAGAGCGGATTGACCTGCTGAGGGTCTCCCCCCAGCCCCTTGACCGCCTCGCGCATGGTCGCCAGGTCCACGATGCAGGGCACTCCGGTGAAGTCCTGCATGATGACCCGCGCCGGGGTGAACTGGATCTCATGGGAGGGCTGGGCTTCGGGGTCCCAGTGCCCCAGCGAGGAGATCTGCTCGGCGGTGATGTTGGCACCGTCCTCGGTGCGCAGCAGGTTCTCCAGCAGCACCTTGAGGCTGTACGGCAGATCCGCCGAACCCTCCACGGCGTCGACGCCGTAGATCTCGTAGGGCTGGCCCTCGACGTCGAGGGTCCTTCGGGCACCGAAACTGTTGATGCTCATCGATTGAACTCCAAGCTGTAGCGGTCTGGAACGGTCCAGGACCCATCATGGTCCCTTTCGGTCCACAATGGCGCTCGGCCCATTTATCTTGATGTCAAGATACCACGCTGGGCGCGGCCCTCGGAGCAGTCCCCGGGCCCCGGGGGCAGCCGCTGGACGCCTCAGGGGGCCAGGATCGCCACACACTCGACGTGGTGGGTCATCGGGAACAGATCGAGAGCGCGGATCGAGACGGGGTGGTAGCCGCCCTCGGCGAACAGCGTCAGGTCCCTGGCCAGGGACGCCGGGTCGCAGGCCACGTGGGCCACGGCCCTCGGGCGGCGGGTTACCACCTCGCCCACCACTGTGCGCCCTGCGCCTTTGCGCGGAGGGTCCAGCACCACCAGGTCGGCATGCCGGGGCAACTGGTGAGAGGCCCGCTCGGTCCGGCCCACCAGGAACCGCCCCTCGACATTGTGGCGGGCCAGCTGGACGGCCCGCCGGGAGACCTCGACCCCCGCCACCCGCGCCCCGGCTCGTGCCATCAGGGCGGCGAACAGGCCCACCCCGCAGTACAGGTCCAGGGCTCTGTCCCCCGGACCCGGTTGCAGTCCCTCGATGACGGCCTCTCCCAGCTTCTGCGCCGCCAGCGGGTGCACCTGCCAGAAACCGCCGGCATCCACCTGGAGGCCCAGCCGGTCGACGGTCTCGGTGACCGTGGCCCGGCCCTCCACCACCTTGCCGTCGGCGAGCACACTGACCTGCGGCGTGCCGGCGCCGGTGCCTGATACCGTCACCTGGAGGTCCTCGGGCCCCTCCGCGGCGACCCGGCGGGCCGCCTGACGTCCGGCGGGATGGGAGATCGGGCAACCCTGCGCAGGCACCGGCACCAGGTCGTGGGAGCGGAAGGCCCTCAGAGCAGGGGCGCCATCGGTCGTCCGATAGTGCATCCGGGTACGCCAGCCGAGCCCGTCCTCGGCCTCGCGGGCCGGCTCCACCACTCCGGTCCAGTCGATGCCGGCGATCCTGTCGAGCTGCTCGGCGACCACCCGCCGCTTGAGCTCACGCTGGAAGCCGATCTCGACGTGCTGGAAGTCGCACCCGCCGCACTCCCCGGCCACCGGGCAGACCGGATCGATGCGGTGGGGATCGGCCCGCAGCACCTGCGTGGTGGTGGCGAACCAGTGGGAGGCCTTCGAGTCGTCGATGACCCGGGCCCGGACCCGCTCGCCAGGCAGCCCGCCGCGCACGAAGACCACTCTCCCCTCGGATCTGGCCACGCAGAATCCGCCGTGGGCGACCGGGCCCAGATCCAGCTCCAGAACGGGCCCTGCCAGCTGCTGCTGAGTCATTCGGATCAGCTTCCTTCCTGTCTGTGCGGCACCCGGTGGTGCGCACTGCGAGCAGATCGGCGACGCTGCTCAAGGCCCCGGGCGCCACCGGCGTCCGACCCTCGGAACCCCGCGGTCAGTCCCTCGAGCGCCCGACCGGCCTGCCGGCCTCGCGCCAGGACCGCGGCTCCTCGCGACGCCACCGCCGCTCGGCGTATCTGGAGGAGCTGAGCTGGTAGGGCACCGTGGAGATCAGCACCCCGGGCATGAAGTGCAGCCTGGCACGGATCATCACCCCGGTCTGGTTGTGCAGCAGGCGCTCCCACCAGTGCCCGACAACGTACTCGGGGATGAAGACCTCGACCATGTCACGCGGGTTCTCACTGCGGATCCGTCTGATGTGCTCGATGAAGGGATTGGTGATCTCGCGGTACGGCGATGCAATGACCTTCAGGGGGACGTCGACGTCCTCCTTCTGCCAGGCCGACAGCACCTTCTCGGTGGCGTCGGGGTCCACGTCGACGGTGACGGCCTCCAGAAAGGTCGGCACCGTGGCCTTGGCGAACTGCAGGGCACGCATCGTCGGCTTGTTGAGGTCGGCGACCATCACCACCGCGTGCACCCGCGATGGCAGCGCACGGTCCGAGGAGTCGGACAGCTCGAGCTCATCGTGCACCTTGTCGTAGTGGCGGTGGATCGACTTCATCAGGGCGAACAGGCCGACCATCGCGAGCAGGGCCAGGTAGGCGCCGCGGGTGAACTTGGAGATGAGGATGATGATGAGCACGATGCCGGTCATCACCAGTCCGACGCCGTTGATGAGCCGCGAGCGCATCCAGACGCGGCGCTGCTCCTTGGGGGCCCGCAGGTCCGAGCGGAGGAGTCGTGTCCAGTGCCTCAGCATCCCGGTCTGGCTGACGGTGAAGGAGATGAAGACCCCGACCACATAGAGCTGGATCAGGGCGGTCACCGAGGCGTTGAACACCAGCACCAGGACGGCCGCGCCGACGGCCAGCGTGATGATCCCGTTGGAGTAGGCCAGCCGGTCTCCGCGGGTGTGCAGCTGGCGGGGCAGGAAGCCGTCCTTGGCCAGGATCGACCCGAGCACCGGGAAACCATTGAATGCGGTGTTGGCGGCCAGGAAGAGGATCACCATCGTGCAGATGATCATGATGTAGAAGCCCGGCCGGAAGGTGTCGAAGAACACCGCCCTTGCGAGCTGACCGACCACCGTGGTCTGGCTGGCCAGCGGGCGCCCGCTGGCGTCGAGGATCCGTGACCCGCCGCCGGTCTCGTCGAACATCTGGACGCCGATGACCCGGGACAGCACGATGATTCCCATCAGCATCGAGACGGCGATACCGCCCAGCAGAGCCAGGGTGGCGGCCGCGTTGCGGGATTTCGGCTCCCGGAAGGAGGGAACTCCGTTGGAGATCGCCTCGACACCGGTCAGGGCGGCGCATCCGGAGGAGAAGGTGCGCGCCAACAGGGCCACCATCGCCAGACCCACCAGCGAGGAGTACTTGGGTTCCCCCTCCACCCTCAGCCCTGCAGTGGCGGCGCGCAGCGGATCGCCCAGCACGAAGACCCGCACCAGCCCCCAGATCACCATCGCCGCGACACTCATCATGAAGGCGTAGACCGGCACCGCGAAGAAGGTCCCGGACTCCCGGGTACCGCGCAGGTTGAGCCCGGTCAGCACGACGATCACCCCCGCCGCGGCCAAGCCCTCATGACCGTGGATGGCGGGGATCATCGCCTCCGCGTTCTGGACCCCCGAGGAGACCGACACGGCCACCGTGAGCAGGTAGTCGACCAGTAGCGCACTGGCCACCACCAGGCCCGCATCGGGGCCGAGGTTGGCGGTGGCGACCTCGTAGTCCCCGCCCCCGGAGGGGTAGGCGTGAACCGTCTGGCGGTAGGACATCACCACCACCAGCATCACGCAGGCGACCGCGATACCGATCTTCCACGAGAAGGCGTAACCGGCTGCTCCGGCCAGTGACAGGGTGATGAGGATCTCGTCGGGGGCATAGGCCACGGAGGAGAGCGCGTCGGAGGCGAAGACAGGCAGGGCGATCCGCTTCGGCAGCAGCGTCTCACCAAGTTTGCTGCTCTCGAGCTTGCGCCCGATGAGCAGTCGCTTCAGGCCCTGCGTTATATTCACGAGCGGTCACTCTACGTCTGCCACAACCGGTCGAGAACCCGGGCGGTGGGTCAGTGCGGCCTCAACAGGGCAGAATGACAGCGAAGAAGTGACGGGAGGTCACGTGCACATCGTCATCATGGGATGCGGTCGAGTCGGTTCCAGTCTGGCGAGGTCGCTAGAGAAGCGTGGTCACAGTGTGGCTGTGATCGATCAGGAGGCCGAGGCCTTCCGACGTCTGGGCCCTGAGTTCCGCGGCGTCACGGTCAAGGGTGTGGGTTTCGACCGTACCGTCCTGGAGAAGGCCGACATCCGCAATGCCGACGGCTTCGCAGCGGTCTCCAGCGGCGACAACTCGAATGTCCTGGCGGCACGGGTGGTGCACGAGGAGTTCGGCATCGACAATGTGGTGGCCCGGATCTACGACCAGGCCCGCGCCGAGGTCTACGAGAGGCTCGGGATACCGACGGTGGCCACTGTGAGGTGGGCCGCCGACCAGGTGCTGCGGTCGATGATGCCGGAGGGTTCTGAACCCGCCTGGCGGGACCCGTCGGGCCAGGCGAGGCTCATCCGGGTCAACACCCATGCGGCCTGGGTGGGGATGCGGATCAGTGCCATCGAGGATCAGATCCACACCCCGCTGCCCTTCCTGCAACGGTTCGGGACAGGAATGGTGCCCTCCCCCTCCACTCTTCTGCAGGATGGTGACGTCGTCTACGCAGCAGTCGAGGTCGACAGGGTGCCCGAGATCGAACGACTGCTCGCCGCTCCCCCTGCCCGCCGCTGAGCCGGGCACACCTGAAAGGCATGGTTCAAATTGCGCATCGCCATCGTGGGGGCCGGCAACGTCGGCCGTTCCATCGCCCGTGAGCTGATCGCTCACGGTCACGAGATCCTGCTCATCGACCGCAACCCCCACGCCATGCAGCCCGACACCGTGCCGGAGGCGGAGTGGTTGTGCGCCGACGCCTGCGAGCTGGACTCCCTGGACGAGGCACGGCTGGACCACTGCGACGTCTCGATCTCTGCGACCGGCGATGACAAGGCCAATCTGGTCCACTCGCTGCTGGCCAAGACGGAGTTCGGGGTACCTCGCACGGTGGCCCGGGTCAACCACCCCAGCAACGAGTGGATGTTCGACGAGGTGTGGGGGGTCGACGTCGCCGTCTCCACCCCACGGCTGATGGCAGCCCTGGTCGAGGAGGCCGTCACAGTCGGCGATCTCGTGCGGCTGTTCACCTTCCAGAAGGGCCGGGCCAATCTGGTCGAGCTGACGCTGCCCGACTCCAGCCCCCGGGTCGGGGAACGGGTTCGCGACATCCAGTTGCCCGGCGACGGGGTCCTGGTGGCTGTCATCCGGGACGGTCAGGGTCGGGTCCCCGAACGTGACGCCGCCCTGGAGGCCGGCGATGAGCTGCTGTTCATCGTCTCGCCGGCCTACGAGTCCGATCTGGTCCAGCTGCTCGCTCCCAAGGAGTAGCCGCCGCCGGGGGGTTCGGAGGATCGGGCCGACAGGGCTCAGGCCCGCCGCGCACCAGGCCCCCGCCACGGGGGCCGACAGGGATCGTCCCCCTCGCCCTAGTCACTCAGCAGTTGATAGCGAGGGTTGTACATGATCCGCTGGCCGTCATTGGCGGCGATCAGCCCATCGACAGCGAGCCGGCGTCCGGCTCGCAGACCGGGGATGCGACGTCGTCCCATCCAGATCAGGTGCACCGATCCGGTGCCGTCGTTGAGCTCGGCCTCCAACCATCGATTGGTGCCAGTGGGATTGAGGGTGAGGACCTCGATGCGGCCCTGGATGTGCACCCTGGTGCGCATCTGCGCAGTGGCGATGGTGCTGGCGCCGGCGTCCACCGACTCCTGACGCAGCTCGTCATCAACGAGGTCGTCGTTGGAGGCGGCCAACCGGTAGAGCACCCGGCGCAGCACCCCGGGCCTGGGCCCGGTGCTCCCGGCGACCTTCCGGTTCGGCTCGCCCGGGGCCATCAGGACTCCTCGCCGCGCAACTCGTCGGGAACCTTGAGCGGGATGACGTCGCCAGGAACCCTGGGCCGCTCATCGCGGCGGACCACCAGATTGCAGAAGAACTCCATCAGCAGCTGACCGGTGGGGTCGAGCTCCTCCCCCACCGCGGCGTCTCCCATCAGCACTCCTCGCAGCAGCCACCGCGGCCCCTGCGCCAGCCAGCTCCGCGAGACGTGGTAGCCGCTCTGCCCATCGGGGCCGGTCATCGGCACCACGCGGTGCAGTTCAGGACCCAGTGGACCCTCGGTGACGGCTGCCTGACCGTTCTGCGCCTCGGTACCGGTGATCATCTCCTGGTGGATCTGGCTGATCATCTCTCCGGTCGAGGGAGCGGCGAACAGGGCCACCTCCAGTGCGCTGTTGTCGCGCACCACCAATAGGCTCTGGACCTCGCCGCTGTCCTGATCGATCTGGATCTGCATCTGCATGTTCTCGTAGGGAGTGACCACCAGCGAACCGAAGTCCAACCTGGTGATGTCGTCGGCATCCAGGTCGACCTCGTCGATGTCGAAGGGCCCATCCTCTCGCTCGAGGTTGATCCGGTAGGCGTCCAGGCCGTTGTCCTCGTCGGTGGCCTGATCGGCGTCATCAGCCTCGCCGACCCCGGACTGCTCAGCTGCCTCGTCGGCCTCAGTTGCCCCGTCGGCCGAGCTCGCCTCGGCCGACGGGGCGCCGGAGGCGTCATCGGCCAGAGCGTCGGCATCCAGGGCCTCCTCGACCTCGGGGTCCGTCCTCTTCCTACGACCAAAGATCACAACCGGGTCCTTCCATCACTAGCCCATCACTGATGCCGTTGGAGCGTCTCCGCAGTCTATCCGCGCCACGTGGCGCGATCCACGCGGTCCGACTCCCAGCGCTCATCGTCCAGGTCTCCCGCCTGGACCCTTCTATCAGATGACTATCACGCCGATCCGAGGCCGGTCGATCCGTATCCGCCGTCACCTCGGGCAGAGCTCTCCAGCTGTTCGGCCGGCAGGAACCGGGCTGAGAGCACCGGCACGATCACCAGCTGGGCGATCCGGTCTCCGGCATCCAGGTGGATCGGCTGATGGCGGTCGGTGTTGATGAGCAACACCTTCAACTCCCCGCGATACCCCGAATCGATGGTTCCCGGGCCGTTGACGATGCTCAGCCCGGTTCGCGCTGCCATCCCCGACCTGGGATTGATGAGCCCGACACAGCCCGGGGGCAGTGCCACCCGTACCCCGGTCGGCACCAGCAGGCGTTCCCCCGGTCCCAGGTCGACAGCCACGGTGGTGGACAGGTCTGCGCCGGCGTCTCCTGGCAGGGCGTAGCGCGGGGCATGAGCACCCTCCTCCACCACCATCGGCACGTCGATCTGCTCCCTCGTGCGAGTCATCGCTCCTCCTGGCTGGTGGTCGCTGGACGGGTGACACTGCTGTCGGCAGAGTCGGTCTGGTCCGAGATGTGCCGGCGGATCACCTCGGCGAGTTGCCCGGGATGGCGTGTGGAGACGATCCAGGCCGGGTGCGGATCGGCGGGATCGGCCAGCCGGACCACCACCCCGGTTGATATCCACGGACGGGTCACGAGGAAGGATCCGATCTGATGGGGGCTGTGCAGCACGGCTGCCATGGTCGCGGCGTCACAGCCGCGTACCCGGTCCAGGTACTGCCACTCGATGGCGCTGCGGCCGACCCGCAGCCCCTCGGCATCGGCGCTGACGCGGATCGATCCGGCTGCCATCACCGCCCACGTCACCAGGGCCAGGATGAGCGCCGTGATGCCCATCCCGGCGGGCGAGGGAAGCCAGGCCAGCACTGCGACACCCACTGACAGGGCGAACAGGACCACCACCAGCGCCCACCACGGCGACATGGTCAGCCTCTCGCGGTACTGACGGCCCTGCGCTCGACTGCTGGCGGTCTCTGCCTCGCCGGTCATCTCGGCCTCACTGATCATTGATGGATACCGCACTCATTCAGCCGTTGTCCCCGGTGCCCCGGGGACGGCAGCCCCCGAGAAGCAACTTACGGCAGGCGCCGCAAGGACCATAGGATGGCGACCATGATCTCTGACAAGCTGTTCTGGAAGGTGTACGCCGGAATCGCCGGCGCCGTCGCCACGCTGGCCGCCCAGAAGGCGGCGAATCTGGGCTGGCGGATCGTCACCGGTGACGAGGAGCCCCCGATCTCCGATGATCCGGATGTCTCGACCAGCAAGGCCGTCAGCTGGGTGCTGGTCAGTGGCCTCGGGGTGGCGGTCAGTCAGTTGCTGGTCAGCCGTTTCATCCGGCGTCAGCAGGTGGAGAAGGGGGTCTCGGCTCACTGAGGCCACCGTCGGGCTCTCCCCCTGGAGGCTGGGCCAGTGGGACTGTCGTGACCACATCACGCGCCACTGGCACCCAGCCCCGCTCACCCCCCAGCACCACTCACACGCAGTCGACGCAGTAGGGCTTGCCGTCGCGGACCTCGGCCAGCTGGGAGCGGCCCTTCACCAGGAAGCAGGAGGCGCAGGTGAACTCGCCGGACTGACGGGGCAGCACCCGGACGGTGAGTTCCTCATGGGACAGGTCAGCGCCAGGAAGCTCGAAGGACTCCGCCGCCTCGACCTCGTCCTCATCGACCTTTCCGGAGTTGTTGTCATTGCGGCGACTCTTGAGTTCCTCAATCGAGTCCTCGTTGGGATCGTCATCTGTTTTGCGTGGGGCGTCATAATCGGTCGCCATAGTTACCCTCCCGTAGCGGACCTGGGGTGAGATGCGGCCGGTGCAGCGCAGCGAGGAGGCTGTGAAATATCCTCACCGGTCGATGTTCGGCCCCATGTGTATCACACCGTGCAAGGCTGGCCCCAAACCGCACGCCCCGGGCCGAACCCTCAACAAAAAAGATGCCTCGCTGCGACAGCGCCGGTAAAGTGCCGGAAGAGCTCGAATCGACAAGCAAGTACCTCCAGGGCACGGCTCCCCCGGGTGGGAAGGACTGAAGATGGACAGCGCGTTGAGCCCCCGCGAGATTCAGGCGAAGATCCGTTCCGGGGCCAGCCTGGACGACGTCGCCGCTGAGGCGGGCGTGCCGACCGAGCAGCTGGAGCCCTTCGCCGTGCCGGTGGTGGCCGAGCTCGAGCACATCATCACGACGGCACTGGGGGCTCCGGTGCGCCGGCAGGCCGAGCCCGGTTCGCACTGCAGCCTGAGTTCTGTCGTCACTCAGGTCTGCAACTCTCATGACATCGACCCCGATGGGGTGCACTGGCGGTGCTGGCGCCATCAGGACCGAAGCTGGGAGCTGCTGGCCAGCTGGCAGGGTGAGCCGGGCCCGGGTGAGGGCCAGGCCTCCTTCCGCTTCGATCCTCGCGGTCGCTACTCCAACCCTCAGGACGCCGGGGCCCGCTGGCTGGTCGATGACCGGTCCCCCCTCGGCGGTTCCGGGCCGACCGATCCGGGGGGCGCTCAGGGTGATCCCGATCTGGAACCCACCATTGATCTGAAGGACGAGCTCGCCATCGTCCGAGCCGTCACAGATCGGCCCCGGAAGGGATCTGGACGCCGCCGGGCCACCGGCAGGTCGACCTCATCGGCCGGTTCGCCGTCCGCCGATGCCGAGCCGGTGGACGCCCCGGGGAGCTCACAGCTGCCGGCTCTGCCTGGAATGACACAGACCGACGGGGTCTACGACTTCGCCCCGAGTGCAGATCAGCAGATGGACATGCTCTACGAGATGCTGGCCGGGTTCCAGGAGGACTCGGTCAACATCTATCAGGGTCTGGAGGAGCCGCCGGTGGTCGGCGGTGACGAGTCCCCCACTGCCGATGCGGCACCGGCCCGCGACCAGCACCCTGACAGCGACCCCGAGACCGGCGATGACCCCGAGCCCGATTCGCCGGCCGACGACTCAGGACCCGCATCACAGCCCCCGGTCGCCCCCGACGAGCAGACCCAGGAACCTCAGCTCGACATCGAGGACACCCCCGACACCACCGGGCCCAAGCCCGGGGGACGCCGGCGCAAGCGCGGCAGTCACTCCAAGCGGGCCTCGGTGCCGAGTTGGGACGAGATCATGTTCGGCGGTCCGACACCCCACGTCTGACGGGACGGTCCCGGTCGGCCCCGAACCCGCCCACCTGACCTGGCTGGCGGCCTGAGCTCACCAGGCAGGACTTCCGACCCGCAGCCATCGCACCGGAATGGTCATCTCGGCCGGCGTCAATGAACCGTGCATACCGATCAGTCGCATCTCCTGGGCCACGGTGCGCGTCATCACGGCCCAGTCCCGGCGCATCGCGACCAGCACATCTCCCAGCCGCGGACGCAGGGCCGGATCCCATCGACCGAACAGGCCTGCCTCGATCGCCTGGTCACCGGTGATCACCCAACCCCGGTCGCCCAGCAGCGCAGACCAGCGTCGGGCCACCTCGCGGGGGTGGCGGGTGTACAGCGAGCGGAACCTCGGCTCCCCCGCGATGGCATCGACGCCGGTCATCATGTCCGGCACGTCCTCGACGACGATCCGGCGGTCCTGGGGGATGTCGATCATCCCGTGGTCGGCGGTGACGATGACCACGGTGTCCGCGTCGAGTTCCTCCGACAGCGCCTGAACCATCTCATCGACCCAGCTGAGGCGACGCTGCCAGGCCGGCGACTGACAGCCCTGACCGTGCCCGACATGATCGAGGGAACGCTCGTAGAGGTAGCACAGCGAGGGGCCGTCATGGTCCAGGGCCTGGCGCACCAGGTCCACCCTCCAATCGATGTCGTTCTCGTCGCGGACCCCCAGGAAGGCCGGGCCGCGCAGCGAGGCGCGGGTCAGTCCCGACCTCTCGAACCTCTCCGGGCCGACACTGGTCACCGCCACCCCCGCCGACACCAGATCCTCGAATGCCGTCGGATGGGCCTGCACGACACGGGGATCGTCCCCGTGCTGCCAGCTCAGTGCGTTCATGATCTGCCCGCCCACCGGCGACCTGAAGGTGTACCCCATGACGCCGTGGCGGCCGGGGGGCGCACCGGTTCCCAGGCAGCTCAGCGAGGTCGCGGTGGTCGACGGCACCGCGCAGGTCACGGAGGTCCCCACTCGGTCCATCCCGGCCAGTTGCGGGGCCAGCCCGCGGTTGGCGTCCAGCAGCTGCTCCCCCATGCCGTCGACCAGCAGCAAGACGTAGTGGCTGGCTGCCGGTAGCTCGAAGGGGTCCTGCCGGGAGGGTCCTGGACTCAGATGGGAGCCGATCGCCGGAACCAGTTCAGCCACCGTGGCCACCCCGTGGCGGGGCATCACGAACTCCTCGGGCCAGCCCGGTCCGGATGACGGTTCCGGGCCGGATGAGGATCCGCGCCCTGATGACGGTTCTGACACGTGGCCCCACTTCTCCTCGGAGCTGTCCGGGCCGCGACGATGTCCACCGGCCACTGCCGTGATATGCGGCAGTCTCGTCAGACTAGCCCATGCCTGCTGTCGACTCCGCCCTCCCGCAGATCCAGCGCGCGAGGACCCGGGGTGGTGGCTGCACTAAGGTCGGGGCCATGACGAACCGCCCCTTCATCGGTGCCCGGCTGGAGGCTGCGATCACTCGTCGCCTCAACCGCATCCTGGGCCGGCGCGGCTGGATCACCAAGGTGATCCCGTTCTACGGCTACGGTTCCGAGACCGGGATCCGGATCCTGGCACGAGCCGTGATGGCTCCTCCCCTGGGACGCACCATCCTGGGACGGGTGGCAGACGACTTCCTGGGTCAGCGCGGTTGGCGCAATTTCCTCCAGCTGCCGGCTCCCGACGCGCAGATCCGGCTAGGGCTGAACTCGGAGCTGATGACCCTGCACGCGGATCGCAACGGCTACCTCGACCTGAGGGTGGCCAATCCCGGTCTGGAACCGGGCTGGCACACCCTGACCGTGCAGGGCCCCAGCACATCGGCAGCGCACACGGGCTCCGCCGATGATCACACCGAGGCGCTGCCGGTCGAGGTCCTGGTGGTCGACCCCCAGGCGACCTTCGGCATCATCTCCGACATCGACGACACCGTGATCGCCACCTTCCTGCCCCGCTCCCTGATCGCGGCGTGGAACTCCTTCGTGCGCACTGAGCAGGCCCGCCAGTCGGTGCCCGGAATGGCCCGGATGTACCAGCGCCTGCTCGCCGATCACCCGGATGCGCCGGTGGTCTACGTGTCGACCGGGGCCTGGAACACCTATCCCTTCCTCACCCGCTTCCTGGCACGCCATGGGTATCCCAGGGGGCCCCTGCTGCTGACCGACTGGGGCCCGACCAATACCGGCTGGTTCCGTTCGGGACCCGAGCACAAACGCGCCGCGCTGCGCGAACTCACCCGCGACTTCCCACGGATCCGATGGGTGCTGGTCGGCGACGACGGCCAGCATGACGTCGAGCTGTACACCGAGCTGGACGAGGGTCGGCCCGGCCAGGTCCGGGCGATCGCGATCCGCGAGCTGTCGCCGGCCCAGCAGATCCTGGCCCACGGTGCGGCAAGCGCCCTGGAACAGGGCTCCCGTTCGGCCAGGTCGCGTGGCTCCGCACCCCTGGTGCGCGCCCCCGATGGTGACCGGCTGTACCCGAAGCTGAGGGATGCCCTCGCAGCCACCGACCCCATCCAGTAGCGTGGGCAGCCGGGTGCAGCAGAGCTCCCGGGACTTGAGGAGCGCAGGACATCAATGGCCAGGTCGACCGTGGACGATGACTTCACCGAGAACATCATCGACGTGGACGTCTCCAGTGAGATGGAGAACAGCTACCTGGAGTACGCGTACTCGGTGATCTACTCCCGGGCCCTGCCCGATGCCCGGGACGGTCTCAAACCGGTCCAACGACGCATCCTCTACAGCATGTCCGACATGGGCGTGCGCCCCGACCGCCCCCATGTGAAGTCGGCACGAGTGGTCGGCCAGGTGATGGGCCAACTGCATCCCCATGGCGACTCGGCGATCTACGACGCCCTGGTACGGATGGCCCAACCGTGGGCCATGCGGCTGCCGCTGGTCGACGGCCACGGGAACTTCGGAGCCCTGGACGCCGGTCCCGCGGCGATGCGGTACACCGAGTGCCGGATGGCCCCCTCGGCGATGGCGATGGTCGAGGGGCTCGAAGAGGACACCGTGGACTTCGTCCCCAACTACGACGGCAAGGAGACCGAACCCGGTGTCCTTCCGGCCGCCTTCCCGAATCTGCTGGTCAACGGCGCCTCCGGGATCGCGGTGGGGATGGCCACCAATATCGCCACCCACAACCTGGTCGAGGTGATCGCCGCGCTGCGCCACCTGCTGATGCATCCGGATGCCGACCTCGACGACATCATGCGCTTCATCCCCGGCCCCGACATGCCCACCGGCGGACGCATCATCGGCCTGGACGGCATCCACGACGCCTACGCCACCGGACGGGGAACCTTCCGGATCCGAGCCACCACGACCATCGAGCGGGTCTCCCCGCGACGGATGGGCATCGTCGTCACCGAACTGCCCTACATGGTGGGCCCGGAGAAGATCATCGACCAGATCAAGACCCTGGTGCAGTCCAAGCGGATCTCGGGTATCGCCGACGTCAAGGACCTCACCGATCTCACCAATGGCACCCGGCTGGTCATCGAGGTCAAGAACGGCATCAACGCCGAGGCGATGCTGAACCGGCTCTACCGCCTCACCAAGCTCGAGGACACCTTTGCTGTCAACGCGGTCGCCCTGGTCCAGGGCCAACCTCGCACCCTCGGGCTGCTGGAGCTGCTGCAGATCTACCTCGAGCACCGCCTGGACGTCACCCTGCGGCGCACCAATTACCGGCTGCGCAAGGCCAAGGACCGGCTCCACCTGGTCGAGGGGCTGCTCACCGCGATCGTCGACATCGACGACGTCATCGCCATCATCCGCTCCTCCCAGGACGTCGCCGAGGCCCGCACCCGACTGATGGAGGCCTTCGAACTCGACGAGGTGCAGACCAACTACATCCTCGACATGCAGCTGCGCCGGCTGACCCGCTACTCCACCATCGAGCTGGAGTCCGAGCGCGACGACCTGCTGGCCGACATCGACAAGCTCACCATCATCGCCACCGACGACAACCAGCTGCGCAAGGTGGTCTCCAAGGAGCTGGCTGCGGTCTCCCGGACCTTCGGGACCCCGCGCCGCACGGTGCTGCTGGACTCCGCCGGAGTCAGTGCCGCCACCGACGAACCGTTGGAGGTGCCCGACGCCCCCAGCTGGGTTCTGCTGTCGGCCACCGGTCGGCTGGCCCGCGTCGACACCGCCGAGGACCTCCCCTGGCAGGGGCCCCGCGCTGCCCACGACACCATCGTCTCGGCCGCCCGCAGCACCACCCGTGGCCAGTTCGGGGCGATCACCTCGGCCGGCCGGCTGGTCCGGATCCGCACCATCGATCTGGTGAGTCTGCCGGCCACCGCCACCGCGCCCTCATTGACCGGTGGTAGGGACGTCGCCGAACTGGTCGACCTGACGGCCGAGGAGAAGGTCATCGCGCTCACCGGCCTGGCGGGCGACGGCCCTGAACTGGCCCTGGGAACCCGGGACGGCGTCGTCAAGCGGGTCAACCCCGACCTGCCGACGGGCGACTCGTGGGAAGTCATCACCCTCAAACAGGGGGATCGGCTGGTCGGTGCCGCCGAGTGCACCGACCCCGATGCACAGCTGTGCTTCATCACCGCCGACGCCCACCTACTGCACTTCCGCGCCGGCCTGGTCCGCCCCCAGGGCCGCAAGGGCTCCGGGATCGCCGGGATCAAGGCCAGTGCACCGGTGATCTTCTTCGGCGTCGTGCCCGACAACGATGCCGAGGTGGTCACGGTGGCCGCCCCGGATGCCGATCGGCTCGGTGATCCCGCCAGCTCGGTGAAGATCACCGAGCTGTCCCAGTACCCGGCGAAGGGAAGGGCCACCGCCGGGATGCGCTGCCACCGCTTCCTGTCCACCGAGAACGCCCTGGTCCTCGGCTGGGCCGGTCCGGCCCCCGCGATCGCCTGCACGAGCAAGGGCGCGCCCGTCGAACTTCCCGCCGAGCACGGTCGCCGAGATGGCTCCGGGGACCGCACATCGGCCCCGGTGGTGGCTGTGGCCAGCCGCCGCCAAGGTTGCGCCGATGGCGATACGCCGGAGCCACGCGGAGCGGCCGGCAGCACCACATCGCACGCCGGCGAGGATCCCGGCAAGACCCCTCACAGAACCCCCGATGACACCGCAAGGAGTCCTCTGACAAGCAGTGATGATGCTGCCACTGGAGAATCGCAGGATTCCGGGCCCGCTCCTGACCCCGATCAGCCCGGCCTCTTCGACTGACTCCGCCGACACCCCTGAGGGGCAGTCGAGATGCCCGCCGAGCTGGACTGGATATCGGTAGGGTCGGCGACATGGCATTCACAGATCTGCTCGAGGGCAATGCGCGGTACAGCGCTTCCTTCGCCGAGAAAGGGGTGCCCGGCAGGGCCGCCAGGAGAGTAGGCCTGGTGACCTGCATGGACTCCCGGCTCGACCCGTTGGCGATGCTCGACCTCAAGGTCGGCGACGCCAAGGTGCTGCGCAGCGCCGGCGGCCGGGTCACCCCCGACGTCACCACCGCCCTGGTCGTCGGCAGTCACCTGCTCGGGGTCGACCGGATCATGGTGATCGCCCACACCCGATGCGCGATGGCCGCCGGCGACGACGTCCAGATGGCAGCGGCGATCGAGGCCGCTGATGGCACGGATGTCCACGGGATGCGGATCGGGGCGACCACCGACCAGTTGTCCGCCCTCCACTTCGACGTCGACCAGCTGCGGGCCAACCCGTTGATCGACGCCGAGGTCGCGGGATTCATGTACGACGTCGACACCGGGCAGATCGCCCAGGTTTACCCCGCGCCAGCAGAGGACTAGCCTCCCAGTCATCCGCACCACGAACTGTGCCCTCACCCCCCCACACCACCCAGCCTGTCGATCAGCCCTGAGAAGGAGAGAAGTGATGAGTAACAGCCAGCACCCCGGCTCCCCCTGGGATCCGAACTCCACCCCGCAGAACTGGGGCTCGGCCAATCCCCCACCCGGACAACCGCAATCCCCCCAGCAGCCCGCACCGGGCTGGGACCCGCAGGGCCAGCAGGGCTGGAATCAGCAGCAACAGCCCTACCCCGGCCAGCAGAACTGGCAGGGCGGCGGCTACGATCCGAATGCTCAGGCCGGCGGCACCTGGAGCGGGCAGCAGAACTGGACACCCCAGGGCGCCGGCGGCCCGGGGTCCCCGGGTGGACCCGGCGGCCAGTACGGGTCCGGCGGCTCCGGCTCGGGTGGTTCCGGCAAGGGGATCCTGATCGGAGTCATCGCGGCCGTGGTGGTGGTGGCTCTCGGACTGACCTTCTTCCTGCTCAATCGGAACAAGGACGACGGTGAGCAGGCGGTTCCTGGCACATCGACATCGGCAGGTCAGACCTCCGGTTCGGGATCCACCAAGGTCGTCGACGATCCCAAGGCTGCCCTGGCGGACTACTTCGACGCAGTCATGAAGGGGGATCCGAAGCGGGCACTGAGCTACGGCCGCAACAGCCCGTCGGGGTCCTCGAAGTACCTCACCGCCGACGTGATGAATGCCGCCCAGAAGCAGAACCCGATCAAGAATCTGACCCTGGACGCCGGGACCACCACCGACTACAGCGCCACGGTCAACGCCTCCTATGACATCGCCGAGGAGTCGGTCACCAGCACCTACCGTCTCAGGCGCAGCGACAAGGGATCCCACTGGCAGATGTCCCAGGCCGCCGCCAATGTGGACCTGAGTCGGCTCGGTGGTGAGACGGTCAAGATCAACGGTCAGGACGTCTCGGCGTCCAAGATCGCGCTGTTCCCCGGTGGTTACACCCTCGAGTCGGGTAATGCGTACGTCCAGTACGGCAATGACGACTCCACCCTCTACGTCAAGGAGCCCTCCGGCTACGTGTCGACCTATGACATGGAGCCGGCCCTCACCACCAAGGGGCTCAGCACCTGGCGGAATCTGGTGAAGGACAGCCTCAGCAAGTGCCTGGCCTCCACCAAGATCAAGCCCGCCGGTTGCCCCTTCTACGTCTCGGACAAGACCAGCCAGGGCACGGCGATCCAGGAGAACTCGGTGACCTACTCCACCAGTTCGGCCGCCAGTGTGGAGACCATGACACCACGGCTCACGGCCGGAACCATGCAGGCCGTCGGCTCGATGTACATGGTCGTCAGGGTGACTGCCAAGACCGCCAATGGCGGCAATGCCTCCGGGACGGCGACCGTCACCAGCACCAAGCCGACTGTCGACTTCAGTGCAGAGAACCCGGCGGTGACCTGGCCGACCTCCTGAGCCACCGTCTCGCCGGCGAGGAGCCTGCTTCGACCAGACGATGCCCCGCGACCCTGCCCGAGGGTCGCGGGGCATCGTGCCGTCGGGCCCCTGACCCCGGGGCCGCCAGGATCACTCGCCGTCTGGTCGCACCGCCTCACCGACGGGGATCATCGCCAGCAGGCCGGCCAGCAGCACCACCACGATCCCGAGGATCCCCCAGTACTGGTTGTTGTCCCCACCGCTGAGCAGGTGACCGGTCGTGATGAAGATCCCGAACATCAGTGGGGCCAGGAAGGAGACCGCCTTGCCGGTGGTGGCGTAGAGGCCGAAGACCTCCCCCTCCATGCCGGCCGGGCAGACTCGCGCCAGATAGCTGCGGGAGGCCGACTGGGCCGGCCCGACGAAGGCGCACATCGCCATCCCGACGATCCAGAACACCATCGGGCCCCCGCCGTGCAGCACGAAGACCGCCACCCCCGCGATGATCAGCACCACCAACGACAGGATGATGACTCGCCGGGGCCCGATCCTGTCGTCGAGCAGGCCGAAGGCGATGGTCGCCACACCCGCCACCAGATTGGCGGCGATCCCGAAGATCAGGACCTCCGATGAGCTGAACCCGAAGGTCTGCTTGGCTATCGGCCCGCCGAACTGGAAGACGCCGTTCAGACCGTCGCGAAACAGCGCCGAGGCAATCAGGAAGACCATGATCGGCCGGTGATCCCGCCACAGCCTGGCGATGGAGTGGCCCAGTTCGACATAGCTGGCCCACAGGCTGCCCGGCGCCTCCCCGGCGGCCCGGGGAGCACTGGGGGGATCGCGCAGGATGATGAAGGTGGGCAGCGTGAGCAGCAGGATCCACGCCCCGCAGAACAGCATCGAGACACGGATGTCCATGCCATTGGCCGAACTCACCCCGAACCAGCCGATCGTCGGCTTGATCCATCCGATGTAGATCACCAGCAGGGCGAGAATGCCGCCGACATAGCCCAACCCCCAGCCCAGCCCGGAGATCCGTCCCACCTTGGAGGGTTCGGCGACGTCGTCGAGCAGCCCGTTGTAGATCGAGGAGGCCACGTCGCTGATGACCGTGCCCACCCCCAGCAGGATCAGTCCCAGCACCAGGAAGGAGGCCTTGGCCTGGACGAAGAACAGTGCTCCGGCCATCACTGCCAGTGCCCAGCTGAGCCACTTCAGCAGGCTGATCCGCCGGCCCCTGCGGTCGGCCCACTGCCCGGCCACCGGGGCCAGCAGAGCGATCAGCAGGCCCGCCAGGGCCATCGTCCACGACAGCGAGGTACTGGTGAGGTCATTCGACCCGAAAGAGTCGCTGACGATGTAGACGCTGAACACGAAGGTGGTGATCACCGAGGCGTAGGGCTGGGTGCCGGGATCCCACAGGGCCCAGCCCAGCATCCTGCGACGCCGTTGCCTGCGGTCTCCGGGATCCTCGGAGGGATGTGGTGTGCCCGGCCGGTGGCCGGCGTCCGCGAGTTCGGAGCTCATGGCTGTGCACGCTACCGGAGTTACGAGCGGCCGGGGCGACCCGAACCGCCTGCGGCATGCCGGTCAGGAAGAGGCGCCATGAGTGTTCAGCTGATCGTCATTCAGGCGTCGATCTGATCCTGGTCGAGCCGGTAGGCACCCTGGACGATGAACTCCTTGCGTGGGGCGA
The DNA here is from genome assembly GCF_000423445.1 of Acidipropionibacterium thoenii DSM 20276. Taxonomy (GTDB): domain Bacteria; phylum Actinomycetota; class Actinomycetes; order Propionibacteriales; family Propionibacteriaceae; genus Acidipropionibacterium; species Acidipropionibacterium thoenii. The sequence goes on along the minus strand of NZ_AUHZ01000007.1, from coordinate 69,082 downwards.
CATCGCTTCCCATCAGGACCGTGAAGGTGTTCTCGGCCTCCTCGGCGTCATCGATGGTGATCCGGCGCAAGGTGCGGTGGCGTGGATCCATCGTGGTCTCCTTGAGCTGGGAGGCGTCCATCTCGCCCAGACCCTTGTACCGCTGGGGCTCCTTGAACCTGATCCCCTTCTTGGTGAGACTGGCCAGGGTGCGCTGGTACTCGGCGTCGGAATAGGTGTAGAGGTACTTCGCCATCCCCCGCTTGGGATTGATGAGTTCGAACCGGTGCAGCGGGGGCACCGCCGAGTACACCCGGCCGGCCTCGATCATCGGCCGCATGTACTTGAAGAACAGGGTCGCCAGCAGGGTCCGGATGTGGGCCCCGTCGGAGTCCGCGTCGGCCATGAAGATCACCTTGCCGTAGCGGGCCTGATCGATGTCGAAGGTCTTGCCCGACCCTGCGCCCACCACCTGGATGATGGAGGCGCACTCAGCGTTGCGCAGCATCGCCCCCAGGTCGGCCTTCTGGACATTGAGGATCTTGCCGCGGATCGGCAGCAGGGCCTGGTGCTCGGAGTTGCGGGCCACATTGGCGGTTCCCAGTGCCGAGTCCCCCTCGACGATGAACAGCTCGGTGAGATCGGGATCCGAGGAGCGGCAGTCCTTGAGCTTGGGGGGCAGATGGGATGACTCCAGGGCGTTCTTGCGTCGCTGGTTCTCCTTGTGGGCCCGGGCCGCGACCCGGGTGCGCGATGCCCCGACCACCTTCTCCAGCAGGGTGCGGGCCACCGGCTTGACCGCCGCCTTGGTGGAGGTGAGGAAATCGGTCATCTCGGACTCCACGATCCGTGAGACCAGTCGGCGTACCGGCGGGGTGCCCAGCACCTCCTTGGTCTGGCCCTCGAACTGGGGTTCGGCCAACCGGACGGTGACCACCGCGGTGAGCCCCTCGAGGATGTCATCCTTGATGATCTCCTCGGAGGACTTCAGCAGCCTGGTGCCCTCCAACGCGGCGGCGAAGGCCTTCAGCAGACCGTGCTCGAAACCCTGGACATGGGTGCCGCCCTTGGGAGTGGCGATGATGTTGACGAAGGACTTCTCGATGGTGTCGTATCCGTCCCCCCAGCGCACCGCGATATCGACCTCCAACCGCCGTTCCACGTCGGTGGGCACCATCGCGCCATCGGCGTCCAGCTCCGGGACCGTCTCGGTGAAGCTGTCAACCCCTTGGAGCCTCACCACGTCGGTGAGCGGCGCACCGCTCGACAGGTACTCGGCGAACTCGGAGATGCCCCCGTCGAAGCGCAGCGTCTCGCTCACCTCATCGAGGGGCTGACCGGTCTCGGCGTCGGTCTGGACACCTCGCCGGTCGGCGATCCGGATCTCCAGACCCGGCACCAGGAAGGCCGTCTGCCGGGCCCGGTCCACCAGCTTGCGCCACGACAGCTGGGCCTCGGGCAGGAAGATCTGCCGATCGGGCCAGTACCGCACCCGGGTGCCGGTGACCCCTCGCTTGGCCTTGCGGAGCTTGGCGACCCCGGAGCCGGGAGTGAACGGCGCCTGGGGGCCCTCACCCTCGAAATGCCCGGGCACCCCGTGTCTGAAGCTCATCCCCCAGGTGGTGCCCTTGCGGTCCACCTCGACGTCGAGCCTGGTCGACAGGGCGTTGACCACCGACGCGCCGACCCCGTGCAGACCACCGGAGACCTTGTAGGCGCCACCGCCGAACTTCCCGCCGGCGTGCAACTTGGTGTAGACCACCTCCAGCCCGGACAGCCCGGTCCTCGGCTCGGTGTCGACCGGGATGCCACGTCCCTGATCGACCACGACGATCGACCCGTCGGCCTCCAGAGCCACCGTGATGAGCCGTCCGAAGCCGGCCAGCGCCTCGTCCACCCCGTTGTCGAAGATCTCCCACAGGCAGTGCATCAGGCCCCGGGTGTCGGTGGACCCGATGTACATCGCCGGCCTCTTGCGGACCGCCTCCAGGCCTTCCAGGACCAGAATGCTCCGCGCGCCGTACTCCCCGGCAGATCCGGCTGTCGCCGCGCTCGAGGGGGCGGTGGGATCCGCCGGCTGCAGTTGCTGTCGGCTGGCCTTCTGCTGAACTGTGGTCACGACAGGCAGATTACCGGTCGTCACCGACAGTTTCGTGTCGAGGCGCCCACGGCACCGCAGCTGGACCAGCGGTCACCGTTGCCTGACAGCCCTCGGCAGGATCCTTGCGGTTCGGTGTCCTCGGCCCGGCTGGTGACGGCGATCTGGGCACCGGTCGTTAGAGTGGAACACAAGGAGCCACCCGTGCGTTGACACGTATGGTTCCCGAGGCCGCCCAGGCGGTCTTGGACAGCGGCTTCCAAACGGCAGCTGCACCCACACAGAGGAGGTTGTCATGGGTACCACGATGATCGAGGACCGCGCACTGACCGCGGCTGATCGCTGTGACCGCTGCGGAGCGCAGGCGTACTTCCGAGTCACCCTCCACAACGGCGGAGAGCTGCTGTTCTGCGCCCACCACGCCAAGGCCCATCAGGACAAGCTGAAGCAGGTGGCACTGTCGATCCACGACGAGACCGGACGTCTGAGCTGACAGCTCACTTCCAGTACCTGAGGCGGGCCCCCGGACATCGAGTCCGGGGGCCCGTTGCGTGTGCCCCCGGATCCCCCACGAGAGGGCCGGTTCAGACCACCTCGCGCACCATCCGCTCCAGGATGACTCCGCCCAACGAGTTGTCGGCGCTGTCCGGTTCCAGCTCGAATCCGTGACGCCGTAGGAAGTGCTGGGCCCGCAGGTTGTCCTTGAACACCCAGAAGTGGGCCGGCCGGTCACCCAGGGCTGCGGTGATGAGGGCATCGGGTGCTCCGCAGGTCCTGGCCACCGGCATGACATGCAGGGTGGACAGCTCAAGGGGGGTCGGGGCATCGGGATCAGCGGCGGGCTGGGTCATCGCAACTCCGACGATCTTCATGTCGAGCAGATCGTCGATCACCCAGACCTTCGCTCCGGCCTCGGTCAGGTGCTGCCAGGAGTCCACCGTGGCGCGCACCGTCTGCGGCCCGGTGAGCTCGTCCAGAGCCTCCGGAGGAATCACCCCCTCGCCGATCTCGCGCAGGCACAGCGCCTGGACGGCGGCTGCCTCGGCGAAATCCTTGCGCCGGGCCTGCCGCACCACGAATCGGCCCGGGCCCTGGGGGGCGTCCTCGGGAGCACCATTGCTGAGCGAGCTTGCCATCATGGCATGAGCCTACCGTCGACCGGGCCTGTCAGGAGGCGATTCGGCGCCGTTCCCGGTCCGATCGTCGAGCCGATCCGGGCCCCTTCCCGGCTCAGTCGAGCCAGTCGACCCCCGGCGACCGGTGCCAGCGAAGTCCTCGCTCGGTCCAGCCCCGGGCCTGGTCGGCGACCTGGGGGGCGAACTCCTGCCAACGACCGACACCAGAGCCATCTCGGGCCACCTCACCGAACGCCGCCAGCCGCGGCAGCAGCATGTAGCTGAGGTCATCGCGGGTGCGCAGCGTCTCGGTCCACAGGAAGGCCTCGACGCCGATCACCGCGGCAGGGTCCAGGCCGGGAATGATCTGGCGGGGATCCCATTCCAGGGCGTCGCGCAGCTCGATGGTTCCCGCCCAGCTGAGCCCGAGCCTGCAGTCGGGGTCGTACTTCATGTCCAGGTAGGCGTGGTCGCCGGGCGACAGCACCACCCTGACCCCGCGGGCCGCGGCGTCCAGCACCCCCTGGTAGCCGATCGCCTTGTCCCAGACCTGGACGACGTCGCCGGCGGCGAGCAGATCGGCGGCCTCCTGCCAGGCCATCACGCGGGCGCCGGCCCGATGAGCGGCGTCGACGGCCTGCTGGACCAGGATCCGGTACTGGTCGTGAGGGGTAGCCTTGGACTCGTCGCCGCCGATGTGGACCCAGCCCCTGCCCAGGGCGGCCAGCTGGGTGACGATCTGCTCGATGTATCTCTCGGTGAGTGCGGCGGCCGTCGACAGGGTCGAGAATCCCACCTCGATGCCGGTGTAGGGATCGGGGGTCCGGCCGTCCGGGTTGAGGCCCGGCACCGCATGGAGGGCGGCGTTGGTGTGGCCCGGAAGGTCGGACTCCGGGATCACGGCGATCCCGTGACGATCGGCGTAGCTGCTGATCTCGGCCCAGTCGGCCAGCGTGTAGTAACCGCCGGGATCGCCGTCGACGGCGGTCCCCGAGGATCTCCCGGCGAGTTCTGGCCAGCCGGGGATCTCGATCCGCCAGCCCTGGTCGTCGGACAGGTGGAGGTGCAGGACGTTGAGCTGCTGCTCGGCCATCAGGTCGATGACGAGTTTGACGTCGTCAACCCCGAAGAAGTGACGCGTGACGTCCAGTCCCAGACCGCGCCACTGGTACGCCGGCTCAGTCAAGGTAGTCGCGGAGCACCTGGGAGCGGGACGGATGGCGCAGCTTCGACATCGTCTTGGACTCGATCTGGCGGATCCTCTCGCGGGTGACGCCGTAGACCTTGCCGATCTCGTCAAGGGTCTTCGGCTGGCCGTCGGTGAGTCCGAAGCGCATCGAGACGACTCCTGCCTCCCGTTCCGAGAGGGTGTCCAGGACGTCGTGCAGCTGCTCCTGGAGAAGGGTGAAGTTCACCGCATCGGCAGGCACGATGGCCTCGGAGTCCTCGATGAGATCTCCGAACTCGGAGTCCCCGTCCTCGCCGAGCGGAGTGTGCAGGGAGATCGGCTCGCGACCGTACTTCTGGACCTCGACGACCTTCTCAGGGGTCATATCGAGTTCCTTGGCCAGCTCCTCGGGGGTGGGCTCGCGGCCCAGGTCCTGCAGCATCTGGCGCTGGACGCGGGCCAGCTTGTTGATGACCTCGACCATGTGCACCGGGATGCGGATGGTGCGAGCCTGGTCGGCCATCGCGCGGGTGATGGCCTGTTTGATCCACCAGGTCGCGTAGGTGGAGAACTTGTAGCCCTTGGTGTAGTCGAACTTCTCGACTGCGCGGATCAGCCCGAGGTTGCCCTCCTGGATCAGGTCGAGGAAGAGCATTCCTCGACCGGTGTAGCGCTTGGCCAGGCTCACCACCAACCGCAGATTGGCCTCCAACAGGTGATTCTTGGCGGCCTTGCCGTCGCCGGCGATCCACTCGTAGTCCTCGAGGTTCGAGGCGGGGACCTTGACCTCGGGGTCGGCGAGCTGCTCGCCGGCGAACAGGCCGGCCTCGATGCGCTTGGCCAGGTCGACCTCCTGGGCGGCGTTCAGCAGGGCGACCTTGCCGATCTGCTTGAGGTAGTCCTTGACCGGGTCGGCGGTGGCGCCGGCCACCATCACCTGCTGCTCGGGCTCGTCGGCATCGTCGGTGTCGGAGACGATGAACCCCTCGGTCTCCTTGTTGATCTCCGCCTCGTCCTTGGCGGCCTGATGAGGGTCGTACTTGCTGTCGTCGACGTCATCGAGGGAACGCTTCTTGCCGCCGACGGTGAGCACCACCTCATCGCCGTCGCGCTCGACGTGGACGTCGACATGGCCCGAGGCCGCCTCGGCGATGGTGGTCTGCTTCTTGGCCGCCGAACGGGACCGCCCGGTGGTCTTTCTGGTGGTGGAGGACTTCCTGGCAGCGGCCGGCTTCTTGGTGGCGGCCGCCTTCTTCGCAGGGCTGGACTTCTTCGTGGTGGACGACGTCCTCGTGGTGCCGGACTTCTTCGAGGCTGCCGACGTCGAGGTGGCGGGCTGCTGCGCCCCGGTCTCGGCTGCCCCAGCCGTGGTGCTGGGCTTCTTCGCAGCGGTCTTGCGGGTCGTGGTGGCCCTGGCCGCCGAACGCTTCGGGGTTGTCGTGGGCTTCGCCTTCTCGTCGGCAACAGTCATGGTCACGCTGGACGTGGAACGAGTCGTCACGGGTATCCTCTCACCAAGGCAGAACCTTCACAGGGCACAGAACAGCCGGGAGCCGTCAAGAGCCGAGTTCCATTGTGGCACCCGCCCGCCCCGGAACCAAACTCGACCTCAGGGTCGTCTTCCTCCGCCGGGGGCAGGGAGCATCTCCCAGAGTACGACCACGGTCTGATACCGCCCGCCGGCCCCACCACTACAGGGGTCAATACCTCCCGGTGGAATGACAACCACTTCGAACGGCGTTGTCATTGATGCGTTGACGTTGAACTGATCACGTTGAAAGGCGGAGCACATGGATACCAAGTCTCGAATTCGCACCACAGACGGCATCGATGGCAAGGACGCGGTGGGGCTCTACCTGGAGGGCATCGCGAGAACCCCCCTGCTCAACGCCGCCCAGGAGGTCGCTCTGGCCCGTCGTATCGAGGCCGGTGTCTTCGCACAGGCCGTTCTCGACGGGGACACCAAGACCAAGGTGAGGGCGACCCGCGCCGAGCTGCAGGAGATCGCCGAGGACGGGGAGCAGGCGATGGCCCACTTCGTCCGTGCCAACCTTCGCCTGGTGGTCTCGGTGGCCCGCAAGTACGGCCGCTCCCAGATGCCGCTGCTCGACCTGGTCCAGGAGGGCAACACCGGACTGATCCGCGCAGTGGAGAAGTTCGACTACGCCAAGGGGTTCAAGTTCTCGACCTACGCCACCTGGTGGGTGCGACAGGCGATCAGCCGTGGCATCGCCCAGCAGGGCCGTATCGTCCGGCTCCCGGTTCACGTCGCCGAGCAGGTCAACCAGGTCTCAGCGGCCCGCCGCAACCTGGAGCGCCAGCTGGGCCGCGAACCCGAGATCTTCGAGATCGCCGATGAGCTCGGCCTGCCCGAGGAGAGGATCGTCGAGCTCATCCGATTCGGTCGCGACCACGTCAGCCTGGACGCCCCGGTGGAGGAGGACGGGGACACCAGCCTCGGCGACCTGATCGCCCGGGAGACCGCCCCCGGCCCCGACGACATCGTGCTGGACGCCGAGGACCGCAGCCGGCTGGAGGGACTTCTCGATGACCTCGACGAGCGCTCGGCCGATGTGGTGCGCCGCCGCTACGGGCTGGTCGACGGTCGACAGGCCAAGCTGGCCGATATCGGCAAGGTCTGGGGCATCACCGCCGAGCGGGTCCGCCAGATCGAGCGGGCCGCCCTGGCCACCATGCGCGAGCGCAACGAGGCCGTGATGGCCGCCTGAGGCCCAGCCCGGCTGCCTGCAGGCAGTCGCAGCAACCCGCAGCGCCCCGGCCGACCGGCCGGGGCGCTGCTGCGTCAGCCCTGAGGATTCACCGGGTCGATGAGCCTCAGCAGACCCTCCTGGGAGCAGGAGGCGACCAGCTTGCCGCCCTGCATCAGTCGGCCCATCGAGAACCCCAGGGCATCAGAGGCGCTCGGCGAGACCTCGTCGTAGAGCAGCCACTCGTCGGCCCTGGCCGGGCGATGGAACCACATCCCATGGTCCACCGACGCCGGCGCGACGGCCATCCCCGAACGCAGTGCCGCGGCATGGGGGATGACAGCGACGGCCAACAGACTGATGTCCGAGAGGTAGGCCAGGATCGCCTGGTGGACGACCGGGTCCATCGGAAGGGTGCCGGTGCTGCGCACCCACAACCTCATGTGGGTGGCATGGCTTCGAGGACCGGTCGGTTGCCCATCGGCGTCGGGCTGGCCGATGTACCGGACATCCAGTGCGTCGGCCCGCCAGATGGACGGCAGCGACGCGCCGGCCAGCTGCTCCAGGACGTCGACCAGCGGCCTGCAGGACTCCGGGTGAGGCAGCTTCTGCGGCATCGGGTCGGAGTGGTCGAGTCCGGGTTCGGAGCTCTTGAAGGACAGGTTCGAGGAGAAGATCACCTGGCCGTGCTGGCGGGCCCTCACCAGCCGGGTGCTGAAGGTCCTGCCATCTCGCATCCTCTCCACGTCGTAGATGATCGGGGAGTCGTTGCTTCCGGGGCGCAGGAAGTTGGCATGCAGGGAGTGCAGTCGACGGCCCTCCACCGTCCGCGAGGCGGCGACCAGGCACTGCGCCAACACCTGTCCGCCGAAGGTGCGCTGCCAGGTGGTGCGCGGCTGGGAGCCGCGGAACAGGTCCTGGTCGAGAGCCTCCAGGTCGAGCAGGCTCAATAGTTCATGAGTGGATACCGGCACTCCCCCAGTCTGTCACCGAGTTCTCTCTGACGCCGCCGCTCGGATCCCTGCCGGGCCGGCCGGCTCAGCCACCGGCCCGCGCGATGGCATTGCGGATCCGCTTGGCCGAGACCGGGATGTGGGTCTGCAGGCGCTGGGCGAACAGCTGGATGCGCAACTCCTCGATGAGGAAGCCGATCTCCTCGATGTCGGCGGGCAGGGCCCCTGCCGGCTGGGCGGCGCACAGCCGGTCGTAGGCCCCCAGCAGCGGGTCGAGTTCGGCCATCCCACGGTCATCGCGGACCGGGTTGGTGGGCAGGGCCTCGGCGCGCAGCTGCACCTCGCGCATCCATCTCGCCATCCGCTGGTACCAGGGGTCGGGGGTCGCCGAGATGAAGTTGAGGAAGACCAGGTCGGCGAGCTGGCCAGTCATGTCGGTGCGGGCAGGGCCCTGCGGGAGCCGGGCGACGGCCTGGCGGGCTGCACCCCAGCCGGTGAGGATCTCGGCCGCGGTGCTCACCACCTGGGCCATCGCCTCGGCGGCCTCCTGTCGCACTGCCAGCGCCAGGGCGTCGAAGGACGTCTGGTCGCGGATCCCCGAGAGATCGCCGGCATGGCGGCGGGCCAGCGAGTCGACCGCCTTCCGGCGAGCATCGGCCAGCAGCGCGGGGACGCTGGGGTAGGGCGATCCTGCCAGCGCCAGTTTGGTCCGATTCGACAGGTGGGCCACCGTCCAGCTGGTGGGATCGGGGAGGTTGAGCAGCAGCAGGCGGACGACACCGCCGCCGTGGCTGCGGGTCTGGGCAGCCACCGAGTCACGCACCGCGGTGCCCACCGCGGAGCCCTCGTCCACCAGGCAGGGATAGCCGAGGGCGTCGGCCCCGGAGCGCTGCAGGGACACCTGCGTGTCGATGTGGCCGAAGACCCAGCTGGTGGCGCCGTGCACCTGCTCCTCGGCAGCAGCCCGGGTCAGCGACACCGACACCTTCGGGGCCAGATCGACCCGCAGTGCGGCCAGGTCCTCGGAATGGGCGATCTCGCGGGAGGCGGCCGCGTGAGGTGGCGTGGCAGCCTTGCCCCGGCTCTGGTGGGGATGCTGCTTCTGCGGCTGGTGCTGCCGGGAGGGCCTGCCGGTGCTGCGGCCCTCGGCGTCCACCACGTCGAAACCCACTCTCAGGTGCGCAGGGATCGCCTCCGGATGCCAGTCGGACTCGGCGATCACCACACCGGTCAGTGCGGCCAGCGCCCGGCCCAGTTCGGCGGTGAACTCCAGATCATGATGGGCACGCGGCCTGCCGTCCGCGCCGGTCTCCGCCAACCAGGCCAGCGCATGCCGGGCCCGGTCGGGGGCCGGCACCAACTGGGTGCGCAACCGCTTGGGCAGCGAGCGGATCAGCTCGGTGGCCAGTTCGGTACGCAACCCTGGAACCTGCCAGCTGAAGGGCTCGGCCGGCACCTGGTTCAGCAGTGCCAGCGCCACGGTGACGGTGACCCCGTCATGGCCGGCGCCCGGGTCGAAGACGTAGCGCACCGGAAGTGACAGCTCACCGACCTGCCAGTGATCCGGGAAGTCCTCACCGGCCACTGCACCCGGATCGACCAGGTCGTCGATCGACAGATCGAGTTGGTGACGATCGTCGACATGTCTCCACCAAGCGTCGAAATGGCTGGCCGAGACGATGTCGGAGGGGATCCGGCGGTCGTAGAAGGCGAAGATCGCGTCATCATCGGCGACCAGGCCGCGTTGCCGGGAGCGTTCCTCGAGGTCCTCGGCCTGAGCTCGGACCCGGTCGTTGTGGGCCAGGAAGCCGTGATTGGCACGCCAGTCACGCTCCACCAGGGCCGAACGGATGAAGATCTCGCGGGCCACCACCGGGTCGATCCGGGCATAGTTGACCGGCCGGTCGGCCCACACCGGCACCCCGAAGAGGGTGGCCCTCTCGGTGGCCACCACCGATGCGCTGGACTGGGCCCAGTGGGGCTCGGAGTACTGCCGTTTGAGAAGGTGGGCCCCGACCTCCTCCACCCATTCGGGCTGGATCCCGGCGACGGTGCGCGCCCACAGCCTGCTGGTCTCGACCAGTTCGACGGCCATCACCAGTTCGGGCGGGTGTTTCGCCAGAGCCGAGCCGGGGTTGATGGCGAACCTCGCGCCGCGAGCTCCCAGATACTCCCGCGGCCCCTGCCGAGGCCTGCGACGGCCGGGTCCGGCGCTGCGGGTGCTGCGGGACTTCTCGGCGACCTCGGCCAGTCCGATGTGGGACAACAGCCCCGACAGCAGGGAGACCAGGATCCGGTCGGCCGGAGCGGTGCCGGCGGTGCGCTCCAGCTTGAGGTCCTTGCAGATCTGCTTGAGCTGGGAGTGCAGGTCCTGCCACTCACGGACCCGCAGATAGTTGAGGAACTCGCGGTGGCACATCCGCCGGAAGGCCGAGCCGGACAGCTCCTTGCGTTGCTGGTGCAGGTAGCGCCACAGCCGGTGGATCGCCAGGATGTCGCCACCCTGATCGACCGCTCCGCCGACCTCCTGATGGTCCCCCGACTCGGGGTGCAGGGCGCGCTGCAGACCGGTCTCGGTGAGGAACCGGTGGTGGAAGGCGTCCGCCTGTTCACGCTTGTCGGCAGGGCGCTCCCGCACGTCGGGGATCGACAGTGCCGCCACGATCACCAGCACCTCGGCCAGGGCGTGCTGCCGGGCCCCTTCCAGGATCATCCGACCCAGCCTGGGGTCGACGGGCATGGTGGCCAGCTGGTGGCCGATCCGGGTCAGACGCGGTTCCTCGCGATGGCCCGGTTTGAGGGCACCCAGTTCGTCGAGCAGCCGGATGCCATCGGAGACCTGGGAGTGGTCGGGGGGCTCGACGAAGGGGAAGTCGGTGATGGCGCCCAGCCGGGCCTGGGCCATCTGGAGGATCACAGCGGCCAGGTTGGTGCGCAGGATCTCGGGCTCGGTGAACTCGGGGCGCGACTCGAAGTCCTGCTGGGAGTACAGCCGTATGCAGATACCTGGGGCGACGCGGCCGCACCGTCCGGCGCGCTGATTGGCCGAGGCCTGGGAGATCGGTTCGATGGGCAGCCGCTGGACCCGGGTGCGCGTGAAGTAGCGGGAGATCCGTGCTGTGCCGGGGTCGATGACGTAGCGGATCCCCGGCACCGTCAGCGAGGTCTCTGCGACGTTGGTGGCCAGCACGATCCGACGTCCCGGATGGGAGGTGAAGACGCGATGCTGCTCGGCGGCCGACAACCGCGCGAACAGCGGGAGGATCTCGGTACCGGCCAGCCTGCGGTCATGGGCCGTGAGGTCGGTGAGGGCATCGGCGGCGTCGCGGATGTCGCGCTCCCCGGCGAGGAAGACCAGGATGTCGCCATTCCCCTCGCGGCACAGCTCCTGGACGGCCTGGCAGATGCCGGTGGCCTGGTCGATGGGAGGGCCGGCGGCGGCCACGGCGCCGCCACCCCCGGCCGGGTTCCTGGCAGACCCTCGGCGGGCGGCAGCGGGCCGGCTGGAATCGGTCCGGCTGGCGTCCGCCTGCTCGTCGAGGTCGTCGATCTCGTCATCCTCGTCGGTGTCCCGCAGGTTCTCGGCGGGATCCAGCGGGCGGTAGCGGATCTCGACCGGATAGCTGCGTCCGGAGACCTCGATGACCGGGGCATCGTTGAAATGGGCGGAGAACCGCGCGGTGTCGATGGTGGCCGAGGTGATGATCACCTTGAGGTCGGGGCGCCGGGGCAGCAGCTGCTTGAGGTAGCCCAGCAGGAAGTCGATATTGAGGCTGCGCTCGTGGGCCTCGTCGATGATGATGGTGTCGTGGCCGCGCAGGAGCCGGTCGTGGGAGATCTCGGCGAGCAGTACCCCATCGGTCATCACGGTGAGCGCGGTGGCACGGCCGGCGCGTTTGGTGAAGCGGACCTGGTAGCCGACCAGGTCGCCGATCTCGACGGCCATCTCATCGGCGATCCGCTCGGCGACGCTGCGGGCCGCGATCCGGCGGGGCTGGGTGTGGGCGATGTGACGGCGTCCCAGGGCCAGGCAGATCTTGGGTAGCTGGGTGGTCTTGCCCGAGCCCGTCTCCCCGGCGACCACCACGACCTGGTGGTGGGCGATGAGGTCGGCGATCTCGTCGGCGTGGGCAGCGATCGGCAGGTCGGTGTCGAAGCTGATGACGCCACCCTCGGGCAGCACGCCCTCCAGGGCTGACTGGTGTGTTGGCATGACCTTCTCAGCCTACCCGGGTGTCCGGTTCACCGGTTCCGACCAGTTCACCTCGCAGCACCGGCTCGGTGGCTGCCCAACTGACCGGCGGCATCGGGGCCGGTGACCCCGATCCCGCCGAAGACCGCCATTCCCTTGAGCACCAGTACCGGGCCGGTCCGTGCCGGCCGCAGCCCGTCCGAGCCGGCCCCTCCGAAGATCGGCACCACCTGGTTGACCACCCGGACGCCCTCGGGAACCTTGATCTCGGCTCCCCCGAAGGCCACGAAACAGGTGATCTCGATCTGTCCGTCGGCCGGCCAGACGCACTGCCTCAGGTCCAGTGAGACCCCTCCGAAGACAGCCGTCACGGTGCCCCGGGAGGGCGCGATCCAGTCCGCCTGGCGCTGGGCACCGCCGAAGACCGCGACGATGTTCTCATGGCGGGCGGCGGCATCGTCGGGGGCCATCCTCACCCGGGTGGCCGGGACACCCGGCTCCCGGTCGGGTGCAGCCAGCTGATGCGGAAGGTCCGCGGTGAGCCCCACCAAGTCCTGACGGAACCGGGCGCGGGTGGCCGCGGTACTGCGATCGTCGAACTCCTGCTGGTCGAGGTAGCCCGAGGCGAAGGCATCCCCCAGCTGCGACAACGTCGCCTCTCGCTCCGGGTAGCCGGCTCGGATCCGGGACTGCTCATCGCTCATGCCACCAGCTTATGGGTAACGCGGCGAGCCAGGCTCCCGACGGCCGGCCGCATCAGGGGATTTCTTGCCCGGCCCCCCTCAGTGAACGATGGCCAGTGGCGCCCTGGAGTGGGCCATCACGCCGCGGATCACTCCCCCGGCGGTCCACCCGAGGATCGGGTGACGCTTCATCCCGACGACCAGCAGATCGACCGACTCGGAGACCTTGACCAGCTCGTCGACGGGATGACCGAGAAGCACCTTGGTGGTGATGCTGACGTCGGGGAACTCGGCCTTGAGGGGATCGACGAAGCTGTCGACATGGCTCTGGTTCTCGGCCACGAATGCCTGGCTGGCCTCATCGGTGAGCTTGTACCCGCCGGCGGAGCCCGCCGGCAGGGCGGGAGCGACCGTGACGACGACGAGTTCGGCCTTCTGCCGCTGGGCCTCCTCGAAGCCGTAGCGCAACGCTGCCGTGCCGGTGGTCTGGCGTCCGATCGCGACCGCCAACTGGTGCTTTCCGCCCACCGGGTCGGGAGTGGAGGCGCGCGAGATGACGACCACCGGGCAGGCCGACATACCGGCCACCGCCACCGAGGTGGACCCGACGAACATCCGTTCCAGGCCGCTGGCGGCACGCCTGCCGACCACGATCATGTCAGCCTGGCGGCTGCGGTCGGCCAGCACCGCGGCGGGATTTCCGAGCACCACCTGAGCGTGGGTGCGCGACTCATCGGCACCGGCATCGATGGCCTGGGCCCGGGCCTCGTCGACGACGACCTGGCCGGCCTGCTGGAGGGCGGTGGGGTCGTAGACGACCCCCCAGGCTCCAGCCACTGCAGCGTCATCGACGGCGTGCAGGATGAGCAGGTCGGCGTCCAACTCGTCGGCCTGACCAGCGGCATATCTCGCCGCGCGAATGCCATCATCGGAGCCGTCGACTCCAGCGATCACCAATGCGGTGCGAGGGGTGTCTGTGGACATGACCATCCTCCTTCGAAGAGGTACCGGCGGAACAACCTCGGTGGCGTCCCGTCATCTCTGTACGGTTATCACGTACACCTCCATGTGTACCCGATGAGCTGTGCAGGACAGCGCCATTATCTCACCCGGCGTTGCCGGTGTCCGGAGACTCGAAGGTTGTCCGGCCCCGAAGTTTGCGGGCCAGTTCGTCATCGATGCCGTCGGCCAGCTCGGACATGATGCGGACTCCCTGGCGCAGATGTTCGGCCACGAAGGGCCGGCACATCAGTGACATGGTGACGAAGACCCGGTCCTGGTGCAGGGCGAAACGGCCGTAGCGGGAGGCCACATTGAGGTCGTTGAGCACCTCGACGGCCCTGGACCGGCCCTCGACGTCGTGGACGATGGCCGAGAACAGCAGCAACTCCTCGGCATCGGGGGTGCTGCGGATGAAGACCATCGTGGAACCCACCCGGATGGCGAAATCCCCCTCGGCGTCGCAGACCGGCGGGTGGCCGAACATCTCGGTCAGTTCGGCCGCGACCATCTCGTCGAGCCGACTGCGACTCAGCGGCATCACGGCCGGCACCGTCACCGGCCCGGCGGGTGTCTCGTGGGGGGCCGGGGAGCCCGGTTGGAGGATCTCCGCCAGCTGGTCGGGGGCCAGGAAGACCGGGTGCTGGACGCCGAAGACGCTGCGCAGGGTGCGCACGGCCAGCTCGGCCAGTTCGTCGCTGCGGTCCTGGCCCCGGTCCACCCAGAAGTTGGCGCAGGGCCGGGGGCCGTCGGCAGCCGGTGACTGCCAGCCCAGGGCATCCAACTCCTCCAGCTGGGCCCCGGACAGCTGATGGGCCTCGGCCAGGCTGGCGCTGCCGGAGGCCTCGGCGAGCACCATGGCCTCGCCGACCGCGGCATCGGGGTGGGGGTCGCCGGGGGCCGGTTCGTGCTGGGTGAACCGGACGAAGGGGGCCTGGTCCTCGCCCGTGGCGGGCGTCCCGATCGTGAGGACGCCGCCGTCATCGATGACAGAGATCACCTCGGCCAGACGCTCGGCGAACCCCGACCAGGCCTGGTCGGTGGAGCGGTCCAGGTCGAAGTCGAAGTCTGCTGCCTCGTCCATCGGTTCAGAAGGCGCTGCGGTAGAAGTTCTGCCAGGAACGGCTGGGGGTCGGGCCGCGCTGGCCCTGGTACCTGTTGGCGGTCGAGGGGTCGGATCCGTAGGGGTGCTCGGCCGGGCTGGACAGCGCGAAGAAGCACAGCTGGCCGATCTTCATCCCGGGCCACAGTGCAATCGGCAGGGTGGCCACGTTGGACAGTTCCAGAGTGACGTGGCCGCTGAAGCCAGGGTCGATGAAGCCGGCGGTGGAGTGCGTGAGCAGGCCCAGCCGACCCAACGAGGACTTGCCCTCGAGCCGTGCTGACAGGTGATCGGGAATGGTGACCTTCTCCTTGGTGGCCGCCAGCACGAACTCCCCGGGGTGCAGCACGAAGGGCTCCTCGATCGACTCCTCCACCTGGTGGGTGAGCTCCGGCTGGTTCTGCGCCGGGTCGATCATCGGGTACTTGTGGTTGTCGAACAGCCGGAAGTAGCGGTCAAGGCAGATGTCGATGCTGGAGGGCTGGATCAGCGAGGGGTCGTAGGGCTCCAGGACGATGTGACCGGCCTCGATCTCGGTGCGGATCTCTCGGTCTGACAGAAGGCTCACGGTCCCGACCTTACGACACCTGGGTGACGTTCGGACAACTGCCGGATCTCACCCGAACATGTGGCCCGGTGTCGGATCATGGCCGCAGCGGGGCCATGGTCCGGCACCGGGCCGGTCAGTCACAGATCAGCTGCAGCCGCTGGTGGATCCGCAACCTTCGCAGACGTAGCAGGAGCCGGACGGACGCATCTTGGTGCCGCAGGTCATGCACAGCGGGGCGTCGACCTCACGACCCAGCTTCTCCTCCATCAGTTCGGCGCTGGTGTGCGCACCGCCGACATGCTCGGGGGAGGGAGTCGGGTCGAACAGACCCGGCTGGGTGGCCCCATCCTCATGCACCCGGACCCGGTCGGCCGGGGTCTCCTTGAGGCTCTCGGAGTCGATGAGCTCCGCCTCGTCCTCCTCCGAGAGGTAGGAACCGGTCTCCACGTAGTGAGCCCGTTCGGCCGAGGTGTAGATGCCCAGCTCCGCCCGCTCGTCGAAGGACAGGTAGTCCAGGGCGAGCCGTCGGAAGATGTAGTCGATGATCGACTGGGCGATCCGGATGTCGGAGTCGTCGGTCATCCCGGCCGGCTCGAACTTCATATTGGCGAACTTCTGCACGAAGCTCTCCAGCGGCACCCCGTACTGCAGACCGATCGAGATGGCGATCGAGAAAGCATCCATCGCCCCGGCCAGGGTGGAACCCTGCTTGCCGAGCTTGAGGAAGATCTCGCCCAGCCTGCCGTCCTGGTAGGCACCGGTGGTGAGGTAACCGCCGGCCCCGGCGACCTGGAAGCTGGTGGTCCGACCGGCCCGCGACTTGGGCAGCCGTTGACGGCGCGGCCGGTACTCGATCCGCACCTCGGGCTCGGCCTTGGCCTCGGTCTTGTCCTGCGCGGTCTTCTCGACCGACAGCGGCTGGCCGACCTTGCAGTTGTCGCGGTAGACGGCCACCGCCTTCAGGCCGAGCTTCCAACCCTGCAGGTAGACCTCGGCGATGTCCTCGACGGTGGCGCTCTCGGGCAGGTTCACCGTCTTGGAGATGGCCCCGGACAGGAAGGGCTGGACGGCAGCCATCATTCGGACGTGGCCCATCGGAGCGATCGCCCGCTCACCCATCGCGCAGTCGAAGACCTCGTAGTGGGCCTTGTCCAGGTGCGGGGCCCCGATCACCGAGCCGTGCTCGGCGATCCAGGCCACGATCTCCCCCGCGTCGGCCTGGGAGTAGCCGAGGTTGGCCAGCGCCCGCGGCACGGTCTGGTTGACGATCTGCATCGAGGAGCCGTCGACCATCTTCTTGAACTTCACCAGGGAGAAGTCGGGCTCGATACCGGTGGTGTCGCAGTCCATCATGAAACCGATGGTCCCGGTCGGTGCCAGCACCGAGGCCTGGGCGTTGCGGAAGCCGTTCTCAGCACCCAGCTCCACGACCTTGTCCCACTCCGCCTTGGCGGCCGCCAGCACCGTGGTGTCATTGGTGTGCATCGGGTGCACGTCCCGGGTGGCATCGCGGTGCTTGCGCATCACTGCCTGATGAGGCTCGGCATTGGCCGCGTAACCGTTGTAGGGCCCGACGACAGCGGCCAGTTCGGCGCTGCGCCGGTAGGCCACCCCGGTCATCAGGGAGGTGATGGCGGCAGCCAGGTTACGGCCCCCCTCGGAGTCGTATCCCAGCCCCATCGCCATCAGCAGGGCGCCCAGGTTGGCGTACCCGATGCCGAGCTGGCGGTAGTCGCGGGTGGTCTGGCCGATCGACGTGGTGGGAAAGTCTGCGAAGCAGATCGAGATGTCCATCGCGGTGATGACGATCTCCACCGCCCGGGTGAACCGGGCGACGTCGAAGACCTCATCCTCGCCGACGAACTTCAGCAGGTTGAGGCTGGCCAGGTTGCACGAGGAGTTGTCCAGGCTCATGTACTCCGAGCAGGGGTTGGAGGCGTTGATCCGCCCCGAGTTCGGATCGGTGTGCCAGGAGTTGATGGTGTCGTCGTACTGCACGCCGGGATCGGCGCACTCCCAGGCGGCCTTGGCGATCTTGCCGAACAGCTGACGGGCGTCGATCTCCTCGATGACCTGTCCGGGGTGGATCCGGGAGGTCAGCCCGAACTTCTCCCCCTTCTCGACCGCGTGCATGAACTTGTCGTTGACGCGCACCGAGTTGTTGGCGTTCTGGTACTGCACCGAGGCCATGTCGCGGCCACCGATCTCCATGTCGAAACCGGCATCCCGCAGGGCGCGGATCTTGTCCTCCTCGCGGGCCTTGGTCTCGACGAACTCCTCGATGTCGGGGTGGTCGACGTCCAGCACGACCATCTTGGCCGCTCGGCGGGTGGCGCCGCCGGACTTGATGGTGCCTGCCGAGGCATCGGCGCCACGCATGAAGGAGACCGGACCCGAGGCGGTGCCGCCCGAGGAGAGCAGCTCCTTGGAGGAACGGATCCTCGAGATGTTGACCCCGGCCCCGGATCCTCCCTTGAAGATGAAACCTTCCTCGGTGTACCAGTTGAGGATCGACTCCATCGAGTCATCGACCGACAGGATGAAGCAGGCGCTGACCTGCTGGGGGCTGGTGGTGCCGACGTTGAACCAGACCGGCGAGTTGAAGCTGAAGTACTGGTGGACCAGCAGCCAGGTGAGTTCCTCGGAGTAGACCTTGGCGTCCTTGGCGGAGGCGAAGTAGCCGTTGTCCTGACCCGCCCTCAGATAGCTCCTGACGACCCGGTCGATCAGCGTCTTGAGACTGTCCTCACGATCCGGGGTGCCCAGTGCGCCACGGAAGTACTTGTTGGTGACGATGGTGGAGGCGTTCACACTCCAGAAGTCGGGGAACTCGACACCGCGCTGCTCGAAGACGACCTCTCCGGTGCGCCAGTTCTTCTGGACCACATCGCGACGCTGCCAGCTGACCTCGTCGTAGGGGTGCACCCCCTCGGTGCTGAACACCCTTCGGACATGCAGGCCCGAGGGGGCCGGTGTCGCCCTGCGCGACGCCGTCTTGGTCTCAGTCATGAGCTTTCCCTCACCTCGTCTGACGACGATTTGTTGGTTGGTAGTGGATCAGATGTGACCGAAGTCACATCCTTGTGCTGTGATGACGGCGCATCCGGCCTTCGCCGTTGCTCCGCGGGCTTGTGGACCTGCCGACTCAGAACAACGGCTGGTTGGCCATGTCCCCTCCGGACCCGGGGACCTGGGCCGCCAGCGGCCTGCCGCCGGAATCCGACGGGTCGTCGCTGCTCTCGGCCCTCAACCGCTCGATCTCCAGGATGAAGTCGTCAATCGTCTCGTAGTGCCGGTAGACCGAGGCGAACCTCAGGTAGGCGATCGGGTCGAGTTCCCGCAGCGGCGGCAGAATGGCCAGGCCGACCTGATCGCTGGGGATCTCGGAGCTTCCCCCGGCCCGCAGCGCGTCCTCGACCCGCTGGCCCAGGCGGGCCAGGTCGGCGTCGCTGACCGGGCGGCCCTTGCAGGCCTTGCGGACCCCGGAGACGACCTTCTCCCGGCTGAACGGCTCCTCCGAGCCGTCCTTCTTGACGATCACCATCTGCATCCGTTCGATGGTGGTGAATCTGCGCTCGCACACCGGGCACTGCCGACGCCGACGGATCGCCAGGCCGTCCTCACAGACCCTCGAGTCCAGGACCCGGGAGTCGTCGTGCTGACAGAATGGACACCTCATCGGGGCACCTCCTCATCCTGGACCCAGGCTCTGCACGTACCTCGTGCGTGCACACACAATACCTCGGAATTTCACTAGGTCTAGTCTCGGCGTGTCGTGATCGACACTAGATCTAGTGGCAATCGCCATTCTCCCTCTCGGCCGGATCTGCCCCGCAGCACCACCTCAGGCACCGACCACGCCCTCTTGGCCACACCGGCCGGTCAGCCTGCCAGGCCGCCGGAGACCTGGAAGAGCTGCCACAGCCCCACCGCTGTGGCCAACGCCATCAGCGACAGCACAGCAGCCATCACGACATTCCACACCAGATCCTCGTCGATTCGCCCCTGGCGAACCGCGGGAGCCCGGCGCGGCAGCGCCGCTGGCGACAGCACACCGGCCGACCCGGCGCCGGCCGTCACCGGGCCGGCGGCTGCCAACTCCCGCCGGTTGATCATCACGGCGGGCTCGGACTCCTCGAGGATCTCCTCGATCCCCGGCCACGGGCCCACGATCACCTGGCCGGTCTGCTGCCCGGCCCGATCCTGCTCCCACACACGCTGTTGAACGCTCATCGGAGTGCTCCTTCGTCAGATTCCCGGCCATCCGCCGAGGACATGACTCCATCCAACCGAGGGGGACTGACACTTTTCGGCCTCCTCGACGCCTGGCCGGCGCCAGCAGAGCCGCCGCCAAGGGATGACAAAGGGGTCGAACCGCTGGGCTCAGCTGAGCCTCCTGAGCGCCCCGATCGCGACCTCGCGGTCGGTGGTGGTCCAGAACGGCGGCATCGAGGCACGCAGGAAGGAGCCGTATCGGGCCGTCACCAGACGGGGATCCAGCACGGCCACCACTCCCCTGTCCTCGGCGCGTCGGATCAGGCGTCCGGATCCCTGGGCCAGCAGCAGTGCCGCATGTCCGGCCGAGACGGTCATGAATCCATTGCCCCCGGCCTGCGCGACCGCCTGGCTGCGCGCCTGCATCAGCGGGTCATCGGGGCGGGGGAAGGGGATCTTGTCGATGATGACGAGGCGGCAGGTGTCTCCTGGCACGTCGACCCCCTGCCACAGCGACAGAGTGCCGAACAGACAGGTGGCCGGGTCCTCGATGAACTGGCGGGTGAGCCCCGCCAGATGCCCCTCCCCCTGGCACAGCACCGGGATCCTGGGCAGGGACTTGCGCAGCTGCTCGGCGGCGCGCACCGCGTTGCGCTGGGAGGCGAACAGGCCGAGGGTGCGGCCACCGGCAGCCCAGACGAGTTCGGCCAGGTCCTCCAAGGCCTCCTCGCCGATGCCGTCGCGGCTGGGCTTCGGCAGCTCGCGCCCGACATAGAGGATGCCCTGGGAGTGATAGTCGAAGGGGGAGCCGACGTCGATGCCTCGCCAGGCCATCTCGGTCTGGAGAATCTCGGGCGTGTCGTCGACCCGTTCGCCCGGTTGCAGGCCGACATCCCGGGCGGCCGAGGTGAACTCCCCGCCGATCCTGAGGGTGGCCGAGGTGAGGATGGTGGTGGCCCCCGCCAGCACGCTGGACCTCAGCAGCCCGGCCACCTTGAGCGGTGCCACCTGGGCGGCGCGTCCGGTGTACTCCGACTCGCTGATCCAGACCACGTCGGCGGCCGACAGCGCGGCGATCCGCTCGGCCACCTCGAAGACCTCGCGGACCGCCCCCTGGGCCTGGACACGCTCGGGGTCCCCGCCGGCCTCCTCACCGTCATCACTGCGTCCCAGGGCCGAGACGGCGCTCCTGGCCAGATCGCGCAGGCTCTGGGCGGCGACGATGAGACCGGCGCCGGGGTCGGTGACCCGGCCGGGCTCGGTGGCCTCCAGGGCCTCGTGCAGCAGGTCCGCCTGACCGAGCAGATCGGCAGCCAGGTCATCGTCGAGCCAGGTGGCTGCGCGTCTGCCGACTGCGGTGACCAGGGTGGGGGTGAGCAGCGCCGAGGCGGCTCCGGTGAACCGGTCGACCACCTCATGGGCCTCGTCGATGATGACGACCTCGTGCTCGGGCAGCACGCTGCCATCGTTGAGTGCATCGATGGCCAGCAGGGCGTGGTTGGTGACGATCAGGTCGGCCTGCCGGGCCTTCTCCCTGGCCTTCTCGAAGAGGCACTCCTCGACATAGGGGCAGCGGTTGCCCAGGCACTCCCGTGCCGGCACCGATACCTGCGACCAGGCCCTCGGGGAGTGATCGGGGGCGTCGTCGCGGTCGCCGAGCAGGCTGCGCCCGGCCTGGTCCTCGGCCCACTCGCGCAGCATCACCACCTCGGCCCCCAACCGGGACTCGGAGTCCACCGCGCCGGCGGATCGGCCGGCCGAGCTGTCGTCACGGCTCACCAGTTCGCCACCGCTGACCAGGGCGTCCTGGTCCGGCCGGACTCCCTCGCGCACCTTCAGCAGGCAGGCGTGGTTGGAGCGCCCCTTGAGCACTGCGGTGCGGGGGGTACGCGCCAGGACCTTCCCGGCGGCCCTGACCGCCGCCGGAATGTCCTTGTGGGCCAGCTGCGCCTGGAGCGCCAGGGTGGCGGTGGCGACCACCACCGTGACGTCGTCGCGGACCGCCCTGGCCAGCGCCGGCGCCAGATAGCCCAAGGACTTGCCGGTACCGGTGCCGGCCTGCACCAACAGGTGGATCTTCTCGTCGATCGCCCGGTCGAGGGCCTCGGCCATCCTCAGCTGTCCGGTTCTGGGACTCCCGCCGATCCCGGCGACCGCGGCATCCAGCAGCTGCCGGTAGGCCGGATCCGAGTCCTCGGCGGCCGGGGTCGCCGCGCTCACGAGGTGGCGACCGCCGCTGCGCGCACCTCGGCAGCCAGGCCGGGGTGCAGGTGGGCGACGACGTGAGTTCCCTGGCCGGTGTGCTCGAGGCTCACGATCGTGCCAAGGCGGTGGATCCGGTCGACCAGGTCGCCGCGCTGATAGGGCAGCACGGCGTCGACCAGCTCCTCGGGAACCGGCAGCAGCTCCTCGATCCTGGCGATCAGCTCGTCGATCCCCTCGCCCTGGTGGGCCGACACCAGCATCGCCTGGGGGAAGGAGGCCCGTAGTGCCAGCTCGTCGGCCTCGGTGATCAGGTCGGCCTTGTTGAGCACCAGCAGTTCGGGGACCTGACCGGCGTCGATTCCTGACAGCACCTCGTGGACCGCGGAGATCTGGCCGGCGGGGTCGGGGGCGGCGGCATCGACGACGTGGACCAGGAGATCGGCCTGGGCGGTCTCCTCCAGGGTGGAGGCGAAGGCCTCCACCAGGTGGGTGGGCAGGTGGCGGACGAAACCGACGGTGTCGGTGAGGGTGTAGACCCGGCCGTCCTCGGTGGTGGCACGCCGGGTGGTCGGGTCCAGGGTGGCGAAGAGGGCGTCCTCGACCAGTACCCCGGCACGGGTGAGCCGGTTGAGCAGGGAGGACTTGCCGGCGTTGGTGTAGCCGACGATGGCCACCGAGGGGATGGCATTGCGGATCCGGTCGGCGCGCTTCTCCGAGCGGGTCGCCGCCATCGCACGCAGCTTTCGGCGCAACCGGGCGACCCGGGTGTTGATCCGGCGCCGGTCGGTCTCGATCTTGGTCTCACCGGGGCCGCGACCGCCGATCCCCGCACCTCCGGCGGCCCGTCCACCTGCCTGACGGGACAGGCTGTCGCCCCAGCCGCGCAGCCGCTGCCTCATGTACTGCAGCTGGGCCAGTTCGACCTGGGTCTTGCCCTCGACACTGCTGGCGTGCTGAGCGAAGATGTCGAGGATGAGGATGGTGCGGTCGACGACCTTGACGCCGATCCGGTCCTCCAGGTTGCGCAGCTGGGCGCCGTCCAGCTCGCCGTCGCAGATGACGGTGTCGGCCCCGGTGGCGACCACCACCTCCTTGAGCTCCTCGACCTTTCCCGAGCCGATGTAGGTCGCCGGATCGGGACTGGGACGCCGTTGGATGAGGGCGTCCAACACCTGGCTGCCGGCGGTCTCGGCGAGCAGCTTGAGCTCGGTCATGGCGTTCTCGGCGTCCTCGGCGCTGCCCTGGGTCCACACCGAGGCCAGCACCACTCGTTCCAGCCGCAACTGCCGGTACTCGACCTCGCTGATGTCCGACAGGTCGGTGGACATGCCGGGAACCCGGGTCAGCGCCAGCCGTGCATCCAGGTCGAACTGGTCGCCGTCCCAGTTCTCCTTGGCGCCGGTATCCCCCGATCCCGTCTCGTCGGTGGCCGCTGGGTCGTCCCGGCGGTGGTCGTGGTGGGTCGCGGAGTGCTGCTCGGAGGTGTCGTCGGGGGTGTCATCGTCGATGGAAGTCATCATTGACAGCTTTCCACGACTGACCCGGCTCGCCAACACCGGGCCCGGCCGGCGGTCTCCCAGCTCACCGGCCGCGGGCAGCGACCAGCTCAGCCGACATCGGGCTCGTTGACCTGACCGCGGACCTGGATGACCGCCGGACCGGTGAGCCGGTAGTGGTCTGCGGCCTTCTCGACGGTGACCCTGCCGCCTGGCACGTCGACGGTCCACGGCCCCTGGTGACCGGTGTGCCCGGTCATCGCGACAGCCACCGCGACCGTCCCGGTGCCACATGACAGCGTCTCCCCCACCCCTCTCTCGTGGACCCTCATCCGGACGTGACCGGGTTCCACCAGGTCGACGAACTCGATATTGACACCGTGGCTGAAGGCCTCCTCCGGCTCCCAGCCGGGCTGGCTGTCCACCGGCAGCGAGTCCAGGTCGTCCTCGGGCCCTAGCAGCACCACGGCGTGCGGGTTGCCGACGTCGACGGGGGTGGCCGGCCAGCGCCGCCCGTCCAGGGTCACACTCACCTGGTCCGGTCGCGCCGCGGCGGTGCCGACGTCGGCGGTGACCATCCCGTTCCCGTGCACGACGACGTGCTTGACGCCGGCGCGGGTTGCGACGTCGACCTCGTGGCCGGTGATCAGGCCCTGTTCGGACAGGTACTCCCCGAACACCCTCAGACCGTTGCCGCACATCTCGGCGATCGAGCCGTCGGCGTTGCGGTAGTCCATGAACCACTGGTCGGGGTCGCCCGTCCAGTCCTCGATGGCACCTGCCCGGGTGGCGCGCATCAGGCCGTCGCCACCGACCCCGAAACGCCGATCGCACAACCACTGGACCTGCCCGGCCGAGAGGTTGAGCATGCCTGGCCTGTCGAGAATGATGACGAAGTCGTTGCCGGTGCCCTGTCCCTTCGAGAACTGAATGGTCCGCATGCCCCCCATCTCAGCGCGACCCACCGCGATGGTCAAGGTCGGCCGTCCTGGTCAACATCGGCCAGCGCGGCCAGCACCTTCTCGGCCAGACACCCATCCAGTGCCTCGAACCACCGGATCCTGGGATCGCGGCGGTACCACATCAGCTGTTTGCGGGCGAACCTGCGAGTGCGCACCACGGTGTCCAGCCGGGCCTGGCGCTCGTCGATCCGGCCATCGAGCATGCTCATCACCTGTCGGTAGCCCAGCGCCCGCGATGCCGTGCGCCCCTCGCGCAGGCCGTGGTCGACCAGTCCGCGCACCTCGGCGACCAGGCCGCGGCGCCACATCAGGTCGACCCGCTGCTCGATGCGGGAGTCCAGATCCTCTCGCGACATGGTCAGTCCGATCTCGAGGGTGCCCGGGTAGTGGAAGCGGCCCTGCGGCATCCTCGCCGAGAAGGATCCGGTGAGTTCGATGACCTCCAGGGCCCGCACGATGCGCCGTCCGTTGCCCGGCAGGATGGCCGCCGCTGCCGCCGGGTCGAGCTCGGCGAGCCGACGGTGCATCTGCTCGGAACCGAGCTGCTCCAGCTCGTCCTCCAGCCGGGCCCGGATCGAGGGGTCGGTGGGAGGTATCTCCAGCTCGTCGAGGACCGCCCGGCTGTACAGCGCCGATCCGCCCACCACCAGGGGCACGACTCCGCGGGCCAGGCAGTCCTCGATCGCTCGTCTGGCGAGGTTCTGGATGAGGGCTATCGAGGAACTCTGGGTGACCTCGAGGATGTCGACCAGATGGTGGCGCACCCTCTCGAGCTCACCGGCGTCGGGTTTGGCGGTGCCGATGTCCATCCCCCGGTAGACCAGCATCGAGTCGGCGTTGACGATCTCAGCCGGCCTTCCTTCGCCGCTGAGCCGGCGGGCGAGCTCCACTGCCAGCCGGGACTTTCCGCTGGCAGTCGGTCCGAGGATGGCGATCACCTCAGGCATAGCCCCTGCGACCTCCCGTACCGACGTGCCGTCGCCCACTGTCCTGCCTCGGCTCTCGTAATCGTCTCAATTTCTGAGAGATCTGGGGTCCTGCTCTTGCCCTCGGGGCCGAGTGTGAGGACACTGTATCCAACCGAACGGGGTGAATCCCCGAGGAGGGAGGGGCCTATGGGACTCTTTGACAAGGCGAAGGACGCCGTGATCACACATCAGGATCAGATCAAGGACGCCGTCAACAGCCACGAGGACCAGATCGACAAGGCAGTGGACACCGCAGGTGACAAGGTTGACTCAGTCACCGGTGGCAAGTTCGCCAGTCAGGTCGATGCAGCCCAGGACGCTGTGAAGAAGCAGACCGGAAACCTCTGAGTTTCCGCTCCGTCCACGGTTCCCTGATCTCACGAGGTGTCTTCCGGCGGTTCCGCTTCGGTGGAGGCCCGCCCGTTGACACGGCAGAGGGGCGACAGCACATCGCTGTCGCCCCTCTGTCATACCCGGCCGGATCGGGCTCAGTCCCTCGGGGCTCCGATCCCCGGCATTCCCAGGGTGACCGCACCGGCAGCGGCCGGCGAGCTGACCGGATCGGGGGCCTGATGCCTGGCCTGCCAGGCATCTCCGCCACGGGTACGACGCAGATCGATGAGACCGCCGTCGGCCATCAGGTGGTGGGGGGCGCCCCGTCCGATCCTGACGGTGCCGATGTCACCGGGCCGTGGCCGCTGCTGGCCCGGGGCCAACCCGACATGGATCAACCGGTTGTCCCGACCCCGTCCGGTGACCCGGTGGGTGGCGCGGTCCTTACGACCCTCCCCGGCCGAGAACATCACCTCGGCGGTGCTGCCCTCCAGCTTGCGGTTCTCCTGCCAGGAGATCTCATCGACCAGGGCCACCAGGCGCTCGTAACGCTCCTGGACGACCTGCGCGGGCACCTGGTTGGTCATCTCACCGGCTGGTGTGCCCGGCCGGATCGAGTACTCGAAGGTGTAGGCGGCCGAGAACCGCGCCTGTTCGACGACTCTCATCGTCTCGGCGAAGTCGGCCTCGGTCTCGCCGGGGAAGCCGACGATGATGTCGGTGGTGATGGCCGCCTGAGGCATCGCGGCGCGGACCCGGTCGAGGATCCCCAGGAACCTCGTGCTGCGGTAGGAGCGCCGCATCTCGCGCAGCACCTTGTCCGAGCCGGACTGCAGGGGCATGTGGAGACTGGGCATCACATTCGGCGTCTCGGCCATCGCCTCGATGACGTCGTCGGTGAAGGCGGCGGGGTGCGGAGAGGTGAACCTCACCCGCTCCAGCCCGTCGATCCGCCCGCAGGCCCGCAGCAGCTTGGCGAAGGCGCCCCGGTCGCCGAACTGGACTCCGTAGGAGTTGACGTTCTGGCCCAGCAGAGTGATCTCCTGAACCCCCTCGTCGACCAGGGCGCGGATCTCGGCCAGGATGTCTGCCGGACGCCGGTCGGTCTCCTTGCCGCGCAACTGCGGCACGATGCAGAAGGTGCAGGTGTTGTTGCACCCGACCGAGATGGACACCCACGCCGAGTAGGCCGACTCGCGGTGGGTCGGCAGGTCGCTGGGGAAGGTCTGGAGGGACTCCTTGATCTCGACCTGGGCCTCCTCCAGCGCCCGGGAGCGAGCCAGCAGCGCTGGCAGCGAACCGAGATTGTGGGTGCCGAAGACGACATCGACCCAGGGGGCGCGCTCGGCGACCAACTGCTTGTCCTTCTGAGCCATGCAGCCGCCGACCGCCAGCCGCATCCCGGGATTGGCGGCCTTGACCGAGGCCATGTGTCCCAGTGTTCCGTAGAGCCGGTTGTCGGCGTTCTCACGGACCGCGCAGGTGTTGAAGACGACGACGTCGGCCGGTTCCAGGCTTCCGGTTCGCGGATCGGGGACGTAGCCCGCCGACTCCATGAGTCCGGCGATCCGCTCGGAGTCGTGGACATTCATCTGGCACCCGTAGGTGACGACCCGGTAGGTGGGCCGCCGGTGGCTGGGGGAATCTGTCTGGGTCATAGCGCCCACACTGTACCTGTCCACCGCCACCTCGTCCCATCGTCCCGGACACCCCCGTTCCCGGGTGCCCGGCAGGTTCGCAGCGTCGGGCCATCTCGACGACGCCACTTCCCTCTAGAGTGATGGTCATGGACTCAATGGCCGAATCCGTGACCGACGCCGTGCACCCCACCGGCCGACAACACGAGATCACCTCGGGCGGCTACCGGGCCGTCATCTGCGAGCAGGGGGCGACCCTGCGCAGTCTCACCTTCGATGGGGAGGATCTGCTGCTGTCCTTCGGCGCCGAGGAGTCGCCGGAAGGGGCCCGCGGCCAACATCTGCTGCCCTGGCCCAATCGAATCCGCGACGGCCGCTATCTCTTCGACGGCGACCTCCGGCAGCTGGCGATCAACGAGCAGAACCACCACAATGCGATCCACGGACTCACCCGGTGGCTGGCCTGGAATCTGGCGGAACTCACCACCGACAGCATCACCCAGTCGCTGCTGCTGCTCGATCAGCCGGGCTGGCCGGGATCGGTTCGGTTCACCCTCAGCCATCACCTCAGCCTGGAGGGGCTTCGCGTCGAGGTCTCGGCGCTCAATGTCGGTGCCACCCCGGTGCCGTTGGGCTACGCCGCCCACCCCTATCTGGTGATGGCCGGCATCCCGATCGACCAGTGGAGCGTCTCCGCCGGGTTCGCGACCTACCTGGAGGTCGATGAGCGACTGCTTCCGGTGGCGCTGAGGCCGGTGGAGGGGACACCGGCCCAGCTGCACGGGGAGCAGGAGTTCGGCAGTCGGTCTCTCGACACCGCATTCACCGACTCCCCCGTGGCGGGCCGGCGATGGCAGGTCGAGGTACGGGCCGGTCGTCACCATCGCCTGCTGTGGGCCGGTCCAGGCCTGCCCTGGTCACAGATCTTCACACCCTGGTACCGCACAGCGATGGCCGTGGAGCCGATGAGCTGCGGCCCGGATGCCTTCAACGAGGGCCCCACCCACGACTCGATGCTGCGCCTGGAACCTGGGGACAGTGCCCACTTCGAGTGGGGAGTCAGCATCTGAGCACCCGGCACCTCCCGGGCCCGCCTCACGGAGTGCGGGGCCAGCGGGCTGCTGCTTAGTCCACCGAGTCGGACTGACCGGTGACCGCCACCGCCCTGGTCTCACGAATGACGGTCACCTTGACCTGGCCGGGTACCGCAACACGCTCACCCACCTCGGAGGCGATCTGGCGGGCCAGCACCCGGGTGGCGGCGTCGTCAACCTCCTCGGGCTCGACCATCACCCGCAGGTCACGACCGGCCTGGACGGCGAAGGCCCGCGCCACTCCGGGATGCCCGGATGCCAACTCCTCGAGCTCCTCCAGACGCTCGATGTGGGACTCCAGTGAGGTCCTGCGGGCCCCGGGCCGGGAGGCCGATATCGCGTCGGCAGCCTGGATGAGGAAGTCCACGACGGTGGTGGGCTCGAGCTCGTTGTGGTGGGCGGCGATGGCGTGCACCACCGCCTGGGACTCCCCTTGACGCCGCGCCAACTCGGCACCCACTGCGGCATGGGAGCCGGTCACCCGGGGGGTCAGCGACTTGCCGATGTCGTGCAACAGACCGGCCCGTCGGCAGGTGTCGACATCGGCACCCAGATCGGCGGCCATCAGCCCCGCCAGCTGACCGCACTCCACGCTGTGGGCCAGCACGTCCTGGCCGTAGGAGGTCCGGAACCGCAGCGAACCGAGGATGGGGCGCAGTCCCGAGGCCATATCGGTGATGGACAATGCGCGCAGCGCCTCGTCGGCCGACTCAAGGCAGATCTGCTCGATCCTGGAGACCGCCCTGTCGTGGGCCTGTTCGATCCGGCTGGGGTGGATGCGGCCATCGCCGACCAGATCGGCGAGGGTGAGCCGGGCCACCTCCCGGCGCACCGGATCGAAACAACTGATCAGCACGATGCCCGGCGTGTCGTCGATGATCACGGTGGTGCCGGTGACCTGTTCGATGGTGCGGATGTTGCGACCCTCTCGGCCGATGATCCGCCCCTTCATGTCATCGGAGGGCAGGTCCACCGTGGCGACCACGGAATCTGCGGTGATCTCACCGGCGCACCTCTGGATGGCGGTGACCACCACCCGCCGGGCGGAGTTCTCGGCGCCCTGGCGGGCCTGGGCCTCGATCCTGCTGGCCAGCTCCTCAGCCTCGGCCCGCGAACTCGCCTCGGCCCGCTCCAGCAACTCCTGACGGGCCCGGTCGGCGGTCAACCCGGAGATCCGGGCGAGTTCGGAGCCGGCCCGTTCAGCAGCCCGGCTGGCCTCCTGCTGATGGGCGGCAAGTTCGGCCCGCCGGAGCCTGTCGGCCTCCTCGATGGCCCGGGAACGCTGCTGGTACTCCGCCTCGAGCCGGTCCCGCCTGGCCCGCAGATCTGTCTCCAGCTCGTCGCGTCGTCGGCTCAGGTCATTCTCCAGCCGGTCGCGCTGCCGGTCGAGATCCTGCCGGGAGTCGTCGAGTTCCCGGCGGGAATCCCTCAGTTGTTCGCCCGCTCGACGCCTGGACCAGATACCGCCGGCGCCGGACACCACCAGCGCCACCGCCAGCACCACGGTGAGAACCGGCCAGACAGAGATCAGAACCATCAGTGCTGGCAGGGCCGCCACATCGAGGGACTGCATCATTGGATTCCCCTCATCCATCGGTTCTGCCGAGACGTCGTGCCCCAGTTCCCGCCAAGCCTGCCACACCGTCCGTGCCCCCCGCCCGGGCCCCTGCCCGCGGCTCCCCTGGCCGGGAGCCGGCGGCGGCTACTCCTGCTCGCCGAGCTCACCTCGAGCTCGGCGCAGGGCCTCCCAGCAGACCTCGGGTCCGTAGCCCTTGCGGGCCAGGGCCGACAGCACCCGGCGGTCCAGACGCACCTTCTCGACCCCCTGACCGGATCGCAGCCGGCCGACGGCGAGCTGGGTGGCGGCGTCGAGCTCATCATCGTCGGAGACCTCGGCGACAGCCTCGGCGATGATCCTCTGGTCGACCCCCTTGAGTCTGAGCTCCTGGCTCAGGGCACGCCGCGACAGGCCCCGTGACTCATGCCGCGAGCGCACCCACTGCTCGGCGAAGTCGGCGTCGTCGATCAGGCCGAGCTCGGCGAATCGCTCGAGCACAGCGGTGGCGATCTCCTCGGGGACCTCCTTGTCACGCAGTGCGGTGGCCAGCTCGTGGCGGGTCCTCGCTCGCACGTCGAGGCGTCGCAGCACTGCCTCACGTGCGAACTCGTGCCACTGCTCGGGGCTGCGTTCGGGGCGGTCCTCGGCCGGCTTGCGAGCCCCCCGCCGGGTCAGAACATCACCTCCCCGGTCTTCGGGTCGACATCTGCAGGCACCTGGTCATCGGCCGGTTCATCCAGCCCGGTCTCCTGGCGGATCCTGGTCTCGATCTCCTTGGCCACCTCAGGATTCTCCTTGAGGAACTTGCGAACGTTCTCCTTGCCCTGGCCGAGCTGCTCGGACTCCTTGTAGGTGTACCAGGAGCCGGACTTGCGGATGATGTTGAGGTCGACCCCCATGTCGATGAGGCTGCCCTCCCGTGAGATGCCCTGACCGTAGATGATGTCGAACTCGGCCTGCTTGAAGGGCGGGGCGACCTTGTTCTTGGCGACCTTGACGCGGGTCCGGTTGCCGACCATCTCGTCGCCGTCCTTGAGGGTCTGGATGCGGCGCACGTCCAGTCGGACCGAGGCGTAGAACTTCAGAGCCCGTCCGCCCGTGGTGGTCTCGGGGCTGCCGAACATCACGCCGATCTTCTCGCGGAGCTGGTTGATGAAGATCGCCGTGGTGCCGGCGCCATTGAGCGCACCAGTCATCTTGCGCAGCGCCTGGCTCATCAGCCGGGCCTGGAGTCCGACATGGGAGTCGCCCATGTCCCCCTCGATCTCGGCTTTGGGGGTCAGGGCTGCCACCGAGTCGATGACGATGAGTTCCAGCGCACCCGAACGCACCAGCGTGTCGGCGATCTCCAGAGCCTGCTCGCCATTGTCGGGCTGGCTGATGAGCAGGTTGTCGGTGTCGACCCCGAGGTTCTTGGCGTACTCGGGGTCCAGGGCGTGCTCGGCGTCGATGAAGGCGCAGACGCCACCCTCGGCCTGGGCATTGGCGATGGCGTGCAGCGCGACGGTGGTCTTGCCGCTGGACTCAGGGCCGTAGATCTCCACGATCCGGCCGCGAGGCAGGCCACCGACGCCCAGGGCGACGTCCAGAGCCACCGATCCGGTCGGAATGGCCGGGATCTTCACGGTCTCGCGCTCTCCCAGCCGCATCACCGATCCCTTGCCGTACTGCTTGTCGATCTGTTCAATCGCGGCCGAGAGGGCCTGTTCTCGATCTTTCACGGGCATGGCTGTGGTCTCCTCATCCATGGGCCCTGCTCCAGTCCACGTGGCCGGGCTCCGCTGGTCCCGGCCGGACGGCCGGGTCTGTCATGGTGAACTGTAGGGGCGGGCACCGACAATTTTCAGATTCCAGCTGCCCGCTGTGGACAACACCGCCACAGTGAGACTCCGCCCTGTGGACAACTGAGCCCGCCAGGGGGCTCTCAGCGCTCCCGATCGGGAAGTTCCAGGAAGGCCCAGCAAGCCCGCCAGATGCTCTTGATCTCCAGTCCATCGTCCAGCGCCTCGGTCACCGTCCGGCCCCCGAGGTCGGCCATCACCTGGGATGACGCCCAGGACCGGACGTAATCCTCACCGAGCTGGGACTCCAGCCGTCTCCACAGTTCCGTCTCGCGCACCTCGCCAGCCTATGAGCCCTGCCGAACCAAGGGGCAACGGAGCCAGCACGCACTCGGACCTCCCGTGCAGTGACGAGCCGGCGCAGCCAACCGGTGATCTGCTCCGGTTCGGCCGCCGCATCGCGCACCCGATGATCAACTATGATCATCCCGACTGAGTGAGCGCTCACCAGGTGAACAGCACCACAGGGAACTGATCGAGTGATCCAGGTCACGTGCCCCTCGACTCGGGTGCGACACCAGCGCCAGGGAGGAGTTGCGAGATGTCCTTTCCCGCCACTGAGGCGGTCACTTCGACACACCGCAGCGAGCGGATGGTCGCCCTACTGGCCATTCTGCGTGATCGTGACGAGATTCAGCTGCGCGAGTTGGCCGACCTGCTGGGAGCCAGCGCGGCCACCATCCGACGCGATGTGGCGGCACTTGCCGACCAGGGGCTGCTCATCCGCACTCATGGCGGAGCGCGAAGCGCGGGGGTCGGTGCCGAGCTGCCGGTCAATCTGCGCGACGGGCGTCACCGTCCGGCGAAAGCGGCCATCGCCCGAGCCGCGGTGAGCGAACTGCCGCTGGGCAAGCACGCCATCTCGCTGACCGGGGGGACCACCACTGCCGAGGTGCTGCGCGCACTGCATCATCGTCGCGATCTCACGATCGTCACGAACTCGGTCGGGATCGCCCTGGAGGCTGCCCATCAGGGCCAGCAGCGGGTGCTCATCGCCGGCGGAGTGCTGCGCCCCAGCTCACTGGAGCTGGTCGGCTCGCTGGCAGAGGCCACCTTCAAGCAGATCAATGTCGGCACCGCGATCGTCGGCTGCGACGGACTCTCTGTTCAGGGCGGCCTGACCACCCATGACGACATCGAGGCCGCCACCAATCACACCATGCTGGAGCGGGCCTCGCGGATCATCGCAGTGGTGGACGGCTCCAAGATCGGCAAGGTGACCCTCGCCCGGCTGGCCGACGTCGCCGACATCGATCTGGTCGTCACCGACGACACCGCCGATCCCGTGGAGGTCGAGAGGATCCGGGCTCTGGGTGTCCAGGTCAAACTCGTTCACACCCCGGGTGACGATGCCCCCGAGGACTGAGCCCACCAGCGGCCGGACCCGGGCCGCTGCGGTGCTCAGGCGGCGGCAGTGACCTGACGCTCAGCCTTGGTCTCGGCCTTCAGCAGTTTCTCGCTGACCATCCTCATCAGCTCGGACTGGGGAAGCTCCAGGGCCGTGCAGATCGCCAGTATCAGTTCGCTGGAAGCTTCCTTCTGGCCTCGCTCCACCTCTGAGAGGTAGCCCAGCGAGACCCTCGCTCCCGATGACACCTCACGTAGTGTTCGCCCTTGGGCGAACCTCTGCTCACGCAGCGCCTCACCGAGCATTTCTCGAAGCAGGGCAACCTTCATGATGTCTCCTCGTTGTTGATCCCCATTGCCGATCTCGGAGGTGACAACACGTGCCCGGAGGGTTTCATTCCAGCTGATGGCGAAAGTCTCACATCCAGGTCTCAGGACAGTCGGTCGATGAGTCTCAGCGCCGAGCGAAACAGCGATGCAACGGTCTGGTGGCGGATCTCCTCGCGGTCACCGCTGAGCCTCAGCCGTTCCGGTCTCGCCTGATCGCCGCGATCGCGCAGGGCCGCGCAGATATACACCGTCCCGGCAGACTCCCCGTCCTGGGGATCCGGGCCGGCCACCCCGGTGCAGGCCAGTCCTATCGAGGCATCACAGACCCGGGCGCAGCCAAGAGCCATCATCTGGGCGGTGGGGGCATTGATCACCCCGTGCTGGGCGATCCACTCGGCGTCCACCCCGGCCAGGCTGGTCTTGAGGTCGGAGGCGTAAGTGACCAGGCCTCCCCGGTAGGCCGCGGAGGAGCCGGGAACCTCGGTGAGGGTGGCACCGACCAGCCCTCCGGTGAGGGACTCGCAGGTCGCCACCGTCGAACCGGCCCGGATCAGTTCGGCGATCAGCCGGGCGGCCAGCGGATCAGGACTCATCGGCATCTCTGCGGTGCTGGCCGGCGTCGTGCCCCTCACCTGCAACCAGCGCGGCACGGCGGATCCGCACGGCGTCGATGATGTACATCACCCCGGTGATCACGGTGAGCGCGAGGGCCGCGTACATCGCCACCCAGGCAACGACGTCGAACCATGTCGGGGTACGCCACAGACCGATGCACCACAACGTGATGGCCAGGGACTGGATGGCGGTCTTGTACTTGCCGCCCTTGTTGGCGGCCATCACCTCGTACTTGAGCATGAAGACCCGCATCAGCGTGATCCCCCACTCGCGGATCAGGATCAGGCCGCTGATCCACCAGGGCAGTTCGCCGATGATCGACAGGCCGATGAAGGCCATCCCGGTCAGCGCCTTGTCGGCCACCGAGTCCCAGATCTTGCCGAAGTCGGTGATGAGGTTGTAGTGCCGGGCGATCTTGCCGTCGATGAAGTCGGTGAGGATGGCGAGCACGAAGACCACCGTCGTCCAGCTGCGCCAGGTGGCGTCCACCGGGTGGGACAGCAGCATCCATCCGAACAGCGGTACCGCCACCAGGCGGAGGACTGTGAGCGCATTCGGGACGTTGAAATTGCTCGGACGATCGCTCATCTGGGGGCTCCTGGGAGGATGACCTGTCCCGGGCCGGGACGGTCTGTGCCCAGTATCGCGGTCGCGGCGGCCCGCGTCATCTCAACTCCCCGAGCAGGTCGGCGCCCTCACTGCCCACAAAGGCGACCTCGGCCATCTCGCCGGGCCGCAGGCCGCAGTCGGCGGGCAGCATCACCGTGCCGTCGACCTCCGGTCCCTGGTGCGGGGCCCGGCCGATCACGGCATCGGGACCCGCCTCCTCGACGAGCACCCTGGCCTGCTCCCCGATCCGGTCCTCGGCCCGCTGGCTGACCAGCTCGTCGACCAGATCAGCGAGCCGGTCACGGCGCTCGGCGATGACGTCGTCGTCGAGGTGCCCCTCCAGCGAGGCCCCCTCGGTGCCCTCCTCATCGGAGTAGGCGAAGATGCCGGCCACATCCAGCCGGGCGCGTTGCAGGAAGTCGGCCAGGACCTCGACGTCGGCCTCGGTCTCACCGGGGAATCCGGTGATGAAGTTGGACCGGAAGCCGGCACCGGGGCAGCGCTGCCGGATGCCGTCGATGATGCCCAGGAAGGAGTCGGCATCCCCGAACCGGCGCATCCGCCTCAGCAGCGGACCGGCGGCGTGCTGGAAGGACAGGTCGAAGTAGGGCACCACCTTGTCGGTCGACAGCATCACGTCGACCAGGGAGGGGCGCAGCTCGGCGGGCTGCAGATAGGAGATCCGGATCCACTCCAGCCCCTCGATCCGGTCGAGCTCGCCCAGCAGCTTCTCCATGTGGCGCAGATCGCCCAGGTCCTTGCCATAGGAGGACGAGTTCTCGGAGACCAGGAAGAGCTCCTTGACGCCGTGACCGACCAGCCAGCGCCCCTCCTCGACGATCTGGTCGATGGGTCGCGACAGGTAGGAGCCGCGGAAGCTCGGGATGGCGCAGAAGGCGCACCGCCGGTCGCAGCCGGAGGCGATCTTCAACGGTGCGCTGGGGCTGGACGAGAGCCGACGCCGGGTCGCGGCTCGCGGCCCCGAGGAGGGGGTGATACCGGCCGGCAGATCGGGAGAGGTGCGGATCCCGGGCACCGAGACCCCGGACGCGGCGTCGGGCCGGTCGACCGGAGTCAGCGGCAGCAGGGTGCGCCTGTCCTGGGGGACGCGGGCCTCGATCGACCCGCCGGAGAGGATCGTCTGGAGCCGATCGGAGATGTCCTGGTAGTCGTCGAAGCCGAGCACCGCGTCGGCCTCTGGAAGAGCCTGGGCCAGTTCCCTGCCGTAGCGCTCTGCCATGCAGCCCACCGCGACCACCGACTTGGTGGTGCCGCCGGACTTCAGGTCGGAGGCCGCCAGCAGGGTGTCGACCGAGTCCTTCTTGGCCTGCTCGATGAATCCGCAGGTGTTGACCACCACCGTCTCGGCCTGATCGGCGTCCTCCACCAGCTGGAAACCGCCTGCCTCCAGGCGGGCGGCCAACTCCTCGGAGTCCACCTCGTTTCGGGCGCACCCCATCGAGACGAGATGGACGGTCATCAGGTGGTCTGACATGAATCTCCTGCAGTAGGTAACCTCGGCAAGTCTACGGTGGGCGGCATGGATGTCTTCCGCAAGTCCGACCAACGCCCCGGCGCCATCGACTACGAGGTGGCCGGCCTGAACTGGCTGGCCGACGCCGGTGCAGACTCCGCAGCGGTGGTCCCGGTGCTCTCCCATGGCGACGGATGGCTGCAGGAACCACAGCTCGGCGAGGTGCGGCCCACCGCCTCGGCCGCCGAGGATCTCGGACGTCGGCTGGCGCACACTCACGCCGCCGGGGCCTCGCACCTGGGCGCTCCCCCGCCGGCGCCCGCCGGACTGGGGTGGCAGGGCAATGGCTGGATCGGGCTGGCGCCGCTCGCCCTGCCGGCCACCCCGGACGACTCGACGACATCATGGGGAGACTTCTATGCCAGGTTCCGGATCGCCCCGTATCTGGATGCCGAGGCCTTCACCGCCGAGGAGCGGAAGGTGCTGGTGAGGCTGTGCGACAAGCTGTCCTCGGGGGTCTATGACCACCAACAGCCCGCGCTGGTGCGCAGCTCAGCTCCCGAGGGGGCCTCCGGCTGGGCGGCGCGCACCCATGGCGACCTGTGGACCGGCAACATCATGTGGACCGAATCAGGAGCGGTGTTGATCGACCCGGCCGCCCAGGGCGGACATGCCGAGGAGGATCTGGCGGCGTTGGCGGTCTTCGGGGCCCCGCATCGCGAGAGCATCTGGTCGGCCTACGACGAGGAGTCGTCCCTGGACGAGGGCTGGCGGGAGAGGATCGGCCTGCATGAGCTTCACATGCTGATGATCCACTGCAAGCTGTTCGGCAGGGGCTATGTCGCCCAGACCCTGGAGATCGCCCGGCGGTGGGTGTGAGGTGATGAGGAACTCCGAGGAGCTCGGCTGCGCAGATCCCCGCAGACCAGCTCAGTGGGCCTCGGACCAGGCCTGGGGATCAGAGGACCAGGTCGACAGCGCGGCCTGCTGGGCGGCACTGATCGCCCCGGAGGAGGCGGCGACCTCCACCAGGGTCGGGTAGTTCGACAGGGTGTACAGCGGCAGGCCCGCCTTCTCGAAGTTCTGCCTGCCCTTCTCCAGTTCGTAGCAGAAGATCGCCAGGACGCCCAGCACCCGGCCTCCCTCGCGCTCCACCGCGGCGGCGGCGTCCAGCACCGATCCGCCGGTGGAGATGAGGTCCTCGACCATCACCACCGTCGAGCCTGCCGCCAGCCGGCCCTCGATCTGGTTGCCCTTGCCATGGTCCTTGGGTGCCGAACGGACATAGACCATCGGCTTGCCGAGACGGTCTGCGGCCAGCGCGGCGTGGGCGATACCGGCGGTGGCGGTACCGGCCACCACATCGGCCTGCGGGAAGTTCTCGGCCGCCAGGGTGGCCAGACCGCCGGCGATCAGTGACCGCACTGCCGGGTCCGACAGCGTCACCCGGTTGTCGCAGTAGATCGGCGAGTGCATCCCCGAGGCCCAGGTGAAGGGGTCGTCAGGCGACAGCGACACGGCACCGACAGACAACAACCCCTCGGCGACAGTGCGGGCCAGGGCGTGATTGGAGATGGTCATGGGAACTCCTGGTTTCGAGATGGTGAGGATGGTGGGCAGGGCTTCGGCAGGCCGGTGCTGCGCCGTGCCGAGGAGGGATTCGTCGGGATCCGGAGGCGGTGCGGATCAGGCCGCACGGCCCGAGTTCCAGGCCTCCTTGATGGCGTGATAGGCGGCCACCGGATCATCGGCCCGGGTGATGGGGCGTCCCACCACGATGGCCGAGGACCCCATTGCCGAGGCCCTCTCGGGGGTGGCGACCCGTGCCTGGTCGCCGACCGCAGCGCCCGCCGGCCGGATCCCAGGAGTCACCCTCAGGAAGGAGTCTCCGGTGGCCTCGCCGATACCGGCGGCCTCCCATGCCGAGCAGACCACCCCGGCCAGTCCGGCCGACTGGGCCAGTCGGGCGTAGTGGACGACCGACTCGGCCAGCGGGGCCTCGATGAGTTGCTCGGCGTGCATCGCCTCCTCGGAGGTCGAGGTGAGCTGCGTGATGGCCACCACTGCCGGGTCGTTGGCCGCCCCCGACAATCCCTCCAGGGCGGCCTCCATCATGGCTCTGCCGCCGGCCGCGTGGACGGTGAGCAGGTCGGCGCCGAGGCCGGCCAGGCTGGCGGCCGCACGTTTGACGGTAGTGGGGATGTCATGGAGTTTCAGATCGCAGAAGACGTCATGGCCGGCTTTTTTGAGGGCCGTGACGATGCCCGGCCCGGAGGCGTAGAACAACTCCATGCCGACCTTGACGAACAACGGTTCGTCGCCGAACCGGGAGACCAGGGCCAGCGCC
Source organism: Acidipropionibacterium thoenii DSM 20276 (assembly GCF_000423445.1). Lineage (GTDB taxonomy): Bacteria > Actinomycetota > Actinomycetes > Propionibacteriales > Propionibacteriaceae > Acidipropionibacterium > Acidipropionibacterium thoenii. The sequence goes on along the minus strand of NZ_AUHZ01000007.1, from coordinate 30,504 downwards.
TGGTCCGCGCTGGGCAGGTCCAGGGCGATGATCGGACGAGAGGTGTCCATCAGTTCTCCTTCATGACGTAGCTGTCGTCCAGCGGGTGCAGCTGGTCGGCCGGATCGGGTGGTTGAGCCGGGCGGTGCTCGGATCGCACCTCGTCGCGCAGCTGCTCCAGGCTGGCAATGCCCAGCTGGTCCATCAGCGGCTCCAGTCCATCGATGATCCGGGGACAGGCCAGTGGATCGGTGAAGTTGGCGGTGCCGACGGCCACCGCGGAGGCACCGGCCATCATCATCTCGATGGCGTCCCGGGCACTGGTGACGCCGCCCATCCCGATCACCGGGATGTCGACCGCACGGGTGACGGCGTCCACCATCCGCACCGCGATCGGGCGAACCGCCGGACCCGACAGCCCGCCGGTGCCATTGGCGATCACGGGGCGGCGACGATGCAGGTCCAGGCGCATCCCGGTGAGGGTGTTGATGAGGGTCAGGCCATCAGCCCCCGCGCCCTCGACCGCGCAGGCGATCGCGGCGATGTCGGTGACATTGGGCGACAGTTTCACATACACCGGCACCTCGGAGACCGCCACGATCGCGGCGGTGAGCTCGGCGGCCACGTCAGGTCTGGTGCCGAAGGTGATCCCGCCGTGCTTGACATTGGGACAGGAGATGTTGATCTCCAGGGCCGCCACATTGGGGGCGGTGGAGATCACCCGGGAGACCTCGACGTAGTCCTCGGTCAGCGTCCCGGCGACATTGGCGATGATCGGCAGGTCCGGGAAGTGCTCGGCCAGCCAGGGAAGCTTCTGGTCCATCACGGCGTCCAGCCCGGGGTTCTGAAGGCCGATCGCATTGAGCATCCCCGAGGGGGTCTCGGCGACCCGAACCACCGGGTTGCCGCGGCGCGGTTCCAGGGTGGCGGCCTTGATCATGATCGATCCGAGCACTGACAGGTCGTAGTACTGCGCATACTCGGCGCCGAATCCGAAGCAGCCGGAGGCCGGCATGATCGGGTTGGACAGCGTCAGTCCGGGCAGCCGGACGGCCAACCGTGAGCCGGCGGCGTTCTCACTGCGAGCCGGGATCACAGCACGACCTGCTCGGCATCGAAGACCGGTCCGTCCCAGCAGATCCGGTACTGGTGGGCGCGATCTGTGGCATCAGGGACCACGCAGGCATAGCAGGCCCCCACTGCGCAGGCCATCCTCTCCTCCAATGACAGCTGGGTCGGCACCGACCTGCCGAAGGCGGCCTGAACGTAACGCAGCATCGGCAGCGGGCCGCAGGCGTACACCGCCTCGGGGCTGAAGGCGGTGGCCTGCGGCGCCAGAGCCAGGTCCGCGACGGTGCCACCGGTCCCGGCCGATCCGTCGTCGGTGGAGATGAGCACCTCGCCGAGCTCGGCGAACCGGTCGGCGTAGAAGACGTCGCCGGCGTCGCGGAAGCCCAGTCGCATCTGCACCCGCACTCCCCGATCGACCAGCCGGCGGGCCAGCAGGTAGAGCGGGGGGACGCCGACTCCCCCACCGATCAGCAGCGCCCGACCACCGGGACGGACCGCATCCAGGTCGAACCCCCGGCCCAGCGGCCCCAGCACGTCGACCGGTGAGCCGACGGTCTGGCCCACCAGGGCGGCGGTACCGGCACCGACCACCCGCAGGATGACGGTGAGATCGCGGCCGTCGGTCGAGCAGTCGGCGATCGAGATCGGCCGACGAATCACCGGGGCGCCGCCCTGGTCGGCCGGGATCACCGGCAGCAGGTCCAGGAAGGTGCCGGGATCCGGCAGTGGTCCAGGTTCGGGGCGGCGCAGTACCAGGGAGAAGACCTCGCGGGCGATCTCGGAGGTGGCCACCAGCTCCAGCAGCTCGGGGCCCGGCCGGTAAGCCCCGGTGGGGGTGCCGGTGGTCGGAGTAGGCTCGGTCATCGGCATCTCTCAGATGACCTCGGTGGAGAAGGCCCGCGACTCCATCACCTGGCAGATCGCGCTGGCGGTGTCCAGAGAGGTGAACAGCGGAATGCCGCGGCCGATCGCCGCCCGGCGGATCTGCTTGCCATCGATGATGGTCTCCTGACCGTTGGTCATCACGTTGATCACGGCGTCGCAGCCGTTGCGCCCGATCAGGTCCAGCACCGACTCGGTGGAGCCGTCCTCGGTCGAGCCGATCTTGTGGGCGACATCGATGTTGAGTCCGGCGTCGCGGAAGTACTGCGCGGTGCCCTTGGTACCGACCAGTTGGAAGCCGATCCGGTCGAACCGACGGGCCAGTGTGAGGGCCTCGGCCTTGGCATCGTCGGCGACGGTGAACAGCACCTTCCCGTAATCCGGGACATGCAGCCCGGCGGCCTCGAAGGCTTTGTAGAGGGCCTTGGCGACGGTGTCGTCGGATCCCATCACCTCTCCGGTGGACTTCATCTCCGGGCCCAGGTGGGAGTCGACCAGGTCGAGCTTGGAGAAGCTGAACACCGGGGACTTCACATGGATCCTCGTGGACTCGGGCATCAGGCCGGGTTCCAGGCCCAGGCTCTCGAGGGTCTCGCCGAGGATCACCCGGGTGGCGATCTGCGCCATCGAGACCCCGGTCACCTTGGACAGGAAGGGCACCGTGCGGGAGGCCCGCGGGTTGGCCTCGATGACGTAGACCACCTCGTCCATCACGACGAACTGGATATTGAGGATCCCCCTGGTGTTCAGGCCCAGGGCCAGCTTCGTCGTCACCTCGATGATCCGTTGCTTGACCTGCTCGCTCATCCGTTGCGGGGGGTAGACCGCCATCGAGTCCCCCGAGTGCACCCCCGCCCGCTCGATGTGTTCCATGATGCCGGGAATGAGGACCTGGGCGCCGTCGCAGATGGCGTCGACCTCGCACTCCACCCCCTCCAGATAACGGTCGATGAGGATCGGGCGGTCGGGGCTGACGTGGACCGCCTCGCGCATGTACTTCTCGAGCTCGTGGGGGGCGTTGACGATGGCCATCGCCCGCCCGCCGATGACATAGGAGGGGCGCACCAGCACCGGGTAGCCCAGCCCACTGGCGACCTCCAGGGCCTCGGCCGGATTGTGGGCCATCCCGCCGGGAGCCTGCGGGATGTCCAGACTCTGCAGCAGTTTCTCGAATCCCTCGCGGTCCTCCGCGCGGTCCAGATCCTCCAGCTGGGTGCCGAGGATCCTCACCCCGTGGGCGGCCAACGAGCCGGCCAGGTTGATCGCGGTCTGGCCGCCGAACTGGACGATGACGCCTTCGGGCTGCTCCAGCTCGATGACGTCCAGGACGTCCTCGACGGTCAGCGGCTGGAAGTACAGCTTGTCGGAGATGGAGAAGTCGGTGGAGACCGTCTCCGGGTTGGAGTTCATGATGATGGCCTCATGGCCGACCTGCTGGATGGCCTGCACCGAGTGCACCGTGGCGTAGTCGAACTCGATGCCCTGGCCGATCCGGATCGGGCCGGAACCCAGCACCAGAATGCTGGGACGCTCAGATCGGATCGACTCGTTCTCCACCTCGTAGCTGGAGTAGAAGTAGGGCGTCTCGGAGGCGAACTCGCCGGCGCAGGTGTCGACCATCTTGTACACCGGCCGGAACCCGGCGGCCAACCGGAGGGTGCGCACCTGGTCGGCGGTGCGACCCCACAGCCGGGCGATCGCGGAGTCCGAGAAGCCGTTGCGTTTGGCGATCCACAGTGACTCGGTGTCACCGGGGGTGACCCTCAGCCGCTCCTCGATCTCCAGGATATGAGCGATCTTGTCGAGGAAGAACAGGTCGATACGGGTCTGCTCATGCAGCTCGGCGATGGTGCGTCCCCGCCGGATCGACTCCGCCAGGCAGAACAGCCGGTCGTCACGGGCGTGCAGCAGCCGCTCCTCCAGGACGTCGTCGGGCAGGTTGGCCACCGAGGAGTCGGAGATGTGATCGGCGCCGATCTCCAGGGAGCGGACCGCCTTGAGCAGCGACTCCTCGATGGTCCGCCCGATCGACATCACCTCACCGGTGGCCTTCATCTGGGTTCCCAGCCGCCGGTCGGCGCGAGCGAACTTGTCGAAGGGCCAGCGCGGGATCTTGGCGACGACGTAGTCCAGCATCGGCTCGAACATGGACCAGGTGGTGCCGGTCACGGGATTGCGGATCTCGTCGAGAGTGAGGCCGACGGCGATCTTGGCGGCGATCTTGGCGATCGGATATCCGGTGGCCTTGGAGGCCAGCGCCGAGGACCGGGAGACGCGCGGGTTGACCTCGATGACGTAGTAGCCGAAGGAGTCGGGGTCCAGAGCCAGCTGGACATTGCAACCGCCCTCGATCCCCAGCGCCCGGACGATGGTGATGGAGGCGTCGCGCAGCATCTCGTGCTCGTGGTCGGTCAGGGTCTGGGTGGGAGCGAAGACGATGGAGTCACCGGTGTGGACCCCGACCGGGTCGAAGTTCTCCATATTGCAGACCACCATGGTGTTGTCCGCGGAGTCACGCATCATCTCGTACTCGATCTCCTTGTACCCGGCGATCGACTGCTCGACCAGGCACTCGGTGATCGGTGAGAGCTCCAGGCCCTTGCCGACGATGCGGACCAGTTCGCCCTCGTCGCTGCAGATCCCGCCGCCGGTGCCGCCCAGGGTGTAGGCCGGGCGCACGATGAGCGGGTAACCGATCCGGGTGCCCACCTCAACGGCCTCGACCACGGTGTGGACGATCTCGGACTCGGGCACCGGCTGGCCGAGCTGGTCCATCAGCTGCTTGAACAGGTCGCGGTCCTCGGCCTTCTGGATGGCGTCCAGGCCGGTGCCCAGCAGTTCGATGCCCAGCTCGTCGAGGATCCCGGAGCGGGCCAGTTGGGCCGCCATGTTGAGACCGGTCTGTCCGCCCAGGGTGGGGACGATGGCGTCGGGGCGCTCCCGGCGCAGGATCTGGGAGACGAACTCGAGGGTGATCGGCTCGATGTAGACCCGGTCGGCGATCTCCCGGTCGGTCATGATGGTGGCCGGGTTGGAGTTGACGAGGATGACCTCGTAACCCTCCTCCTTCAGGGCCAGGCAGGCCTGGGTGCCGGCGTAGTCGAACTCCGCCGCCTGCCCGATGATGATCGGTCCGGATCCGATGACGAGGATCCGGTGAAGGTCACTACGACGTGGCATCAGTTGTTTCCCTTGATCGTGGTGTTCTGGGCCGTGCCGCTCTTCTGGGCACGGCCGCTCCTCGGGGTGGTGGCGGCAACCAGCTCGGCGGCCGGCTCCAGGGCGCTGGCCGGCATCACGGCCCGGGTCACCGCGCCTCTGGCCAGCACCGGGTGGGACATGTCGCGCTGGGCCGGTTGGGCCCTGCGGCGGGCATCCATCAGTGCGATGAAGTCGTCGAAGAGATGGGCGGCGTCGTGGGGCCCGGCGGCCGCGTCGGGGTGGTACTGCACCGACATCGAGGGCAGCCGCTTGTGGACCACACCCTCGACGGTGCCGTCGTTGAGCTCGACCTGGGTGATCTCCAGCTCGGTGCCGGTGATCGACTCGGGGTCCACCGCGAAGCCGTGGTTCTGGCTGGTGAAGTCGATCCGACCGGTGCGCAGATCCTTGACGGGATGATTGAAGCCGCGGTGTCCGAATGCCAGCTTGTAGGTGTCGGCACCGTTGGCCAGGCACAGCAGCTGGTGACCCAGACAGATCCCGAAGATCGGGAACTCCTCCTGGAGTTCGGCGATCACCTGGCCCACCCCGTTCAGGCTCTTGGGGTCACCGGGCCCGTTGGACAGCATGATCCCGTCGGGGGCCAGCGCGCGGACCCGCTCGGCGGTGATGGTGTAGGGCACCACGGTGACCGCGCATCCGCGCTTGGCGAGCTCTCGCAGGATCGAGTGCTTGAGGCCGAAGTCGAAGAGCACCACCGAGTAGCCGCCCAGCGGGCTGGGATAGGCGGTCCGGGTGGAGACCTGGGCGACCTGGTCGGTGGGCAGCTCGGTGGCTCGCAGCTTCTCCAGCTCGACCTCCAGATCGGCCTCAGGTCCCAGCAGGGCCCCCTTCATGACGCCCTCGGTGCGCAGCCGGCGCACCAGGGAGCGGGTGTCGATGCCGGCCAGCCCCGGGATGTGGTGGAGCTTGAGGAAGGCGTCCAGGCTCACCCGGTTGCGCCAGTTGGAGGCCAACCGCGGGACCTCACGGCAGATCACCCCGGCGGTGGTCGGGAAGAGGCTCTCCATGTCGTCGCGATTGATCCCGGTGTTGCCGATCAGCGGGTAGGAGAAGGTGACGATCTGACCGTTGTAGGACTGATCGGTGAGGGTCTCCTGGTAGCCGGTCATCCCGGTGGTGAAGACCACTTCGGCAGTCACCCCGGACTGGGCGCCGAAGGCCTCCCCGGTGTAGCTGGTGCCATCGGCGAGTAGCAGTGTTCGGGTGGTCATGCCTGGTCCTTCCGGACGGTGGTGTCTGGGTGGCTGATGATGTGGTCGGCGCGGTGGACGATGCGCCCGTCGACCATGGTGAGGACGCAGTCGCCGAGTACCCGACGTCCTGCGAAGGGGGTGTTGCGGCCCTTGCCGGCGAAATGCTCGGGGTCGATGGTGACCTCACGGTCCAGATCGAAGGCGGCCAGGTCGGCGGGCCCGCCGACTCTGATGTGCCCGGCGTCGCCGAGCTGGTAGGCCTCCGCCGGGCCGGCCGTCAGCCAGTGCACCAGCTGATCGAGGCGGAACCGGCCGGCCAGCACGAGGGCCGAGTACAGCAGCGCGAAGGTGTGCTCATTGGTGATGACCCCGAAGGCGGCGTCGCGGAAGGAGCAGTCCTTCTCCTGGGCGGTGTGTGGGGCGTTGTCGGTGGCGATCGCGCACAACGTCCCGTCGCACAGTCCCTCGATCATCGCGTCGATGTCCTGGCGGGTGCGCAGCGGCGGGTTCATCTTGTAGAACCCGTCGTCATCGGGGATATCGGCATCGGCCAGCAGCAGGTGGTGCGGGGCGGCCTCGCCGCTGGCGTTGACGCCGTCTCGTTGAGCTCTGCGCAGGGCCCGGATGGACTGCTCGGTGGAGGCGTGACACAGATGGTAGTGGGCGCCGGTGACCTCGGCGATCGCCAGGTCCCGGACCACCTGGACGGTCTCGGCCAGCCCCGTGGTGCCGGGAAGGTGCAGTTCGCGTGCCTTGGCGCCGTCATTGATGACCCCGCCGCGCACCAGCGAGTTGTCCTCAGCGTGGGCGACCACCGGTCGGCCGTGCCGGGCGGCCGACCGCATCGCGTCGTACATCACCGCGGCGCTCTGCACCCCCTTGCCGTCATTGGAGAAGGCCACCGCGCCGGCGGCGATCAGGGCATCGGCGTCGACCAGTTCCTCGCTGGTCAGGCCCACCGTGATCGGCGCGTAGGGCAGCACCTTGACCTCGGCGGACCTGGCGATGCGCTGCATCAGTTCGTCCATCAGCCCCGGGCTGTAGGGATCGGGGCTGGTGTTCGGCATTGCGCACACGGTGGTCCAGCCGCCCCGGGCGGCCGCGGCGGTACCGGAGGCGATGGTCTCCTTGTCCTCCTGGCCGGGTTCGCGCAGGTGGTCGTGGAGATCCACCAGGCCGGGGGTGAGCAGGGCTCCGCCGAGGTCGATCCGGGTGGCCTCGACGCCGTCCAGGGCGCTGCGCCGGTGCCGGGAGACGGCCTCCACCCGGCCGTCGGCCACCAACAGCTGGCAGGGCACCGGGGTCCCGCCCTCCAGCATCACCAGATTGTCCAGAAGGACTCGACTGCTCACCTGCGCTCCGCCTTTCTGATGGCCACCTCGTCGCGGCCGTCCACCTCGATGACACTGACCAACACCTGCTCCTCGGCCGAGGTGGGCAGGTTCTTCCCGACGAAATCGGCCCTGATCGGAAGCTCCCGGTGGCCGCGGTCGACCAGCACGGCCAGCTGGACAGCTGCCGGGCGCCCGGCAGCCATCACGGCGTCCATCGCGGCCCGGGTGGTGCGACCGGTGTAGAGCACGTCGTCAACGATGACGACGGTGAGCCCCGAAAGATCGGCGGGCAGGTCGGGATTGGCGGCCGACCCGGAGCCGGGGGCGGGGAACCGGGCCTCCAGCCGCTCATCGCTGAGGTCGTCTCGGTAGGCCCGGACATCCAGGTCCACGGCTGGCACCGCGACCTTCTCCACCTGGGTCAGCCGCTCGGCCATCCGGGCGGCCAGCTGGGCTCCCCTGGTGCAGACCCCGGCCAACAGCAGCCGTTCGGCGCCGCGGTTGCGCTCGACGATCTCGTAGCAGATCCGGGTCAGGGCCCTGCGCATCGCGTCGGCGTCCATCACGGGCACCTCATCGGGGCTCTGCCGGACAGCCATCAGGTTCCCTCCTCGACGCAAAAAAGCCTTCCCACAAGGTGATTCACCGTGTGCGGAAGGCGGAGCATCGAGCGGGCAGGAGCCATCACGTGCCGTGCTGGAACCTGGACTGCCACTGTGCTGACGACCTTGCCGACCTCGCTGGATCGACCTTTAAAGGACGTTGACCGCACCCTAGCACGACCGCACCGCGAGCCTCTCCAGACTGCCGGATCCCGACAGATCGGGGAGCGGCCCTGCGGGTGGCCGGCTGTCAGCTCAGTGCGGACCTCACGATCCTCGAGGTCTCCTTGCCGTCGAAGCGGCCCTTGGTGCGAGCCTGGACGGCCTTCATCACCGGACCCATCAGCTTCATGGTGGGCTCGGCACCGCCGGCCGCCGCGGCCACCTCCTCGGTGACGATGGCGGTGACCTCCTCGACGGTGAGCTCGGCGGGCAGGTACTTCTCGAGCACCGCGATCTCGGCCTCCTCGTTGGCGGCCAGCTCCTCGCGTCCTCCCTCACGGTAGGCGGCGGCCGAGTCCCGTCGACTCGAGACCTGCTTGGCGAGCACGGCCAGCTCCTCGTCGGCCGACAGCTCGCGAGCCTGGTCACCGGCAACCTCGGCGGATTGGATGGCGGAGACCGCCATCCTGATGGTGGCCTTGCCGACCTCGTCGTGGGCCTTCATGGCCGCGACCAGGTCGGACTTCAGCTGAGTCTTGATGGCTCCCATGGGGATATCTCCTGAATAGGTCAATGAGTGGATAGACGATGGGGATCTGGCCCGGGCGTCGCGCCGTCGGGCCGGTCCCCTGGAATGTCAGCGGCGTTCGGCCAGCACGGTCTCGATGCGCACGAGCTCCTCCTCGGTGAACGGGTTCGTGTTGAGGGCGTCGATATCGGAGTCCAGCTGGGTGATCGAGGAGGCGCCGACCAGCACACTGGTGATCCTCGGATCGCGCAGGATCCAGGCGATCGCCATCTGCGCCAGGGTCTGGTCGCGGTCCTTGGCGACCTCGGTGAGGGCGGCGACGGTCTCCAGGGTGGAGCGGTCGATCTGGTCGGGGGCCAGCGAGCGCGATCCCATCCCGGCCCGTGATCCCTCCGGGATACCGTGCAGGTACTTGGAGGTGAGCAGTCCCTGGGCCAGCGGGGAGAAGCAGATGATGCCCATCCCCTGCTGCTCGCAGGTGTCGACCAGGCCGTCCTCGATCCAGCGGTCGAACATGTTGTAGCGCGGCTGGTGGATCAGGATCGGGGTCCCGAGCCGATCGGCGATGGCAGCCGCCCTCGTGGTCTGCTCCGGGTCGTAGGAGGAGATCCCGGCGTACAGCGCCCGGCCCGAGCGCACGATCTGGTCCAGGGCCCCGATGGTCTCCTCCAGCGGGGTGTCGGGATCGAACCGGTGGGAGTAGAAGATGTCGACGTAGTCCAGCCCCATCCGTTTCAGCGACTGGTCGCACGAGGCGATGAGGTACTTCCTCGATCCACCCTCGCCATAGGGCCCGGGCCACATGTCATAGCCGGCCTTCGAGGAGATGATGAGCTCGTCACGATAGGGCTTGAAATCGGCGGCGAAGATCCGGCCGAAGTTCAGTTCGGCCTGCCCGTAGGGAGGTCCGTAGTTGTTGGCCAGGTCGAAATGGGTCACCCCGCGATCGAAGGCCTCGCGCAGCACGGCGCGCTGGGTGCCGCCAGGATGCAGGTCGCCGAAGTTCTGCCACAGTCCCAATGACACCTCTGGGAGCATCAGCCCCGAGGCACCGCACCGCCGGTAGCTCATCTGGTGGTAGCGGTCTGGGGCGGCGACGTAGCTGCTGAGGGACATGGCTCCAGCCTATACATCCCGCCACCGCTGACAGCTGGAATGGGACACGGGCGGCAGCCGGTCGACCAGGGTGTCCGCCCCGTCTCAGCGGCGGGAACCCTTCGGCCGGACCACCTTGTGGGCCTGCCAGTCGTCGGAGACGTTGTGGGTGGAGGTGAGCACCATGCCGGCGGTGGCCGCCCCCTCCGACAGGTCGGAGGGATCCACCGTTCCGGGTCGGCCGACCTTGGGGGTGAGCAGGATCACGAAGCCGTCATCTGACAGGTCGCGAATGGCGTCCACCAAGCCGTCGGCGACGTCACCGTCGTCTCCACGCAGCCACAGCCAGACCACGTCCACGGCGTCGTCGGCGTCCTCGATGAGATCGCCGTCGACGGTATCCATCACCTGCTGGCGCAGGTTCTCGTCGGCATCGTCGTCCCAGCCCAGTTCCTGGACGACCTGACCGCGATGCAACCCGAGTTTGTCGAAGTCAGTAGCGGTTTCCACGACTTTCCTCAGCTCCCCGATCCTCTCGCCGCCGTAGCGGCGTAACACTGTGACCCTCAGCCTGCCAGATCATGGCCTCCGGGGCCAAGGCGGGGGCCCGTCCAGTAGATCACGCCTACCGGAGGGGCGCCCCGTCGGCCTCTCTCAGGCGTCCCCTCCGGCATTGCCCGAGGCACCTGCGGTGACGTCGAGCAGGTCGTACTTCTGCGCGGCATCCCGGGCCCACTCGGCGGGCACCTCGTTGCGGGCCGCCAGCATCTGGAGCACCTTCACCGCGATGGAGGGCCCGTCGATGTGGAAGAACCTGCGGGCGGCGGCCCTGGTGTCGGAGAAGCCGAACCCGTCGGCCCCGAGGGAGCCGTAGTCGCCTGGCACCCACTGGGCGATCTGATCGGGGACCTGACGCATGTAATCGCTGACAGCGACCACCGGGCCAGGGGCATCGGCCAGCCGAGAGACCAGGTAGGGGGTGCGAGAGCCCTTCTCGGGGTGCAGGAAGGCCTGCTCGTCGGCCGCCATCGCATCCCGGCGCAGCTCGGTCCAGGAGGTGACGCTCCAGACATCGGCGACGATCCCGAAGTCGGACTTGAGCAGCTCCTGGGCCTCCAGGGCCCACGGCACCGCCACCCCCGAGGCCAGGATCTGAGCCCGCCTGGCGTCGGAGTTGACCCCCTCGAAGGAGCCGGGGTGCACCAGATGCATCCCCTTGACGATCCCCTCGGCGTCCACATCCTCGGGTTCGGCGGGCTGGACGATCGGCTCGTTGTAGACGGTGAGGTAGTAGATCACCGATTCGTCTGCCGGGCCGTACATCCGGTTCAGTCCGGACTCCACGATGTGGGCGATCTCATAGGAGTAGGCCGGGTCGTAGCTCACCACCGCAGGGTTGGTGGCGGCCAGCACCGGGGACTGGCCGTCCATGTGCTGGGTGCCCTCGCCGGTCAGAGTGGTGCGGCCGGCGGTGGCACCGAGGATGAACCCGCGGACCAACTGGTCCCCGGCGGCCCAGAAGGAGTCGCCGGTGCGCTGGAAGCCGAACATCGAGTAGAACATGTAGACCGGCACCATCGCCACGCCCTGGGTGGAGTAGGCGCTGCCGGCGGCCATGAAGGCGGCCGCGGAACCGGCCTCGTTGATCCCGGTGTGGAGGATCTGACCGTTACGGGCCTCCCGGTAACTGAGCATCAGCTCGTGGTCGACCGGGGTGTAGTTCTGGCCGTGCGGGTTGTAGATCTTGATGGTCGGGAAGAACGAGTCCATCCCGAAGGTGCGCGCCTCATCGGGGATGATCGGCACCACCCGGGGGGCGAAGTCCTTGTCTCGCATCAGGTCCTTCAGCAGCCGCACGAAGGCCATCGTGGTGGCCACCTGCTGCTTTCCCGAGCCCCTCTTGACGCCGTCGTAGCGGCTTGCCGCCGGCAGCGGCAGGGCCTTGTGCGCGCTGCGCCGCTCGGGCACGAAACCGCCGAGCGCACGACGCCTCTCCAGCAGATAGTCGATCCGCTCGTCTCCGGGGCCGGGGTTGAAGTAGGGGGCCCGGTAGGGATCATTCTCCAGCGCAGAATCGGGGATCGGGATGTCGAGCCGGTCGCGGAAGGCCTTGAGATCCTCGACGGTCAGCTTCTTCATCTGATGGGTGGCATTGCGACCGGCGAAGTGGGAGCCGAGGTCGTAGCCCTTGATGGTGCAGGCCAGAACCACCGTGGGCGCTCCCTTGGTGTCCACGGCCGCCTTGTAGGCGGTGTACATCTTGCGGTAGTCGTGGCCACCGCGCCGCAGCCCCCAGATCTTGTCATCGGACCACTGCTTGACCATCGCCTCGGTGCGCGGGTCCCGGCCGAAGAACTCCCGGCGGACGTAGTCGCCGTCATTGGCCTTGAACGTCTGGTAGTCGCCGTCGCGGGTGTTGTTCATCAGATCGACCAGGGCGCCCTCGGAGTCGGCGTCCAGCAGCGGATCCCAACCGGACCCCCAGATCACCTTGATGACATTCCAACCGGCACCGCGGAAGGTGGACTCCAGCTCCTGGACGATCTTGCCGTTGCCGCGCACCGGGCCGTCGAGGCGCTGCAGATTGCAGTTGATGACGAAGGTCAGGTTGTCCAGCTGCTCATTGGCGGCGACCTGGAGGAATCCGCGGGACTCCGGCTCGTCCATCTCGCCGTCGCCGAGGAAGGCCCAGACGTGCTGGTCGGAGCAGTCCTTGACGCCTCGGTTGGTCAGGTACTTGTTGAAGGATGCCTGGTAGATGGCGTCCATCGGGCCGAGCCCCATCGAGACGGTGGGGAACTGCCAGAACGTCGGCAACATCCTGGGGTGGGGGTAGGAGGGCAGCCCGTGCGGGGCCGCCGACTTCTCCTGACGGAAACCGTCGAGGTCGGCCTCGCTCAGCCTGCCCTCCAGGAAGGCCCGGGCGTACATTCCCGGCGCGGCATGACCCTGGAAGAAGACCTGGTCCCCGCCGCCGGGGGCGTCCTGGCCGCGCCAGAAGTGGTTCATGCCGACCTCGTAGAGGGTGACGGCGGACGCGTAGGTGGAGATGTGGCCGCCGACCCCGATGCCCGGACGCTGAGCCCGCTGGACGGTGATCGCGGCATTCCAGCGCAGCAGTCGACGGATCTGGTGCTCGAGCCTCTCGTCGCCGGGGAAAGGTGCCTCATCGGCGGCGGAGATGGTGTTGATGTAGTCGGTGGAGGTCAACGCGGAGACATCGAGTTTGCTGCGGCTTCGGGCATGCTCCAGCATCTTCAGCAGCACCGTGCGGGCGCGGTTCTCACCGGTGGCCTCGACCATCGCGTCCAGCGAGTCGAGCCACTCCCGGGTCTCCTCGGGATCGATGTCGGGCAGGGTGGTGGGCAGGCCGTTCAGCACAGGGCCGGGTTCTTCGCGTGGGATCACGCCGGGTCCTTTCTCATCGACGGTGACGCGGGACCGTGGTCTCCGGTCGGCATGACATCAGACATTGTGGACCTGAACGCCACAGAATTCACGGCCCCGGTGCGAATGTTCTCGCTAGGCTCGAAGCCGACAGCAGATGGGAGATGCCCGTGGCACCACGGAGTTCGCACGCCAACGAGGAGGCCCGTAGGGCTGGCATGTCTAGTACCGGGCGGACCATCGTCGCCTCCGACCGTACCCGACGGGCCATGGCCAAGAGGCTGGCCTCGCGCACCTCGACGATGACCACCGCGACGCTCACCGAGATGACGGCCCGACACTCCTGGTTCCGCGCCCTGTCGGCCGATGACCGTTCCTGGATCTCAATCGTGGCGCGCAGCGGCATCGACGGTTTCGTCCGATGGTTCGCCGACGACGAGGCCGAGCCGTACTCGCCCACCGACGTCTTCGACGTGGCTCCGCGCTCGATGACCCGTAAGATCTCCCTGCACCAGACCGTCGACCTGGTGCGCACCACCATCGACGTGGTCGAGGAGCAGATCTCCGCGATGCCGCGCGGGGATCGCCAGGTACTCGCCGAGGCGATCGTGCACTACTCCCGGGAGGTGGCCTTCGCCGCCGCCGAGGTCTACGCCAGGGCCGCCGAACAGCGCGGCACCTGGGACGAGCGGCTGGAGTCCCTGGTGGTCGACGCCATCGTGCGGGCCGACACCGACGCCGGCCAGCTGATCTCCCGGGCCTCCACGCTGGGCTGGCGGCCCGGCAGCAGACTGTGCGTGCTGGTGGGCCCCTACCGGAGGTCCCAGTCCCTGGCGACCCTGCGGCATGCCGGCGAGCGACTGGGGTTGTCGGTTCTGGCGGCGGTGCAGAGCGACAAGGTCGTCGCGGTGCTGTCGGGGGATGCGGTGGCCGATGACGCCGCCGCCCTGGCGGCAGCCGGATCGATGGCCGAACATCTGGGCCAGGGCGCCGTGGTGGTGGGCCCGGTGGTCCAGGACATGGTCGATGCCCCCTCCTCGGCGCGAGCCGCCCTCTCCGGTGCTGCCGCCGCACCGGCCTGGCCGGAGGGTCCGGCCGTGCTCTCGGCGATGGATCTGCTGCCCGAGCGGGCGTTGTCGGGAGACCAGGAGGCGATCTCATGGCTCGTCGAGCAGGTCTACCGTCCGCTGGCCGATGCCACCGGCGATCTGCTGGACACCACCGTCTCCTTCCTGGACCACGGCTGCTCGGTCGAGGGCACCGGCCGGGCGATGTACATCCACCCCAACACCGTCCGGTACCGGCTCAAGCGGGTCCAGGACGTCTCCGGATACTCCCCCTCGACCCCGCGGGAGGCCTATCTGCTCCACCTGGCGATCACCCTGGGGCGGTTGGCCGGTCAGGGCGCGGCGGGCCGTCCTGAGAGCTCGGGTCACAGCCACCACGGCAACCGGGCCGATGAGCACCAGCCACAGCGGGAGATCGACCGGGGGAAATAGGCTGGCGTCATGAACCTCATGATCCCGGTCCGCCCGGACGCCACAGTGGAACCACGATTCGGCAAGGCCCCGATGGTGGCCGTCGCCCAGGTGGACGACGATGGCACGATCCAGCAGTGGGACACCTTCCAGGTGGACTGGGACCGGCTGCACGACCTGGGCAGTGAGGGCTCCCACCACGCCAGGATCGTCACCTTCCTGCGTGACCACGGAGTCGACGCGGTGGTCGCCACCCACGTCGGTGCCGGCATGCAACGGACACTGACGTCGATGGGTCTGCCGATGCTGCCGGCCACTCGCACGGACGCGCGGGCTTCGGTCAGTGCCGCGGTCATCGCCGCGGGTGGGAAGGATCAGCAGTGATGCGCATCGCAGTCATCGGAGCAGGCGCCATCGGAGGGTTCTACGGTGCCCGACTGGCGGCATCCGGTCAGGACGTCGTCTTCATCGCCCGGGGTGCCACCCTCTCCGCCCTCACCACCAACGGCCTGCGGGTGACCGGGACCGAGGACCTCACCCTCGCGGTCCAGGCCACCGACGACCCCACCGAGGTGGGCCCGGTCGACGTCGTGCTGATGTGCACCAAGACCTTCCAGGTCGCCGACGCCGCCGCCAGCTATCTGCCGGCCCTGGTGGGCCCCGACACCCTGGTCGTCACCACCCAGAACGGTCTGCAGGCGCCCTTCGTGCTGGCCGACGCGATCGGCCGGGAGCATGTCGGCCCCGGTCTGTGCCGGGTCTGGACGAAGATCGCCGAGCCGGGCGTCATCGACCTGATGGGCGGCCCCCAGAGCCTGGTGGTGGGCACCTGGGACAACAGCATCACACCCACCCTGACGGCATTCCGACAGGCCCTGCGGGACGCCGGGGTGGACACCGTCGACACCGGCGACATCTGGACCGCACTGTGGACCAAGGTGATCCACGTGGTCCCCGAGGGGGCCGTTGGCGCCCTGCTGGATGCACCGCTGGGCGAACTCCTCGGCCGCCATCTGGCGATCTTCCGGCGCTGCATACAGGAGGCCGTGGCGGTGGGACGGGCTCACGGCGCCGACTTCCCCGGCGACATCGTCGACCAGACGCTGGCCTTCCTGAGCAGTCAGGACCCGGCCTCCACGACATCCTTCCAGCGCGACATCACCGCAGGACGCCCCAGCGAGCTGGAGGCCCAGATGGGGGCACTGCCGGGCCTCGGCGACGAGGTCGGCGTCGACACCCCGGTATGCGATGTCATCGCCGAGACCCTGAGGGTGCGTGCCGAACGCGACGCCGCAGCCTGAGGTGCTCGCACCGCCGGCCAGCCGGGAACCCCGGCGGGCAGCGGGCGACAACGGGCCCCGGGAGCGGGGCCGGTGCGGCGGCTGTTGTCGGATCCCCACAAATCACCTCGGCGGTATTTCGTGCCCGTGGCCCTCGCGCCGTCCGCGCCGATCGGCAAGAGTGGGGATGTGCTAGCAATCGTCGCGCCCGGCCAGGGTGCTCAGAAACCCGGGCTGCTGTCCGCCTGGCTGGAGGACTCCTCCTTCGCTGCCCATCTGGCGTGGCTGTCGGCCGTTGCCGACATCGATCTGTCGGCCCACGGCACGGTCTCCGACCAGGCCACCATCAAGGACACCGCGGTGGCCCAGCCGCTGCTGGTCGCCTCCTCGCTGGCCACCGGCTGGGCGGTCGCCGAGGACCTGTTCTCCCGCGCCGACCTGCTGGCCGGCCACTCGGTCGGCGAGATCGCCGCCGGGGCCGGGGCTGGGGCCTTCTCCCCCGAGGCGGCGATGGTGCTGGTTCGCGAGCGCGGTCGGGCGATGGCCGAGGCCGCCGCCCTCACCAGCACCTCGATGACTGCTGTCATCGGTGGTGTGCAGGAGGATGTGCTGGCGGCCATCGACGCCGCCGGACTCACCCCCGCCAACTACAACGGCAAGGGACAGATCGTCGCCGGCGGCACGGTCGAGCAACTGGCCGCCTTCGCCGAGCGCCCGCCGGCCCGCACCCGGCTGTTCCCGCTGTCGGTGGCCGGAGCCTTCCACACCGCCCACATGGAGCCTGCGGTGCGCCACCTGGCCGAGGTCGCCGCCGCGATGCCGACCGGCACCCCCAGCACTGCCCTGTTGTCGGACCTGGATGGCGAGGTGGTCACCGAGGGCCGCGCCTTCGCCGACCGGCTGGTCCACCAGGTCGCTCATCCGGTGCGCTGGGACCTGTGCATGGCCACGATGGCCGAGCGCGGCGTCACCGGGATCATGGAGCTGACTCCGGCGGGAACCCTCACCGGTATCGCCAAACGCAATCTCAAGGGTGTCGAGTTGTTCAACCTCAACACACCCGATCAGCTCGCCGATGCCCGGGCATTCGTCGAGAAGCACTCAACCAAGACCGCGGAGGTCTGATGACGTCGTCCACCCGTCCAGCAATCAGCCAGGAGCAGGGGGCCGCCAGCTCCACCATCCTGGCCACCGGCCATGTGCGTGGTTCCCGTGTCGTCTCCAACCAGGAGATGTGCACCATGATCGACTCCACACCGGAGTGGATCGAGCAGCGCACCGGCATCACCTCGCGACGGTGGGCCACCGCCGAGGAGACGCCGCGCTCGATGGCCGCAGAAGCCGGCCGCAGGGCTCTGACGAAGCTGGATCTGACCGGCGACCAGGTCGACGCGGTGATCTGCGCGACCGTCTCCCACCACCGCCCCTCCCCCTCGTTGGCCGCCTATGTGGCCCATGATCTGGGTGCCTTCAGCGCAGCGGCCTTCGACGTCAACGCAGCCTGCGCCGGTTTCTGCTACTCCCTGACGCTGGCCGACTCGCTGATCCGCAGCGGTGCGGCCACGCGGGTGCTGGTGATCGGCGTCGAGAAGTTGTCGGAGATGATCAACCTCGCCGACCGCGGCACCGCCTTCCTCTTCTCCGACGGAGCCGGGGCTGCCGTGGTCGGTCCCTCCTCGACCGTCGGCGTCGGCCCGGCGGTCTGGGGAACGGCCTCCGACAAGGTCGAGACCATCGAGATCGAGGACTGGACCGAGGTGGCCTCCCACCCCGAGCTGAACCATCCGCTCATCGCGATGGATGGCCGCGCGGTCTACAAGTGGGCGATGACCACGGTCACCGCCAAGGCCTCCGAGGCCATCGCCAGGGCCGGGATCAGCCCGGCCGATCTGGACGTCTTCATCCCCCATCAGGCCAATGACCGCATCACCGACGCCCTGGTGCGCCACCTCAAGCTGCCCGACTCGGTCACCGTGTGCCGCGACATCGCCGACATGGGGAACACCTCGGCAGCCTCCATCCCGATCGCCATCGACCGGATGCTGGACCGCGGCGAGATCCACAGCGGCGATCTGGCCCTCATCATCGGATTCGGTGCCGGGCTGGTCTTCGCCGGCCAGGTCATCGTCATCCCCTGAGGTTCAGTCCCCCTACTTCCCACTCAATCCATTCAGAAATACCCGCTCACCGGAAAAGGAATCCCATCATGGCTGACAACACCAAGACCCTCGCCGACATCGCCGACATCGTCAACGACATCACCGGCGTCGACCAGGCCGAGGTGACCCCCGAGAAGTCCTTCATCGACGACCTGGACGTCGACTCCCTGTCGATGGTCGAGATCGTCTACGCCTGCGAGGAGAGGTTCGGCATCGAGATCCCCGACGACAAGTCCAAGGACCTGAAGACCGTCGGCGACGCCATCGACTTCATCAACGCCGCACAGGCCTGAGCCCCAGACCATCCGGCTCAGTTCCTCCCGGCCCGTCCGGTCCCGGGCCCACCGCATCATCAGGCCCGATTCACCATCAGGAGAGATACATGAGTGACGTCGTCATCACCGGCTTCGGAGCCACCACCCCGCTCGGCGGCGACGCCCCCACCACCTGGGAGGGGCTGGTGGCCGGCCGCAACGGCGTCCACACCCTCACCGAGGACTGGGCGGCCGACCTTCCGGTGCACTTCGCCGCCGAGGCGGTGGACGATCCCACCAATCACATCCCTCACCCCAAGGCCCGCCGGATGGACCGCAGCTCCCAGCTGGCGATCGTCGCGGCCGAGGAGGCCTGGGCCGATGCCGGCCTGGAGCTGCCGCATGACGCCGACGGCGAGCCGGTCGACAACGGCATCGACCCGGAGCGGCTGGTGGTGTGCTGCGCCACCGGGATCGGCGGTCTGCACTCCCTGCTGGGCCAGTGGGACATCCAGAAGGACCGCGGTTTCCGACGGGTCAGCCCCTTCACCATCCCGATGCTGATGGCCAACGCTCCGGCCGCCAACGTCGGACTGCTGGTCAACGCCAAGGCCGGGGTCCACACCCCGGTCTCGGCCTGCGCCTCCTCCTCGGAGGCCATCTCGCTGGGCCTGGACCAGATCCACCTGGGTCGGGCCGACATCGCGGTGGTCGGGGGCACCGAGGCGGTCATCCACCCGCTGC
This sequence comes from Acidipropionibacterium thoenii DSM 20276, assembly GCF_000423445.1. Lineage (GTDB taxonomy): Bacteria > Actinomycetota > Actinomycetes > Propionibacteriales > Propionibacteriaceae > Acidipropionibacterium > Acidipropionibacterium thoenii. The sequence continues at coordinate 11,130 of NZ_AUHZ01000007.1, read as the reverse complement.
CGGTGGCCGCCTTCTCCCAGATGCAGGCACTGTCCAAGCGCAATGACGACCCCGAGCACGCGTCACGGCCGTGGGACGCCGATCGCGACGGCTTCGTGCTGGGCGAGGGTGCCGCGGTGCTGGTCATCGAGACCATCGAGCACGCCCGGGCGCGCGGCGCGAGGATCTACGGGACGCTGGCCGGAGCCGGCATCTCGGCGGACTCCCACGACCTGGTCCAGCCCGACCCGACCGGTGCCGGGCAGGCCTCGGCGATGCACAAGGCGTTGGTGGCCGCCGACCTGTCGCCGACCGACATCAACCATGTCAATGCCCACGCCACCTCGACCCCGCAGGGAGACCTTGCCGAGGCCCACTCGATCCGCACCACTCTGGGCGCCGCCGCAGACCAGGTGCTGGTCAACGGCACCAAGTCGATGACCGGCCACCTGCTGGGTGGCGCCGGGGCCCTGGAGACCTTCGCCTCGGTGATGGCGCTGCTCAGGCGCCAGGTGCCCGGCACCATCAACATCGAGCATCTCGAGGAGGACCTTCCGATCAACGTGGTGCGCAAGACCACCGCGCTGCCCGACGGGGATCTTGCAGCCCTCAACAACTCCTTCGGGTTCGGCGGACACAACGTCACCCTGGCGTTCACCAACGCCAACGCGACCCGCTGATCCGGCCGCCCGGTCATCGCGGCGCCGCGATGACCGGGGCTCACCCCACCTGGCTCGACAGCCAGCTGACGTCCAGCTCGGGGTCCCGGGCTCGATAGGCCTCCAGCTCCACATCCCAGGGCTCCCCCAGCAGATCGGCCATCTCGGCCTGCAGATCGGTGCCCTCACGGCGTGCCTCGACCATCGCACGTCGCAGCCGGTTCTCGTCAATCATCACATCACCGATCGCACTGGTGTCCGCGGAGAAGACCCCGAGCGACGGGGTGACGCTCCAGCGATGACCCAGACCGGCGTCGAGCCCCTCGGCGGCGGCATCAATGGTGAGCTCGAAACGCACCCGTCCCCAGCTGGCCAGCGTGGAGACCAGTTCGGTGGCCCTGGCACGCTCACCTCGCCAGGATGTCTCCAGGCACCACGAGCCGGCCTCGACCGGCTGGTGCTCCCAGGCGAGTGCTCCAGGCAGGCTGACGGCGGCGGCCGCCGACCACTCGATGTGGCTGCGCAGCGCCGTCGGTGCCGAGTGGATGAAGAGCATCCCACTCGCAACGTGTGAGAAATTGTTCACGGCCGTCCTCCCCTTGATCCACGTGCCTTCCCCAGCAAATGGCATCCGGTAGGACGAACAAGCCCCAGTGTGCCCCGTCGCCGCCGTGGCCTTCAAGCCCCCACGGCGAGTCGGCCGGGAATCTACCGGTAGTCGCGGGCGCCGAAGATCGCTGTGCCCACCCGGACCACCGTCGCGCCGTGGGCGATGGCCTCCTCGAAGTCTCCTGACATCCCCATCGACAACTCATTCCAGGGGCTGGTCCCGCCGGCCTCCTGGCGCAGCCTGGCCTGCAGATCCTGCATCCGTTGGAAGCAGCCGGCCACCTGGCTGCGATCCGGCGAGTTCACCGCCACGGTCATCAGACCCTTGACATTGAGGGTGTCGAAGGTCGACAGCTGGCGGGCCAGTTCGGGCGCCTCCTCGGGAGCAATCCCGGACTTCTGCGGCTCACCCGAGGAGTTGACCTCGATGAGAACGTCGAGACGCCGCCCCTCGTGGTCCAGTCTCCTGGCCAGTTCACGGGCCAGTTTGAGGGAGTCGAGGCTGGAGACCTCGGTGGCGAACCGGGCCACGTCGCGTGCCTTGTTGGTCTGCAGGTGGCCGATGATCACCCAGCCGATCTCCGGATGGGCCTCGTGCAGCTCCTGCCACTTGCCGACCGCCTCCCGGACCCGGTTCTCCCCGAACCGGGAGTATCCGGCCGCCACGGCCTGCAGCACCGCATCAGAGGGGTGGGTCTTGCTGACCGGAAGCAGACTCACCTCGGAGGGATCGCGCCCGGCCCGCCGGCAGGCGGCGTCGATCCGGGATCGCACGGCGGCCAGGTTCTCAGCGATGGAGGTCATGGCCTCAACTCAACCACAACCGGCCCCGGCCGGGTCCTGCCCGGCGCCGCCACCGTCGAGGTCCCACCGCCGGCGCAGGTCCACCCCTCCGATCAGGGCCATCGAGCAGCCAGTGAGATGACTCCCAGGCCGGCCAGCACCGCCAGCAGCAGCCCGTAGCCGACGTAGCGGTCGGTGGCCTCGGTGTAGACCTTCTCGCTGCCCACCGCCTTGGCGATCGATTTGTAGACATTGGTGAGCTCGCCCAGTGATTCGGCGGAGAACTTCTCACCACCGGATGCCTTGGCGATCGCGGCCAGCTCGTGATGGTTCACCGGAACCGGCTGGCGGCGTCCCTGCTCGTAGACGTAGCCACCGGCAGTGCCGTAGGCGATGGTGTAGATCGGGACGTTCTGCTTCCTGGCCTGCTGAGCCGCCGGCAGGGAGGGACGCCCGACGTTGGTGGCCCCGTCAGACAGCAGCACGATCGCCGCAGGCGGCTTGGTACCGGGATGGGAGGGATCATCAGGGGCCAGCTTGAGAGCGTCCAGTGAGGCGTAGATCCCCTCGCCGATGGCGGTGGACGGAAGTACCTCGAGATTCTCGATGGCGCTGGAGACGGCCGCCCGGTCGGTGGTGGGGGGCACGACCAGCTGGGCGCTGGCGGCGAACTTCACCAGGGCGACGTTGAACCGCTCGGGGATCTCGGTGAGGAAGGACCTGGCCGCCGACTTGGCCGCCGACAGTCGCGAGGGTTCCACATCGGTGGCGATCATCGACCGCGAGACGTCCATCGTGATGACCACGGTGGCCCGGTCCCGCGGCACCTCACGGTAGGCCTGCGGCTGGGCGAAGGCGACCACCAGGGAGGCCATCGAGGCCACCGAGCAGAGCACCGCCAGGTGGCGCTTCCAGGCCTTGTCCCGGGGCAGGATCCGGCGCAGGTCGACCCGGCTCGCCCGGCGCACCGGGGTACGGCGGGCGCTCAGACCGACATATCCCAGCAGCACCGCCAACGGCACCAGCAGCCACCACAGCCGGCTCGGTCGCTGGAACTGGACCAGCAACGTCGGCTCGATCAGCATGCTGGTCAGGGGAACAAGCAGATCAGTCATCACGGCCACCTCGTCGCCATCGAGACCACGCCCAGACCCGCCACGATCGCGAATCCCAGGGAGTAGAAGGCCCAGCGGGAGGTGATCTCCTTCTTGACCTCCTCGTACCCGACCGAGCGGTGCACGTCCTGGTAGACCTCCTTGAGATCCCCTGCCGACTCGGCCGTCCACGCCTTGGCCCTGGTCCGCTCGGCGATCTGGCCGAGAAGCCTGGTATCGGGTGCCACCCGCTCCCGGGCCCCGTCGACGTCGACAAAGCCGGTCTGGGTGCCGAAGGCGATGGTGTAGACCGGCACCTTCGCGGCAGCTGCCGCGTTGGCGGCGTTCATCGGGTCCGAACCGTCGGTGTTGCCGCCGTCGGACAGCAGCACGACGGCCGCTGGGACCTGCCCCTGGGCACCGCCTCCGGGAGCCTGCTTGATGGCCTGCAGACTCAGCGTGATGGCGTCACCGATCGCGGTGCCCTGCTCGGTCCCGATGGCCGAGATGGCCCGCTTGGTGGTGGACCGATCGGTGGAGGCGGGCATCACCACCCGCGGGTTCGCCGAGACGGTGACCACCGACACGTTGAACCCTGCCGGCAGGCTGTCGATGAAACTGGCGGCCTGCGTCTTGGCGGCAGCCAACCGATTGGGGTCGACGTCGGTGGCGCTCATCGACAGCGAGTTGTCGATGGCCACCACGATGGTGGCCCGCTCCCTGGGCACCCTCTCGATGCCCATCGGACGGGCCCATGCGAAGCTCACCGCAGCCAGCGAGCACAACGCCATGGCGACCGCGACATGTCGCTTCCACTGGGACTGGGGCCGCAGTACCGCTCCCAGGATGCCGGTATTGGTGAACCGGATCCCCGAACGGCTGCGATGTTGGAGAGCCCACAGGTACATCAGCACCAGGGCCGGGATCGCCAGCAGGGCCCACAGCCGTGCCGGTTCCATCACCTGGGGCAGACCGAGCACCAGCAGGATCAACGCGGAGGTCACTTGGCCACCCCCTGGGGCGGCTGGTGGAGCATCGAGGCGACCCGACGGTAACCGAGCACGAAACGAGCGATGTCGGTGACCCAGTCCGAGTCGGTGCGCAGCTGGATGTGGCCGGCTCCGGCACGTCGGATGGCGGTGGCGATCCGGGCGCGCTGGGCGGCCGAGGCGGCGTCCATCCGTTCCTTGGCGGCCGGATCGGAGGTGTTGACGTAGCGGGCGAAGTCGTTCTCCGGGTCCCGGATGAGGATCTCCCCCATGTCGGGGAAGTCGGTCTCGGCGGCGTCGATCACCTCGATGCACAGCACCTGGTTGCGCACCGACAGCCGGCGCAGCGCCCGCTCCCAGTCCGGGGCCACCGAGGAGTCCAGCTCATGGTCTCCCGGGGTGAGGAAGTCCGACACCACGACCCTCATCCCGCGACGCCGCTCGGTGCGATTGAGCTGCTCGATGCCCGCCGCCAGGGTGATGTCCCCAGGAGCATTGTCGGGGACGATGGGTTCGGTGAGCATGCTGCGCAGCAGGGCGTAGAGGGCCGTCCGCCCACTGCGTGCCGGGATCCTTCGGATCGAGTCCTGGCGCATCACCAGGCCGCCGAAGCGGTCACCCATCCGCTGGGACAGGAAGCCGATGGTAGCGATCCCGGCGATTCCCAGATCGCGCTTGGTCATCCCCTGGGTGCCCCAGTTCATCGAGGGGGTGACATCCAGCAGCGCCCAGACCTCCAGCTCCCGGTCGGCGATGGTGTCGCGGACGTGTGGTTCGGTGGTCCGGGCGGTGACCGCCCAGTCCATCCGCCGGACATCGTCCTGGCCGGGCTGGTAGAGCCGGGCGTCATTGATGTCGCTGCCGGCCCCGGGCAGCAGGCCGATGTGGTCGCCGTGCAGGAACCCCTCCAGGCGCCGCACCACGGTCAGCTCGAGACGCCGCAGCGCCGCCTCGGGGGCCAGCTGGCTGAGCGGCAGGGTGGCCCCGGTCGGCGGGTGGAGAACGGTCTCGGCCACCGCCTGGCCGGACTGCCGGACCTCGGGGGTGGAGCGGGACCAGGATGGCTGTGGCGGGCCGAATGTGGGACGCGATGTCATCGGCGCCCTCAGTCGCGGTACTCGGGCTGGTGACGGTGCGACAGATGGGCCTCGGAACGCTGCTGGGCATTCCACACCGGTGTGGGCGGGGGCACCATCGCCAGGATCCGCTCGATGACCTGGGAGGTCTCGATGTTGTCGGCGATGGCGTCGAAGCCGAGCACCAGCCGATGGCACATGACGTCCTTGGCCACCGCCTGCACGTCGGTCGGCAGCACGTAGTCGCGGCCGTGGATCAATGCCAGGGCCCGTGCCGCGGCCACCAGGCCGAGGGTGGCACGCGGGGAGCAACCGATCTGGATCACCGACTCCAGATCCGGCATCCCGAAGTCGGCCGGGGTGCGGGTGGCCAGCACCAGACGCACCACGTACTCGGCCACCAGATTGTGGACGAAGACATTGGAGGCCATCTCCTGCAGCTCGATGACCTTGGCGGGAGTGAGCACCACCTCGGGTTCGGGAGTGCGCACGCTCATCCGGCGCAGGATCTCGAACTCCTCGTTGCCACGCGGGTAGGGCACGTCGATCTTGAGCAGGAAGCGGTCGCGCTGGGCCTCCGGAAGGGGGTAGACGCCCTCCGACTCGACCGGGTTCTGGGTCGCGAAGACGCTGAACGGGGCCGGAGCGGGGAAGGTCTGCCCGGCGATCGACACCTGCTTCTCGGCCATCAGTTCCAGCATCGCCGACTGCACCTTGGCGGGAGCGCGGTTGATCTCATCGGCGAGCACGAAGTTGACGAAGACCGGGCCGAGCTCGATGTCGAAGCTCTCCTTGGAGGCCGAGTAGATCCGGGTTCCGACGATGTCGGAGGGCACCAGGTCGGGGGTGAACTGCACTCGGGAGAAGTCTCCTCCCAGCACCGTGGCGAAGGAGCGCACGGCCAGCGTCTTGGCGACGCCGGGCACGCCCTCCAGCAGGATGTGACCCTTGGCGAGCACGCCGACCATCATCTGCTCGACCATGTGCTCCTGGCCGACGATCACGTGCTGCACCTGGCCGATCGCCTCACCGACCAGTGTGGCGGCCTGTTCATTGGTCATCGCGGCCCCGGCATTGCCGGTGCCGATGTTCTGGCCTCCCGACAACTGCATCTCGCTGCGCTGGGCCGGCCGGCCGGGCTGCGACGCCTGGGCCGGGGTGACGGGCTGGGCGGGCCAGGGTCCGGGAGCCTGCTGAGCATGCTGGGGAACCGAGGGGGGCTGGCTGCGGGTCGGAGCGGGATAGGACTGCGCCGATGGGGAGCGCCCGGGCTGGAGCGGGGCGGACTGGGGCTGAGGTGCCTGCCCCTGGTCGCCGGGGTGCTGCGGGGGCTGGCCCTGGGGGGAGGGCCAGGATCCCTGCTGGCCCGATGACTGGTACCCACCCGGCTGCATGCCTGCTGTGCTCACTCGTTGCTCCTGCCTCGACCCGTGCGATGAGCCGTTCCGCGGTGCTCGCCACGATACCGTGCCACCTTAACGACAGGCTGTGACGAGGGCTGCCACCTCGGGATATCCCGGCAGGGCATCATGACAACCTCAACGGGTTCACCACCGATGTGATGAGATGGAGGCGATGTCAGATGCCCAATCCCCCGGTGGCCCACCCGTGACGGGCCCGGGTGCGCCCATGCCCTCCCCGCTGTTGGCCTCCGATCCACCCCGGGTGGGGGACTTCTGGCTCGACTCCCGACTTCTGGCGACCACCGCCGGGGTGACCTTCATCGGCCACGACGAGGCCAACACCCCGGTGCTGCTCATCCTGCTGTCCGAGGGCGCTGCTGCCGACGCGGCCGCCCGCGACCGACTGAGCGGAGAGGTGAACCATCTCCACACCGAGACGGTGGTGGCGCGCGGCGGACAGGGACAGGATCAGGGCCGGCTGGGGTATCTGTTCAGATCCGAGGACGACGACCCGGACAGTCCCGAACAGCTCCCGCTGGCCCCCTGGGTGGCGCTCATCAACGACGGGACACCGGCAGCCCCCGCCGAGGCGCTGCGCATCCTGCAGGCGGTGGACCTGTCGACGACCAGTGAGATCGGCGACCCCTCGGGACCCGGCTACCGGCTGCACTGGGCCGATCGCACCACCACCGGGACCTCGCGGACCTGGCCGCTGCCCTGGCCCGGTCGCGGCGATCGGGCCGGCTGGTCGAGCGTCGGGATCGCCTGGTTGCTGATCCTGATGATCGCGGCACTGGGCCTGCTCATCGCGGTCCTGCTGTTCCAGAATGTGCCGCCCAGTCCCCCTCCGCCCCCGGTGCCGACCTCGGCATCCGGATCCGGCGGCGGATCGGGATCCCCGAGCTCGCCATCCTCGGGATCGGGCTCCCCGTCCCCGAACTCGGCCTCCCCCACTCCCTCGGGCTCGCAGCCTGCCACGCCGACTCCCTCGGATTCGGGTTCGCCCCAGAATCCGACTCAGAGCACTCCCCCGACCATGCAGTCGCCGGGCGGCTCAGGGTCCAGCGGCAGCGCCACTCCCACGCCGACCACCAACACCAAGCTGTGACCATGCACAGTGTCGAACTGATCGCCTCCGACCTGGACCAGACCTTCCTGAGCAGCGACAAGACCCCCTCGGCCGCCAACCTTGCAGCCGTGCGGGCGGCCGCGGCCGCCGGGGTCCACATCGTCTTCGCCACCGGCCGGCCCTATCGCTGGCTGGACGTGCTCAGCCAGCTCGCCGATGCCGACCCCATCGTGCTGGCCTTCAACGGAGCGGTCAGCATCGACTCCCACACCGGCGAGATTCTCCACCAGCAGGCCATCGATCACCAGGTGCTCACCGACATCGTCGCCGACGTCTGCCAGGTGCTGCCCTCGGCGCTGTTCTGCGCCGAGGAGGCCCGCCACTGGGGACTGCAGGAGGGCTTCGAGAGGTCTTTCGAGAAGGGCCGCCCCGATCTGGTGGCCCCGGTGGCCGACCTGATCGGCCAGCAACGATCCGTGGTGAAACTGCTCATCCGCGGCTGGGGAGTGCCCAGCGAGGAGCTCTATCGCAGGCTGGCACCGGTCATCGGTGACCGTGCGACCACCACCTACTCATTCAGCGGCCCCGACGGCATCCTGGAGGTCAGCTCAGCCGGCGTCTCCAAAGGTGCCGCGCTGGCGAGGGTCTGCGCCGACCTGGATGTCGACCCGGCCGATGCCGCAGCCTTCGGGGACATGCCCAACGACATCTCGATGCTCGACCTGGTCGGTCACCCGTACGCCGTGGCCAACGCACATCCGCAACTGCTGAGTCGTGGCTACCAGGTCATCGGCGATCACGACGACAGCGCCGTGGGTCGGACCATCACGGCCCTGCTGGCCGATCGGCGGGCCTCAACGGGTACCCGCTAGAGTGCTGCCCGCGGCTCCAGGGCCGCCCGGGGCGTTAGCTCAGCCGGTCAGAGCAGGGGACTCATAATCCCTGGGTCGTGGGTTCGAGCCCCACACGCCCCACTCGGTACTCGCGGGTCATCCCGATGACACCACCGCTTCGAGATTCCGGCGATCGGCTGCTCTGCAGTCGGTGACCGCCCTGCCGTGTCCATCGCGGGGAGCATCCCGGCGTCGTCATCTCTCAGCTCCGGTCGGCTGGTGCTGGCAATGGGACGACTCACGCGGCGTGCGGGGCACCCGGGCCAGTCCGGGAAGGGCTCTGCCAGGGGCCGTGACGTGGTTGGATGTGGCCGTGACCCGTACACCTGGAACCCTCGGTACCCCTCTCACCGACGGCGCCACCCGCGTCATGCTGCTGGGGTCCGGCGAGTTGGGCAAGGAAGTGGCCATCGAACTGCAGCGGCTGGGGGCCGAGGTGATCGCCGTGGACCGGTACCCGCACGCCCCGGCCATGCAGGTCGCTCACCGCGCCCACGTGGTCGACATGCTCGATCCACAGGCCCTGCGCGATGTCATCGGGCAGGAGCGCCCCGATGTCGTGGTCCCGGAGGTCGAGGCCATCGCCACCCAGGTCCTCGCCGAGGTGGAGCAGGCCGGAGTCCAGATCGTGCCGACCGCCCGTGCCACCCAGCTCACCATGAACCGCGAGGGGATCCGACGGCTGGCAGCCGAGGAGCTCGGCCTGCCGACCTCCCCCTACCGCTTCGTCGACTCCCGGTCCGAACTGGCAGATGCCGCCCGGCTGCTCGGCTTCCCCTGCGTCGTCAAGCCGGTGATGTCCTCATCGGGTCACGGCCAGTCGGTGCTGCACTCCCCCGACGACGTCGAGACAGCCTGGTCCAACGCCCAGGACGGTGGCCGCGCCGGGGGCGGACGCTGCATCGTCGAGGGATTCGTTGACTTCGACTCCGAGATCACGCTGCTCACCGTGCGCCACGCCGGCGGTACCTCCTTCCTCGACCCGGTCGGCCACATCCAGGTAGAGGGGGACTACCGCGAGTCCTGGCAACCCGCCGCCGTGTCAGAGGCGGCCCTGGACCAGGCCCGGGATGTCGCCGGTCGGATCACCGAGGCGCTGGGAGGCTGGGGACTCTTCGGCGTCGAACTGTTCGTGGTCGGCGATCACGTGCTCTTCTCCGAGGTCAGCCCTCGCCCGCACGACACCGGCATGGTGACCCTGATCTCCCAGGATCTCTCCGAGTTCGCCCTGCACGCCCGTGCCATTCTGGGGCTGTCGGCCGGGGACGCCCGCCGGATCGGTGGCCCCGAGGAGCCTGCCGCGGCCTCATGCGCAGTGCTGGCCGAGGGCGACGGCGTCCCCCGGTTCGCCGGTGTCGACGCCGCCCTGTCGGTGCCGACTGCCCAGTTGCGCCTGTTCGGCAAGCCCTCGGTGGCCGGACGCAGACGAGTCGGCGTCGCACTCGCTCGGGGGGCTGACATCGATCAGGCCCGTCAGCGCGCACGCCAGGCCGCTGCGGCCCTCACCATCACCCTGGACGAGTCCATTCGCTGAGTCCCCGTTCCGCCTGCTCACCGTGGCGTCGGCTGCGGCGGCCATGATCCGGGTCGCTCATCGCATCGTCCAGCACGGCTGCGGTGAAGTGGCGGCACATCGGGCCTGCGCCTCGGTGTGGGGACCTCTCAGAAGTGGATGAAGGCATCGAAGCCGCTGGAGCCCCCGCTTCGCCAATTGACGTTGCTGCGGGTGTCGTAGCCCTCCGACACCTTGAAGTTGTACTCGGAGACGTCGATGGTGCCATTGGCATGGACGGCGGTGACGTAGGCCACGTGCCCGGCAGAACCACTCTGGCGCCAGGCGACCGATCCCACAGTCGGCGTGGTGTTCACCGTGATTCCCAGACTGCGGGCTGCCGAGGCCCAGTTGCTGGCGTTACCGAAGTGGACTCCCTTGTAGACATTCTGGTAATCCGGGTAGGAGGTGTTGAGGCGCACCTGCCAGGCCACGTAGGAGACGCACTGGCCCCAGTAGAACCCCCAGGGATCGACGCCCCCCTTGCCAGGTACTGCGGAGTAGCTTCGCGGGGTGGAGGAGCTGCCGTTTCCGGCAGAGCTGCCCGTCGAGGCCGAGACCTTGGGCTTGGTGGTGGAGATCAGGGACGAGTAGATCCAGGCCGACCTGCCCTGGAAGTTCACCGGGGTCCAACCATTGACCGACGCACCCCGGGTGCCCACATGAGCGCCCTTGACCATCCGACCCACCTTGGCGTACCCGGTACCCGCACCCGCACGCACATTCAGATCGACCGTGGCATAGACGAGCACGCTGGACTCAGGCGTCCCACCGGAGCCGGGAGCCGTGGATGCCGCCGGCTTGGACGCCACCTTGGGCTTGGTGGTGGAGATCAGGGACGAGTAGACCCACGCCGACCTGCCCTGGAAGTTCACCGGGGTCCAACCATTGACCGACGCACCCCGAGTGCCCACATAAGCACCCCTGACCATCCGACCCACCTTGGCATACCCGGTACCCGCACCCGCACGCACATTCAGATCCACCGTCGCATACACAATCCTCTTGCTCGACGATGCCGAGG